>CAMENZ010000001.1 GCA_945928865.1 uncultured Clostridia bacterium
CTTTAAGGTAAGACCCGTGAGAGACTATCACGTTGATAGGTCGGAGGTGTAAGTGTAGCGATACATTAAGCTGACCGATACTAATAGGTCGAAAACTTGACCAAGGTTTAAGGAACCAATTTGATACTTATTTAGTTTTCAGGGTACACCTGAAAAGAAAGGCGGATAGAAAATATTCGCAGAAAATCCGGTGACAATAGCGAGGAGGTCACACCTGTTCCCATCTCGAACACAGTAGTTAAGCTCCTTAGCGCCGATGATACTTGGTGGGAAGCTACCTGGGAAAGTAGGACGTTGCCGGTTTTTTATTTCAAAACACGCAAATTTGCGTGTTTTTTTATTGCTCATTTTGTGGTATACTATAAGTCATGTATAATATCTTGAGAAGGTGGGAACTATGATTTTTTTTAGATATCTTTTGGCAGTACTTTTGTGTATTCCCATAGGACTCATAATATGTTATTTTGGCTTTGATTTAAAGAAGAAAGCACCAAAGTTAAAATCAGAAAAAGAAGTTAAGAGTCAGACAATAAAAAGGAAAAGGTAAGTTTTAGGTAATTGTTATGGAAAGAGGAATTTTTATTTCTATAGAAGGACCGGATGGTTCAGGAAAATCTACACAGATTGAAAATATTAAAAGATATTTCAAGGATAAAAATATGAACATTCTATTTACCAGAGAGCCGGGCGGTACGGCTATTGGTGAAAGAATTAGAAGTATTATTCTTGACAATAATTGTAGTGAAATGGATTATATGGCAGAAGCTATGCTTTATGCTGCTGCACGAGCACAACATGTGGCTGAAAAGATAAGACCTGCTTTGGAAGAAGGTAAAATTGTTATATGCGATAGATTTGTGGATTCCAGTATTGCATATCAGGGTTTTGGCAGAAAGTTAGGAGATGCAGTTAGGATAATAAATGATTTTGCTATAGGTGAATGTGTTCCTGATGTTACTTTTTTGATGAAATTGGATCCTAGAGTCGGAAAGCATCGTATCCGTGAAGATGAACAGGATAGACTAGAGCTGGAAAAAGATGCCTTTCATATTGATGTTTACAATGGTTATTTAGAGTTGGAAAAGGCTTATCCTAAGCGTATTTTCGGCATTGATGCATCTCAGACAATTGATGCTATAAAAGATGATATTTATATGAAACTGGAGGAAGTTTTAAAAAGTGTGGCAAGATAACTTTGTGTCAGATAAAAAGTTAATAGATAGAATACAAAGAACTATTTTTTGTAAGAATTTGTCTCATGCCTATATCTTGGAAGGAGATAGATGTACCGACAAGTTGGATTTTGCTAAGGAGTTTATAAAGGCTATTGAATGTAAGAATGCTTTGGGAGTAGGTTGTGATAGCTGTATTAGCTGTAGAAAGCTGAATCATGGCAATTTTGAGGATCTTCATATTATTTCTTCAGACGGAAAATCTGTTAAAGACAGTATGATTTCTGATTTGCAGGAAGAGCTGAAAAAGAAGCCTTTTGGTGACAGACATTTTGTTATCATTGAGGATTCTGATACTATGACTCAGAGGGCTCAAAATCGCCTTTTAAAGACTTTAGAAGAACCGCCAATGGGAACCATTATATTTTTACTTTCTGAAAATAGTGAGAATCTTTTAGCTACAGTAAGGTCTAGGTGCATTATTTATAGGCTTATAGGTGAAAAGGCTGAAGTAGATGGAATGATTAAATTAGCAGAGGCTTTGGTTAATGGGATTTTGGAAAGAAAGAATTTCTTTTATACATGGGAAATTTTAGATAAAGCTGTAAAGTCTAAGGAAGATGCTTTGGAATTATTAGATGGGATGGAGAGGATTTATCATAAAATTTTAGTTGAAAAGGATAGTCGGGCAGGCTTTTTAAGGCGTGAAGCAGTTGGAGAGTATATAAGTCTGATAGAGGAGTGCAGGCGGGATGTTTTGGCGAATGTTAGGGTCAGTTATGCGCTTAAGAATTTAATTATAAAAATCGGAGGAATTATAAGATGATAAGAGTAACGGGAGTAAGGTTTAAGACTGCCGGAAAGTTATATTATTTTGACCCGGACATTTTCCAGGTTGAAATGGGAGATAATGTAATAGTGGAAACGGCGCGTGGTTTGGAATTTGGAACCATAGCAATGGAAATTACAGATGTATGTGAGAAAAGTATCGTTGCTCCTCTTAAAAAAATTGTGAGGATTGCAAACGAAGAAGATATAGTAAAACATAAAGAAAATATGGCAAAAAAGGAAGAAGCCTTAGCCCTTTGCCAGGAAAAGGTAGATAAACATCAACTTGACATGAAGCTGATTGATGTGGAATATACCTTTGATAGTACCAAGATAATTTTCTATTTTACATCTGATGGAAGAGTGGATTTTAGAAATTTAGTCAAGGATTTAGCAGGCGTGTTTAGAATGCGAATTGAACTAAGACAAATCGGGGTTCGTGATGAAGCAAAAATGCTTGGAGGCATTGGAAGTTGTGGAAGACCTTTATGTTGTCATAGCTGGCTTTCAGATTTTGAGCCTGTATCTATCAAAATGGCTAAGGTACAAAATCTATCCTTGAACCCTACTAAAATTTCCGGAATCTGTGGAAGACTTATGTGCTGTCTTAAGTATGAAAATGATATTTATATTGAGCTTAGAAGAGGTATGCCGGAGGTTGGCGAAACTGTTAAGACTCGTGATGGCTTAGGTAAGGTTGTGGATACTAATATCTTTGAAAATCAGGTTAAAATCAGATTATTCATAGATGAAAAAGAAAAGAAAGATAATAAAAATAAAAAGGATAATAAAGAGGAAAAAGAAGAAAAGGATAATAATGGAGAAAGTGAAAGAAAACTTTCAACAGATATTTATATTTATAAAAAAGAAGAAATTAAAAGGACTGAGAGAAGAAGAGATAATAAGGATATTTTTGAGGGTGTTGATGATGCCACTCTCAAGGAAATTAAAGAACTTATTAAGGATTGATGAAGTAGGGCTGTTTGATTATGGAGCGTATCGATAATATAGGATTTGGTCAGCTTAAATTGATTCAAAATCCGGAGGAGTTTTGCTATGGCGTAGATGCTGTTTTACTTGCGGATTTTGCGGCTAAAAGATGGGAAGCAGCCGGCAAAGATGTTGCAAAATTAGCGGTAGACTTGGGAACAGGCACGGGTATCATTCCTCATATTTTAAGCTTTAAGACAGGTTGGAAAGAAATTATAGGTATAGAGGTTCAGGACGCCTCCTATGACAGAGCTGTAAGAAATTCTAAGTTGAATGGACTGGAAGAAAGGCTTAAGTTTATAAATGCTGATGTTTTGGATTACAAAATCTGGGGAGAAGGCTTTATGGGTAAGGCAGAAGTAGTAGTTTCTAATCCACCCTATACGGAAGGTTTTTCGGGAATTAAGGGTGTAAATGAAGCCAAAGGGATTGCCAGACATGAGTCTACAGCTAATCTTAGGGATTTTATGAGATCTGCCGCCTATCTTTTGAAAGATAAGGGGAGTTTGTTTATGGTACATAGACCTAGTAGGCTTGTAGATATTTTTAGCTATGGCAGAGAGGCTAAATTAGAAGCTAAGGAGATTTGCCTTGTAAGTCCTAAAATTAACAGTACCCCTAACATAGTTTTGGTTCATCTAGTTAAGAATGGTGGCAAACAGCTTAATTGGTTGGAAACTATATCTGTTTATGATAATGAGGGAAATTATACTAAGCAGGTTTTAGACTGTTATAAATAAGTTTGTAGATGTGGGTTAATATGGATTTTATAAGCAGAGCTGCAAATTTTCACATTTAGCAATAGTGTAAAAATCTATTGCAATGGGTGGATTTTTTAAGTATAATTTATATGTATTTTCTTTTGCTAAAGAAAGAGGAGGTAAAAATGACAATTACTTTATCATGGGAGCAGGTTTTATTAATAGCCTTGGGAATCGCAGGCTTAATTTTGCTCATATATTTGATTTTATTTATGAAAAAGCTTATAGAAACCTTAACTAAGGTGGACTCTATTTTAGATGATGGTAAAATTATCTCTCAAGCTGCGGCAGATAAGACTAAGGAAATTGATGGAATCCTATCTAATGTAGGTGGCGCTGTAGGAATTATGGCGGATGCTGTTAAGGGAAATCAGAATGTTGTAAAGGCAGCTACAAATGTAGTAAATGCTGTAACTTCTTTGATTGGAACTTTTAAGGGTAAGGATAAGTAGTATATTTATATTTTGTATAAGATTAAAACTATTGTAGATAATTTATAAGGAGATATTTATGAAAGCAACAGGAATTGTAAGACCGGTCGATCCTTTAGGTAGGGTTGTTATACCTGTAGAATTAAGAAGAAATTTGAATATAAGCACAGAAGATTCACTGGAAGTATTTGTGGACGGTGAATTTATCATGCTAAAAAAATATGAACCTTCTTGCATATTTTGCGGAGAGATGAAGGATATTGTAAATCTTCGTGGAAAAAATGTTTGTAAGAAGTGTTTGGATGAGCTTAAGAATTTGTAAACCGGAGGCTGAAATTTGGCAAAATATATTGTAAAGCATAGTGGGCCACTTAATGGAGAAGTGGTTATTAGTGGTGCAAAAAATGCAGTTTTACCTTTGATGGCAGCTGCTCTTTTGACAGATGGGGATTGTGTTATTAAAGATGTACCGGCTTTAAGAGATGTTTCTGTAATGAAGGAAATTCTCATAAGTCTGGGATCAGAGATAGAATCTTTAGAAGAAAATGTTTTGAAAATAAAAACAGAAGACATTTTATCTACAGAGGCTCAATTTGAGTTAGTCAATAAGATGAGAGCTTCTATTTTAATTATGGGACCTCTTTTAGCTAGAAAAGGAAGAGCTATTATTCCTCATCCGGGTGGATGCACCATAGGTAAGAGACCGATTGATCTTCATTTGAAGGGTTTAAGTGCTTTAGGTGCGGAAATTATCGATTGTGAAGAGGAAGGTTATATTGAGGCAGTAGCAGGTCCACAGGGGCTTATTGGCGATAGTATATATTTGGATTTTCCAAGTGTAGGGGCTACAGAAAATATAATGATGGCGGCAGTTTTGGCTACAGGTACTACCCATATTGAAAATGCTGCAGAAGAACCTGAAATTGTAGATTTAGCTAACTTTTTAAATAAAATGGGGGCTAAAATCAAAGGTGCAGGAACTGATACCATTAGAATAGAAGGTGTATCGAAATTAGGCGATGTAAGACATACTGTTATTCCTGACAGAATTGAGACAGGAACATTTATGTTAGCGGCTGCTATTACTAAAGGAAATGTACATATTATGAATGCTGTACCTGATCATGTGAAGCCTATTATAGCCAAACTTAGAGAATGTGGCGTTATAATAGAAGTAGGCGATGATGAGTTAATTGTCAGAGGAGATTTAGACCCTCAGACAGCTACGGATATAAAGACCTTACCTTATCCCGGATTTCCTACAGATATTCAATCTCCATTTATGGCATATTTGACAACTGTAGAAGGTTTTAGCACAGTAGTGGAGACAGTTTTTGAAAATAGATTTATGCATGTATCTCAATTAAATAAAATGGGAGCCAGCATTGAAACTGCAGGTAATAAGGCTACAATTAGAGGTCATTCCAAGTTAAGAGGCTGTCAGGTAATGGCTACAGATTTGAGAGCCGGAGCTGCTTTAGTATTAGCAGGGTTAGTTGCAGAAGGTGAAACTGAGATTACAGAAATTTACCATGTAGAACGTGGGTATGAAAAGTTCATAGAAAAATTCGCATCTCTTGGTGCCGATATAGTTAAGATTGAGGACTAGGAGAAGGGGGAATTTACTATATGAAAGAGGGAAAAATTCTTAAAAAAATGGGTATGACATGGAAGCAGATAGGCTATATAGTCCTTGCTAATATTTTATATGCCCTAACTTTAGATTTGTTTTTCGTAGGTAATAATATTGCGGCAGGAGGCATGGCAGGCTTAGGAACGGTAGTTAAGTATTTCTTTGGATTGCCTGTAGGTTTGACGGTGTTTTTACTTAATTTACCCATTGCTATATGGGGCATAAAGGTTAAGGGCTGGCGATATGTTTTAATATCTGTAGCAGTAATAGGAACATTTTCATTACTAGTTGATTTATTATCTTTTTTACCCTGCCTTACTCATGATAGATTAGTGGCTGTAGTATGTGGAGGAATGATATATGGAACCGCATCTTCTTTAGCGGTAAGAGCGAGAACATCCTCCGGCGGTACAGATTTACTGGCAAAGCTGATTTTGACTAAGAGTCAAAAGTTTTCTTTAGGACAGCTTTATTTAATTTTAGATGGAACTATCGTTTTAATTGCAACTATTGCTTATGGCAATATTGAATATGGAATTTATGCTATTTTAGCTATCGGTGTAGGCTCTTTGGTCACTGATAAGCTAAATAGCGGCTTTAATAAGGCAAGTATGTTTTATGTATTTGTCAATGAAAATTTAGACAAAATCACCCAAGCCATACTTTTTGAAATTAATAGAGGTGGAACTTTACTTGGAGGTACAGGACTTTATACTAATGAACATAAGGACATTCTGTTTATAGTAGTAAGTCCTACAGAAGTTCATAGATTGGAACAGATTGTCCATACTTATGATCCTTCAGCATTTATGGTTTTATGCTCTGCTTCGGAGATTATAGGTCAGGGATTCAAGCGTTTAGACCTTACATCGACTATTGACGATGAAAAGAGAAAGGCTGAATTTAGACAGGCTATGGGTATTAAAGAAAAGGAAATGAAATAATATGGATAAACATAAAGTACCCTATAAGATATATTTAGAAGAAGTGGAAATGCCTAAGGCTTGGTATAATCTTAGAGCAGATATGGTTAATAAGCCGGCACCTCTTTTAAATCCGGCTACCTTGGAACCTTGTACTGCTGAAGAGTTAGAAAAGGTGTTTTGTAGTGAGTTGGTTAAGCAAGAATTAGATGATGTAAATCCTTATATAGAGATTCCGGAAGAAATTAGAAATTTCTATAGGATGTATAGACCATCTCCTTTAGTTAGAGCTTATTGTTTAGAGGAAAAATTAAAAACTCCGGCTAAGATATATTATAAATTTGAAGGTAATAATACATCCGGAAGTCATAAATTAAACTCAGCTATTGCGCAGGCATATTTTGCTAAGGAACAGGGGCTTAAGGGAGTTACTACTGAAACCGGTGCAGGTCAGTGGGGCACTGCTTTATCTATGGCTTGTGCATATTTTGGCTTAGATTGCAAAGTATATATGGTTAAGGTTTCTTACGAGCAGAAGCCTTTTAGAAGAGAGGTAATGAGGACATACGGTGCAGATGTTACACCATCTCCTTCTATGGATACAGAAATTGGTAGAGAAATAAATGCCAATTATCCGGGAACTACCGGAAGTTTAGGTTGTGCTATTTCTGAAGCTGTAGAAAAGGCAACTTCTATGGCTGACTATAAATATGTTTTAGGTAGTGTTTTAAATTTAGTTATGCTGCATCAGTCTGTTATAGGTTTGGAGGCTAAGGCGGCTATGGATAAGTATGGTATTAAACCTGATATTATTATCGGTAGTGCCGGTGGTGGTTCTAACTTAGGGGGACTTATCGCTCCATTTATGGGAGAAAAGATTAAGGGGAAGGCAGATTATAGGATTATAGCTGTTGAACCGGAATCTTGCCCTAGCTTTACAAGAGGTAAATATGCTTATGATTTCTGTGATACAGGTCATGTGGCACCTCTTGCTAAGATGTGCACTTTAGGAAGTGAATTTATTCCTGCGGCAAACCATGCGGGAGGTTTAAGATATCACGGAATGAGTGCTACGCTTTCTCAGCTTTATGTAGATGGTTTATTGGAAGCTGTCAGTGTACCTCAGACTTCTGTATTTGAAGCAGCTCAAGAATTTGCCAGAGTAGAAGGTATTTTACCGGCACCTGAAAGTGCTCACGCTATAAAAGCTGCTATGGACGAAGCCATTAAGTGTAGAGAAACAGGTGAAGAAAAAACTATTTTATTCGGATTAACAGGAACAGGATATTTTGATATGGTAGCATATAAGAAGTTTAACGATAAAGAAATGGAAGATTATGCGCCAAGTGATGAAGAAATTAAAAAAGCTTTAGAAAAACTTCCTGTAGTATAAAATCAGATATAAAGATGGGCTTTCCTAAGAAAGCCCTTTTGTTTTGTATTAAATTTCTGCAGTTTCTTCCTTGAGCCAAGCTTTTTCTTCTTCTGTAAGATAAGGAGAAAGCTTTTCGAAAACCATTTTGTGATAAGCATTTAAGAGTGTTATTTGCTCAGGACTTAACATTTCGGTTTTAATGGATTTTCTATCATAAGGAGCTAAGGTTAGGGTATCAAATTTCAGGAAATTTTCCATTTGACTTTTTACACATAAAATCAGATTTTCAATTCTTATACCATATTGACCTGCTAGATAATAGCCGGGTTCGTTAGAGGTTACCATACCTTCTTCAAAGGCGGCACCAAAGCCCAGAGTATCTAAACCTTTTCTAACAGAGTTAGGACCTTCGTGAACATTTAGAAGATAGCCTACTCCGTGTCCTGTACCATGATTGTAATCCAAGCCTAAGTCCCAGAGATGTTTTCTGGCTAATACATCTAAATGACTACCTAAGGTTCCTTTAGGGAATACCACTCCACCTAGATTGAGATTTCCCATAAGTACTGCAGTATAATGAGTTTTCATTAAATCTGTAGGCTCCCCAATAGATAGGGTTCTAGTTACATCAGTGGTGCCTTGAAGATATTGTCCGCCTGTATCGATCAATAGAAATCCTTTTCCTATAGGCTTATCAGATTCAGGTGTCGGTTCGTAGTGAACGATAGCACCGTGTTCCTGAGTGGCTACGATAGAGTCAAAACTTAGGGAAATGAAGTCCTCCTGAGATTTTCTTAAATTGGTAAGTTTCTTTTCGATTGAAAGCTCTGTTTCATTATTTAAAGTCCCCTCTTTATCCATTTTTTTGACCTGATATATAAGTTTTGTTAAGGCGATTCCGTCTTTAAGATGGGCAAGTCTGATGTTTTCTCTTTCTACAGGGTTTTTCACAGCTTTTGCTAGGGTTGTTGGATTTTGTGCAAATATAGGATTAGCTATGGAGCTCACTAAGGCTTCGTTTACGCTATCCTTGTCTACCATAAGTGGTTCAAAATCCGTCTGTCCAAACTCTTTTTTTACATCTTCATATACTTGGAAGTAATCTTTGATTGTGATGCCATCTCCCCTTAATTTGTTTGTGATTTCAGTATCGGCAACATTTTCTCCCAGATATATTATGGCTTCCGACTCCTTAACTATAGTGTATGCCATAGCAACAGGTGTATATAGCACATCAGAACCTCTGAAATTATATAACCAAGCTATATCATCTAGAGAGCTGATTAGTATGGAGGAGGCACCATTTTCTTTTACCTTTAACCTTAAATCTGAAAGTTTAGAAGACACGGATTTTCCTGAATATTTTTCATCTAAAAGCCAAATTTTACCCTTTGGAAAAGGTGGTCTGTCCAGCCAGATTTCTTCTAATAGATCTTTATCAGTTTTAAATTGAATATTTAGTTCAGCTAAAGAAGATTTTAAGCTTTCTCCTAAAGCTGTGTTTACTGTTCTGGCATCATAACCGAGTACATCGCCTTTAGACAATTTAGTTTTTAGGAATTTAGGTATTGGAAGGACTCCGGGTTCTCCCATTTTGAAGAGGGTAATATCTGAGCCTGATAGCTGCTCTTCCGCTTGTAAGAAATATCTTCCGTCTGTCCAAAGTCCAGCCCAATCTAAACCTACGACTAATGTTCCGGCTGATCCGGTGAAACCGCTTAACCAGCCTCTGCCCTTAAAATATTCATCAACATATTCAGAGGAATGGAAATCATCTGTAACTACCATATAGGCATTAATGGCATGGTTTCTCATAACAGCTCTTAGGCACTCAATTCTTTCTTTAAATTTGTTCATGGATTTATACCAACTTTCTTTAGAATTAATTTATATAACTAAATAAAATTTTTTAATATTCAATATTATATCACATTTTATAAGAAAATTTGGTATAATAGTTTAAGTTTTGTATATTTAACATTTAACATTTAATATTTAATATTAAATATTAGCTTTTATGGGCTGTATATGAAATCTTGTTTTTATTAAGTACATTGGGAAGGCAATATATGAATCGAATTTTGAATATTAAATATGGAGCAGTACATGGGATTTACTGGATGCATTATGGGGTTATAGGAAGTTTTGCTTCTGCCTTTTTTTTAGGTAGAGGATATACAAATGGAGAAATTGGGCTTATTTTGGCAATAACCAGCATAGTTTCTGTGTTGCTTCAACCGATTTTGGCAGATATTTCAGACAGATTAGTTAAGAATGGATCTATGACAGTGGGAACTATTTCTGTTGCGGTAATGGGAATTTTAACCTTTCCTCTCTTTTATATTACTTCAAAATCCATATATTTAAGCATTATTTATATTTTATTGTATGGTATTTTAATGGCATTACAGCCTCTATTTAATGCTATGGTATTTAAGTTGGAAGAAACAGGTTATAGTATAAATTTTGGTGTTTGTAGGAGTGTAGGTTCCTTTGCCTATGCTTCTTTATGTGCAGTTTTAGGAATTTTAGTAGGGCAACATGGAATTGAAATACTCCCTAAAGTAGGGTTTGTTATATGTCTGTTTTTACTATTTATTTTAGTATCTATAAGTGGAACCTTTAGAAAAGCTAAGGCAGAAAAGGGGGAGAATAAGCATTTTGATGTAGAGAAGGTAGAGGCCGGTGATAAAATTGGCTTGGCGGATTTTGTTAAACGAAATCCGGTGTTTGTGGTTATGAATTTAGGTATAATTTTACTATTTTTTCAAAACAATATTACAAACAATTTTATGTTGCAGATAGTAGAAAATGTAGGCGGCGATGCAGAAGATATGGGCAAAATTTTTTCTGTCATGGCATTCTTGGAAGTGCCGGGATTATTCTTTTTCAGCAAAATTCGTAGACGCTTTACTTGTCAAAGTTTGTTGAAATTTTCTGCTGTATGTTTTATAGGTAAGCTTTTAACTATGTATTTAGCTAAGTCGGTGATGCTGATTTATGTAGCGCATATTTTTCACATTTTTAGTTTTCCTATTTTTCTGTCTGCTATTGTAATGTTCACCGGAGAGATTATGGAAAGAGGGGAAGCTGTGAAGGGGCAGGCTCTTTACACGACCTGTATCACTATATCATCAGTGCTGGCAAGTGTTTTTGGTGGACTGGTTTTAGATGCCTTTGGTGCAAAATCTATGCTTTTGGCTGCTGTGATTTTGACTGTTATAGGGGCAGGTTTTGTGATATTTTTAGTGGATAAAATAAAGAAGAATTAGGAAGTTTTGAATAAAAAAATTATAAATCCTAGAGTTTTATGGTGGTTTTATACAAAATATGATTGCTTTGTTATAAGAAAGTATGGCAATATAAACAAAAATTGAAGCTATGTGAAGATTTTGATTTAGTGTTAATTTTTCGCTAAGATATGTTATGATGGCGGAGTCAATAAATTTGGCTCTTTTTTTATGTGCTTAACAGGGGGATAGCTAAGGAATAATTAAATTTCTATGGAGGTAAGAGAGAAATGAAGAGATTGAAAAAGTTTTTGAGCATAATTCTTTCGATTGCTAAGAATTCAAGATTAGTTCACCTATTCAGCCACAGCCAAAAGCTAAGATGGAAGTTAAAGAAATGGAAACGGTAGGAATGACTAAGTTTGCAGCTAGAACTGCCAAGTCTAAACTAAATGGTCCTCAAAGGGAATCAGAATCGCATAATTGATGAATTAAAGGGTTAGTGTGTTGCTAGCCCTTTTATATTGCCTTTAGGCTTATAATATAAAGACTGTGAAATGCGGATTTTGGTTTTTTCACGGTATTCGCATGTTGTCATATAAGTTTAGTTTCTGTGCCGCATAAGCGGAAACGCCAAAATATAAGGGGTATACAAGGTTTTCCTATTTTCTACCATACATTTTCACCCCCGTGCAAGCTAAAAGATGCCAAAACATAAGGGGTGGGGAGGAGTTTTGCTAATTCTCCCATAAAATAGTCTTATGATTTAGTGTCAACATCCTAAAAAACATAAAATATCACTATTTTAAAGCAGCCGCCAACCTTTACCATAAATTACCAGCTCAGTCAGTCTCCTGTACAGCAAAATCCAAATCTTAAATTTGCGGCTTATTTATCAACAATTTCTGCCATATAAGCTAAAACTTTAAACTATATAATCTTCCCAAAACCCACATTCACATCACATAGTCTTCATTGACAAGGGCTGCCTATAACGTGTAGAATATACTTAATAATTTAAGTTAATTTCGTATATTGGAAGGAGTTTTATATGATTAGAAAAGAAATAGATGAGTTATTCAAAGTTCTTAGAGAAGCTCAAGAAAAGCATGCCGCGTTTACTCATGCTATGGGGATTTTGCAGTATGATCAGGAAACTGTAGCCCCTGAAGAATCCGGCGAAGGCAGAGGCAAAACTATGGGACTTTTAGGCGGTTTGGACTATGAAGTTATGTCTGACGAAGCCTTAAGAAAGGCGGTAGATACTCTTTTAGCAGCAAAATCTGACTTGACAGAAGACGAGCTTAGAGAAGTGGAACTTCTACATAAAAATATTAAGCAGCTTTCTGCTATTCCTCAGGACGAATATGTAGATTTTATTGTTCTTGTAGATGAAGCACAGGTGGCTTGGAGAAAGGCTAAAAACGGCAATGATTTCAGCATTTTTGCACCATATTTAGAAAAAATTGTTGAGACTAACAGAAAGTTTGCAGGATATTATAATAAAGAGCTTAAGCCTTATGATGCCTTGATTAATCAGTTTGAAGAGGGTATGAATATGGAAATTTTAAACGAATTTTTCCAAAAGTTAAGTGATGGACTTAGACCGCTTCTTGAGAAGATAAGTCAAGTGCAGCAGGTGGAAGATGGATTTTTAAGAAAAACTTACCCTGCTTTAGATCAGAAAGCTTTTTCCTATGAGGTTATGGATATTATGGGACTAGATCGTAAAAGAACGATTTTAGGTGAAACAGAGCATCCGTTTACAGAAAACTTTAATAATAAAGATGTTAGAATTACTACACATTATTATGAAAATGCTTTGGAAAGTTCTTTATATTCAGTTCTTCATGAAGGTGGTCATGCCATGTATGAATTAAATGTTCAGGACAAGTATAATTGGACTGTATTTTCAGGTGGTGTGTCTATGGGAATTCATGAAAGCCAGAGCCGTTTTTATGAAAACATCATAGGTAGATCTTTTGAATTTACTAAGGTTTTATTAGAAAGTGCTAAAAAACATTTCCCTGAACAGTTAAAAGAAGTTAGTCATGAAATGTTTTGGAAAGCTGTCAATAAGGCAGAACCTTCTCTTATTAGAACAGAAGCTGATGAACTTACTTATGCTTTTCATGTAATGGTTAGATATGAAATAGAAAAGAAATTGATTGATGGAAGTCTTCAGGTTAAAGATGTTCCGGAAGTTTGGAACTCTATGTATGAGAAATATTTGGGAGTGCGTCCGTCTAAGGATAGTGAAGGTTGTCTTCAGGATTCTCATTGGTCAGGTGGGGATTTAGGGTATTTTCCAACTTATGCTTTAGGTTCAGCCTATGGAGCTCAGATGCTTCACACTATGGAAAAGGATATGCCTGATATGTGGAAAAGTGTGGAAAAAGGCGATTTGAGTCCTGTTACAGCATGGTTAAAGGAGCACATTCATAAATTCGGATCTTATTATAAACCTAAAGAAGTTTTTGAAAATGCCTGTGGTAAATTTGATGCCCAGCATTTTGTAGACTATTTAACTGAAAAATATACTAAGATTTATGGACTTTAATAAATTAAATACCATTTACCCCTTGCATTTTCAAGGTATAAGTGGTATTATAATTAGGTAGAAATTAGTTTTCTGCAAATTACTATAGGTTATTGCTTAAGGAGTGGTTATTACCACTCCTTAGTTTATGCTTAAAAACATGGAAAGGAGGCTTTTTATGGCAGGAAAGAAAGTTATAACTATGATAGAAACTGCTTTAGAAAATTTTCTCAAAGAGCATAGTATGGAGGTCTATAACACTGAATTTCAGAAGGAAGGTAGAGATTGGTATCTGAGAGTTTATGTCGATAAAACAGATGATACATATATTTCCACTGAAGATTGTGAGATGGTTTCAAATTATTTATCCGAATATTTAGATAGAGAAGATCCCATTGAGGAGAATTACTATTTAGAAATCAGTTCACCGGGAATGGATAGAGAACTTATCAAGAAAGCACATTTTGAGAAATATTTAGGACAACAGGTTGATATTAAGCTTTACGAACCTTTAGAAGGCGGTAAAGAACATAGTGGGAAGCTTTTGAATTTTGTTTGTGAGAAGGATGATGCTGTTTCAGAGGTGACTTTGGAGCTTAAAATTGATACTAAAGCAGACAAACGTAAGCCGGGCAGCAAAGTCAGCCCTAAGGCTATAGAGCTAAAGGAAGTCAGCTTTCCTAAGGAAAAAATCGCTAAGATTAGCTTAGCAGTGATTTTTTAAGACTAAGATTGCACAAAATCAGCCTGTCTAAAAGTCTGAGGACAGAAAAGGATTTACATAAGAAAGAGAGGTCGTAACAGAAATGAATATGGAATTTATCGAAGCCATAGAATCTTTAGAGAAGGAAAGAAAAATACCTAAGAAGGTTTTAATTGAGGCTATCGAATCAGCATTAGTATCAGCATATAAAAAGAACTATGGTTCTTCTCAGAATGTAAGAGTTGATATAGATCAGGAAACAGGCGATATCAATGTTTTCATGAGATTAGATGTAGTGAAAGAAATTACAGATGAACAGACTCAGCTTACAGTTGACGAGGCAAGGGAAATAGATTTTAGATATCAGGTAGGAGATATTGTAGAATATCAGGTAACTCCTAAAGATTTCGGAAGAATTGCAGCTCAGACAGCTAAGCAGGTAGTTATTCAGAGAATCAGAGAAGCAGAGAGAGGTTTAATTTTTGATGATTTCAGCACCAAACAAGGTGAGTTAGTTACAGGCGTTGTTGAAAGAATTGCTAATGACAATGTGTTTGTAATGATGGGAACTGCAGAAGGTGTTTTAGCCCCTAGTGAACAGGTTCCGGGTGAAAATTATAAGGTTCATGATAAAATAAGAGCTTTTATTATGGATGTTAGAAAAACTGCTAAGGGACCACATATTTTCCTTTCCAGAAGTCATCCGGGTTTAGTAAAAAAATTATTTGAATTAAATGTACCTGAAATAGAAGATGGTACTGTAGAAATTAAGGGGATTGCCAGAGAAGCAGGTTCCAGAACTAAAATAGTTGTAGGAACTTCTATTGAAAATGTAGATCCTGTAGGAGCTTGCGTTGGACAGAGTGGAAATAGAGTTCAGTTTATCGTAGATGAGCTTAACGGAGAAAAAATAGACATTATCCCTTATAGTGAAAATCCTGAAATTTTAATCGCTAATGTACTTAGACCGGCTAAGGTTGAAAAGGTTATTATATTAGGTTTAGAAGAAAGAATGGCACAGGTAGTAGTACCTGATATGCAGCTTTCTTTAGCTATTGGAAAAGAAGGTCAGAATGTAAGATTAGCGGCTAGAGTTTCCGGTTGGAAGATTGATATTAAGAGTCATAGTCAGTACAAGGCTTTGCAGGAAAAAGCCGCTGCGGAGGATTTCGATTTTGAAGAGGTTATGGAAGAACCTGCTAAGATTGAAGAACCACAGGTAGAAACTGTATCTAATGACAATACAGATGAAGTACTTTTTAACATTGTTGAGGAATAGTAATGAAGAAGAGAGAAGTACCTAAGAGAATGTGTCTGGGTTGCACAGAGTCTAAAGAAAAGAAAGCCCTTTTAAGAATAGTATCGCATGAGGGAAAAATATTCATAGATGCTGAAGGTAAAATGGATGGACGAGGTGCTTATCTTTGTAAAGATAGTTTGGAATGCTTGGAGAAAGCATTTAAAAAAAGGTCTTTTGAAAGAACCTTCGGTGTTACCTTAGACAAAGATGAAAAGGAAAGAATTTGCTTGGAGGTAAGGAAACTTGGCAACAAGTAAAAAAGTTTTAAGCTATATGGGTTTTGCTGCTAAGGCAAGAAAAATATTAAGTGGATACAACACTTGTATTTTCACTATGGAAAAGGGCAGGGCTAAATTGCTTCTGCTGGCAGAAGACTTAGCAGAGGGAACTAAGGAAAAGATGGTTTCTAAGGCAAGGAAATTTAATGTAGCTTGCAGAGTATATGGGGATTCAGATGAAATGTCTCATATTATAGGAGAGTCGGGGAAGGGCATATTTTGCATAACCGATGATAATTTTAAAAAAGTAATCTTGAATGAGATTGACAATACAAAGTCAATGTAAAGGAGGGTTTTTAATGGCAGAAACCAAAATTGTTAAAGCCACCACTAAAAAGCAGGATGCTGCACATAGTGATGAACCAAAAGTAACTGTTAAAGCGGCAGTTTTACCTCAGAAAAAGCAGGAAGCAAAACCTGTAACCACTAAGGTAGAGAGTGATGCTGCAGTGAGAATAGGAAGAAAATTGCCACCTGGGAAGCCGGTTGTGAGCAAGGAAGTAGAAAATAGAAGTAGTAGAATTCCGGCAGGTGCTACTATTGTGCCTAAGGAAGTGTCAAATACTCCTGTAGAAGAAGTGAAGGCAGAAGTTAAGGTTGAAAAGCCGGTTAGGACAGAGGTCAAAGCTGAAAAGATGGAAAAACCGGAAGTTAAGGCTGAGCCTAAGGTAGAAAAGGTTGTAGAACCTAAGGCTGAAGTTAAGACAGAACCTAAAGCAGAAGCAGCAGAAAGACCGTCAGTGAAAACGGAAGGTGAAAAAGCACCTAGAACTGAGAGAAGCGATAGACCAAGAAATAACGATAGAGGCGATAAAAACGACAGAGGATATAGAAATGACAGAGATAATCGTCAGGGAAGCTCCGGTCATGAAAACAATCGTCAAGGTGGTTATAATCGTGATGGCAACCGTGATGGTAATCGTGAAAACAGAGGCGGTTATAATAGAGATGGTCAAAATAGGAATGACAGACCTAATTATAATCGTGATGGACAGTCCAAAGATCGTCAGGGCGGTTACAATCGTGATAACAGAGATAACAGACAGGGTGTACAAGGTGGTTATAACCGTGACAATAACCGTCAAGGTAGCTACAATCGTGACAGAGGTCAGGGTGGATATAATAGCTACAACAAGGATAAGGATGCAGATGAAGTTCGTCAGTCCAAGCCACGCCAGCAGAAATCTTCAAGCGGAGCTAGTGGCTTAAATCGCTTAGAAACTAAGCATAATCAAAAGGACCCTAAGAGAATGCATGCTGATAAGGAAAGAGATAAATTCTCCAAATTAGAAGGCGGTTCAAAGCAGGGTTCAGGCAAGAAGAACAAAGAAAAGATTCAGCAGCGTTCTTTAGAAAAGGCAACTAAACCTAAGAAACATAGTCAGTATAAGACACAGGTGGAAGAAGTTGAAGAGGATATTTTAGATGAAATGCCGGCAGGAACCGTTGCTATTACAGTACCTATTACTGTAGGCGGATTTTGTGAACAGGCTGATATTTCCATAAATACAGTTATTATGACTCTTATGAAAATGGGAATTATGGCAAATATTAACCAAAGTTTAGATGGAGATACAGTGGAAGTTTTAGCAGCTGAACTGGGCATTTCTGTTGTAATTGCGAAGGTAGAAGAAGACGAAGAGGAAATTGGAATTGAAAGATTTGAAGACAGAGAAGAAGATCTTAAACCAAGAGCTCCATTTGTAACCGTAATGGGTCACGTAGACCATGGTAAAACTTCACTTCTAGATGCTATCAGAGCTACTAATGTGGTTACAGGTGAAGCAGGTGGAATTACTCAGCATATCGGTGCATCAGAAGTAAATATTAATGGAAATAAAATTGTGTTCTTAGATACACCCGGACATGAAGCCTTTACTGCTATGAGAGCTAGAGGTGCCCATGTTACAGATATTGCAGTTTTAGTAGTAGCTGCGGACGATGGTGTAATGCCTCAGACTATTGAATCTATAAGTCATGCAAAGGCAGCAGGCGTACCTATTATAGTAGCTATAAATAAGATGGATAAGCCATCTGCTAATCCGGATAGAGTTAAGCAGGAGCTAACAGAACATGATATTTTAGTAGAAGATTGGGGTGGAGATACTATCGCTGTGCCGGTTTCTGCAAAGAGCGGTGACGGAATTAAGAACCTGTTAGAAATGATTCTTTTACAGGCAGAAGTATTAGAGCTTAAGGCTAACCCTAATAGAATGGCGATGGGTTCTGTAATAGAAGCTCGTTTAGATAAGAATAAGGGTCCGGTAGCTACTTTACTAGTAACTAATGGAACCTTAAAGAGCGGGGCATCAGTAGTAGTAGGAAATTGTTACGGTAGAATTCGTCTTATGACTAACTATAAGGGGGATACTATTAAGAAGGCAGGTCCTGCAACAGCTGTGGAAATCTTAGGTTTAGATGATGTACCTGAAGCAGGTGATGAATTCAATGCAGTTCAGGAAGATAAGATTGCTAGAGAAATCGCTGAAAATCGTAAACAAAAACTTCGTGAGGAAGTTTTAGCCAGAAATGCTTCCAGCTCTTTAGAGCAGTTATTTAGCCAGATTCAAGAAGGCGAAGTCAAGGATCTTAATCTTATTATTAAGGGCGATGTAGCAGGTTCTATTGGAGCTATCGTTGCTTCCCTTGAAAAACTAAATAATGAAAATGTCCGTGTTAAAATTGTCCATACAGGAGTAGGTACTATTACAGAGTCTGATGTTATGTTAGCTTCTACAACCGGTTCTATAATTATCGGTTTCAATGTAAGACCTACAACTGCTGTTCAAACTTATGCGGATAGAGAAAATGTTCAGCTTAGACTTTATAGAGTTATTTATAATATCATAAATGATATTGAGGATGCTATGAAGGGTATGTTGGATCCTGAATATAAGGAAGAAGTATTAGGAAAGGTTGAAGTTCGTGATACTTTCAAGGTTCCTAATGTAGGTGTTATTGCAGGAGCCTATGTTCAGGAAGGTAAGGTAATTAGAAATGCAGAAGTTCGTTTAGTTCGTGATGGAATTATAATTCATGAAGGCAAAATTTCTTCTCTTAAGAGATATAAAGATGATGCCAAAGAAGTAAATCAGGGCTACGAATGTGGTATAGGCATTGAAAATTACAATGATCTTAAGGTGGGAGATACTATCGAATGCTTCCACATGGTAGAAGTAAAAGCAAAATAATTTAATAAGGCTTAGGGAGGTGGATTTTGTAATACGGCAAAATCTGCCTTCTCAAACTTTATGGCTATAGAAAGGAATTTTATGGGCAAAAATCATAGACCTGACCGTTTAGGCGGTGAAATTAGAAAACTAATTGGAGAAATGCTTATAAATGGGGTTAAAGACCCGCGCCTTACAGGACAGATGGTGAGTATTTCAGGTGTTGATGTTACTAATGATGGTAGTTATGCCTATTGTTATGTAAATGTATTCTTGACTTCTAAGGATGAGGAAGAGAATAAGCTGGTAAAAGAGCAGGTAATAAGTGGGCTAAATTCTTGCAAAGGTCTTTTTAAGAAAGAACTTTCAAAGGTGGTTAAAATTCGCCGTTTACCTGAATTGATTTTTAAGATAGATGAAGCTGCGGAATATGGCCAGCATATAGATGAAATCTTAGCCGGCATAGATTTTGATTCTTATCATGCAGTTGATCCTAATGAGGAAAAAGAAGATGAATAATACTTTTCAGGAAATAGGTAGAGCGTTAAACGGTGGGAAGAATATTTTACTTTTTCCACATATCAATGCAGATGGTGATGCAATCGGTTCTTGTGTGGCTATTTGTAAGGCTTTAAGGGTTATCGGCAAGAAAGCCTATATACTTTTAGAAGAAGAGTTACCTGAAAATTTAAGATTTTTAGATGATGTAGGGTTAGATACTACCGGGGAAGTTTATACTACCTATGAAAAGGATATTTTCAAGGGTAAGGACTATATTTCCATGTGTATAGACTGCGGAGACTTAGGGCGTTTTCCGGAAAGAAGTGAAGTCTTTAAGGGTGGTAAGCTCAAAATCTGCTTAGATCATCATGCTAGTAGTCAGCCTGTATGGGATTTAAATTATATCGATTCAAAGGCTGCAGCTACAGGTGTATTGGCTTTTAAATTATTAAAAGAATTCGGTTTAGGCGTTAACTTAGAGGATAATTTTAATTCTGATAGAATACTTTTAGGACAGGATGATGAAATTGGTAAGGCTATATTTGTTGCAATTACTACAGATACGGGTAATTTTCAGTATAGTAATACTAATCAGGATTGTCATAAGATTATGGCGGAAATTTACTCTTGGGGAACTGAACTTTCAGAAGTTAGCAATGCTATATATCAGAGTATCAGAATGGAAAAGTTTTTAGTAACAAATGAAGCTTTGGGTTCTTGTAAGATAATTAGTTCCGATAATACAAAATATAAAGGAGCTATAGCTTATTTGTCTAAGGAAACTCAGGAAAAGATAGGGAGTAAACCATCCGAAACAGATGATGTTATAGATTATCTTAGGTCTATAAAGGATGTAGAATATGCAGCCTTTTTAAAGGAAAAAGAACCTTCTGTTATCAGAGTTTCTTTTAGAGCAAAATCTAAGGGTAATGTGGTAGAAATAGCTAAAAAATATGAGGGTGGTGGTCATATTAAGGCCGCAGGATGTACCTTATATATGAGTTTAGAAGAAGCTGTAAAGATTATAACTAAAGATATAGAGGAAGCACTTAAAAATATATGAAAGATGGAATAATCAATATAAATAAGCCTACCGGTATGACTTCTAATGATGTTATATATAAGATGCGAAAAATCTTAGGCATAAAAAAATTAGGACATACGGGTACTTTAGACCCTTTAGCTACGGGTGTTTTGCCGGTTTGTATAAATAAGGGTACTAGGGTAGCTGAATATATGGATATAGATTTCAAAGTCTATGTTTGCACTATGATTTTAGGATTAGTGACAGATTCTCAAGATATTACAGGTAAAATAATAGCTTCTGCCTATAGACATGAGGACGATGAGGGGTTCTCAGAAACTATAGATTTAGAGCTAAAAAAAGCTTTAGAGAGAATAGATGAAATAAAAATAAAGGATGCATTTGAACCTTTTAAGGGACTAATTGAGCAAGTTCCACCTATGCATTCTGCTATTAAAATCAATGGTAGAAAACTATATGATTATATTTATGGTGGCAATGAGGATGAGATAGCAGCGGCTAAAAAGAAAATCAAGGCAAGACAGGTTTTTATAGAGAGTTTGGAGATTGAATCCATAGATCTGGATAAAGCTATGCCGGAAGTTACTTTTAGTGTAAAATGCTCAAAGGGAACTTATATACGCACAATCTGTGAGGCTGTAGGAAATAGTCTAGGATGTGGAGCTACATTAAAGACTTTAGATAGGGTTGCCAGTGGAGTTTTTAATATTAAAAATAGTGTTACCTTGGATGAACTTTATAAGATAGCTATAGAAAATGGTATATTAGATGAAGAATTACATAGTATAGATAAGAAGTTTCATGAAGATATACCTGCTTGTTTTGAGAAGTATGTTGCTTCGGCGGATTTTGCACTGGAAAAATTTGGAGTAGTAATTGTAAATAGCGAAGTGGGCAGTAAGTTTTTGAACGGGTGGCATATTTCATATAAGGAAGCTAGAATTGTCAGGGAATCTACTTATGAACCTCCGGTGGCTAGAGAGCTTTTGAGAGGGGCTAATCCCGACAGCGAAGAGTATAATCAGGGCAGCTATGCAGGACTTAAGGTAAAACCCGAGTATCAAAGAGCTTACAAAATTTATATGGAAGATGGAGAAAATCTTCGATTTTTAGGAGTTGCCATGTATTCGGATGTTTATAAAAAGTTAGTAGCGGATAAGGTTTTTCATAGAGGAGAATAGAGTGGAAGTTTTTAATAATCTAGACGATATAAAGAATATAAAACCTACAGCTTTGGCTCTTGGGAATTTTGATGGAGTACATTTAGGACATCAAACTTTGATAAAGCAAGCTGTTTCTAAGGCGGAGGAACTTTGGCTAAAAAGTGGAGTTTTTACTTTTAGTAATCATCCAAAAAACTTAATACCTAATGGTAAAGCTGTTAAGAACATAATTTACGAAGATGAGAAATTGGCTCTGCTAGAAGAGTTAGGTGTGGATTATGTTTTTAATATCCCTTTCACTTCTGAAATTATGACCATGAGTCCGGAAGATTATGTAAAAAAACTTTTAGTTGATAAATTTAATTGTAAAGAGGTTTTCTGTGGCTTTAATTATAGGTTTGGATATAAGGCAAAGGGTGGCGGCAGATACTTAAAAGAGCTAGGGGAAAATTTAGGTTTTAATGTTACCCAAATTCCGCCGGTAACTGTAGGTGGTGATGTTGTGTCAAGTACCCTTATTAGAAGTATTATTAAGTCAGGAGATATAGAAGACTGTGCCGCTTATTTAGGCAGACCCTATGATATAGGTGGAGTAGTGGTGGTTGGAAATCGTTTAGGTAAGACTATAGGATTCCCAACTTCAAATATTACTATAGATGAAAATATGGTTACTCCACCTAACGGAGTATATATTACTTATTGCATATATAATGGTAAGAGATATCCAAGTATAACTAATGTTGGAGTTAAACCTACCATAGGAACCTTTGCAAAAAATATGGAAACTCATATCTTTAATTTTGATAAGGAATTATATGGCAGCTTTATTAAAATTGAATTTGTAAAGAGAACTAGACCTGAGGTTAAGTTTAACTCTAAAGAAGAACTGGCAGCCCAGATTGGGAAGGATTGTGAAATGGCAAAGGCTTTTCACGGGATATAATAAAATAAATTCAGTTGACAAACACTTATATAAATGTTAATATTAGATGTTGAAATTTACCTTTAGCTTGGTTTAGCGAAACTCCAACGCAAAGCTCAGCAGAGGTGTATAAGAAAAGGAGAAAAAATATGATTACTAAAGAAATTAAAGAACAGATTGTAAAAGAGTACCAGTTAAAAGAAGGCGATACAGGTTCCCCAGAGGTTCAGGTTGCTATTTTAACTTACAGAATCAACGATTTAAATGAACATCTTAAGGTTCATAAGAAAGACCACCATTCAAGAAGAGGTCTTCTTAAGATGGTTGGACAGAGAAGAAATATGCTTGCTTATTTAAAGGAAAATGACGTAGAAAGATACAGAAATCTTATCGCACGCCTTGGATTAAGAAAGTAAGAATTTGTTTTTTAGCGGGGTTTTATATAGCCCCGCTTTAGTTTAGTTAAGAATGCATTTACAGGAGGTAGTTGTAATGCCAAGATTTACAGATTATAGGACATTTAGATATCCATTAGGAGGAAGACTTCTTCAGATGGAAATCGGTAAGGTTTGCGAACAGGCAAACGGACAGGTTTGGGTTCAGTATGGAGATACAGTAGTTAATGTTACTGTATGTTGTTCTAAGGAACCGAAGGAAGGTATTGATTTCTTCCCACTTTCAGTGGATTTTGAGGAAAGAATGTATTCCGTTGGTAAGATTCCGGGGGGCTTCATTAAGAGAGAAGGAAGACCATCAGAACATGCTATTTTAACTTCCCGACTTATAGATAGACCAATTAGACCACTTTTCCCTAAGGGATTTTATAATGATGTAGTTGTAGTAGCTACTTGTATGTCAGTGGATCCTGATTGTTCACCGGAAATTGCTGCAATGATAGGTTCTTCTGTAGCTATTGCTACATCAGATATTCCATGGGAGGGTCCTACGGCAGCCGTTAAGGTTGGAAGAATTGATGGGCAATTCGTTATTAACCCAACTTTAGAGCAGAGAGAACTTTCTGATATAGAGGTTACTGTAGCAGGTACAAAGGAAGCTATCATGATGGTAGAAGCCGGTGCTAATGAAGTTCCTGAAATGGAAATGTTAGATGCCATACTTTTCGGTCATGAAGAAATTAAAAGATTAGTAGAATTTATTGATCAGATTGTGGCAGAAGTTGGTAAGCCTAAGCAGGAAGTGGAGCTTTATAAGCCTTTAGCAGAAATTGAGGAAGCAGTTAGAGATTTTGCAATGCCTAAGATGAGAGAGGCTATCAGAACACCTGAGAAATTAGAAAGGTTAGATAATATGGATAAGGTGGAAGTGGAAACTAAAGAATATTTCGCTGAAATTTATCCTGAAGGAGCTAAGGATATAGACGCAGTTTTATATGCTATTACTAAGGAATCCGTTCGTTCTATGATTTTAGATGAAGGCATCAGACCTGATAATAGAAAGTTAGATGAAATAAGACCTATTTTCTGTGAAACAGGTTTACTTCCTAGAGTTCATGGTACAGGCTTATTTAAGCGTGGACAAACACAGGTACTCTCTTCTTGTACTCTAGCACCTGCATCTGAAGCTCAGACTATTGATGGTATTACAGAACAAACTGAAAAGAGATATATTCATCACTATAATTTCCCTGGATTTTCAACAGGTGAAGCAAAATCTCCGCGTTCACCGGGTCGTAGAGAAATCGGACACGGTGCATTAGCAGAGAGAGCTTTGGTTCCTGTTATTCCTACAGTAGAGGAGTTCCCTTATGCTATAAGAGTAGTTTCTGATGTTTTATCATCTAACGGTTCTACTTCTATGGGCTCAACTTGTGGTTCTTGTTTAGCACTTATGGATGCGGGAGTACCTCTTAAGAGACCTGTTTCCGGTATTGCTATGGGACTTATAGAGAGAGTGAAGGAAAATGGCGAATCTGAATTTGCTATACTTTCCGATATTCAAGGAATGGAAGACTTCTTAGGTGATATGGACTTTAAGGTAACGGGAACGGAAGTTGGTGTAACTGCTATTCAGATGGATATAAAGGTTCATGGTCTTTCCAGAGATATTTTAGAAAAAGCCCTTAATCAAGCAAAAGCAGGTAGAATGCACATTATGGAAAAGATGCTTGAAGAAATTCCTGCTCCAAGAGAAGATATGTCTAAATGGGCTCCAAGAGCTATTTCTATAAAGATTCATCCTGATAAGATTAGAATTGTAATCGGTAAGGGTGGAGAAACTATAAACGGATTAGTGGATAAATATGATGTTAAGATAGATATATCTGACGAAGGTTTAGTTTCTATTTATGGTACAGATGCGGCTCTAACAGAAGCTTGTAGAAAAGAAATTGAAATTCTTACAAAAGATGTAGAAGTTGGCGAAATTTATGAAGGTAAGGTTACTAGAATTCTTTCAACTATGAAAGGTTCTGTAGGCGCTTTTGTGGAGATTTTACCGGGTAAAGAAGGTTTACTTCACATTTCAAAAATGGCAAAGGAAAGAGTTGAAAAGGTAGAGGATGTTATGAATATCGGTGATGTTACCACTGTTAAGGTAGTAGAAATTGATAGCCAAGGCAGAATTAACCTTTCAAGAAAAGAATTGCTGTAAATCATTGTAAAGAATGCGTAAAAACTGTATAAAAATGGCTCTTAGGAGCCATTTTTTATTGACAAAAAATCTATATTTTATATAATGAAGATACTTGATTTTACTTAAGTTACTTGTTTAGATATGGCTAAAAATGGCAACTCATGGGTAAATCTTAGTAAGGGAAATATCATTAAAGAGAAAGGAAATCAATATGAACAAGAAAAATAATAAAGGTTTTACACTTATGGAAATGCTTATTGTGGTAGCACTTATTGCTATCTTAGTAGTTATTTCCATTCCTGTATTTACAGCTCAGTTAGAAAAAGCTAGAGAAGCTACAGACTTAGCAAATATGAGAGGTGCTAAGGCATTAGCAGTTGCATCTTATTTAGTAGGGGATGATTCCACATTTAAGGCTGGAACTACTTATGCGTATGATGCAGAAAATGGAAAATTTGTAGCAGCCACAGCAGAAGTTACGCCTTACGGAAAAGGCACTGCATCCGGCAAATATTCCAGCGCAGTAGCAGACCAAGTATTTTATGTACAAGTGAGCACTTCCGGTGATGTTACAGCAGCATGGGCGGCTCCAAAGACTGCACTTCCAGCTTTAACTACATGGGATAAAGCTTATAAATAATGTAATCTAAGATACACAAAATAAAAAAAGGGGCTAAAAAAGCCTCTTTTCTATTTTAGTTAATGGATAGAAGTACTGTGAAATGCGGGTTTTGATTTTTTCACAGTATTCATATTGTTTGTCATATAAGCTATTTTCTGTGCCGTGTACGCGGAAACGCCAAAACATAAGGGGTAGACAGAATTTTATTCAATACTCCCATAAAATAATATTATGATTTAGTGAATTTTATGGTACCTTAGCCCATAACCTTGATTTACCCTTATGTTTTAAGGGATTTTCATTGCATCCACTGTAAAAATGTATAGTGTGGTTTCTAGCAAAATCTAAAATTAACACTATTTTTGATGGGTTCGCAATACACGATATAGTGTCAGCATCCTAAAAACCCTAAAACAGCACTATTTTAAAGAACCAGCCAACCTTTACCCTAAATGATAATAGCTTATTAGAAGCCCTGAAAAGAGTGGGATAGTAGCTATTGAAATCAAAGTAGTGAGAGCTATATATTTTGCTATAGGAAGTGGATCTTTTCCGACTATGCTTACAACCGGAGAAGAAGCTACGGCTACAGGGAAAGCAGCTGCAAAAATCAGACAGACCTTAAGGCTAACTGAAACAGGTAGCCAGTTTACTAATAAAAACGTTAATATCGGCAGAAGTAGCATTTTAAAGACAGAGGCTAGGAACAGCTTACTGTCTTTTATTATGCTTTTGAAGTCACATTGACCTAATTGCATACCTATAACCAACATTGAAAAAGGTGTAGTTGCATTTCCAACCATATCTACGGATTCAAATAAAAAACTTGGTAATTTAAGCCCTAAAAATAGCATGGCTATGCTGACGAATGAGGCAATAGTGCAAGGATTATTTAGGGAAGTCAGAGTTTTCCTTATTGAAAATTTTTCACTGCTGGAATCGTCCATTACTAAAGGTCCGAAGGTGTATAGATAAAGATTTAGAGCTATGTTATGTATTACCATTAGAAACAAAATCTCCTTACCAAATATGGCATAGGTAATGGGGAAGCCCATAAAACCACTATTTATAGAACCAAAGGCAAAGGAGTAGGTTGAAAGTAGCTGAGCCGGTTGGATTTTGAGCAAATATTTACATAGCAAGAAACCTAATACATACGCTAAGAGGAAGAATATTAATCCGCCTACGAAAATAAGCACTACTGATTTATATACATCCGGACTTATGGTGTTGGAAGTTACAGAGGCAAATATTAAGCAGGGACAAATTACTTTTATAAGAAGACCTATGAATAGGTCGTTGCTTTCTTTGGGCATTATGGATTTTTTATTGGCTATGAAGCCTAAACCTACAATTAAAAATATGGACAAAATCTTTTCGACAATAATTAACATAGCTAAACCTTTCTGATTTTGAATGAATTTAAATTTAAAATGCGTTAATTGTAAACTTCACAAGAAATTTACAAAATAACTTACTTATTATACAGGTAAAAGTGTGGCTTTTCAAGGGAATTCATAGTATAATATTAAATTGGGGTGATACATCCTAATATTTTACAAGGAGCAAACAAAGAATGGCATTAATTGAACTTATAAATCTCTCTAAATCTTATGATGGAGAGAAGGTGCTTGATGAATTTGACCTTAGCATAAAGGAAAATGAATTTATCACTTTGCTTGGACCTTCGGGTTGCGGCAAGACTACAACTTTAAGAATTTTAGGAGGCTTTACTAAGCCTGACACGGGAAGAGTTTTATTCCAAGGGGAAGATATAACTCAACTATCTCCAAATAAAAGACAGATAAATACTGTTTTTCAGAAGTATGCCCTTTTCCCCCATATGAATATTGCAGAGAATATAGCTTTTGGTATGAAGATTTCAGGAAAGACTCAAAGCTATATTAACGATAAAATAAAATATGCTTTGAAACTGGTGAATTTAAGCGGTTTTGAAAAGCGTTCTGTAGATAGCCTTTCAGGTGGACAACAGCAGAGAATAGCCATAGCCAGAGCTATAGTAAATGAGCCTAGGGTTTTACTTCTAGATGAACCTTTAGGGGCTTTAGATTTAAAGCTTAGGCAGGAAATGCAGTATGAACTGATCCGACTTAAGAATGAGCTGGGCATTACTTTCCTCTATGTTACCCATGACCAAGAAGAAGCTCTTACTATGAGCGACAAGGTGGTTGTTATGAACAAGGGATATATTCAGCAGATGGGAACACCGGAGCAAATATATAATGAGCCGGAAAATGCGTTCGTTGCTGACTTTATAGGCGATTCCAATATTGTAGATGGTATTATGATGGAAGATAGGGTTGTAAAAATTTTCGACCACATTTTCCCTTGTATAGATGAAGGCTTTGGTAAGAAAAAGCCTGTAGATGTAGTAATAAGGCCTGAAGATATTATTATCGGTAAGGTAGGTGAAGGCATTATGGACGGGGAGATAACTTCTAATGTTTTCATCGGCGTTCATCATGAAATGTGCATAGAGGCAGGCGGCTTTGAATGGGTGGCTCAAAACACTAAGAGTTATCCTGTAGGGACTAAGGTAAGTATAGATGTACTGCCGGAAAATATTCAAATTATGAATAAGCCTCAGTCAGAAGATGAGGAGGCTATATCCTTAGAAGAAGTATTAGGTGAGGAAAATATAGGAGAGGATAATGAATAGTATGAAGAAACTCTTTTCAGTTCCTTTTATATGTTTTATACTTTGTGGAACTATAGTTCCTATGGGTGTTATAGCCTATTATGGACTTACAGATAGAGAGGGGCTTTTTACATTAAAAAATATTATGGAAATTGCCACTGTAGACCATGCGAAAGCCTTAGGTATGTCCTTGCTATTATCTTTTTTAGCTACTACAATTTGTCTGATTTTAGCTTTCCCTTTGGGATTGATTTTAAAAGACAGTAAGCTGGGTAAAAAAGGTTTTATGGTGTTCTTATTCATATTACCAATGTGGATGAATTTTGTTTTAAGGACTATGGCTTGGCAGGTTTTGCTGGAAAAAAACGGAATTTTAGGAGGCTTAGGAATCATAAACACGCCAACAGCAGTTGTGCTGGGTATGGTTTATGATTATTTACCATTTATGGTTCTTCCTATATATAATGCTTTGGTTAAGATTGATAACAGTGTAATAGAGGCGGCTTATGACTTAGGTGCAGATTATAAAAGGGTACTTTTTAAGATTATAGTTCCGCTTTCAGTGCCGGGTATAGTTTCGGGAATTACAATGGTATTTGTACCATCTCTTACAACCTTCGCTATATCAAATATGCTGGGAGGCGGTAAGGTAAATCTTATTGGAAATATTATAGAACAGGAATTTACCGCTTCGGCTAACTGGAACTTAGGTTCAGGACTAAGCCTTGTGATGATGATTTTCATAGTAATTTCTATGGCTTTAATTGAAAAATTTGATAGAAACGGGGAGGGCAATATGATATGAAGAAATATGGCAAACTCCTCTACTTAGGAATAATAGTTTTATTTCTCTATTTACCCATTTTTACCTTGATGGTGCTTTCTTTCAATAAGGGAAAATCCATGTCGGCATGGCAGGGAACTTCTTTGAAATGGTATATAGAGATGTTTCGAAATGAAGAAATAATCAATGCGTTAGGTAATACTCTAACTATTGCTTTGTGGGCTTCCATTTTAGCCACTATAGTAGGTTTACTGGCTTGTATAGGTATGAATGCTATGCGGGATAAAAGTCGAAGCTTTTTTATGGGAATAAATAATATACCGCTTTTAAATGCAGACATTGTAACCGGTATATCTATAATGATGAGCTTTATGCTTTTTGGGATTTCATTAAATTATGCCAGCGTACTTTTCGCTCATATAACTTTCTGTATTCCTTATGTGATTTTATCCATAATGCCTAAGTTTAAGCAACTGGAAAATCAAACCTATGAGGCTGCATTGGATTTAGGAGCGACTCCTCTATATGCTTTCTTTCATATAGTTTTACCGGATTTAATGCCGGGAATTATGGCAGGATTTTTATTGTCATTCACCATGTCGGTCGATGATTTTGTAATTACCCACTTTACAAGGGGAGCAGGCATAAATACCTTATCGACTCTCATATATAGTCAGCTTAAAATAGGTGTGAGACCTACTTTATATGCACTGTCAACAGTAATATTTGTTTTAGTCTTAGTTTTTCTGATTTTTATAAATATTGCTTCGGGAAAAGGTGAATCTAAGATTTCAGCAAAATCCGCCTCTAAAGAAGATTATGATTATAAGGGCAGCTCACCTTTTAAAAAATTTGCTATAATTTTTGGGATTTTAGTTGTTATAGTTTTTGCTATTAAATTTACACCTACAGTGCCCGGTAAGGTGACTGAAAAAGGAGTTGTATATGTATATAACTTCGGTGATTATATAGATCCTGAGGTAGTGGCAGATTTTGAAGAGGAAACGGGTTACAGTGTAGTTACAGATTACTTTGATACAAATGAAGAAATGTATCCTGTGATTAAAAATAGTTCTGCCAGATATGATGTGGTTTGTGCATCGGACTACATGATAGATAAGATGATAAAGGAAAATTTACTGGCAAAAATTGATTTCAGATATATTCCTAATATAGTTAATTTGCAGGAAAATATAAGACATTTTACCGAAAGTTTTGACAAGGATATGAGCTATGCAGTTCCACATACTTGGGGAACTTACGGAATTTTGTATAATACTAAGATGATAAAAGAAGTGCCTATAGGCTGGTCAGATTTATGGGCTGAAAAGAACAAAGGCACAATCATAATGCCTAATTCTATAAGAGAGGCATATATGATAGGCGCTAAAATGTTAGGCTATTCTATTAACACAGTGAATGAGGGTGAATTAAAGGAAATAACAGAGCTTTTGAGAAAACAGAAGCCTTTAGTTTATGCCTATGGTAATGATAATGCTAGAGATTTGATGATAGGTAATTCGGCAGCCTTAGGTGTAGTAACTTCCGGCGAAGTCCTATATGCTATGGATGAAAATCCTGATTTAAATTTCATAGTGCCTAAAGAAGGAACAGAGGTTTGGACTGATATGTGGGCGATAACTTCTAGGGCAAAGAATAAAGAGGGTGCTGAGGCTTGGATAAATTATATGCTTTCAGAAAAGGCAGCCAGAAAGAATTTTGAGTATTTAACTTATGGAATACCAAATAAAAAGATTAAGGATTTAACTGATAATCCGATTTTAAATCCAAGTGATGAAGTTTTAAGTCGTTGTGAAACCTTGAAGAGTTTGGGAAGCAAAGGGGATGACCTTTATTCTAAATATTGGAAAGATTTCAAATCATAAAATTTATTAATTAAAAAGGGGGATAAAATGAAAAAAAGATTTTTAGTAACGATGGTAATAGTGTTAGCTTTAATAGCTAATACAGCTTTGGCAGGTGCCTTTACGGGTGTTTCCAGATATACGGGGAATACTTATAACCATAATAACAAGTTTTCAGATTATGTTATTAGTAATGGTTTGGATGTGTCTATTTATCAGCATTCTATCGATTGGAGAAAGGCGAAGGCTAACGGAATAGATTTTGCTATAGTTAGAGTTGCAGGAAGGGGTTATGCTTCTGCAGGAACTATGTATAAAGATACTACTTTTATTTCTAACTTAAGAAATGCTAAAGCAGCAGGGGTTATGATAGGAGTTTATTTCTTCTCTCAGGCAACTTCTCAATTAGAAGCTAAGGCTGAAGCAGATTATACTATTAGGCTTATTGAAGAAGCAGGGTATACTCCTAAGGATATGGATTTACCTGTTTTTATGGATTATGAATTTGCAGGCGGAAATGCAGGCAGACTTACTAAGGCTAGATTGACAAAATCTGCCGCTACTGCCATAGCTACTGCGTTCTGCGAAAGAGTTATAAGTTTAGGATATAAGCCGGGAATTTATGCGAACCTTAATTTCTTGACTAGAACTATGGATGGTCCATCTTTGGGCAAGAAATATCCTATATGGATCGCTCAATATAATAATACTTGTCAGTATTACAGTGATTATGAATGGTGGCAGTATTCTTCAGGTGGTAAGGTGGATGGCATAAATGCCAGAAACGATTGCAACTTCTGGTATATAAATCCGAATCCACAGTCTACAGTAGGGAAATATACAGTAGATAATACTTCTGGAAGTTCATCCGGTTTAACAAGCGAAGATCCTTTAGGAAGTGGAGATGGTGGTTTCATAGGTTCTACACCTGTGCAGCCGGAAACAACTCCTAAGGTTCAGATGGCTACTAAGAGTTTGGTTGAAGCTCAGGCTTATATAGTTGGACAGAGCGAATTTGAGTATGCTCAAGGAGCTAGTATGACACCTGGTGTTAGAGTTCAGCATGGTGGCAGAGATTTAGTTGAGGGAGTTGATTACAAGGTTAGATATGTAAACAATACACAGGTAGGTAAAGGTTATGCAATGGTTATGGGATTAGGGGATTTCTGTGACTATAAATTAGTTCCTTTTACTATTAAAGGAGAAACTGACCTTTCTAAACTGGTGATTGAACCTATAACTTCCATGAGATATACAGGTAGTGAGAGAAAACCGTCTAAGATAAATGTGCATCATATAAATGGGAATGCTTTAATTAAGGGTTTAGATTATACTTATACTGTTAGCAATGCTGTAAATCCGGGAACCGCAACTCTTACAGTGAATTTTATAGGAAACTATGCAGGAACAAAATCTGTGGATTATAAGATTTTGAGAGCTAAACAGGAGATAAGCGTCGCTAGGGCCAATACAAGTTTAAAAGTAGGGCAAGCACCATACAATTTAGGAGTTAGTCTTAAATGGTCAGGTTCCAATATTACTTATGAAACTACCAATAGCAGTGTCCTTTCTGTTTCAACTGATGGAACTGTAAATGTTGTAGGAAAGGGAATGGCTGATATTATAATCAGAACTTCTTCTACAGATAAGGCGGCGGCAGGAAAAAGAGTTATAAGTGTAACCGTGAGTGATTCTTCAGAAACTTTAGAACCTAATAATCCGGATAAGCCAAAAACTGATGAAGAGAAGCGTTTGGAAGAAGAAAAACGCTTAGAAGCGGAAAAGCGTTTAGAGGAAGAAAAAAAGAAAGCTGAAGAAAAGCGCTTAGAAGAAGAAAGAAAAGAAGAGGAAAAGCGTATAGAAGCTGAAAAGAAGGCGGAAAAGCTTTTTAGAATTATAGATGGAATTAAGGGGACAGATATAGTCAACCTCGCTATTGGAGAGACTGCAAAGGGTAATATAAAAATGACTTGGAATAAATCAGGTTCCGGTTATAGAGTAGATTATTATCAGGTTTGGAAGTCTCTAAAAAAATCTAGCGGATATATGAAGATTTATACCACTAAAGATTATAAAAAACTTAGTTATACTAATACTAAGGGCATAGTTAAAGGCACTAAATACTGGTATAAGGTGAGAGGCGTAAGGGTTGTAGAAGGCAAGAAAATCTACACTCCATTTACAAAAATTGCAATTACTATTCCTGAAAAATAAAATTGAGAAAAGAGGATAAGCATATATGGACTATAAAAAATTAAGTGAATTGTTATTTCCCAATATAGAAAAAACTACAGAGTATTATGAAGCTCTTTATCCTGAAAGAAATTTACCGGAAGGCGCTAAGGTTACCCGTTTAGGACCCAGCCCTACAGGCTTTATTCATCTGGGAAACTTATACGGAGCTTTCGTAGATGAAAGATTGGCTCATCAGTCTGAAGGTGTATTTTTCTTGAGAATTGAAGATACAGATGATAAGCGATTAGTAGAAGGTGCTGAAGAAATTATTATTAACTCCTTAAGATTCTTTGGGATTAATTTTGATGAAGGTGTAACTTCTAAGGGAGATATAGGAGCTTATGGGGACTATACCCAGTCTCATAGAGGTGAAATCTATCAGTGTTTTGCAAAAAAGCTGGTTGAAGAGGGAAAAGCTTATCCTTGCTTTTTAACAGAGGAAGAAATAAATAATATTAGAAATAATCAGGAAGAAATTAAGGCAAATCCCGGAATCTATGGTAAATGGGCAACTTCCAGAAATTTAACTATGGAAGAAATAGAAGAAAAACTTTCTAAAAAACTTCCTTATGTAGTTAGATTAAAATCTGATGGGGATCTTTCTAAATCAGATGAAAATATAAGAAGAATAAAGGTAAAAGATGCTATTAGAGGCGTTTTAGATATGCCGGAAAATGATCAGGATACGGTAATTCTAAAGGCTACAGGAATTCCTACTTACCATTTTGCCCATGTGGTGGATGACCATTTAATGAGAACAACCCATGTAGTTAGAGGTGCAGAATGGTTACCGTCTTTACCGATTCATGTAGAATTATTTGAAAAGTTAGGTTGGCAGCCACCGGTTTATTGCCATACTGCACAACTGATGAAACTTGACGAAGAAGGTAATAAGCGTAAATTATCTAAGAGAAAAGACCCTGAGTTATCCTTGGATTATTATAGAAATGAAGGATATCATCCTAAGGCGGTTAGGGAATATTTGCTTACAATATTAAATTCCAATTTTGAGGAATGGAGAATTGCAAACCCTGATTTAGATATAGAAGAATTTGAATTTACAACTGAAAAAATGTCGAATTCAGGAGCTTTATTTGATTTGAATAAGCTGAACGATATTTCTAAGGATGTTTTGCTCAAAATCTCCAAAGAAGAGCTTTATGATTTCCTTAAGAACTGGGCAGATGAATTTAGGTCAGAGGATGAAAATATGGTGGAAATTCTTAAAGACAGAGCTTATTTAGAAAAGATTTTGGATATAGGTAGAAAAGAAGCAAAACCTAGAAAAGACCATATATATGCAAAGCAGATGGTGGAAAATATCAGCTATTTCTTTGATAGTATGTTTAAAATCGAAGATGAAATGCCGAAAGAGGCAGAAGCTGATGTTAAGGTTATTTTAGAGAAATATTTAGAAAGTTATGACCATACTGATGATCAAAGCCAGTGGTTTGATAAAATTAGAGTTATAGCTGAGGAATTAGGCTATGCGGCTAAGCCGAAGGATTTTAAGAAGAATCCGGATATGTATAAGGGTCATGTAGGTCATGTTAGTACGGTAATTCGTATAGGTTTAATGGGTAGACAGCAGTCACCTGATGTGTGGGAAATTCAGCAAATTTTAGGAGAGGCGAAGGTTAGAGAAAGACTTTCAAATTTTTTAAAGTAGGGGAAGTTAGATTTTGGAAGAAATGAGGGAATCAAGAGAAGAAAATGGCGAATATATTAAAGAAAATACCTAATTTCAAATTTCCTAAGTATAAAAATATTGGTGATTTAGAGGCTTTAAAGGTAGATTATACGGAGGATGATTATAAGAAAATTGAAGAAAAATTAGGGGGTAAAGGCAAGAATAAGAAGCTTTATCCAGGTACTAATTATTCAACTGTTAAGGAAATTTTTAATGAATCCACCCGTAAATACAGGGATAAAGAGTTTGTATTAGAAGTTTTTAATAAGAGAAAAGGTTATGAAGAGGTAACTTACGGTAAATTTAGAAGAGATGTTTTGAATTTCGGAACAGGTCTTACTAAGGTTTTGGGACTGGAAGGTGAAAGAATTGTAATTATTGGAGAGACTACTTATGAATGGTATGTTTCCTATATGGCAATGCTTTTAGGTGTGGGAATTGCGGTTCCTGTAGATAAAGAGCTTCCGGAGAATGAATTGGAGAATTTAGTATCACGCTCTAAAGCGACAGCTATAATATATTCTAGTAAGCATAAGGATATGGTAAAAAAGGTTGCTTTTAAGTGTGATGCTGTAAAGTATTGTATAGAAATGAATTCCAATGAAGTCGGAGATTTGGTTCATAGAGATAAGAAAAAGAAGGACTTGGTCATAGACGATGAAGCTTTCACTATATTAGGCTTTGATTTCATTATGGAAGAGGGTGAAGTTTTCGTAAATTTAGGTGATAATTACTTACTGGAAAAGGAAATTGATCCTGATGCTTTCGCAGTTTTGATTTTTACTAGTGGAACAACTTCTGCTTCTAAAGGGGTTATGCTTTCCAACAGAAATTTAGCTGCGAATGTCAATGCAGTTACGCCTTATGTAAGGATATATCCGGAAGATAGACTTTTTTCTGTATTACCCCTACATCATACCTATGAGTCTACTATAGGCTTTATATATCCTATGGCAATGGGGGCATCCATTGCCGTTTGTCAGGGACTTAAGCATATAGCTAATAATCTTAAAGAAAGCCAGCCAACAGCTATAATTGCAGTACCACTTTTAATAGAGGCTTTACATAAGAAAATAAATACTACTATTTCAAAATCCGGCAAAGCAGGGCAGGTTAATACTCTTATAAAGATTACTAACAGTATGAAGGCTTTAGGAATAGATGTTAAGAAGAAAGTTTTTAAAGAAATATATAACAGCTTAGGTGGAAAATTAAGAATTGTGGTTTCCGCTGCTGCACCTATCGATATGAAGGTAGGTAAGTGGTTTGAAGACATGGGAATCCTTTTTTTACAAGGATATGGACTTACAGAAACAGCACCTATAGCAGCTCTAACTCCGGAATTTGAACCAAAGATTGGTTCTGCCGGTAAAGCTGTAGTGGTAGATCAAATCAAAATCAAAGAGCCTAATGAAAATGGCGAAGGAGAAATTTTGATAAAGGGCGATACCTTGATGATAGGATACTATGAAGATGAAGTAGCCACAAAGAATGCTATTCAAGACGGCTGGTTTAACTCGGGAGATATAGGTTATATGGATGAAGATGGATTTATATTCATTACCGGTCGTTCTAAGAATGTAATAGTAACACAGAATGGAAAGAATATTTATCCTGAAGAAATAGAATTGCTCTTATCTCATATTGAAGAAATTTCAGAATCCATGGTATATGGAAAAGAGGTCAAGGGAGAGAAGGAACTTATAGTTACGGCTAGGGTTATTCCTAACTATGATTTTATAAGAGAACAGTATGGATATGATATGGAACATGAGTTTACAAAGGAAGAAATTTATAAAATAATTTGGGAAAAGATTAGATTAGTAAATAGAAGACTTACAAACTATAAGTGCATTAAAACTTTGGAAATTAAGGAAGGTGCATTTGAAAAAACTTCCACAATGAAGATTAAAAGATATGCAGAAATAGGAAATAAATAGAATTTGATAGAAAAGGGGTGCAGTTGCATCCCTTTTTCATACATCTAACATTTGTTCAATGTACCGGTGTTAAAGCAACAATAAAAACAGTAAATCTGTGGATTTACTGTTTTTTAGTTGTTGTAATTTTAATATTTAATTAAATTTTGATTCTATCAATACCTGTACTTGACTTAATGGGATTTGGAATATGATGTAATAATTTAACTTGCTATCCCTTAAGCGAACATCATTTGTTATTCACATAAATCACATAAAAAACTTAATAAAATATGTTGACAGTTGGGAAATAAGGTAGTATATTTATATCATAAGTTAGCACTCGTAGATGGTGAGTGCTAATAGATAAAAATAGGAGCAAGGTTATGGATTTAAGTGAAAGAAAACTTAAAATTTTATCAGCGATAATTGGTGATTATGTAAGGACTGCCGAACCGGTGGGTTCCAGAACTCTTTCTAAAAAACCGGAATTAGGGTATAGCCCTGCAACTATTAGAAATGAAATGGCTGATTTAGAAGAATTAGGTTATTTAACTCATCCCCATACATCGGCAGGCAGAGTTCCTTCTGATAAGGCATATAGACTATATGTAAATGCACTTATGGATAAGAAGGAATTATCCAAGGAAGAAAAAACTTTAATTGCTAACCGCCTCAAGGGAAGTATGAATGAGTTTGAGAAAACCATAGAACATGCAGCCAGCTTATTAAGTGAGATAACTAATCTTACAAGTTTTGCTATTACACCTAAGAAAAATGAAGATGTGTTGAAATACATAAATCTTCTGCCTGTAGATTCAGAAACGGTTATCTTAATGATTGTATCTGAAAGTGGCAAGGTAAATAACAGGGCTATAAAGATGAGTGTGGCATATACAGAAGAGAATTTAAATCTTTTGGCAAAAAATATGACCTATAACTATAAAGGTAAGACCATAAGTCAGGCACTTACTAATAATATAATTGCAAATTTTGAAACGGATATTATAGCTATGAGTGGCTTGGCAGAGGATTTGATGCCTAACTTTATGAGAACCTTAGAAGATATGTTAAATGTAAATCTATATATGGAAGGTTTGACTAACATTTTCAATATTCCTGAGTATAGTGATTTAGAAAAGGCTAAGGGTTTCATAGAACTTCTTTCTAAGAAAGAAGAAATGACTAGGAAGTTGATTGAAAGAGATGATGGCATAACCATTTCTATAGGTGAAGAAAATATTGAGGATGGCTTGCAGGATTGCTCTTTGATAACTGCCAGCTATGCTATAAATGGTAAATTAGTAGGAAAAATTGGAGTTATAGGACCTACACGAATGGAGTATGGAGAAGTAACTTCCATTATAGAATATTTAACAGATAACTTAAATAATGCTTTTAGGTTAGAGGGCGGAGGAGAATATGACGAAGAATAGAGAGAATAAAGATTTGAAAGATAAAATTGAAAAAGATGAAGATTTAACTAAGGATAGTGCAAAATCCGCCCAGCCGGACACTTCGGATTACCAAGAAACAGACAATCAGCCACAAGAGGATAATACTGTCGAGGCTGATGCTAAGGCAGATGGTCCGAAAGAGGAAGATGCTTTTGAGGAGAAATACCTTAGACTTATGGCAGATTTTCAAAACTTTAGAAAACGGCAAGATAAAGAAAAGGCTGACATCTATGCTTTTGGAAATGAGAAGTTGGTAAAGGGTATGTTACCTGTAATTGATAATTTTGAGAGAGCCTTAGAGGCAGCAGAAGGAGCTTCAGGAGCAGAAGGTTTCACAGAAGGTATGGAGCTTATCTTAAAACAGCTTTGGCAAGTTTTGGAGCAGGCAGGTGTGGAAGAAGTTAAGGCAGAGGGCTGTGAATTCGACCCTAATTATCATAACGCAGTTTTGATGGAAGCCAGCGAAGAACATAAGTCGGGCTATGTAACTACAGTACTGCAAAAAGGTTATATGTTAAATGGTAGAGTTTTGAGACCATCTATGGTAAAGGTGGCGGAATAAGGATTATAAACCTATAAGGGTTCATAATATAAATATTGTTAAAAATGTAAAAGAATATAGATTTCAGGAGGATTTAAAAATGGCAAAAATAATTGGTATCGATTTAGGAACAACAAATTCATGCGTATCCGTTTTAGAAGGCGGAGAGCCTACAGTTATTGCTAATGCAGAAGGTATGAGAACAACTCCTTCCGTAGTAGCATTTAAAAAAGATGGAGAAAGATTAGTTGGAGAAACTGCTAAAAGACAGTCTGTAACTAATCCGGAGAGAACTATTGCTTCCATAAAAAGACATATGGGAGAAAACTATAAGGTGTCTATAGATGGTAAGGATTATACACCTCAGGATATTTCTGCAATGATTCTTACAAAATTAAAAAATGATGCAGAAGCATATTTAGGAGATAAGGTAACAGAAGCTGTAATCACAGTACCTGCTTATTTCTCAGATGCTCAGAAGCAGGCTACAAAGGATGCAGGTAAAATTGCCGGCTTAGAAGTAAAGAGAATTATTAATGAGCCTACAGCAGCTTCCCTTGCTTATGGTCTTGATAAGGAAGCCGGTGCACATAAGATTTTAGTATATGACTTAGGAGGCGGTACTTTCGACGTATCCATTCTTGAATTAGGAGATGGTGTTTTCGAAGTATTAGCTACTAACGGTGACACTCACTTAGGCGGAGATGATTTTGATGAAGTGCTTTTGAAATGGCTTGCAGATGAATTCGCTAAGGAACACGGTGTAGACTTAAGAAATGACAAGATGGCTCACCAGAGATTAAAGGAAGCGGCTGAAAAGGCTAAGAAAGAGCTTTCATCTTCTCAAACTACTAATATTAACTTACCGTTCATAACAGTTACAGGAGAAGGTCCACTTCATATGAATGTTGATCTTAGCCGTGCAAAATTTGAACAGCTTACTGAACATCTAGTTCAGAGAACTATTGAACCTATGCAGAAAGCTATGAGCGATGCCGGAGTTTCAAATTCAGACATTGAAAAGGTTATCTTAGTAGGAGGTTCTACTAGAATTCCTGCTGTTCAGGAAGCTGTAAAGAAGGTTACAGGTAAGGAACCATTTAAGGGAATTAATCCGGATGAATGTGTAGCAGTAGGTGCTGCAATTCAGGCAGGTGTTTTAACAGGTGAAGTTCATGATGTATTGTTATTAGATGTAACACCGCTTTCACTTTCAATCGAAACTTTAGGTGGAGTTGCTACTAAACTTATAGAAAGAAATACAACTATACCTACAAAGAAATCTCAGATTTTCTCAACTGCAGCTGATAACCAGACAGCAGTAGATATTCATGTAATGCAGGGTGAAAGAGATATGGCAGCAGGAAACACTACCTTAGGAAGATTCCAGCTTACAGGTATCGCACCGGCTCCACGTGGAATTCCTCAGATTGAAGTAACCTTTGATATAGATGCTAACGGTATCGTTAATGTATCTGCTAAGGATATGGGAACAGGTAAGGAGCAGAGAATTACTATTACATCTTCTACTAACCTTTCTGAAGAGGAAATCAATAAGAAGGTTAAGGAAGCGGAAGCTTATGCAGAAGAAGATAAGAAGAGAAAAGAAGAAGTCGAAAGCAGAAATAAGGCTGAATCTTTAATCTATGAAACCGATAAATCATTAAAGGAATTAGATGGAAAAATTTCAGAAGATGAAAAACAGCAGATTACAGAAGCTAAGGACCAGCTTCAGTCAGTTCTTAATAACGGAACTTTAGATCAGATTAAAGAAAAGACAGAAGCTTTAACTGAAAAGTTCCACATTATTTCCACTAAGCTCTATGAACAGGCTCAGGCTGCACAACAGGCGGCAGGTCAGCAGGGTGGTGGATTCCAGCAAGGTCAGGCAGCTACACAGGAAGATAATGTAGTAGATGCAGACTATACTGTAGTGGACGAAGATAAATAAGCAACAAAATCAAGAAATATTTTAAGGAATTCCAAGTCTTTATTAGGGAGACTTGGACTTTCCTATTCTAATAGAAAAGGTAAGATATATGGCAGAAAAAAGAGACTATTACGAAGTCTTAGGGCTTCAAAAAGGTGCCGGAGATGATGAAGTAAAAAAGGCCTTTAGAAAAATGGCTATGAAATATCATCCTGATAAAAATCAAGGCAATAAAGAAGCTGAAGAAAAATTCAAAGAAATAAATGAAGCCTATGGCATTTTATCTGACCCGGATAAAAAAGCTAAGTATGATAAATTCGGTTTTGCAGGGGTTGATCCTAATGCCGGATTCGGTGGTGGCGGCGCAGGTTTTGGAGGTTTTAGTGGCTTCGAAGATATATTCGATATGTTTGGCTTCGGAGGAGGCAGAGGCTTCGGTGGCTTTGGCGGCAATAATCGCAATCCTAATCAACCGAGAAAAGGGCAAGATTTACAGAAGTCTATAGATATAACCTTTGAAGAGGCAGCTTTTGGAACTAAAAAGACTATTCGCCTTACTAAGAACTCCACCTGTGATCATTGCCATGGAGAAGGCAATGAGCCTGGCACTTCTAAGAAGACCTGTGATAAATGTGGCGGAACAGGGCAGGTGAGTCATGTTCAGAGAACGCCTTTCGGTCAATTCCAATCTGTATCCCAGTGTGATAAATGTGGAGGTACAGGTAAGATTATTGAGCAGCATTGCAAAACTTGTGGAGGCAAAGGTACTGTTAGAAAGACTTCATCTATAGAAATCAGTATTCCGGCAGGTGTGGATAATGATACAGTAATTCCAATTAAAGGACAGGGAGAGCCGGGAGCGAATGGAGGTCCAAATGGAGATTTATACATTGTGCTTAACATCAAACCTCATAAGATGTTTAAGCGTTCCTATTATGACCTTTATCTTGACATTCCTATCAGCTTTGAACAGGCAGCTTTGGGTGGAGAAATTGTGGTGCCGACTTTGGAAGGCAAGGTCAAGTACAAAATCCCTGCAGGAACACAGGCAGGAACTAAGTTTAGACTTAAGGACAAGGGTATAAAATACTTAAGGCGTGAAGCTAAGGGTGATTTATATGTTACAGTTAGCATTGAAATTCCAACAAAGCTGAATTCTAAACAGAAAAAAGCTATTCAGGATATGTCTAAGGTGGTTACAGAAGATTGTTACCAGAAAAAGACAAGTTTTAAGGATAAGATAAAGGAACTATTTAGCTAAAGGTAGGCTAGGGAGATTTTGCGAACAGCAGGGTCTCCTATTTTATTTGTTTAAATTTGTATCGGTAAAAATTGATAAAAACATTGACTATATTGTAACTATATACTTTATAATTGTTGTAGTGAAATTTTAGGAGGATAAAATGTTATCTTTTAAGACAAAACTTTCTTATGGCATAGGGGGAATATGTGATAATACTCTGTACACTTTGTCGGGAACATATCTTCTCATATATCTTACGACGGTGGCAGGGGTGGAACCTATGGCAGCAGGAACCATTTCGGCTATTGGCTCTATATGGGAAGCCTTAGTGGGACCGGTAGTGGCTTTTATGTCTGATAATATGGAGTCAAAATATGGTAGGAGAAAGCCTTTTTTAATATTTGCAGCCTTTCCTATCGCTATAATTACCAGTTTACTGTTTACGACTGTAGGATTTTCACAGACGGGCAAGGTGGTCTATTATATAGTGGTGATTATGCTATATTGGACAGCTTTTTCCACAGGTTTTTTACCTTATATGTCTTGGGGAGCAGATCTGACTGATGACTATCATGAGAGGACTGTACTTCGTTCCTATGCCTATGTGTTTAATCAAGTTGGAATGTGTATAGGAATGGTACTTCCTACCATTATAGTAGATTTGGCTATGAATTCAGGTTATACACCGTCTAGAGGATGGCAGTTGGTAGGTGTTTTTTCGGGTGTGTGCGCAGGAGCTTCGCTTTTAATATGTGCTTTAACTATTCATAAGGATGACAAAGTGGATTTTGAGAGGAAAACCACTAAAAGCACAAAATATGACATAGGAAAATTAAAAATTGTAATTTCAGAATATTTTTCTATACTTAAACTCAGATCTATTAGGTATTTAATAGGAGCCTCGATGGTTTTCTTAGTGGCAGAAATTATTTTTGCAGCGGACAGAATTTATTTTATGACCTATAATGCAGGACTTAAGGCGGGGTGGATTTCAGCCTTTATGCTTATGACTACTTTGGGGGGTGTGGTTTTCGTACCTTTTTTAGAGAGAGCGGCTAAAAAATATGAAAAGAAAGAAGTTTTCTTAGGAACCATAGGGCTTTCAGGATTTTTAATGATTGGAGCCAGATTGTTTAATATAGAAAATGTTATAGGTTGCAGTTTAGTTTGCATAATTTATGCCTTAGCTAATACTGCATATTGGCAGTTAATGCCTTCCATGATATATGATGTATGTGAGGTTGATGAACTTAAAAGCGGTAAAAAACATTCGGGGGCTGTGATTTCTTTTCAGGCATTATCTGAATCTTTATCTATAGCTTTTGGCTTACAGATTTTAGGTTTTATATTATCTAAAAGTGGCTTTGATAAAAGTGCTTCGGTTCAGTCTATTCATGTAGAGTTTTGGATAGAAAATGCTTTTACATTTATTCCCGGACTTTTGATGATTATAGTGGCTATAATTATGATAGGCTATCCGATTACAAAGGAAGTATTTGAAGGAGTTCTCATGGAACTTGAAAGGAGAAAAATAGAGTAAAAAATAGGTTGGATAGGTGTAAATTATGTAGGAGCTGATTTGTAAGATTTCTTTTATAATTCATTTCTTTAATATATGTTTAAATTTTGTCAAAAAATTCATGTTTAAATATTGACAATTAAAATCTAAGTAGTATTATAAGAGATGAGGACTTGATTATACATACAAGTCGAAATTATTCATTTATTTTATTTTAGGAGGGATTTTATGTTTAAGAAAATCACTAACGCTTGCGTTAAGGTAGTAAACAGATGGCTACCTGACCCATTCTTATTCGCAATCATTCTTACAATCGTAGTTTTCGTTTCAGCTATGATTGGAACTCATCAGGGACCTTTAGAAATGGTTACTGCTTGGGGTAATGATACCGGATTTTGGAGCTTATTAGGCTTCTCCATGCAGATGGCATTAGTATTAGTATTAGGTACTGCTATGGCTTCTGCAAGCATATGTAAAAAAGTTTTAGGTTACATAGCTGGAGTAGCGCAGGATAAGAAATCAGCTATATTGGTAGTTACTTTTGTATCTACAATTTGCTGCTGGTTAAACTGGGGCTTTGGACTTATTGCAGGTGCTTTACTTGCTAAAGAAGTTGCAAAGAGAGTTAATACTGTGGACTACCCATTATTAATTGCTTCTGCTTATTCCGGTTTCGTTATTTGGCATGCCGGTTTATCCGGTTCCATTCCGCTTCAAATTGCTAGCCCAACCGGATATGTAATTTTAGAACAGACATATCAGGCAACTACTGCTGAGACAATTTTCCACCCAATGAACCTTATTATGTGTGGAGTTATCTTAGTACTTATGCCTTTTGTAAACTACGCAATGCATCCGGATGAAAAGAACACAATTTTAGTAAATCCAGCTTTATTAGCAGATGAACAAGAAAAACATTATACTGTTGAAACACCGGCAGAAAAGATTGAACATTCTAAGGTTTTATGGTTCATCACAGTTGTTTTAGGATTTGCTTATATTCTTAAGTATTTATTCTTAGACAAACTTCCTTTAGGACTTAATATTGTAAATATGTTATTTATGTTCCTTGGAATTTTATTCCATGGAAATTTAAGAAAATATGTAGATGCTATCGCTGAAGCAGCAGCAGGTGCTTCCGGTATCATACTTCAGTTCCCATTCTATGCAGGTATTATGGGTCTTATGACAGCTAAAAATATGGATGGAGTTTGCTTAGCAGGAATCATTTCTGACTTCTTCGTAAGCATTTCCACAGGAGTTACTTTCCCTGTATGGACATTCCTTTCTGCAGGTATTGTAAACTTCTTCGTTCCATCCGGTGGTGGACAGTGGGCTGTTCAGGGTCCTATTGTAATGCCGGCAGCAGCTAAGATGGGTGTTGAAGCAGGTAGAGCATGTATGGCTATCGCTTGGGGTGACCAGTGGACAAATATGATTCAACCATTCTGGGCATTACCGGCTTTAGGAGTAGCAGGATTATCCGCAAGAAATGTAATGGGATACTGTGTAATGGTTCTTTTATTTACAGGAATTGTTGCAGTAGCAGGCTTCGTTGCATGGGGAATGTTCTTCTGATTTTTAAACGGGCAGATATATTATGATAATAAAGTGACAGGATTTTAAAAATTACTTGACAAGTAATAAACTAAGTATATATAATGAAATTGAGTATAAGATTATTTTAAATGATTGAAATAATCTTAATCGTGATTAAATGTGCGACCCGGTTTGAGTATTTACTTTTACCGGACACACATACTTGTCTGAAAAGGCAAGGGAATCAGGTGAAAGTCCTGAACATACTTGAAACACTTAAAAGTTATTAAGTGTTTCAAGCTATAGCTGTGAGCAAGTTGTATATATCCATTTGTGAAAACAAGTCACTGGCGTCTGTAGTGGATTAGCTGGGAAGGCGAGATATATATAAGTGATATGAAAAAGCATATCTCAAACTTGTAAGTCAGAAGACCTGCGAAAACTCATATTTAAAATTGAGGAGAATGAACTTCTATTTATATTGCTGAAATTTATTTTATTCTCAGAATCTTGAATTTGATGTTGATGCAGGTATGTATTGGCAGGTCGCAATAAGGCGGACTGTTTTACTACCTGTTTTTATTTTCTAAAAGCAGAAAATAAAAACAAGAAATTTTCCAGAGGAGGTATCGTATGGAAAAATTATTAAAAAAGAGATTGCTGACAGTGATAATGGCTGTTGTTCTAACAATCTCAATGGTGCCATCAGTTGCTATGGCAAAAACATCAACATTTGGCGAAGCCAAAAAAGCAGCGACGAATAGTGATATTTGGAGCAGTATTACACATGGAGGCATTACAGTATCAGTTTCGACTACAATCGAATTTTTACAAATAGCCTCTACGGGAGCCGGTCAGTATGCTATCAGCTCAACTATGCCGGGATATTTTCCTAAGCATTTTTCGATGAAAATTGAACCTAATGCTCAGGTAACCGGAACAAATGGTGCTAAGTTTGAATACTATAATGCACCTTATGGAGTAGTTACCATGGGAGATGAAGCAGCTGTACTTACAGTTACTGATTCTAACGGTAACAGCTTTTCTATCACCTGTCCTAAGGCTATAGGCGGAGGAACATCAGGCGAAGGGCTTTATGCTTATCTTCCGGCTTACGGACAGTTTGCCAACGAAGGCATTAACTCAGGCGGCTGGGGAGATGGTTATGTATCAGGGACTACAGGTAGAAAAGCTATGGTTAATACCGTAGCACAGACCGGACTTTCCTTAGGAAGTTTCGGTGGATATGCAGTTCTCAAGTTTGATACGCCTGTGGCAAACAGCTCGAAAAATAAGTATGGTGTGGACTTTATACTTTATGGAAATGCTTTTGTAGGAAATGCAGAGCCGGGTTGTGTGCAGGTTTCTCAGGACGGACATACTTGGTACGACATAGCGGGAAGCAAGCATTATGCCGCTGAAACTGTTTGGAATGCAAGTGCTACATACATAAACCCTCATCCTGAGGACAATCAAAGTGTAAATGATACAGATGGTACATTTATGGGAAACAATTCATATACCTATAATGTAACTTTACCGGCAGGACCGGGAGCATCACCAAACCCTGAATTAGTTATAATTAACCATAATAACTGGCATACACATAGCTGGTTCCCATTGGAAAGAAATTATTTCAATGTGAGAAAGGCAGGAGATTTACCACTGGCTAATTTAGCAGAGTGTAATGCTTTCGCAAGCTATGCAAATAATTCTCTTAACCTTACAGGAACAAAGATAAGGTTTGAGGGAGCCGGAGCAGAAGCTTATCAGTTCGGATATTGTGATGTGCATCCAAACGGCAGCAATTTAGGCACAGCGGTTAACCCTTATACTATAGCGGCAAATGCCAATTCAGGCGGAGACGGTATAGATATTTCTTGGGCAGTAAATGAAAATGGTGAACCGGTATACTTAGATAATATCAGCTATGTTCGAGTATATACCGGAGTAGCGAATTTCGCAGGAGTATTCGGTGAAACCTCTACGGAACTTTGTGGAGCTTATGTTGTAAGTCCTGAAAACACAGAGGTTGGGGTAACTGACGCTACTGTAAGTTTTGATGGTATTTCTCCTGATGATTTTGTTTCAATGGGTTACGCTACAGTTGAGCAAATTTCTTCTAATGTGAGGATGTACACTGTTAGCTCCGGTGGTTCCACATTACCTCTACAGATAAGTGTATTATCTAATCCGGGCGATAAGGTTTATATTAACGGAAAAGCCCAAACGCAGATAGATTTGAATTTTTCACCGACTGAGAGTAAATATGCACAGATAATAGTACAAAACGGAAATAAAGAACCTAATATTGTGTTAGTTAAGTCAGTTTGGTAGAGAGGGGAGGAGAGAGGGGCATATATGCACCTCTTTTTTTATTTATGAAAAAATTAAAAAAAATTATAATCTATACATTGATTATATGTATGGTAAGTTCATTTATGCCTTGTGAAGCAAGGGCAGAGAATGAGGACAAATCCCATCCTTTCAAAGAAATTACATACGAATTAAATGGACAGGAACATGAAATTGTATTAGAAAAGATTGGGAAAATACAATATAAGATAAAAAATGCAAAAACAGATATTTTATTAGCGAAGATTCCGAAGAATGGTAAAATTAAAAATATAAAATTCAGACCATGGGATGAAGTTGAAACTGATTTGAAAAACGCATTTACTTTAATTACATCAAATCTCCAATATAAAGTAAGTGGAAATAAGCCAGATCACATCATCGCAGATTCGGAAGCAGGGGTAGTAGAAGCTGTTAATGATCCTGTAAACTATATCCCCGGCGATAAACTAAAAGATAAAACCGGAAATACATCGTATGCTGAAATGTTTAGAGGTAGAATGTTGGAAGCGATAATAGATGATGACCTATTTAAAACTGAAAACAGTAATGGTGTAGGAGTTCAATATGCTCTTAATAATATAGTAAAATGGATTTTAATAATACAATTTGAAGATGGAGAAGCTATAGATAAAAGTTCTCTTCAAAAAGCAATAGAAGAAGCTCCAAATCCGGAAACAGATGAGTTATATTATCATGAAGATGACAGATATAAGGGAAAAGAATATGAATGTCATGATAATGCTAATTGGTATAATACTGTAGCACCTACTTTAAGCAGATGGCAAAATTACAAGAAAGTATATGAAAAGGCTGTATATGTTAAGGAAAATTCAAACATTAAAGAACAACTTGATTTAGCTGAAAAAGAACTGAAAGATGCGATAAAAACTTTAATCCCGAAAAATGAAGTAAATGCAACGAATTTTTATGAAAAAATTTGTAAATATAGTTTTTTAAGATGGATTATGAATTACCAAACTCGAAAAGAGGAAATACAGTATCTTGGAAGGTATCATAATGATCAAAATGCAACTTTAATAAGTGATGAAGATACGGTAGATAACCATTTTTTTAGAGATTATAAAGCAAAAATAGAAGAAGCACAACAGTTACTTGAAAAATTATATCTAGAAGAAAATGTGCATAGTGAATATAATATCCCTGAAAATAAGGATAAAATTGAAGCAGAAATTGAAGAGATAATTAAACAAATTGAGATAGACATAAATGGCTTAGAGCCTAAAATACATAATTCTGTTATGTTAATAAATTTAAGTAGAGCATATAGGGGAATAGATTTTTATGCAAATGAATTGTTTAACAATCAGACGGACGAAGAGTATCTAAGGGCAAGGGAAGAAGCCTTACAGTTTTTAGAAACAAACCCTGTACCAAGTGAGGGTCTTTCTCTTAATAAAGCAAAGTCATATTTTGATATGTATGAAAAGATAAGGGCAGCATATCAGGGCATGGGAAAACGCTCAAATAAGAAGATAAGGGTGAATATCTCCTATGTAGATGCTACTCAGTGGCAAGGAAGTCAGATACCCGGTTTTCCGATGCATACAGATAGTAATAATTGTTTAGAAAAACGGGAAGTAGAGCTGGACATAGGTAAGACTACTGTCTTAGACTTATTTGAAAAATTTGGTAAGACTAAAATGGTAAATGGTAAACCTATTATAACCATGGGTCCCAATTATGGTAATTCCGGCTTTGCTTCAGCTATATACATAAATGGTATTTATCATCCCGGTAAAGGGCTTCCTACTGAAGATCCTCTCGGTGTTGGTGGAATTTCTGAAATAGAATTAAATGACGGTGATGAGGTGATGTTAGCATTAACACATTATCCTCAAGTCCTGTATTTTGAGGGATTTCACGGTATTCAGCGAATTGGAATAGAAAAAAGTATCAATGATGTGAAATATCAGAAAATTTCTCTTTTAAATGATAATATTAAAATGGGTGAAGGCTTTAAAATCAAAGTAGAAGCTAAGAATGGAGATTTATATAATAGAAAGAAGGGAGAGAATTTTAAGCCTCTGGAGGATTTCGATATATATATAAGTCAGCCTTATGCCACAGAGGAAGAAGCTCGAAACGGAAAGCTCACTCGCTTAACAGGGATAAAAACTGATGAAAATGGAGAAGCTGATTTAAAGCTTTATGAAGAAGGCTGGTATATTTTAAACTCTTTTAAAGATGATGTTAAGTTTTGGAAATGCAGCGGATCATCTATAGTATTTCAAATTCAGAAATCTGATAATATAGAGGCTATAAGGGCTGAACTTAATGAAAAACTTCAAACGACTTATGAAAAGTTGGGAAGAGAGCATTTTAGTGATGATAAGTGGATTGAATTTGAAGCAGTATATAAAGAAGCGTTGGAAAAGCTGAAAGAAGCTAAAACGGGCAAAGATATGGCAGATGCAGTTTATCCGGCTGTAGAAAAGATGGAAAAGCTGCAAAAAGAGGCTTCTACGGTAAATGAAAATAACTTAAAATATTTCTATTATAATTTAAATAGATTTCCTGATAATTTAGACAATATGGATGCGGCAGCAACCGAGATCATAGCATATCTGAAAGAAAGTTATGAGAAAATGACTGATTATCAAAGAGGACAGTTAAGTCCTATCTCTAAGGAAAAGTATGACACTATAATAGAAAAGTCCGAAAAAGGACTTCCTGAAGCTAAGGAATATAATTTAAGTATGAAATTAAATTTAGATTCCGTAGACGAAGCAGATAGGGAAGGCTTAACAAAGATTTTAGATGAGTTAAGGGCGAGCAAACCCGTAGATGATGTGTTAACTCCGTTAACAGGAGGAATACCTCTGGCAGAGCTGTTTACCTTTAATACTACAAAAGAGTATAAAAATGGAGTGGCATTTGACAGCTTTAATAAGCACAAGGCTCTTTCTAAAATTGTTTCCTGTGTAAACCCTGACTATGTCGCATATTTAAAGGTAAGGGATAAAGACCCTAATGCAAAATTTAACATATTTGATATAGGAGGAGGGAAAATATCTGATGAATATACTACCATAGATTTAGGCAGCACAGGTAGTAAAGATGAGGTTAATGCCAGATTATTGGGTAAAATGGCATATATTGTAAATGATCATGAATATGAAATCAAAGATATAAAGGTATCCGGCGTAGAAAAATATACTTGGGAAAATATTCCTTTTTATGAACAAAGTTTTTATAAGGGAAAAAACAAAAACCAATGTAATATGTATGTTTTAAACACCTTTGCAAGTTTTGAGATGCCATTTGAAGATGTAGAAATTGAAGTGATTTTCGGAAGTAAATATGGAGATAAGGACCAGATTGAAAGTGCTAAAATTTCAGCAAAGGCTTCTATAGAAAGTGCATTTTACGGATATAAAAAAGAGAGCTACGAGGATTCAAACTGGAAAGAACTGTTAAAATACAAAGAAATGGCGATTAAAGCTATTGATGAAGCAGGTGACATTAAGGCAGTAAATGATGCCAGAAACGAAGGACTTTCTAAGATGGCAACAGTAAAGAAAAAAGCTTCAGAAGCAGGTTTACCGTCAGCGGGAGAACCTGATAGCGGCCCTATTGTAGGAAAAGTTTATACTTCAGTGGAAAATACTACATTCCCGGGTGGAGCATGGACAGGCAGGTTCTTGGAAGGCTGGTATGACTTTGGTACTAAGGATACTATGATGACCATTATCCTTAAAGCCTTAAAGAGAGCAGGATATTCTTGGAACGGAACAGGCGGAACAGGTAGCGGAACTGACGATTACACAATTACATACTTAGCATACATTTATAAGGATGAAAATAAAAATGGTAAGTGGGATAAAGGTAAGGAACCTAAACTTGGCGAGTTTGATGGTGAGGGCGGTTCCGGTTGGATGGGAACCTTAAATGATTGGTTTACCAATTTCGGTTTCCAAAGCTTTAGCTATGCAAACGGCTGGCTTACAAATAACGATGTAATAAGTGTCCAGTTTACACAAAACTTAGGAGTTGACTTAGGCGGAACATGGGGTAACTCCGATACAAGATTAAAGGACTTAAAGTTCAGTAAGGGAAAACTTGTGCCGGAATTCAGCAGTGATGTATATACTTATGACCTGATTTTGCCAAGTGGAAGCGAGAAAGAAAGCATAGTAATAACGCCGACAGCCATGAATAAGAATTATCTCATCAAGGCATTCTTAAACTTATACAATGATGATTCCAGTTACTATAAACGCCCTGAAACTATGGGAGTCAAAGTTGGTGACACGATTTATGTAGGTTGTGGTGATAGAAGTTGGCCATCTATGAATAAGCAAGGTGATGAAGCAAGATATTATGTAGGAACTAAATATACAATCAGAGTGCAGACCTCAGGTCCTGAAAGTGTTGCTAAAAGAATAGCTGAACTTCCGGAAGCAAAAGGAATTACAATGAACAGCTATAATCAATATGAAGATAGAGTGAACGCACTATATCAACAATATCAAGAACTTTCAGCAAAGGATAAGGCTAAAATCAAACCTGATGCAGCGAAAAAATTAAAAGAAGTTTATGAACAGATAAAATTTTTCTCTGAAATCGGAAAAGTAAAGGACGCCTTGAAAAAAATACCTGAAATCAAAAAAGGCAACGAAAGTGCTATTAAAAATGCAAAAGCTGATATAGATGCAGCAGCTAAGTTATATAAAGCACTTTCCGACGAGCAGAAAAAATATATCACTGTTTCAGATGCCAAGAAGTTTAACAATGCTGTAGAATGGTTAAAAGCCCATGGAGATAGTAGTATTGCACCGATTATAGGTACACCTGATAAGCCTGAGGTTGAAACAAACAAAGAAGGAAAGAATAATGTTACTGTTACCAAAATAGAAATTGAGGTAGTAGAAAGTACTGCTACGATAACTTTAAAGGATATTAACTCTACAGAAATGATTAAACAAGCGAAGGAGCATAAATCATCTAATATAGTTCTTGATGCAAAGGAAGCTGAAGCTAAGGCAGATAGGGTAGTAGTACAACTTACTAAGAAGGTTATAGAAAGTATTTTAAAGGATACTGAATCTGAATTGGAAATTAGACTTCCTGAAACAGAAATGAGAAGTGATAGAAAAGCTTTAAAGGAAATAATTTCACAAGCTAAGGGAGATACAATTACCATTGAAATTGAAAAGGTAAATAATCCTACAGAAGCACAGAAGAAGTTAGCGGGAAAAAGTGCTGATGTATTTACTTTGAAGATTAAATCTAACAATATGGAAATACATAATTTCGGCGGAGGTAAGGTTACTGTAAGAAAACTTATTCCGAATACTTTGTTAGAAAAGAAGATAGCTGCAGTATATCTTAAGGAAGATGGAACACGGGAAATAATTAAAGGCACAGAAGCAGTAGCAGATAATATGAAGTACTATGAATTTCAAACTACGCATTTCTCCGCCTTTGCTATTGTAGACGCAGATGAAGCAGGAATTGAAGTCGAGGATACTTTAGACGAAGAGGAAGTAGGTAATATTATAAAAGCCCTTAAGCTGAAAGTTAAGACCAAGGCACTTAAAAAGTCAATTAAGATAAGTGTTAAGGTAGATAAGGAAGCTGTTAAAAACCTTAAAGATAAGGGATACAAGGTTAAATACGCATATTATTGTTCAACTCAAAAAGGCAAGGGCTATAAAAATATTGCTGTTAAGGCTAAAAAATCTTATATAGATACTAAAGTTAAGAGAGGAAAAACCTATTATTACAAGGTAGCCTTAAGGGTATATGACGGAAACGGTAAACTTGTGGCTAAAACATCATTAAAAGATTGCAAATACAGAAAAGCGATATTGAAAAAGAAAGCCGCTTAGTTGAGTAAATGTGTAAAACTTTGTTTTTACATAGGTAAGAAATGAAGAATGTAAATTCTTAGATGATGGTGAAAGGAGGCGAAGTCTTTGAAAGTTAAAAGGAATATTATTTATATTTTAATACTCTTAATTGGCTTCGCCTCATTTTTTTGGTTTAGCTTTTCCAATTTAAAAGAGAAGAATATAGAAAAATTCGGGTACGAAGCTCCAAAGCTGAAACTGACAACTTCTACAGAAGCTATTAAGATAAATAGGGAAAATGTAAAAGACAATCGCAGTATAGATAAAGTTGATAACAAGGATAAAAAAGAAGATAAAGACTTACATAAAAATACAAAAAATAAAAAAGAAAGTAAAGATAGTGAGAATTCATCACAAATAAAAAAAGACGAAAGAAAAAATACAGATAGTAATAAAAACAAAAAAAATTATGATAAGGATAATTCTTTTAAAAAGGATGAAGAATTCACAGATGATCCGGCAGATGTATTAGTGGAGGAAACTGTTGAGGTAGCATCATTAATTAAGGAAATCGGAATAAAAGAGGAAGCTCAGATTATATATGTAAAGTGCGTGACCGGTGTTGGAAAAGACATAACCATAGAGGCATTGAATGGCTTATACAGTCTTTTTTTAAGTACCACGGGAACTACTTTGATTCAGATAAAGTATGTGGATAATGACGGAAATATCGACACATATATTAAGAAAATAAATTATGAAAGACCGGAGGGTTCTACACCTAAGGATAAGGAACCCATTATACATACAAATTTAAAAAATATGGGAGTATATAACAACCCTATATTAAATTTTGATGTGTGGTTAACTGATTATAGAGGAAAACCACTATCCTATAATAATGCTGAAATATCGGTTAACGGGGAGCCGGCTGATTACATAGGGGAAATGTCCAGACAAACCTACAGGACAACCTTAAAGGCTGGCTCTAACACCATAGAAATAAAAATAAAAGATAAGTACCAGTATACAGTTAAAAAGAATTATACTATATATTATAAAAGCGGTAAAGGCAAGGTGGTTATGAGTTTAGAAGGAGGAACAGTAGGTAAAAAATATTTCATTAAACCTACAGAAGTAGAGGTTGAACCCGGAACTCCTCTTAGCTATGTACTGGTGGATTTTTTGGAAGCACATGGTTATACATACTATTATGCCGGAACTTTAGATGAAGGATTTTATTTATCGAGAGTTTTAAAGAAAAATATGCTCAAAGGTTATAAAATTCCTAAAGATTTAAAGGAATATATAATTAAAGATGCTTTGATTTTTAACGAGGAAAACTACGAAAGCATAGACAGTCTGGGGGAATTTGACTTTTGTCAAGGCTCCGGTTGGATGTATAGTATCAACGGACTTTATTCATCCTATGGCTTTAATAAGGCTTTTGTTCAGGATAAGGATATTGTTCGAATCAGATTTACTTTAGCCTATGGCAAGGATATTACAGGCCATGCGGTTATGAACGGTACCTATGGCAAACTTAAGCAATATGATGGGGAATGGTAAAATTTCGATATTGGATAAGTATGACTTTATATTATAGAAATAGTAAACTAAGAAAGGCATAAGTAAGTTTTTTTAAGAAGGTGAAAAAATGACGACGGAAAATAGGAGACTCGTATTAGAAGAGGTAAAGAAAGTAATAAAGGGCAAGGAAGATATTGTGGAAAAAGTGTTTATGGCAATACTGGCTAAGGGACACATACTCATAGAGGATATTCCGGGAGTAGGGAAAACTACTCTTGCTTTAGCATTAAGCAGAGCTATGTCCGGAGAGTTTAAAAGACTTCAATGTACTCCTGATGTAGTACCTTCCGATATTGTGGGTTTTAATATGTATATAAAGGAAAAGGGTAAGTTTGAATATATACCCGGTTCGGTTTTTACTAATATTTTTTTAGCCGATGAGATAAATAGAACTTCAGCAAAAACTCAGTCTGCACTTTTAGAAGTTATGGAAGAGGGACAAGTTACGGTTGATGGGGTAACTCATAATCTAAGAAAACCTTTTACGGTAATTGCTACTCAAAACCCTGCAGGAGCCGGTACTCAGTTGTTACCACAGGCACAGATGGACCGATTTATTATAAGGGTTAGTATGGGTTATCCGGATTTTGACAGTCAGATGGAACTTTTAAGAGATAGGCAACTTGAAAATCCATTGGATAATGTAGTTAAGGCAGTATGTGCGGAGGATATTTTAATTATGCAGGATGAGGTGGAAAAGGTATACACTTCCGATGAAATTTTAAGGTATATTACCATGCTTACTGTGGCTACACGCCAAAATCCACTTATCACACTTGGAATAAGTCCGAGAGGAGCTTTAGCCTTAAATAGAATGGCAAAGGCAAACGCCTATCTCAATTTCAGAGATTATGTAGTTCCTGAAGATATTAGAGCTGTGTTTATATATGTCTGTGCCCATAGACTGATTTTAAGTGCAAAAGCAAGAATAGCCGATATGAATCCTGAAGATATTTTAAGAGATATTGTAAATAATACGCCGGAGGAATAAATGAAGCTTATTATTGTATTTTCCGTTATCTTAGCTATAACTCAAGTTTGGTTAACAGAAAAAACGGCGAGAAGGGAAACAAAAATTGAAATAGTTGCGAAAGAACCGAGGCTGGTGCACATAAACACTATAGGTGATGAAAGAATTTTACCCGCTATTTTAAAATACAGTTTGGAAATTGAAAATAAACTTACGGGGGAGAGGCACATAGGCAATATCTTTTTAGGAGTCGGTGTGCTTATGAGGAATATAAGCAGTGTTAAATTAAGGATAAATTCTAAATATTCGGGTAACTATAGAATTAAAATAAGTAATGGGGTTAGAGAGTTTTTAGGAGCAACTGTAGTCATTCCCGAAACCTACCCTCTGGCAACTAAAGGAAGTTTATCATCTCTTTTAGACATAGATGGAAATGTATATTCTACACTAAAATCAGGCTTTGATATGAGCGAGGTTTTTGCTGTAAGAGAATATATGCCGGGCGATAGTCTTAAAGGAATACATTGGAAATTATCTAACAAATTAGATTCTATGTTAATTAGAGAAGGAAGTTTTCCTATAAAAAACTCAATTTTAATTCTGATGGAAACAGGATTTACAGAAAAAGATGAAGAATTGAAAATAAAGATGGAGGAAGTGGTTACGGGAGTTATTTCGTTGGCGGAAAGCTTAATTGACGAGGGCATAGGGCATCATATAGGTTGGTGGGATAATAAAAACAATGATATGGTGTTTTATCAGGTGTCAAATATTGAAGAACTGAAGAATACCCTACCTGAAATTCTTTCGGCGACACCTGCTTCAAGCGGGCCGAATGTATTGACAAAATATTATGAAAGTGCCGGGAATAATGAATTTTCCGGAGTGGCATATATAGATGGAAAAATTGAAAATTTTGAAACAATATTCAATAGAATATGATAAAAGAAAAATACTCAAAATAAATATTTTTATGATAATATGCAGTTTAACAGCCACATTGATTTTGACAGTAGGCTTAAGCTATTTGACTGTGGGAAGGATTTTTCCCATTTACAAAAATTTAGGAGAGTTGTTAAATGGAATAATCAGTTATAGAATGCTGAGGGAACCCATAATAAGCAAATTTTTTGCAGATGAAGGCGGAATCTCTGTTTCTTTTGTAATTGCGTGCATATTTGGCTTTTCGGTTATTATGTGTTTGCTTACTTTACTGTTTTTTAAGTATAAAAAATTATGCCTTATAATTCTGAGTTTTATATTGTTTTTTATTTGCGGAAACAGCATTTTGGGGTTCACAGGAGTTAGTGCTGTGGCAGATAAGTTTTATGCAGAAAAAATCGAGCTGCTTGAAAACTATTTAGAGAACAAAAAAAATCATAATGAAGCACCTATATGTGCGGGAGATTTTACCCTGAAGTCAGGTTTAGAAGTTTCTGATGAAGTGGAATTCAAAGTTAAAATGAAGAAGCCGGAAACCTATTACTTTAAGGGTTATGTGGGGGAAGAATACAACGGCAAAGGTTGGGAAGCACTTAAACCGGAAATATTGATTGAATATAATAATTTGTTCAGAGCTTTGCATGATAAAAATTTTGATGGAAGGTGTGTCTTAGCTCGTGGGGCATTAAGTACTTCGACTGATGAATATATAAATGAAATAACTGTTGAAAATGTAGGAAGTAATAGTCAATATCTTTATGCACCTTATGAAAATACCGTATTTAAGGGAAAATATAAGAACTATATAGGAGATTGCTGCTATATTTCTCATAAAATAAGTGACAGTAAAAAATATTCTTTTAATGCCACCCCATATAAAATGGATAAGATTTATTCAATAAAAAAATCCTTAACAGAAAATCAGAGTGAAGATAAGATAAGGGAATTTTTAAAACAAGAGTACAACTATCGTAAGTTTTGTATCAATAATTATATTTTTTTACCTGTTGAAACCGAAAAAAATTTATCTGTTTTTTTAGAAAAAATAAAGGCACCTAAAAATGATGAAAAAATAAGCGTTTCAGCTGTTAAAAAACTTTTATTGGAAGGGACAACGGACTTTAAATATGATGAAAATATTGTATATGTTTTAGAGAATGGTGATTTTGTCAGTGATTTTTTAAAAAGAAAAAGTGGCTACAGTATACATTTTTCGACTTTAGGGGCAGCGGTATTCAGACATTATGGAATTCCTGCTCGTTTCGTTGAAGGCTTTCTTATTACAGAAAAGAATCTTAAGGATAAGAAATCTAATGATATTGTGGAAGTAAAAAAGTCAGCTTATCATTGTTGGATGGAATATTATGAGGAAGGCTTAGGTTGGGTGCCTTTCGAGCTTACACCTAAATATATAGGTGTTATGAAAAGTGATACTCCTGTTAAATTTATCAAAAAGCCTAAGGAAAAGCCGGAAATTGAAAAAATAAAGAAAGAAAAACAAAAACAAAACAGACTCATTACAAAAGAAACTAAGGTTAATAATGAGGCATCGATGCTTTTGATTTTGTTTATATTTGTTGCTGCTTTGGGGCTGTTGAAACTTTTTAAAAAATTAAAAAAAGCGGAATTTAGAGGAAAAAGATTTCATAAAAGGGATATTAACTCTCCGGATAATAAAAAAGCAATTTTCGCGATGATGCACAGTCTTAATAAGTTATCTAAAAAGCGTAGCTTAGATTATGCACTAATGCTGGAGGCTAAGGCAATTTATGAAGAGGCAAAGTATAGTAATCATGAAATAACTTTGAAAAAGCGAGATAAAATGAAGAAATGCTATGAATTACTTAAAAAAACTTCAACTGCCATAATCAGTATAGTTTTGCTCATATCTTTGGCAGGCTGTGGTGTAAATGATAATGCTTTAGACTCAGCCGAAACTACTGCAATAAATTTTGTTATGAAGAAGGTTCAAGGCACCGAAGGCTTGGGTTATGGAAATGAATGGATTGCAATGGACTTGGCTTTATGTAATCAAGAAGTACCGGAAAAAATCTTTAATGATTATTTATCAAAGTTGAATACTGCCGTAAAAGAAAGAAAAGGTGTGCTAAATACCGGAAATGGCTATAAATATACAGAGTATTCAAGAGTTATTGTAGGAGTGAATGCTATAAGAGAAAGAACCGGAAAGGGAGATCCTGAAAATATTTCGGGATATAATCTTTTAGAAAAACTTTGTAATATTGAAAATGTGTGCAGGCAAGGAATTAACGGACCAATCTGGGCACTTATTGCTTTTGACTCGGGAAAGCATAAAATTCCGAAGGTTGTCAAAAATGATTTGCAGGCTAGCAGGGAAAAGCTCATCAAAATAATATTAGAAGCACAATTAGAAGATGGAGGGTGGACAGTAACGGGAGGCGTTTCAGATGTGGATATGACTGCTATGGCAATAGAAAGTTTGGCACCTTACTATACTAAACTTACTAAGGATAAATTCTTATGGATAGAAATTCCCGAAAATCTTCAGCTTGAGGTTAGAGCTGCTGTAGATAAAGGGGTAGAGCTTCTTTCTAAGAAGCAGTTAGACGATGGAGGATATGAAAGTTGGGAAACTGCCAATTCTGAAAGCATTTCACAGGTGATTACAGCTCTGTCGGCTATCGGGATTGATTGTACTAAAGATAAAAGATTTATTAAGAGCAGAAAAAATCCAATGGATGCGCTTCTTGGATTTTTGAATTCAAATGGCAGCTTTTCACATAGAAAAGGTGACGGTGGCGACTATATGGCAACGGAGCAGGGCATTTACAGTTTAATAGCTTTCCGTCGTTTCAGAGATAGCAGAAAACGATTATGTGAGATGGGTTAATCAGATAGTTATTTTTTATTTTAATATGTTCAATTATGATGAAGGAGATAAATATGAACAAATTTATGAAAAAGACAGTATTTAGCACGATTTTAATTTTTTCACTTATGCTAACTACTGTAGGAGTTGCATTAGGTGCTAATCCCGCCAAGGTTATAAAGACCAATTGGATAAATTTCAGAGGTAATAATGAACACAATGCAGTTGTTCCTTATATGATACCTAAAAGCGCTGAAGAGGGAGCGCTCCTTTGGGCGAACAAAGCCGGAGAAGGTTTTGACACAGGAGCAGTAGGTTCCCCGATTCTTAAAGATGGGTACTTATATTTTAACCAAGGAACTCATATTCGTAAAATGGATGCGATGGATGGTAGAATTGTTAAGTCGGGAAAGATGGTGGGAAATTCGAATTTCAGCATAATTCCACCAACTTATGCTAACGGAATGATCTTTGTAGGCTTGTCTAATGGAAGAATTCAGGCTTTTGATGCCAAAACTTTAAAATCAAAGTGGGTTTATAAAGATAAGTTGGGAGGTCAACCAAACAGCCCGATTACCTATTTTAACGGTCGTATCTATACAGGTTTTTGGAATTCAGAAACAAAGGATGCCAATTTTGTCTGTGTTCCTATAAAGGACAAAAACCCTAAAAAATCTAAGGAAGCACAAAAAGCCGCTTGGGTGCATACTTCTAAAGGGGGATATTATTGGGCAGGCGCTTATGTATCGAAGGACTTTTTACTTGTTGGAACTGATGATGGAGAACCGGGGTATAATACTCCTTCATCTAAGTTACTATGTTTAAACCCTAAGACAGGAAAAATTTTAAGTGTGGCAGATAAGCTAAATTGTGATATTAGAAGCAATGTATCCTATGACAAAGAAACGGATAGATATTACTTCACAACTAAAGGTGGCAGCTTTTATTCCGTAAAGGTAACTGATAAAGGGAAAATCGGAGATATTAAAGAATTGAATATTGGAGGAATGAGTACCTCTACTCCTTCTATTTATAACGGAAGAGCCTATATCGGTGTTTCAGGAAAGGCACAGTTTGGTAAATATGGCGGACATAATATTACAGTTATAGACTTGCCAAAGTGGGAAATTGCATATTCTGCAGACTGTATGGGTTATCCGCAGACCAGTGGTCTTGTAACAACCGCTTATGAAAAAGGTGACGGCTATGTATATGTGTATTTCTTTGAAAATATGACTCCGGGAAAGTTAAGGTATTTAAAGGATAAGCAGGGGCAAAAAGAAATTTTGATGGCTACGGAAGAGATATTTAATGGGGACAACGGAGAAGAAAAATATACCTGTGCGCCTATACTTTTTACTCCTAAGGGGGCACAGGCGCAGTACGCAATTTGCAGTCCGATTGCTGATGAATATGGAACAATTTACTTTAAGAACGACTCTGCTCACATGATGGCTTTCGGTAGCAAAATAAAAGATATTGAGATAAAGGAAAAGCCGGACAAAGTATCATATAAGGCCGGAGAAAAATTCAATCCTAAGGGAATGAAGGTGATTGCAAATCTTTCTAACGGAAAAACAAAAGATATTACAGCATATATTACCTACAATAAGTTTCCTTTAGAAAAAGGAGAAAGCGATATTTTCATTTATTATGACGGACAGCTTTATAATGATGGTGGAAGTATTGAAACTTTATATACTACTTTAGAAATAAAGGTGAATTAAAACTTTGCTAAATGAATTTTAGAACCCTTGATTTTTAAGGGTTCTGCTTGTTTTCATTCTGATAAAACTTTTATATATAAGCTTGGTTGAATTTAACTGTGATTTAAAAAAATAAATGTTGTAAAAATAGGTGAATAAAGAATACTATTTCTATACATTTGATGTTGAAAATCTATTAAGTGTATTATATAATGAACATTAGGTAAAAAAGCGAAGATTATTTAGAGAAAGGAGAAAGTATGGATACGGTTTATAAAAGAAGTATTTTTAAGATGTTATATGGAATTATAGGTGCACCTGTTGCAGGTGCAATAGTAGGCGCAATTTCTACCTTATTTGTCAAACCTGTTATTGCTATAGGTATAGCTGTAGTTATTTGTTTATTGATTTTATATATGACTTTATTTTCTGATAATGTGAGTTTTGCCATTTCGGGAACTAAATTTATATGCTATAAGGGCAAAAAGATAATAGCCGAATATGAGCTTAAGGGAGCAGAAATAGGTTATAAAATTAAGCAATCCAATACGGCAGATGTAGTAGATTTATACATCAACGGAGATACTATTGATTGTGCGCCAATCGGCAGATTTCGCTTTAATAAGATGCTTAGTGAGATTGAAAGTATTGCCGGACCAAAGGTGCAAAAGGTGAAAGTAGGAGGAACAGATGGACACTAAGTATATTTTTATTTATGTAGCATTAGTTGTAGTTTTTGGCATAGCTTCAATTTTTATCAGCAAGGCGGCAAGGAAAAAAGCTAATACACAAGCGGAAACTTATTTGGAAAAGTATCCTAATGCCGCAAAGGTGTATACAAAATCAGGTGGTTTTATTATATCAGACAAGATGACGATTTTTAAAGTAGATGGCGAATATGCAAGCCGTTTCAATGATAAATCCGGTGAAGGGGTGTATGTAAAACCCGGCACCGTGCAGTTAGTTTGCGAGTATGAGTGGACCAGACCGGGAGTTATGTATAAAAGTGTAACAAAATCTACAGGTGAGGTAAGTATAGAAGTAGAGATAAAACCTAAGAAAAATTATATTTTAAAATTTGATAAGAAAACATCGCAGTTTACTTTAGATTTAATTACAGATGAAGAAAAGATAGCAGGAAGAGATGTAGAATAAAAAAGAAAGCAGGCTTTTACAGCCTGCTATTTTATATTCACCAAACTACTTCAATGCTTCTTCTAATTTATGAAGTTCTTCAATAAGTTCGTCAGGAAGGTGGTCAAACTTGTCGTACCACTGTTTAAGCCCTGCTACTTCCTCTTTCCAAATCTCTTTATCCAGAGTGAGAATTGAATTTAACTCATCTTCGGGAATATTTATATCTGTAAGATCTAGGGCTTCCTTTGTAGGTATGAAACCTAAAGGTGTTTCAGTAGTGGTTTCTGTAGCAGTACTTGGTTCTTCACATCTTGAAAGAGCCCAAAGAAGCACTCTTAAGTTATCTCCAAAACCTGGCCATATAAACTTACCTGCCTTATTAGTGCGGAACCAGTTTACATTGAAAATTTTAGGAGGATTAGTCATCTTTTTGCCCATATCTATCCAATGCTGGAAGTAATCACCCATGTGGTAACCACAGAAAGGAAGCATTGCCATTGGGTCATGTCTAACTACACCTACAGCACCATTGGCTGCGGCAGTAGTTTCAGAGGACATCTTAGAACCTATGAAAACACCATGCTCCCAATTTTTAGATTGACAGATGAGAGGTTCGGATTTTGCTCTACGGCCTCCAAAAATTATAGCACTAATAGGTACTCCTTTGCCTGTGAAAAATTCAGGAGCGATAGAAGGACAGTTTTCAGCAGGTGCAGTGAATCTTGAGTTGGGATGAGCACCGCGTTCCTTAGCTGTTTGACCGTTCCAAGGATTGCCGTGCCAGTCGAGACCGTTTGTAGGAGCCGGAATATCTTTTTCTAAGCCTTCCCACCAAACAGTATTATCATCTAAGTTGCGACAAACATTGGTATAAATCGTATTTTTCTTAGTAGTCATAAGGGCATTATTGTTGGATTTTGAGTTGGTTCCGGGAGCTACGCCGAAGAAACCGTTTTCAGGGTTTACAGCATAAAGTCTACCATCATCACCAATTCTAAGCCAAGCAATATCATCACCTATTGTATATATTTTATAACCTGCATCTTTGAGATGTTTAGGCGGTATGAGCATAGCCAAATTTGTCTTGCCACAAGCTGACGGAAAGGCAGCAGCCACATATTTTTTAACCCCATTAGGGGCTTCGATACATAAAATCAACATATGTTCTGCGAGCCAGCCTTCTTTCCTACCTAGCCAAGAGCCAATACGAAGGGCAAAGCATTTTTTGCCTAAAAGTACATTTCCGCCATAGGCTGAGTTAATGGACCAAATGGTGTTATCTTCAGGGAAGTGGGCAATCCACTTGTTTTCTGCATCAACTTTTGCCTTAGAATGGAGACATTTAATAAAGTCAGCACCTTTATTTAATTGGGCGATTACAGGATCTCCGATTCTGGTCATAATATTCATAGAAAGGACTACATAAATGGAGTCGGTTATTTCTATGCCTATTTTCGCAAAATCTGAGCCTACAGCACCCATGGAATAAGGTATAACATACATGGTTCTACCTTCCATAGCTCCTTCAAATAAAGGCTTCATTCTAGCATACATTTCATCTTTTTGCACCCAATTGTTAGTAGGACCGGCATCTTTTTCGTAGGTGGTGGCTATGACAGTTCTTTTTTCATCTCTGGCAGTATCCTTAGGATCTGTCTTGTAATAGTAGCATCCGGGAAGCTTTTCTTCGTTTAAACGAACCATCTCTCCTGTATCTACTGCTAACTGTCTGATAGCTTCCAATTGTGCGTGGGAGCCATCAATCCACTGAATGTCCTTAGGCTTTAAAAAGTCCTTACATTCATTTACCCAATCCAATACTTTTTTGTTGGTTACTTCAATCATTTCTCACTACTCTCCTTGTTGAAATAAAAATTAGTTTTGCATTAGTTTTTTAATATTTAATTGTTAGGAAAAAACCCACAGGAGACACATCTGTGGGCTTATGATTTTGCTCATCATAGTGCATTTAACTTATGCACGGGTGGGGACGGGTGAGACTTATTTTACAGCCTTAGCTGCGTTGAATCTTTTAGTTAACTTGGAAGTTTTTCTAGAAGCGGACTGCTTAGAAATTGTGTTCTTGGAAGCAGCTTGTTTAAGCTTCTTTTCTGCTAATCTTAACTTTTCTCCTGCAACTTCAAGGTTACCCTCTGCCATTGCAACTTCAAAGCTCTTTAAAACAGCCTTAAGATGATTCTTAATTCTTCTGTTTCTTGCAGTCTTCTTGTCGATTACTCTGATTCTTTTCTTTGCGGATTTAATGTTTGCCATATTGTTTTCACCCCACTTTATATTATTTTTAGCTTGCCTTCTTAGGGTTGGTAGACCGAAGTCCTGTTCGCTTAGTAAAGAAGGCATAAATTCGCATATCTATTGTATCCTATAATATAAGTAATTGCAAGGAGATTTTTGATTTATATTTGATTAATATGTGTTTTTTTGTTTTTTGTTTTTTGAATGACAAATATACTATGAAATTGGAAATTTTACTTCACGAGAGACTAATTGAACTGGTAATTTATGGTAAAAGTTGGCGGATACTTTAAAATAGTGATGTTTTAGGTTTTTAGGATGTTGACACTAAATCATAAGACTATTTTATGGGAGAATTAGCCAAACTCCTCCCCACCCCTTATGTTTTGGCGTTTCCGCTTATGCGGCACAGAAACTAAACTTATATGACAAAATGCGAATACTGTGAAAAAACCAAAATCCACATTTCACAGTCTTTAGATTATAAGCCTAAAGGCAATATAAAAGGGCTAGCAAAACACTAACCTTTTAATTTATCAATTATGCGATTCTGATTCCCTTTGAGGACCATTTAGTTTAGACTTGGCAGTTCTATCTGCAAACTTAGGCATTCCTACCGTTTCCATTTCTTTAACTTCCATCTTAGCTTTCTGTAAGCTGTTATCCACAATGGTACCACCTGCCGGAGCTGCTGGAGCCGCTGGCTGAGGTTGAGGCTGTGGCTGAATAGGTGAACTAATCTTGAATTCTTAGCAATCGAAAGAATTATGCTCAAAAACTTTTTTAATCTTTTCATTTCTTTTAAATACCTCCTTAAGAAACTTCTTTAATATATTTATTTACTTGCCTCTTTCCTTCTTTATTCATCATTGTAAAAAAGAGTCAATTTGTAAAAATATATAAAAAAACCATAAAAAATAGTAGTCTTAAAAGGGATTTTAGTGTATTATTTACTTATGAAAAAAGTTTATTAAGTGAGGAAAATATGGAATATCAGAAATATATAAGAAACTTTAGCATAATAGCTCATATAGATCACGGAAAATCTACTTTAGCTGACAGAATTATTGAAATGACAGGCTTAGTAGCTCACCGTGATATGAAAGAGCAATATTTAGATAATATGGACTTGGAGAGAGAAAGAGGCATAACTATTAAGCTTCAAACTACCCGTTTAATGTATAAGGCAAAGAACGGACAGGAATATATCTTCAATCTAATAGATACTCCGGGTCATGTAGACTTTAATTATGAGGTTTCCAGATCTTTAGCGGCTTGTGAAGGAGCTGTATTAGTGGTAGATGCTACACAGGGCGTAGAAGCTCAAACCTTAGCTAATGTTTATTTAGCTCTAGATGAAAACCTAGAGATTTTGCCTGTATTAAATAAGATGGATTTAGCTTCTGCAAGGCCGGATGAATGTAAGGAAGAAATTGAAGAGGTAATTGGATTAGATGCATCCAATGCACCGGAAATTTCAGCTAAGACAGGTTTAGGTGTAGATGAACTTTTAGAGAGGATTATTGATGGGGTTCCGGCTCCTGAGGGAGATGTTAATGCACCTCTTAAGGCTCTTATTTTTGACTCAAAATATGACAACTATTTAGGTGTAATCATATATACTAGAATTTTTGATGGAAGCGTTAAAAAAGGTGATGTTATACAGTTAATGTCAACCAATAAAAAATATGAAGTGACAGAAGTTGGCTTCTGTTCACCCGGCTTAGTGCCAACTAAAGAGCTTAAGGCCGGTGAGGTAGGATATATTTGTGGTTCTATTAAACAGGTGGCAGATGCCAGAGTCGGTGATACTATAACCTTAGCTTCCAGACCTACAGCAGAACCTTTAGACGGCTATAAAAAGGTACAGTCTATGGTGTTCTGCGGTATTTATCCGGCAGAGGGAGAAAAGTATGAAGGTGTTAAAGATGCTTTAGAAAAATTACAGGTAAATGATGCAGCATTTTCCTTTGAACCCGAAACTTCACAGGCTTTGGGTTATGGTTTTAGATGTGGATTTTTAGGTTTGCTTCACATGGAAATTATTGTAGAGCGTTTGGAAAGAGAGTTTGATCTCAGCGTTATTACTACATCACCAAGTGTAATTTACAAGGTTATTAAGACGGACGGTACTGTAGAGATGCTCCAAAATCCGTCTAACCTACCTGCACCACAGGAAATAGACCATATTGAGGAACCTATGGTTAAGGCAAATATTATGATACCTAATGAATATGTAGGCTCTATTATGGAATTATGTCAGCAGAGAAGAGGCACTATGCTGCATATGGAATATATTACTCCAACAAGAGTACAAATTCACTATGATATGCCATTAAATGAGGTTATATACGATTTCTTTGATGCTTTAAAATCTAAGACTAGGGGCTATGGCTCTTTAGAATATGAATTTGATAGATATGAAAAATCTCAACTGGTTAAGTTAGATGTACTTTTAAATAGAGATTTAGTAGATGCCTTCAGTATGATAGTTCATGAGAGCAAGGCTTATAACAGGGGTAGATTTGTATGCGAAAAACTTAAGGAAATTATCCCTATGCATCAATTCGAAGTTCCTATTCAGGCCTCTATAGGTCAGAAGGTAATCGCTAGAGAAACGGTAAGAGCTTATAGAAAAGATGTTATCGCCAAGTGTTATGGTGGAGATATTTCTCGAAAGAAAAAGCTCTTAGAGAAACAGAAAGAAGGAAAGAAGAGAATGAGGCAGTTTGGTACTGTTGAAGTTCCTCAGGAAGCGTTCACAGCAGTTTTGAAGTATGATGAGAACAAATAAGTTTGAATATATAGAATCAAGAAAAAATTCTAAAGAACCTTTAGGACTTTATATTCACATACCCTTCTGTATTAGGAAATGTCCTTATTGTGATTTCTATTCTATAGATAATTATGAAGACTTTCGCAAAAAATATATAGAAGCTCTAATTAAAGAAATTAAAGTTAGAGCTTCTTTAATGAGGGGAAAAAGGCTAGTAGATACCATTTTTTTCGGTGGAGGTACTCCAAGTCTACTTAAATATGAAGAGTTATCAGAAATAATCTCAGAGATTAAGAGGAGTTTTTTACTAGCTAATAATATAGAAATTAGTTTAGAATGTAATCCCGGTGCCTTATCCTTTGAGACATTACAGGATTTTAAAACTTTAGGTGTAAACAGGATTAGTTTAGGTGTTCAGTCTTTGAATAACAATGTTTTAAAGGTTTTAGGCAGAATTCATGATGAAGATAAGGTTTTAGAAACGGTAAAATTGATTAAGGCTGTCGGCTTTCAAAACTACAGTTTGGATTTAATGTTCGGAGTTCCCAATCAAACCATGGATATTTGGCTGGATACTGTTGAAAAAGTTATCGAGCTTTCACCTACGCATATTTCTTTTTATAGCTTGGAATTTATGGAAGGAACACCTTTTGATATTAAGAGACAGGCAGGAGTTTTACAGGAGACTTCATCTGAATTAGATAGGGAGATGTATCATCGGGCTCTAGATAGGTTTGAAGAGGCAGGGTATAGTCAATACGAAATTTCTAATATGGCAAAATCTGAAAATACTAGGTGTAGACATAATTTAAAATATTGGAATTTGGAAGAGTATATGGGATTAGGTGTTTCGGCACATTCATATATAGGCGGCGTAAGATTTGAAAATTCCAGAAATATTGAAGAATATATTAATTGCATAAATGAGAAAGGTAATAGCTTTATAAGGGCTTATGAAAATACCTTTGAAGATGATGTAACGGAATATGTTTTTACAAGTTTAAGAAAAAATGAAGGTCTATGCTTAGAGGATTTTGAAAAAAGATTTCATATTAAGTTTTGGGATTTTTATGATATGGAATGTATTCGGCAGTGGGAGAGCTTTGTATTGGCGGATTTTGTAGTAGAAAAAGATGGATATTTAAGGTTGAATAGAAAAGGAATGGATATTTCCAATAGAATAATGAGCATTTTCGTTTAGGAGGTTTGTTTATGTATATTATGGCTTTAGATCAGGGAACTACCAGTTCCAGATGTATTATTTATGATAAAAAAGGTAATATGGTAAGTGTGGCACAGAAGGAATTTACTCAAATTTATCCAAAAGATGGTTGGGTGGAGCATGACGGGGTAGAAATTTGGTCTACTCAGATGGGTGTGGCACAGGAGGCACTTTTAAAGGCGAATTGTACTTACAAAGATATTGAAGCTATAGGCATTACTAATCAGCGTGAAACCACTTTGGTTTGGGATAAGGCTACAGGACAACCTATATATAATGCTATTGTTTGGCAATGTAGGAGAACGGCTGAATATTGTGATAGTTTAAGGGATGCCGGTTATGGTGATATGATTCATAAGAAAACCGGACTTCTTTTAGACCCTTATTTTAGTGGAACTAAGCTCAGATGGATTTTGGAAAATGTGCCTAATGCCAGAGAGAGAGCTGAAAAGGGTGAACTTTTATTTGGAACTATTGAGACTTGGCTTATTTGGAAGCTTACAGAGGGCAAGGCTCATGTTACAGATTATTCTAATGCATCCAGAACAATGATGTTTAATATAAACACTTTAGAGTGGGATGATGAAATTTTAGAAATATTAAATATTCCTAAAAAAATGCTTCCTACACCGGTTCCGTCTTCTATGGTTTATGGTGAAACTGTAGATAGAATTTTTGGTGGTCCTATTAAAATTTCAGGAGCAGCAGGGGATCAGCAAGCAGCCTTATTTGGACAGACTTGTTTTAATAGAGGAGAAGGAAAAAACACTTATGGTACAGGGGCTTTCCTTTTAATGAATACAGGAGAAGAACCCGTTTTTTCTGAAAATGGTTTAGTTACTACTATTGCATGGGGTTTAGATGGCAAGGTTAATTATGCTTTAGAAGGCTCTGTGTTCGTCTGTGGAGCGGCTATTCAGTGGCTGAGAGATGAGATGGATATTTTTGATAATTCTTCAGAGTCAGAAGAAATGGCTTTAAAGGTTGAAAATAACGGTGGAGTTTATGTAGTCCCTGCCTTTACAGGTTTAGGCGCTCCCCATTGGGATCCCTATGCAAGAGGGGCAGTATTAGGTTTGACCAGAGGAAGCAACAAGTATCATTTAGTTAGGGCTACATTAGAAGCTATGGCGTATCAGAGTAAGGATTTAGTAGATGCTATGGTATCTGATTTAGGTGTTCCTATGAGTACTCTTAAGGTAGATGGCGGAGCTTCTGCTAATAGCTTTTTAATGCAGTTTCAATCTGATATTTTAGGCTGTCCTGTGAAGAGACCTGTATGTATTGAAACCACTTCTTTAGGAGCGGCTTATTTGGCAGGACTTTCAGTAGGTTACTGGAAGGATAAGAGAGATGTTTTAGAAAATTGGCAGGTAGAAAAAGTTTTTGAGCCAAATATGTCAGAGAAAGAAAAAGACTGCCTTCTACTGGGTTGGAAGAAGGCAGTTAAGTCAGTTATGGGATGGGTTAAGTAAAAATTTAAATCTGAATTTATTTTTTATAATTTAAGTAAGTAGAAGTGCAGGAAGCTATAATTTTTCCTGTACTTTTATTTTTTAGACTTCCTTCTACATGAATCATTCGGCTACCTAGGAATTTGATGACAGAAGTAGCAATAATATTATCGCCTTCCTTAGCCTGTCTTAAAAATTTCACATTAAGGTCTACAGTAGGGCACCATGTCTCCATAGTGGTTGCAACGCCTACGCCACAAACATGATCCAGCATAGTAGACATGAGACCGCCATGTAAAATACCAACTCTATTTATTTGCCAATCCTTAGCTGTAAATTCTAAAACGGTAGTTAAAGTTTCCCTATCATAGCTTACATAAATCGGATCTAACAGAGCGTTTACCCTATTAGGTTGAGTTGTTTTTTCTGTTTTAAATGTATCAAAATATGCCATATTATTATACTCCTATTTTCCTATTTATATTTTTAACGATTTATTGACTTAGCCATACTTTCCTAGAAAATACCAATTAAAACTGTTAAAGCACAGCTATTGAAAGTTTTATTAAATAGTTATTATAGCCTTCTGTTGAAAGATCATCTAAAAGTACATCTTCATAGAAGCAAGACCCTAATTTCAAATTGTTTTTTTTAGCAAAATCTAATAATTTCATACAATTTTCATGAACCTTATCATAACCTCTATCATCGTAGATGATTAAAAATTTACCGCCTACCTCATGTATTACATCTTTGTCATCTAGATTTTTTATTTCTTCAGCTTTTACAGTAGAATAAAATTTTGAATACTTATAGCCTTGAGCAGTTAGGGAGTCTACAGGAATCATAGCTCCATCAGGATAAGCACTTAATAGGCCGAGATTTTGGCATCTTAGGAAATGGTCACCTATTGCTACACTAATATCTCTAAGAGCTTCCTTTCCTAGATAGTCAGTTGTAATTAAGTACTCATCTTCCATGTTTTGAAATGAAATTTCACCTATAGGGGCAGAAATACCTTCCTTAGTAAGGGCTATTTTCTTATCTATATATGTTTTTGACCAATTTAATCGGGCGATTTTTTCTTTTATTGCTTTACTATGTGTTTCTAAAAGGTGTATTAAAAGGTTTGGAGAGTGAGCTTCTACCTGTTCTTTGATTTTTTTAATTGGAACGCCTAACTCTCTTAACATCAGAATTATTGCCAAAGTTTCCAGTTGAGTATAGGCATAATATCTGTAACCGTTATCACCTAAAATTTCCGGCTTAAAAATACCCATATCATCATAATGAAAAAGGGTTTGCTTGTTTAAACCGAAAAGCTTTGCTATTTCTCCTGTGGTTAAATAGGTACTTTTACCTTTCAAAATCCACCTCCTCAGGACTTTGCCTTAACTTAATATACTATTTATAAAGTTAGTATAACTATAGTCTAAAGATTAGGACTTTGTCAAGAGTGATAAAGAGAGTAAAGATGTGGGGATTGGAGAAAAATAGCTTTAGAATATGTAGATTTTGTGTTATACTGATTAAGTATGTAATTTTTATAAAAGCAGGTATTATATGAAAAAAATAAAAGAAAAAAGTTTGTTTTTGTTAGATATGGATGGAACCATATATTTGGGAAATGAGCTTTTTAGAGGAACAAAAGAATTTTTAGCTCAGGTTAAGGCTATGGGTGGAAAATACATTTTTGTTACGAACAATTCCTCAAAGGGTGTTTCTGACTACATAGAAAAGCTGGATAAGATGGGAATTGCTTCAGAAAAAGCAGATTTTATTACATCTGTAGATGGCTTGGTTTATTTCTTGAAAAACAAATATGGAGAGGCTTTAGAAGAAATTCTATTTTACATAGCAGGAACTAAATCTTTCATAAAACAGATGAGAGATGAGGGTTTTCATGTAGTGGAAAGTTTAGAAGAAGCTAAAACCTTAGAAAAGGCTATAGATGTTTTTGTTCTAGGCTTTGACAGGGAACTTAATTATAGGAAATTGGAGGAGGCATCCTATATTTTAACAAGACCTAATGAAAAGGGTAGAGAAGTGGAATATTTTGCTACCAATCCGGATTGGGTTTGTCCTACAGAGTGGGGATTTGTTCCGGATTGCGGTTCTATGGTTCAAATGCTTCAACTGTCAACAGGTCGATTACCCTATTTTATAGGTAAACCGGAAACGATAATGGCAGATTTAGCCATGGAAAAGTTTGCGGTTAATAAGGAAGACACTATTCTTTTAGGGGATAGACTTTATACAGATATATTGTGCGGTAATAATGCAGGAATAGATACTATATTTCTTCTTTCTGGCGAAGGAACTTTGAAAGATTTAGAAGAAAGCCCTGCGAAGCCAACTTATATAAAAGAAAATATTGAAGAAGTATTAAATGAAATTTTAAATTAAAAGGAGATTTATTCGATGAAATTAGATAATAAGAGGACTTTAATGGTGGGATTTGCCTTCCTTTCTATCAGTGCTTTTTGGCAGATGTACGATAATGTTATTCCGCTAATTTTGAAATACTATTTCCATGTGGGAGACACTCTTTCAGGTGGAATTATGGCATTGGATAATATTTTTGCCTTGATTATGTTACCGATTTTTGGTGCATGGTCTGATAAAATCAATTCTAAAAGAGGTAAGCGTACACCATTTATATTAGTTGGAACTATAGCTGCTATTGTATTTATGATGTTAGTGCCTATATCTGCTAATTTAAGAAGTTTACCTTTGTTTATCGGGGCTTTATTATTAACTCTTATATCTATGAGTATTTATCGTTCACCGGCAGTTTCTCTTATGCCGGATGTTACGCCTAAGCCTTTAAGATCAAAGGGTAATGCGATTATAAATCTCATGGGAGCTGTGGGAATTATAGTGGTATTAGCTTTAACTAAGATACTTACAGGAAGGGGAAAAACTCCTGACTATATACCTCTTTTCTTATCAGTAGCTATCATAATGTTTTTGGCTCTGTTAGTCTTACTTTTCTTTGTAGATGAAAACAAATTTGTCCATGAAAGAATTGCTAAGGAGAAAGAGTTTAACATCAGTGAAGATGAGGTGGAAGAAATTGCTGAAAAGAGTGAACTTCCTGCTGATGTTAAAAAAAGTTTAACTTTCTTACTGTTATCAGTTGCTTTCTGGTATATGTCATATAATGCGGTTACAACTGCCTTTTCAAAATATGCAACTGAAGTTTGGGGCATGGAAGGCGGAGACTATGCCAGCTCCATGATGGTAGCTTCTATAGGTGCCTTATTGGCATTTATACCTTTAGGAATTATTTCCAGTAAATTTGGCAGAAAAAAGGTTATACTTTTCGGAGTACTTTTATTATCTTTATGTTGGGCTACGGGGATTTTGTTTACTACACCAAATATAGGAATTAAGGTAGTATTTTTCCTAGTAGGAGTGGCTTGGGCATCTATCAATGTAAATTCCTATCCTATGGTAGTTGAAATGTGTAAAGGCTCTGATATAGGAAAATTTACAGGGATGTATTATACTTTTTCCATGGCGGCACAGGTATTTACACCGGTATTATCAGGATTTTTCTTGGAAAAGATAGGTTACATGACACTTTTTCCTTATGCAACCATATTTTCTTTAATAGCTTTCGTAACTATGATATTTGTTAAGCATGGAGATTCCAAGCCGACAGATTTAAAGAAGGGCATAGAAGCCTTTTCTGATATGGATATGGACTAGTCTAATATAAAAATATTGAAAGAATATTTTATCAATGGGAAGTAGGTAAAAACTTGAATTCAAAGCATATATTATTAGAAGCATTAAAAAAAACAAGGTATGCTCATAGAGGCTTTCATAACAAGCCTGAGATACCTGAAAATTCTATGATTGCCTTTAAGAAGGCTGTAGATGAGGGATTTGGTATAGAGTTAGATGTTCATTTAACTAAAGATAATAGATTAGCGGTTATTCATGATCACAGTTTAAAGAGAACTTGTGGAGTGGATTTAAAGGTTGAGGAACATGATTTTGATGAAATAAAAGACTTTAATTTAGAAGCAAGTGAAGAAAAAATTCCTGAACTTAAGGAAGTATTAAATTTGGTTCAAGGAAAAATTCCTCTCATAATTGAATTAAAAGTTTTAGGAAAAAATTATAAAGCTTTAACAGATGGAGTAATGAAATCCTTAGAAGGATATAAAGGTTTATATTGTATAGAGTCTTTTAGTCCTCATGCAGTTTATCATCTTAGAAAGCATTATCCTGAGGTGGTTAGAGGGCAACTGTCCGGTCAGCTTTTGAAAGATGGAAGTGTGAATAGGTTTGAAGATTTTCTTTTGAAAAACTTAATAGTCAATGTGGCTGGGAAGCCGGATTTTGTGGCATATAGATTTTCTGATAGAAAAATAAAGGCTTTAGATAGATATAAGGGCAGTAAATTTATGTGGACTATAACTAAGATGGAAGACTTGATTCAATGCGAATTAGAAGGAGCTGCACCAATTTTTGAACAATTCAATCCTAAAAAATATTTAGAGAATATGTAAATATCAAAGAAAAGAGGGATTTTGTAAAGAAATTTAAGAAAGTTGTAAGATTTTTTTAACAGAAAACACACATTATAATGTTAAACTTTTTATAAAGAATGAAAAACTTGGGGAAGTTTGGAATTTAAAAGGTAGTTAATTTGATAGTATGTATTTTCGAAAGAGAAAGAGAGAGGGATTATGAATATTGTTATTTTAACAGGTCGTTTTGGTATGGGGCATGTTAAGTGTGCTGAAGCGATTAAAGAAAGTTTAGAGATGAAAAATGATGTCACGGTTCATACAGTAGACTTTATGGATTGGATATTTCCAAAGAGTAGTAAGGCTATATATGGAGGCTTTTCACTTCTGGTTTCAAAGGTGCCTAGAATTTATAATTATTTAAATGTGGCATCTGGCAAATACGGAAAGGTGCCTCTAAAGAAAGCTTTAGTACGCAAAATTGATAAATTAATTGATGAGTATGATCTTGATATGATTATTTCTGATATTCCTATAAGTGGAAAGTATATTTCTGCTTATAAAGATATTAGGAAGTGCAAAATTCCACTATATACTTATATTACAGATATTACCGTTCATGAAGAGTGGATAGCAGACAATGTGGAAAAATATTTCGTAGGCGATGTTTCTACTAAAATCGCTTTAATTGAAAAAGGCGTTCCATCTAATAAAATCCATATTACAGGTATACCTGTAAAAAGTGAGTTCCATAAGTCTTTTGAAAAGGGCATCAAGCCTGCTTTAGTAAAGACAGAAGCTGATAAAAAGCAAGTGCTTATTATGGGCGGAGGTCTAGGTATGATTCCAAGTGATGACAACCTACTGCAAGCTCTAAATAATATGAAGAATGTCAATGCAGTACTTATTGCAGGCAAGAACATAAAATTAGTAGAAATGGCTAAGGCTAAGTTCCCTAATATTGAGGTGATAGGCTATACAGATAGAGTTGCCGATTTTATGAAAGCATCTGATGTTATAGTGACTAAGCCGGGCGGTATTACAACTTTTGAAGCCATAGCTTCTAAGACACCTTTATATGTGGTAGAACCTTTCTTAGAACAGGAAAAGGGAAATGCAGAATTTATTAGAATCAAGGGGCTGGGAAGAGTAGTTGACAAGGATAATAAAAATAAGGGTGCAGACTTACAAGCATTTTTAAATAATCAGGATTTGCTTTTAGAAATGAAGGGGAATATGCAGAGGGTTACAGATTCATTTGAAGCTGTAGATCCTGTATGTGATTTTGAAATGGGAGAAAATAGGATATGGGCATAAGACGAAAGATGCCTACCTTAGAAGAAAACACAGTGGTTCTTACCTTTGATGATGGACCTGATCCGATATATACAGTTAAGATATTGGATTTGCTCAGGTTATATAAGGTGAGAGCCACTTTTTTTATGGTAGGAAAGTTTATAGAAAAGAATCCTGATATTGTGAAACGTATGGAAGAAGAAGGTCATAGTATAGGGCTGCATTCCTATAGTCATAAAAGTGCCTTTTTAATGGGGAAAAAGACTTTCGAAGAAGACATGCAAAAATCCATTAGGGCATTAAAAAACTTAGGTATAGAGCCTAAATTTTATAGACCACCATGGGGTCATAGAAAAGGATATGCGGTGGAAATCGCAGAGAAGTATGGTTTGAAAATGGTATTATGGGATGTTATGGCTCAGGATTGGAAAGCTAATATTTCTGTAGATGAAATTAAACGCAGGTTACTTACCAGAACTAAAGACAGCAGTGTTATTTGCCTTCACGACGGTAGAGGCAAAAATGACGCTCCGGAAAAAACCTTTAGAGCTTTAGAATCGGTTATACCACTTTGGTTAAAAAAGGGATTTATTCTCAAAACGGTAGAGGAGGCAATTCCTAATGGATATAGATAGAGAAGAAGATTCTTTGACTCATAAAGAGGAAATATGCCCTAATATGAAAAAAAATCTTAAAATAGGTTTGATATTACCGATTTTTATGGGTATAATTTTATATTTTATTTTAAGGAAATATGGAGTAAATGAGCTTTGGTTGACCCTTAAAACTGTAGATATAAAATGGTTGCTCTTAGGTATTGTATCAATATTTTGCTTTTTTATAGGAGAAGGTTTAAATATAGGCTTAGTATTGAGGGCTTTGGGACATAAAATAGGCTTTTTAGATATGATAAAGTATGCCTTTGCCGGTTTCTTTTTTAGCTCGATTACGCCATCAGCTACAGGAGGACAGCCTGTACAATTATATTATATGTCTAAAGACGGAATTTCCATAGCCCATGGTTCCTTAGCTTTGATTATACAGCTAACCGTGTTTCAAATTGTAGGCATAGCAATAGGAACTCTAGGGATGTTAATTTCTGTTAGTAAGGGCTTAATTGGAGATCCACAGATAATGACTGCCTTTGGGCTGGGTATTGGAATAAACTTAGTAGTTTTAACCTTACTATTAATAGGGATTTTTTCTCAAAATCTGAGCAAAAAAATATTTAATTTTGGTCTAAATATTATAATAAAATTATTTTTCAGAAAAAATAAGGATAAGCAAAATTCTTTAAGAGAAAAATTGAATAAATCCTTAGATGAGTACGCAGAGGCTTCTGTAATAATTAGAAATAATCCCAAATTGATTATTAAGCTTTTAATGGTGGCAATGATTCAACTTTTACTATATCATGCCATAGTATTTTTCATATATAGAGCTTTAGGGTTAGCAGAAATAAGCGGATGGCAGATTTTGATAATGCAAGGTATGCTTTATGTGTCAGTATCTGTATTACCTCTTCCCGGCGCAGAAGGTGCTACTGAGGCAGGTTTTGCCCTAATATTCAGTCAAATTTTCCCTCCTACATTGATGGGAAGCGGTATAATTTTAAGTAGAGGTATAAATTTTATCCTACCTTTAATAATTAGTGGGTTAGCCCTATTGGGATTTAATAAAAAAAGTGATATAATAGTGGATAAAATTGATAGTGTAGTAGAATAGGCTATATAAACTTTTTGATATTTAAGTGATTTTAACAGATAGGGATATTAGCTTTAGGAGATATTAAATGTGGAATATAACTGAGGTGCCGGAAATTCATAGTGAAAGGCTGCTGCTTAATAAAATTCAACCAAGAGATATTGAAAACTATAATAAAATTGTATTAGATAAGGATAGAAATCTTTATTGGGGATATGATGATGTAGGTTCTTTAGAGGGCGAGCTACAGTTTGATAGTTTCTATGAAGTTCAGAGGTTGGATTTTGATAATAGAGAGGCTTTAAATTTCGCCGTAAGATTAAAGGGTGAAATGATAGGTGAAGCAGTGTTTTTTGATTTTCAAGAAGGTGAAGTAGGGGAATTAGGTTTAAGAATTCATAAGGACTTTGCAGGCTTGGGATATGGAAAAGAAGCCTTTGGAGCTATAGTTAATTGGGCAATAGACACAGGATTTCTTAAAAGGGTAGTATCTAAATGTTTTAAAGCGAATAGAGCTTCATATTATATGCTTGATGCCAATATGGATTTCGACAGAGAAGATGAAACTTATTTTTACTTTAAAAAAGGGGTTTAAAATTACTAGAAATATAAATTTTAATTAAGGGGACAACAATGAAACAGAAGAACAGTAACTTGAGAAAAATTAGTGTGGTAATCTTAGCGTTGGCGTTAAGTTTATCTTTTGTCTTTTCTGCTTATGCAGATACTGCTAAGGTAGCAGGGACAGTGAGACTAGAGGACGATTATTTCGATTATGTAAATGGTGAGTTTTCTAAGGATAAGGTCATAAATCCGGAAACCGGTGATTGGAGCGTTACTTCAGAACTAGCCGAAGATACGGATAAGAGGACTGATGAAATTATTAAAAATTTAGGTGATAATATTGATAAATACAACAAGGATTCTGTAGAGAGAAAAGTTGCACAGTTTTATTTAAGTGCTAAGGATACGGAATCCCGTGAAAAAGCAGATTTAAAATGTCTTAAGCCTGTATTGGATTTAGTAGAAAATGCTAAGGATATTAAGGAATTAGGAAATGTATGGGCAAAAATCTCTATTTATGCTTATTCATTACCAATGCTTCCAAGTTTTGATATAGATCCTTATGACGCAGATCATTTTGTTTATTATGTATATGGAGATACTACAGATTTTGACTTCACAGATTTTGATAAAAAAACTATAAAAGAAGCAAAAAAATATATTAGCAAAATGTTAGTAGGCTATGGTCTTAAGGAAGAAGAAGGTAAAGCCTATGCTAAGGGTATTGCAAAATATTTTAAGGATATGTCTAAAGCTGCTAATGAAGGCAGTGATGATGAAGAAGAATATTATTTTTATAATATGTCCAAGCTAAAAAAACTTTATTCCAATTTAGATATGGAAGAAATAATGAAGATAAACGAGGATAATTTAAAAGAGTCTATTAAGGTTAATAAAAAAGAAATTTTAGTAGGAGATCCTAATTTTGCTAAAGTATTAAATAAAAAATATTTAAGAAATGATAAGCTAGATTTAATGAAGAAACTTACTATCTTCATGCTTTTAGATAGCTTTGCAGGTCAATATCAGTGTTTACCGGAGCGTTTTCAAAAGGCTAACTTAGAGCTTACTAATTTTATGTACGGAGTGGAAGAAAAATATGATCCTGAAAAGCAGGCTTTAGAATCTACAAGATTTACTTTAGAAGAAGAAGTAGGTAAGCTTTATACAGATAAGTATTTTACTCCTAAGATGAAAGAAGATGCTAAGAAGCTTGTTACAGAAGTTTGGGAGGCTTATAAGACAAAGGTTAAGTCTACTAAATGGATGAGTGAAAAAACTAAAGCCGGAGCCCTTAAGAAATTAGAAAACTTAACTATGAATGTGGGTTATCCTAATGGAGAATGGGGTAAGGATGTTTTAACTTGTCAATTAGCATCTCCGAAAGAAGGGGGCGACCTTTTAACTAATGTTTTAGAATATATGAAAAACAGTGGTAAAACAGGCGAGCCTAGTGAGTTTGTTAATAAGGAAGCATGGCCTTTAGGGGTGACAGAAGTGAATGCCATGTATGACGCGACTAAGAATTCCATCACTATTCCTGCCGGAATACTTCAGCCGCCTTTTTATACTCCGGATGGTGATTATGCTTCTAATTTAGGTGGTACAGGTGTTACTATAGGACATGAGATAACCCATGCCTTTGATAATGATGGAGCTAATTATGATGAAAGAGGAAATTATCGTAACTGGTGGACTAAAAAAGACTACAGACAGTTTAAGAAACTTCAGAAAATAATGATTAAGCATTTTGGAGCTTTAAAGATAAATGATTTATATATAGATGGAAAACTTACATTACCGGAAAATATTGCAGATTTAGGCGGTATGGAAGTAGTAGTCCAGTTAGTACCTAAGGATAAAGAAAGCTTAAGAAAATTCTTTGAAAGTTATGCCAGATCATGGGCATCTAAGTATACAGATACTTATATAGAAAATTTGATTTCTGATGATGAGCATGCACCGGATAAAATCAGAGTAAATGCGATTTTAGGTCTTACAGATGAATTTTATGAGGCTTATGATTTGAAAAAGGGAGATAAGATGTATGTACCTCCTAAAAAGAGAATTAATATTTGGTAAAAGGAAAAAAGTATGAGTAATGAAATCAAAAGTGAGGCAAGGCTCACATTTATGGAATCTACCAGTCTTATTGTAGGACATGGAGTGGGGTCAGGGGTTTTAGCAGTACCGTTTTTAGCATCTAGAAACTCTTGGGGAGAGTTTTTATTAACTATCATAATTGCATATTTTGTGAACTTACTTCTTCACTTGATGATAGGAGAATTATCCTATAATAACGGGGGAGCACATTTTGTTAAATGCTTTGAAGAGGAACTGTTTAAAGGCAAGTTTAAAAAAATTGCCACATGGATAGTATTTGCACTTCTAGGTCTTTCTGTTATGGTAAATGTAAGTGGTTTCATTACAGGGGCAGGAGCAGTTTTCACTTCTTGGTTTGGGCTTAATTCTACTGTTGGAATGATTTTATATTATGTTTTGGCAGCAGGGGTAGTATATTTAGGCATGAAGTTTGTGGGAATTTGTGAAAAATATTCTGTAATAGCTATGGTATTAGTAGTAGGTATACTTTTTGTAGCCACTCTGAATTCGACTTTAAGCCCTCTTAAAGAGGAACACATTGCTATAACAAATGTACTTGCTTTATATAGTATGGTAGCCTTTTCTCTTTCGGCAGTAATGTCTGTACCTCAAGTAGTTAAAGGGGTGAATGGAGATAAGAAGAAGATTCGCCTTTCCATAGCTTGTGGTACGGGGGTAAACATTTTAATTATTTTAATCATTACCTTTATGACTTTAATAGGGGCTGGAGAAAATATTTCAGAAAACGGAGCTTTAGTTGACCTTTCCTATCATTTGGGAGGCTGGGTTAGTATTATTGGTTATGTTTTTTCTCTATTGGCTCTATCCACTTCCTTCTGGGCTAATACATTGAACTTAAGAGATATTGTAGCGGAGCAAACTAAATTGAATTTAAAAATATCATGGCTTTTAGCTTCGCTGCCATGTTTGGCTATAGCTCTCTTTGGAATGGCAAGTTTTGTTGCATTTGCAAGGTTGGCAGGAATAATTCAGGTTTTAACAGGAATAGGAATCATTTTAGCCTATAATCGTTCCAGAAAACATGGAGAGAGAGTCGATACTATATGTGGTAAATTTGGAACATTACCATTTCAATTATTGGTTATTTTTAGTTCCGTGTTAGCTACAGTCGGTTCTGTATTAAGTGTTAAATAGGATTATTAGGAAATATATTAAAGGAATTTATTATGGTAGAATTTAACAAAATCCAAATTACTAAGGTGGCAGCTACAGTTTTAGAATTACTAGGTGTAGCAAAAGAAGAAAAAATGGCAGCGCCGATTTCTGAAGTTATAGAGGAAAGTTCTAAAAAATTTCAAAAACCTGTAGACAGAGTATTTATGTATAATCCGGATGCCATTGCTATGTGGATATATGACAAGTACAGGGAAGATTTTAAGGATTTGGAGCTTGATGCAGATTTAAAATTAAAGATGATGTCTGTATATCCGCCTGTTACGCCGGCGTGTTTTGGCTCTATGTACAGTGGACTTCTTCCTAAAGATCATGGTATACAGAAATATGAAAAACCGGTTTTAAAGGTGCCTACTATTTTTGATTTATTGCCTCAGGCTGGCAAGAAAGTAGCTATTGTATCCACTGCTAAGGATAGTATTTCTGTTATATTTTTAGAAAGGAATATAGATTATTTCATCTATCCCACTAAAGAAGAATGTAACAATAAAGCTATGGAACTTATAGAAGCTGATGAGTATGATGTGATAATACTTTATAATCCGGATTATGATTATTATATGCATAGATTTACACCGGAAGGAAAAAGGAGCCTTAGGGCTTTGAGAGAAAATATAGATACTTACTGCCAAATTCGTGAAGAAATTAAGAAAAAGTGGCAGAGTAAAGGGCATAGGACTGTTTTAGGTTTCGCCCCGGATCATGGTTGTCATAGAGCTTGGGGCTTTTTGGGCAGTCATGGAAAGAATGAGCCTTATGATATGAATATTGTTCACTTTTATACATTTATATAGAGTATATATAGTATATAGAGGGATTATTTTGTACTGTGAAATAGAAAGTTTTGAAATTTCACAGTACATTTTTTTTGATTGGAGTTAAATTTGAAGGTGAAATATAATGAAATATACTGTGAATTTAAAGAAAAATTAAATTCGCAGTATTATTTAACAATTATTGTACTGTGAAAATTAAAAAAAGTATTATTTCACAGTATATTGTACTTATTTAATATATGTTTCTTCGGAATAAGGACTATACCCTTTAAGTTTTTTATAAGTTCTATAGGCTCTTATTCTATATACATAGTTACTGGATTTTCTCTTAAGAGATGAAGCTAAATATTGATTGATTTCCTTAGATTTATCTGTAAAATAAGTGGTATTTACAGTAGCGATAGCTTTCCATTTAACTGAAGCGGAAATACTTCTAGTCTGTAGCTTAGGCTTTAAAGCTCTATAGACAATATATTTTTCTGCCTTTGGTATCTTGTTCCAGTTTAGTTTAACACTGCCCTTAATTGCCTTTATGTTGGTTATCTCAGGTTCGTCCAGAGGTACTTTTATACTTACAGATTTTGAAAAATCACTTTCGTAAGTGGCGTGTTTTACAGAATTTTTAGCTACTAATTTATAGTAATATTTTAACCCCTTTTTTACACTGTAATCGTTGAAATAGTTTTCATCTAAGTCATTATTTAATAACTTCCAACTACCTTTATAAACTTTTCTGTATATATCATAGGAATTCGCTTGATTTATTTTATCCCATTTAACAGATACTCTATCAGGATTGAAATATTCTAAATTTGGTTTATTGGGAGCAGGAGGAGCTTTAATAGAATTGGGATTGAAGAAGTTCACTTCGTAATTCAGCTTTTGACCATCTATTAAAACTATTATGAAAAATCTATCTTCTTTAGGATTGGTTCCTATAGCACCGATACCGTTAGGTCTAAATATTATACAACTTCCTTTACCATAGTTTCCGTTATCTACATAGAAATCGCCGCCTGAACTATTGGTTGAATTTGGAACATAGCTGTTTGTAGAATTATTAGAAAAAGACCAAGTCTTTCTATCGGATACTCTGGTGATGGCTATAATAACATCCTCTTTAGATATTTTACGATTTACCATAAGACTCCACGGAGAATCAGCAGGGAAGTAAGAAGTGGGAGTATACCTGGTAGGCCAAGGGATTATACCTGTATTGTCATCTCTATTAGAATAGTCGTTGACATACATGGCACTATATGTTCCATTAACACCACTTATCATACCAAAACCGGTGCTACCTAAGGAAGGATTAAGAATCCAACGGCGGTGACCTAATACCTTAGAGTTTGCCTTATCTCCATCATACATCCAACCATTGATTATGGACCATTTTAAGCTGGAATTTTGCCATTTAGTGTAAGCTAAATTAGATAAAACGGAACCGGTAAATCCGCGGTTATATATTTCACGGCTTAGGTTTTCGGGCATCTTAGGGTTATGTGAAATTTCACCATTTAGATAACTTATTAGACAAGAGGTTTGTGCGAAGTTACTCATAATATCAGAAAGATATATTTTGTCAGAAACTCCTGACATATATCGTATGGTTTTTACTGTGTTTAAAGCGTATACTTCATCTTCATCTGTAAGTCTACCTTCTTTATATGCCCCCTTTTCTCCGTAAAGATTAGGATTTTCGGCAAAACTTGCCTCCCAGTTGCTTATACTATTGCCTAAAAAATTGTGGCTCATTACACCGGTGGGGTGATTTTCTAAATAATCTACAATTTCAGATTTACTTGGAGTTTTAGCCATAACTAGAGGGCTATGCATAGCCTTTTCTAAGGAAGCGCTTTCTACTGTTTCTATAGCGGAGGCATAAGTGATACTGCCTGCTAATATTATACTTATTATACACACATAAGCAAAAAAATTAGGAAGAAATGATGTGTTGATTATTTCTAATCCACTTCTTAATAAATTCTTTGCCGTAGTTTTTAGATACATTACTATTCTCCTATGGTTTCAAGATAATCAAATTTATTTTCTACTTCTTTTAGTAAGTCTATAATTTTTAAATGCTGTGGACAAGATTTTTCGCAGAGACCACATGCAATACATTCTTTAGCTGATGGAGTCAATTTTTTGTAATTTTGTGAAAGTGAGCCCCATATATAATGAAAGTCTTTAGCAGCAGCTTCATTGTATTGTTCAAATACTTCGGGAATATGGATACCCTTAGGGCAGTCCTGACAATAATTACACTTCGTACAAGGTATGAACAATTCATTAGAAAGGGAAGCAGCAGCTTCATTGATTATGTTCACATCTTCTTTAGATAAACCTTCAGGTTTGCTGAAAAATGTTATATTTTCTTTCATTTGCTCTAAATTAGACATACCGGATAAGGTTATAACTACTTGGGGCAGACTGTCGACCCACCCTAAAGCTAAATCGGTATAGCTGAGATTTTTTGCCTCAATTAACTTATTTAATACTTTTCTGGCATTAGCTCCCGGAACTTTAGACAGCATACCTCCACGAAGAGGTTCCATAATAATTACAGGTTTATTAAATTCTTCTGCTATTTGATATAATTCTTTAGCATTTATGAAATCCCAGTCTAGATAATTTATTTGAAGCTGTATAAATTCTAAAATATCTCCGTAAGTTTCTAAAACTTTGCGTAGGAGTACAGGTCCACAGTGAAAAGATGCGCCTATATGCTTTACTAAGCCTTTTTTCTTAGCTTCTGCCATGACTTCACCCATGTTATTTTTTTCTATATTATCCCATGTTTCTTCATCTACGCTATGGAGCAGGTAGAAATCAAAATAATCGACTCCGCAACGCTCAAGTTGTTCTTTTAATTTTTCTTCTGCTTCAGCTTTAGAGTGGCAGAGCCAAGTCGGCAGCTTACTGGTCAATAAAAACTCTGTTCTATCATATCTTTCAGATAGAGCTTTTTTAACGAAAGGTTCGGATTTACCGTGGTGATACATATAAGCTGTATCAAAATAATTTATACCGTTTTTTATAGCAAAATCCACCATTTCAAACCCTTGTTGAAAGTCAATCTCACCTTGAGTATCAAGGGGAAGTCGCATCATACCGAAACCTAAAGATGAAATTTTAGTTCCGTTTATTTCTGAATATCTCATACTATTTACCTCATAACAATTAGCCAATAACTTAATGTTATAATTATACCCTAGAAGGAAGGAATCGTAAACCTATATTCGACTTAAATATTTAAATAAATATTTTATAAATCGAGTTTTGAAAGCTTATTATTTAGTAGTCGACATAAATCTATTAAAGTGGTAAAATTTAATATCATGAGGGAATTGAAATTTATTGAAATTTAAGAGGGGATGTCAAATGGAAGATATTTTAACATTAGGGCTATGGGCACTTAAATTTGTTTTTATTGTCTTAGCTATATATATTTTGGCAAGAAGTATTTTATCCTTAGTTAAGGCAAATAATACCTCTGAAGTTTGGGCATATATGGTTATTAAAAAATATATGGCAGATGAAGAGGGAATATTAGTCTTTGATTCGGAAGAAAAAATACCTATTTCTCACTGGGAAAATGTTATAGGTAGGGGGCGAAGCTGTGATATTCAGGTAGAGGATAATACTATGTCTAGAAATCATGGCATACTTATGAGGAATACGGAAGGACAGTGGTTTTATAGAGATTTAGGTTCTAAAAATGGTACTTACTTGGCTGAAGATGAAGATGGTGGAGCAGAAGATTTTGTTAAGATTAGTAAAATGGGCGAAATGGGCCCGCCTATTAAGATGGAATATGGAGATATTCTGAGAATAGGTATGACAGAATTTACCCTATTACCTATTAGCCTAGAAGAAAAGAATAATAATACAAGTATGCGTAATTTAGATACTAAGGTTATGTCGGCGGGACCAACCTTAGCAGCTTTGACTTTGTTTCAAATTTTAACTGTAATGCAACTTTGGATATCTAAGGGTAATGAAAATCTGGTATATATTGTTGGTGGAATTTTAGGTTTGTGTATCTTAATGTGGCTATATACGGGAGTGCTTTCGACTTTAGGAAGTAAGGGCTTTGAAATGGAAACCATAGCTTTTTTCCTATCTACCTTGAATTTAGCTGTAGTCGCCAGCTCTGCACCGGAGAAAATTTTCAGGCAATTTATAGCTATAGCTCTAGGTGTAATAATTATGTTTACTATTTGTCTAATAATGCGTAATTTAGAGAGAGCAAAGGCTCTAAGATGGATTTTATTCGGTGGCACAGTTGTGCTGTTAATAGTGAATTTAACATTAGGAACTATTGGATTTGGAGCGAGAAACTGGATTCAAATTGGTGGATTTACTTTTCAACCGTCAGAACTTGTAAAAATAGCTTTTATATGGATAGGGGCTGCTACATTAGATGAATTATTTCAAAAAAAGAATTTATGGATATTTATGGCCTACTCATTTTTCTGTTTTGCTTGTTTAGGTTTGATGGGAGATTTCGGTACTGCTCTAATATTTTTCGTAACCTTTTTAATTATTTCATTTTTAAGGTCGGGAGATTTTTCTAAACTTTTCTTGATTTTAGGAGCTGCCGGCGTAGGTGGTTTTATAATTTTAAGATTTAAACCTTATGTTGCGGCAAGATTTGCGACTTGGGGAAATGTTTGGAGTCCTGAGCTGGTAGATGCTGCAGGATACCAGCAAACCCGTGCCATGACAGCAGCGGCAGATGGGGGTCTTATAGGAGTAGGCGCCGGAGCAGGCTGGCTTAAGGGCGTAGCTGCAGCAGATACAGATATGGTATTCGGTATGCTTATAGAGGAATGGGGGCTTATTATAGCACTTTTAGTAGTAGTATCTATTGTAACCTTAGCTATTTTTTCAGTAAAATCAATTATGGCAGGTAGGTCTACTTATTATACAATAGCAGCTTGCGGTGCCATGTCCATGTTTATATTTCAAACTATGTTGAATATATTTGGGTCTATGGACTTGTTTCCTTTTACAGGAGTAACTTTGCCATTTGTATCTAATGGAGGAACTTCTATTATGGTTTCGTGGGGATTGTTGGCATTTTTAAAGGCTGCGGATACTAGAGAAAAGGCTAGTTTGGCTGTTAAAGGAGGGCTTAAGAGATGAAAAAATTAGAAGGAAGAGCTTTCTTATGTTTAACTTTGGTAGCTGTATTTATTTTAGGAATTTGCTTTTTTGTGGGAAGAATGTTCATAAAGGGGAGCGATTGGGCGACTTTTTATGGAAATCAGCATATTTTTAAAAATGGTCAGTTGAATGTAGGCTCTTTAGTGGACAGAAATGGAGTATATCTTTTAAAAAATTCTGATGAGGGCACTAAATATTCTGAGGATTTAGAATTAAGGGTGGCAAATTGCCATATAACCGGAGATAAACGATATAATATTTCTACGGGAGCCAATGTTGCCTTTAGAGATAAAATTATTGGTTATAACTTTTTTACAGGAACTAATAGTTTATATAAACGAGAACTTAAATTAACAATAGATAGTGAGTTAAATAGAACTGCGTATAGAGCTTTGGGAGATAGAGAAGGTTTTGTAGGCATTTATAATTGGAAAACCGGCGAGATTTTAACGATGGTCAGTACACCTACTGTAGATCCTATGGCAGATGTAGATATTAGCCAAGTTAAAGAAGGTACTTATGTGAATAAAGTTTTGCAGGGCAAACTTACACCGGGTTCTATTTTTAAATTAGTTACTACAGAAGCTGCCTTAGAAAAGAAAAAAGATATAAACAGCTGGATTTTTAGATGTAGTGGAGTTTATGACATAGATGGCGAAAGGGTTACTTGTCCTAAGATACATGGAACAAATGACATTTATGGTGCATTGGCTAATTCTTGTAATGGAGCTTATGCACAGTTAGCTATAGAATTGGGAAGGGATGTTCTAAAAGAATATGTGGCGAAATCAGGGCTTACAACTTCATATAATGTAGATGGTATAAAAACAGCTGAGGGATATTTTGATTTTGATACGAATAAGGTGAATTTAGGCTGGGCAGGAATAGGCCAGTATAAGGACTGGATAAATCCTCTTTCTATGATGGTATATATTGGAGCTATTGCAGGTGAAGGGGAAGCAGCTTATCCAAGAATATTAGAAGATTCCCCTAAGAATAAAATTTCCCTTATTAATCCTGATACTGCCAGAAAATTAGGTGATATGATGAGAAATAATGTTAAGTCCAATTATGGAGACGGAAATTTTCCCAACTTAAACCTTCATGCAAAATCCGGAACCGCAGAGACTATGAAAGGGAATTTACCTAATGGTTGGTTCGTAGGTTATACAGGTGATTATGCCTTTGTGGTATGTATTGAAAAAAGCGGATTTGGAGCTCAAGTTGCAGGTCCGGTAGCAAATAGGGTGTTGCAACAATTAGTGAATGGGCATTAATTTTTTGGGATTAGGGGGTAAAAATATTTTATAAATAAGCTATAAATTTTTAGATTTTGTCTTACAATAGGCTAATCGAAATGGTAGTTAAGGGTAAAAGGTTGTTCTAAATTGATAAAATACCAATATCGTAAAACAAAAAAATAAAAAAGTTATGCTTATTTTTAGAAAATATCCATAGAATGATAGTGTGGAGATAATCATAGAAATGTGATAATAATTAAAAATATATAAGGAGAGAAAGGATAATGAGTAATGATATAAAATTATTAGAATGATATAAAATTATTAGAATGATATAATTGCAATGAAAGAATTATCGTTTCAATGATTATAAGAAAACGACCACACAGGAGTATTTACTACTCTTGCATGGTCGTTATTTCTTTTGTCAACGCTTAAATTTTGTTTTTTATAAATTGTTGAAGCATCGGAGACTCGCCGCCTGCTCAGCAGGTTGCAGTCTCAGCACCTTAACAGGCGCTAAAGCCTCTACCCTTGCAGGCTCTTCGGCACATTTATTAAATTTGAAAAAAACATTAGGTTAATTATTCTCTTTCACATAGTATTTCTAAACCTTCAAAAAAGGTGTCGATAGACGGTCTACCGCCGTATTGTGCCTTACCTCTCAGTAAGTCCATTTCCATTCTTACAGAATCAAAATTAAATAATACGTGGGAAAATTCATCAAAACTTTCACTATAATAGTCTTCAATTCCTAGAGCAGCTACATTTGTTAAACCTCTTTTTATAGCTCTGCGAATTCTCTGCTTTACACTCTTAGGATCTTCTCCTAGGGATTCAGCATAGATATTAAGGGTGGTTTTACTATCGTATTTTTCACCTTTTGTATTTAACATTTCACAAACACTGGTTATGTCTTTTGTTCCACTTTCTCCAAGCATACCTACAGAACCTAAAATCTTTTTTGCCTTATTTAAAATTTTATCATGAGCTTCATGATTGTTTACAGAATTGCTGATTTCCGGAGTTCCTATCACAGAACGAATACCTTGAACCACTGAAGTGAGCTGTTTTTTCTCTACTACTCTCTTTATTACATTTTCAATTTCTATTACATTATTTGGTTTGGTGATGAAGAATTCAATTCCGGAGCCATAGGCATCAGAAATCATATTTTTATCAACTACTTGTGAAACCATAATAAAGCTTATATCCGGATTAACTTCCCTAACCTCATTTACTACAGTAATTCCGTCTTTTACCGGCATTAATAGGTCTACTATAACTATATCAGGGCTTTTAGAAAGAATTTCACCTACTGCCTTTTCAGAATCAGTGCTGAAACCGATAACTTCTCCTAAGTTTTTCGTTTCTATAATATTAGTAAGACTTTTAACTGATTTAATTAAATCATCTAAAACATAAAACTTCATTGAATTTCATCCTCCTTAATAGGTATATCGAATACTTGTACCGGTATGTCAATTTTAAAGGTAGTACCTCTTTTCGTAGAGGTTACTTCTATTTGTCCCTTGAATTTTTCTACTGTTAAATCATGTACTAAGGTTAAGCCTACACCTCTGTTAATATCTCCCGTTTGCTTGTTATATTTTGTGGAAAATCCGGGTTCAAATATAACATCTATTAGATTTTTATCTATGCCCGGTCCGTTATCAGAAACTAAAATTCTACAAAATTTCTCATTGTCTTTAATAATATCAGAACAGGAAACTTTAATATGACCTTTATACATATTGTTGCCTTCCAGAGCATCCATACTATTTGATACTAAATTTCTCAATATACTCATCATCGCAAAATGATTATTGATTATATAATTGGTTTGAACAGAATAGGAAAAAGTCAAGTCTAATTTCCTATTTGCAGCATTGTTATTAACATGGGTGGCTAATATAACCATTATTTCATTTAGTTTTAACGGGGCATAGTTCAAATCTGTAAGGAAGTTATCTTCTAAGCCCATGATTACTCGTTTGTAACCTTTTTTTACTTCGTGTATATCTTTAGCAATCTCTAAAGATATATTTTGCAATTCTTTAGGATATTTTTCTTGAGCTAAGGTTCTATATAAAGTGAAGGCATTTTTCATAATTTCTTCTATTTCGTTCATGTTTTTTTCCATGAAATAAACTTCACTTTTAAAGGTAGAAGCCATAATGGCTAATTTCTTGTAATTATCCTCATGTTCTTTTTTAGTGAGGAGGGACGTATAAACATCCGAAAAAACACATAAAAGTATTATGAAAAAACTTCTACAAAGGGCTAATATTATTAAACCGCTGATTTGATTCCAACCAAATTTAGTATCTAAGACTATAAAACGGGTTGCCATTTCAGCACAGTTAGATAAGAAATCACTAACTACTAATCTTATATAGTATTTTTTATAGGAATTATATCCTAAAAAGTTAAAAATAACTCCAAATATTAAGGCATAAGCAAAGAAAAACGCCATATCAGGCAGAACCAGAGTTAGAGAAGGGAATATTGGAGCACCTCTAAAAAGCACTATAAAAAGTCTGAATAAAGGAGAAAATATCCCAATAAGTCCACACGCCAAGGTAGGTTCTATGTCCTTAAATACATATAAGAAAAAGCCCATCATTACAACAGATAAGGCTATTATGAAGCCGTCTACAAACATATTTACATATATTTGAGAGGCTATGGAGCTTATAGCTACCATTAAAAAAAGTTTACTTTGTTTCTTCATATACATAATGTAGGCATTATATTTACCAAAATCTATAATACCAAACCTTTCATTAATCTGAAAACCTTATAATAGAATTATAGCACAATTTATATTTAAGAAAAAGTCATAAGTTTGAAGATGTTTGAAGTTATGTGAAGAAAATTGAAGATTTTGTGAAAAAAATGAGTCTTTTTGAAGTTGAATGAATGTTTTTGAAGTCAGTTTGTATAATATGCATAGATTTTGGAGGTAAAAGTATACATCCATAACACTATATTAAACTATTTATTCAAAGAGAGGAGTTATAGTTATGAAAAAATTATTAGTGATTTTATTAGCATTAGTAATGGTATTCTCAATGGCCGCATGTGGAGGCGGTGGAGATGAAGATGGTCCCATTAAGATCGGTTGGTTAGGACCTCTTACAGGTGACCAAGCAGTTTGGGGAAAATGTGAAAGCCAGACTCTAGAAATGTTAATTGAACAGAAAAATGCAGAAGGTGGTCTTTTAGGTCGTCAGTTAGAATTAGTAAAATATGATACTAAGGGCGATGTAAATGAAACAATCAACGTTACAAAGAGATTAGTTTCTCAGGATAATGTTGCAGCTATTATTGGACCTAACGCATCTGCAGGAGCGATTGCTATGGCAGGAGTTCTTACACAGGCTAAGACAGCTGGTATCGCAACAGTTGCAACTAACCCTAAGGTTACTGTAAACGATGACGGCTCTTTAAATGAATATAGTTACAGAGTTTGCTTTATAGACCCATATCAGGGTTCTGTAGCAGCATCTTATGCAGCTAAGCAGTTGAACTTCAGTAAAGCAGCAGTTCTTTATGATATTTCTTCTGACTATGCACAGGGCTTTAGACAATTCTTCGTTGAAACTTTCAAGAAGGCCGGCGGAACAATTGTAGCAGATGAAGCATTTAACTCCGGCGATACAGATTTTAAACCACAGCTTACTAAGATTAAGAAAGCTAATCCGGAAATTATCTTACTTCCAGGTATGTATAAAGAAACAGCTCTTATTGCTAACCAGGCAAGAGACCTTGGAATCAATGCAGTTCTGATGGGCGGTGACGGATGGCCATCAGAAAAATTAAATGAAATGGCTGGAAAAGCTATCGAAGGTTCTTATGTAGTAAACCACTTAGATTATAATGACCCTGAAGCAAAACCTCTTCAAGACGCATATCATGAAAAATATGGTGCTGATGCAGGTATTGAACTTAACGCTTACATGGCACATGACGCATTCTTAGTAGTATGTGCAGCTATCGAAAAAGCTGGAACATCTGTTGCAGAAAAAGTTGCTGCAGCTTTAACAGAAGTTGAAGTTAAGGGATTAACAGGAACTATTAAGATGTCCACAGAAAACCATAACCCAGATGGTAAGGAAGCGGCTATCCAGAAGTATACATATAAAAACGGAAAAGCTGATTTAGTATTCGTTCAGAAATACAGTCCTGAAGTATAACAAGTTATAATTAACGGGGCAGCATGTGCTAGCCCCGTTTTTTTCAAAAAAGGGAGAATGAAATGAACGTATTTTTGCAACAGTTGATAAATGGACTGTCCTTAGGCAGTGTATATGCCCTGATGGCAGTTGGATATTCATTAGTATATAGTATTTTGAATTTCTCCAACTTTGCTCATGGTGGAGTAATCATGTTAGGTGCATATTTTGGTCTTTACGCTATGACCTTATTACCTTTACCTCTATTAGGAGGTTTGATTGTAGCAGCGCTTTGCTGCGGATTGGTGGCAGTAACCTTAGAGAAAATAGCATATAGCCCTCTAAGAAGAAGAAATGCTCCAAGTTTATATTTTATAATTTCGGCTATGGGTGCTTCCATATTCTTGGAAAATATTGTAGTTGCAACTATTGGACCTACATTTAAGACATACCCTACAGTATTCGAAAAAACCGCTATTCAGATTGCAGATATATCTGTGAATAAGATAGACTTGATGATGTTTGTTATCGCAGCCATTAGCTTACTTATTTTAGTATTCATCTTAGGTAAGACTAAAATTGGTTTAGCAATAAGAGCTTCCTCCTATAGTTCAAGAGGAGCAACTCTTATGGGCGTTAATGTAGATAGAGTTATATTCGTTATTTTCATGATAGGTGGAGTTATGGCAGGTTTTGCAGGAATGCTATTCGGTATGAGATATACCGTATATCCTCAAATCGGTATTATAACTAATAAATCCTTTATAGCAGCTGTATTTGGTGGTTTGGGAAGCTTACCGGGTGCAGTAATAGGCTCTATCCTATTAGGCGTAATCGAAACCTTCGCTGCAAGTTCTGTATCCAATTACAGAGACTTAATAGCGTTTGTATTGTTAATATTAGTACTTGTTATTAAACCATCAGGTTTAATGGGCAAGGTAGTTGAAGATAAGGCATAAGGAGGGAAACAAATGGCTTGGTATTATCTTGAAGGTATACTTATTCTATGTGGAATAAATGTAATGGTCGTTTTAGGCTTGTCCCTTCTTACAGGGTTTACAGGATTATTCTCCTTTGGTCATGCAGGTTTCATGGCTATAGGAGCTTATGTGTCAGCATCATTAACAACAATGTTGCACTGGCCTTTCATTCCGGCAGTAGTAGCCGGCGGTTTGGTGGCTATGTTGATGTCCTTCATAATTGGAGGATTAACCCTAAATCTAAAGGGAGACTATTTCTGTATAGCTACTCTAGGATTTGGAGAAGCTATAAGACTTATATTAAATAATGTACAGACTTTCGGTGGTGCAAGAGGTATGGCGAGTATTCCTCTTAAATCTTCCTTAGTTGCTGTATATGCATTTGTAATAATCGGTGTAATTTTCATGTGGTTCTTAATTAGATCCAGACATGGAAGAAATATGGTTGCTATTAGAGAAGAAGAATTAGCTGCTCAGGCTATAGGAATAAATGTATTTAGATACAAAATGCTTTCTTTAGCAGCTAGTGCACTTTACGCAGGTATCGGTGGAGCACTTTGGGCACACTATTTAACTTTCATCAACCCTGCAATGTTCATGTTAACAAAATCCACAGAAATGACAATTATGGTTATTATAGGTGGTTTAGGAAGTATTACAGGCTCTATAGTAGGAACATTCTTCTTAACATTCTTACCGGAAGCTTTCAGAGAATTTGCTGATTGGCGTATGGTAGTTTATGGAGCTGCAGTTATCGCAGTTATGGCATTAAGACCTCAGGGTTTATTAGGTGGTATTGAGTTCAGTCCAAAGGGCATAATTAAATGGATTACAACAAGCGGTAAATCAAAGAAAGCTCAGGTTAAAACTCCTGTGGAAGGAGGTAAGGCATAATGACTACTAAAGTATTAACATTAGAAAATGTTACTAAGCGTTTTGGAGGACTTACAGCAGTAGGTGATGTGAGTTTTTCCATAAATGAAGGCGAAATTTTCGGACTTATTGGCCCTAATGGTGCAGGTAAGACTACGATATTTAACCTTATTACAGGTGTATATACACTCACCGAAGGAAATATTCATTTTAACAAGGGTGAAAAGCCAATCTTAGTAGCTAAGGCTGATCCTTATGGTACAGGCTTCTTTAATGACTTAAAGAGAAGATTCGTATTTAGACCTAAAAAACCGTCTGATATAGCAGAGCTGGGTATAACACGTACTTTCCAGAATATAAGATTGTTTAAGAAATTAAGTGTTTATGAAAACGTTTTGACTGCCTGCCATAGAAGTGCAAAATATGGCGTATTAGTATCTTTATTACCATGGAAATTACCATATACTAATATTCCTTATCCTATGTTTAGAAAACAGGTTAAGCAGGAAGAAGCTTTAAATGCAAAGACAGAAGACCTACTTAAGCTTATGGGACTTTGGGAATACAGAGCTATGAAGGCTTCTAATCTTCCTTATGGACTTCAGAGAAAGTTGGAAATAGCCCGTGCTCTAGCACTCGACCCTAAACTGCTTCTTTTAGATGAGCCGGCGGCAGGTATGAATCCAGAAGAAACTTTGGCACTTTTAGATTTAATTAAAGAAATTAGAGATAAATTTAATTTAACCGTGTTAATTATTGAACACCACATGGATTTAGTAATGAATCTATGCGATAGAATTTATGTTTTAAACTTCGGTAAGTTCTTGGCTGAGGGTAAACCGTCTGATATTCAAGGAAATCCACAGGTTATAGAAGCTTATCTTGGAAAGGAGGAATAGCAAATGCTTAAAGTAAGAGATTTGAATGTTTATTATGGAGGCATACATGCTATTCGTGGTATAGACATAGATGTAAATAAGGGAGAGATAGTTACTATTATCGGCAGTAACGGTGCAGGAAAATCTTCCATGTTAAATGCTATAAGTGGTATAGTTAAATATCAGGGTCAGATAGAGTATGAGGGAAAAGCCCTTCCTCAAGTCGCTCATAAGGTTGTACAGTCAGGTATATGTCAAGTTCCAGAAGGTCGTGTTATTTTCGCTAATTTGACAGTACATGAAAACTTAAAAATGGGAGCATACCTTAGAAATGATACTAAGGCTATAAATGAAGATTTTGGAAAGGTGTATGATTTGTTTCCAAGATTAAAGGAAAGGGAGAAGCAGATTGCAGGCACTCTTTCCGGTGGTGAGCAGCAGATGTTAGCCATGGGTAGAGGACTTATGTCTTCTCCGGAATTGATTTTATTAGATGAACCATCCTTAGGATTGGCACCTTTACTTATAAATACCATATTTGAAATTATCAAGGAAATTAAATCCATGGGTAAAACTATTTTATTGGTAGAGCAGAACGCATTTAAAGCGTTATCCGTAGCAGATGAAGCTTATGTTTTAGAGCAAGGTGTCATAACAGCTAAGGGCAAGGCAGCAGACCTAATCAAAGATCCTAAGATTCAGGAAGCTTACCTTGGTAAAAAATAGTCCGGAATACATATTTGTATTTTAGAAAATAGTTGAGTTTGAAGATTTCCACTACTTATATGTCGTGAGACATTAGGGCAGTGGAAATTTTCGTGTCTTATAAAAAATGTATTAAAAAGAATACTTTATAAAGGTTGAGTAAAGTTTTTGTAAAAATATATACATTCGATGTCAATTATGCTATAATATTTTTTAGTTGTACCTCTTCACAATTGTTGGGAGTAGGTTACAGAGAAAGGAATATAACATGCAGTTAAATATTACAACGGATTATGCGATTAGGTTTTTAACTTATATTGCAAAACAAGACAGATTTTGTAGTTCTTCAGAATTAAGCAGATTTGCCAATGTAGGTAAGGAGTACACTCATAAAATTCTTAGAAATTTAAGAAATGATGGACTTGTAGTGTCTACAGCAGGAAAAACAGGAGGATATAATTTATCCAGACCGGCTGAAGAAATTTCCATATTAGACATTATGAATAGTACAGAGGAAACTACTGTAGTTAATAAATGTTTGGAAGAGGAACACTTCTGTAGTAGAGATGGAATTTTCACCTGTGAAATGCATAGAGTATATGAAAAATTCCAAAAGGAGTTAGAAAATTACTTCGGAAACATAACTATTAAAGATATAGCTGAAAAATCAGAGATAGTGGAAAAATAGACAAAAAATTAAGAAACCAACTGAAAAGTTGGTTTCTTAAATAAGTAAAAAATAAAAAATAAAAAAGTAAAACAAAAAAAATGTTTTTACTAAAAGTGTATTTTTAGCATTATCTCATAATATGAGTTGGAAGTCAAGGAAAAATTTTAAATAAATTAGTATTAGCTTACTAAGAGTTAATGGCAGTGCAGAGAGATATAATTAGAGGATTATTGGTGATGATATGAGAAAGAAACTTTTAATTGTAGTAGACTATCAAGTGGATTTTGTAAATGGAGCTTTAGGCTTTAAAAAGGCTGAAACTATTGAAGCTAATATAGTGGATAAAATAGAGTCATATAGGGCTTTAGGTAATGCGGGAGAAGTGATTTTTACTCTGGACACTCATGCAGAAAATTATTTGGAGAGTCAAGAGGGTAGAAACTTACCTGTACCTCATTGTATTAGAAATACAGATGGCTGGCAGATCTATGGTAAGGTTAAAGAACTAAAAAAGGAAGAAGACAAGGTTTTTATTAAACCGGGCTTTGCTTCCTTAGAGTTGGCTAATTATTTAAAAGATGGAGATTATGAATCTGTTGAGTTATGTGGCTTAGTAACTAATATATGCGTAATAGCTAATATGGTTATGGTAAAGGCGGCCTTACCGGAAGTACCTATTTTAGTTGATAGAAAGGCAGTATCAAGCTATGATGAAGAACTTGAAAACAAGTCTGTAGATATTATGGCTAATCTTCATTGTAAAATAATTTAATACATTATAATAGCACGTACAGGGCAGGCATAGGCACAATAGCCGCAGGTTATACATTTCTCGGGATCAATTATGGCTAGTCCGTTTTCTTTACTAAAGGATATAGCATTTGATGCACAATGTTTCAAGCAGGTGCCACAGCCTTCACAATCTTCCTGATTTACCCTAACTATTTTTTTAGAAATATCAGGGTTAAAAGTAGGTGGCATACTGCCTTGTAAAAAAGAAATTAAATCATCGATTTCAGATTTTTTACCAAAACCTAACATTACAGAGGAAACTTCCTTTTGAGAAAAAGCGAAGCTCAGAGCTTTTTGGTAATCTGTAGTTAGATTCCCTCCTCCCAAGGCTTTCATTGTAAAGATGCCTTTTCCATTAGAGGAGGCTTTTTTTATTGCTTCAATCATTTCAATATTAGAAGCCGGGTGGTCTATAATTTTACCTTGCTTAAGTATCCCTTTTCTGATTCCCATACTTTTGAAATTCAAAAGAGGAAAAATCAAGTCTATATCGGGATTGGTTGAAATATTGTCAACTATATCTACGTGATGAGTTGACAAGCCTATAGCTTTAATTTGACCTATTTCTTTGGCTTCTTTTAGAGCTTTTAAGGCGCCATCTCTTAAGGAGAATTGACCGGTTCTTACTTCGTGCATTAAGAATATATCTATTACATTCAGGTCTAGCTCTTTTAAGGCATTTTCTATAGCATTTTTCATTCCGTTATAATCAGCAGCAAGAGATTTTGAGGAAATAACAGGAGGATGTCCTTTAGGCACTCTTTCTTTGATAAGTTTTAGCCCCTCTTTTAGATATTCGTAGGTTTCATAATACTCAGCTGTATCAAAAAAGTTTATTCCTTTAGAATAGGCATAGTAAATAAGCTCAGCCCCTTCTTGGATACTAAGGTTTAGCTGAGATTTTCCCATAGTCAATATGCCCATACCGCATTGACTAACTTTTAATCCTGTATTTCCTAAAAAATTATTTTTCAAATTATTGCTCCTATTATTTTTATATATTACTGTTCTTATTTGTATATCTCTTAGTGGAAATGTTTGCAGTAAATTCACTTCACATTTTTATTATAATCTAGTATAATGGTTTTGGAAAGAAAAATATTCCACTACAACTATGAAAGGTAAGGTATGGGAATTTGGCATGGGTTGAAAGAAATGCAATTAAGCCTTTAGAGGACCAGTTAGGCTTTGGAGAGTTTATGCACGAATATACTTCGGCACTTAAGGAAATTCACACTAAAGTAGAGATTTTATCGGAGGACTTTGCAGTTCGCCATAACTATAATCCTATTCATCATGTAGAAAGAAGATTAAAAACGGCGGCTAGTTTGACAGAAAAGTTAGGCAGGTTGGATTTTGATATAACTATAGCTTCGGCTAGGGAAAATATTTATGATGTGGCAGGCGTTAGGATTGTAGTGAATTTCTTAGATGATGTTTACAAAATGGAAGAAATGCTTTTAGCGCAGAATGATATTTCCTTAATAAGTAAGAAGGATTATATAGAAAATCCAAAGGAAAATGGGTATAGATCCTTACACTTAGCTATAAGGGTGCCGGTTTTTCTTTTAAATGGCTGGGCTTCTGTGCCTGTAGAAGTTCAAATTCGTACAGTAGCTATGGATTTCTGGGCTTCTTTGGAGCATAATTTAAGATACAAACAGTGTAATGAAATTACACCTACTATGAATTTAGAGTTGAAGGCTTGTGCTGAGGTAAGCGCAACCTTAGATAAAAGAATGCAGAAAATATATAATGAAATTTACAAATTTAATTATTAGTGGTGAATGAATTTTGTGTTTCATAAGGATTAAAGGAGATTTTGGAAAAATTGATAGAGAATATTAAAAATAAAAGTATTTTAAATAAGATAAAGAGTGGATTAATGGGCACTTTAGCTTTGGTTTTAGCCTTAGGAAGTTTAGCAGAACCTGCCTGTGCTTCTATAGGAGTTAAGCATACATCTATGATGCTTTCCAATACAGGCAGTTATGCTACAATTGAAGTTAATGTGGAGGAAGAGTCGGATGTTAGAGCTTACGGAGATACGGGGGTTCAAATTTATTGGAAAAGATCGGATGATAAGGATAATCTATGGGCTTTAACTGTGGCAGGGGATAAAAAATCTGTCGTAGGAGCTAATACAGTGTCTTTAATTGGGGAAACATCTAAAGAGATGGTTCATTTAAATGTTTTTGTATATGATAATATTAAGCCGGAGATAACAGATATTAAATTTAAGAATAAAAAACTTTATGCTGAATGGGAAGCTTTAGGCTCTCCATATTTTAATATTGAATATAAGGCTAAGGGTGAAAGATGGAAAACTTTTTCTAAGGCATACAAGGGAACTTCCGTATCTATCGGCGGAATAAAAGCCGGAAGGCAATATTCCTTTAGGATCAGACCTGTAACTTATTCTCAGGAATGGGGAATTCAATATGGCGAATGGTCAAAGGCACAAGTAGGAAAATCCGCAAAAACTAAAAAGGTAGTGAAGAAAGAAACATTATAGAGAAATTTATGGAAAAAAATCAAATTGTAGAAATAAAAATAGAAGATATGTCTTATGAAGGACAAGGTATAGGTAAAGCTGATGGGTTTACAGTTTTTGTAAAGGATACTGTTCCCGGAGATTTTGCAAAAGTTGAGCTTACTAAGGTGAAGAAAAATTATGGCTTCGGTAGATTAGTAGAGCTTTTAGAACCATCTAAGGATAGGACAGGTGGATTTTGTGCAAAGGGACATATTTGTGGAGGGTGCCCCTTTGAAAAAATTAGCTATGAGGGACAACTTAGATTAAAGGAGAAACAGGTCAAGGACAAGCTTGCGAGGTTGGCAAAACTTGAGAATCCTAAGGTTAATTCTATTGTAGAGGCTGAGGAAATTTTCAGATATAGAAATAAGGCAAGTATGCCTGTATCTACGGGAGGATATTTAACTGAAAAAGGGGGTCTTAGAGTACCTACTCATGAACCTAGAATTGGCTTTTTTAGAGCTAAGAGCCATGAAGTGGTGAATTTGATAGATTGTAACCTTCAATCGGAGCCGGCTATGGCTGCAGCTGAAGCTTTGAGACGGTTTATGGAAGAAGAAAAATTGACTTCCTATGATGAGCGATGGGGTGATGGGCTTTTTAGACATCTAATTGTCAGAACGGCTGCAGGTACGGGACAGGTTATGGTAATTTTAGTGGTCAATGGAAATACTATACCTCAAGCAAGTAAGTTAATAGAAATGTTAGATGATGCCATATTTAATGTACCTGTGTATAGCGAAGGCAGTCTGGCAGGGGTTGAATTTAACTTGACAAGTGTGGTTTTGAATGTCAATAAAAAGAAAACTTCTGAAATTTTAGGGGAAGAATGCATAACTTTAGCGGGAAGAGATACTATTTTAGAAGAAATAGGCGGACTTAAGTTTGAAATATCGCCTTTATCTTTTTATCAAGTTAATAGAGAACAGATGGTAAGACTTTATGATAAGGCTTTGGAATATGCAGATATTCACAATGGTGATACAGTTCTGGATTTATACTGCGGAGTTGGTACGATAGGTTTGTTTGCAGCTAAAAATTGGGATTGTCAGGTTATCGGCATCGAATCTATTAAAGGTGCGGTTTTGGATGCTAATAGAAATGCTACTATAAACGGAATTCCTAATGTAAGATATTTTTATGGTAAAGCGGAAGATGAGCTGCCTTTTATGATGGGGCTAAAGAAACTATATAAGTTTAATGAGGTAAATGAAAAGGTGGAGAGAGAGCCGAAAATGAAAATTAAGATGGCTAATGTAGTTATTTTGGATCCGCCTAGAGCAGGCTGTGAAGAGGATTTATTAAATGCCGTTATATCATCTAAGGCTGGGAAAATCGTGTATGTTTCGTGTGATCCGGGTACTATGTCAAGGGATATAAGATACCTTTGTGATAGGGGATATGAATTTGTAGAGGCAACACCTTTTGATATGTTTCCAAACACGGCAAGTGTTGAGTGTGTTGCAAAACTTGTGAAACTATAGTAAAAAAGTTCAAGATTGTTTTGCTTTGGAAGGGAGATTTATGTCTGATATTGTAAAGGATATGGCTATAGAAGTGGCTAGGCGTTTTAGGATTTTGAGAAAATCCAAGAAGGTTACAATCAAGGCTTTGAGTGAAAAATCAGGCGTTCCGAATTCTACTCTTAGAAGATTTGAATCTAAAGGGGAAATAGGTTTTTTAGCTTTGGTGAAACTAGCTAAGGCTTTGGAAGAAGAGGAAGAAATCAGAACACTGTTTTTGAACAGAGATCCTAAAAATATTGAAGAGTTTATAAGAAATTACAGATAATTCATATTAAGAAACTGTTTATAAAACAGAAATTTTTTCTTGAACATAGGGCTGTTAGCCTTTATACTGTATATAGATTATTGACTTTGGGGTGAGGAAGTTGAGAGCTGATAGAATAATTGAACGAAAGATGAAGAAAGCTAAGAAGAGGAGAAAAAGACTGGCGATAGTCCTAAGCATTTTAGTGGCTATAGGGAGTCTTTATTCTCTTTTTGTTTTTTCTAATAATGCCACTATAAAAAAGTGGAGAGATTTGTATATTGAAACTGCCATGTCTACAATGACACATCAGTGGCTGGCTACATATTTTATACCTAAGTATATCGTAGATGATGTAGTTGCTAGGGCAGAAAAACAGCTAAAAGATAATATTATAAATTCCAGTAAAATATTAGATGATTCTCTTATTTCAAAATCTGAGCTTGCATACCGTGATAAGTATAGAGAGGTGGATTTTAAGAAGGCTGGGAAGTTCTTAGATGATAAAGAGGGAAAGATTGTCTATGGAGAAGGTAAGTTAAAGACTACTGTGGGAGATAATGTATATCTGATAGACGATAAGAATAATATTCTGATTGTAGAATTTCAACGACCAAATTTCTTAGGAAAGTTAGCTATTATTAAAGATAGCAGTCAAGTTCAGCTGGCTATAAATAGAAATCCTAACCGTGGTTCTACTGTAAATGAGTTGGTAAAAGCTTATGATGCAATTTTAGGAGTTAATGGCTCAGGGTTTATAGATCCTAACTGGTCCAGTAATGGACTTAATCCGGCAGGGTTGGTTTTATCTAAAGGTGTCGTATATAAGGGAAATGCAAAAAATCCTTTTTTCCAAACCGTAGGTTTCGACCATAACGATAACTTGGTAATGGGAAAGAGAATTGATAATAAAAATTTAAGAGATGCTGTAGAGTTTAAGCCTATTATAGTATTAAACGGAAGGGCGGCAGTAGAGGGTTCTTTAGGCCTAGGAATTCAACCGAGAACTGCCATCGGACAAAATAACCATAAAGAAGCTATGCTTTTAATGATAGAAGGCAGAATGCCCGGTTATAGTTTGGGTGCCACTATGGGAGATATGGCAAAACTTATGCTTCAATATGATTGCTTTAACGGCATGAATATGGACGGTGGTTCCAGTAGTGTTATGGTTTATGATGGCAAGGAAATCACTAAGAACTGTACAGGTTATACTCAAGGAAGAACTATTCCAACTGCTTGGGTAGTATTAAAAGGAAAAACAAAAGAAAGATAGAGGTATATTATTTGGAATTTTTAGCGTATTTTTTTAGAACTGTAGAGGAGACGGCGGCACCTAAGATACCAGGACTTTTTATAGGCTTATTTATATTAGCTTTGTTTTTAATATCTAGATATGTAAAGATGCCTAAGTTATTTGCTTACGGAGCAATATTTTTACAAGTGGTGATTTTGAGCTGGTATTTATATTCGGGGAATTTACTGATGGAGGGTTTGCCACTTTATCATTGTAGAATTTCTATATGGGTGATTGGCTTAGGTATTATATTTGAGAAGAAGAGCAAATTTATCACTTGGATTAGTTTAGTTGCAATGCCTTGTTCGATTTTGGTACTAATGATGAGAGATATGGACATGTTTGCATTCCCACATATAACTAACTACTATTATTTCTTAGGACATGGATTTATTTTCTTGATTGCTGCCAGTTATTTAGATTTATATTTTGAAAAAAATAATTTTAAGGACATCTGTATTTATTCATTGTCCTTACATCTAGGTATATATTTTGTAAATGTATTTTTACATACGAATTATGCTTATATTATGAAATTACCTTTGGTAACATCTCCTATTTTAAACGATTTTAGCTTTTTAGTAATTACTTTGTCTATGGTTGCTATAGTTACAACAATGCAGATTATATTGGAAGCTACACCGTTGACAAGTTGGCTTAATATGAGCAATCCGGAATTAGGCGAAGATGGGTTAGAGAGAAGAACTAAAAATTTTAAATAAGGACATGAAAAATTAAATAGAAATTATTCATCAGCTGTTAGAAGTAAATCAACAGCTGATTTTTTATGTATCTTTATTCTAATTCGTATAAACAAAAGATCGTAGACAGTGGAATACTCGACTAAGCAAATTCAAAGGACTAAAAATAAACGGGGATCTTCTACCATATATTTAAGAGCTTTTGCATTACAATACTAACTAGGGTTATTCCAAGCCAGCAAGAGGCACCTAGCATTAAGGGTTTACCACCTTTTTTAACTAATTGAACTATATTAGTTCCAAGTCCTATGGCAGCCATAGCCATAATAATGAAGAATTTACTTAAATCTTTTAAAGGTGTAAAAACTTCTACAGGAACTTGTAAATTTACACAAATTGTTGTTATTACCGAAGCTAATATGAACCATAGTATGAACATCGGGAAGGATTTTTTGAAACTGAAGTTGTTTTCATTAGCACTTCCTGATTTTTCTTTTTTTGCTTTTAATAAAGCAAGGACAAGGGTTATAGGAATTATAGCTAAAGTTCTGGTTAGTTTTACAGTAACGGCTTTATCTAATGTAGCCGTACCTAAATTATAAAGATTATCCCATGTGGCTGCGGCAGCAGTTACGGATGATGTATCATTTACAGCAGTTCCTGCAAATATACCAAAGGCATCACCTGAAGTAGTTTCAAAACCTAAAACTCTTCCTAAAATAGGAAAAAGAACGGCTGCTAAAACATTAAAAAAGAAAATAACAGAAATAGCTTGAGCTATTTCATCATCTTTAGCATTGATAACAGGTGCAGTAGCAGCCACTGCAGAGCCGCCGCATATGGAAGAACCTACACCTATCAGTGTACTGATGTTAGAGTCGATTTTCATGATTTTGTGTAAAGCATAGGCTATAATCAGCGAAATAGATATAGTGGATATTATAATTGGCAGTGACTGTTTACCTGTAACTAATATTACATTGAGGTTAAGTCCAAAACCTAATAAAACTACAGCTACTTGTAGAATTTTTTTAGAGGTAAATGCTATACCATCTTTATATTTTTTAGTAGGTGTCCAGAACATATTTATTAGCATTCCGAAAATTATAGCGATGACCGGACCACCTATTATTGGAAAGATTTTTCCTAAAATCCATGCCGGAATGGCAGTGATCAAGCAAAATATTACACCTAAAAGTTTTTTTGTGATATTATTCATATTTCCTCCTTGAAAAAATTAATGAATTTATTATACACTAAAAGGGAGCTAAAGGAAAGATTTCAAGAACATATTTTGAAAAAATGGATTTTAGCTAAAGACTTTTATAAGAAAGATTATAGAGAGGTAAGGCAGAGGAAAAGTTAATAATGAAGATTTGCAATAACAGTAATAAGAGGATAAGGCAAGAGAAAAAAATGGAGGAATATTTTCCTTTGATATGTAGAAGTTATTGTCAAAAAGTATGGATAAAGGAAATTTTATATGCTATGCAAGATAAGAAATCTGTTAAGGTGGTTACATTAATAGAGGAACACAGATTCTTTGGAAGACTAAAAAATTACAAAATGTATTTTTCACGGGAATTTTTTGAATGTGCTAATGATATAATAGTAAATTTAGATAAAATACTTTATGTTCAAGAAGACACAATTGTCTTTTCAGAAGGGCAGATGTTAGAGGGGGTTAATAGAGAAGCATGTAGAACGACTAAAATGCTATTAGCGGCTTATAAAAAAGGTTTATTAAAGTAAGCACGCAAATAATTTTCGGTAGACCAGCTTTAGGTTTACACATAAATATCTCAATGTAAAAGCATGTAGTTTTAGATTTTGCTAAGGCTACGTGCTTTTACTTTTTGAGCATAATTTAGCATAATTGAACATATTTAATATCATAATTAATATTGAAAGAGGCTATAAAAGTTTGGTTAAATATGTTATACTGGAACATAATAAATACTAGTCAGATGAGGAGATTACAACCTATGCAGCATAAGGTAAAAGGCAGTGAGATTATTCCTTTTAAAGAGGCCTTAAAAGTTTCTTTAGATAAAAATAATATTAGGGAATACAGTACGGAGGATTGGCTTTATGTGCCACATGAATATTTTGATTATAGATATATATTGGGAACCTTAGGTAATAAGCCTTTGATAACAATAGGCATAAATCCTTCTACAGCTCAACCTAATAAGCTGGATCCCACTCTGAAATCTGTGGAACGAATAGCCTTAAATAACGGATTTGATTCTTTTATAATGATGAACATTTATGCTCAAAGAGCGACAGATCCTAATAATATGCACAAAGAAAATTTTGAGTTTTTACATGAGGAAAATTTACAGGCTTTTAAATGGCTCTGTGAGACCTATGGACAAAATGCGAAAATTTGGGGAGCATGGGGTAGTCTTATATCTAAAAGACCTTATCTTAAGGCTTGTTTGAAAGATATTTTAGGAGTTACAGAAAAGTATGGAGTTATGTGGCTTAAGGCGGGAGCCCTTCTTAAGTCCGGACACCCTCATCATCCTTTATACCTGAGGAAAAATACAGAGTTGGATGAATTTAATATCAATGAATACTTAGAAAATTTATAGATTTAGGGAATTGGTAATATGAATAAGGTGATAAAAAATTTTGAAGCTATGAAAATGCTGCTTAAGGAAAGAAATATAAAAAAGCCTAAGGTGGCAGTGGTCTGTGCGGAGGATAAAAGTTCTTTAGAGGCAAATTTTGCTCTATACAAAGAGGGCATAATTGATTTTGTTTTACTGGGAAATAGGGCGGAAATTTTTAAGTTGAGTCAAGAAATTGTAGATGAGGACACTGATTTTTTAGATATTATTTCTTCTAAAATTATAGAAACCGGTTCTGATATTGAGGCTGCAAAATCTGCCGTTGCAATGGTTAAAAGAGGAGAAGCAGATTTTCTTTTTAAGGGTATGCTTCAAACAGCTACTCTGCTTAAAGAAGTTGTGAACAAAGAAAGTGGCTTAGGTGTTGGAAACCTTATGTCCAGTGTAGTTTTAATGGATATACCTGCCTATCATAAAATTTTAGTGATTTCAGATCCGGGTATGGTTATAAGTCCTGACTTAGATAAAAAAATTGAAATTGTAAAAAATGCTTCAGAGCTGTTGCATAGATTGGGATACGATAGACCAAAGATTGCCGGACTTTGTGCTTTGGAAACTGTAAACCCTAAAATGATAGAAACTGTAGATGCGGTTTCCTTAACCAAGTTATGTGAAGAGGGCAAGCTGGGAGAATGTATATTTGAAGGACCTATGGCAATCGATATAGCCATTAATAAGGCTATGGGAGAGCATAAGGGCGTAGCAGGTGAAGTGGTTGGGGATGCAGATGTTTTGCTTATGCCTAATATTTCGGCAGGAAATATGTTGGTAAAATCTTTAATGATTTTAGCCGGAGCTAAGATGGCAGGGCTTGTAATGGGTGCCGGTTGTCCTATTGTTCTTAATTCAAGGAGCGCCGGCTTCGAGGAAAGATACTATTCTATTATTGCATGTTGTTTAAGTGTATAGAAACTGTTAGAATAGAAAAATTTTTGGGAAAAAGTCAATAAAGACTGGCTTTAATTATAAAATGTGTTAAAATAAAATAAATCGGCAAAATATCCGAAAATAACTAAAATTTATATATAAATGTGGAGGTAATTATGAACTATTTTGAAACAGAAGTTAAGGAAATAATAAAAGAAACCAGTGACAGCTATAGCTATGTGTTAAGCGTACCTCAGGGATATGAGTGGAAAGCAGGACAACATGCTATGTTTAAATTTAAAGATTATGAAGTAGCAGAAGGGGATAGAGCAGAGCGTGTATTTACAATAGCTTCTGCACCTGAAGACAACTTTTTAATGTTTACAACCAGAATTGGAGAACAGCACACCAGTTTTAAGGAAATTTTGCTAAACAGCCTTAAAGTTGGGGATAAGATTATGATCGCTACAGCCTTAGGAAATTTCGACTTCCATATGGACGGAAAAGACGGTGCAGTGGTTATTGCCGGCGGAATCGGTATCACTCCAATTAGGGCTTTATTAAAGCATTACAGTGAAAAAAATAAGGAAGCTTATAAAATGACTGTTATTTATTCTGATGATAGAGGTGAATTCGCTTATGGAAACTTATGGGAGGATCTTAAGGCTAAAATGCCTAATTTAGAACTTCACTTAGTTTCAGAAAGAGAAAAATTCACTGACCTTGTAAATGAAAGCGCTAGGGCTAATATGAATTCAGTGGAATATTTAATTGCAGGTTCTCCTGGAATGAACGCAACATTTACTGAAACTCTTAAAGGAATAGGAATTGATGCAGCAAATATTATTACAGATAATTTTATGGGATATTAATAGGGTATGAAGTATATACAATTAGACATAGAATGTAAACCAGATTTAGTAGAAATTATTACAGGGGTTTTAATGGAAAAGGGTATTTCTGATATTGCTATTTCAGATCCTTTAGATATTAAGGAAATTCGTAATAAGAAAAATGATTATGATTGGGATTACATTGATCAAGAAGTTTTAGATATTGAAAAAACTATGCCTAAACTTAGTGTGTACTTAGATGGTGATGAAGAGGGTGCTAAAAAGGCAGAGGAGCTGGAAAGTGCCCTCTCTTCTTTTAAGGACGTAACTATGGAAAAGGTTATAATAGACGATGAAGATTGGAAAGACAAGTGGAAGGAGTATTTTAAACCTGCAAAAGTAGGCGAAAAAATAGTTGTAAAACCTACTTGGGAACCTTATGAGCCAAGAGCAGAAGAATTAGTTATAGAAATTGATCCTGGTATGGCATTTGGCACTGGTACTCACGAAACCACTTCTCTTTGTATCAAACTTATGGAAAAGTATATAAGTAAGGGCGACAAAGTTCTGGATGTGGGCTGTGGTTCCGGCATATTAGCTATAGGAGCTGCTTTACTAGGTGCAGGAGAGGTTTTGGGCGTTGAAATAGATCCTGTAGCTGTAAAGATTGCAGAGGAAAATATTAGACTGAACAAGGTTGAGAATGTTGCCGAAGCAAAGTATGGAGATCTTACTAAGGGAGTTGATTTTAAAGCTGACTTAGTAGTGGCGAATTTAATGGCAGATTTAGTTAAGCTGCTTTCAGAAGATGTAGCAAAACATATGGAGAAGGAGGCTTATTATATTTCCTCAGGTATTTTAGATGAGCAGGTAGTTTCCGTTGTAGACTATATGAGAACTTTAGGCTTTAAGATTTTGGAAGTCAAGCAAGATGGCATGTGGTGTGCTGTAGTTGCTCAGAAGTAGGTGGAAGATGGCGAAATTTTTTGTAGATGAGTCTGCCATTTCAGGTGGATATATTTATATAGAAGATGGAGATTTCAAACATCTTACCAAGGTATTAAGGCATAGAATAGGTGATGTCATAGAAGTCTCCGATTCTCAAGTTTGGGAGTATAAAGGTGAAATTGCTGAGATTTCATCTGATTATGCAAAGCTTAAGATTCTTGATAAACAAAAATTTGCTACAGAACCTAAGGTCAAGGTTACTCTTTATCAGGGCATACCTAAGGCAAGCAAGATGGAACTGATTATACAGAAGAATGTGGAAATCGGTGCTGTTAGAGTGGTTCCTGTATTTATGGATAGAACAATAGTTGTAGAAAAGGGTAATTTCCATAAGAAGGTAGACCGTTGGCAGAAGATTTCTGATGAGGCTGCAAAACAGTGCAAAAGAGGGATTTTGCCTAAAATAGAAAACAGTTGTACTTTGAAGGAGATTTTACCTGAGCTTAAAAAGGATTATGATTTAGTACTTTGTCCTTATGAAAATGAAGAGGATAAGACTATTAAAGATTGTCTTAAGGAGTTTAAAGAAGAGGTTAAAGCTGATAGTTTTACTCTAGAAGAACTTAGAGTTGCAGTAATCATTGGACCTGAGGGTGGATTTGATGAAAAGGAAATTGACTTTTTAGTAGAAGCAGGGGCTAGATTAGCAACTTTAGGAAAGACTACTCTTAGAACGGAAACTGCAGGTATGGTGGCTATTTCTATGGTTATGTATGAAATGGAGCTGTAAGTAGTTATAAAAGGATTAAAATAGGGCTATGACTTTGTGTGTCTAATCACACAGGTAGTAGCCCTTTTTTATAATTTATTCTTTATTGAATTTTTTTATTGCCTGAAAAGTTTCATCACTTATTACATGTTCGATTTTGCAGGCATCTTCTAATGCTATTTCCGGTGAAACACCTAATTTGATAAAGGTTTCAGAAAGCACATTATGCCTTTCTAATATGGTTTCGGCTATTTTTTTACCTGTTTCAGTTAAGGTAAGATGATTACCGGCATCTACATTTATATATCCATCACGTTTTAAAATACTTACGGCACGGCTTACACTAGGCTTACTGAATCCCATATAATCACAAATATCTATAGCACGAACTGCGCTTTTTTCTTTAGACAAAATTAAGATTGTCTCTAAATACATTTCACCTGACTCTTGAATAGCCATTAATACACCTCCTGAAAGTTGATTTTAATACAGTATAACACTACCATTAAAAAAAGTCAAAAAATCTATTGACAAAATCAAAGAAAAAGTGTATTATAAAACAAAAGTTAGCAAAGACTAACCAAACTCTAATTTAAGGAGGGTTAATTGTATGAAGGACTGGGGAACTATTTTAATAGGACTGATAGTTTTATCAATCGTAGCATTGGTAGTTTACGGAATGATAAAAGATAAAAAAAGCGGCAAAAGCTCATGTGGAGGCGGTTGCAGCGGTTGCGGAATGTCAGGTAGCTGTCATCCGGTTAAGAAGAAGTAAGGAAAACAATATAAGCCATTATAAAACAGCCGAAGGCTTCAGAAGTAACTGAAATTCGGCTGTTTCCTTTTTTTGCAAGAGTCATTTATTCTCTGTGGCTGTTTTGTTAAAGTTCTTTTTCATTTCTCTTGGATAAATTCCCTTGTATTTTTTGAAACAGGCACTGAACTTGCTGTGGGAAGAATATCCTACTGCTTCAGATATATCTTGTATTTTAAGAGACGAATTAAGAATTAAGGTTTCTGCAATATTCATTCTTCTTCTTTGAGTATATTCTGTAATGCTGGATTGATATTTTTGCTTAAATAGTTTTTTTAGTTTTGTGCCACTCATCAAGGAGATTTTCTCTAAGGTTTCTTGAGGTATATCTAAGGCGTAGTGGTCATCTAAATATTTTGCTACATTTTCCAGTGATATGTTATCGTCTTTTGATATATGAAAATCTTTTCTGTTTAGATATGAATCTATTACTATGCTAATCCATTCCTTTGCCTTGGCTTCAAAAAATAGCTCTGCTGCAGGAGAGGACATTTTACAAGATAATATATCTTTAGCTATAGGTTCTAAAGCCTTTGTTATAAAAGAATTTTTGTGCGAAAAAATATCAGAATTAGATATATTTTTTTCATGTTTGATGGAAGCGAGGCATTGATCCAGCATGGTTTTTTTGAAATTAATGCTCACTCCTAGGTAAACAGAATTTGAGTGTAAAAGATAACGATAATTTTCATCTAAATTCTCCACATCTAAAACATAGAGGGAATTGGGATAGAGAGACTGATAGGGATTGAAGCATTCACCGTTAGCGGTGATTATATAGGAACTGCAGATGGACATAAATTTGCTCATATCTGATAAGTTAATATCTGAAAAATTTGAATATATAAATTCTTTTTTTACAAAGCAGTCATGTATATCTATAATAAAATTTTCTGTTTCATAAAACCAATAGAAACCTTCCAGAGTATCATTGGATACATAAAATAATTTTCCAATATCACAGTATTTATCATTTTTACATTCATCTGCTTCTAAATAATTCTTTACAAAATCGTAATAGCTTTTCATAAATAAACTCCTTTTTATCCTTATTAGACAATATCCCATTTAGACTTAGTTAGCTAATGCTAATTGTAACATAAACTTAAAGATGTTACAATAGAGCGTATATAAAAAAAGGTTTTGTATAAATAACAAAAAATACGCTATACAGGGATAAATTAAATTGTTTAATTTATGTATAAAAAAACAAAAAGGAGAGTGGAATTTTGAAAGAAAAGAAAAAGAAGACACCCGTATTAAAAAGATTGCTGCCTTATGCCGGTAATAAAGGATTTATGCTTTATGTAGCCATGATTTTGTCGGCGGCTTCGGGGATTATGTTATTAATGCCTATGGTTTATATTCATAGAATCATAAGTCATATTATTATGAACAATGAAATACATATAGAAACTGTAAAGCATAACGCGATGTACGGAGCAGGATTTGCCGTATGTGGTTTAGTGTTATACTTAGGAGCTTTGTTATGTTCGCACATGTTTGCATTTGAGATAGAAGATAATATTATCAAAATCAATGTAGAAAAAATGATGAATAAGCCTTTAGGATATTTTGCTAATAAAGAGAGTGGTAAGATAAGAAATATTATAGTAAGCGGTGCGGCGGAAACCCATTCTTTTTTAGCTCATCAGCTTCCGGATATGGCTATGACTATGGTTACACCTATCGTGATTTTAGTTTTCTTTTTTGCTTTTGACTGGAAGTTAGGTTTGGTAAGTTTACTGCCGCTACTTGTAGGAATGGCGCTTATGAGTACAATGATGACAAAGCAGATGAAGAAACTTAAAGATGAATATTTTGATGGATTATCCACCTTATCTGCTGAAACTGTAGAATATGTGAGGGGGATTCCTGTGGTTAAAACCTTTGCACAGAGTATAGAAAGTTTTGATAAGTTATATTCTCTCATAAAAAAAGTGACCGGTGTATGTCTTGATATGACACTGGCTTATAAAAATAAGATGTCCTTATATGAAGCTGTAGTAACTTCTACTGCTTTTTTCCTAGTACCTGTGGGAATTTTATTTATATTACATGGTGCTGACATTAGGTTAGTTTTAGGTAACTCTATAATCTATTTTCTAATAGGTCCGGCCTTTGGAACTTTTATTATGAGATCAGCTGTTATCGCTCAATATATGTATTTTGCTGAAACTGCTCTAAATAAGATTGATGATTTATTAGATTATAAAGACATGGAATATGGCAAAAAAGCAAGTGATGAAATTGGTTTAGAATTTAAAAATGTATCCTTTTCTTATGGTGAAGAAAAAGTGTTGGATAATATTTCTTTTAGTGTAAACAAGGGAGAAACTGTAGCTTTGGTAGGCGCTTCCGGTGGAGGCAAAACGACTATAGCTAGGCTTGCTGCCCGGTTCTATGATCCGGATGAAGGAGAAGTTTTGATTGGCGGAGTTAATATTAAGGAATTTGGAAAAGAAACCTTGATGAACAAAATATCTTTCGTATTTCAGAATGCTAAATTGTTTAAAATGAGCCTTAAGGAAAATCTTTTAATAGGAAAGGCGGATGCTACAGATGAAGAATTAGAAAAGGCTATTGAAAATTCGGGTTCTAAAGAAATAATTGAAGAATTAAAGGATGGGATAAATACTGTTTATGGAACTAAAGGAACATATTTTTCAGGAGGAGAGGCACAAAGGCTTTCTATAGCAAGAGCTTTTTTAAAGGATGCACAATTATTGATTTTAGATGAAGCTACCGCTTTTTCAGATCCTGAAAATGAGCATATTATACAGGAATCTTTCAAGAGGCTTTCTCATAATAAGACTACTTTGATGATAGCTCACCGACTGTCAACTATAGTTAATGCGGATAAAATTTTAGTAGTTAGTGATGGAAAGATAGTGGAAGCAGGAGATCATAACAGTTTATTGAATAAAAATGGCGTTTATAAAAATCTTTGGGATGAATATCAGAGGTCTGTGAATTGGAGAATAGGAGGTAAAAATGAATAAGTACTTTATGAAAAAATATGCTATGTCAGAAAAGGGGGCACACAATCTGTCTAAGGCCATATTTTCCAGAACTATATTGAATTTTACAAAACTATTTCCACCGACTATTGCATTTATGTTTTTGTTTCAATATCTTGGAGGCGTTTCAGGTATAAAGGGCATGGAAGAATTAAGCCTTATAAATTATATAGTGATTATAGGGATAATGGTTTTGGTCATGTTTATAGTGGCGAGATGGGACTACACTAGACTATATACAAATGTTTATATGGAAAGTTCAAACATAAGAGTGGAGTTGGCAAATAGATTAAAACAACTACCACTATCATATTTTGGCAAGAGAGATTTGACAGATATTGCTTCAACTATGATGAATGACATCAGTCTTTATGAAGAAATCTTTTCACATTCGGTTCCTCATATATATGCTACAGCTATTTCTACTGCTGTAATCTCAGTTATGATATTGGCTTATAATTTTAAGTTAGCTTTGGCTACTCTTTGGGTAATACCTATTTCTCTTTTTATTTCTTTAATTGCGAAGAAACAACAGAAAAAGGTGGGAGAAGCATGGGTCGTTAAAAGTAGGGAAGTATTTGATGATTTACAGGAGAGCATTGAGCAGATTGAAGAAATAAAATCTTATAATTTAGAGAAAAAGTCTTTAGATAGATTTTATAAGAAGTTAGCGGCTGCAACTAAAAAGAAAATGAATATAGAACTGGTTTCAGGCATTACCACAGGCTTTGCTACTATTTTATTAAAGGTGGGTATTGTGTCTGTAGCAGTCATTGGTGCTAATATGCTGATTGCCGGAGAAATCAATATACTGGTTTACATAGTATTTCTGATGATGTCTGTAAGTATTTATCTTCCTATTGAAGGAATAATCAGCTTTATGGCTATGATTTCCATGTTGGATGCAGTAGTTTCAAGAATGAAAGAAATTAAAACTATGAAAATTCAAGAAGGAAAAAAGGAAATGAAGCTAAAAAATTATGATATAGAATTTCATAATGTTCATTTTGGTTATGATGATTATTCTGTAATAAATGGAGTGAGCTTCATTGCTAAACAAGGTGAAGTTACTGCTTTAATCGGTGAGTCCGGAAGTGGTAAAAGTACCTTAGCAAAGTTGGCTGCTAGATTTTGGGATATAGACAAAGGTAAAATCCTACTTGGAGGAGAGGATATAAGTTTAGTGGATCCGGAAACCCTTTTGAAAAACTTTTCTATTGTATTTCAGGATGTTATTTTGTTTAATGCAAGCATTAAGGATAATATTAAAATCGGAAAGAAGAATGCTACAGAGGAGGAAATTAACAGAGCGATAAAAGCTTCCAGATGTGATGAACTCATAGAGAGAATGCCAGAGGGCATAGACACCATTATAGGAGAAAACGGAGAGCGACTTTCAGGTGGAGAACGCCAAAGGATTTCCATTGCCAGAGCCTTATTAAAGGATGCCCCTATAATTTTAATGGACGAAGCAACTGCATCTTTAGATGTGAAAAATGAAAGCTTGATACAGGAAGGCTTATCGGAGTTAATAAAGGATAAGACTGTAATAGTTATAGCTCATAGAATGAGAACCATAAGAAATGCAGATAAGATAGTGCTTTTAAAAGATGGTAGAATAGAAGATTTTGGCACGGACGAAGAACTGCTAAAACGCTCAACTACTTATCAAAAAATGCTTGAAAAATCTCTTAAATAATTCTATTTAACAAAATCGCCATGTCCATTTAATTCAAGTGGAATGGCGATTTTTAATATTAGTTTATTTTAAGTTGTCAGGGTTTAAACATTCCAACTCAGGAATGACGAATAAACCATCCTTTCTAATTAGAACATCATCGAACCATATTTCTCCGCCACCGTAATCTTCTCTTTGAATAAGAACTAAATCCCAGTGGGCTGCAGATTTGTTTCCATTCGGAGCTTCATCATAACAAGCTCCGGGTGTAAGATGGAAGGAACCACAGATTTTCTCATCGAAAAGAGTATCTTTCATAGGGTGTAGTACATAAGGATTTACGCCTATGGCAAATTCTCCGAAATATCTTGCTCCTTCATCTACATCTAAAAGCTGATTGATTCTTTCTGTATTATTTGCAGTTGCCTTTACGATTTTACCATTTTCAACTTCGAAACGAATATTTTCGTAGGTGAATCCTTGAGCCTGTGAAACTGTATTATATGAAATCACTCCATTTACAGATTCACGAACAGGTGCGGTGAAAACTTCACCATCAGGGATATTGCAATCTCCGGCACATTTAATAGCCGGAATTCCCTTTATGGAAAAGCTTAAATCAGTACCAGGAGCTACTAATCTGACTTTATCCGTTCTTTCCATAAGCTCCACTAAGGCATCCATGGCCTTGGACATTTTATCATAATCTAGGGTACAAACATTGAAATAAAAGTCTTCAAAGTTTTCTAAAGATGTATTTGATAATTGAGCCATAGAAGGTGTAGGGTATCTTAAAACGACCCACTTTGTGTGATTTACTCTGTAATCTGAAGTTGGAGTCATAGCTTTGTAATATAGGTTTAGTTTTTCGGCAGGAACATCTGCAAGTTCTGAAGAATTATTTCCACCACGAATGGCAATGAAAGCGTCCATCCCCTTCATTTGAGCTAATTGAGTTTTATTTAAAAATTCAATTTGCTCTTCCTCACAGTTTAATAATATTTCTCTCAAAATCTGACTATCCCTATTATTTACATAAGGCTTGGCTCCTAATTCGTAAGCATCTTTTATGAGCTGCCTAACTAAAGGTTTGCACTCTTCTCCCTCATATTCTATTAAAACCTTTTCCCCATTTTGTAAGCGGCAGGAATAGGTGGTTAAAAGCTTAGAAAGCCTTAAAATTCTTGAATCCATTTGATTACCTCCATGTTTTGAAAATTTTATATTAAAATTTCTAATTTCTTACTTGTAATTATATCTTATCTCTGCCATAATTAAAAGATAATATTTTGGAAGGACATACTGACAATAGATGAAAATTGCTTTTATAGTAAATCCTATAGCCGGTAAGGGAAAAGGCAAGGACTTATTTGTAGATAATATTAAGGATATATGTGATAAGCTGGACATTAAAGCGGAAATATACATTACCGGAGGAATTGGTGATGGAGAAAATTTTGCAAGAAAATTTGTAGAAAATACAGAAGATGATGATTTAAGGCTTATTGGCTGTGGTGGTGATGGCACTTTAAATGAGATTTTAAATGGAGTTAAAAGTGCGAAAAATATTGAAGAAAAAAATCAACAAGTGGCGATAGGTGTTATTCCTATAGGAACGGGAAATGATTTTGTTAGATCCTTCCGTAAGCCGGAGTTATTTCACCATATAGAAGCTCAACTAAGGGGCACAGTCATGGAATGTGATGCTATCAAACTTACCGGGGAGATAGATGGAGTTTTTCAGGAAAGATTTTGTGCTAATATGGTTAATATAGGATTTGATTGTAATGTGGTTCTCATGGCTAAAAAACTGAAGAGAAAGGGTTTCTTGACAGGGTCTATGGCGTATATTATTTCAGCTCTGTTGATTTTGATAGAAAAACGAGGAGAAAATCTGAAGATTAAGTTAGATGACAGGGAATTACACAATGGACCATTACTTCTTATGACCATTGCTAACGGTAAGTTTTGTGGTGGAGGTATTAAGAGCAATCCCTATGCAGAGCTACAAGATGGTAAATTAGATTTGAATTATGTAAATGATGTAAGCAGGTTTACTTGTTTGAGGATTTTACCTAAGTACAAAAAAGGAACTCATTTAGAGGCAGGTATTGAGCATATTATAATGAATACTAAGGGAAGAGAGCTTCGAGTAGAGCCGAATAGAAAAACTATGGGGCTATGTGTAGATGGTGAAACCTATATAGCTAAGGCTATGGATTTTCAGGTTGTAGAAAAAGCTTTTAGAATAATCGTGCCGCCAAACCTTTAGATTTGGGGTAGGCATATTTTGCTGGAATAGGAGGAAGAAAATGAATTGTCCATATTGTAATAATCCGGATACTAAGGTTATAGATTCTAGACCTACGGAAGAGGGTCATGCTATAAGAAGGCGTAGAGGTTGTGATAAATGTAATAACAGATTTACTACTTATGAGAAGGTTGAGGAAGCCATTTTAACTGTAGTTAAAAGTGGAAACCGTAGAGAAGAATTTGATAGAAATAAGATTTTGAGAGGCGTAGTTAGAGCTTGTGAAAAGAGACCTGTATCTATGGAGACTATGGAAAAAATGGTTGACAATATAGAACGAAATATTGCTAATCTAATGGTTAAGGAAATTGATTCAAAATATATAGGTGAACAGGTGATGGAAGAACTGAAAAAGGTGGATGAGGTGGCATATATAAGATTTGCTTCTGTCTATAGACAGTTTACAGATGTGGATACCTTTATTCAGGAAATTGAAAAATTAGTAGGCAAGAGAAGAAAATAGGAGTTAAATATGGCAGATAGAATTTTTAGAGTTGCTATAGACGGCCCAAGTGGTAGCGGAAAATCTACAATCGCTAAGGCTATTGCTAAAAAATTAAGTATTGATTATATAGACACTGGGGCTATGTATAGGGCTGTAGGTCTTAAAATGATAAAAAATAATGTTTCTATGGAGGAGTCTCCTAAACTATTTGCAATCCTTAAGGATACTGAAATTGATTTTCAGGCAGGCAATATTATTTTAGATGGGGCTATTGTTAATGAACTCATTAGAACTCAGGAAGTTTCAACGGCTGCTTCAGATTGTTCTGCCTTAGGAGCTGTCAGAGAAAAGTTGGTGGAACTACAACGCAAGATGGGAGAATCCAAGTCAGTTATTATGGATGGTAGAGATATTGGAACCAATGTACTTAAGGATGCAGAATATAAATTTTTCTTGACGGCTGACGATGAAGAAAGAGCTAGGAGAAGATTTAAGGAACTTAAGGAAAAGGGCGAAGAAGTTACTTTTGAAGAGGTTTTAGCGAAACTTAGGGAAAGAGATTATAACGATTCCCATAGAAAACTTAATCCTTTGAGAAAGGCAGAAGATGCCTTAGAAATTGATAGTACAAATTTAACCATAGAAGAAGTTGTGAAATTGATTTGTGACAAAATCGAAAAATGATAGTAATATACCTTAAAAAAGCTAAATACAAGTCATCTCTTTTTGTAGATGGCTTGTTTTTTTTTTTTAAAAATGCTATAATCAAAATACTATTTTTCATATAAGATAAAATGGGATTGTTGTGAAAAGAATTAAATATTGTAAAATATTTCAGGTGAAAGAAAAGTTTTTTAAGTGGTTCATTTAAGTTTCCTTAAAAAAGGAGATTTTATGAATATTAAGTCGCTTCCACCAAGTGAAAGACCGGTGGAGAAAACTATTGAGCAGGGTGTAGAAAGCCTGTCTAATTCAGAAATTTTAGCTGTGATTTTAGGCTCCGGAAGTAGGGCAAAATCTGCCATAGGCTTGGCTGAGGAGATTTTGGCAAGGGATGAGAATGGAATATGGTCTTTATCTTATGTTACATTAGATGAGCTTTTGGAAATTTCAGGAGTGGGTCCTTTTAAAGCCGTGAAGATTCTGGCAGCTTTAGAATTAGGGAAAAGGGTAGCTACTGCACCTAGAGAAAAAAACTATATAGGTTCCAGCCAAGATGTGGCTAATCTGTTTATGGAAAAACTTAGGTATGAAAAACGGGAGTATTTCAAGGTTTTGCTGTTAAATACCAAGGGAGAAATTATCTCTATAGAAACTGTTTCTATAGGAGAACTCTCAGGAGCACCTGTTCACCCGAGGGAAGTTTTTGTACAGGCTGTCAAAAAAAGCGCGGCAGGTGTAATCTTCGTTCACAATCACCCCAGTGGAGACCCTACTCCCAGTAGTCAAGATATATTGGTGACTAAGGAATTGGTGGAGTGTGGGAAGCTTCTTAAAATAGGAGTTATAGACCATATTATCATTGGAGATGGTGTATTCATAAGCCTTAGAGAAAAGGGCGAAATTTAGTAGATAAAAATTAATTTGAAAATAAGGTTATTTTGGAGGTAAAAAATGTGCAGTTTATTTAGAGCGAAGGATATGGGAATAGATCTGGGCACAGCGAACACTTTAATTTATGTGAAGGACAGTGGGATTGTTTTGAGCGAACCCTCAGTAATAGCGGTTGAAAATCGTAGCAATAAAACTTTAGCCGTAGGTCTTAAGGCTAAGGAAATGTTAGGTAAGGCACCTCAGAATATATCTGTAGTTAGACCTCTTCAAGATGGCGTAATTTCAGATTTTGATAGAACGGCAGAAATGCTTAGAGCTTTCATTGAAAAAACTATTACAAGTAAGAAAATTAGAAATTTTAGAGTGGTAGTCGGTGTGCCTTCAGGAGTTACAGAAGTAGAAAAGAGAGCGGTTTCTGAAGTTGTAAGACAGTTAGGTGCTTCTGAAGTGTTTATTTTAGAAGAACCGATGGCGGCTGCTATTGGAGCTAATATGGACGTAGATGGCACTACAGGTTGTATGATTGCAGACATAGGCGGAGGCACTGCTGATATAGCTATTATAGCTTTAGGTGGAATAGTATGCTCAACTTCCATAAGACACGCAGGGGACAAAATCAACGAAGCCATTATTCAATATATGAGAAAGAGACATGCTCTTTTAATCGGTGATCGTACAGCAGAACAGTTAAAGATAAACATTGGCTGTGCTTGTATGGACGAAGATGAAAATGGCAATGAAATTATTAAGACTATGAATGCTAGGGGTAGAGATATTATTCATGGACTTCCTAAGACTTTAGAAGTTACCAATAAGGATATGATGATAGCCTTACAAGAATCTATAGATATGATTATTGATGGTATTAAGAGCACTATCGAAAAGGCACCGCCTGAAATCGCTGCTGATATAGCAGAAAGAGGTATGGTTCTTTCCGGTGGTGGCGGAATGATATATAATTTAGATAAGTTAATTACTCAGAGAACAGGTATGTCTGTAAGTGTTTCAGAGAATGCTTTTGAAGCAGTAGCACTTGGAGCAGGTCAAAGTTTAAGTGATATTGAAAAGCTTAAGGTATATGCTGCTAATGGTAGAAAGAGTTATTAAAAATGCGTTGGATTAAAGAACATAAGCTTTTATCCACCATATTATCTCTATTATTAGTATTGATTATCATTTTTGTTATATCTGTAATTAGAGGAGCAGAGGGAAATGGTTTCACAGATATTCTGAAAAGTGGTGAAACTGTTTTAGATAAGGGCTTTACGGGAGTCAAGGATACTATACATGATAATGTGGTAGGTATATTTTCTTATAGAAAACTTCAAGGGGAAGTTGAGAGATTGACTAAAGAAAATAATGAGCTTAATAAAAAAATCACTGAAGCAAAATTAAATAAAGAAGAATTAGAAGAACTGAGAGAGCTTTCAGAAATTCTTAATTTTGATTACACTAAAAAAAAGTTCAGGTATGTTTCTGCTGATGTTATTTCTATAGATGGTTCAAATTGGACAAATATTTTTACCATTGATAGAGGTGAAAAAGCAGGAATAGAAGTGGGTGATGCTGTAGTAAATGGAATGGGCTTAGTGGGAAGAGTGGAAGAAGTAGGTTCTAATTGGGCTAAGGTTATTTCCATAATTGATACAGATTCTAAGATTAGTTTTAAGTTGGCTAGAGATAGGAAACAGCAAGGTATCGCCATGGGAGATGCCTCCGGAAATATTAGTGGATTTATGATGAACGCAGATTCTACTGTGGCAGAGGGAGATGTGCTGATAACTTCCGGTTTGGGAACTTATCCTGAAGGGTTGGAAATAGGCAATGTAAAGACTGTTACATATAACAGTAATACTTTACTAAAAGAAATCACCATTGAAGCTTCTGTTAATTTTAAAGAACTGGATAAGGTAGCGGTATTGAAATGAAATATTGGAAAGCAACACTAATATTTACAATAGGGCTTTTAATACAAACCACTTTCTTGAATTTGTTTGCTGTAGCCGGACATACCCCTAATTTGCTTTTAGCCTTGGTATCAGTCTTTGGTTTTATATATGTGGGCAAGATGTATGGAATAATTTTAGGCACTGTATTCGGGCTTCTATATGATATTTTCTATGGAATAACCTTAGGCACTACGGCTATACCTTTTGTTTTAGTGGGAATTGTTTTGATTTTATTTCAGCATTTTATGAATGTGGATAATATTATAAATATGTGGATTGTTTCTGTTGGAAGCATTTTTGCATTTTATTTGACTAGTTGGATTTTGCAAGTTATATCGGGAAGTCCTTTAGGATTTTTATATATGCTTAAGAGAATTCCAATAACAGCTATTTACACCATGCTGGTAATCACTATTCTTTATATGATATTGAGCAAAGGTGTGCGAAAAAGACCGAAAAGTAGGTATTTTAGATGAATGAACGAAATCTTGGTTATAGATATTATCAGATAATTGCTCTTATAGCACTTCTCTTTGTAGCTTTGTGCATAAGGCTTTTTGTGTTGTCTATAATTCAGGAGAAGAAGTGGTCGGAGGCAGCGAAGAGCCAGAACACTAAGGAGATTGTAGTTTCTGCTCCTAGAGGAGAAATACTAGATAGATATGGAAGAGTTTTAGCGGATAATAAGCAAATTTTCTCTGTAATGTTTAATGTAAGCGGTATGAAAACGGCTGAAATAAACAGATCTGCTTATGAGGTCGTTAAGCTTTTAGAGAAAAATGGAGATAAATATGTAAACAATTTTCCTATAGTTATCACAGCTACAGGGCAATTTAAGTACAAGTTTGATATAGATAAAGTAAAATATTTAAGAAGTCTGGGTTTGAATTCAAGGGCTAAGGCAGAAGATGTTTTAGCGGCTCTTAGAGCAAAATATGAAATTGACATGACTTTAAATAGATATGAAGCGGTTAAGGTTCTTCAAGAAAAATATGGAGTCTGGCCTTCTATAAATATAGGCAGTATGACTTTTATTTATGATAGTAAAAAAGCTTTATTCTTAGATAAGTATGGTTTGGCTAAGGAAAAAATGAATCCTAAAACTAAAAAGTTAGAAAAGGATTACAATATTTCAGCGGAAAAAGCTTTTAAAGATCTTAGGAAGACTTATGGTTTGGATAAGCCTATAGAAGAAGGCGAGGGGATTTTGTCTGATAGAACTGTAAGAAAGATATTTAATATTAGAGAAGAAATAAAGAATACAGGCTTTAATAGGTATCGCTCCAGCACTATCGCTAAGGATGTTTCTGATGAAACTGTAGCTTATGTCTCTGAAATGGGGAATCTTTTAAAGGGTGTAGAAATTACATCTGATACAGTGAGAATTTATCCTAATAAAAATTTGGCTTCGCATATTTTGGGATATATGGGAAGTATCGCAGATACACAGTATGATAAATATGTAAAAGAGCTGGGTTATAGTGCAGATGATTTGGTGGGCAAAGATGGCATTGAATCTACTATGGAATCCTACCTTAGAGGTAAGGATGGAGTTAAGACTATTTTAGTCAATTCCAGTGGTGACTATATGGAAACCATTGGAGAAACTAATCCTGTTGCAGGAAAGAATATTTATTTAACCATAGATAAGGATTTACAGAAGGTGGCGGAAGATGCTTTGGAAAAGGCGGTTTTGACCACTAAGACGGGAACTGTATTTACTAGTAAATATGGAAATCTCAGACAAAAACAATTTTCTCATTGCGGCTCCGGAGCCGTGGTTGCTATAGATGTAGAAACAGCAGAAGTTTTAGCGATGGCAAGTTATCCGGACTATGATCCTAACAGGTTTGCAGAAGGGATTTCCAGTAAGGATTGGGCAGCGGTTCAGAGTAAGAATCCTAGAGATTATCTGGCACCTACGCCTTTATATAATAATGCCACTCAGGCATCTGTACAGCCGGGTTCTACATTTAAACCTATTACTGCTGTAGCAGCACTACAGTGTGGACTTAATCCTTATTTGAATATTAGAGATAAGGGACATATAATAGTTGGTAATAGGAGTTTCGGTTGTAGTGCTTGGAATGAATATAGAGGCACTCACGGCATAGAAAATTTAGCAACGGGAATCCAAAATTCCTGTAACTATTATTTCTATTGTATTGCTTCCGGTAAGGATTGGACTACAGGTGGCTCTTTAGGTTATAAGAAGAAAATTACTATCGAAAAGATTATGAAGGTAGCTAAGGAATTTGGACTGGGACAAAAGACCGGTATAGAATTGAATGAAGCTACTACAACCTTGGCATCTGCTAAGAAGAAGATGGAAAATACTAAGAATTCCCTTAAATATTATTTATATGTAAATGCGGCTAAATTCTGGAATTCTAAGGTTTATAATGATGAAGATGCCTTAGCTAAGGATATTGAAATGATTGTGAACTGGACAGAAGAAGATCCTTCTAGAGGAGATATTATCAATAGATTATCCAGTGACAGTAAGGTTAAGAAAAATAAAATTGAAACCTTGACAGATATTTGTAAATACTCATACTATATGTTAGCTCAATGGACTATAGGTGATACTTTCAACCTTTCTATAGGTCAGGGTGATAATGCCTATACACCGCTTCAGATGGCAAATTATGTGGCAACTTTAGGAAATGATGGAAAAAGAAATCAGGTGAGCATAGTTAAGGGCGTTGAAGATAATGAAAAGGCTAAGAAGTCTAAGGCTTATCAAATCAAGGTAAATAAGAATGAACTGGCTACGGTTATCGAAGGTATGAAGTTAGTAACTAAGCGTGGTACTTTGGCTGGATGTTTTAGCAGATTTCCTATAAATGTGGCCGGAAAGACAGGAACTGCGGAAAAAGACGGTAAGATAAATCCAAAGGATGAAGTTCAATATATTAAGGACCATTTGGGTGCTATAGCACCTGATATTTCGTGGGAACGGATTAGAAATAAGATGAATAAGCTTATGAAAGATGATCCGAAGAGATATCCGGATGAAAATAGCGCAGTAGATGATGCTTTAATTAAAGTTAGTAATAAAAGGGTTACTATTAACCAAATCAATAGGTATAAGGGCGATTATGATAACTTCGCATGGACTATAGCTATGGCACCTGCAGAAAATCCGAAAATCGCAGTGGTAGTGCTCTTGGTTCAAGGTGGTATTTCTACTAATGCAGCACCTGTTGCCAGAGAAATTATAGGCGAATACTTAAATGTCCAAGGGCAGGAAACTAAGACTAAGAAACTTAATTTGTCAACTACAATAAATTAGTTTAATATTGAAATTATTACCTCAAAATCTGTTCGGCAAGGGAGATTTTGAGATAGAATAGTGAAATTCACAAAGGTAAAAGAGGGAGGCTCAAAATATGGGAAAAACTATAGTCGTGGCGTCAGGAAAAGGCGGTACAGGCAAAACTATGTTTACAGCTAATTTAGGAGCTATGCTGGCTAAAAAAGGTAGCCGTGTAGTTTTAATAGATATGGATACAGGTCTTAGAAATTTGGATCTGTATTTAGGCTTGGAAAATAATGTGGTGTATGATGTGAATGACGTGCTAAGTGGAATGTGCAGAATTAAGCAGGCACTTATTAAACATAAAACTTTTGAGGGACTGTTTTTTATGGCGGCTTCACCTAAGCCTGATGAGGGAGAAATAACTCCTTTACACATGAAGGTGCTTTGTAATAAGCTTAAGGAGAGCTTTGATTATGTTATTATCGATGCACCTGCGGGTATAGAAGACGGCTTAATTATTGCATTAGGTGGTGCGGATAAGGTTATTTTAACTATTACTCCTGAATTTGCGGCTATAAGAGATTGTGAAGTTATGAGTAATCATATTAAGGCACTGGGAATTGATAATATACATTATGTTTTGAATAAGGTAGATTTAGAAATGATGAATGCAGGATATGCACCGTCTGTAGATGAAATTCCGGGAACTATAAAAAGTGGACTCATAGGCATTATTCAGTATGATAAAAATGTTAGAATTTCAACCAATATGGGAGTACCTATAGTGTGTATGGAAAACACATATATTCATAAGAATTTTTCTAATATATGTGATAGAGTGGTTAATTTATAGTTATTATTTAATTGATAACTGTTTGTTATATTAAGTGAAAGAAGAGAGGGGAAATTATGAAAAAAAGATTATTAGCGGTTGCTTTGATAATGACAATGGTATTTTCACTAAATGTTATTCAAGGTTTCGGGGAAGAATTTGATGAAGGTATGATGGATATAAGTGGAATTACTTTTTCCTATACAAAAGCGAATTCATCTATTAAGAAAGTTAAAATGGAAGTGGATGGAGGCTTTTATGCTGGGGTACAGAGTTACGATTTAACCATACCTACAAGTTATTCCACTATGCAGGATAACCTAAGTGTTAAACTTAACCTTAATGGCAGCAGTGAAAATATGAGGGTTTTCGCAGAATATTTAAATAGAGAAGGTCAGATGGTTAAAATACCAATGACTTCTAAGTATAGGATTTTGAAAAACTTGTTTAAGGAAGAAGTAAATCCTGATGGGTTCCAATTAGGCATTTATGATAATGACGAGAATTTAATAAAATCTTATAGAATTAATTTATTATTTAAAGATGATTATTATTTAGAAAAAACTAAAGGTTTCTTTAAGTTTAAATCCTATCTTAAGAAGAACCCTTGTTATAAAGAAGGCACTAAAATTCAGGTGAAGGGGCTTATGCTTCATTCCGTAGGTGAACCAAGAAATAGAGCTGATTATTATATTAAAAAATGGAATAAACCAAATTATATGAGAGCCTGTGTTCATGGCTTTATAAATGCAGATGATGGAAGTCTTTATCAGACACTTCCGTGGAACAGAAGAGCTTGGCATGCAGGAGCTTCTGCTAATAATACTCATATAGGGGTTGAAATGTGTGAACCTGCCAATATTAAGTATATGACAGGCAGAACCTTTACTTCTAGAGACATCATAAGTGCCAGAAGAGATGCAAGACGCACATATTATTCAGCTGTAGAGCTTTTCGCAGAACTTTGTATTAAGTATAACTTAGATCCTTTAGAATATGGAGTGGTGATAAGCCATTCAGAAGGATATAAGATGAGAGTTGCATCCAACCATGGAGACCCTGAGCATCTTTGGAAAGGCTTAGGCTTAGAATTTACTATGGATGGCTTTAGACAAGATGTTAAAAACAAAATGGCAGAAATCCAGACCGGTGTTAGATAGATAATGCCAACAGGATAATTTATAGGATGTTTAAAAACTGCTTACATTGATAAGCAGTTTTTTTATGAAAATCAGTTGATTTAAGCGGGTTTTGAGTTGTATGAAAAGGCTTGATAGATGTGGATTTTGCAAAAGTTGTTATGAACTGGGGGGAGGGGTGAAAATAGTGCTATTTGGGGATTTTTTAGGATACTGCACTATCTCATACAGGATGAAGGCTCATTCCGTAGTGTGAAATCTACAAAATCTGCTGTATAACACTATGGGCTAATTCAAACAAGCCTGTGCAACTTAAAATCACCTCAAAAGCAAGGTGACAGAGTTTATTTACTATAAGTTATTGGGTGAAGTGTAGGTATCTGCTCTAAAGTTGTAGTATTGTTTGTGTACTTAATAAATATATCAATTAAGATAAGATAGTCATCGCAGAGTTTATTAAAGGAAAAGTGAAAAGCAATGATAGGATTACAAGAAAGGCTATTGCAGATGAAGCAGGAGTTAGCGTAAAGACTGTCGAAAGAGCTATAAAAGAGATAGATAATCTGAATTATGTAGGTAGTGGTAATAATGGTCATTGGAAACTATATTAAAAAAGGGCCGGTATGACACCAACCCTCTAAAGTCTATCTGTTTTTCTGAATTCTTTTCTAAAACTTGATTCTCTTACTATTTCTTCCTACATTTAATATAACTCCTATGGAAATCATACTGGCTATAACTGAGGTTCCTCCACCTGAAAGGAGAGGCAGAGTGATTCCGGTTACGGGCATTATACCCATGGTCATAGCTATGTTTTCAAAAATCTGGAAGAGGAACATACCTATAAATCCTATGACGATTAGTGCTCCGTAAAGGTCTGAGGAATCTCTAACTATTCTTGTAAATCGCCCTAGAAGGAATCCATACATTAGAATAACGAAAGCTCCTCCGGCGAAGCCCAGTTCCTCTACTACTACAGAGAATATAAAGTCTGATTGTTGGACAGGTATAAAGTCCAGACCTTTTTGAGTCCCGTTAAATAGACCTTGTCCGAAAACGCCTCCGGAACCGATGGCTACTTTAGACTGCCAAACTTGATAATTACCTGAGAGGCTTAAGTTTTCAGGGTGTAAAAAGGCTTCAATTCTTTCTTTTTGGTAAGGACTTAGGAATTTATATGCTATAGGTATTATGGTAAGGGCTACCAGCATAAATTTTAGTAAAATTTTATAATCTATGCCTGCAAAGAATACCATAAATAGCCACATAACCATATATACTAAGGCACTTCCTAAATCTTCTTTTAAAACAATTAAGATTATAGGAGCTGCCACTAAGCCTGATTTTATAACACCTATAAAGGTTGAAAGTTCATCTCTGTGTTTAGATAGATAACCTGCCATAATTAGAACGAATAGAATTTTCACAAATTCAGAAGGCTGCAAGGTTGTCAAACCTGCTAAGCTTATCCATGCTCTGGAACCATATTGGGTTACACCTAATCCCGGCACATAAACCGAAAACAGCAGGGCTATGGAAAGTCCGTAGAGCAGCTTTTCTAAGCCTATGAAAAAGTGATAATCTATATTTTGAATTAAGGCAACGGCAAAAAAACCTAATATATAGGCAACGGTTTGAATGATAACCGGTCTAGAGAGGGTAAGATGCCCTTGATAAGCTGTACTTTCCAGCATTAAAAGGCTTATTAAACCCAGAATTGCCACTAAAATTAATATGATCTTGTCTAAATCTTTTAAAGATTTGAAAAATTTATCCATTGAATAGCTCCATTTGCATTATTATTGTTTTTGATTTTGATTTATTAAAAAGCATTAACAAAATCCATAAATCAGAAATTTATTGCTTTTCTAAACATTATATATTGATAGAGGAAACAAATCAATATAATTATGGATAGTAACTGTAAGAAAACCTTTGGATTTGGCAAAAACTTTTATAAAAAAGGTTGTAAAAAAATAGTGCAAAATTGTTAAAAATAGTATATAATGGTTAGTGTCTTTGTATTTTGTATGAGATATATCAAAAAATATGTAATGCATTTTGATTTTTTGTTGAAATATTAGATAAATAATTTCAGACATTCAAACATAAGGAAAGAAAACAATCATTTTTAGAGAGAGAAGAGAAAAGGAGGTGTTTTAATGCCCATATATATTACTATAATAATCGCAGTTTTAACCCTGGCAGTAGGTGTTTTAATTGGTTATATATACCGTAAAAATTACGGAGAGAGAATTATTGGCAGTGCAGAGCTTAAGGCTAGAAACTTAGTTTTAGACGCAGAAAACAGAGCGGAAAATATTAAGAAAGAGGCGCAGGTAGACGCTAGAGATGAAGCTCATAGAATTAGATCCGATGCAGAAAGAGATGCAAGGGAAAGAAGACAAGAGGTACAGCGTGCCGAGAAGAGAATGATTCAGAAAGAAGAATCATTGGATAAAAAAATTGACAATATTGAAAAGAAAGAAGAAAGCATTACACAAAAAGAACAAGCTTTAGTAAATAAGCATAAGGATATTGACAAAATTATTGCTAAACACACTGAAGAACTGGAAAGGATTTCAGGATACACAGTGGAGGAGGCAAAGGCTATCTTATTAGCAAATACTGAAAAAGATGTTAGACATGAAGCATCTATAATGATTAAAGATATAGAAAGTAAGGCTAAAGAAGAAGCTGATAAAAAAGCGAAAGATATTATTACCCACGCTATTCAGCGTTGCGCAGCAGACCATGTAGCAGAGAGTACTGTATCTGTAGTGGCTCTTCCAAATGATGAAATGAAGGGTAGAATTATCGGACGAGAAGGAAGAAATATTAGAGCAATCGAAACTATGACAGGTGTAGATTTGATTATTGATGATACGCCGGAAGCAGTGATTTTATCAGGATTTGATCCTGTTAGAAGAGAAATCGCAAGGGTTGCTTTAGAAAAGTTAATAGTAGATGGAAGAATCCATCCTGCAAGAATTGAAGAAATGGTTGAAAAAGCCGAAAAAGAAGTAATGAATATTATAAAGGAAGAAGGCGAACAAGCTACTTTCGAATGTGGAATTCATAACTTACATCCTGAATTAGTTAAGATTTTAGGAAGACTGAAGTACAGAACTTCTTATGGACAGAATGTTTTGAAACACTCTGTAGAAGTTTCTCATTTAGCAGGACTTATGGCAGGCGAGTTAGGCTTAGACATTAAGTTAGCTAAGAGAGCAGGTCTACTTCATGATATAGGTAAGGCTTTAGATCATGAATATGAGGGAACTCATGTAGACATCGGTATAGATATTTTGAGAAAATATAAGGAATCTGAAGCTGTTATAAATGGTATGGCAGCTCACCATGGAGACTATGAAGCTAAGAGTATGGAAGCTGTTTTAATTGCAGCGGCAGATGCTCTATCCGCAGCTAGACCTGGTGCTAGAAGAGAAACCTTAGATACTTATATTAAGAGATTAGAAAAGTTGGAAGATATTGCTAATACCACTGAGGGTGTCGAAAAATCCTTCGCAATTCAAGCAGGTCGTGAGATAAGAATTATCGCTAAACCTGATGATGTAAGTGATGAAGGCATTGTATTCCTGGCAAGAGAAATTTCTAAGAAAATTGAATCGGAGCTTGAATATCCGGGTCAAATTAAGGTTAATGTTGTCAGAGAAACAAGGGCTATTGATTTTGCAAAATAGTTACTTTAGGGGGCAGATAAGTTTCTGCTCCCTTAATTTTTTTAGGAGAATTTATGACAACAAGTTTAAACAAGAAAATAAAAAATAATTTAAACGATAAGGAAAGTTTTTATAGTCAGCTTATGAAAGTTGCCTTGCCTGTAGTAATTCAACAACTCATTATAGTTACAGTCAATATGATAGATACTATAATGGTAGGCAAGTTATCGGAAAATTCTATTGCAGCCGTAGGAGCAGCAAATCAGATATATTTTGTGTTTATAGACTGCATATTCGGATTTTTAAGTGGTACTGCCGTATTTGCGGTTCAGTACTGGGGAATTAGAGATTTAAAGGCTTTAAGAAAGATTTTAGGTATTTCCTATGGAATGGTAATAGCTATTTCTATTCCCATAATAGCCTTAGTATATATATTTGCACCGAAATTAATAGGAATATTTGCTACAGAGCCGGAAGTTGTTTTACTGGGGACTCAGTATATAAGAATAGCTTGCTTTACATATTTCTTTGGAGGCTTGACTTTTGTAATATCTTATTTTTCCAGGGCAGTAATGATGCTTAAATGGCCAACTATTTTAAACGGGATAGCTGTGCTTATTAATATTATTTTGAATTATGGTTTAATATATGGTAAATTAGGGTTGCCGGAATTAGGCGTTAAAGGAGCGGCTATCGCCACTTTAATTGCCAGAGTTATTGAGTTTGTATCTACCTTTATTTATGTATATATGGCTAAGGGGCATCCTCTCAGAGCCAAAATTCATGAAATGATATTTGATAAAACTCTTTACATAAGGGTTATGAAGACGGCAGTACCTGTAGTATTTAATGAAACTCTTTGGGTGCTTTCTTTTACAATAGTATTTGCCATTTACGGAAGATTAGGTGCCACTGCTTTAGCTATAGTTCAGGTTGCAATGACTATAAATGATTTCTTCCAGACCATATACATAGGAGTTTGTAATGGCTGTGGAGTTATTATAGGTCAGACCTTAGGACAGGGAAACAGAGAGTTGGCATATACCTATTCTAAGAAGATTTTGAGGATTACTTGGGTCTTAAATGGAGTGATTACTTTATTACTTTTATTTATGAGAACTCCTATGGCTAGGATTTATGATTTCAAACCGGAAACTACAGAGCTTCTCATGACAACCTTGATAGTATATGCCCTTGCCATGACCCCAAAGATGTTATCCTATGTGATAATCTGCGGTATTTTAAGACCCGGAGGAGATACAGTGTGGTGCTTCATCGTAGATGGGGGCATGAACTGGATTTTAAGTGTGCCTATGGCACTTCTTTCTGTGGAAGTTTTTCATTGGTCTTTACCTCTTTGTGTGGGTTTTGTAGCTTTAGCAGAAACTGTAAAAGCCGGGGTATGTTATATGAGGTTCTATAGTAAAAAATGGATAAATGTTTTTACAGGCAGGTAAGTATCGAAAAATTTTAAATATAAATTAAGTAAAACTAGGGGAGAAAAAATGCAGGTTTATTTAGACAATAGTGCTACTACAAGGCAATATGACCAAGTAACAGAATATATGGTAAAATTGTTTCAGGAAAACTATGGAAATCCTTCTTCATTGCACCGTTTGGGATTGGAGGCTGAAAAAATATTAGAGTCCAGTCGCAAGGACCTGGCACAGGTAATAGGCGCAAAATCTAAGGAGATATTTTTCACTGCTTCCGGTACAGAAGCTGATAATACGGCTTTGTTTGGCACTGGCTATAAAAAGAGGCGTCAGGGAAAGAAAATAATAACTACTAAAGTAGAGCATCCTGCTATTTTAGAACCGGCTAAAAGGCTGGAAGAGATGGGATATGAGGTTGTATATATAGATGTCGATAAAAACTGTAATCTGAATTTAGAGCAACTAAAAAATAATATAGATGAAAATACAATTTTAATTTCTGTTATGAGCGTAAACAATGAAACGGGGGCATTGATGCCTATAAGTGAAATTGGTAAGTTGAAGTCGGATTTTAATAAGAGTCAGGGCAGGCAGATTTTGCTCCACTGCGATGGGGTACAGGCACTCGGTAAGGTTAATTTAAATATGTCGGGAGAATATAAGGACGTGGATTTAATGTCCTTTTCTTCTCACAAAATCCACGGCCCCAAGGGTGTCGGTATGCTATATATGAGAGATGGGGCGAACATTTCGCCATATATGCTTGGCGGTGGTCAAGAAAACCATTTCAGGTCAGGCACGGAGAATTTGCCGGCTATAGGAGGGTTTTCCTTGGCAGGGAAGCTGGGGGCGGCGGATTTTGAGGCGAATACTGTGAAGGTTGAAGGACTTAGAGCTTATCTTTTACAGGGTATTCAAACTGAAATTCAGGATATTAGGCTTAATAGCCCGGAAAATGGCTGTCCTAATATTTTAAATATTTCATTTTTAGGTACTAGAGGTGAGGTAATTCTTCATTCTTTAGAACAAGAAGGCATATATGTGTCTACAGGTTCAGCTTGCTCCTCTAATAAAAATTCCAAGGGGAGTCATGTTTTAACCGCTATGGGACTTGGAAGCAAGGAAATTCAAGGTGCTATAAGGTTTAGCCTTAGTCCTTTGAACAGCATGGAAGAAATGGATTATACTTTGGATATTTTGAAAAAAGTGGTTACTAAATTTAGAAAATTAGGTAGTTTTAGATAAGAGGAAAGGTACAGATAGGGAAATTAGGATGAATGAAGAAAATATTTTAATTGTAAGGTGTGGCGAAGTGGCTCTTAAGGGTCAAAACAAGCCATATTTTGAGCGAATGTTGGTAGATCGCATAAAGAGAAATTTAAGAAATTTTCAAGGTATAGAAGTAAAAAGACATGAGGGCTTAATCTATGTTAGGGCGGATAAGGCTTTGGAAATAGAACCCGTAATTAAGGCGATTACAAAGGTATTTGGAGTAGCATCTGTAAGTCAAGCTGTAGAAGCACCTTCTGATTTAGAGGATATTGGCGAAGAAGCGGTTAAATATATGCTAAAGCTTATCGAGGAAAAAGGTGTTAAAACTTTTAAGGTAGAAGCTAAAAGGGCTGATAAGAATTTCCCTGTTAAGTCTCCGGAAATCGGTAGAATTATAGGAGCAAAGGTTCTTATCGGCTGTAAGGTTTTAAAGGTGGATGTACATAATCCTGATGTGTTGCTTCATGTAGATGTTAGACACGATAAAACATATATATATGATGGCAAAATCACCGGCTTAGGGGGACTTCCATTAGGAACTAACGGTAAAGGCATGACCCTTCTTTCAGGTGGTATAGATAGTCCTGTGGCAACTTGGATGATGGCTAAGAGAGGTATGATGATTGAGGCTGTTCATTTTCATTCTTATCCATATACTTCTGAGAGAGCCAGAGCGAAGGTTGAAGAATTAGCATCAATAGTTGCCGGATATTGCGGTAAATTTAAGATGCATATTATAAATCTTTTACCTATACAAGAAGCTATCGTTACTAACTGTCCGGAAGAGGAAACTACTATTTTAGTTCGTAGATTTATGATGAAAATTGCCGAAAGATTGGCTAAGGAGACGGGGTGCAGTGCATTGATTACGGGGGAAAACTTAGGTCAAGTAGCATCTCAGACTGCTGAATCTTTAGTGGTTACTGATGCTTCCGTTACAATGCCGGTAATGAGACCATTGATAGGTATGGATAAAATTGAAATTATGGATAGGGCTATGGAAATAGGCACTTACGAAAAATCCATTGAACCTTATGAAGACTGTTGTACAGTATTCTTACCAAAACATCCGACTACTAAACCTAAGTTGGATAGAATACTTTTATCTGAGAGCAAAATCAATTGTGAAGAACTCATTGAGGCAGCAATTGAAAGTGACGAAGTAGTAGTGATTAAAGGTATATAAAATAATTTTGAACACTAAATAAAATTTGAATTTAATAGAATATACTGTGAAATAGAGAATTTTGAAATTTCACAGTATTTTTTTGGTTGATTTGACAGAAATCAGTATTTTAGGTAGCAAATACTCAAAAAAACATTTAAAAAACAAAAAAGTACTTGCAAGTTTGTTAAAAAAGTGTTTTAATAGATATGTATGTTGTTATCTCTATATAGTTGATTTATTCGTAGAATAACAAGCAAAACAAAAATAGGTCCTAATTAAAGGAACCGTTATTAATAATTTAAGGAGGCATTTTAAATGAACTTTCAACAAACGAAGGAACAAGAATTCGTAAGGAAAACCGTAAGAGCGTTTGCAACAAATGAAGTTGAGCCATTAGCAGCTGATATTGATAAGGAACACAGATTCCCAGTAGAAACAGTTGAAAAAATGGCTAGATACGGCTTCTTAGGTATTCCATTCCCAACAGAATTTGGTGGAGCTGGTGGAGACCACGTTTCCTACGCTATCACAGTTGAGGAATTAGCAAGAGTATGTGCATCAACATCAGTTATCGTTTCTGCACACACTTCACTTTGCTGCTGGCCAATTTACCACTGGGGTAGCCCAGAGCAGAAGGCAAAGTACCTTCCTAAGCTTTTATCAGGAGAACATCTTGGAGCTTTCGGACTTACTGAACCTAACGCAGGTACAGACGCTGCAGGACAGCAGACAAGAGCAGAATTAGACGGAGATGAATGGGTTCTTAACGGAGCTAAGGTATTTATTACTAACGGTGGATATGCAGATGTTTTCGTAGTTATGGCTATGACTGATAAGTCTCAGGGTAACCGTGGAATCACAGCATTTATCGTAGAAAAGGGAGACCCAGGTTTCTCAATTGGTAAGACAGAAGACAAGTTAGGTATTTGTGCATCTTCTACAACAGAACTTATATTCCAGAACTGCAGAATTCCTAAGGATAGACTTTTAGGCGGAGTAGGCAAGGGCTTTAAGGTTGCTATGTCCACTCTTGACGGAGGAAGAATCGGTATTGCTTCTCAGGCTTTAGGTATTGCACAGGGTGCTTTAGATGTAACTGTTGAATACATGAAGGCAAGAAAGCAGTTCGGAAAAAAACTTTCTCAGTTCCAGGCTTTAGCATTCGAAGTTGCTGATATGGCTACTAAGATTGAAGCTGCAAGATTATTAGTATACAAGGCTGCAGACATGAAGGATAAGGGACTTCCTTATGGTAAGTTCTCCGCTATGGCTAAACTTTTCGCAGCTGAAACTGCTATGGCTGTTACTACTAAGTGTGTACAGCTTCACGGTGGTTATGGTTATACTAAGGATTACCCAGTAGAAAGAATGATGAGAGATGCTAAGATTACAGAAATCTATGAAGGAACTTCCGAAGTTCAGAAGATCGTTATCGCTGCATCTGTTATAGGCAAATAATTATTTAGGAGGAATATAAGATGGCATTTAAGATTATTGTATGTGCAAAACAGGTTCCTGATACAAATGAAATTAAGATCAATCCTGAAACAGGCACATTGATTCGTGATGGTGTGCCAAGCATACTTAACAACGATGATGCTAACGCATTAGAAGAAGCACTTAAAATCAAGGATAAACATCCTGATACACATATTACAGTTGTTTCCATGGGACCTCCTCAGGCTCAGGAAATGTTATTTGAATGTATAGCTATGGGAGCAGATGAAGCTGTTCTCTTAAGTGATAGAGCAGTTGGTGGTTCAGATACATGGGCTACTTCCAATGCTATTACTGCAGCTATTAAGAAGATTGGTGATTTTGACTTAATCTTCGCAGGAAGACAGGCTATCGACGGAGATACTGCTCAGGTAGGACCTCAGATTGCTGAAAAGTTAGAACTTCCTCAGGTTACTTATGTTGAAGAATTTGAAATTGCTGACAACATGAAAGATATTACAGTTAAGCGTCAGTTAGAAGACGGTTATGAATTAATTAAGATTCAGACTCCATGTATGCTTACTGCTATTAAGGAACTTAACGAACCAAGATATATGTCCATGAAGGGTATCTTCAATAAAGAAAAGGACATTAAAGTTATCAACGCAGCAGACGCTGAAATCGATTTAACTATCGTAGGTCTTAAGGCTTCCCCTACTAATGTATATCGTTCATTCACACCAAAGCCAAAGGGCAAGGGTATTACTGTTGAAGGAGATACAGAGAAGGATGTTGCAAAGACTCTGTTAATCGATTTGAAGAAGAAGCATATCATTTAAGGAGGAGTAAATAATGGCAACCATTAATTTTGATGAATATAAAAATGTATGGGTTTTCGTTGAACAGAGAGACGGAAAACTTATGAATGTAGCCCTTGAACTTTTAGGAGAAGGTCGCAGACTTGCTAAGGATATCGCTGAAGATACTAAGGTTTGTGCAGTTCTCGTAGGTGACAAGGTTGAGCATTTAGCAAAAGAATGTTTTGCATACGGTGCTGACAGTGTATATCTTATTGAAGATCCTCTTCTTAAGAACTACACTACAGACGGTTATACAAAGGTTATTACAGATGCTGCAAACCAGTTTAAACCTGACATCTTCCTTTATGGTGCAACTCATATCGGAAGAGACTTAGCTCCTCGTGTAGCTGCTCGTCTTAACACTGGTCTTACTGCTGACTGTACGCACCTTGATGTAAGTGTTGCAGGATATATTAAGTATGCAGAAGAAAATACAACTTTAAATACAAAGTCTTTAGATCCTAACAGTCCGGATAAGGGACTCAAGATGACAAGACCTGCATTCGGTGGAAACCTTATGGCTACTATCGTTTGTCCTAGAACTAGACCTCAGATGGCAACAGTTCGTCCGGGCGTAATGCAGAAAATGGAACCTATCGAAGGAGCAACTGGAGAAATCGTTAAGGTTACTCCTGAAATCAAGGCTTCTGACATTAAGGTTGAAATTTTAGACATCGTTAAGTCTGCTAAGGAATTAGTTTCTCTTACAGATGCTAACATTATCTGCTCTGCAGGTCGTGGTTTAGGTGATGCTTCCGGATTTGAACTTATGCAGAAATTCGCTGACAAAGTTGGCGGAGTTGTTGGTGCTTCTAGAGCAGCAGTAGATGCTGGTTGGATTGGTCATGATCATCAGGTTGGTCAGACAGGTACAACTGTTAAGCCTACAATCTACTTCGCTTGCGGTATTTCCGGAGCTATCCAGCATTTAGCAGGAATGCAGTCTTCAGATTGTATCGTTGCTATTAATAAGGATCCGGATTCTCCAATTATGGAAATCGCAGATTACGCTATCGTTGGTGACCTTTACAAAGTAATCCCTGAAATCATTGCTGAATGGGATAACGCAGAAGCACTTTACGATGCAACTACAAAATAGTTTGTTGAAAGTATTTTTATGATGCTTATTTTAGGGGGACCGAAAGGTCCCTCTTTACTTTTTTTGTATATAGTGATAAAATGAATTGACAAAATCAGAAGAAAATTTGAGGGAGTAATTCAGCATTAGTTTATAATTTAATGCAGGCTATTCGTCAAGACGGTGAGAACCCGGATACCTTTAGAGAATGAGACTCATATATTACGGGTTAGCAATGAAAGACCTTTGTTTATATGAGTTTTTTTATTGTCTAATTTTCTTATTAAACTGGAAGGAGTAAAATTAGTATGAAGGAATATTTAATGTCTAAGGAAGAAGTTTTCAAAGAACTTAACTCAGGTGATGAGGGCTTAAGTCTTGAGGAAGTTAATAAAAGGCAAGTAAAATATGGATTGAATAAACTGAAAGATTCAGAAAAGATGACTTTAAGTCAGAGATTTTTGAAGCAGTTAAAAGATCCCATGCTGGTAATTTTAATGGTGGCAGCTTTGGTTTCAGCTGTTACAAACATTTTAGCAAAGGAAAGCTTAGCGGAGGTTTTCATAATTCTAATTGTAGTTATATTAAATGCCGCATTGGGAGTGTTTCAGGAAAGCAAGGCAGAGGAGGCTATTTTAGCATTACAAACTATGACTGCCGCTACTTGTAAGGTAATTAGAGATGGAGTCCAGATTATATTACCTAGCCAAGAATTAGTGCCGGGAGATATAGTTGTATTAGAAGCCGGAGATGCAGTTCCTGCTGACGGCAGGATAATAGAGTCAGCCAGCCTTAAAATAGAGGAAGCAGCTTTAACAGGAGAGAGCATTCCTGTTAATAAGATGATTTCCATATTAAATATGGAAGAAGAAAGGGATGTACCTTTAGGGGATAGAACTAATATGTGCTATATGGGTTCTACAGTGGTGTACGGAAGAGGCAAGGCTGTAATTGTAAATACAGGAATGGATACTGAAATGGGTAAAATTGCAGGAGCTCTTTCAGAAGCTAAAGAGGAGCTTACCCCTTTACAGAAACGCTTAGAAGAATTAGGGAAATCCCTTTCTAAATTAGTATTGGGTATTTGTATTTTTATCTTCATATTTAACATGATAACTGTCAAGGAGTTTTCCATAACTTCCATATTGAATATATTTATGATAGCTGTTTCTTTAGCAGTGGCCGCTATTCCGGAAGGTTTGGCTACAGTTGTAACTGTAGTCTTATCTATGGGAGTTACTAAGATGAGTAAAAGAAATGCGGTTATTCGTCGTATGACTGCCGTTGAAACTTTAGGTTGCACGGGGGTTATATGTTCTGACAAGACAGGAACTTTAACCCAAAATAAGATGACTGTAGTTGAACATTTTGGAGCAGAAGAAAGAATAGCTGTAGGAATGGCTTTATGCTCTGATGCGATACTTAATGGTGAGGGCAAGGCAGAAGGAGAGCCAACAGAGGCGGCACTTGTGAATTTTGCTGCTAAATTAGGCTTTTCTAAAAATATTTTAGTACAGGAAATGCCTAGAGTTGCTGAAGCTCCATTTGATTCTATACGAAAAATGATGTCCACTATTCATAAGGTTAGTGATAATTCGGGAAGCGGATATGTACAATTTACCAAGGGAGCTCCGGATGTCATCCTGGATAAGTGCACAAGCTATGAAGAAGATGGACAGGTTTATCCTATGACGGAGGAAAAACTAAAGGAAATTTTAGCTTGGAATAAACAGATGGCAGACAAGGCTCTTAGAGTCTTAGCCTTAGCAAAGCGTGTATGGCATAGTAAACCGGAAAATCAGGAAGCCGGTTTCTTAGAACAGGAACTTTGCCTTATAGGTTTAACTGGTATGATAGATCCTGTGAGACCGGAAGTAAAGGCGGCTATTTTAGAGTGTAGACAGGCAGGCATAAGACCGGTGATGATAACAGGTGATCATAAGGATACGGCTGTAGCTATCGCCTTAGAATTAGGTATAATAGAAGATGGGTCTCAGGCAATTACAGGGGCAGAACTTAATGAACTTTCAGATGAACAATTTGAACACAAAATCACCAATTTCGGAGTTTATGCCAGAGTCCAGCCGGAACATAAGGTTAGAATTGTTAAGACATGGCAAAAGCTAGGTTTAGTTACAGCTATGACAGGAGATGGTGTAAATGATGCCCCATCTATTAAAAATGCTGATATAGGCGTAGGAATGGGTATAACAGGAACTGATGTAACTAAAAATGTGGCAGATATGGTTTTAGCGGATGATAATTTTGCTACTATAGTTCACGCTGTCGAAGAAGGACGAAAGATTTATGATAATATTAGAAAAGCAATTCAATTCCTGCTTTCTTCCAATGTGAGTGAGGTTTTAAGTGTATTTATAGCTACATTATTAGGCTTTACCTTATTAAAGCCGGCACACATTTTATTCATAAATTTAATAACCGACACTTTCCCGGCTTTAGCCTTAGGAGTAGAGCAGGGGGAAGGCGATATAATGCAGCGCAAGCCTAGAAATTCTAAAGAAGGTATCTTTGCAGGCGGATTAGGTGTAGACTTGATTTATCAAGGGGTGATGATAACTGTTATTACAGTAGCTTCATATATTATAGGACATTATTTAGAAGTTGGATATTTTGAAATCCCAAAGGGCGTTTCGCCGGAAGGAATGACTATGGCATTTTTGACCATGAATATGTGTGAAATATTCCATAGCTTTAATATGAGAAGCCAACGCAAGAGTGTTTTTAGTATTAAGGGGCAAAATAAATTCCTTTGGGCAGCTATGATAGGTAGTGTGATTATTGCTACCAGTGTAATCGAAATACCATTTATCGCTAAGGCTTTCGGCTTTACACCTATAAGTTTTAATCACTATTTAATAGCTGTAGCTTTAGCATTTTGGGTTATTCCAACTGTAGAAACGGTTAAGTTTATTCAACGCAAACTTATTACAAAATCTGCCTAAGCACAGATTTTGATATAAATAAAATTATATATTTGGAGGGGGAAAATATGTATCTTTTACAATTATTTCAAGAAGACAGAACAGAAACTTTAGGTTTATTTGATAGTATCGAAAGGGGAAGGGAATTCTTAAAGAAAATTCCTGCATATAAGTATGAACATATTCAAGAAGATGGATATGAATGGGATTATGAAGAACTTAAATATGACGAATTAAGGGATTATGAACTCATAGAACATAATGGTCATAAGGTACCATTGAGTAAATTTTCCTTTGAAGGTGATGTTTTAATTAGCTGGACAGAGGTTAGAAATTTAGATTTAAAAGGAGAGGGCATAATTGAAGGCTCGACAGTAGTAGATGCCTATGCCATTGATAATCAGTTCGTAGGTCAATATATTAAGGATAGAGAAGAAAAGTTTAAGGCTGTAAAAGAGGCTCTGGAAGAAAAGGGTTATGAAGTGTCTAGAGAATGGTTCGGAAGCGAAGACGGTGAAGCTATTTTATTAAAAGGACCTGAAATGGAGGAATTTAGAATGCTTTGCCACATGGATCCAATCTTTGTAGACAGTACTCTAGAAGAAATTTTAGAAGATTTAAAAGAAATTTATTAAAATTTTTAAAAATTAGTGAGGGTTTTTCATTTTCAAATCGACCAATATATGAAAAGGGAAATAAAGGGGAGATAAAATATAAATATCTTCTCAAATATTTAAGAAATGGGGTATGAGAAAATGAAAAAAATTGTAGTAGTAGCATTAATGGTGATTTTAGCACTTCAAATGGCAGCGTGTGGAAAGACTGGAGCCGGGGATAAAGAAATTCCGGTACCGGTTAAAGAAAGTAAGAGTGTTGAAAAGACTTCTGAAGATATCTTAAAGGGGAAGATAATTAAGGGGTCAGGAACAGATACTTTAGTAATTGCCGGTGAAAACGCAAGCGATATGTTAATCGTACACCCGGAAAATGCAGAAATAACTATTGACGGCAAAAAAGCTAAGGCGGAAGATTTAAAAGATGGCATGGTAGTAGAACTGGATCTTTCTAAGGGTGTTGCTACAAGTTATCCGGGACAGGTATACAATCCGGGCTTTATAAAAGCTGTTTCTAAAGGTGAGGGAGTTAATAATTTACCTGGACTTTATATTAAGGCGTTGGAAGATCTTTGGAATAAGGATAAGGGTCTAAATGATAATATTGAGCTTATCAGTGTAGATATTGCTATGGCTGGGGATTTAACTGCCGGTGAAAAGGCTGCTATCGCTTGGATTTTCGGAGATATGCATGAAGTCGAGGCTGTAAATTATAGCAGAGAAAAACTTGAAAAAGATGGCTATATTAAGAATGGTGCTTGGGAAGATGGTGTTCTTTTCGAAATTAAACCTGAAAAAGATGTTCAGGTAAAAGATGGAGAAATTTGTTTTGATATTCAAAAATGGCGTTCCGGAACCGGTGCTTTCTATTTAGAAAATTGTATAGCGAAGGTTCCTATGATTGGAGAAAAACCGGAGTACAAGGTAGGAAGCGAAGCTATTTCTTAATAAGTTTATCAGGGGAAATATGGAAATAAGACTGTAGGGGAAAGGCTTATTTTTAAGAGAGATTTTTCGAAGAAAATTAAAAGGTACTTACACAGTACATAATTGGTGAAGGATAGATGAATTTTCTATGAAAGACGAAAAAAGTAGTTGCAATATTTTTAAAATGTGCCATACTATAGGTAGATGAAATATCATTTATTGTATGGAGGAAAATAAAAATGGATCAGAAATTTTTTATATGTGAACATTGCGGAAATATTATAGCTATGGTTAAGTCTTCAGGGGTACCTGTTATGTGTTGTGGTCAGAAGATGAAGGAACTTATTCCTGGAACTACTGATGCTGCTGTAGAAAAGCATGTACCTGAATATGAAGTGAAAGATGGAGTAGTAGAAGTTGTAGTTGGAGCTGTAGAACATCCAATGGTAGAAGAACATTTTATCGAATGGATTTTAGTTCAGACTAATAAGGGCAACCAGCGTAAAGAATTAAAGGCTGGCGAGGCTCCTAAGGCGTGTTTCGCACTTTGTGAAGGCGAAGAAGTAGAAGCTGTATACGCTTACTGTAATCTTCACGGACTTTGGAAGAAATAAAGCATAACATTAAATCGGCATTTTAAGGGGGAAGTATACCTTTAATGCCGATTTTTTTAATTGAGAAAGTAAATGTAAGATTGTACGTACATTAGTACTATATTTTACTAATTATTTACATATTATAGTGGTGTTATTTACAATTGTATTATAATATAAACAAGTAATTTTAAGAAATGGAAGGAAGACAAATTTATGACAGTATTTAATGTTTTGTCGCTTATAGGTGGATTAGCCCTATTCTTGTTTGGAATGAATGTAATGGGTCAGGCTTTAGAAGAAGCTGCAGGCCCTAGATTAAAAAGTATATTAGAGAGTATGACAGGTAATCCTTTTAAAGGATTGCTTTTAGGACTTGGCGTAACAGCAGTTATCCAAAGCTCATCCGCCACTACAGTTATGGCAGTAGGTTTTGTAAACTCAGGTATTATGGAGCTAAAACACGCCATAGGCGTAATTATGGGAGCCAATGTAGGAACTACCGTTACGGCTTGGTTAATAAGTTTGACAGGTATACAAGGAGACAGTTTAGTTATGCAGCTCCTTAAACCTACTTCTTTCACACCCCTTCTAGCATTAGCAGGTGTAGTGATTATGATGGCACCTAAGCTGGAAGAGAAAAAAGATATAGGTAGAGCTTTGTTGGGTTTTGCTGTTTTAATGAGTGGAATGGATACCATGTCAGCAGCAGTTAAACCTCTATCAAATAGTGATGCTTTCATGAATTTATTTGTCTTATTCCAAAATCCGATTTTAGGTGTTTTAGCAGGTGCTTTACTGACAGCGATTATTCAGAGTTCTTCCGCTTCAGTAGGTATATTACAAGCCTTATCTTCAACAGGTGGAGTAACCTTCGGAAGTGCTATTCCGATTATTATGGGACAAAACATAGGAACCTGTGTTACAGCTATGATTTCATCCATTGGAACAAATAAAAATGCCAGAAGAACAGCTTTAGTTCATTTATATTTTAATATAATCGGAACTGTAGTTTGCCTGATAGCATTTACAGCAGTAAATTGGTTTATGAAGTTTGCCTTTGTAAATGATTCGATTAATGTATTTTGGATAGCTGTTATTCACTCTGTATTTAATATAATATGTGTAGTTATTCTTTTCCCATTTAGATCCAATTTGGAAAAACTGGCTATTAAAACTGTACCGGATACAGGAGAGGAAAAAGACACTGTACTGTTAGATGAAAGACTTTTTTCTACACCTTCTGTGGCTGCTGAAAGATGCAGACAGATAGTATGTGACATGGCAGAGTTGGTTAGATTGAATTTCTTTAGAACGATAGCTATGCTTAAGGGTGAAAGTGTATCTTTCAAAGAAATAAGTAAGACGGAAGATGCTATAGATGAATACGAAGATCAGATGAGTAACTACTTGGTAAAGTTAAGTTCCTATAGCCTTTCTACACAGGACAGCCGTTTGGTGTCCAGATGGTTCCATGGAATTACAGATTTCGAGAGAATAGGCGACCATTTAATGAATATAGCTGAACATTTAAAATATATGTCAGACCATAAGCAGCATTTTTCAGATATGGCTAAGGCAGAGTTATCGGTTATGGCAGAGGCTTTAAGTGAGACAGTAGATAGAACTCTCAATGCTTATATTATAGATGACTATGCAGAAGCAGGCAAAATTGAGGCCTTAGAACAGGTAATTGACCTTTTGGATTTAGAGATGAAGGATTCTCATATTAAGAGACTTAGAGAAGGGCTTTGCAGTGTGGAAAGCGGCTTCGCCTTTGATGAGATTTTAACTGACATGGAGCGTATTTCTGACCATTGCTCTAACTTGGCAATTTGTCAGCTTTCCAGTAAAGATGAAAATGTAGATATGCATAAATATCGCAGTACAGTTAAAGATAAATCAAATACTGAATTTTATGAGGTATATAATCGATTTAAAGAAAAATATTCCTTGCCCAAATAGGATTTAGGTAATATACTGTAGTTAGATAGGAGAGTGAAAAATGGTATATATAGTAGAGGATGATGAAAATATTCGTGAACTGGAAAGCTATGCCTTAAAGGCTGCAGGTTATATTACAAAGGAATGTGAAACAGGTAAGGAGCTGGATGCGCTTTTAGCCAACTCTGTACCTAAGCTTATTATTTTAGATTTGATGCTTCCCGGCGAAGATGGGATTTCAATTTTGAAAAGGCTTAGAAGTGATGCCAGAACCAGAAAGATACCTGTAATTATAGTGAGTGCAAAATCCGAAGAGTTGGATGCGGTGAAAGGTTTAGATAGTGGTGCAGATGACTACATAACTAAGCCTTTTGGCGTTATGGAGTTTGTCTCCAGAGTCAAGGCGGTTATGCGCAGAACTGAAAATGTTCAACATCAGCAAATACAAGTTGGTGCTATTAAGATTGATGAAAGATGTAGAGAAGTTTATGTAGACGGAGAGAAACCGATTTTAACTTATAAGGAGTATGAACTTCTCTTAGTTCTAATGAAAAATGAAAATATAGTTCTAAGTCGAAATAGGCTTATGGACTTAGTTTGGGGTGCAGATTTCTTAGGGAAAAGTCGTACAGTGGATATGCACATAAAGAGCCTTAGAAAGAAGCTGGGAGTACATGGCTCTCAAGTGAGAACTGTTAGAAATGTAGGTTATAAGCTGGAGGCGGAATGAGAAAGAAGGTTTATAGATACATTTTAGCCATTGTTATAATAGCTATAAGTTTAGCTATGGTTTTAAGTTATGTGGTTTTTCTCAGGTCTATGAAGCTGCAGGCGGAAAGTGATGTAAAGAGAACTACCAGTATTTTAAGAGCAGGTTTTGAGAAGGATGAAGATATAGAATTTTTAAGAGAATCCAGCTCTGATGATTATAGAATTACCTTAATTAAGAGTACAGGAGAGGTAGTGTTTGAGAGTGTCCCTAAAGGGAAATCTTACAATCACTTAAATAGACCTGAGGTAAAAGAAGCTATGAAAAATGGCGTAGGCAGTGAGCTGAGAGTATCTCAAACTTTAGATACCTTAACTTATTATTATGCTATAGAGCTTAACAACGGAGAAATTCTAAGGGTCGCTCTAGATATGGAAAGCGTTAAAAATTATAGTCGAGAAACGGCTATAATTTTGTTGCTTATTTACACATTGGTAATTTTATTGGCATTAGCCATAACCAGAAAATTGACGGATAATGTGGTACAGCCTATTGAGGAAATGGGTGAGAATCTGGAAAACATTGATGCTTATGTGCCTTATTCAGAGCTGGTACCTTTTGCTGAAAGTGTTAAAAGACAACAGGTGGCCCGGCAGGAAGCAGAAGACTTTAGAAGGCATTTTACGGCTAATGTTTCCCATGAACTTAAGACTCCTCTTACAAGTATATCCGGCTATGCAGAAATGATTGAAAATGGTATGGCTAAGGAAGTGGACATTAAAAAATTCGCTAATAAAATAAGATTAGAGGCAACCAGGTTGTTGTCTTTAATAGGTGATATTATAGATTTAAGTAAGCTGGATTCCATGTTTAATAAGGATGATTTCAAAACAGTAGATTTATATAATTTGGTTTTAAATACTTTAGATATTTTAGACTATAGTTATAAAGAAAAGGAAATATCTTTAAAGGTTGAAGGTGAAAATGTTTTAGTAAAAGGTTCTTATGACCAATTAGAAGAAATGTGTTATAATCTAATAGATAATTCCATTAAGTATACAGAACCTAAGGGTGAAATTTTAGTCGAAATAGGTGGGACAGATGGAGTACCTTTTCTGAAAGTTTCAGATACGGGAATTGGAATTTCTGAAAAGGATCAGAAGCGAATCTTTGAACGGTTCTTTAGAGTAGATAAGAGCCGGAGTAAAAAATTAGGCGGAACCGGCTTAGGTTTGGCAATTGTAAAGCATATAGTTCTTCATCACGAAGGTGAAATAGATGTAAAAAGTACTCTAGGAACAGGAACTGAAATGACAGTAAGATTCCCTAAGTATGAAAATTAAAAAAATTAAGAGGAGAATAGAAATGACAGTAGTTGAAAGATTTTTAGAATATGTTAAAGTAGATACAATGTCCGATGAAAATAATTTAAATGTACCTTCATCACCTAACCAGCTTGTTTTAGGTAAAATCCTAAAGGAAGAGATGGAGAAGATAGGGCTTAGTCAAGTTAGACAGGAAGCTAATGGTTATGTATATGGTATTTTACCGGCTAGCGTAGGTATGGAAGATGTAACACCCATAGGCTTTATTTCTCACATGGATACTGCACCTGCCATGTCAGGTGCTAATATTAAGCCTAGAGTTATACATTATGAGGGTGGAGATATTAAGCTTAATGAGGTAGAAGCCATTAGGACAGAAGATTTTGAGACCTTAGAGACATATAAGGGGCAAGACCTTATAGTTACTGATGGAACCACTCTATTGGGAGCTGATGATAAAGCGGGAGTGGCTGAAATATTAACCGCTATGGAGTACTTAATCGCTCATCCGGAAGTAAAGCACGGTCAGATTTCCGTTGGATTTACACCTGATGAGGAGATTGGCAGAGGTGCTGATTGTTTTGATATTGAAAATTTTGGTGCAAAATATGCCTATACTGTAGACGGTGGTCCTGTAGGAGAATTGGAATATGAAAACTTTAATGGAGCAGCTGTTAATGTAAAGATTAAGGGAGTAAACATTCATCCGGGTTCTGCAAAGAATAAAATGAAAAATGCAGTTTTAGTAGCTAATCATTTTATTTCCATGTTGCCCGTATTTGAAACTCCGGCTCATACAGAAAATTATGAGGGATTTTATCATGTAGATTCTATTTCAGGTAACGAAACTCAGGCAGAAATTGGTATGATTATAAGAGACCATTCTAAGATTAAGTTTGAAGAAAAGAAGGACTTTGTCCTTAAGGTAACAGAATTCCTTAATGGAATATATGGAGAGGGTACTATTGAAACTATAGTGAAAGACAGCTATTATAATATGAAAGAGAAGATTGAACCTGTCATTCATATAGTAGATAAGGCAAAATCCGCTTTTATAAAGGCTGATGTGGAGCCTAAGATTATTCCAATCAGAGGAGGCACAGATGGAGCTGCCCTTTCTTATAACGGACTTCCTTGCCCTAATATTTCTACCGGCGGAGAAAATTTCCATGGAATTCATGAATTTATTTCTATTCAATCTATGGAAAAGATGGTAGAGGTAATAATTAATATAGCTACAGGTGTTAGTGATAAATAATTTTGAAATAAATTGTTAAAGGAGCTTTTTAATGCTATTAGGTATTTTTAGGAAATTTTCTATAATAAGCATGTTTTGGACTATAGTGCTTTTTATTACAGTCACTATTATAGCTTTCTTTTTTCAGGAGTTGGCATCAGACCCAACCTTGAATATTGCCATGCTTTATACCTTGGGAGCTTTTATTACAGCTAGATATACAGAGGGTTATTTATATGGATTTATATATACTTTAGCCAGTGTATTTAGTGTGAACTATTTCTTCACTTATCCCTATGGACTGGTGAACTTTACTATGAGGGGCTACTATGTTACCTTTATAGGTATGTTCGTTATAGGCATTATTACTTCAATATTGAGTACTAATATTAAAGAACAGTCTATAGTGTTATTAAATCAAGAAAAGGCTTTAGCTAAAAAAGAAAAACAAATTTTAGAAATACAGAAGGAAAAGATGAGAGCCAATCTTTTAAGAGCTGTATCTCATGATTTAAGGACTCCATTAACAGGAATTATAGGTAATAGTCTTTCCTATTTAGATATGGAAGAGGAACTGAGCAGTCAAGAAAAAAGAGAATTGATTGAAAATATAAATACAGATGCTTCATGGCTGTTAAATATGGTAGAAAACTTACTTTCTGTAACCAGAATAGATAATGTAACAGCTCAGGTTAATAAAACTTTGGAGGCTGTAGATGAAGTGATTTCTGCGGCAGTAATTAAATTTAAGAAACACTTTCCTGAGGCTAAAGTGAAGGTAAGCGTTCCGGATGATTTAATTATGGCTATGATGGATGCTATGCTCATACAACAGGTAATTTTAAACATATTACAAAATGCCTATATTCATTCTAAATCCACAAAGCCTTTAGAATTGACTGTCAATGTAGATGAAGATAATATTTGGTTTAAAATCAAGGATTATGGTATAGGCATTTCTGAGGACCGATTGCTAAATATATTTGATGGTACAGGAAAGCGAAAAGAAAAAGAACAATTAGATGGACATAAGGGCATGGGAATAGGTCTTTCAATATGTAAGACAATTATATCAGCCCATTCAGGAAAAATAACAGCTCAAAACCATTCAGAAGGAGCAGAATTTATTTTTAGTTTACCAAAGGAAAAAGAGGAGAAGTAAACATGCAACAGAAAATTTCCATTTTAATAATTGAAGATGAAAAAAGTATTAGAGATTTTATGAAGAAAACCTTGGAATCCTATGGATACAGGGCAGAAGGTGTTGCTACCGGTACAGAAGGGTTAGGAATGATAAATTCTTATGTGCCTGATTTGGTTTTGCTAGATTTAGGACTTCCTGATTTAGACGGTTTGGAAATTATAGAGGAAACCAGAAAGTGGTCGAGTATGCCTATAATTGTTATATCTGCCAGAAACCAAGAAAATGAAAAGGTTGAGGCATTAGATCTGGGAGCAGATGATTATATTACTAAGCCTTTTGGTACAGATGAACTGTTAGCTAGAATTAGAACTGCCATTAGACATAATAATTTAATCCATAAGGAAAAGGGAAAGGCAGATAAGCCGTACATAGCAAAATCTTTAAAGATAGATTTTGAAAAAAGATTAGTACTTTTAAATGGAGAAGAAATTCATTTGACTAGAGTAGAATATAAGATTGTTTCCATGCTGGCGAAAAATTCAGGTAAGATTTTGACCTATGCTAATTTAATTGAAGAAGTATGGGGACCTCATGCAGATGATAATAACAGAATTTTAAGGGTAAATATGGCTAATATTAGACGCAAATTAGAGCAAAACACAGGTGAGCCTGAATATATCTTCACTGAATTAGGTGTAGGTTATAGAATGTTAGAAGACGAAGGGGAGAATTAATGGCAAGTACATACGGCAAAAATTTCAAAGTTACTTTAGATGGAACCTCTCATGGTTCTGAAGTTAATGTAAAGATAGAGGGGATTCCGGAAGGGACTGTAATAGATTATAAAGAATTACATAGCTTTATGCAGAGGAGAGAAGCTGAAGGCTTGGAATTTGCAACTGGAAGACATGAAGCTGATGATGTAAATTTTAGAAAAGGAATTTTTAGCTTTGGTGGTGACTTAGGTATAGTAAGTGAAAATGTGGTTGAAGCCTTTGTTGAAAATAAAGATGTCAGAAGTCAAGATTACGATAAGTTTAGATATATTCCTAGACCTAGCCATGCAGATTTTGCGGCAATAATGAAGGACGGCGATAATGTAGAAATTGCCGGAGGCGGAAGATTTAGTGGTAGGCTCACTGTAGGACTTTGTATTGCAGGGGGTATAGCTAAGCAGATTTTGGAAAAAAGAGGAATCACTATATTGACGGATATTGTTGAAATAGGTGGAGATGATAATCCATTGGATTTTGAGGATATTTTAGGAGCTGCTCATGGAATGAAGGATTCTGTAGGTGGCATTATAGAATGTGGCGTTATGGGCGTTCCGGCAGGGTCTTGTGGAGATAGCTATTGGGATGGTTTAGAGGGCAATATTTCTAAGGCTCTTTTTGGCATTCCGGCAGTTAAAGGGGTTGAGTTTGGTAGCGGTTTTGAAGGGGCTAGAGTCATGGGGTCTAAAAATAATGATCCTTTTGCCTTTGATGAGAGTGGCAAGGTAGTTACTTTGACTAATAATCATGGTGGTATTTTAGGAGGGATAGCCTCAGGAATGCCTATTATAGTTAGGGCTGCCATTAAACCGACACCATCCATAGGTAAGCCACAGCAGAGTGTAAATTTAAAAACCGGAGAAGTGGAAACTATTGAAATCACAGGTAGACATGATCCTTGTATAGTGCCTAGAGCCTTGCCTTGTATAGAGGCTGCTGTAGCTATAGCTATTTTAGATGCTTTAATGGAAGGTGAGAAAATTGCTGACAATGTTTCGGCTTTAGGAGATAAAGCAAAATATAGTATAGATGAACTTAGAAATGATATAGATGAGCAAGATGAGATAATTTTCAATGCTTTAAAAAGACGATTTAATTTAACTGCTGAAATAGGCAAAATCAAAGCTGAAAAAGGGTTAAATATCGAAGATAAGGAAAGAGAATCTCAGGTAATATCCGGAGCAATTAAAACCTTTGGAAATGGGTATGAAACTGAGGCAAGAGAAATAATAGAGCATATTATTACACTTTCCAAGAAGGGTGAGGAAAAAATGATGCCTCCCTTTCGGACTCTTAGGTAAAAGCCTTAACCATAGTTTTAGCCCTTCTTTACATAAGAGAATAGGGACAGCTTTAGGCGCAGAATATGAATATGGAATTTTTGAGAAAAAAGAAGATGAAATTGAAAATTTTATCAAAAATGGCAGATGGAAGGGATTAAATGTTACTATTCCATATAAAGAAAAAGTTATGGAATATTTAGATGCATTATCACCTGAAGCTAAAAAAATCGGTGCTGTAAACACTATAGTTCGCTACGAAGACAAGCTAATAGGACATAATACAGATTATTTGGGCTTTATGATAGCTTTAGACCTTAATAATATAGAGGTTGAAGGGAAAAAGTGTTTGATTTTAGGACAGGGTGGTGCAGCAAAATCTGTATATCATTGCCTTTTAGATATGAAAGCCTCTAAGGTCAATACTACTAGCATTAGGGGTGAAATAGCAGATAATTTGCTTGATGCGGAAATTATTATCAATGCTACCCCTGTTGGAATGTATCCTGAGCTGGATGGTCTGGCTATAAATTTGAATAGATTTTCTAATTTAGAAACTGTAGTGGACTTAATATATAATCCGATGAGAACTCGACTTTTGTGTGAAGGAAAGCTTATGGGAAAGAAAGTCCTTAATGGATTTGATATGTTAGTGGGTCAGGCTGTGTTTTCTAATATGATTTTTAATGATAAACGTATAGAAAATCCCTATGAATTTATTAGAAATATAGCTGAAGATATTCGTAGAGAAATAGAAAATATAGTTCTTATTGGTATGCCGGCAGTAGGGAAAACCACCTTAGGCAAGCAGATGGCATCTGATAAGAATATGGAGTTTATAGATACGGATGAGCTTATAGTTAAAAAGGCAGGAAAGTCTATAGTAGAAATCTTTGAAGATGATGGAGAAGAAGTATTTAGGAATTTAGAAACAGAGGCTTTAAAGGAATTAAGAAACAAAAAACATTGCTTGATTTCTTCCGGTGGCGGAGTGGTAGAGAGAGAAGAAAACTATTACTTATTAGGGGCTAATGGCAAGTTATTATTCCTTGATAAAGAAATGCCGGAAGACTGGGGCTTTGTAGATAGGCCGGTTCTAAGAGAAATCAGTTGGCAAAAGCTAAGAGAAAAGCGCTATGAAAAATATTTAAGCTGGGCTGATGAGATTTTAGGAGAGAGGTAGATAAGAATGAAAAAAATTGCTATACTTTCATGCTTGAAATCAACAAGTGTTTGCAGTGGTGCGGCTTGTTTTGAAGCGGTAAATAACAGAGAAGCATCCTTTGCGGCATATAAAGGTGAAGAAGTTTCTATAGTAGCTTTTTTCCATTGCAACGGATGTGACTGCAAATATGAAAAAGATGAAAGTTATAGAGAGAAGATTGAGCGTGTCATATCGATAAAACCCTATGCTGTACATGTGGGTTTATGTACCATATCTAAAGGGATAGAGTGCGATAAAATTACACAAATAATTGATAAACTTGAAGAAAATCATATAAAAATAGTTAGAGGAACTCATTGATGTGAAAAAACATCTTGGAATAAAATGCTTAAGGGTTGGTTTTATACCAGCCCTTTTTTAATCCCGATTTTTCCTTATTTTTTAAGGAATTTTCATTGCATCCACTGTTAAAACATAAGGGAGAATAAATAGATTATATAAAATCCCCTTAATTTTTAGTAAAGTATTGATTTATAGGCTTATTGCAAGCTGTAAATAGTATTATAGTTAAAAATTGTACATAGTTGATTATTTTTTAAAACAAGGCTTGCAATGATGAATAAAAAGTGTTATTATAACAATGTAAGTAAATAAAAAAATCTATGTTCTTCTCGGCAGATTTTGCGGAGAAGCTAAGATGGAAGTCGGTTAGATTCCGACACGGTCCCGCCACTGTATTGCAGGAGTTTGTTTCGAAAGACCATTGTGCTTAGGCATGAGAAGGTGAAACAGGTGATGATAGCTAAGTCAGGAAACATGCATAGTTTGAATCATTTAAGCGTGTCGGAGAAACATGTATATGAATCATGAAGTAATAGCAAAAACGGGCTGTACTCATTTCTAGAAAAGGAATGGATACAGCCTTTTCTAATATAACAAAGCTTTTCATCCGGCGAGGTTAGCAATAATACTTTTACATTGCGACCTCGCCATCCTTATATATAAGGCTTTATACCGACATTAAGGCGGGGTTTAATATAAAAAGAAAAGAGAGGAAGATAAGATGAGATTAAGTTGGTTTGAAAATTCTGACAATGTAGCTTATGTAGAATTTGGAGAATTTGTAGAGAATTTTGGTAAAGAAGTAGGAGTGGCTCATTTAGGTGATAAGATCGAAGAGTTTAGAAAAAATCCAATACCTGAAGGCATTATGATTACAGGTACTAAGAGGACAGCTCTTAAGATTTTTATACCGGATTTGGTTTTCGATAAACATATAGATATGGGCGAATCTGTTTGGATTTTTATAGGTGAAATGTATCCTGCTTATTGTATTTATTGGAAAGAGTAGGATTGGTTTTAAAGAGGGTGTAATATGAACCAAAAGGAAAAGGATGCTTTAGTTAAAAGCATCCGAAATAAGAAGATAAAAAAATATGTCCTTACGGTTTTTACTATGTTCATAGTGGTTTCTGTAGCCATAGGTCTTTCTATAGAGCAGAAGGATTCTAGAATTGCTGATGGGAATGGAAATGTTATAGTTGACAATGCAGGTGATGCCTTAGATTCAGGTGATGTTAAAGTATCAGATGAGGAAAAGGGCGATAAAATAGAAAAAGACAAAAAGGACAAGAAGGATAAGAAATCTAAGAGAGATAAAAAGGACAAAAAGAAATCTACTAAAAAAATGAGCAAGCAAAAAGCTGCTGCAAAGAAGCAGGATGAAAAGCTTAGTAAGTTATCCGATAAAGAAAAGGCTAAGATAGAGCCTAAGGATGTGGCAGTGAAAAATAATGAAGATTTTACAGCTTCTAATGGAGGTAACAAAGCCTTAAGACCTAAGGTGCCTCAGCCGGTAACTGTAACTTTGGAAATTTATTGTAATACTTTATCTAATGATATGGACAGGTTGGAGGAAGAATCTATTAGGGATTATATCCCTAAGGATGGGGTGATTTTGGCAAAGACTAAGTATTCGGGAACTACTGATAATACAGTGTTTGATGCCTTAAATACCTTATGTAGAAATAACAATATACAGATGGAATTTAGCTATACCCCTCTATTTGAATCAAATTATATAGAAGGTATCAATTATCTATATGAATTCCATGGTGGTCCACAGAGTGGCTGGATGTATAAGGTTAATGGCTGGTTCCCTAATTATGGTTGTTCTTCTTATTACTTATCCGATGGGGATGAGATAGTTTGGGCTTATACCTGTGAAGGTTTAGGCACAGATATTGGAGCCCCTAAGTGGATGGGCTAGTAAGTTCAATAATGATGAGTGATGTTAATTTATTTTAGGAGGAAAGAAATATGAAAAAAATATTGTCAATGGTGCTTACATTGTCAATGATTTTAACTATTACTTGTGCAGGCTTTAGTACAGCTTATGGAGCGACTGAAAGTGAAGTAAATGAAAAGTATCAGAAGTGTGCAGATTATATTTATAACACAGTTACGGAGGCTAGTGTTGGAACTTTAGGTGGAGAATGGGTTATTTACGGTTTAGGAAAAGCCGGCTACCCAATGTCTGACGAATATCTTGCTAAATACAAGGCTAATGTAGAGGAATACACTAAGGAACATAAGGGCGTTCTACATAAGAGAAAATATACTGAATATTCCAGAATCATTGTTGCTTACAGCACTATAGGTCTGGATGCAACTAATGTAGCGGGTTATAACTTGGTAGAACATTTAGGGGATACTTATAAAGACAAGGACGGAAAAGAAAAATTCTGGGTTAGTTGGCAGGGTATAAACGGTACTATATGGGCTCTTAGAGCCTTAGATGCAGGTAACTATAAGGAACCTATAGCTAAGCCCGGTCAAGAACAGGTTACAAGACAGAAATTAGTTAAGGATATTTTATCCCAGCATCTTGCCTCCGGCGGTTGGGCTTTATGGGGTGAAATCTCCGATCCGGATATTACAGCCATGACTATTGAATGTTTGGCTCCATATACAGTAGCTAAAAAGGCTGGAAGCAAGGAGTTGGCAGCTAAGGTTAAAAAAGCTGTAAAAGCCGGCCTCAAAGCCCTTTCTGGTATGCAGAAAGAGGATGGGGGATATGATTCATGGGGAACTATGAATTCTGAAAGCTGTGCACAGACTATATGTGCTGCATCTTCTATGGGTATAAACCCTAATACCGATCCTATGTTTATAAAGAACGGTAAGTCTGTAATAGATGGGATTTTGAACTTTTATGATTCGCCTACAGGAGGATTCCGCCATATAAACCAGAGTGTTCCGGGATTTGAGCCTATAGTAAATCAGATGGCTACAGAGCAGGCATACTATGCTTTAGCTGCATATAAAACTACATTCCCTGAAATTATTAAGGATGTTAATGTGACAAAATCTGCCTCTAAAATCACTGTGGATTTTAAAGAGGATAAAATAGGAACAGGCTATCAGATTAAGGTAGCGAAAGATGCTAACTTTAAAAAAGGTCTTAAGACTTTAACTGTTAGCCAAAATAGAGGAGAAGTTAAAAAGCTTAAGAAGGGTACTACCTATTATGTCAAGGTGCGTGGTTTCAAGAAGATAAATGGAAACAAGGCCTTTGGAGAATATAGTGAAACAGTTAAGGTAGTGCTATAGAATAGAAGTGGGCTTTAGAGAGACAAAATAGGCTGAAAAGCCGAAGCCAAAGAAAAAAGAGGGATTGTCCCTCTTTTTTCTTTTATATAAAATTTTTATTTAGTGTACTAATTCAAAATCCATAACTACAGGATTATGGTCAGAAAATGCAAATTGAGTATCGTCTATATAAGAATTTTTAACTTTCACATTATCAGATACAAGGAATCCGTCTATAGTAACTTGGAATTGAGTTTTAGGATTCCAAACCCCATCTGCATTTCTACAACTAGGTACAGGCTTATTTTTGTCTAAAGGTGCTATTAAATCAAAACCCTTAGGAATAGTTTCAAATGGGAAGCTGGTTGCCCAAGAATGATCTCCACCGGAGACTCCAAATATAGCACTGGAATTTCCCAATAAGTCTTTATTAAAGTCACCTCCGGCTATTACATAATTACCTCTGGCATATTCTGTTTCTATATCTTCATAAAGCATTTTTAATTGCTCTAAAACAATATTTGCATCTGTAGTATAGGCTGACAGGTGCATATTGATAAGCACTAATTCCTTGTTTTTAAATTCTTTTTCCGGAAGTGCAATTTTATTTATAGAATAGCATCTATCCAAGTCCATAAACTTAGCGAATCCGGTTTGTATAGGTAGACTTCTTCGCTTAGCCCTTTGTATATCATAACTGGATAGAGTCATAAGTCCGGATTGAGTAGCTCCATGGGGCTTAGTCAAAGGATAGAATAAATAAGGTGAATCATAGTTATTAGCAAATGTATAGGATCTTAGAGGAATAACCCCTGTTTCACCTGTGAGCTCACCATGGTCATCTCTAAAATGGAAGGTGCCGTTGGCAACTTTTTTCTCTATGATTTCCTTTTCATCTATATGATGTGCACGGGTAGAGTCAGTATCAATTTCCTGAATGAGTAAAAAGTCTGAATCATAGGTCTTAATATGTTTACAAATATTGCTCATATTGTTTAGGACTGCTTCTTTAGAAAAGCCTCTGGATTCAGTACCGCCGTCCATAAAGAAACCAAAATCTGCTGTATAAGCACCGAAGCCTATATTCCAACTGGTTATTCTATAGGAATCTTTTAGCGCAACTTCTTCCGCTACACCTTGCCCCTCTACTTCCAAAATCTGATTATCCGGAAGTCTGTGAAAATCAATGAATACATAGGCAATGTAGGAGCCTACTACCAATAGGGGTATTAAAATAATTACACTTAAAATTTTTAGAAATTTTTTCATAGCTACCTCACAAAGTTTAGTCTATATAATTCTAACGATTTTGTTTAATAATGTCAAGGGAATCCCCATAGAACTTACTTTCCAAAGCAATAAATTTGTGTTAGAATAGAAAAAGATAGGAGGGCAAAATTATGGCGTTCACACATCTTCATGTTCATACAGAATTTAGCCTTTTAGATGGGGCTTCCAGAATATCAAAATTGGTAAGTCGGGCTAAAGAATTAGGCATGAACAGTCTAGCTATTACCGACCACGGTGTTATGTTTGGTGTAGTAGATTTTTACAAGGAATGTAAGAAACAGGGCATCAAACCTATTATAGGTTGTGAAGTATATACAGCTAAACGAAAATATACAGATAAAGATGGAGATAAGGATAAATATCAGGGCCATCTGATTTTGCTTGCAAAAAATGAAATAGGATATAAGAATTTAATAAAGCTGGTATCAGAAGGTTTTATTCATGGATATTATTACAAGCCTAGAATCGATAAAGAACTTCTCAGGCAGTATTCTGAAGGCTTAATATGCTTATCTGCTTGTTTAGCCGGAGAAGTACAATTTAAACTTCTCAGAGGAGATTACGAAGGTGCAAAATCTGAAGCTAAGACCTTATTGGAAATTTTCGGTGAGGGAAATTTCTTTTTAGAAATACAGGATCAAGGTCTAGAGGAAGAAAGAAATATTTTAGCTGATATGAAGAGGCTTTCACAGGAACTTTCCGTACCTTTAGTTGCTACTAATGATGTACATTATGTATTAAAAGAAGATGCTAAGGCGCATGATGTACTTTTAGCCATTCAGACGGCAACTAATTTAGAAGATGAAAAGAGAATGAGATTCCCTAATGATGAATTTTATTTGAAATCAGAAGACGAAATGAGAAAAGTGTTTGCTTATGCACCGGAAGCTGTAGATAATACTCAGATTATTGCTGACCGTTGTAACTTTGATTTTCGTTTTGGCGAATATCATTTACCTGAATTTAAGTCGCCGGATGGCAAAACCAACAGTCAGTACCTTAAGGAATTATGCTATAAGGGGTTGGAGGAAAGGTATGGGCAGGCAGATTTTGAACCATTGATGGAAAGATTAAACTATGAAATCGATATAATTGAAACTATGGGATATGTGGAATATTTCTTAATTGTTTGGGATTTCATAAATTATGCAAAATCCAACGGAATTATGGTAGGACCCGGTAGAGGTTCTGCGGCAGGTTCCTTAGTTTCCTACTGCCTAAAAATAACAGATATAGATCCTATTAAATATAATTTGATTTTTGAGAGATTTTTAAATCCTGAAAGAGTAAGTATGCCTGATATAGATGTGGATTTTTGTTATGAAAGAAGACAGGAAGTAATAGATTATGTTACGGAGAAATATGGGACTGAAAGAGTTTCACAGATTATAACCTTTGGTACCATGAAGGCAAAACAAGCCATAAGGGATGTTGCCAGGGCTTTATCCGTTTCTTATGGAAAGACAGATGCTATTGCTAAGGCTGTACCTTTCGCTCTAGATATGACTTTAGATTGGGCTGTTAAAAATAGTCCGGATTTAAAGAGATTATATGAAGAGGATATGGAAGCTAAGGCGGTAATAGATATGGCTAGGGCATTAGAAGGTTTGACCAGACATGCTTCTACCCATGCAGCAGGAGTAGTAATTTCAAAGAATCCTATAGATGAGTATGTACCTCTTTATTTATCTGATAAGGGACCGGCTACTCAATTTAATATGACTACCATTGAAGAACTGGGGCTTTTAAAGATGGATTTTTTAGGTTTAAGAAATCTAACGGTTATTCGTGATGCCTTAGAGTTAATAAAAGCTAATTATAATATAGAAATAGATTTTAGTAAGATGGATTATGATGATGCCGGTGTGTATGAGATGATTGCCTCGGGTAATACTTCCGGAGTATTCCAATTAGAATCGGCAGGAATGACTCAGTTTATGAAGAATCTTAAGCCTTCTTGCTTTGAAGATATTGTAGCGGGCATCTCACTTTTCAGACCGGGTCCTATGGATTCTATACCGAAATATATTGAAAATAAAAAGAATATTAAGAAAATACAATATGTGCATCCTAAATTAGCTCCTATTTTAGATGTAACCTATGGTTGTTTAGTGTATCAGGAACAGGTTATGCAGATAGTAAGGGATTTAGGCGGCTATACCTATGGGCGTTCCGACTTGGTAAGGCGTGTAATGTCTAAAAAGAAAAAAGAAGCTATGCATAAAGAAAAGGAAATTTTTATTTATGGACAGCTTAAAGAAGGTGCTACCTCCGAAGGAGAAAATGGCGAAAATATTGAAATTATGGGTTGCATCAGAAATGGTATTCCTAAGGAAGCGGCAGAGACTATATTTGAAGATATGGTAACTTTTGCATCCTATGCTTTCAATAAATCCCATGCAGCCGCCTATGCTGTGGTGGCTTATGAAACCGGTTATTTGAAAAAATATTATCCTAAGGAGTTTATGGCTGCTCTTATGACTTCTGTCATGGGAGATTCCAATCTTATTGCAAAATACATCAGGAACTGTCGTGATATGGGTATAGAAGTATTGCCTCCTTGTGTTAACACGGGAATAAAAAAGTTTGGTGTAACTGATGGCAAAATCACCTTCGGTCTCAAGGGCGTTAAGAATGTAGGGGATGGGGTAATAGAAGAAATTATTAGAGCCAGAACTGAAAAAGGTTTACCGGGCAGCATATTTACTTTCATAGAAAATTTGAATATAAGCAATATAAATAAAAAGGCAATTGAATCTCTGATTAAAGCCGGTGCATTGGATTGTTTTTCTGAGAATAGAGCGGCGATGATGGCTGTGTATGAGGGTTTAGTAGAATCTGCTCAGAATTCTAATAGGAAGAATATAGAAGGACAGATTTCTCTTTTTCAAATGGCAGGAGATATGATGGGTGAATCTGCCTTAGAAGATATGGGATTTGGGAATACCTTACCTAAAGTTAACCCATATCCTAAAAAAATTGCTCTAGGTATGGAAAAAGAAATGCTGGGAGTTTATTTGACAGATCATCCTTTGAGAGAATATGAAGATAAGATGGCAGAAATATCTACTATAAACTGTGAAGCCTTACAGGTGGATTTTGAGGAAGATGGAGTAGAGAGAGAGTATAAGGGTAATTTAACAGATGGAATGGAAGTTATAATTTGTGGAATGGTGGCTTCTAAGAAAACTCTTATTACTAAGAAAAATCAGATGATGGCGTTTGTTGATTTAGAAGATTTATATGGGAATGGGGAAGTAATAGTTTTTCCTAATGTATATGAGAGAACTCATGAACTTTTAGAAAGCGATGAGGTCATTGCTGTAAGAGGTACTCTTAATTTTAAAGAGGGTGAGGCTCCTAAGATTTTGGCAAATGAAATTTTAGATATAAATAAGGCAGTTGAGGTAGGCTTTACCAATAGGACCCCTAAGGGAGCATCTTATGTAAATAGAGAAGTGAGCTATGTCAAGCTGAAAATTCCTAAAGACAGGGATGAAATGGAAACTATAGAAAAAATTAAAGTAATTTTAGCTGATTATAAAGGGGATTCCCCTGTGCTTATATATCTTAAAAATGGTTCTGCCATAAAGACGGATAGAAATCTTTGGGTAAATGTTAGCAAGGAATTGAAAGATAGTTTGGTTGCAGAGCTAGGCTTTACTAATGTGAAGATGTAGCGGTTTGTAGGCGGGTTTTTAAGTGATTTGCAATTAATTGGTTAGTGAAAGACTTTAGGAAAGGTTTATATAATGAATGACACTATCGTTGTCTATAGAAGCAAATATGGTTCTACAGATATTTATGCTAAGTGGATTGGAGAGGCTTTAGGCTGCAGGGTTTCAGAGATTAGAAATTTGAAAAAAAGAGATCTGGAAAGATATAAAATAATTATTTATGGTGGAGGTATTCATGCCGGCGGAATTAGGGGCTGGGATGTAATGCAGAAGTGGCTAAAACTGGATTTAATGGCGGATTACTATAAGTCTAAGGAAGGCACAAAATCCACCAATCCTAAGGATGAACAAAGTAAGAAAGTTATGGTTTTCGCCGTAGGTATAGGTGAAAAAACTGAAGAAAATCTTAAGCAGCTCAGAGATGTTAATCTTTATAAGAAATGGCAGACACATATTCCTTGTTATATTTTTTCAGGGGCTTATAGACCGGAGAAGGTTAAGGGCATAGATGGCTTCATTATGAAGATGATGGTAAAATTTCTTAGAGATAAGGGACTTAATATGTCTAGGGAAGAGCGGATTTTGATAGATAGGGTTAAGGATGGCTGTGATTTAATAAATAAAGATGAGATTTCAGCCTTGGTTGAAGATTATAAAAATTTGATTTAGAGAAAATGGAGAAATTAAAAATTATGACTGATTCAAAGTATTTAAAGCGTCTTTCTAAGGATTATCCTAATAGAAGAGCAGCGGCAGCGGAAATTGTTAACCTTAGAGCTATTTTAGCACTTCCTAAGGGTACGGAGTATTTTTTAAGTGATTTACATGGTGAGCATGAGGCTTTTATCCACATGCTAAAGAGTGCATCAGGAACTATTAAGGCTAAAATAGATGAACATTTTTCAGAGGAGTTAGGTGAAGATGAGAGAGAGGCTTTAGCCTCTCTGGTTTATAACTCAGAGGCTGAACTTAGTCGTAGAAAGAAAAGTGAAGAGGATTATGGCAAATGGTGTAGCTTGGCTATTTATAGGCTCATAACTATTTGTAAATCAGTTTCCACAAAGTATACCAGGTATAGACTTCGCCAGAGGTTACCGAAATATTTTGATTACAGCATGGAAGAATTACTTCATGCAGACGATGAAGCTAATAGAGCTAATTACTATAATGAAATTATAGCTTCTATTGTAGAGGGAGGCTTAGCAGATGAATATATCGTAGCTCTTACGGAAGCGATTTATAGATTGGCAGTAGACAAACTTCATATAATTGGTGATATTTTTGATAGAGGTGCTCATCCCGATGATATTATGGATTTCTTAATGGAATTCCATGATGTAGATTTTCAATGGGGAAACCATGATGTAGTTTGGATGGGAGCGGCAGCAGGTAACTGGGCTTGTATCACTAACCTTTTAAGAATGAACATAAGTTATAATAACTTTGATATGTTGGAAGTAGGTTATGGAATAAATCTTAGACCTTTGGCAACCTTTGCAGAAAAAGTTTATGGAAATGATCCTTGCGAATTTTTCAAACCCCATATTTTAGATAAGAATAAATATGACCCTGTAGATGAAAAATTGGCTGCTAAGATGCACAAGGCTATTGCTATATGCCAATTTAAAGTTGAGGGACAGAGAATTAAGGCACATCCTGAGTATAAATTGGAAAAGCGTCTTTTGTTGGATAAAATTGACCTTGAAGCAGGTACAGTAGAAATTGAAGGCAAAAGTTGGAAACTTAGGGATACTAATTTCCCAACTTTAGATATGTCAGATCCATATAAACTATCAGCTGATGAGGAAAAACTTCTAAATGCTTTAGAAGCCTCCTTCTTAAATTCTGAAAGACTGCAAAGACACATTAAATTCTTATATAGTCATGGAGCTTTATATACTAATGTTAATGGAAATTTACTTTACCATGGTTGTATACCGCTAGATGAAAATGGCGAATTTCAGTGGGTAGAATTAAATGATGTCAAACTTAAGGGCAAAGCTTTATTAGATTATTTAGATGATGAAATGCGTAAGGCTCACTTTGTACCTAAGAAGTCTAAGGAAAAGGGTAGATTGGGAGATATAATGTGGTACTTATGGTTAGGCTCAGATTCTCCTCTCTTTGGTAAGGAAAAAATGACTACCTTTGAGAGACTTTTCATAGCAGATAAGAGTACCCATAAAGAACCAACCAGACCATATTACAAGTTGATTGATAATAAGAAAATATGCCAAAAAATCTTAGTAGAATTTGGCTTAGACCCGGAAAAGGGTAAAATCTTAAATGGTCATGTTCCCGTTAAAATAAAGGATGGTGAATCCCCTATTAAGGGAGAAGGCACTTTATTTGTTATAGATGGTGGAATTTCAAAGGCTTATCAGAAACAGACCGGCATTGCAGGATACACCTTCATATTTAATTCCAGATTTATGGCTTTAGCAGAGCATAAACCTTTCTGCCCGTTAAAAGAAGATGGAACTCAAGAATTTAGATCTCCAGTGATGATGGAAGTAGCTGAAATGCCAAAGAGACTTTTAATTGCAGATACAGATCAGGGAATAGATTTGAAAAGCAGGATAGAAGATTTACACGCATTATTAAAGGCATTTAAAGAGGGTGCAATAAAGGAAATATATTAGACAAATTTATTTTTGAGTATAATAATTAGAATAAGAATATTGTGAATGTTAAGAAGAAGTGGTTGACTTTTTAGGGCGAATTTTGTATAATAAAATGGTGCTTTTGGATAAGCGTCATTAGCTCAATTGGATAGAGTCGCGCACTACGAATGCGAAGGTTGGGGGTTCGAGTCCCTCATGGCGCACCAAGAATAAGAAAAAGCAAGGGTATAATATTTAATCCTTGCTTTTTTTATTGTTGAAATTGAATTTAGCCACTTTTTAACTGTTTAGAAATTATAGAGCATACTTTTTTCATTACAGTTGTTCGTATTCCTTGCCTTCTCTTTTATGTATAATATGAGCAAAGGCTATATCAAGCATATCTATTACATGCTGGTCGTCTAGGGAGTAGAAAATATTTTTTCCTTCTCTGCGACTTTTAACCAGAGCTTCGTCTTTAAGCAGTTTTAGCTGGTGAGAAACGGCAGATTTTGTCATGGAAACTGCTGCGGATATGTCATTTACACAAAGTTCTCCATCAGAAATGGCACATAGTATGCCCATTCTCGTTTCATCCCCTATGACTTTGAAAAATTTAGTAGCGATTGGTATAATTTCTCTATTTACCTCTTTCATAATAGTCCTCTCTTTCTCTTTCAGGCACCATATTTCCACCTGTTCCCCATAAAATGTGGGTAGCATTTTTCATAATTTCTTCAGTTAGTCCTAATTTTTTTAAGTATGCGGAATTTTGGCATACCAGTGCCGGACCTATGAAGGAAGCACAGGAAGAAGGTTCTATGAAGATGTTTTCTGAATCTTTTAATTTAGACAAGAAAGGATAGAGCTTTTTATCATCTATGGTGTAAGCACCTGATAACATGGTTTCCATCAATTCACTTACTAAATTTGAAGCTCTCCCTACAGCCAAACCATCTGCCTCTGTAAGGCCGTCTATACCTATTTGATTGCAGGAAATTTTATCCTTTAAACCTGTTGCTAAACCTAAGGTCATACAAGGGGCGTGAGTAGGTTCGGCGAAGAATATGTGTATGTTTTTACCGAAATAGTTTTTTAGACCAAATGCCACGCCTCCAGGAGCACCTCCGACTCCACAAGGTATATATACGAATACGGGATGGGTATCATCACATAGAATATTAGCTTCTAGAAATTGCTTTCTTATGCGTTTTCCGGCTACAGAGTAACCTAAAAATAAATCCTCAGAACCCTCATCATCTACGAAGTGGCACATAGGATCACTCTCTGCTTTTTTTCGTCCATGACTAACTGCCACCTGATAATCTTCCGGATATTCTATTACAGTAACACCTTTAGATCTTAGAAGGTCTTTTTTCCAAGCCTTAGCATCGGCACTCATGTGAACCGTAACTTTAAAACCTAGTTTAGCGCTTATAATTCCTATGGAAAGCCCTAAATTTCCGGTAGAACCTACGGCTACTGAATATTGGCTGAATAAAGCGGTAAACTCAGGATTTAAAAGTTTGCTGTAGTCTTCTTCCAATGAAAGCATTTTCTTTTCTAAAGCAATTTTTTCAGCAAATTTCAAAACTTCATATATACCGCCTCTTGCTTTTATAGAACCGGAAACTGGCAAGTGGCTGTCTTTCTTTAGAAAAAGTCTCCCTGAAAATTCATCTGTGAGTTTAATCAATTCTTTTTTCATGTTTGGAATTTCTACTAAGTCGGACTCAATAATACATGGAGTCTGTTCTGTTTCCGGAAAGGCTTTCATTATATATGGTCTAAATCTTTCTAATCTGGCTTCCGCCTCATCTATATCTTTTTCTTGAAATTTACAGTTTTTTAAAGGGTTATCTGAAAGTCCTTCATTTAACCAAAAGATTTCTTCATAGCCCATCATCTTTGCAACTAATTCGGAATTTTTAAGTGTTTTTATATCAAAATCTGCCTGTAAAGCCATTTCTTCCTCCATAATTTTATTTAAAATCTATCACTATAGTTGATTAAATCCCTTAGATGTCCGCCTCTTATCTTAGTTTTTTTAGTATGGGATTTTTCATCACCGGCTGTAGCTTGAGCTATTATAAATTTCTCATATTCTAAAAGTTCTACTTCTACCATGGATTTCTCTGTAGTCAGCAGGGCAAAAGTACCGCTGGAATTATCTCTTGGAAAGGATATACTGCCTGGATTTATCAAGTGAAGCCCCTTTAGAGTTATATATTTAGCTCTATGGGTATGTCCGAAAACTGCCCCTATACATTGATTTTCTTCTGCCAAGTAGGAAAGCCTATCTAAGGATAAATTAACATTTTGCTCATGTCCGTGAGTTATTAAGAATTTTCCGGCTTCAGTTTCTAAGATTTTGAAATCTGTAGAGCGACCTCCGTCCATGTTTCCCTTAACTGCTAGAGTAGGTATTCCTGTAAGTTTTTCCAACTCCATTCCATCGGCTTCAAAATCTCCGCAGTGGAGGATTTTGTCTATAGTAAAATTACTTTTAAGCTGACTTATAACCTTTAGAACCTTATCTAATTTATCGTGAGTATCACTGATTATTAAAATTTTCATTAAAAATAGCTTCCAATCTTAAATAATATCAAAATATTTGTGTAAATAGTATAGCATAAAAAACTAGTTTATAATATAATAAAATAGAGTAATTTTATAAAAAATATTATTAAAAATTAAGTAGTTATATCTTTGGAAGTTGAGTTTAATAAGGAGGCTGAATATGCTTACGGAAATAAAGAGGAATTTGATTATTTTAGACAATAGAGCTCCTTTTCGTGAGGAAACTTTAAAGTATATAAGCCAATTAGAGCGTATCGAGTGGATTCACATGAATATGCATTTAGATGGAAGCCCCCTGACCAAAGAAAATATAGAGGGGATTTTATCCGGTGAAGTCGTAATGAATGGTAGAATTATGGATCATGTTATGATTGATAAACTGGATAATATGATAGGTGAGCTCTATGGAGAAACAAAATTGGAGTTCTTAAGTAAAGAGTGGAGAAGGGATACTCAAGAAGTCATGGAATATGGATATTTCCCGCCTCTACCTGTAGAAATTCCCGGACTGTTTAATGAGCTTGGCGAGTATTTAGCCAAAGATGATGAAATGGAAGACCTTATAGAAAAGGCTGCTAATATTCATAATAGGTTTATAAAAATGTTTCCTTTCAAAGAGGAAAATCAATTAGTAGCCAGAGCCTTGATGGAGAAGTTTTTAATAAGTCGAGGTTTTCCGATGGTATATTTGGATGTATCGGAAGAAACATATAATAAATGGATAGAAGAATATTTAAAAACAGGTTCTTCAGAGAAATTAGCAACTGCATTGGAACAGGCAATGTTATCTAAAACTAACTTGTTCAAACAGTTAACAGAGGATAGAGATTAAAGTTATTTAAGAATATTTTGAGAAATAATGAGGGAAAATATGAACGAAAACAATACTAAGAAAAAGAAATATAAGACCGCATATTTTAAGCAGGGTACCATGTTATTTACAGTAGGGGTAATGCTGATTTTAGTATACTATTTAGTAAATAATATGGATGTAATTAGGGGCGGATTTAGTAAAGTGAATGATATTCTACTACCTTTTTATTTAGGGTTGATTTTGGCGTATCTGCTTTGCCCTATTTACAATGGAACTGTGAGGGTGATTTACAGTATTAACAAAGGTCGCTTCGGAAAACCTTTAAGAGACCTTAAGTTTGCCAGAGCTGTGGCAAGTGTAGTATCCACAGGATTTTTAGTTTTAGTTATATTCGGCTTCGTAATGATGATAATACCCGGACTTTGGGACAGCATTATGATAATAATCCCTAAGATACAGCCTGCTTTCGATAAGATAACTCAATGGATTCAGAAAAATTTAGAGGAAAATCCACAGATGCTGGAATTTATGTCCGGAAAGATAGATGATATTTCTTCTCAAATTTTAGGCTGGTTACAAAAGAGTGTATTACCGGGAGCGGAATCACTTATTTCCGGAATTTCAACCGGCGTTATAGGAACTATAGGAACTTTATTTGATGTATTTGTTGCTCTTGTAATAAGTGTTTATGTATTAAATAGTAAAGAAATTTTTAAGGCACAGTCAAAGAAATTAGTTATAGGACTTTTTAGTGAAGAACGAGCTAAGAGTGTATTTGAGCTGGCAAAAATTTCTAATGATACCTTTGGTGGTTTCATAAACGGTAAAATTATAGATTCCCTTATAATCGGCGGGCTTTGCTTTGTAGCAATGGTTGTATTGAAACTTCCATTAGCCATTTTAGTAAGTGTAATAGTTGGTGTTACTAATATAATACCTTTCTTTGGACCTTTTATTGGAGCTATTCCATCGGCACTTTTGATTTTGATTATTGATCCTATTGCAGCTGTAAAGTTTTTAGTATTAGTATTTATTCTCCAGCAACTGGATGGAAATGTTATAGGCCCTAAGATTTTAGGTAAGGCAACTAAACTTTCCAGTTTCTGGGTAATGTTTGCCATCATTGTATCCGGAGGACTTTTCGGTTTTGCAGGAATGATTTTAGGTGTCCCTGTATTTGCAGTAATGTATACCTATCTGGCTAGAGGACTCAATAATAGATTAAGAAAGAAAAATATGGGTACAGATACCTTAGAATATGAGGATTTCAGCAAGTATAATATAGATAAGGCTGAAATATTTGGTGAAAAATATAGACAAAATGAGGAAGATAAAGAGGTGAGCCATGAAGGAACGAATTAATGAGGTAGTAACTTATCTTGCTCAAAATCTGCCTACTCTAAAGATTTCGAAAGATGAAAGTATGGCAAAACATGCTTCCTTCAAGGCAGGCGGCAAGGCAGGATATTTTATTGAAGTAAATAGTGTTTTAGAATTAAGCCAGCTTCTAAAGATATTGAATGAAAACAGTACAGAATATATAGTTTTAGGTAATGGTTCCAATACCTTGTTTACAGATGAAGGTTATGATGGAATCGTTATAAAACTCAATCCTGAGTCTAGAGAGTTTAATTATATTAAAGTTTTAGAAGAGGGAGAAGATTTTGTGACTTTAAGTGCAGGAACTGCAGTTTTAATGTCGGTTTTTGCAAAAGAAGTGGTAAGTTTATCCTTAGAAGGCTTTGAACCTATGTCCGGCATACCGGGTTCATTAGGTGGGGCAGTATTTATGAATGCAGGAGCTTATGGCGGTGAAATGTCGCAGGTGGTTAAAAAGGTAAAAGCTGTTTCCAAAGAGGGAGAGATAAAGATTCTTTCTAATGAAGAAATGGATTTCGGATATAGACACAGTATTTTAGAAGATAACCATTATATTGCCACTGATATAGAGTTTTCTTTGAGAAAAGGGAATTTAGAAGAAATAAAGGCTAGGATGATTGATTTTGCAGGAAGGAGAAATTCTAAACAACCTTTGAAATTCCCGTCAGCCGGGTCAACTTTTAAAAGACCGGATGGATATTTTGCAGGGAAATTGATAGAAGATGCAGGTTTAAAAGGTTTATCCGTGGGAGGTGCAGAGGTTTCTGTGCTTCACAGTGGCTTTATTATAAATAAGAATCAGGCAACGGCAACAGATATATTAGAACTTATTACTTTGGTTCAAAATACGGTTTATGACAAATTTGGTGTAAAATTAGAACCGGAGGTGCGAATTATTGGATAAGTATGATGAAATAATTGAGAAATATAGGATGATTTATGACCATCACACTCATACGACCTATTCTCATGGCATAGGAACTATAGAGGATAATGTAAAGGTGGCAGTTCATAAAGGTTTAGAATCCATAGCTATCACTGATCATGGACCCGGGCATCTGGGTTTTGGTATTAAAAAGTCGGAAATTCCTAATATGAAAAGGGATATAGCTCTAGTTAAGGAAAAATATCTTAATATCGAAGTGCTTTTAGGGGTTGAGGCTAATACTTTGAGAGTGGCTCCATATATTGATGCTCCGAAAGAAGATAGAAATGAGCTAGGGTATGACTTGGTTTTGGCAGGTTATCATTTCGGAATAAAGAAGGCAGGAATGATTGAAAACTGGCTATATAGTCATATTGGCAAGGGAAGACATAATAAGGAATCTGTAGGTTTAAGTAGAACAAGGCTTTTAGTGAAAAATACAGATATGATTGTAAATGCCATATATGAAAATGAAAAAGCGGGAAATCATATAGAAATATTAACTCATCCGGGAGACAAGGGGCCTTTTGATTTAGAAGAAATCAGTAGGGTTTGTGAAAAAACTAAAACTCTAATGGAGATAAACGGAAAACATCCGCATTTAACTGTGGAAGAAATTAAATTGGTGGCAAAATTTGATGTAAGTTTTGTAATTAGCTCCGATGCTCATGCTCCTAAATGGGTGGGAGTATTTGAACCTCAGCTAAAGAGAGCTTTAGAAGCAGGTTTGGACATAGAAAGAATTGTCAACATTGCTAAAAAATAAGGAGGTATATATGGAAGTTGTAATAATAACAGGGCTTTCCGGTGCCGGTAAAACAAAGGCAGCGGATTGGTTTGAAGATGAAGGCTATTATTGTATAGATAATATGCCACCATCACTGATAAAGAATTTTTTAGAACTTTCTAAGGGAAAGGGTATAGAAAAAGCAGCTTTCGTTATAGATATAAGGGGTGGAAGTTTCTTTGGTGAGTTAAAGGAAGCGGCTTCTGAACTTAGAAAAGATGAAAATGTGGCTTTTAAGATTTTGTTCATAGAAGCTTCACCGGAATCTTTAGTTAGAAGATATAATGAGACTAGGAGAAGTCATCCCTTAGCAGCAGCAGCTACAACTAAAGAAGTCATTGAGGAAGAAAGGCATAGGCTGGCTGAGCTTAGACAACATTCTAATTACATAATTGACACAACAACTCTAAAGGTAGCAGACCTTTATGCCGAACTGGATCACCTTTTTTCGGGCAAAATAGAAGAAGGGGAAAAAGATACCTTTGTTTTAAATATTATGAGCTTTGGCTACAAACATGGAGTGCCACCGGAGGTGGATTGGATAATTGATGCCAGATTCATACCTAATCCTTTTTATGTACCGACTTTAAAAAAGCTTACAGGTAATAATAAAAAGGTTTCAAAATATGTGCTTAAGCAAAAAATAGCTCAAGAATTCTTAGAAGTAGGTTGTGATTTACTCAGAAAATTGATACCTAACTATGTTAGGGAAGGTAAGTATAGTTTGACTTTAGCTATAGGCTGTACCGGAGGTCAACATCGCTCTGTGGCAATAGCAAATGAAATTCATAGAATATTTTCTGAAGAAGGTCGTAGAGTTACCCTTGAACATAGAGACATATAGTGGTATAATAAGATTGTTAAATTGTTAGTAATTCGTGTTTGACGAAAATACAAAAAGTTAAGAGGAGTTAAAAATGGAGAAATTAATTATCAGTGCTTGTATTTGTGGAGCAGAAGTAACAAAAGAGCAGAACCCAAATGTTCCTTACACAGTAGAGGAAATCGTAAGAGAAGCTAAGTCTGCTTATGATGCAGGTGCAGCTTTAATCCACCTTCATGTAAGATGGGATGATGGAACACCTACTCAGGATAAGGGAAGATTCCAGGAATGTATTGATGCAATCAGAAAAGAATGTCCGGATGCAATTATTCAGCCTTCAACAGGTGGAGCAGTTGGAATGACAGATTTAGAAAGATTACAGTCAACAGAAGTAGTACCTACACCTGAAATGGCTACATTAGACTGTGGTACTTGTAACTTTGGTGGAGATGAAGTTTTCACTAATACTGATAATACTATCGCTAACTTTGCTAAGATCCTTAAAGAAAGAGGAATCAAGCCTGAATTAGAAGTATTTGATAAGGGTATGATTGACACTGCTATTAAGGTTGCAGATAGAAAGGGCTTATTAGTTCACCCACTTCACTGGGACTTCGTTTTAGGAGTACAGATGACAGCTACAATTAGAGATTTAGTATTTATGGTTGGTTCTATTCCTCCAGGTTCCACTTGGACTGCTACAGGACTTGGAAAGAACGCATGGAACATTGCTGCTGCAACTATTTCCATGGGTGGCCATGTAAGAGTAGGTTTCGAAGATAATCTTTATATGGAAAAGGGTGTTTTAGCAGAATCTAATGGACAGATGGTTGCTAAGGTTGTAGAATTAGCAAAACTTCTTGGCAGACCTGTTGCTACACCGGCAGAAGCAAGAGAAATCTTAGGATTAGCTCCTTTAAAATAGGAAAAATTTTCATGTCTATATGATTAAGGTATGATTTATAATTGAATTCAATAAAATATACTGTGAAATAAAGAATTTCAAAATTTCACAGTATATTTTTTTATGTTTTTGGCTTTTTCTGTCCTGAAAATAGGGGATTTGTGCCGTGAGCCTTTATTTTGTATTGATATTTATACAGAAATAATGAATAAAAACTATTGAACCCTTTTGCAAAAAGGAATATAATTATATTTACACAGGGATTGGAGGTTTAATATGTCCTTTGCATCAGATACAAAAAGTGAATTAGCTAGAATAGAAACCAGTAAAAAATGCTGTATGTTGGCGGAAATTTCTGGTTTTTTGCGTGTTTCAGGAAGTATCGGTTTGGCTGGAGGTGGAAAACTTAAGGTCATAATAACTACTGATAATGCAGGAATAGCAAGGCACTATATTAAACTTTTAAAGGAATATTTTGCTATTGAGACTAAGCTGGATATTACTAAAGGCGGAGGGGTTGGTAGGAATAGAAATGTGAGAAAATATACCTACACCCTAGTTATAGATGCTGAAAATCATAGTGAGGAAATTTTACGAGAATGTGGACTTTTACTAATTAAAGAAGGTAATAACTATTTACCTGACGGTATATATGAAGGCATTATTAAGAGTAAATGTTGTAAAAAGGCATATATGAGAGGTGTGTTCTTAGGTGCCGGAACTATGAGTAATCCGGAGAAGGGTTATGATTTAGAAATGGTATTATCCACTGAAAGATTAGCAGGTGATATTAGAAAACTCATAAATTCCTTTGTTGATATGGATGCTAAAATAGTAAAGCGTGGGAAAAAACATGTAGTTTATATAAAAAAGGCGGATTATATATCGGATATGCTAGCCATTATGGGAGCTTCTAATCAGGTCTTTGCCTTTGAAGAAATTAGAATAAAAAAGGCAATGGTAAATACGGTTAAGAGAACTGTAAATTGTGATAACGCCAATATGGATAGAACCATAGACGCGTCTATGAGGCACATAGATGCTATAAACAAGATAGCGGAATCTAAAGGTCTTAAGATATTACCTATTAAGCTTTTGGAAGTTGCTACTCTTAGATTAGAAAATCCTCATATTACTATTACGGCTTTGGGGGAAATGTGTAATCCACCACTTAAGAAGTCGGGAGTAAATAATAGATTGAAAAAAATAGAAGAAATAGCTAATAGACTTTAGATAAATATTTAGATTAGGAAGGAGGCAAAATATGTTTTCAGAAGAGCTTAAAATTATTAGAGAAGCGGAAATGAAAGCAGAAGAAATAATAAAAAATTCTGTTTTGGAAAGTAAATCCATTGTAAGCAGGGCTGAAAAAGATGCCAAGGAAATTGACGAAATGGCGCAGCTTAAGGCTAAGGAGGTATATGATGAAGCCTTAAGAGAAGGAGAAGAAGCTGCTCAAGTTAAGTATAAGGAGGCGATAGACTCAGCTAATGAGTATTGTCAGATTTTGAGTGAAGGCATTAAAGCTTTAATGCCGGGAGCAGTAGATTTTATCGTAGAAAGGATAGTGAGGGATAGTGTCGATAATTAAAATGCAAAAACTTGCAGTAATTGGTTTGGACACCCTGAAAGATAAGGTTATTAAGGAACTTAGACGAGAAGGAGTAGTGGAGCTGATAGACCAATCGGTGAAACTTAAGGATGAACTTTGGGCTGAGAATACTAAAAAGTATGGTGAAGATGGAAAGGAAACCTTTTATGATAATTGGTTTTCTAAAGGAAATCAAGCCTTAGAAATTTTAGAAAAGTATAGCCGAAAAAAGCAGCCGCTCTTTGAAAGTAAGTTAAAGGTTAATAGGAGTCTTATTGAAGAACTTTTACTTGATGGTGAAAGTTTTAGAGATAAAATTTCAAAGCTTTTGGATTTAAATGAACAAGTTCTAGGTTTAAAGGACAGGATTAACAAAATCCAACAGGACAAACTTTATCTTAAACCTTGGGAATCCTATAAAAATGACTTGCAAGTCAGGTCTACCAATACTACAGATTGGCTTTTGGGAACATTGCCTGTAGAGACGGATTTTGAAAAATTAAAGAGAAATTTAGAAAAGGAATTAGGGCTTGTAGAGCTTAGGCAAATTTCATTAGATAAAGAAATGAGATATATAGGCATGGTCTTTACAAGGGATATAGGGGATAAGGTGTTAATTGTTTTGAAAGAAGCAGGTTTTTCGGAAAATTTATTCCCTAATTTCATAGGAAGCCCTGAAGAAAATCTTTTAAATCTTCAAAGAGAAGAGGGAGAAGCTGAGGAAAAGCTCGGACTTTTAATAAAGGAAATTGAAACTTTTAAGCAATATGAAAAGGATATAAAAATATATATAGACATTATGTCCATAGGCTTTGCGGAAGAAAGAGGAAAGGACAAACTATTAAAAACCGATAGAACCTTTTTCTTGGAAGGATGGTTACCTGAGCGATGTCGTCATATTGTAGAAAAAGTTCTTCGTGAGAATAATTGTTATTTTGCTTTCTCAGAACCGGAAGAAAGCGATACTGTACCTGTAATAATAGAACAAAATCCGGCATTCACGCCTTTTGAGATGATTACAGAAATGTATTCACTTCCTGATTATAGAGGTTTTGATCCCACCAGCATATTTGCTGTATTTTATGCCATGTTCTTTGGAATTATGCTGAGTGATGCAGGTTATGGTTTAATAATGATGATAGCTACCTTCATAGTTCTACGGAAATATGATTTGGAGGGAAGCGCAGAAAAGATGATGAAACTGTTCTTTTACTGTGGCTTATCCACTACCTTTTGGGGAGCATTGTTCGGAGGCTGGTTCGGAGATATTTTCCAAGTAGTTGCAAAAAACTTTTTCCACAGTGATTTAGCTTTGGAACCTATATGGTTTAATCCTATAAACGATCCTATGAAGCTTTTGATATTTTCCTTAGCGGTGGGAACCTTGCATATCTTTATAGGTATGGGGATTAAGGCGTATATGGAAATCAGACAGGGAAAATGGTTTGATGCAATATGTGATGTAGGATTTTGGTATCTATTGATTATAGGTCTTATAGGTTGGATAGCCGGAGGAAATGTTTTACCGGTAGTGCAGGAACCTTGTAAGTGGATGACCATAGTAGGAACCTTAGGAATTCTATTTACAGGGGGAAGAAGTAGCAAAGGAATTTTAGGTAAGCTGGTTGGAGGACTTGGAGCATTATATAATATTACAGGTTATTTATCAGATATTTTATCCTATTCCAGACTTTTAGCCTTAGGTTTAGCTACAGGGGTAATCGCTCAGGTGGTTAATACTATGGGAGGTCTTTTCGGTGGCGGAATTATAGGTGGCATATTACTTTTAATAGTTTTTCTATTTGGACACACCTTGAATTTTGCTATTAATGCCTTAGGGTCCTATGTTCACTCTTGCAGATTGCAATACATAGAATTCTTTGGTAAATTTTATGAGGATGGCGGAGATGCCTTTGAACCTCTTAGAGAGAACACTAAATATATTAAAATTATAGATAATGAATAACATATGGAGGAATAAAAAATGAGTTTATTTGATGGAAACACATTAGCATTATTAGGAGCAGCAGTTGCTGCATCAGCAGGTATTGGAAGCGCTATCGGCGTAGGTTTAGCAGGACAGGCAGCGGCAGGAGTTGTAGCTGAAGACCCTAAAAAGTTCGGTAAAACCCTTATTTTACAGGCTTTACCTGGAACACAAGGTATTTATGGATTCGTTATTGCCTTTTTAATAATGCTCAAAATCGGTCTAATCGGCGGTGGTGGTATGGTTGAACTTACTATGGCGCAGGGAGCTTATTTCTTCATTGCAGGTCTTCCTATCGGTATAGTGGGAATTGGTTCAGGTATTTGGCAAGGAAGAGCAGCTGTAGCGGCACTTCAACTTACAGCTAAGAGACCTGAGCAGATGATCAAGGGTATTATTTATACAGCTATGGTTGAAACTTACGCTATTTTAGCATTACTTGCATCTGCACTTATTTGGTTATTCATTAAGCTTTAATTTCACTGATTTTGTATAAATTGGAATGAATTGGAGTATGAAATGAGTATAGAAAAGATTACAGAAAAAATTCTGTTAGAAGCAGAGGAAAAAGCCGGAACCTCTATTGGAGAAGGCAAGGCTAAGGCTGAAGAAATTCTCAAATTAGCTAAGGAGAAGGCAGCAAATTTAATTGATGCCAGTAGGATTAAGGCTTTAGAAGATAAAGAAGTCCTGATTGCCAGAAGAAAGTCTGTTGCAGATATTGATAGTCAGAAGGTTATTCTTTTGGAAAAACAGAAGATTATAAAAAGCTGTTTTGAAGCAAGTATTCAGCAAATAGTAAATATGGAAGAAGCTAAATACATAGATTTGTTAGTTAATCTAGGTATAAAATCCCGTATTAAAAAAGGCGTATTAGTCTTTAATAAAAAGGATAGAGAGACTATAGGAGAAAAGGTGGTTTCATCTTTAAATGCAAAGATTGACGGGGCAGATTTTGAGCTTGGAAAAGATGAGGTAAAGGTTGAAGGGGGCTATTTGCTAATATGTGGCAAAACCTCTATTAACAACACCATAGAGGCTTTAGTTGAGGAAAGTAAGGGCAGTTTAACCGGAAAGGTGGCTGAGATTCTTTTTTCAAATTAAAAAGTGAGGAGAAAGCTATATGAAATATAGAGAGAGTGAATATACTTTCGCCAGTACCTTAGTTAGAAGTAATGAAACTCATCTTCTTAGGAAAAGAGATTTTGAAAGAGTGTTGGAAGCGAAGGACAGGTCGGGTATTCTTAACATTCTTAAAGAATTTGGATACAGTGAGGATAAAAATGGTGAAGTTGATTTTTCAGAACTTTTGAATAAGGAAGAAAAAAAGCTATATAAAATGATTTTTAGCGCTATACCTTATGAAGAAGTTTTGAATTTTAACTTACTGTTTAAAGATTATCATAATATAAAGGTACTTGTTAAGGGAGAGGCTTTAGGCTTTGATAATGACCATCTTTTAATGGACTTTGGTTTGATTCCTAAGGAAAAAATCAAAAGTTACATTAGGGAGAGGAATTTTATTTTCTTAGAACCTATTATGAAAGAAGGTATAATTTTAGCTTTAGAATCCTATGGCAAAGATAGAGATCCTCAGATGATAGATGTGATTTTAGACAAGGCTTGTTATCTTCACATTATGGAAAAGGTTTTAGAAACTGAAAACCCTTTCATAATAGAATACCTTAAGCTTTCCATAGACCTTATAAATGTAAGTTCATTTTTAAGACTTAGAGAAATTCAAAAGGATAAAAACTTTTTTAAGAAGGTTTTTATTGAAGGTGGCAATATTGAAATATCAGTATTTTTATCAGGCTATGAAGATGAAATAAGCAGCTTTTCTGATAAGCTTTATTCCCATAACCTAAAGGATTTTGTTTTAAATTCATGGGCTGAGTTGGAAAGAGGTAAGGGATATTTCTTTATGGAAAAAGCTATTCATGAAATGAAAATTCAATATCTTAGGGCAGCAAAATATATAACTATAGGCGTTGAACCTATTCTAGCATATATGGTTGCTAAAGAGGGAGAAATTCAAAATCTAAGGATGGTATTGGAAAGTAAAACTCAAGGAGTAGATTCTCAGGTGATTTTAGAAAGACTGAGGGAAACTTATGTATAAAATAGGCGTTATAGGAGATAGAGAAAGTATTTTAGGCTTTAAAGCTGTCGGGTTTGAAGTTTTTCAATGTGCCGGCGGAGATGAAGGAAAAAAAATACTAAAAAAAATGGCGAAGGAAGATTTTGCTATAATATATGTGACTGAAAAGTTATATGTGGAAATGAAAAAAGAAATAGATGAATATACAGACCTTAGAGTGCCTGCTATAATTCCTGTTCCTAACAGAGAGGGAACTTTAGGAGTTGGGCTTTCCAATGTAAAACAGGCAGTGGAAAGAGCAGTAGGAGCAGATATTTTATTCGGAGGTGACAGATAAATGGGTCAAGGTAAGGTATTAAAGGTATCAGGGCCTTTAGTTGTAGCAACTGATATGGAACACGCTAATATGTTTGACGTAGTACATGTTGGAAATCAGGGGCTAATTGGTGAAATAATTGAAATGAGAGGAGATAGGGCATCTATTCAGGTTTATGAAGAAACTGCCGGAATAGGTCCGGGAGTACCTGTAGAAACTACGGGAGCACCTCTTTCTGTAGAATTAGGACCGGGACTCATTGAAACCATGTATGATGGAATTCAAAGACCTTTAGAAGAAATGGTTAAAAATGTAGGCTCTAATATTACTAGGGGAATTAAGGTGCCGGCTCTTTCCAGAACTAAAAAATGGGCTGTTAAACCGATTTTAAAAGTAGGCGATATAGTTACAGCAGGAGATATTTTTATAACTATTCAGGAAACTGTAGTTGTAGAACACAGGGTTATGATTCCTGTAGGTCTAAACGGAGTAATAGAATGGATAGCTGAAGAGGGAAGTGAGTATACAGTAGATGAAACTGTTTGCAAAATCCGCCTATCCGATGGTTCTCTAAAGGACTTAACATTAATGCAGAAATGGCCGGTAAGAAGGGGCAGACCCTATAAAGAAAAATTAGTACCTGAAATGCCGCTTTTAACAGGGCAGAGGGTAATAGACACTATGTTCCCTATTGCTAAAGGTGGAGTGGCAGCAGTTCCGGGACCTTTCGGTTCAGGTAAGACTGTGGTACAGCATCAATTAGCAAAATGGGCAGATGCAGATATTGTAGTATATATAGGTTGTGGCGAGCGTGGAAACGAAATGACCGATGTACTTATGGAGTTTCCGGAACTTAAGGACCCTAGAACAGGAGAATCCCTAATGAAGAGAACGGTTTTGATTGCTAATACTTCCGATATGCCGGTAGCAGCAAGAGAAGCCTCTATATATACAGGTATTACCATTGCAGAATATTTTAGGGATATGGGCTATTCAGTTGCCCTTATGGCGGACTCTACTTCCAGATGGGCGGAAGCTCTTCGTGAAATGTCCGGTCGTTTAGAAGAAATGCCGGGAGAAGAAGGCTATCCTGCCTACTTGGCATCCCGTCTTGCTCAGTTCTATGAAAGAGCGGGAAGAGCCATTTCTCTAGGTAAAGAAGGAAGGCTGGGAGCTTTATCGGCTATCGGTGCCGTATCTCCTCCCGGAGGTGACATTTCGGAGCCGGTATCTCAGGCAACCCTTAGAATCGTAAAGGTTTTCTGGTGTTTGGATGCACAACTGGCTTATAGAAGACATTTCCCTGCTATTAACTGGCTTCAAAGCTATTCTCTATATGTGGATAAACTGCAAGCGTGGTATGAAAACAATGTTCATAAAGAATTCCCTAAGATGAGAGGGGAAACTATAAATCTTCTTCAGGAAGAAGCTGAATTAAACGAAGTTGTTCAATTAGTAGGTGTAGATTCTCTATCCTCTGAGGACAGACTTAAGTTAGAAGTAGCAAAATCTATTCGTGAGGACTACTTACATCAGAATGCTTTCCATGAAATAGATACCTACACTTCTCTAAATAAGCAGTATAAATTACTAAAATTAATATTGGCATATTTTGAAGAAGGTAAAGAAGCTATTAAGCAGGGAGCAGCTTTTAATAAAATTGTGGCTATGCCAATTCGTGAAAGTATAGGAAGATTTAAATATATTGAAGAGGCTAAAATTGATGAAAGCTATAAGGCTTTGATGGAAGAATTAGTCGATGGAATGAAAGAATTAACAGCAAGGGAGGAAGATGATGATTAAGGAGTATAAGACTATTAGTGAAGTTGTAGGACCTCTTATGCTGGTAAAGGAAGTTGAAGAGGTAACCTATGATGAACTGGGGGAAATCGCACTTCCAAGTGGTGAAAAAAGACTTTGTAAAGTTTTAGAAGTAAATGGGGATAATGCTTTAGTGCAGCTCTTTGAAAGTTCTGCAGGCATAAACCTTAAGGAATCCACTGTGAAATTTTTAGGACATGGAACTCAGCTAAGTGTAGCTAAGGATATGTTAGGTAGAGTATTTGACGGTATGGGAAGACCTAAGGATGGTGGACCTGAACTGATTCCGGAAAAAAGGTTGGATATAAATGGATTACCTATGAATCCGGCGGCCAGAGATTATCCTGCTGAATTTATTCAGACCGGAGTGTCTGCTATAGATGGATTAAATACTTTGGTTAGAGGACAGAAATTGCCGATTTTCTCAGGCTCAGGGCTTCCTCATGCAGATTTAGCTGCTCAGATAGCCAGACAGGCAAAGGTTAGAGGTGGAAGCGGTAATTTCGCCGTAGTGTTTGCTGCTATAGGTATTACTTATGAAGAAGCGGAATTCTTTGCAAATGACTTTAGAAAAACCGGCGCCATAGATAGAACTGTAATGTTTATGAATTTAGCTAATGACCCGGCGGTAGAGCGTATAGCGACACCGCGTATAGCACTTACAGCAGCTGAATATTTAGCCTTTGATTTAGGTATGCATGTTTTGGTTATTATGACTGATATTACTAATTATGCAGAAGCTCTGCGTGAAGTTTCGGCAGCCCGTAAAGAAGTTCCGGGTCGTAGAGGATATCCGGGTTATCTCTATACAGACCTGGCAACTATGTATGAAAGAGCAGGAAGGAAGAAGGGGTTTGATGGATCTATTACCATGATTCCTATTTTGACTATGCCGGAAGACGATAAAACTCACCCCATTCCTGACTTAACAGGCTATATTACAGAAGGGCAGATTATACTTTCCCGTGAGCTTTATAGAAAGGGCGTAAAGCCACCTATAGATGTATTACCGTCTTTATCAAGACTTAAGGATAAGGGGATTGGTAAGGAAAAGACCAGAGAAGATCATGCGGATACCATGAACCAACTTTTTGCAGCCTATGCTAGAGGTAAGGAGTGCTTAGAATTAGTAACTATTTTAGGTGAAGCAGCTCTTACAGATATAGATTTAATGTACGCAAGGTTTAGCCAAGCTTTTGAGAAAGAATATGTTTCACAAGGCTACGAAAAGGATAGAACTATTGAAGATACTTTGAATTTAGGTTGGAAACTTTTAGGTATATTACCTAAGAGTGAACTTAAGAGAATAAAAGATGAGTATATAGACAAGTATTTAAACAAAGAAGAAGTTTAGGCATAAGATGTATTTATGTTTAGATAGGATGTTAATATGTAATGTCCGGAAAGGTAGATTTTGTCTATGGAAAGATTAAATGTGAATCCTACCCGAATGATGCTCACAACTCTTAAGAAAAGACTGGCTACAGCTCTTAGAGGTCATAAACTTATGAAAGATAAAAGAGATGAGCTTATGAAAGGCTTTTTAGAATTGGCAAGAGAAAATAAAAACCTGCGTGAAGAAGTGGAAATTCGTCTTAAAGATGTATATGACAGTTTCACTATGGCAGGTGCTATAATGCGAAAAGAGGTTATGGAAGAAGCCTTGATGTTGCCTAAACAGAGAGTTGAAATTCAGGTAAAAAGTAAAAATATTATGAGTGTAGATGTACCCGTATTTGATTTTCAGATGTCATCTACAGGGGAGGAAGAAATTTATCCTTATGGTTATGCGACTACATCAGGAGAACTTGATGAGGCGATAACGGATTTATCTTCTACATTGCCCTTATTATTGGAGTTGGCGGCTAAGGAAAAAGAGGCACAGATGTTGGCTGCTGAATTAGAGAGGACTAGAAGAAGAGTTAATGCTTTAGAGTATGTTAAGATTCCTCAGCTTCAGATGACTATTAAGTATATAGTTATGAAGTTAGATGAAAATGAAAGAGGAAATCAAACCAGACTTATGAAAGTTAAGGATATGATTTTGAAGGAAGCTTTGGAAGAAAAAAGACAGGCAGACGAAGCGGTTATGTAAATTAGGATTAGAAGTGGTGAGTGAAAATTCTTGCCACTTCTTTTTTTAGGTAAAGTATGTTTTGCAAGAAAACATAAAAATTGTGCAAGTTAAAAATATCTAAAACATAAGGGGTATCAAGGATTTGCCCTTATGTTTTGAGGAATTTTTATTGCATCCACTGTCAAAATGTATGGTAGATGCTGTAGGTTAGACGGTTTCCCCTTACTTTCTAGGAGAGTTTCAACTGCACAGGCTTCTTTGTAGTATGAAAATAGTGTCATCCGGCAGAGTTGGTGTATTTCACACTACAACACTAACTTATACAAGGTTTGAAATAGTGGCATATAGCAGATTTTAAAAAGGTATGAATTGTACTTGGGGAAATTCATTTTTTGTGATATAATTACCTTGTATCAGTATACCTATACTTATAGGTGTGAAAATTTCTGTTGGGAGGTGGATTTTGGAATTATCTGTTGTAAAAAATGGTAAGGAACTGAGAGGCGGTTTTACTACGGGAAGCTGTGCAGCTGCAGCATCGGCGGCGGCTTTAGAAATGCTTTTGAGGGATAGTCTTATTTCACAGGTTTCTATAAAATTACCTTCCGGTGAAGAGGCAGATTTTGAGATTGAAGTATTGGAAAAAAATGTAGATAAGGTTAAGGTAGCTGTAATAAAGGATGGTGGAGATGATCCGGATGTTACTACAGGCACTAAAATAGTTAGTGAAGTTTCTCTTCTGGAATCCGATATAATTATTGATGGAGGAAAGGGAGTAGGCAGAATAACTAAAAAGGGACTTAAATGTTCCGTAGGAGAAGCTGCCATAAATCCTGTACCTAGAAAAATGATAGAAGAAAATCTTAGAACGGTAATGGAGAAATCCGGTTATACCGGAGGGGCTTCTGTTATAATCAGTGTGCCGGAGGGAGAAGAACTGGCGAAGAGAACTTATAATCCAAGACTTGGGATTATTGGTGGGATTTCCATATTGGGAACTACAGGTATAGTGGATCCTATGAGTGAAAAAGCCATAGTAGATACTAATAAAATTCTTATAGATAAAAAATTCGCTGAGGATAGTGAAATTATTTTGATTTCACCGGGAAATTTCGGCAGAGATTTTTGCAAGGAGTATCTAAACTTAGATATAGATAAGTCAGTACCTATATCTAATTTTGTGGGAGAGACCTTAGACTATATAAAGTACAAGGGTTTTAAGAGGATTTTGTTTGTAGGGCATACCGGAAAAATAGTTAAGTGTGCCGCAGGTATTATGAATACCCATTCTTATCAGGCAGATGGCAGAATGGAAATAATAGGCGTACATTCCGCTTTAGCAGGTGTGAGCCGTGAGAAAATAGCTCAAATTATGGAATGTGTATCGACCGATGAAGCCTTTAACATTATTAAAGAGGAACCGGGATTTAATCAGGTGAAAGATTCCATAATGGAAAAGGTTATGTATCATCTGAATTTTAGGCTTAAGGATGCTGTAAAAATTGAAGTTGTAATGTTTTCTACAGATAGAGATTTAGTTCTTAAGAGCAAAGGTGCAGATGAGTTTATAAAAATGATTGAAGAGAGAAATAATAAAGATATTTAAGATAAATTTATAATTATAGTGAGGAGATAAAAATGATATATTTTATAGGAGCAGGTCCGGGAGCGGCAGATTTAATTACAGTAAGAGGAGCAGAAATTCTTAAAAAGGCTGATGTTATAATTTATGCAGGTTCTTTAGTAAACCCGGCACTTTTAGATTATGCAAAGGAAGAATGTAAAATATATGATAGTGCATCTATGACCTTAGAAGAAGTAATTCAGGTTATGAAAGAAAATAAGGGAAGAGAAGTGGTTAGACTTCATACTGGAGACCCTTGTATTTATGGTGCTATCAGAGAACAAATGGATATTTTAGATAAGGAAGAATTAGAATATACTTCTGTACCGGGCGTTAGCTCCTTCATAGGTGCAGCAGCGGCTCTTAATGCTGAATATACTCTTCCTAATGTTAGCCAGACTGTAATTCTTACAAGAATGGCAGGAAGAACTCCTGTACCGGAGAAGGAAGAAATTACGAAGCTGGCAGCTCATGGAGCTACTATGGTAATTTTCCTTACATCTACCATGTTGGAAGAACTTTCTAGAAGGTTGATAGAAGGTGGATATGCACCGGACTCTCCTGCGGCTATTGTATATAAAGCAACATGGCCGGATGAGAAGGTTATAAGAACTACCGTTGAAAATATTGGTAAAGCAGCTAAAGAAGAAGGTATAAATAAGATGGCTTTAATTATGGTAGGAGGCTTCTTAGGAAGTGAATATGAACGCTCTAAGTTATATGACCCTACTTTTACTCATCTATTTAGAGAGGCAAGTAAGTAATGAAAAAAATTATGCTTCTGTCTTTTACAGATAAGGGCAGGGCTTTAGAAAAAGAAATAGAACAAATAATTCAAATGCATAAAGACTGGGGATATGAAATCTTTGAAAAGGAACCTATGGCTGCTAAAAAGCTGGTAGAATTGAATTTCCATAAGGTAGAGGCTATTGTATTTATTGGAGCTACAGGTATAGCAGTAAGATATATAGCTCCTTACTTAGTTTCTAAAGATGTTGATCCTGCAGTGATAGTTATAGATGAAGGGAAAAAACATATAATTTCTCTCCTATCAGGACATTTGGGTGGCGCTAATGAGCTAACCGTAAATATGAGTGAAGCTTTAGGAGCGGAGCCGGTTATTACTACAGCCACAGATGTGAATGGGAAATTTGCTGTGGATGTTTGGACTAAGAAAAACAATTGTTTCATAGAAGACATTTCTAAGATAAAATTGATTTCTTCTAAAATTCTTAAAGATGAAAAAGTTGGGCTTTATTCGGATTTTGAAATAAAAGGACAGTTACCTAAGGAAGTAGTAAGAGTTGATGGCATTGAGAGTGCATCAGACTTAGATGTGGGGATTGTTTTAAGTTTAGATAGCAGCAAAAAGGTTTTCAAGGAAAATTTAAGGGCTGTGCCTAAGATTCTAGTTATAGGTGCAGGTTGCAGGAAGGGTAAGGCAGCGGCAGATTTTGAGGCATTTTTATTAGAAACTTTAGCAGAGGAGAAACTTTCTCTTAAGGGAGCTGTGCTTTTAGCGTCCATAGACTTGAAGAAAGATGAGGAATGTTTCTTAAAGTTTAGTGAAAAGTATGGAATTGAATTTAGAACTTATGATGCAGAAGCCCTTAAGGCTTTAGAGGGAGATTTTACAAAATCTGCCTTTGTTAGCTCCATTACAGGGGTGGACAATGTCTGCGAGCGAAGCGCTTTTTTAGGCAGTGATAAGGGACAGATTATTATGAGAAAGAAAAGCAGGGATGGAATGACCTTGGCTTTTGGAATTAAAAATTGGGAGGCAAAAATATGAAAATATATGTAGTTGGCATAGGACCGGGAAACAGCTTATATATGACACCGGAGGCTAGACAGGCAATAGAGGAAAGCCAAGTTGTAGTAGGCTATACTCTCTATGTGGATTTAGTAAAGGATTTGACAGAAGGAAAGGAAGTTAGGGCAACTTCTATGAAGCAGGAAGTGGACAGGTGTAAAATTGCTTTAGAAGAAGCATTACAGGGAAAGACGGTTGCCTTTGTATGTAGTGGAGATGCAGGTGTTTACGGTATGGCAGGTATTATGTCAGAGGTGGCAGAAGCTCATCCTGAGGTTGAAATTAAAACGGTGGCAGGTATTACGGCAGCTTGCAGTGGAGCTGCAGTTTTAGGAGCACCTCTAATTCACGATTTTGCTGTAATTTCTTTAAGCGACCTTTTAACTAAATGGGAAATTATCGAAAAGAGACTTAGATTGGCGGCAGAAGGTGATTTTGTTATCTGTTTATATAATCCGAAAAGTAAAAAACGCCATGACTACATAGACAAGGCAGCTGAAATTGTTGCAAAGGTCCAGGGCTGGGATTTGCCTTGCGGATATGTTAAACACATAGGCAGGGATGGAGAATACAGCAAAATCTGCACTCTCCAAGACTTATTAAACAATGATGATATTGATATGTTTACAACCATATTTATGGGTAACAGCACTACTAAGGTAATCAATGGCAAGTTAGTCACACCTAGGGGGTATCATCTTGACAAATAAAAAGGTGCTGGTATTTGCAGGCACTTGGGAAGGTCATAAGCTAGCTGAACATTTTGAAAACCATGGATATAGTGGAGAGTTTTGCGTTGCCACAGAGTATGGTGGGGAGATTTTGAAGATGGGAAAAGCTTCAAGCTCTATAAAAATCTTAGAGGGCAGAATGATGCCGGAAGCTATGGAAGAAAAACTGAGAAATACAGCTTATGATTTGATAATCGATGCTACACACCCCTATGCAGTAGTGGTTACAGAAAATCTCAAAGAGGCTTGCAAGAAAACAAGCAGGGAATATGTTAGACTTCTCAGGCGTGAAACCGAATTAGAGGGAGAAGGCATAGTGCAGGTTAAGGATATTGAAGAGGCTGTGGAATTCTTAAACAGCATAGACGATAAGGTTTTACTAACCACAGGTTCTAAGGATTTGAGTCGTTTCGCAGAAGTCGACAACTTCAAGGAAAGACTTTTTCCAAGAATTTTACCGAGCCATGAATCTCTTGATTTAGCTTTAAATGCCGGTATTCCTTCAAAAAATATAATATGTATGCAGGGACCTTTTTCAGCAGACTTAAATATAGCCACTATGAAGCAGTTTGGTTGTAAGTTTTTAGTGTCTAAAAATACGGGTAAGGCAGGCGGTATGGAAGACAAACTAAAGTGTATAGATGCCGGATATAAGCTTTTGATTATAGGAAGACCTAATAAGGAAGAGGGCTTAAATTTAGAAGAAGTAATTGACAAAGTAGACCAATTATTTAAGAAATAATATCTAGACAGCTATGTAATTTTTAGAAGGGCTGTAGATTTAACAGATAGGATAAGAAAATGAAAGTTATTATTGCAGGAGCCGGAGTTGGCTCTGAAAAAATGTTTACAGGAGATTTTATTGAAGTCCTTAAGGGAGCAGATTTAGTTCTGACTTCCGAACGACTTTTGGATAGTCTAAGTAAAATAAATGAAAATGTAGAGGTTATGGGCGTTTTAGATACGGTAAAGTATATAAATGAGAGAGCGGATCAAAACCTTAATGTTGTAGTGGCTGCGTCTGGTGATACGGGCTTTTATAGTATTGCCAAGACAGTGAGCCGTATGGTAGATTCTAAGATAGAAATTGAATATAGAGCCGGAATTGGAAGCTTGGCATATTTTGCCAGCAAAATCCAAATAGGCTATGAGAATATGAAGTTAATAAGTTTACATGGAAAGGAAAAATCCATAGTGCCTTATGTAAACTATAATCAATATGTATTTTCTTTAAGTGGCGGAACTCTTAAGGCGCATAATATAATAAATGAGCTTTGCGAAAAGGGTTTAGGCAGGGTTACTGTTTATGTGGGAGAAAATTTATCTGATGAAACAGAGACTATAGTTATAGGTAGTGCAGAAGAATTAAAGGATAGAATTTTTGGGGATTTGGCAGTTTTAGTAATTGAAAATGACAATTTTACCAACTCATATAAGAGTTTAAGAGATGAGGATTTTATCAGAGGTAAAAGCCCTATGACTAAGCAGGCTATTAGGAACCTTTCCGTAGCGGCTTTAGAAATTAAGCCTCAAGATGTGGTATATGATATAGGTGCAGGAACAGGTTCGGTTACCTGTGCTATGGCTCTTAAAGCTAATGAGTCGATGGTTTATGCCATTGAAAAAGAACAGGCGGCTTTAGAATTATTAGAAAACAATATGGACAAACTGGACATAAGAAATATTACTTATGTATCAGGACTGGCACCTGAGGGTATGGAAAGTTTTCCGCCGGCAGACAAGGTATTTATCGGTGGTTCCTCAGGTAATCTAAGAGATATTGTAAATACAGTTTTAGCAAAAAATGATAAGGCTATGTTTGTTGTTACAGCCGTATCCTTAGAAACTTTAAATGAAGCGGTTAGCTTATTTAATGACGGAACCTACGATACAGAAATCAGTTCTGTCAGCGTGGCAAATGCTAAGAAATTAGGTAGGTATAATTTGATGATGGGAGAAAACCCCGTATATATTATTAAAGGAGTTAAAAAATTTGACTAAAAATTTTAATCGCATAATGATAGTTGGAAGTGGCAGCGGTTGTGGTAAAACTACTGTAACCTGTGCACTTCTTAAGGCTTTAAAAAATAGAAATGTGAAGGCTATATCTTTTAAATGTGGACCGGACTATATAGACCCTATGTTTCACAGCAAAATAATTGATACACCTTCCAGAAATTTAGATTTATTCTTAGTAGGTGAAGAACCCTTGAAATACCTTTTCTCAAAAAACAGTGAGAATTATGTACTATCTGTAGTAGAGGGTGCTATGGGTATGTATGATGGTAAGGGTTTTGAAAATGATGATTTCTCTGCTAATCATATAAGCAAGATTACAGGAACTAATGAAATTTTAGTTGTAGATGTTAAGGGTAAAAGTTTTTCCCTCTTAGCAGAAATATCAGGTTATTTAAATCTTAGAGAAAACAGACTTAAGGGGATTATACTTAACCATTGCAGTAAGCCAATGTATAGCTACTATAAGTCTATGATAGAACAAAATTTGAACATTAAGGTATATGGCTATTTACCTTTTATGAAGGAAGTAGTTTTAGAAAGCAGACATTTAGGACTTATTACTGCAGATGAGATAGAAAATCTTAAAGATAAAATTCAAATTTTAGGGGCAACAGCAGAAGAAACCTTAGATATTGAAGGAATTATGGCTTTAGCCGAAACTTCTGAACCTATGAGTTATACAGAGGATTTTATACCTCAGGGATATAGAGATTTTATTTTAGGAGAAAGAGAGGCGGAACCTGTTAGAATTGCTTTAGCTAAGGATAAGGCTTTTTCCTTCTATTACGAAGATAATTTGAGTTTGTTTAGAAAGTTAGGTGCGGAATTAGTTGAGTTTTCACCGGTAAATGATGAAAAACTTCCGGAAAATATTAAAGGCTTAATTTTAGGTGGCGGTTATCCGGAGGAACATATAGAAAAAATTTCTAATAATTCTCCTATGAAAAATGCCGTAAAAGCTGCTGTAGAAGCGGGGTTACCAACCTATGCGGAGTGTGGCGGGTTTATGTACCTGTGTGAGACTATCACCGTAGATGGCAAAACCTATGACACTGTAGGTGCTATTAAGGGTAATTCTGTTATGACAGACAAATTAGTTAGATTTGGATATAAAAATTTAATTGCACAGGAGGATAACCTTATGTGTAAAGCAGGTGAATCTATAAAATGTCATGAATTTCATCATAGCGAAACAGATAATTATGGAGAAACCTTTATGTCCATAAAGGGAAAGCAAAATCTTCCTTGCGTAAATGGAAATGCCAATTTATATGCAGGCTATCCGCATTTACATCTTTGGGGTAACATGGATTTTGCTATAAACTTTATAAATAAGTGTAAAAATTTCAGGAGATAGTTTTTTGGAAATAATAGTTTGTGCATCAATAGGATTTGCAATAGATTTAATATTGGGAGACCCCCATTTCATACCCCATCCTGTACAGTTTATAGGCAGGTTAATTACCGGTTTTGAAAAACTTCTCAGGAAGATTTTTAAGGGCAGCAATAGAAAAGAATTTGTGGGTGGAATTTTTTTGACTTTTATGGTTATGATATGTACCTTTTTAGTGGCATTTGGGCTTTTGAAAGGTGCAGATTTAATAGACCATAGGCTAAAAATTGCTTTGGAAATTGTTTTTTGTTACCAAATTTTTGCTACAAAATCTCTCAGGAAAGAGAGTATGAGAGTGTATAAGGAAATAGAAAAAGAGGACTTAGAGGGAGCCAGAAAATATCTTTCTTGGATAGTAGGCAGAGATACGGCAGAACTGAGTTTCGTGCAAATTACTAAGGCTGTTATAGAAACTGTTGCAGAGAATGCTTCTGATGGGGTCATAGCGCCTATGATGTTTATGTTAATAGGTGGAGCACCTTTGGCATTTTTATATAAGGCGGTTAATACATTGGATTCTATGGTGGGTTATAAAAACGATAAATACCTTTACTTTGGCAGATTTTCAGCTAAGTTAGATGATGTTTTTAATTATATTCCTGCTAGAATTACAGCATTTGCCTTTATTTTAGCAAGCTTTATTTTAGGTTATGACGGTAAAGGAGCCTACAGAATTTATAATAGAGACAGAAGGAATCATGCTAGCCCTAACAGCGGCCATCCTGAATCCGCTTGTGCAGGAGCTTTAGGAATTCAATTAGCAGGGGATGCTTATTATTTCGGTAAACTTTATAAGAAACAGACTATAGGAGATAATACAAAACCTGTGTCTAAAGAGGATATTATAAGGACTAACAATCTTATGTATACTGCTAGTATATTAGTGCTATTTGTAGCTATAGCCTTAAGATTTATATGGGAATATATATGAAAAATTGCAATGTAAAAAAAATAGATAATACAGTTAATATAAAGGAAGCTCATGGAGGGAATGTATATATTTACGGAAAGGATTTCTTAGACTTTTCGGCTAACTTAAATCCTTTAGGCTTAGCTTCTGAAATAAAAAATACTATTATAGAGAATATAGATAGCTATGATATTTATCCGGATATAGAGGCTAGAGAGGTAAGGGCAGAATTAGGAAAGTTCTATAGTGCATATAATCTAGGAGCTGAAAATTTTCTTATGGGAAATGGAGCAGGGGATTTAATTTATAGAATATTTTTAGGGCTTAGACCTAAGAAAACTTTAATTGTAGCACCTACTTTTTCTGAATATGAAGAAGCTGCCGGCTTGGTGGGTTCAGCTATAGAATATTTTCGACTTACAGAGGAAGAAAATTTTAGACCTTCAGATAAAATTTTAGACAGTATTCATAGAGATATAGACTTGGTTTTCATTTGCAATCCAAATAATCCTACAGGTATCACTGTTAAAAAGGATTTGATGATTAAAATTGCTGAAAAATGCAGGGATGAAAATGCGGTGTTAGTAGTGGATGAATGTTTTTTAGAGCTGACAGAGGAAGAAGAAAACTCATCTCTTATGGGGGAAATTAAACATTCAGACAATGTGATAATCCTTAGGGCTTTCACTAAAACCTATGCTATGGCAGGGTTGCGTTTAGGATATATAGTCTTTGGGAAGGCGGATTTTGGAGAAAAAATTCGCAAGGCAGGTCAGCCTTGGCAGGTTTCTACAGTGGCTATGAAATCCGGAGTAGAGGCATTAAGATTAGAAAGCTATTTAGGTAAAAGTCAAGAATATATTAGAAAAGAAAGAAATTTCATTTCAGATAAGTTGAGAAGTTTAGGCTTTAAAGTTTTTTCTTCGGAAGCAAATTATGTGTTTTTTAAAGGGAAGCCCGGCCTTACAGAAAAATTAAAAGAGAAAAAAATTCTAATAAGAAATTGTAGTAATTATAGATTTTTAGATGAAGGATACTACCGTGTAGCTGTTAAAACTTCATCAGAAAACAAAAAATTGATAAGTGCCTTAGAAAAGGTGTTGAGTTCATCTAATCTCAAGGACGATAGGGCAAAATCTGAAAATCTCAGTGAGGAGGAAATATAATGGGCAAAGCAATAATGATACAGGGAACCTGCTCCAACGCAGGAAAAAGCTTGATTACAGCAGGACTTTGTCGTATTTTAAAGCAGGAGGGCTATAGGGTTGCTCCTTTTAAGGCTCAAAATATGGCGTTAAATTCATATATATCCAGCGAAGGTTTAGAGTTGGGAAGAGCTCAGGCGATGCAGGCAGAGGCTTGCCAAATAAAGCCGGAAAGCAGAATGAATCCTCTTTTACTTAAGCCTACCAGTGATAAAGGCTCTCAGGTAATTGTAAATGGAGAGGTTTATGGGAATTTAACTGCACAGGAGTTCTATAAAAAGAAACATATTTTTAAGGACAAGGTTAAGGAAGCCTATGATAGTTTGGCTGCTGACTATGATGTTATAGTAATTGAAGGAGCGGGAAGTCCGGCAGAAATCAACTTAAAGGAAGATGATTTAGTGAATATGGGAATGGCTAAGATGGCGGATGCACCGGTTATTTTAGTGGGAGATATTGATAGAGGAGGAGTTTTTGCTTCTCTTGCAGGGACTATGCTTTTATTTGATGAAGAAGAAAGGCAGAGAGTAAAAGGGGTTCTCATAAATAAGTTTAGAGGAGATGTTACTATTTTAGAGCCGGGACTTAGAATGTTAGAGGACATTATAAAAGTTCCTGTTGTGGGAGTTGTACCCTATATAGATGCCGATATTGATGATGAGGACAGTTTAAGCAGTAAATTTACTTCTAAGGAGATGGGAAATTTAATCGATATAGCGGTTATTAAATTACCTAGAATTTCTAATTTTACAGATTTTAATCCTTTAGAATATGTAGATGGGGTAGGGGTAAGATATGTAAGCTCTACTAAGGAACTGGGAAATCCGGATATGATAATTTTACCGGGTACTAAAAATACTATGGAAGACTTATTATGGTTAAGACAATCAGGTTTAGAAGCGGCTATATTAAAATTTAGCAGAAGTGAAAAGCCTATTTTTGGAATATGTGGGGGATATCAGATTTTGGGACAAAGCATATCTGATCCTGAGGGAGTAGAATATGAGGGAACCTTAAAGGCTATGGGCTTATTACCTCATGAAACCTTATTTGGCAATCAGAAAATCAGAAATAATAATGGCGGAGTTTTAAGTTCTGTAGATGGAATCTTTCAAGACTTATCCGGCAAAGAGTATTTAGGTTATGAAATTCACATGGGAACTTCCGGAGATTATGGGAATATAATCAATAAGGGCAATGTGTATGGAACCTATATTCACGGTATATTCGATAAGGAAGAAATTTCACAGGTAATAGTTAAAGAATTATTTAAGATGAAGGGCTTAGATCCGGAAGATGTGAAAACCTTTGATGTAGAAAAATATAAACAGGAACAATATGATATTTTGGCTAGGGAACTTAAGAAAAGTTTGGATATGGATTTAATTCACAGTATGCTGAAATAGTAGAAAGGAAAAGAAGATGAAAATTGATAATATTAGACCCGAAGATATTGAAAAGAAAAGTTTTGAAATTATTCAGTCTATTCTAGGAGACAGACAGCTTCCGGCGGAGCATGAACATATTATAAAGAGATGTATTCATACATCGGCAGATTTTGAATATGCGGACAGTATGTATTTTAGTGAAGGAGTTGCTGATTTAATTGGAGATGCCATCAAGTCAGGAGCATATATTGTTACGGATACTAAGATGGCTCAGTCTGGTATAAATAAGAAGAGGATTACCGAATATGGCGGAGAGGTTTTATGCTTTATAGGTGATAAGGATGTGGCGGAAATGGCTAAGGAAAGAGGGGTAACCCGTTCCTATATAAGTATGGAAAAGGCAGCCACTTTAGATAAGCCGGTTATTTTAGTGGTAGGAAATGCACCTACTGCACTGTTCTCTATCGTTAGCTTAGTTAAAGAGGGTAAGTTAAATCCTGTGGCTGTAGTGGGAGTTCCTGTGGGCTTCGTAAATGTTGTAGAATCTAAGGAAACGCTTATAGAATCAGGGATTCCTTGTATAGTTGCAAGAGGCAGGAAAGGTGGTAGCAATATAGCGGCGGCTATTATAAATGCTATACAGTATAAGGGATAAAATTATAATATCTAGTAAAACGATTTTGAATAATATGGCTGGAGAAAAAAAGCTTTACATTTTCCAGCTTTTTTTATACTATATAGTTAGTTAAAACTAACCGGATGTTTTGAAATTTACTTATATCTTGTGCGAAACTACATTAAGGAGAATTTAAATTGAAAAACCTGAGAATTATCGATAAAGGAACTTATAAAATATATAAGATGGATTTAGAAACAGGAGAAGTAGCTTTTACAGTCTATGACATATCTGATTTTTTGAAATTAATATATAAGGACGCTTCCGGTAAAGGGAAAATTTGTCTTAAAGGAGAACTGTTGGAAGGACTTTCTATTGATTTTATACAGGAGGGTTCTTTAGAAGATTTGAGATGTAAAAATGAAAACTGTTTAGTAAAAGATATGACTGTAATTGAAAAGCATATAAAGGGTGAGCAGAAAAAATATGCTTTAACCAGCAATGAATATAAGGGAATTTCAATTATTATAGACTATGAAAAGTTAAATAAAAATGTTAAAAAAGATTCTTTGATTTTAGATGTTGTCGAAAAGTTTTTTAATCACCATGAAGATAATTTAGAAAATCAGGATAATTCCTATAATAAACTTTGTTATAGAGATATGGCATTGGCGCAGAAATTCAGAGAATTATATAAAATCCCTGAAAGCATAAAGGAAGATTATATAAAAATAAAAGTTTTGGAGATTTTGCTATATTTAAGGGGGATGGAGAATGTTTTAAATACTTTAGCTGCTCCATATACGCCTCAGCAATTAGTATTAGCAAAATCTGTAGAGCAATACTTGTTAGAAAATATGGATAAAAGAGTTACTTTAGATATGTTGGTGGAAAGGTTTAAGGTATCAGGTTCTAATATTAAAAAAGCCTTTAAGAATGTATACGGGATTTCTGTATATGCGTATATAAGAAGGGAAAAGATGGAAGCGGCAGCGGTTCGTATATGTGAAAGTGATGAGAACATATTGAGCATTGCGGGAGATTTTGGATATGATAATGGAAGCAAGTTCGCTAAAGCTTTTAGGGAAATTAAGGGGATGAGTCCTACTGATTATAGGCTAAAATACGGATATAATATGGATTTTTTTATTAAAGATTAAGCTAAAAAGAGCATATTTTATCTAAATAGAGCCGAACAAATATTTAACAAATGGTAAAATACTTAGAATAAGTTATTGTGAATTTTGGAGAAAAGAAGGTGAGAAAATGAAAAAACACAGTTTTTTTGCATGGATGACAGTATGTTGTTTCTTACTTACAATGATTACAGGTTATAGGAGGGAGTAATTATGAAGAAAGTATTAGAGGGTTTAAGCTTATTTGCCGGTGGAGTATTATTTGGAACTGCAGGTCTTAAAATCTTAGGTAGTAGTGATGCTAAGAAAGTATATGTACATTCTACAGCAGCGGCTCTTCGTGCTAAGGAATGCGTTATGACTACAGTTACTAAGGTTACTGAAGCCGGAGATGATATTTTAGCTGAGGCAAAGGCTATAAATGAAAAGAGAGAGGCAGAAGCTGCTAAGGAAGTTGTAGAAGATTTCTTTAAGGCGGAAGAAGTTTAATGAAGTGTACCATATTACATGAATCTCCTAATAGAATGAGAATTCATGTGGAAGAAGAGCCTATGAGCTTAAGTCAGGCAGATATTTGGGAATTTTATCTTAAATCAGTAGAAGGCATTATGGATGCCAAGGTTCATGATAGAACCGGAAACATTATAATTACTTATATTTGTAATAGAGAAAAGATTATAAAATGTCTGTCGGAATTTTCATACGAAAAAGCTCTTTCTTTAGTACCGGAGCATACAGGGCGACAATTAAACAGAGAATATGAAAACAAGTTAGCCTTTACTGTTTTGAAGAGAGTTATAGGCAAGGCATTTTTACCTTATCCTTTAAAAACTGCATTCGCTATATTTTATGGGACAAAATATATTTCTAAGGCTTTAAAGGCATTGTCTAAAAGGAATGTCAATGTGGATGTTTTAGATGGAACTGCTATAGGTATATCCTTAGTTAGAGGCAATTTTTCTACGGCAGCTTCTATTATGTTAATGCTTAAGGTTGGCGAAATTTTAGAAGAATGGACCCATAAGAAAACTGTAGACGATTTGGCTAGGAGTATGGCTTTAAATGTGGACAACACTTGGCTTATTCAAGATGGGAAAGAAATTTTGACTTCTATTAATGAGATTAAAGTAGGAGATAAAATTTTAGTAAGGACAGGAAATGTAATACCTTTAGATGGCAAAGTTTTAGTTGGAGAAGCTATGGTAAATCAGGCATCTATAACCGGAGAATCTATACCGGTGCATAAAGCTGAAGGTAGCTATGTATATGCCGGAACTGTTGTAGAGGAAGGTTGTATAACTATTTCTGTAGATAAAGATTTAGGCAGTGGTAGATATGATAGAATTGTTAAGATGATAGAAGAATCTGAAAAGCTTAAGTCTAATACTGAGAGCAAAGCGGGAAAACTGGCAGATAAGCTAGTTCCTTATACCTTAGGGGCTACAGTCATTACATACTTATTAACTAAGAATGTTACTAAAGCCTTATCTATTTTAATGGTTGATTTCTCCTGTGCTCTTAAATTATCCATGCCAATAGCGGTTTTATCTGCTATGAGAGAAAGCAATTTCTATAATATTTCTGTTAAAGGTGGAAAGTTTATGGAAGCTGTATCAGAAGCAGATACCATAGTTTTTGATAAAACCGGCACTTTAACTCATGCAGTGCCTAAGGTAGCCGGAATCGTAACCTTTGGCGGAAAAGATGAAACAGAAATGCTTAGACTAGCTGCTTGCTTAGAAGAACATTATCCTCATTCTATTGCTAATGCTGTGGTAGAGGAGGCTAAATCCAGAGGATTAATTCATGAGGAAAATCACTCTACTGTAGAATATGTTGTAGCTCATGGAATTTCCAGCAAAGTAGGAGATGAAAAGGTTATTATAGGCAGTCATCATTTTGTTTTCCAAGATGAAGGCGCTGTGATTCCGGAGGGCGAAGAAGTAAAATTTGACAATATTCCACCGGAGTATTCACAACTGTTTTTAGCCATTTCAGGAAAGCTGGCTAGTGTGATTTTGATAGAAGATCCGCTGAGAGAAGAGGCTATGGCAGTGATAAATAGTTTGAAGAAACTAGGCATAAAAAAGACCATAATGATGACGGGAGATAATGACCGTACAGCTAAGGTTATAGCTGAGGCTGTGGGAGTAGATGAATATTATGCCGAGGTTTTGCCGGAGGATAAGGCTAATTTTATCAAAGCAGAGAGAGAAGCAGGACGCAAGGTAATTATGATAGGAGATGGTATAAATGATTCTCCTGCATTATCCGAGGCGGATGTAGGTATAGCTATAAGTGAGGGTGCTGCTATAGCAAGGGAAATTGCAGATATTACTATTTCTGCAGATAATTTATTTGCCTTAGTTACACTTAAATCTGTAAGCGATGCATTAATGGCAAGAATAAAGAAGAATTATAGATTTATAATATCTTTTAATTTTATGCTTATTTTGTTAGGTGTAGGTGGAGTAATTCCGCCAACTACATCGGCATTTTTACATAATCTGTCTACTTTAGGTGTGAGTGTAAAAAGCATGACAAATTTGTTAGAATAGGTAGAGACAAAAGTTGATAAGATAGAAATATGCTGGAAGGTAGAACATTTGCTTTTCAGCATATTTTTTATGGGAAAATCAATTCACCTTATATTTTTATAATTTTCACAGAAAATACATAAAAAAGTATTGACATCGGAGGTACAAGTATATATAATAATGATAATAAGAATTATTCTTAAAAATTCTTAATTATTGTAGGAGATAGCCAATGTCAAAATTGGGAAAAGTATTACAACAGCTCATATATGAATCAGATAAACATATGACGGCAGAAGAAATATTCTTACTATGCAAGGAGAAAGAACTCAAAATCTCCTTAGCTAGCGTTTATCGAGTGTTAAATACTCTAGTAGATGAAGGTCATATAAGGAAGGTATCCATATCTGATGGTTCAGATGTGTTCGATAAGTCCACAGAAGATCATGGTCATTTAGTATGTTCATGTTGTAAAAAGGTAACAGATGTATATATTGAAGATTTTAAGTTGATTTTGAGCCAGCTTACCGGAAAGGAAGTTGATTCATATCACTTGAATATGGAGTATATATGTGAAGAATGTAATTCGAGAAAGGAAAAGAAAAATGGCAAACAAATACGCAGGAACTAAAACAGAAAAGAATTTATGGGAAGCATTTGCAGGAGAATCTCAGGCAAGAAACAAGTACACTTATTTCGCATCAGCTGCTAAGAAAGCTGGTTATGAGCAGATTGCTGCATTATTCCTAAACACAGCAGACAACGAAAAGGAACATGCTAAACTTTGGTTTAAAGAATTAGGTGGAATCGGTGATACTGCTGCAAACTTACTTGCTGCTGCAGAAGGTGAAAATGCAGAATGGACTGATATGTATGAAAGAATGGCTAAGGATGCTGAGGAAGAAGGATTCCCGGAATTAGCTGCACGTTTCAGAGGCGTAGGCGCTGTAGAAAAGGTTCACGAAGAAAGATACAGAAAGCTTTTAGCGAATGTTGAAGCTATGGAAGTATTCAAGAAAGCCGGCGTTACAATTTGGGAATGCCGTAACTGTGGACACATTGTAGTTGGAACAGTAGCACCGGAAGTTTGCCCTGTATGTAATCACCCACAGGCTTACTTTGAAGTTAGAAAAGAAAACTACTAATATAAAAGAAATTTAATGGTCTTAAAAACTCGGCTCCGCCGAGTTTTTTATTTTTGTTGTTGGTGTGTTTTAGCTATGGTTCTGAAGGTAGTCTCTGAGAAACAAAGAACCACCGGCTCAACCGGTGGTTCTGATTGGGCGGTAAGGGTGGGGGGGTGAGGGTTTTTAGGATCAATTATGGGGTAGGGCAGGCGGATTTTGCCTGATATGGGGTTGGATCTACAAAATATACTGTGAAAATGTGGAAATGGTGATGTCATAGTGTAGTTAGAGTGTTGGAACACTAAGAAAATGTGTAGACTAGATGAATTTGTTGTTTTTTCTGAAAATTTGTTTGCATAGTGATATGGCAGATGATATAATGTGTACGATTTTAGCACACATTAGACGAGATTATAGGATACTTAGAAATTAGCTATAGAAAATGGCTTAGATAGATTATGATGACAAATAATTTAAACTCTTAGATCTGAAGGCGAATGTGACAATTGATAGAAAGAGGAGTATAAAATGACGAAAAAGCTAATGACAATTTTAACAACGATTGCTGTTTTAGTGGGAATGTTTCCAACAGCTGCGTTGGCAGAGGATTCAGCAGTTTTAGCAGGTAATGCTAGTGCTGTGGTGGTAGAAAAGGCAGAAACTGCAGCACCAACGAATGAAGGCTCTATGGTGGCAGAACCTGCTGCAACGATAGAAACAAAGTCGGAAGAAAATATTACGGCTGCAAGTGCCGATAAAGAAAGGGCTACCACTCCGTCCTATGAAGGAAAGGTAGAATTTATCGGTCAGTGGGTAGGTGAGTCCAGTAGGATTGCAGATCCTGAGATTAGACTTTTTAAATCTGCCGGTGATAAATTAGGTGCTCCCTTAGCTAATGGCGGACTATTAAGGGGATTAGCTAAGAATTTCCTTGGTTGGTCAACTATGCCAATTGTTAAAAATGGTGAGTTACCTGATGGTGCTAAGCTTTTTTCTAAGGATGATACTATAGCTACGGCTTTTCCTAATGGCATTACAGATGGTGCAAAGCTATATGGTGTGTATTATTCTCTTAATGAATTAGATAAGCCGTTTCCAGGGGATCAGTTCGCCCTTTTGAGTTTAATGAAAATGGATACATCTATAGTGAATGAAAACAAAGTATTTATAAATGTGGGTGTTTCAAATACAGATGTTTCAAAGGAGCAAACATTGCCTGACACACAGTTGGTAGAAGGAGATGCACTTGTTCCTACAGACAGTGATAAAATAAATTATGTTGTAGACTATTATAAGGAAAAGGATGATAAACTTACAGTAAATGAAGTTGTTTTAAATGCGGAATTTAGAATGAATAAACTTCTTTCCATGTTGGTGTATAAAAATCCTGTGGGAAGTAATGCTTTGAGACCTATGTTAAGTTATGACTACAATACAAGATATGATAATGGGAATTTTAATAATGAAGATGGCAAGAAAGCAGGTTACACATATACGGATTTAGAAGTTATATTAGATGATAATATAACAGTGCCGGAAGCTTTATATTTAGAGTTTTCAGGATATTCATGGAGACCTCTTTATGTTTTAAATGCGACAAAGGAAGCTTTAAATGTTATAAACCCAAGTAATGGTGAAGTGTTAGGCAATGGTGTCAGTGCATTTAAGTCTTTGGTGAAGAATGATAGTCCGAATGTGAGATTTGCCATTGAAACTAAGGGTGCTCATAAATTTGTAGTACGTGTGGTTTTAAGAGAAGGTAAGGACGAAAAAATTGCTGAAGATGGTATAGCTGCAGATGCGGGACAGAGCATAGCAGATAAAATCACTAAAAATATGACTTTGAGAGTTATTTCTAAGGCTGAATTAAAGGCGAATGATAGTAACCTTTCAGAAGAAAATGCTAATAAAAAGATTTTAACTATATCTAATACTATGGCTAGAGAATTAGCTGATAGTGCAGCAGAAAAAATGTTAAAGGTTAATGGAACTGTTAGAGGACATTTCATAGCATCTGCAGGCTCTGTAAGTCGAAACGTATTTGGTATGAATATTACATTGGATTTAAAAGCTGATGCAGCTATAAAAGATGTTAAAGCGAATGAACTTAACTTATCATATGTTCATAAAGCACATAACATCATCTACACTTTCGTTAGCGGAACTCATGGAAAAGACCTTCCGACAGAAGTTATAGAAAAAAAGCCAAAGGATGAATTTTCAAAGCCTGATGGAACAAAGGTGGCTTTAGGTCTTTTACCAGATGTTGTAACAGAGGATGGTATATGGAAATTTACTAAATGGGCTTTAGATAAAGACGGAAAGAGAATAGATATTAAGGATGAGGCTACAGTTGATGGTGATGATTTAGTGTTAGTAGGTGAATGGGCGTTTACTGCTAAAAAAACTCCACAGAATCCAACAACTCCGTCAAATCCGGTTCAGCCTCCTGTAGTACCTTTAGAACCGACACCTGTACCTAATGAGCCTGCTCCGGCAGATCCAACCAATCCGGCAAAACCTGAAGCGGAAGATGTTGATGACAACGAGACTCCTAAGGATAGTAAACCTAGCAAGCCAAATCATAAAAGTGACAATCAGATTCCTAGAACCGGTTATGAAGATATGACTAGGGTTTACGGAATGCTTATGTTAGGAGCTGTAGCATTAGGTGTTATCTATGTTACTAAGAGAAGAAAAGAAGACTAGTTTTTAATTAGGACAAAATCTGAAATTTCAAACAAAATGGCAGAGATGCCTTTAAATAACAAATCTCTAAATTTTAATTATATAAAAAGAAGCTACCAAGTGAGGTTGAAGTATCAGTACCTTATGAGGTAGCTATCTTTTTGTAACGAATTTTAATATGATTTGGCTAGAAGTACTGTGAAATGTGGATTTTGATTTTTTCACAGTATTCGTATTTTTGTTCATATAAGCTCTTTCCTGTGCCGTGTAAGCGGAAACGCCAAAACATAAGGGAACTCAAAGGTTTCCTGTTGAGCTACCATACTTTTTTGAACCCGTGCAAATGAAATTCGTAAAAACATAAGGGGTAGAAAGGATTTTATTCAATACTCCCATAAAATAGCTTTATGATTTAATGAATTTTATGGAACCCTAGCCTATAATCTTGATTTTCCCTCAAATCTCTAATACCCACTATTTATAATATTTCTATGCCGCATAATATAGTGCGGTTTCCAGCAAAATCTAAAATCAACACTATTTTTAATGGCTTAGCAATATATGAGATAGTGTCAACATCCTGAAAATCCTAAAACAGCACTATTTTAAAGCATTATCCGATTTTTTTCATAAATTACCAGCCCTATTAAGCTTTCTCACATAGCAAAATCCAAACCATCAATTCACAGTTTATTTATCAACCTTCTTTGTCCTACAAGCCATAATATCATATCGGAATCATAAAAAAATAGTGAAAATTAGTGAAAAAATAATGAAACAATACTGGAAAAAATAGCTTATCTGCATTATACTTTTTATAAACAGCTTTCGCAAAATCCAACAAGTCAAGGATTTTCGATACTATAAGAAGTTATAAAAAGTTATCAGTCTTTAAGAAAAATTAAAATTATGACAGAGGAGAAGCTATGAGCAGGCTTATAAAAATATTTACGAATGAATGGATAGAAAAAGCTGGTAAAAAAACAGCTGGCGAAGGAAAACCTTTTAAGGCGATTTTAGATGATGGGGCACAGATTTTGGGCGAGGAAATACCTGTTTTCTATGGTGATTTTGCAGAGATGAGGGAGGCAGAGCTAGTAGAGAGGGAAGATGTGCTAAGAGCTTTTGAGGGGCTGTCGGCTATGTTTTTGGTGGATGAAAAGGGGCAGGCTCCGGTTAGGGCTATAATATCCGGCAGAAATTCCTATGAGCTGGAAAAGGCGGAAGAAATTTTAGATAAGGTCTGTAAGGTTGAGATTTTGAGCCTTAAAATCGGGGGAGCGAAGAGCCTTTTACCTGAAGCCGCTACACTTATGAGGGATAAGTATATTAACAGTTATTCCAAGTCAGAGATGGATAGACAGAATAGTAAGACTCCTGAAACTTTGCTTCGTGAGAAGCTGGTGGAATATGGCAAAAAGCTGGTTGAGGAAGGTTTGGTAAGTGGGACTTGGGGCAATTTATCTGTTAGGCTGGACGAAAATAATATGCTGGTAACTCCGTCAGGCATTGATTATTATAGCTTAACCCCTAAGGATATGGTGAAGGTGGATATTCACACTCTAAAGTGGGAGCCTGCGGAGTCTCAAGGGCTTAAGCCTACTTCGGAAAAGCAGGTTCACAGTTTAATTTATGAAAATCGTCCGGAGGTTAAAAGCGTTATTCACACACATTCTACTTATTGCAGTGTGTTCGCTGCCTGTGAAAAGGATTTATCGGACAAAATCCGTACTGCAAAATATGCTTTGCCCGGCACTTTGGAAATAGCGGAGTTTACTTTAGAAGCTTTAGGTAAAAACAGAGGGGCTTTAATGAGTCATCATGGAATGGTAGCTGTGGGAGAAACCTTAGAAGAGGCATTTTTAAATGCTAGGGATATTGAAGAAGAAGCCGAGAAGAAATTGTGAAGAAAAAAGTAAATTTTGTGTAAAAATGATATTAACAAAAAAATAGATACAGTAGTATAGTTTAGGTATAAAATAAGAATAGATTTAACGAGGGTAGCTAACGGAAGCAGGTGTGAATCCTGCACTATGGATGCTATAAGCCATGACCAGATTAAGACTATTAAGTTAAAAGCTAATGTTAAATACACTAAGAAGGGTAAAATCAAAGTTTTAGCAAAGGTTTCAAAGAGTAAGAAGGCTATAGAGGCTATGAAGGGAATGGGCTTAAATGTAGAATATAAATTCTATAGAAGCACTAAGAAAAATGGTAAGTATAAGGCTATTATTACAAAATCTAAACCGTCATTTGTTAATACTAAAGGAAAGATAGGAAAGACATACCAATACAAGGCAACTATGATTTTCAAGAATGATAAGGGTGAAGTGGTAGGAAAAACTAGTCTAAAACAGTGTAAGATGGCTAGTAAAAAATGGAAGAAAGTTGCTTAGCTTTCATCTTTAAAAAATATATTTTTCGTAGGAAAAGGGGTTTATTCCTTTTTCTATTTTGTATATTATATAAGGGGTATTAAGGGATTTCAATTACAATGTAGTGTGGCTTCATTACAAAATCAAAAAACTTTAAAAAATCTAAAAAAATATTATATAGGTGCTTGACAAATTATGTATGATGTTATATAATCTCTATTGTTGTCGAAAGAATTTGACATAGAATTTTAAAGACAAAATATGGCATTCCAGAGTAGCTCAATGGTGGAGCAGGCGGCTGTTAACCGCAAGGTCGTGGGTTCGAGCCCCACCTCTGGAGCCAATGTGCCGGAGTGGCGGAATTGGCAGACGCACAGGACTTAAAATCCTGCGATCCTTACCGATCGTACCGGTTCGACCCCGGTCTCCGGCACCAATATTTCGTAATAGAACTTAATATCAAAGCTAACCTTGTGGACGGATAGTAGTTTCTATATCGAAACTTATATCGCGGGGTAGAGCAGCTGGTAGCTCGTCGGGCTCATAACCCGGAGGTCAGAGGTTCAAGTCCTCTCCCCGCAACCATGATTACAACCTTGGAATTTGTTAAAGATTTCAAGGTTTTTTTGTTATATTGATGCGAATTTAGGAGGGAAAAATGGGCTTTCTACATAGATTCAGATAAAAATTTAGCGATAAAAATAAAATTTTTTAAAAAACTATTGACATTATCTCTATATGATTATATAATGACATTGTCTTAAGTACTTAAGACAAGATAAAAGGTAAAGGATGGTATCAACCTGAGCCATAGAGCAATTATTTATATTCAAAGGGGGTACTTTTATGAAATGGAAGTTAGATGATAGTAGACCTATATGGCCCCAGCTTAAAGAGCAGATAATGAAGGCAATAGTTTCGGGAGAATATCCAAAAGGGGAAGGTTTTCCGACAGTGAGAGATTTATCAGAAGAAGCAGGGGTGAACAGAAACACTATGCAGAGAGCTTTAAGTGAGCTGGAAGGTATGGGGCTGGTTATTACTAATAGAACAACAGGCAGAACTGTTACTGAGGATGAGAATTTAATAGAGAAAATCAGGGAAGAATTAGCCGGGGAAAATGTAGAAATTTTTTTAAATGAAATGGCTGCTTTGGGATATAGCCCGACAGAAGTTATTAGATTTATAGAAAGGGGTTTGAAATAAATGAAAGTAGACAAGGTTGTAGAATGTAGAAGCCTATACAAAAGCTATTCTGGAAAGGAAGCTTTAAAGGGAATAGACCTTAGCTTAGGTAGGGGGAAAATCGTAGGTCTTTTAGGCCCTAATGGCAGTGGCAAAACTACTCTTATAAAGATATTAAATGGTCTGCTTACGCCGACCGCAGGGGAAGTTCTTATAGATGGAGAAAAGCCGGGAGTTTATACAAAATCTGTAATCAGTTACTTACCGGATAAGACATATTTTGCTGATTGGATGAAGGTGGAGGATGCTTTGGATATGTTCCAAGATTTCTACAAGGATTTTGATAGAAATAAGGCGAATAATATGTGCAGCTCCATGAACATTGATCCTAAAGTGAAGATTAAGACTATGTCAAAGGGTACTAAGGAAAAGGTTCAGCTCATTTTAACTATGGCTAGAAAGGCTCAGTTATATCTTTTAGATGAACCTATTGCAGGGGTTGATCCGGCGGCTAGAGATTTTATCTTGAGTACTATTATAAACAATTATAATGAAGAGGGAACCGTAGTTATTTCAACTCATTTAATTTCTGATATTGAAAGAGTTTTAGATGAGGTTGTATTCATTAAGGATGGGGAAATTGTAAGACATAGCACTGTAGATGAAATAAAAGCAGAAGAAGGCAAGTCTATAGATGATGTTTTCAGAGATACTTTTAAAATGGTATTTACAGGGGGTAATGGAAATGACAGGTAAATTAATAAAATATGAATTAAAATCTGCCATAAGGCAGATAGGCATAGTTTGGGTAGCTTTGATAGTAATGTCAGTAATTGTAGGTTTTTTAAAACCTTCTATAACAGGTATGCTGCCAAATGAAAATATAGTTAGAATGATATTAGATGTTGTACCATCTGTAGTATTTTTCGGAGTATTTGTAGCCTCTATAGTAATTACCATAATTATAGTAGTTATGAGGTTTTACAAAGGTTTGCTGGGGGATGAAGGTTATTTGATGCACACCCTTCCCGTAACAGCCAGACAGTTGGTTGTTTCAAAAGGATTAGCAGCGGCTTTAGTATCCGCTATTAGCATTATATTGGCAACTGTATCTATTTGCTTGATTTTGGGAGTTTCCAATTTTTCGATGATTGCAGAATTTATTAAAGAATTTTTCCAACTTATGAGAGAAAATGGTTGGGCAGTTATTATCCTTTTAGAATTTATAGTTTTAGGTATAACTAGCATGATGTGTAATATATATAGGGTTTACACTTCTATGTCTATCGGACAACTGTCAGGAAAACACAGGGTTTTAGCATCTTTAGGTGCTTACATGGGTATATATGCTATTACTTCTGTAATATATATTAAGTTATTAAATGCAGGTACTGATTTGTTTGTTAGTATGGGAAATTTAGAAACTCTGGAAGCTGTGGATGCTGCAAAAATTGCACTTTTAATTACCATAGCATGTCAGGTGGTAGAATTATTAATACTCCACTTTACAACAGAAACACTTTTAAAGAAGAAATTGAACTTATTATAGAAAATTTTCATACAAAAATAGCTTGTATGTTTCAATACAAGCTAAGGCACTTTATAAGTGATGATGTAACCTCAGTGATATGGGGTTACATTTTTTTATTTTTAAAAATTCATTGACAAAACAGTAAAATATGGCAAAAGTTGTCCGGTTTATTAAGTACGGTCATTTAATAGAACGGATACAACAAAATCCGCCTTCTATAGCTCATCTATCGTAGGGGAAACTTGATAAAAGTTTTTTAAGGCTTCATACTCTTTTTTATGGGCGATAGCCTTCGCTTTGTTATAAGCCTTGTTTTTTACGGCTTTGATCATTATGTTTCTTCCTGTATGCTCTAGGGAAGTGAATTCTATCATTGCAACGTTGTACCCTTTTTCCTCTAATTTTATGGCTCTTAAGCCGTCAGTTAAATATTCTGTAAGTCTATCTTTTAAAATCCCGTGTTTGAGCATAGGTTGATGGATAGAGTTGTTTATCTGCTTAAAAAGTTCGTGCTGGCAGCAGGGTACGCTTAATATAACCTTAGTGTTCCACCTCACTGCATTTATTAGGGCATAGTCTGTAGCTGTATCACAGGCATGAAGGGTTACCACCATATCTGCATAATCAGAGGTAAAATCGGCTATATCCCCTTTCATAAACTTTAAATCTTCGTATCTTAAATCTATTGCAACCTTACTACAAAAATCTATAACATCTTCCTTTAAATCTAAACCGATTATATCTACATTTCTGTTTTTCAAAATCTTCAGATAATAATACAGTGCGAAAGTAAGATATGCCTTTCCACAGCCAAAGTCTATGATTTTAAGGGTTTTGTTCTCTGGTAAGTGGGGAAATACATCTTCTACAATTTCCAAGTATCTATTTATTTGTCTGAATTTATTGTAGTGCTTGGGTATTACTTTTCCTGCGTTATCCATAACCTTAAGTTTTATTAAAAAATCACAAGGTGTTCCATCAGGTATAATGTAATTTTTTACTTTATTATGGTCTAAATTTAACTCCTGTGGTTTGATTTTAGGAGGCTCTTTAGAAGTTGAAAGGTGAGGTTTTTCAGGCTTTGCAGCTAAAAGCTGGACTTCCTTATCTTTGCAAAAGATATTGAGCTGTTTGAAGCTTTCTTCCACTAGCCTTTGGCTTTCTAAAAGCATAGACTCTAAATCTAAGTTTTTATGAAAAACCTTGTTATAGGTGTGAAACTCTAATTGATAAGCTACATCTTCGCCTAAATTTATAGGTCTTAAAATAACCTTGTTAAATTCTAAAACTTTTTTTCTTTTATTGGAAAATATGGCTTTAACAAAATCCGCCTGTAAAAGTTCTCTGTTTAATATATCTGATAATTTATTGTTTGAATTCAATGTAAAACTCCTTTAAATTGTAAAAATAACTTGTTTTTTTAAGGGTAACAAAGAAAGTTCAGCAAGTCAACAAAAAATACTCAAAAAAACTATGCAAATTCACATAGGTTACAAGGGTTTACTATTGAAAAATGGGGGGATTTATGTTAATATTGTTTAATATGGGTTAGTTTTTGCAGAATTTAGGAACTGCCTATAAAAAATAAATTTGAAATTCTTTAGATAGTGAAAAGAGGTAGTGCCAGATGGCGAAAGATAAGATTATAAATATAGCAGTTATAGCCCATGTAGACGCGGGAAAATCTACTTTAGTAGACGCTTTTTTAAATCAAAGCGGTATATTCCGTGCAAATGAAGAAATAGTAGATTGTGTTATGGATTCGGACGATATAGAGCGTGAGAGAGGTATAACAATATATTCTAAGAACTGTTCCATAATGCATAAAGATGTGAAGATAAATATAGTAGATACACCGGGACATGCTGACTTCAGTTCAGAGGTAGAGCGTATAATGAAAACGGTAGATACGGTGATTTTGTTGGTGGACTCATCAGAAGGTCCTATGCCACAGACCCGTTTTGTATTAAAGAAATCTTTAGAACAGGGTTTAAATCCTATTTTATTTATCAATAAATTAGATAAGAAGGATGCCAGAATTGAAGAGGTAGTGGATGAGGTTTATGAGCTTTTCATGGACTTAAATGCTAATGATAAGCAGTTGGATTTCCCTATTTTATATGGTATAGCCAGACAGGGAATCGCCGTTAGGGATCCACAGGAAGTTTTAGGCGTAGATTTAGGAGAGGGTGAAACTAAGATTAAAAAGAGCCCACAGGGTTATGGTGGCTTAGACTTGACTCCTTTATTTGAAACGATTATAGAACATTGCGATCCATATCCGGATTTAGATAGCGAACCTTTACAGTTCCAAGTATCTTCTTTAGGCTATGATGATTATATTGGAAGACTTGGAATCGGCAGAATTAACAGAGGTGTTATTAAAGAGGGTCAGACCGTAGCTGTTTCAAAATCTGACGGTTCCTTAGTACAGAGAAAAGTAAACCAAATATTCGTATATAGAGGTTTGAAGCGTACACCTGTAAGTGAAGGCAGATGTGGGGATATAGTAGTTGTATCAGGTATAGCGGATATTTCAATAGGTGAAACTATATGTGATGCACAAAATCCGGAACCTTTAGAAATGATTCATATTGAAGAACCGACTCTTTCTATGAACTTTATGGTAAATAAGTCGCCTTTTGCAGGAAAGGTAGGTAAGTTCGTAACTTCCAGACATATTAGGGAAAGATTAAATAAGGAATTAGAAGTAAATGTAGGGTTAGTTGTAGAGGAAACTGATTCCACTGACTGCTTTAAAGTAAGTGGTAGAGGAGAGCTACACTTATCAATTTTAATTGAAAATATGAGAAGAGAGGGTTATGAATTAGCCGTATCTAAACCTGAAGTAATCTTGCGCAGAGGTGAAGACGGCAGAACTTTAGAACCTATAGAAGAAGTCGTAATCACTGTTCCTGATATTTACGCAGGAACTGTCATAAATAAGCTTAATATCAGAAAGGGTCTTATGACTCAGATGTCAGGAGAAAACGGATATTCTAAAATTGAATATCAGGTTCCTACCAGAGGTTTACTAGGCTATAGAAGTGAATTCATCAATGATACTCACGGAGAAGGAACTATGGTTAGAAGATTCTTCGATTTTGATGATTGGAAGGGAGATATTCCACAGAGAGTAAATGGTGTAGCCATCGCTCAGGAAGAAGGGGTATGTACTTCCTACGCATTATTTAACATCGGTGAAAGAGTGCAGATGTTCGTAGAACCGGCTACTAAGGTTTATGAAGGAATGATAGTAGGTATGAACTCTAGAGATGAAGATATGGTTGTTAATCCATGTAAGGCAAAGAAGGTTTCTAATATGAGAGCTTCCGGCTCTGATGAAGCTATTAAGCTCAACCCTCCTAGAGTATTTACTTTAGAAGAAGCATTAGAGTTTATCAATGATGATGAGTTAGTAGAAATAGTACCTGATGATATTAGAATAAGAAAGAAACTTCTTCGTGAAATAGATAGAAGGAGAAGTGGCAGAATTTACGAATAGACTTATGTAGGCGAATTTTGGTAAAATTCTTGTAATAATGTAGAAGGAGGTACTATGGATTTTATAAAAGAAAAGACTGTTGAAAAATTTCTTTCCTACGGAAATGAAATATTAGGCACTGTAATTTTAATAGTAATAGGTTTATTAGTTACAAAATTAGTGCTTAAAATAACTAAGAAAGCCTTAAGTAAGTCCAGACTGGATGAGGCTATGCATAAATTCATTATTACGGCTTTAAAGTATACTATGTATGTTTTAGTGCTTATAATCGTGCTTACTTCCTTAAATGTGCCTACAGCTCCTTTACTTACGGTTTTAGGTGCAGGCGGTGCGGCTATAGCTTTAGCTCTTAAAGACAGTTTAGGGAATATAGCCTCCGGTGTGATAATTCTGGCTCATCGTCCCTTTGGAAAGGGTGATGAAATAGAGGTTGCAGGAACTTCCGGTATAGTTCAATCCATAGATGTAATGCTTACTACCATTAAGACTTTTGACAATAAGGTGATTACTATTCCAAATAGTACTATTACATCTTCAATACTCACTAACTACTCTAGAGAAGAAATTCGTAGAGTGGATATAGATTTTTTAATTAGTTATGAATCAGATTCAGCTAAGGCTAAAGATGTCCTATTAGCCATAGTTGAAACTTTCCCATTAGTCCTTAAGGAACCTGAAGCAAGGGTTTTAATAAGCGGCTATATGGAAAGTGGAGTATCTTTAACTCTTAGAGCTTGGTGCTCCACTGAAAACTACTACAATGTGAAAGCAGAGTTAGTAGAGCAAGTTAGAGTTGCTTTTAAAGAAGCAGATATTACAATACCTTATCCACACATGGACATTCGTGTGGTCAAGTAATTTTTTAGGAGGAGAAAATGAGAGAAGTAAAAAAATTCAAAAGAGTATTGGTTGCAAACAGAGGCGAAATAGCAATAAGAGTAATTAGAGCCTGTAAGGAATTAGGCATTCGTACAGTTGCCATTTATTCCGAAGAGGACAAGCATACTCTGTTTAGAACCAAAGCAGATGAGGCTTATCAGATTGGTAAGGGTAAAACACCTGTTGGTGCATATTTAGGAATTGATGAAATTATTGCCTTAGCTAAGGCTAAGGGGGTAGATGCTATACATCCGGGTTATGGTTTCCTGGCAGAAAATGTAGAATTTGCAGCTGCTTGCGAAAAAGAAGGTATAGAATTTATCGGACCTACTGCTGAAATGATGGATAAGTTAGGGGATAAGATAAAATCTAAAATTGTAGCGAACTCCGTAGGTGTGCCTACTGTTCCAGGTGTAGAAAAGGCAATAGCAACTGAAGCTGAAGCATTAGAATTTGCTAAAAAATGTGGTTATCCTGTAATGCTTAAGGCAGCAGCAGGTGGTGGCGGAAGAGGTATGAGAATTGTTCACAATGAAGAGGAACTTTTACCTCAGTTTAGAAATGCCAGATCAGAAGCTGCCAAGGCTTTTGGTATAGATGATATATTTATAGAAAAATATTTAGAAAATCCAAAACATATAGAAGTTCAGATTTTGGGAGATAAAGATGGCAATATAGTTCATCTCTATGAGCGTGATTGCTCTATTCAGAGGAGACATCAGAAGGTAATTGAATTTACACCGGCTCTTTGTTTAACAGAGGCTCAGAGAAAAGCTATATGTGAAGATGCTATTAAGATTGCACAGGCTGTAGATTATCGTTCTGCAGGTACTGTTGAGTTCTTAGTAGATAAAAACGGGGATCATTATTTTATAGAAATGAACCCAAGAATTCAGGTAGAACATACGGTTTCTGAAATTGTAACCGGTGTAGACATAGTGCAGGCGCAGATTTTGATAGCAGAAGGGCATAGTCTGGCTTCTGAGGAAATTTCTATTCCAAGTCAGGAAAGTATTAAGGTTACAGGTCATGCTATTCAGTGCAGAATTACTACAGAAGATCCTGTTAATAGCTTCATGCCTGATACAGGAGTTATAGAAAACTATCGTTCACCGGGTGGATATGGTATTAGATTAGACGGTGGAAATGGTTTCCAAGGCTCAGAAATTTTACCGTTCTATGATTCCTTACTGGTAAAGGTAACAGCTTTTGCCAGAACCTTTGATGATGCTAGAAGAAAGGCTATTAGAGCCTTAAGAGAAACAGAGATTAAGGGTGTTAAGACTAATATTATCTTTATGTTAAATGTGTTAAACCATCCGACTTTTGGGGCAGGAATGTGTGATACAGGGTTTATTGCCAACACTCCTGAGCTTTTAGATATGGGTAAGGTGGAAGACAGAGAACTTAAGGTAATTGAATTCTTAGGAAATAAATATGTAAATGAAACTCATGGTGAAAAGCCGTCCTTTAATGTACCTGTATTCCCTAAATTCAGTGGAGAAAACTTAGAGGAATTAAGAGGCAGAGGAACTAAACAGCTTTTCGATGAAATGGGTCCTGAAAAGTTTGCAAAGTGGATAAGACAGCAGCATAGATTATTCATTACAGATACTACTATGAGAGATGCACAGCAATCTCTTATGGCTACAAGAGTTAGAACTGTAGATATGGAAAAAATCGCACCTGCATTTTCTGTATATGGCAGAAACTTATTCTCTCTGGAAATGTGGGGAGGAGCTACTTTCGATACAGCCTATAGATTCTTAAAGGAAGATCCATGGGAAAGATTGGAAATGCTCAGAGAAAAATGCCCTAATATTTTAATGCAGATGCTAATAAGAGGTGCTAATACTGTAGGCTATAAAAACTATCCTGATAATGTAATCAGAGCTTTCATTAAAGAAGCTGCTAAGACAGGCATAGATATATTTAGAATTTTCGACTCTCTAAACTGGATACAGGGTATGGAAATAGCCTTAGATGAAACTTTAAATCAGGGTATGTTAGCTGAACCTTGTCTTTGCTACACAGGAGATATTTTAGATAATTCTAAGAAAAAATATACTTTAAGCTATTATGTAAAGATGGCGAAGGAATTAGAAAAGAGAGGCGCTCATATCTTAGGTATCAAGGATATGTCCGGACTCTTGAAGCCTACAGCTGCAGCTAAGTTGGTTGGAGCCTTAAAGCAGGAAATTGGAATTCCGGTTCATCTTCATACTCACGATACTTCCGGAAATGGAGTTGCAACTGTACTTATGGCTGCTCAGGCAGGAGTGGATATTGCAGATGCGGCAGTAAACTCCATGTCAGGCTTAACTTCTCAACCTGGCCTTAACTCTATTGTAGCGGCTCTTCAGCATTCTGATAGAGATACAGGTTTAGATACAGATGGCTTACAGAAAATTTCAGAATACTGGAAGGATGTAAGACCTGTATATAAGAAGTTTGAATCTGAATTGGTTACATCTACAGCAGAAATATACAAATATGAAATTCCTGGAGGTCAGTATTCCAATTTACAGGCTCAAGTTGCTTCATTTGGCTTAGCTCATAAGCTTCAAGATGTAAAGGATATGTATAAGGAAGTAAACCAAATGTTAGGTGATATTGTAAAGGTTACTCCATCTTCAAAGGTAGTAGGTGACTTAGCAATATTTATGGTTCAAAATGGTTTAACTGCTGAAAATATTTTAGAAAAGGGTCAGGGAATAGACTTCCCGGATTCTACTGTAAGTTATTTTGAAGGTATGATGGGACAACCTGAGGGTGGATTCCCTGTAGATATACAGAAACTGGTACTTAAGGATAAGGAACCGATAACTTGCAGACCTGGTGAACTCTTAGAACCTGAGGATTTTGAAGGAATAAGAAAGCACTTGCAGGAAGATTTGGATTTAGAAGGAACTGACAGAGAAGTTATTTCCTATGCGATTTATCCAAAGGTATATGATGATTATGTTAACAGCATTAAGAAAGATGGTTCTTTCAGACACATGGGTTCAGATATTTTCTTCCATTCACTTCAGGAAGGAGAAACTTGTGAGGTTAAGATTGATGAGGGGAAAGTGCTCATAGTTAAACTTCATGAGGTAAGACCTGTCGATCATGATGGTTTCAGAGAAGCTGTTTTCGAAGTTGATGGAAATCGTAGAATTATCAAGGTTAAGGACAAGTCCGTAACTGTAAACTCTTCAAATTCCGTACTTTATGCAGATGAAGAAAATCCAATGGAAATTGGTGCAAATATTCCGGGAAATATTGTTAAGGTATTAGTTAAGGAAGGCGAAACTGTTGAAGCTAATCAGCCTATAGCTGTTATTGAAGCTATGAAGATGGAAACTAATATTTTAGCTCAGGCAGGCGGCGTTGTAGAGAGAATTTATATTTCTGAAGGTCAGCAGGTGAAGGCTGGGGAAATGGTGGCGAAGTTGAAGTAATATTCCTCACTTACCTTTTCCATGTGGGATAATTCCACACTTAATTGCTGAATTTGGGGCAGCTTCCAAACTCACTTTGTTCAAACAGTGGAAGCTGCCAGCCAAATTCCAGCTCTTTTCGTGGTAATTATCAACCACATGTCAAAAAGTAGTTCGGAATATTACTACACTTCGCCTAGTGTTAAGGTGATTTGTGGCTATTACATCACTTCGCCTAGTGTTTGGGTGATTATGGATTTTGTTGAGGAGAAAGATATGTTATATGAATCTACACGGGGTAGTTTAGATAGGGTAACAGGTGCTAGAGGGATTATTCAGGGTATCGCTGAGGACGGAGGGCTTTTTGTTCCTTGCCGGATACCTTCACTTGATTTGCCTTTAGAAGACTTGGCAGAAATGTCTTATAAAGAGATTGCTAAGTGGGTCTTAGGGAAATTCTTTGATGAGTTTGAACCTGATGAAATAAGCCAATGTGTAGAGGCTGCCTATGATTATAAGTTTACTGCTGATGATGTGGTAGGTTTTAGTAAGGCAGGGCATGGATATTTCTTAGAACTTTATCATGGTAAGACTGCTGCTTTTAAGGATATGGCACTTTCTCTTTTACCTCATCTTATGAAATTAGCTCTTAAGAAAGAGGGTGAGAATAGAAGGTTGCTCATATTGACAGCTACTTCCGGAGATACGGGAAAGGCGGCTTTGGAAGGCTTTAAAGATGTGGAAGGCACAGACGTGGTGGTTTTTTATCCTGAGGGCGGTGTATCTCAGGTTCAAGAAAGACAGATGGTCAGCCAAGAGGGAAAGAACACTCATGTTTTTTCCATAGAAGGCAATTTCGATGAGGCTCAGAGTAGGGTTAAAGAGATTTTTGCCGATGAAAATTTCAAAGAGGACTTAGCTAAAGAGGGGATTATTCTATCTTCGGCTAATTCTATAAATATTGGAAGATTGGTTCCTCAGATAGTTTACTATATTTATTCCTATGGAAAATTACTTAAGATGGGAATAATAAAGGCAGGAGAACCAATGAATGTTTCCGTACCTACAGGTAATTTCGGAAACATTTTAGGAGCATATTTTGCGAAGGAAATGGGAATTCCTGTGGGGAAATTCATCTGTGCATCTAATGAAAATAAGGTGCTTGCAGATTTTTTCAACACAGGTTTATATGATATTAGGGATATTACCAGAAAGTTTATTTTAACTAATTCGCCTTCTATGGATATTTTGATTTCCAGTAATTTAGAAAGACTTTTATATCTAGGTTCAGGAAGAGATGGGGATTTTGTTAAAAACTGTATGGATTCTCTAAGGTTTATGAAGTGTTATACAACTATGGATTCAGAGGAAATGAATTCTGTATTCGGGGAATTTCAAGGCGGAGAGGCTACAGAAGAGGAAACATTAAAGGAAATAAAGAAACTTTGGGAAGAGGCTTCTTATTTGATGGATACTCATACTGCAGTGGCATATAAGGTGTATGAAGATTATAGGGAAAGGACTTTGGATGAAAGTCCTACGGTGATTGTATCTACTGCTTCCGCTTATAAGTTTTCTGAGGCTGTTTTGGAGGCCTTAGGTTTAGAAAAACAGGAAAAAGGATTTAGGTCTGTAGAAGCTTTAGAGGCTTATACCAAGGTACCGATTCCGTACGGGTTAAAGGATTTAGAGAAAAAAGCAGTTATTCATAAGGGAAAAATAAAACCGGAAGATATGAGAACTGCCATAAAAGAGTCAGTTATTTTAACTAATATATAGTTGGTAAAACAACACAAGGAGGAAGAGATGAAAAGTAACTCAGTAAAAACAATTGTTGCCATTGGTATAGGAGCAGCGTTGTTCTTTGTTTTAGGTAGATTTGTGGCAATCCCAAGCCCTGTGCCTAACACTAACATTTCAGTACAGTACGGTCTTTTAGGCTTCATGGCTATTAGCTTTGGTCCTATTGTAGGTGCTTTAATTGGCTTTATAGGTCATGCACTTATCGATCTTAGCTTCGGCTGGGGAATTTGGTGGAGCTGGGTAATTGCTTCAGCAGTTTTCGGCTTCATGGTAGGTTGCTTTAAGCCTTTGTTCAAAATCAATGAGGGTGAATTCGGCACTAAGGGCATAGGTAGATTCAATATTATACAAGTTTCAGGTCATGCTGTTTCTTGGGTTATAGTTGCTCCACTTTTAGATATGCTCATGTATCAGGAGCCTGTATCTAAGGTTTTCTTACAGGGCTTATCCGGTGGGTTAGCAAATGCTATTACAACTGCTATTGTCGGAACCTTAGTTTGTATAGGATATGCAGCAGCTAAGCCTAAAAAAGGCAGCTTAAAGCAGGAATAATTTGAAATGTATTTTTTATGGTGCAAATATGGGAAAACCCAAGCAAATTATTTGCACCATCTTTTTTAGTTTTTGCAAGGAGATGAAGTTTTGAGTCAAGGGATTTTGCAATTTGTAAATTTTTCTTTTAAATACAATGCCCAGGCTGAGCCTACACTTAAAAATATTAACTTGAATATAAATAAGGGTGAGAAAATTCTGATTGCCGGTCCCTCCGGTAGCGGAAAATCCACCTTGTCAAATTGTGTTAATGGGCTTATTCCCTTTTCCTATAAAGGTGAATCTAAGGGGCAGATTTTGTTAGACGGGAAGCCTACGGATAAGCTTAGTATATTTGAAATTTCTAAGTATGTAGGAACAGTTTTACAGGATACGGATAGTCAGTTCATAGGTTTAACAGTGGCGGAGGATATAGCTTTTTCATTGGAAAATCAATGTGTAGAGGAGCCGGAACTACATAATAGAGTTAAAGAAGTGGCAGAACTAGTGAATATAGGAACTCACCTTAAATCAGCCCCTTCTGAGCTTTCAGGTGGACAGAAACAGAGAGTAACTTTAGGTGGAGTATTAGTAGATAATGTGGATATACTCCTTTTTGATGAGCCTTTAGCAAATTTGGATCCGGAAACGGGTAAAAAGGCCATAGAGTTAATAGATAAAATCCATAAGAAATTAGGACTAACAATAATTATAATTGAGCATAGGCTGGAAGATGTTTTATGGCGAAGTGTTGATAGAATAGTTTTAATGAACGACGGGGAAATAATCAGAGATGAGGAACCGGATAAACTTTTAGCGAAGAATATTTTGTCTGAAAGAGGTATAAGAGAGCCTCTTTACATTACTGCTTTGAAGTATGCAGGAGTAGATTTAAATGAAGTAAGAGATGTAGCATCTGTAGAGAATATTCAGCTTTCAGAGGATGCTAAGGCTAAGGTTAGAACTTGGTTTAATTTAGATGTTAAAAAAGATAAGCCTGTATATGAGGAAACTCTTTTAGAGGCTGTAGATTTAGATTTTACTTATGAAAGTAGCCGTAGGGAAGATGTGGGACATCACGCCTTGGATAAGATAAATTTAAAGGTTAAAAAGGGAGAATTATTAGCCATTGTAGGTAAAAACGGTGCAGGAAAATCCACTTTTTCTAAGGTGGTTTGCGGTTTTGAAAATCATCAGAGGGGACAGATTTTCTTTAAGGGAGAGGACATCAGTAGCCTTTCTATAAAGGAAAGAGCGGAAAGTATAGGCTATATTATGCAAAACCCTAATCAAATGATTTCCCAGACTATGATATTTGATGAGGTAGCTTTAGGGCTTAGAAATCTTAAACTCAGTGAGGAAGAAATTAAAGAAAGAGTCAATGAAACCCTTAAAATTTGCGGTTTATGGGCTTTTAGAAGTTGGCCAATTTCTGCCCTTAGCTTTGGTCAGAAAAAGAGAGTTACTATAGCTTCTATTTTAGTTATGGAACCTGAACTGATTATTTTAGATGAGCCTACAGCCGGACAGGACTATAAACATTATACAGATATTATGAATTTCCTCAAAGGTTTAATAAAGAAGGACATTACCATAGTTATTATAACCCACGATATGCATCTAATGTTAGAATATGCAGATAGGGCGGTGGTTTTTGCTGACAGTAAGGTTATAGCTGACGATAAGCCATCTAAAATCCTTACGGATGAGGATATTATTAAAAAGGCAAGCCTTAAGGAGACTTCTCTTTATGATCTCTCCCTTAAATGTGGAATTCAGGAAGGTTCAGCCTTTGTAGACCATTTTATAGACTATGAAAGGAGAATTTTAGAAAATGATTAACATTTTTAACTATATAGAAAGAAATTCTCCGATACATAAACTTACAGGGGCAACAAAACTTATCGTTATGCTTCTATGGAGCTTAGGGGCTATGGTTACGTACGATACAAGGATTCTGGCAATTATGCCCATAATCAGCTTTTTCCTATTTGCCATTTCCAAAATCCGTCTAAAAGATGTTTCTTTTATGATAGGTTTTACATTAATCTTTATGTTACTTAATAATATACTGATATTTTTGTTTTCTCCAACTCATGGAGTCAGTATATATGGGAGCAGCCATGAGGTTTTTAGCATATTAGGACCTTATGTGATTACTTGGGAACAGTTATTTTATCATTTGAATTTAGTGTTGAAATATTTATCCACTATTCCCATAGTTTTGTTATTTATATGCACAACACACCCCAGTGAGTTTGCAGCTTCCCTGAACAAAATCGGAGTACCTTACTCTATCGCTTATGCAGTATCTCTGTCTTTAAGATATATACCTGATATTCAAAGGGAGTATCACGATATAGCACAGGCACAGCAGGCTAGAGGCTTAGAAATGAGTAAGAAGGCTCCTTTCTTCAAAAGGCTTAAAAACGGTGCAGCCATTTTAATGCCTTTGATTATGCTAAGTATTGATAAAATAGAGGTTATTTCTAATGCTATGGAACTTAGAAGTTTCGGGCAAAATAAGAAAAGAACCTGGTATACTGAAGGAAGATTTACGAAGTGGGACATAGTGGCTATCACTTTAGGTTTGGCGTTGGTGGTAGCGTCCTTCGTTATGAATTATGTTAATGGCGGCAGATTTTGGAATCCGTTTATTAGATAACTAAAAATCACGAGAGATTTTTGGTTGGTGAAAGGAGGGTTTATGGAAAAACTCTGGACAAAAGATTTTACTATTATAACTATTGGAAGTGTAGTTTCTTTAATAGGTAACTCCATGGTAGGCTTTGCCATGAGTTTGTTTGTTTTAGACTATAAGGCTTCTACTATATATTATGCAATTTATATTTTTCTGTATACTTTACCTCAAATTGCAGCACCTATTATAGCAGGGCCTTTAATTGATAGATTTTCACGGCGAAAAACTATTTATTATTTAGATTTTGTATCTACCGGGCTATATTTAGGATTAATCGGTTTGATTACATTTGAGATATTTAGCTTTCCTATATTTGCTGCGGGAGTTTTCGTGGCAGGCATTATTAACAGTGTATATCAGGTGGCATTTGAGAGTTTTTACCCAATGCTTATTTCAGAAGGGAATTACAGCAAGGCTTATTCCATAGCGTCAACGTTAGAAAATTTTGCTTTCTTTATGATGCCTTTAGCGGCGTTTGTGTATAAAACTGTCGGTTTGATTCCGATTTTAATATTTAGTGTAGTTACATTTTTAGCGGCTGCTATATGTGAGACTAGAATAAGTGATGTGGAAGCTGACGAGAAATATTTGGTTAATGTTCATGAGTACAAAGGTAGTGCATATTTACAGGATATGAAGGAAGGTTGGAAATATTTAAGGGGCGAAAAAGGACTTTTAGCTATTGCAACTTATTTCGTGTTGTCAACTATGGTTTCAGGAGCGGATCAGATAATATGGTTGCCCTATTTCAAAACTACCTTTGCCAACGGTGAATATATTTTTCTTACTGTAACAGTGTTTATAGTTATAGGAAGAATGTTAGGTGGAGTTTTTCATTATAAAATTAAATTGCCTACGGAAAGGAAGTTTAATATAGCTTTAGGTGTTTATATTTCCATAGCTATTTTAGAGGGAACCTGTTTGTTCCTTCCGGTTATGGGCATGAGAATAAGTTTACTTTTAGCAGGACTTTTAGGAGTAACTTCTTATAATATTAGAATTTCAGCTACTCAAGCTTATGTGCCTAATGAGAAAAAAGGTAGATTCAACGGTATTTTCATAATGCTTATGACAGGCGGTGCTTTAATAGGGGAAGGTTTGTCTGGCGTGGTTGCAGAGTTTATAGATATGAGATTGGTGCTTCTAGGCTTTAATATTATAGCGGGTCTTGGGGCGATTCTGATAATTGGCGGTAACAAAAGGCATGTGGCGGAGATTTATAATAGACAGTCCTAGGCAGGCAGATTTTGTATATATAAAAAATTACAAATTACAAAAGACCATCGAATGATGGTCTTTTTGCAAGGGGAAAATATGTCTGGATTAATAGGACTGGATAATGAACTTATTGATTAGTTGTCCAAAAGTTTGATATTTAGAAGATAGGGCGACTTTTCATGAGGTTGTAGGTATGATTAATATGGTTTATATATATGAGATTTGCAAAAGTTGTCTGAAATAATGCTTATCTTTGTCATATAAGCCTATTTCATGTGCCATGTAAGCGGAAACGGCAAAACATAAGGGAACTCAAAGGTTTCATGTTGAGCTACCATACTTTTTTGAACCCGTGCAAGTGAAATTCGCCAAAACATAAGGGGTATCAAAGGTTTTCCTCTGTTCTACCATACATTTTCACACCCGTGCAATATGTTTTAAGGGGATTTCATTGCATCCACTGTTAAAATGTATGGGAGAACTTGTAGGTTAGATTGTTTCCCCTTGCTTTTTAAGAGCGTTTTAATTGCACAGGCTTATTTGGAAGCGCGAAATAGTGTCGTCCGTCAGATTTTGCGTATTTCTCACTACAGAATTAGCCTGTACAAGACTTGAAATAGTGTTACATATAAGAGTTTATGGATTCCCCACAACTTAAATAGTGGTATTTTTCTTCAAATCTCTAATATCCACTATTCACAAGATTTTTATACCGCATAATATAGTGTGGTTTCCAGCAAAATCTAAAATCAACATTATTTTTGATGGGTTCGCAATACACGATATAGTGTCAGCATCCTAAAAATCCTAAAACAGCATTATTTTGAAGCATCAGCCAACTTTTACCATAAATTACCAGTCTGAGCTGCCCTCACGGGTTCGAGCCCCGCGTATTATTAAATAAAAAAACGACCATCATATCGATAGTCGTTTTTATTTGGCGGAGGACATGGGACTCGAACCCACGGGGCTGTTACACCTTACCGCATTTCCAATGCGGCCCCTTAGCCACTCGGTCAATCCTCCATAAGTTTTGGCACTCATATAGGATAACATAAATTGAGGTTATTTGCAAGAGAAATTTTTGTTTTTTAAGGAATTGACAGGTAAGTATTGATGGGTAAGAGTGGAGCAAAGAATGTACTAGGGTATCTAGATTAAAAAGGCAGGGAATTTTCTTGGGAAAATTCCCTACTTATGATATAATAGGCTTAATAGATTACATAAATTTTAGATTGACAGGAGAGTAAAATGAAAATTGTAAATTTAGATGGATACACTATTACTATGGAAGATCTGAATTGGAAATCTTTAGAGAATTTAGGTGAGTATGTATATTATGAAAGAACTCCGGAGGATAAAATTGCTGAAAGAATAGCCGGTGCTACGGCGATTTTTACTTCTAAATGTAAAATAACTCGTGAGCTTATGGAAGGAGCTTCGGAGCTTAAATTTATAGGAGTTATAGCTACAGGCTTTGATAATATAGATATAGAAGCGGCTCGTGATTTAGGAATAGCAGTTTGTAATGTACCTGCCTATTCTACTCTTTCTGTTGCACAACATACATTTGCACTTATTTTGGAAATTACCAATAATGTAGGACTTCATAACCAGCTAGTTCAAAAAGGCAAGTGGACAGGGAATAAGGATTTCTGTTTCGTAGAACAGCCTATACCTCAGCTTTCTGATATGTCCTTAGGGATTATAGGTTATGGGAATATTGGGAAGAAAGTTGCTGAAATTGCTAAGGCATTCGGTATGACAGTTAATGTTTATAGCCAAGATAAAGAGGCAACTGTTAAATCGGATTTTATAAGTCTTCATTGTCCTGCAACGGCTGAAAACAAGGGCTTTATAAACAAAGAATTTATATCCAATATGAAAGATGGTGCAGTTATCATCAACACGGCTAGAGGCAGTCTTATAAATGAATCAGACTTGGCGGAAGCTTTGAAATCCGGTAAGCTTAGGGCTGCTGCTTGTGATGTTTTAAGTAGTGAGCCACCTGAGAAAGACAATGCTTTATTAGGACTTCCTAATTTATTGGTTACGCCTCATATAGCTTGGGCTACCAAGACTGCAAGAAACACTATAACTCAAGTGTCGGCGGACAATTTGAAAAGCTTTCTTAATGGAGGAAATTTAAACAGAATAGTTTAGGTTAGAGTAAAATCCGCCTTTGCAAAGGCAGATTTTTAACAGACCTTAAAAAAATATATATAAGAAGTGAGAAGATATGAGAATTGACAATAGAAAAAATGACGAAAAAAGACCTATAAGGGTTACTAATAATTATTTAATGCATCCACAGGGTTCTGTGCTTATAGAAACCGGAAATACTAAGGTTATATGTACGGCTTTTGTGGAAGAAGAAACTGCCAGACATTTAAAAGGCAGTGGACAAGGTTGGGTAACGGCTGAATATTCTATGCTTCCGGCTTCTACTATGACTAGAAAAAAGAGAGATAAGGGTGGAAAGCAGGATGGTCGTTCTGTAGAAATTCAGCGTTTAATAGGTAGAGCTTTAAGGTCTGTAGTCAATATGCAGGAATTAGGGGAGAGAACTATTTGGATTGATTGTGATGTTATTCAAGCAGATGGTGGAACTAGAACTGCATCTATTACGGGAGCTTTTATTGCCATGGTAGAAGCAATGAAATGGCTTAAGAGTGAAGGTTTGATTGAAACTATTCCTATTACAGGCTATGTGAGTGCTATTTCTGTAGGGGTTATAGATGGAGAGCCTATGTTGGATCTTTGTTATGAAGAAGATTCCAGAGCTATCGTAGATATGAATGTTATTATGAATGACAAGGGTGAATATATAGAAATTCAGGGAACAGGAGAAGAGAGACCTTTTTCTAAAGAGGAATTAAATCAGCTTTTAGCTTTGGGAGAAAAGGGTTGCAAGGAATTAAATCAGGTTCAAATGGAGATTGTAAATGGCGAAGGATAAATTTCAAGATAACAGAGCAGGTAATACAGTAGTAATATCCAGCAAAAATAAGGGTAAGTTAGCTGAATTCCAATACATATTCAGCAAATGGAATATGAAGGTGATTACTAGAGATGAAGCCGGGGTGTCGGCGGATTTTGATGTGGAAGAAGATGGTGAAACCTTTGAGGAGAATTCTTTGAAAAAGGCTGAGGCAATTATGGAAATATGCCAGTTACCAACTATGGCAGATGATTCAGGATTGAAAATTCAGGCTTTAAATGGAGCTCCCGGAGTTTTTTCTGCCAGATTTTCCGGTGAAGAGGGAAATGATATAAAGAATATCGAAAAGGTGCTGGACTTGATGAAAGATGTACCGAAAGAAGCTAGAGGGGCATATTTTGAAACGGTTATTACTTTATTATTCCCTAGTGGTGAAAAGTTGGTAGCTAAGGGGAAATGTCAAGGCAGGATAAATGAAGAACCTTTAGGGGATAAAGGCTTTGGTTATGACCCGATTTTTATACCTGATGGATATGAGGAAACCTTTGCTCAGTTAGGTAAGGAAATTAAAAATCAGATTAGCCATAGGGCTATGGCGCTGAAAGAGTTAGAAAGATTATTGAAAGAAAGATAGTTTGAGATAATTTGGTATAATGAAAGAGAAAGTAGTTAAAGTTCTTAAAAGAATAAAATTAGTGATAAAAATGGAGTTGGAGCAGTTCCAAGACCCTTATTATCAAGGAGTACCGGCACAGCTTGCTTTTTATTTGTTTTTATCTGTACTTCCTACCATGATTTTACTATCCCAGATGTTAGGTATTTTTTCTCTGTCTTTAGAGGAAATTCAGCTTTGGGCTAGAGTTAATTTAACGGGAGAGGGACTGGATGTTTTAAATGGCTTGTTGGAATACAGACCTTCCGGAGCTAACAGCATTTTTATGGCGGTTACAGCTCTTTGGGCAGCTTCCAAGGCTCAGTTTTCCCTTCTTAGAATTACAAACTATACCTTATCAGATGGACAATTCATTGGCAAAAGTTATGTCAAGGACAGGGCTAGATCCATGATGACTATAATAGTTGTAATGACTACCTTAGTGGTGGCGTTGGTAGCTTTGGTATATTTACCGGTGGTATTAGAGTTAGTATTCGGAAAAGGTATGACAACAGGTTTGGGAAGTAAGCTTTGGCTGGTTATACGCTGGGTTTTAGTGGCAGTTCTTTACTTTTTAATGATGCTATACATCTACTATTTTATGCCGTCTAAGAGAGTGTCAGTTAAAGATATACTGCCGGGAAGTATATTTTCCTCAATAGGATTTTTAGGTGTAAACTTCTTTTATAGTCAATATACTAAATTCAGCATAAATAATGATATTTTATACGGTTCTATGTCTAACATTGTAGTTTTGCTGTTTTGGTTCTGGCTAGTGGCGTGGGTACTTTGTTTGGGTATAGCTCTTAACCGGGTATGGTGGGCAACCAGAAGTGAAAATGCAATTCCAATTCCCGAGGAAATGAAGATGAGAAGAAAACCTATCAATATTATTTGATGAATTATTAAAAATATTACAGTGGGCTAGGCGGATTTTGGCGCAAAATCTGAAAGTCCCAAACCTTTACACATAAATAGGGGGCTATTAAAATGGGTCTTAAAAAAGTTTTAATTATTATAAATCCTTGCTCAGGAACTAAAAGGGCGAATAAATATTTGACAGATATAGTGGATATATTTACTACGGCGGGTTTTGTGGCTACAGTGATTACCACTACTAAGAGGGGCGATGGTATAGAATATGCCAAAACTATGGCAAAGGACTTCGATTTGATAACTGCTATCGGGGGTGATGGAACTTTTAATGAAGTAGTTGCCGGTTTAGTTGCCAGTGGAGTAAAAGTTCCACTAGGATATATTCCAGCCGGAAGCACCAATGATTTTGCTCAAAGTCTGCATATTCCGAAAAATATTTTAGATGCTGCCAGAAATATTGTAAATGGTGAACCTGTAGCTATAGATATAGGGAAGTTTAACGACAGATATTTCTCTTATGTAGCTTCTTTTGGAGCCTTTACAAAGGCATCTTATGCAACTTCACAGAATGTAAAAAATGCTCTGGGTCATCTAGCATATATTTTAGAGGGCATAAGTTCCATTACATCCATAAAGGCAGAACCTATGAAGATAACTGCCAATGGTCAAACTTATGAAGAGGATTTTATATTTGGTGCAATTTCTAATTCAACATCTATGGGTGGGATTTTGAAACTTAGTCCGGATTTAGTGGATATGAGCGACGGTTTTTTTGAAATGCTTTTGGTTAAGGCTCCTAAGGATTTAATAGATTTGACAGAAATTATTACCATGCTTACAATGCAAGATTTTGAAAGATCGGACAAGCTGATTTTCTTGAATTCAAATAAATTTGAGATAGAAGCTAACAAAGAAACTTCTTGGTCCTTAGATGGTGAATATCAAGAGGGCAGAGAAAATATTGTCATTACTAATGAACACTTGGCTATAGAGCTGATGATGAGGTAGTATCATAGGTGAATCAAAGGGATATACAACAAAAACTATGTATGAATAAAAATGTGTTGATATACATATATATTTGTTGTGCGATTAATATTCGTTATTATATGTCTATTCTCTATAAACGCTGTAGCAGAGAGTAAAGTTTTAAAGCTTAATGATTTGCTGGAAATGGACAAAAAAGCTTGCTTAGGAATCTTAGAAAAATATGGTGTTCTAGTTCCTGAAGAATATGCTAATCGTGCATATGCAGAAAATGCTGCACAGAGAATTTTAAAAGATATTGCTTCGGACACAATCGGACCGGGAAGGTTGCCATATAGCAAAATCTACACGGCAAAATCTGATTATATGAAACCTTAGAGTTTAGAAAATCTAAAACCCCCACTTCTTGGAAAAGTGGGGGTGATTTTTTTGGTTTTCTATTTAGTTTGATTTTTTACCGGATCTCAATTTAGCACTTGCAACCGTTGAGAAATTGGAATAATAGGTTTTTCCAAAGACAGTGGAGAAGGCCCGAACCTTATAATAGTATCTCTTGCCTTTTACTAAACCTTTGCCATTGGTAAAGCTTCTTTTAGTACCATCTTTAGTGGTAGCAATTTTAGTATAGCCACTGTATTTTTTCGTAGATCTATATATTTCAAAACCTTCGATGGAGCCTATAAGCTTATTTAAATTTTCTGTTTTACTCATATCCTCTTCACTGGAGATAGTAGGAGTATTTTCATCTGTATTTGTCAGTGAATTGTCTTTTATAATTATATCATTTAACACCTTAGCTATATCCCAAGAAAGCATTATTTTTGTTTTCTTACTGTTTAATTTAGCACTAGCACTTAAATTCATAGTTGAGAAGTTTTCTGCAACTACCATTTTATCCTTAAGGGTTTCTTCGTAGGCAGTGAGTAATGCATTGTATTCGCTGTCTAGAACCATAGATTTTGCACTAGCATTAAATAGGCTAGCCCAAGTTGTACGATTTACGATTCCATCTTTGAGAAGACCATTTACAACCTGGAATTTGGTGATGGCAGAGCTTAGGTTTTCGTTAAAACTTTCAGCATTTAAGGTAAATTCATCTATATAACCAAGGGCATTTAATCTTTTTGCTACAGCTGTAATATATGGCTTTTTAGCATTGGAGCTGTCGCCTAGGTTGAGTTCATACTTAAAGCTATTAGGATCCAGAGTAAATTTCAAGGTGTAGGTTCCGGATTTTGGATTGAAGCTAAAGGCATTTCTATAAGAAATTTTTTGGTCATTAGCATCATAAACACCATCTAATTTATATCCTATATCAGGGTTTGCAAAGAGGGAGAAGATACCATTTCTATTTTTAGTAATTAGATTAAAGCCAAAGTTTCCATTGCTTTCAGCTTCAAAGGTACGGTTCTTACCATTTGCATAAATGTTTAAATTAGTTAAAGGGTTGTTTCTGGCTTTTACTTCAGAAAGTCTGGTACAGCCTGAAAGGTTTAAACTCTTTAAGTCATTGTTGTAAATATGTACTAGAGACAGCTTACTGTTATCGGATAAATCCGCTACTTCAAAGCTGTTATTAGGAAGTCCCAACACTTTTAACTGCTTGAAATTATTAAGGCTGATGTTGCCTTTAAAACCTTTGCTGCTCCAAAAAATCTGTTCAGTATTACCATTACCGTCTAACATAAAGTGGCTTAATCTGCCATCACCCCAAGTTCTTAAATTACTTCTAACATAGGAAGAATTAAGTAGGGAACCGTTGGTTTTAGTTCCGTAAATTGAGGAAGCGTCGTCAGAATCGTTAGGTATATCGAAGAAGTCGCCTATAGTTTCGATTTCATAAGGGTTGGTAATATACATGGCTTTTCTGTAATCAGGGAATATATTCATATACACATGACTTGTAGCTATTTGATCTTCTGATGGATCAAAATATGTATAGTTAGTTACACCTGTGTGAACCCAAGTTCCTTTATTTTTATTATGTTTGCTGGTAGTACCTACAGTTGGATCCACGAATATCCATCTACCGTCTAAATAGGCTTCAACCCACCAGTGATCCAGAACATGAATGTTTTTCTCTGTAATCCAATCCTGGGCAGGAATGTTAAGTCTGTGTCCGTATACAAAGCGTGTAGGTATGCCTTGAGCTCTGGCTAAGGCTAAGAATATAGCGGAGAACCCCTGACAAGTGGTGGCAACCTTACCCTCTGAAGCATTCACGGTAGTACTTCCATTTTCAAAACTATATATATTATCGTAAGGATTAGCATATTGTAAGGAATGAGTTACAAAGGCTATAGTATCATAATAAAAATTTCCTGCCGTATATTCATAAATCTTAAGAAGCTTATCGTAATCGTTTAAAGCACCTGAAACGACACGATCGGAAACGCTTTTTATGTACGCAATTTTTTGCTCATCTATAGTATTATAAATCCTAGTGGCAGGATTTCTTAAAACGAAGTCTATATCAGATAAAGTATTATCTAAGTACCTGTCTATACCATAAAGTTTTCCGACCTCTTTAATAGTACGATTATAGTTGATTACATCGTTGAATTTTAGGATACTTACATTTTCTCCATTAACTCTAATTTCCATATTTTTATATAGATTACCGTTCGGTAACACTTCATATTCCCCTGTAATGGAGTTTTGAGTTAATCTTCTTATGTATAGATAATATTTGCCATCGGGAATAGTATATTGACTGAAATCGAAAAGATAATCGAATTCATATAGAGTAGTACCGTCGCTGGCTAGAGATGTTAAAGTCTGAACAGGAATGTTAAGTTTTAAATCCCCAATATTATCTCCTAATCTATATAGGGATACATAAAATTGGTCTGCTTTTAAGGGTGTTTTATAGCTGATTTTCAGACTGCTTTCATCTTCTGAGTAGACAGAAAGTCTTTCTTTCTCAAAAGTATCTGTAGATTTAAAGCTATTTACACGAATAGGTTGGCTTACTTCTTTTAAAGCCGCCATTGCAAAATCTGCCTGCCCCCAGGCAAATATAATTGCTACAATTAGTAGTATTGAAATACTTTTTACACATTTGTTTCTGATTTCCATTTATTAACCTCTTTTGCTTATTTTGTGCATAGGCACTTACTATTATCATTATATAAAAAAGCCTTGTGTATTACAAGGCTTTTAAGGTTTTATTTTAGATATAATATAAATGTATAATTTATCCATTATTAAGCTGGAGGCTATCCTAATATTTGAGATTCCGCTTTAATATAATCGGTGAAATTATCCTTAATACATTTCATAGTATTTTTATGGGCATCCATAATAGTTAGGTATAAGGGTGAATCTTTATTACCTCTGAACAAGTTTATATGTCCAAGGTATTTAAAATTATATTTATTTTCTTTAGTTAAGTTTACATATTTAAGATAGTCGAAATTATCTATATCTTTTTCATAAGCTTTTAAGAGTTTTTTAATATCATCACCATTGGATAATCCAAAGGCATAACTTTCATCATCTGCTTTAGGTTTAAATCCTATCTGCTTAAGTCCGGTAGTTTCTATAGTAGTATAGATACTTTTTATTTGATTTTTAACATCAGATGTGAATTTGTTTGAATCTTTGAATTTAGGCTCATTTACTAAATCGGAAATTTTCTTTGCCAGTTCATCTGTCATTTTTACATGAAACTCTCTAATAAAACTTGTGCCGTTTTTTAGCTCATAGTGGAAGCGAAGAGTTTCAACTAAGTCGGCATATTTCATGGATTCATCATCTATGGTGTCACCAACGAACCTTGATGGAATTCCATCATTATCATATTTATAAAGATTATTTTCTATTACATATCTATGTAAATCTATAACCTTTTCAAGAGTAGCTTGGTCTTTAATAGTAGCTGTACTACCGGTATTAGTATAAGGTAGTATGCCTCTGTTTAAGGATTCCACCATGCTGGTAGTATAAACTTCTTTTACATTTGTCACATTTGGAATTTTAATACCGATTTTAGCTATATCCAAAACTGTGAAACAGAAGAATATTATAGCTAATACTAAACATAGTATTAGAGATTTCAGGTTTTCTTTGTTAAATATTTTGATAGAACGATTGAAAACAATCTTTACTATGAATATTGTAATAAAAATACCTATGATGGAGCCTAAAATCCATACTTCTCTGGATTCATTCAGGCTGTATAGGAAAGCACCGAAAATAGACATTCCTACGAAAACAAGCAGTACTGTGATGATTTCTTCTGTTACTTTGAAAAGCATAGAATCGCCAACCTTTTCAAGCTTTATAATTCTGTAAATAAATAAGCTTAAAACTATCATCAGAATTCCTGCTATTAGATATGGCCAGTAGCTTATTTCAGCATTTCGTGTACTAAACAATATCTTGAATATAGGATTAGTTTCTAATACTTTTTCATTCGGCATACTGCCGCCTGCGGGAATACCTATAATAAATGTGCTGCAATATAAATTGTATATTACATTTAATATGGGTAAGATGCAGAAAAACATTCCGGATAAAAGCACTTGCATAAGGGTAGAACCTACTAATACTCCTGCCAATATATATAAACCATAGTAGTAAGTAAAAACAGCTATAGAATTAAAGAGCCATTTTAAAACGGTAACTGCGTTCATTGAAAAAGTCTTGGCAATGTAGCTGTTTGAAGGATCTAATGCCCAGTTATTAGCTGACGGAATGAAAAGCAAATACATAATGGCAATTATCGCTATGGGCATGATGAACATTAACCAACCGGACAAAATCTGACTGTTGAATAGGCGGATTTTGGAATAGGGTTGTGAGTGCATAGCGAAGGCTTGCTTTGTTTTATGAATGAAAGTCAATGCTAAGCAGGCTGCAATAAGTGGAATTCCCATCATACAAATCCAGAAAGCAGGCATATTTAATTTCATAGATTGCATTAAATAGTATAGTGCGTTGGGTTCATTGGAATTTCTAATGAATAATGGGAAAATTCCGGAGAAAAAGTAAGCCAGTAAGGTTAATACCGGAACATACCAGTATAGTTTAAAGTTTTCCCTTATTAAAGGCATGGAAAGCGAAAGAGGGTTGGTTGCAATTGTATTATTCTTAAACATTTAGTCCACCTCCTAATTTTTCTATAAATATGCTTTCTACAGTTGCACCTTCTAAAGATAGAAGACTGCCTTCAAAGGCAAGTTTACCATTAGCCAGAATTCCTAAGTAATCGCATATATCTTCCATTTCTTTAGCATTGTGAGATGATATTAAAACAGTCATCTCTCTATCGGCAACTGCTTCCATTAAGTAATGACGAAGTTTAAGTCTGATAATAGGGTCTAAGCCGTCTATTGGTTCATCTAAAATTAAGTAGTCAGGTTGAGCTGACATGGCTAGTATGAAAGCCGCTTGCTTTCTCATACCTTTACTGAATTTACCTAAGTTTTGATTAGGTTTAAGCTGAAAACTTCTCAGCATTTCGTCGAAAATTGGCTGGCTCCAGTTCTTATATATTTTAGAAAAATATGAAGCCATATCTGTTAAGCTATAACCTCTAAAAAAGAATATTTCATCAGGAATTATTATGAGCCTTTGTTTTAAATTTTCATTATCTAAGATAGGTTCACCATCTACAGTTATTTCTCCTGAATCTGCTTTTAAAAATCCGGCAATGTGCTTGATTACTGTGGTTTTACCCGCACCATTTAAGCCCATTAGACCGTATATGGAACCCTTTGGAACTGTAAGGCTTAGATTATCTAGAGCCTTATAGGACTCAAAGGTTTTAGATACATTTTCTAATTTAATCATCCTTTTTACCTCCTTTGCAAGATAGACATTCTTCGCCATTTATGATACTTAAAACAACTTCCTTAGCCTTATCAAAATCCAAACCCATATACATAAGTTGTTTGAAAGCATCTAATAGCTTCGCCTTAACTTTTTCCAGTTCAACTGAATCTAATACTATGTCTTTTTTATCAGTTACAAAGGTCCCCACACCACTGACTGTATAAACATAGCCCTGTCTTTCTAATTCTCTATAGGCTTTTTGAACCGTATTAGGATTCACCGCTATATACTTGGAAAGCTCACGAACGGAGGGCAGCTTAGATTCAGATGCTAAAACATCGGTCATTATAAGTTCTTTTAAATTATCCATTACTTGTTCGTAAATAGATTTACGACTTTTTAAATCTAATTGAAACATAATTTCCCCTTTCTTATAATTTATTGAGAACCCCTTCTCAGTATGTAGTGTACCATAGTACATAGTACACTGTCAACACTTTCTTTTGAATTTTTTTAGGAGAGGGGAAGAAGAGGGCTGGTAATTTATGGTAAAAGTGGGTGATTGCTTCAAAATAGTGCTGTTTTAAGATTTTTTAGGATGTTGACACTATTTCGTGCTTACAATCTGCATTTCACAGTACTTTTAGCCATTAAGCATATTAAAAGCTGTTCTGCTTTCTCAAAATAGCTTAAAACCAATATATACAGCGGTTGTTACCAACTCTTTTTGTCCTATAAGTCTTAATTCCCATAAAAAAGCACTATCCTAAAGGCGATCATAAGCCTATTGAATAGTGCATATATTTTGGTCATATTAGTTTTAGTTTTTTAAGCTCTGTAGTGGAGCAGGAATTCTGCCACCTCTGGAAATCATCTTAGATGGGGATTTTGTATTAACTTTCATAATTGGTCCGCTACCTAAAAGTCCTCCAAAATCTAATTCGCTACCATCTTCAACACCAATTGCCGGTATTAGTCTAACGGCAGTGGTTTTTGAGTTGACCATACCTATAGCTGCTTCATCTGCTATAATTGCAGATATGGTTTCTGATGTAGTGTCTCCCGGAACCACTATCATATCTAAACCTACAGAGCAAACAGCTGTCATGGCTTCTAATTTTTCTATGGAGAGAACGCCATCACGGGCTGCTGCAATCATGCCGGCATCTTCGCTTACAGGGATGAAAGCTCCCGATAAGCCTCCAACAGAGGATGATGCCATAACACCACCTTTTTTAACCGCATCATTTAGCATAGCAAGGGCTGCTGTAGTACCATGAGCTCCGCATTGTTCCAGTCCTATCTCTTCTAAAATATGGGCTACGGAATCTCCGATAGCAGGAGTAGGGGCTAAGGATAAGTCTATAATACCAAATGGTACATTGAGCATTTTTGAAGCTTCGGAGCCAACTAATTGTCCCATTCTGGTGATTTTGAAGGCAGTTTTCTTAATTAGTTCAGCCACTTCGTTTAGAGGGGCATCATCCGGAAGCTTTGCAAGGGCTGCACGAACTACGCCGGGTCCGCTTACACCTACATTTAATACAACATCCGGTTCGCCCACACCGTGGAAGGCTCCAGCCATAAATGGATTATCTTCAGGTGCATTACAGAAAACTACTAATTTAGCCGCACCTATACATTGTTTATCTTGAGTAAGTTTAGCACTTTCTCTAACTATACGACCCATAAGGGCTACTGCATCCATATTGATACCTGCCTTGGTGGAGCCAATGTTTACAGATGAACAAACCATATCCGTAAGGCTTAGAGCTCTTGGGATAGAAGCTATAAGTTCTTTATCTCCGGCGCTAAAGCCTTTTTGTACTAAAGCACTATAGCCCCCTATGAAATTAATCCCTATATCCTTAGCTACCTTATCGAGTGTGAGTGCATATTTTACAGGATCTCCGCCGCTTACGGCTACTAACATGGAAATAGGTGTAACACTTACTCTTTTATTTACAATAGGAATTCCATATTTTTTTTCTATGTATTCTCCGGTTTTCACCAAGTCCTTAGCTTTTTCATATATTTTGTTGTAAACCTTTTCACAGGAAATATCAATATCACTATGGGCACAGTCTAATAGAGATATCCCCATAGTTATAGTTCTAATATCTAAGTTTTCCTCCTGTATCATGGTGATGGTTTCCATTATATCGTTGAGATTAAGCATTCTGTCCTCCTAAATTCTGTGCATTGAGTTAAAAATATCTTCGTGCATTACACGAACTACCATATCTGGAACGGAAGCTCTGATGTGCATTTCCAATTCATCTAATTGACAGGAAAGGTCTTCAATATTGATTACCATAACCATACAAAAATACCCATCTAATACAGATTGAGTTACTTCATAAACATTGGCATTTTTATCAGCACAGTCACCTGCTACCTTAGCTAAAATTCCCACCATGTCCTTACCGATTACTGTTACAACTGCTTTCATTTTAATCCTCCTAATTTTTCAGGTGCAAAATCCGCCTGCACCAGATATTCTTCATCTTCTAAACTTAAACCTAGCTGAAAGTCTTTATAGTAGGAAAAGTTCAGTTGGGCATATTTTGAACTAAAATATTTACGATTTTCGGCTTTGTGGCCAAATATATTACCAAAAGACTTTTCATTAGCAATTATTTTAACATTAAAAGTATGATTTGGGTAATATAATTTTTTGATTTGATCCTCTATTTCGTCTCTGGCAATTCTACCTTCGATTAATTGTCGGAAAGCGGGATGGAATCCAATTTCATCAGACATAATTTCACTGGACTTTAAGCCTACTCTTATTATGTTTATGCCTGCTTTATGTAAAATTTTATACATTTCTTTCGTTCTAAGAATGGCATCTTCTGCTTCTAAAGGCTTATAATCGCCTCTTAAATACATTTCATACAGCTCTGTATCAGCTATGGTTACAGTAGGATATAGTCTAGCGATTTCAGGATTTAATTTAACTGTTTCCTTGGCTGAAAAAATATCTTTTTCCAAGTCGTCCTCAGGTAAGCCTACCATTAGCTGAATTCCTAGGGTAAAGCCATAGGCTTTAACTAGTCGGCAGGCTTCGTATATAACCTTTGCGTTATGGCCTCTGCCGGAGGCTTCTAAAACAGTTTCATCAAAGGATTGTACGCCTAATTCTATGACATCTACACTATAGTTTTTTAAATTTTCTAGAATTTTTAAATTTATATAATCTGGTCTGGTAGAGAGATGTATTAAATTTATCTTTCCCAAGTCCTTATATTTTTTAGCTATTTTAAGAAATTGATTTTGTTCTTCTAAGGGGAGTCCTGTAAAGGAACCGCCATAAAAGGAAATTTCAACAGTTTCTACATTATCTAAGGTGGTGAGCCACTGATTTATGGTTTCTTCTGCCATTTGAGGAGTAATATCACCATTTCTGGAGGTTATTTTCCTTTGATTACAAAATACGCAGTCGTGGGGGCAACCTCTATGAGATATGAAAATTGGTATAATAGCGTGTTTTTTCATTATTTTAATACCTTTTCTAAAAATTAACTTGTTCTATTTTAACACATTTTTAGCCTTATTGCATTATTGATTTAAGATATAAATAGTGATAAAATATTCTTAAAATTTTGAAGGGTGGTGGTGTGCTTGCCTAAGAATCTATACATAGTTTTAAGCAAGACAAATACTAAGGTTGGACAGGCTATAAGACTGATAACATGGAATGACTATAATCATGTTTCTATTTCTTTGGATGAAAGTTTACAACCTTTGTATTCCTTTGCTAGAAGGAAAAATGGCAGCCCTTTAGATGGTGGGTTTGTAGAAGAATCTTGGTTGAGATACTTATATAGAGATAAGGATGCTAAAGTTAAAGTGTTTACATTGCCTGTAGAAGATAAGATTTATAATGAAATCGCAGACCATATTAAGAAGATGCAGGAAAATAATAATAAATTTGATTATGATTTTAAGGGCCTGATTTTAAAAAGAGAGCATGAAATAAATAGAACCTGTGTAAGTTTTGCTGAGGATATTTTGAGAATTGCAAGTAATAATAAAAACCTTAATTTGCGAAATATAAAGGAAATAGCCATGTATTTAAGAGGGAGTGCAGAAGAGGAAAGGGTTATTAGAGCCTCTGAAAAAGAGGCTTTTGTTTGGGGAAATGACAGGTATTATGAGGAATAATCACCAAAATCACAAATTAAAAACTTAACCAACACACATTTACCTATTGACATAGTAGGTGAATGGGTTTATAATGCACCTATAAAATACAAATTAATGGATTTTACTAAAGAGACTGAAAGTTTTTGTTTGAAACGGAAGTCTTCATAGGAGGATGAAAATGGCTAAAATATATGCAGATAATGCTGCGACTACTAAGATGAGCAGAAGGGCTATAGATACCATGGTTAAATGCATGGAAGAATATTATGGCAACCCTTCCAGCCTTTATGAAGTAGGACAAGAGGCACAAGAAAAATTGACTGAAGCTAGGGAAAAGGTGGCTAGACTTTTAGGATGTGAGGCAAGAGAAATTATTTTCACATCAGGTGGAAGTGAAGCTGATAACCAAGCTATTATATCGGCAGCTAAATTAGGTGCTAAAAAAGATAAAAAACATATTATATCCACAGCTTTTGAACATCATGCTGTACTTCATACTTTGAATAAGTTGGAAAAAGAAGGTTTTGAAGTAACTCTTTTAGATGTGCATGAAAATGGTTTGGTAACGCCGGAGCAGGTGGAAGAAGCTATTAGACCGGATACTTGTTTGGTAACGATTATGTATGCTAATAATGAAATAGGTACAATTCAGCCAATTAAAGAAATCGGTAAAATTTGTAAAGAAAAGGGAGTTCTGTTCCACACTGATGCAGTTCAGGTAGCAGGACAGCTTCATATAGATGTAAAAGAACAGAATATAGATATGTTATCTATATCTGCTCATAAGTTCCACGGACCTAAGGGTGCAGGAGCTTTATATGCTAGAAAAGGAATTGTGATTACCAATTTAATTGAAGGCGGAGCTCAGGAAAGAGGCAAGAGAGCAGGTACTGAAAATGTTCCGGCTATCTGTGCTATGGCTGAAGCCTTAGAAGAAGCTTGCGAAAAAATTGAAAAAAAGACAGCTAAACTTTTAGAAATGAGAGAAGTTTTAATTGAAGGTATTTCTAAGATTCCTCATTCTATTTTAAATGGAGATAAAGAAAAGAGATTACCGGGAAATGTTCATTTCTGTTTTGAGGGTATAGAAGGTGAAGCATTACTTTTGTTGATGGATGATAAAGGAATTTGTGCATCTTCAGGAAGTGCTTGTACATCCGGTTCATTAGATCCAAGCCATGTACTGCTGGCTATAGGCAGACCTCATGAAATTGCTCATGGTTCTATTAGACTAAGCCTTTCAGAAGAAAATACTATGGAAGAAATGCCTAAGATTATTAAGGCATTAGAAGAAGTAGTTACATACTTAAGAAGAATTTCTCCTGTGTGGCGTGATTTAGAACAGGGAAAAGTAGAACATATAATTTAATATAAAGAGTAATTAAGAAAGAAAAAATAAATTGAAAAGAAAAAATCGGCGTAGGCGGATTTTGTAGGAGGATTTAAAATGGCATTATATAGTGAACAAGTTATGGATCATTTCCGTAACCCAAGAAATTTAGGAGCAATTGAAGATGCAGATGCAATTGGTGAAGTTGGCAATGCAACTTGTGGAGATATTATGAGAATATATCTCAAAATTAATGATGAAGTTATTACAGATATAAAGTTTGAAACTTTCGGATGTGGAAGTGCTATAGCTTCCAGCTCTATGGCTACTGAACTTATTAAAGGAAAGACTATTTCTGAAGCTTTAGCTTTAACTAATAAGGCGGTAACAGAGGCATTAGGCGGACTTCCTGCTCATAAGATTCACTGTTCAGTATTAGCAGAGGAAGCTATACAGGCTGCTATAGAGGACTATAGAAAGAGACAAGAAAGTAAGAACTAACCGAGAAAGGTGAGAATATGAAAAAGATTTTTAGGTCGGCTGAAGACTTAATAGGTAAGACTCCTTTGGTTCAGTTGACTAATATAGAAAAGAAGCTGGGGCTTAAGGCACATTTATTAGCAAAGCTGGAATATTTTAATCCGGCAGGTTCTGTTAAGGACAGAATAGGACAGGCTATGATAGATGAGGCTGAGAGAACAGGTTTACTTAAGGAAGATTCTGTAATTATAGAACCTACCAGTGGAAATACAGGCATTGGTTTAGCCAGTGTAGCTGCTATTAGAGGGTATAGGACTATAATTGTTATGCCGGAAACCATGTCTGTGGAAAGAAGAAAAATGATGAAGGCCTATGGTGCAGAGTTGGTTTTAACAGAGGGTGCACTGGGAATGAAAGGTGCAATTTCTAAGGCTTGTGAATTGGCAAAGGAAATACCTAATAGTTTCATACCTTCTCAATTTGAAAATCCTGCAAATCCACAGATTCATTTTAGAACTACAGGACCTGAAATTTATCAGGATACGGATGGTCAGGTAGATATGTTTGTGGCAGGCGTGGGTACAGGTGGTACAGTTACAGGAGTGGGCAAGTATTTGAAATCGCAAAATCCGAATATTCAAATTATTGCTGTAGAGCCTGATGCTTCACCGGTATTATCACATGGTACGGCAGGAAAGCATAAAATTCAGGGAATTGGAGCAGGTTTTGTGCCTGATACTTTAGAACTTTCTGTTTTAGATAAGGTGATGACTGTATCTAATGAAGAAGCCTTTGAAAATGCAAGGCTTATGGGGAAATATGAGGGTCTTCTGGTGGGGATTTCCTCCGGAGCGGCTCTTAAAGCAGCTATTGAGTTAGCAGAAAAAGAAGAAAATGCAGACAAAAATATTGTGGTTTTAATTCCGGATACAGGAATGCGTTATTTGTCTACAGAACTTTTTTCAGAATAGTCCATAAGGCTAATTAATAAAAGTAAATTATAATGCTTAAACCTTAGTTGATATGGTTTGAGTGTAGGATTAAAGATATGAGGTGATGTTTTGATTATATCTACAAGAGGCAGATATGCTCTTAGGGTAATGGTTGATCTGGCAGAACAGGGTACAGATAGTTATATACCTTTGAGAGATATTTCAAGTAGACAGGAAATTTCACAAAAGTATTTGGAAAGCATTATGACCTTGCTATCTAAAAATAAAATGGTAGATGGTATGCATGGAAAAGGTGGAGGTTATAGATTAAACAAGGCACCTAAGGATTATAGGGTAGGGGATATTTTAAGGCTTACTGAAAAAAGTCTTTCTCCTGTTTCTTGTTTAGGACTTGAAGAGGGCTGTTGTGAAAACTCCACTGAGTGTAGAACTCTACCTCTATGGAACAAACTTAGTGATATGATAAATGAATATTTAGACGGTGTTACAATTTCAGATTTAATGCGTAAGGAGAAAACCTGAATATAGGTTTTCTCTTTTTTACAAGTTGGATATTTTATAAAATTCAATTTTATAGTATTGAGGTAAAGGGAATAAAAGGGAACATAATGACTGATAAGAAATATGAAGAAATGTATGATGTGGCGATTATAGGAACAGGTCCTGCGGGACTTTCTGCTGCTTTAAATATGAAGATTAGAAATAAGTCTATGATTTTAATTGGTAATAAAAATAGCAGCAGAAAAGTTAATATCGCCAGTGAAGTAAATAATTATTTAGGTTTTCATAAAATAAAAGGTAAAGATTTGGCAGATAATTTCATTAAGCATATTGATGAAATGGGTATAGAAATTGAGGATGTAAGGGTTACGATGGCATTTCCTATGGGAAGTTATTACAGCTTACAGACTTCAGAAAATCAAATATTAAATGCAAAATCTATAATTGTAGCTACAGGAGTCAGCTTCGGCAAAGCCTATGAAAATGAAGAGAGCTTTTTAGGCAGAGGTGTTAGTTACTGCGCAACCTGCGACGCTCCATTATATAAGGGTAAAACTGTGGCAATTATCGCAGCAACTAAAAAAGAGGAAGCAGAAGCTAATTTTATGGCAGAAGTTGCTGGAACAGTGTATTACATTCCTCTTTATAAGGGAGAAGTAGAAGTATCTTCCAAAATCCAAGTAATCAAAGATATTCCTAAGGCAATTTTAGGTGGAATGAAAGTTGAAACCTTAGAATTGGAAAATCAGAGCCTTTCAGTAGATGGCGTTTTTATCTTAAGAGATAGTATCGCTCCTGCACAGCTTATTCCGGGACTTAAGGTGGTCGAAAATTATATAGAAGTTAATAGAAAGATGGAAACTAATTTAGCCGGTTGTTTCGCTTGTGGAGATATAGTTGGTAGACCTTATCAATATATAAAAGCAGCAGGAGAAGGTAATGTGGCAGCTTTATCAGCTGTAGCCTATTTGGATGAATTAGAAAAGTAATTTTAATATGGCAAAATCCATATATTAAAAATAGAGTTAGAAAAGGAGATTTTGAAAATGAGTTTTTATGATTTAAAAGTTGAAGCCCCTGATGGAAGTCAGGTTGAGATGAACAATTTTAAGGGGAAGGTAGTGTTAGTTGTAAATACAGCTACAGGATGTGGATTTACCCCTCAGTATGAACAGCTGGAAAAAATGTATGAAGATTTTCATGATAAGGGTTTTGAAATAGTAGATGTGCCTTGTAATCAGTTTCGTGGACAGGCACCTGAGTCTGATGAAGAGATACATCAATTTTGTCGTATAAAATATAATACTCAGTTCCCACAGATGAAGAAATCTGAAGTAAATGGAGAAAATGCTATAGAATTATTCAAATATCTTAAAGATAAAAAGACTTTTGAAGGTTTTGGAAAAGGGGCAAAGGCGTTAGCTATGGCGGCAATGCTTAAGACTATAGATAAGGATTATAAAAATAATTCAGAAATTAAATGGAATTTTACTAAGTTTCTTGTGAACAGAGAAGGTGAGGTAGTCGGAAGATTTGAGCCTACTTATGATATGGGAAAACTTAGAGATGTGGTAGAAGACTTGCTTTAATAAAGGTAAGAGGCATTAAAAAATGTGAAAAAAGTTCGGTAAAAATGTATTGACAAGGGTCCTTTTTATGTTGTAACATAAGCAGGTTAAATTAAATTTTAATTTAAGGCTAATTGTTTTGGAAGGACTGCAAAATGGATTTTAATATACTTTTTTTTACTAATAGTATTTTATTGGGTTTAGGGTTAGCTATGGATGCTTTTTCCGTGTCTGTAACTAATGGTTTAAATGAAGCGCATATGAAAAAGGTGAAGATGTTGGCAATCGCCGGAGTTTTCGCCTTTTTTCAATTTATTATGCCTATGGCTGGCTGGTTTTTAGTACATTCTTTTATAGAATACTTTAACGCTTTTGAAAAGTTTATTCCGGCGATTGCCTTGATTATGTTACTTTATATAGGTATCAAAATGATTTTAGAAGGTAAATGTGAAGGAGAAGAATGCGCTATTTATAAATTGACCTTTGGCACTTTGATTTTGCAAGGGATTGCAACTTCTATAGATGCTCTTTCTGTAGGCTTCACCATAGCAGACTATATGGGTTATATGGCGTTTATATGTAGCTTAATAGTTGCCTTAACTACTTTTGTTGTCTGTTTTGCCGGAGTGATAATCGGCAAGAGGTTTGGAAAAATCCTTAATAATAAAGCACAGATTTTAGGTGGTATAATTCTCATTATTATAGGATTAGAAATTTTTATCAAAGGTATCTTTTTTTAGAAAATGTTGTTAAGACAACATTAAAGTGGCTATGTTTTGTGTATAATGGCTATGATATTTATTATAAATGAAGATATTTAGGAGATAGATAATATGCTAAGAAAAATAATTAAAATTGATGAGAGTAAATGTGATGGCTGTGGAATTTGTGCTGAGGCTTGTCATGAAGGAGCTATAGGAATAATCAATGGTAAGGCAAAGTTATTGAGAGAAGACTATTGTGACGGATTAGGAGATTGTTTGCCGGCTTGTCCTACAGGAGCAATTAGCTTTGAGGAAAGAGAAGCTGCGGCTTATGATGAGGCAGCAGTAAAGGCAGCTATGAAGAAAAAGCAGGGGCTAGGAATTTCAGGCTGTCCTGGTTCAATGATGAAAAATCTTAAGGGTGAAGACAATAGTCAGGAAGTTTTAGGGAAAATAAAAAGTCAGTTGTCCCAGTGGCCTATTCAGATTAAGCTGGCACCGGTAAATGCTCCTTTTTTTAGTGGAGCAAATCTACTTATTGCAGCTGATTGTACGGCTTTCGCTTATGGGGATTTTCATAGAGATTTTATAAAAAATAGAGTTACCTTGATAGGTTGCCCTAAGTTAGATGAGGGAGATTATCAACATAAGCTTACAGAAATTATATCTAACAATGATATTAAGAGTTTGACCATAGTGAGAATGGAAGTTCCTTGTTGTGGAGGAATAGAAAATGCTGCTAAGCAGGCACTTATGAATAGTGGGAAGTTCATACCTTGGCAGGTGGTTACGATTTCTTTGGATGGGCAGATTTTGTCTCAATAAATAATTAAAAAAGGGGCTAGAAAGCCTCTTTTTTAATCTATTCTTAATTATAAATACTTTCTATTTCTATAAGATTTGTTTAGTTATATTAACTTAGCCATTTGATCAACTCGTCTAAATCCATATATCCCGGGAAAATCTTTAGCAGTTTTCCATTTTCATAAAGGGCTAAAGTTGGGTAACAATCTATTTTATGTATTGCATTTAATTCAGGTTCTGCATCACCGTCTACTGTACAGAATTTATATGTTGGGAATTTAGTTTCCGCCTTTTTTAGATGTGGCTCTAAGGCTTTACACCAGCAGCACCAATCTGTGCTGAAATCTAAAACAACCCTGCCTTCAAATTTCAATACTTCTTCTTCAAAGTTTGAGGAGGTAAGTTTTACAACGGGGACTACATTTACCTTAAGCGTTCTCTTTAGTTTTTTGTTAGCCATACTCGTAATAATAATCTTAGCAGTTCCTTCCTTCAAAGGTCTAATACGGTAATTGAAATTACTGACTTTTTCTATTGTTATATTTTCATTGGTGGATTTTACAATAATTTCTTTAGACATATTTTTTAATAGAAATTTTACTTTTATAGCACCTTTCCCTTTGGATTTAATATTAAAGACTTCACCGATATTTACCCTTATTGTCTTATTCGACAGGGATAAAGGTTTGGTGGTCTTAGCGTTAGTTTTACTATCTGCAAAAGCAGTTAGACCGGTAGCACTGATAATTAAAGATACACATAGGGTAAGTGCTAAAAATTTAATAGTAGAAAATTTCATGACAACTTAGGTGAAATTATTTAAAAATATTCACCGTCTCCTTTCTTAATTTGAAAATATATTGGATTTTATGATAGGTCTATTATAACAGATATAATTTTAATTTCCATACTATATATTGCTGCACAATGAATCTATAAAATAGTTGAATTAAACCCTAAGGTATAATATAATATTGGCTATGAATTATACAATATGGCATACCTATTTTGCTGAATATTTAGGAGGAAAATAATGGAGTTTAAGACTGATATTGAAATTGCACAGGGGTGTGAAAAGCAAAAAATTACTGAGATAGCTAAGGCTTGTGGTATTGAAGAAAAGTATTTAGAGCAGTACGGCAATTACAAGGCTAAGGTTGATTATAGTTTCTTAAAAGAAAAAGAGAATGAACCTAACGGTAAGCTGATTTTAGTAACAGCTATAACTCCTACACCTGCGGGAGAAGGAAAGACTACTACTTCTGTAGGTTTGGCAGATGGCTTAAGAAAAATCGGAAAGAAGGCAGTTGTAGCTCTCAGAGAACCGTCTTTAGGTCCGGTGTTTGGAGTTAAAGGTGGAGCTGCAGGTGGTGGATATGCACAGGTAGTTCCTATGGAAGATATAAATCTTCATTTTACAGGTGATTTTCATGCTATAGGTGCAGCTAATAATCTTTTAGCTGCTATGCTTGACAACCATATTCAGCAGGGAAATAGCTTAGGTATAGATGTAAAGGCTATAACTTGGAAAAGAGCTGTAGATATGAACGATAGACAGCTTCGTCATATTGTAAACGGTTTAGGTGGTAGAATGCAGGGAGTGCCTAGAGAAGATGGTTTTGAAATAACTGTAGCTTCTGAAATTATGGCAGTTCTCTGTTTGGCAAAGGATATTTTAGACTTAAAGGAAAGACTGGCTAATATTATAGTAGCGTATAATTATGATGGAAAGCCTGTAACAGCACATGATTTGAAGGCAGAAGGTGCTATGGCAGCCTTACTTAAGGATGCTTTAAAGCCTAATTTAGTTCAAACTTTAGAAGGAACACCTGCATTTATTCATGGGGGACCTTTCGCAAATATTGCTCATGGCTGTAATTCTATTACTGCCACAAAGATGGCTATGAAGTTGGGAGATTTTGCTATTACAGAAGCCGGTTTTGCAGCAGATTTGGGAGCAGAAAAGTTCTTAGATATTAAATGCAGAATGGCAGGAATTAATCCATCTGCAGTGGTGGTCGTAGCCACTGTAAGAGCTTTGAAATATCATGGTGGAGTGGCTAAGGCAGACCTTAATAATGAGAATTTAGAAGCTTTAGAGAAGGGATTACCTAATTTATTACAGCATGTATCAAATATTAAAAATGTATTCGGTCTTCCTTGTGTGGTTGCTATCAATGCTTTCCCTACAGATACGGAAGCAGAATTAGATTTAGTTGAAGAAAGATGTAAAGCCTTAGGCGTTAATGTGGCTCTTTCTGAGGTATGGGCTAAAGGCGGCGAAGGTGGAAAGGCTTTAGCTGAGGAAGTTGTAAGGCTTTGTGATGAACCTAATAACTTCGATTTTGCATATAAGGAAGAAGAAAGTATAGTTGAGAAGTTAAATTCTATATGCACTAAGATTTATCACGGAAATGGAGTAGAGCTTACTGCAGAGGCTAAGAAACAAGCAGCAAAACTTGAAGAGCTGGGCTTCGGAAATCTTCCTATCTGTATGGCAAAAACTCAGTATTCTTTCTCTGATAATCAAAATCTTTTAGGAGCACCTAAGGATTTCACTATTACTGTTAGAAATTTAAAGGTTTCCGCAGGAGCCGGCTTTATCGTAGCTTTGACCGGAGATATTATGACTATGCCCGGACTTCCTAAAGTTCCGGCAGCAGAAAAGATAGATGTTGATGAGAATGGTGTAATTTCAGGACTTTTCTAGGTAGAGGGATATAAATTTATGGCGATAATTTTAAAAGGTGATGTAGTGGCTCAAGCTTTAAATGAGGAGAGCAGCACCTTAGTGGATGAATTGAAAAATAAAGGGATAATCCCTAAATTAGTAATAATAAGAGTGGGCGAAAAGAAGGAAGATTTAGCCTATGAAAGAGGTGCTAAAAAAAGTATGGAAAAGGTTGGGGTTTTAACAGAGGTTAAAGCTTTACCTGAAGATATAAGTCAAGATGAAATGGAAAAGGTGATTTCAGAAGTGAATTCGGATGAATCAGCCCATGGGATTTTGCTTTTTAGACCCTTGCCAAAAACTCTTGATGAAGAAAAAATCATTAGCCTCATAGCACCTGAAAAAGATGTGGACTGTGCTAATGGGAACTCCTTAGTTGGAGTTTTCACAGGTAAAGGTGGAGAAAAGGGATGCTTTGCACCTTGCACTGCCAGGGCGGCTATGGAGATTTTGAAATATTATGATATAAAAATTTCAGGTAAAAAAGCCGTAGTTTTAGGTCGTTCCTTAGTAATTGGCAAACCGGTAGCCATGATGCTTTTAGATGAAAATGCTACAGTCACAATATGCCATTCTAAGACAGAAAATATGGAAAAAATCTGTAGTGAAGCAGATATTTTAGTATCGGCTATGGGAAGGCTTAAGAGTGTTAATGAAAATCATGTAAATACCAATCAAGTTATAATAGATGTAGGGATTAATTGGGATGCAGAAAAAGGTGGCATTTCAGGTGATGTAGACTTTAACAATGTGGAAAATTCAGTTAAGGCGATTACCCCTGTTCCGGGAGGTGTAGGTGGAGTAACCAGCAGTGTTTTAGCTAACCATGTAGTAAAAGCTGCTCAAACAAAAACGAATTTTAAGCCTAATAGGGAGGACCGTTAATTGGACTTTAAAAAGAATATAATTTATTCCATAATAGGTGGAATGTGCATTTCCATAGGCGGTGCCACCTTTTTAGCCAGTGAAAGTTTGATTATAGGGGCTATATTGTTTGTTGTGGGACTTTTTACCATAGTAACCTTTGGCTTTAATCTTTTTACGGGCAAGGCTTGTTATTTACTGGATAATGATGGAAAATATGCTGTAAATACGGCTATTATATGGGTTGGAAATTTTATTGGAGCCTTTTTAACTGCTCAGCTAATTTCTCTTACAAGGCTTGTGTCTATAAGTGCTAGAGCTAAGGAATTAGTAGGTTTTAAGTTAGGTGATGATTTAATCAGCATATTTATTTTAGCTATATTCTGTAATATTTTAATTTTTATAGCTGTAGACGGTTTTAAAAATAATCCTCATGAAATAGGCAAATATTTTTCCCTGTTTTTCGGAGTAGTAGTTTTTATAGTATGCGGTTTTGAACACTGCATAGCAAATATGTTTTATATATCAATGGCAGGAATGTGGAACACGGAAGCCTTTATATTTATCTTGGTGAATTCTATAGGTAATTTAATAGGTGGATTATTTATACCTGTTATGAAAAAAGTAGTTATTTCCTCTGAGGCTTAGATTTTGAATCTATAATTAAAGGCTCAAAATCTAAAAGTTCAGCCTAAGAGTAAATATAAATAATTTTAATGTAGAGTAAGGATAGTGCGTTAAGTGCTTTAGGATGGGATGTTGCCTAAGGACGAAAGAGTTGCCGGCTTAGAGGACTAAATCTAGGTTTAGGGAAATTCTGCGTTGCTATACCTGCGTCCGCTGCTGCAAGAATGAGCAAACTCTTTCCTGTAGCAACTGCAGAAAGGAGTTTTATATGAAAAACAAGAAAATCAACATAAATATGTTGGTAATAATGGCACTTATGGTTGCCATGCACATTATTTTATCCCGTTTTTTATCTTTTAATGCTTGGAATATGAAGATAGGTTTTGCCTTTCTTCCTATTTTCCTAACCGGTTATATCGGAGGCGTTATACCAGCTGTTCTAGTTGGTGTTATGGCTGACCTTATAGGAGCATCTTTGTTCCCAAGTGGGCAGTTTTTCTTCGGATTTACTTTAAATGCTATAATAATCGGTATAATTATGGGACTTTGTTTACATAAGAAACAGGATTTAAAGCGTATAATTTTAGCTTCTTGGCTTGAACAGTTAGGCGTATCCTTATGGATAACCCCTATATGGCTTTCAATACTATATGGTGCACCATATAGAGCTTTAATCTATTCCAGAATTCCACAGATCGCTTTGATGGCAGTGGTGGAACCTTTAATGATTTATTTATTCTTTAAGGCTGTAGAAAAGGTGAATCTTAAAAATACAGTAACAGAAGTAGATAGAGATACTTTAGACCCTAAGAGAAATCTTAGAAAAGTTGTTATTGAAAAGAGAGAGTCCTTGAGTCCGGAAGAAAGAAAGGCTAAATCTGAAAATATATGTAGAAAGCTCATAGATGGTGAAGACTTTAAAGGAGCTAAGAAAATTCTCTTATACAAGGCTATTAAGTCAGAAGTGGATTTAAGCTACTTAGAGGCAGAAATTCGTAAAATGGAAGATTTTAGAGATAAAAAGGTTATAGCATATCCTTTGGTAAAGAGTGCTAATGAGATGATCGCTTTAGCTCCTAATACAGAAGAGGATTTTGTAGAAGGTTTCCATAATATTCTAGAACCTAAGGCTGATGCTTCGGAAAAGGTTGAGGCGGCAGATTTTGATATAATTGTTTGTCCATGTACGGCCTTTGATGAAGAAGGAAATCGCATGGGAATGGGTGCCGGATATTATGATAGATACTTAGCTCAGTGTGGAAATGCTAAGATTGTAGCGGTTGCCTTTGAATGTCAAAAGGTAGCCACTGTATTCCCGGAAGCTTGGGATAAGAGAATGAATGCTGTTTACACAGAAGAACAGGTTTATAGATTTTTAAATTAATTTTGAAAAAATGAAAGTGAGGTAGCAGGTATGACTTATGAAGAAATCAAGCAAAATGAATCAGTTAGAACTTATATTTCTCAAGCTGACGCATCCTTAAAGGCTTTAGGATATACGGAACATAGTTTCGCTCATGTTACTTTAGTGGCTGTGAAGGCGGGATATATTTTAGAAACCTTAGGTTTCGATGAGAGAACTGTTGAGCTTGCGAAAATTGCCGGCTATCTCCATGATATAGGGAATTTAGTCAACAGAGTAGATCACAGTCAAAGCGGAGCTGTTATGGCATTCAGAATTTTAGATAATCTGAATTTTTCTCCGGAAGAAATCGCTGTAATTACAACTGCCATAGGTAACCATGACGAAGGTACAGGTGTAGCGGTAAATCCTGTAGCGGCGGCTTTAATAATAGCTGATAAATCAGATGTAAGAAGAAGTAGAGTGAGAAATCAGGATACAGGAAAATTTGATATTCACGATAGAGTGAACTATTCTGTAACAGAAGCAGAGCTTAAAATAAATCAGGCTCATACCCTCATTAAGCTGAAGTTAAATGTAGATTTGAATTACGGTTCAGTAATGGATTATTTTGAAATTTTTATGAATCGTATGATAATGTGTCGTAAGGCAGCCGAAACCTTAGGGCTAGAATTTAAACTTATGATTAATGAGCAGCAGCTTATTTAATATGGCACAAAATCCGACTTTCCAAGAGTTTTTAGCTAAAAATCTTGTGTTTTTAGATGGAGCTTCCGGCACAGAGCTTTTTAAGCTGGGTGCTAAATTCGGCGAAGCTTTAGAATTGTGGAATATTAATAAAGCGGTTGAGGTTAAAAACCTTAATAAAGGATATTTTAAGGCTGGGAGCCATGTGGTAAACAGCCTTACTTTTGGCATTCTTAATAGGGATTTTTCTATGGAAGAAATGGAAAAATTGGTTGAGGCTGCTATTTATAATTGTAGATGTGCTAGAGAAGAAGCCGGAATGGAGCATCCCACTTTTATAGGCTTTAATTTAGGCCCTACAAATAAAAAAACAAATAATTATGATGACATAGTCCGCTCTTTTTCAAAACTTGCCTGTAAAGGTGAGATTGCAGGAGCGGACCTTGTTGTGTTAGAAACCTTTATGGATTTTGGAGAAACGAAAGCAGCCTTAGAAGGTGTTAGAGAAGGCTCAAATTTACCTATAGTTTTAATGAATTATTATGGTGAAGATAAGAAACTTTTTTCGGGAGAAAGTCCTGTAGAAGTTTTGGATTTGTGCAAAGAATTTAAGGTGGAAGCAGTAGGTGCAAATTGTATTTCAAATATAAATTTAATGATGCAAATTGCAAAGGATTTTTTAAGAGAAGGTAGTGTACCGGTGGCTATGAAAGCTAATGCAGGCATACCGCAGACAGTAGCCGTTTCCGAGAAAGAGGAGATTACAGAAATGGTATATCCTATTTCCAAGGTGGATTTTGGAAAGACTATGTTAAGGTTGAAAGAAAATGGAGTTCGCCTTTTAGGTGGGTGTTGTGGTACAGATAGAGAGTATATAAGCAATATGGTGAAACTAATAAAAAAATCAGAATAAATTTAGGTATTTTTTAATGCAATAACTTGCAATTTGTGATAAAATATAATGGCGAATGTAGCATTGAAAAGTTAGTAGTTTGGAGGAAAAATATGAGAAAAATTGTAGCTACAGAGAAGGCTCCTAAGGCTATAGGACCTTATGCTCAGGCAAATATTTTAGGTAATTTAATGATTACTTCAGGACAGATTCCTTTAGATGCTGTAACCGGAGAGGTTGTAGGCAGTGAAATAGAGGCTCAGACTAAGAAGGTTATGGAAAATCTTAAGGCAGTTTTAGAAGAGGGTGGAAGCTCTTTGGATAAGGTAATCAAAACTACTTGCTTTATTAAAAATATGGAAGATTTCCCTAAGATGAATCAGGTTTATGGAAGCTTTTTTACAGGAGATTTTCCTTCGAGATCAGCAGTGGAGGTTGCTAGACTTCCTAAGGATGTTTTAATTGAAATTGAAGCTATAGCTTATATAGATTAAATATAAAGATTGGGTATTTTAATAGGAGGAAGTGTATGAAACCTATATATAAGAGAGTTTTATTAAAGGTCAGTGGAGAGGCTTTAGCCGGAGATAATAGATTTGGCATAAATCCTGAGATGACTAGAAAAGTTGCAGAAGAAATAAAGCAAATTCACGAATTAGGTGTAGAAGTAGCTATTGTAGTAGGTGGCGGAAATTTCTGGAGAGGCAGAACTTCTAAGGATATGGATCGTGCTACAGCGGATTATATGGGTATGTTAGCTACTGTAATGAACTCTATGGCTTTGCAGGATGCTTTTTTAGCACTAGGTGTACCTGCTAAGGTGCAGACAGCTTTGGAAATCAGAGAGGTTGCAGAACCATATGCTAGACGCCGTGCCTTATCTCATTTAGAACATGGTGATGTGGTGATTTTCGGTGCAGGAACCGGAAATCCATTCTTCTCAACAGATACGGCTGCGGCTTTAAGAGCAGCAGAGATTGATGCGGAAGTTATTTTACTGGCTAAGAATATAGATGCAGTATATGATTCCGATCCGGATATAAATCCTAATGCTAAGAAGTTTGATGAAATGACTCATATGGATGTGGTAGAGAAAAATCTTAAGGTAATGGATTTAACAGCAGCTACCCTTTGCAAGGACAATAATGTAAAAATTCATGTATTCGCTATAGCAGAAGAAGGTAATATTTTAAAAGCTATAAGTGGAGAAAAAATTGGTACAATTATAAAATAGAGAAGTTAAAAGTTAAAATATAACATATAGACATTAAAAAACAACATAAATAAGAATAATATAAGAAAGATATTAAGGAGAATAGTGATGGAAAGCATTAAGAAAAATTTAGAAGAAAGAAGTCATAAGACTATTTCCGTTTTAAAGGAAGAATTAAACACAGTTAGAGCAGGTCGTGCTAATCCGGCTCTTTTAGACAGAGTTACAGTAGAGTATTATGGAACACCTACACCCCTTAGAAATATTGCCAATGTTTCTGTGCCGGATCCAAGAACCTTAATGGTAGCACCTTTTGACCCTAAGTCAATCGCTGATATTGAAAAAGCTATAAATGTGGCTAATATAGGTATCAATCCTTCTAATGACGGTAAGTGTATCAGATTAGTTATTCCGCAGGTTACGGAAGAGAGAAGAAAAGAACTCACCAAGACTGTAAAGAAAATCGGAGAAGATTCTAAAATTGCTATTAGAAACTTAAGAAGAGATGCAAACGATGCTTTAAAGAAATTAGAAAAAGACCATGAAATCACAGAAGATGAGCTTAAAAAAGCTTTAGATGATATTCAGAAGGCTACAGACAAGACTACTAAAGAAATAGACGATATAATAGCAAACAAGGATAAAGAAATAATGGAAGTATAAGGGAATATGGTCACTTTTTAGTGACCTCTCTTTATAGGTAGATAAAATGACAGAAAATGTTAAAATGCCTACTCATGTAGCCATTATAATGGATGGAAACGGCAGGTGGGCAAAGAGAGAAAAGGTAAATAGACTGGCAGGCCATAATCAAGGTATGTTTGCTATGAAAGAGATTATTAAAAAAGCAGATGTAATGGGGATTAAGTATTTGACGGTATATGCCTTTTCTACAGAAAACTGGAAGCGTTCACAGGAGGAAGTTGGTGGCATATTTAATATTCTAGTTAAGTTTGTTGCCAGTGAATTGAAAGAACTAAGCGATAATAATGTTAAAGTTCATATTTTAGGAGATTATACGCAAAGGGTACCTGAGGCAGCAATAAATTCTATAGATAAGGCAAAAAAAGTGACAGAAAATAATACGGGTTTAATGTTTAATATTGCCTTAAATTATGGAAGCAGAACAGAAATCGTGAGAGCAGTAAAGGACTTAGCTGAGGATGTAAAAAACGGAATATTGACTCCTGAAGATATTGATGATGAAAAAATATCCGAAAGACTTTATACTGGACAGGAAAACGGAAATATACCGGATCCGGATTTAATAATTAGAACTAGCGGTGAATTAAGACTTTCTAATTTTTTATTATGGCAGAGTGCTTATAGCGAATTGGCTTTTACTGATTCTTTATGGCCGGAATTTACACCGGAAGAATTTGAAAAAATAGTTATGGAATTTACTAATAGAAACAGAAGATTCGGTGGAAGAGAGGGAAAAATATGAAACAGAGAATAATATCATCCTTGATAATGTTACCTCTATTAACTGTAATATGGTTAGGAAATTGGTGGCTTTTAGCCATAGGATTAATTGCATCAGCTATAGGTCTTAAGGAACTTAATAATGGCTTTGAAAAAGCCGGGTATAAACCGTCTTTGTTATTGGAAATTGAGGCTTTAATTTTACTTTATGGCTTACACATATTAACTATGTATACTGAACTGATAGATAGAAGCACCGCTTTAAATTTGTGGTTTGCAGCTGTCATTATAGGTTCTTTGGTATATGGGTTTAAAGTTGAAGAAAGAAAATTAGGAGATATACCTGCTACTCTTTTAAGCATAGTATATGTTGAATATTTGTTTTATCATATAGTATTAATTGATCAGTCTGAATCCAGGATTTTAGTCTGGTTAGTTTTCCTTTCTGCATTTGGAACAGATATATTCGCATATTTTGTGGGGGTTACCTTAGGAAAACATAAATTGTGTCCTAAGCTATCTCCGAAAAAGAGTATAGAAGGTGCTATCGGAGGAGTCTTAGGAAGTATATTCCTCTGCCTATCCTTTGGATATTTTTTAGCTACAGATTATTTACTGTTATGTGGCATTATCGGTACTTTAGGAAGTGTTGTAGCCCAGCTAGGTGATTTATCAGCTTCTGCCCTAAAGAGACAGATGGGCATTAAGGATTATGGTGATTTGATTCCGGGTCACGGTGGAATTTTAGATAGGTTCGATAGTGTGCTTTTCGTTGCACCTGTAGTTTATTATGCAATTATAATCTTTAGTTAATATACAGGAGATTTTATGAAAAAAATTGGAATTTTAGGATCCACAGGTTCTATCGGAACCCAAAGTTTACAGGTTATAAGGGGAAATTCAGACAAATTTCAGGTTACTGCCCTAGGTTGTGGCAAAAATATAGAATTGCTTAAAGCACAGATTTTGGAATTTCAGCCGGAAATGGTAGCTGTGGAAAGGGAAGCTGATGTTAAGCTTATTAAAGCAGATTTCCCTAAGTTAAAAGTTTTTTGGGGAGATGAAGGTTTAATTAATATTGCAAAATCTGAATGTAATATGGTTTTGAACGGCCTTATGGGAATGAAGGGGTTAAGTCCTACTATGGCGGCTATTGAAGCCGGCAAGGATATTGCCTTAGCTAATAAGGAAACCTTAGTGGCAGGGGGAAGCCTGGTCATGGAAAAAGCTAGGGAGAAGGGTGTTAAAATTCTTCCCATAGATAGTGAACATTCGGCTATTTTTCAGTGCTTGGAAGGTAATCAGAATAGAAAGATAAAACGAATTCTCTTAACTTGCTCAGGAGGGCCTTTTAGAAATTTTACTAAGGATGAGCTGGAAAAGGTTACACTTCAAGATGCTTTGAAACATCCTAAATGGAATATGGGAAAAAAAATCACTATAGATTCGGCAACCTTAATGAATAAAGGATTAGAAGTAATAGAAGCGAAGTGGCTATTTGATGTGGAACCTAAGGATATAGAGGTTTTAGTACATCCTCAGTCTATAGTTCATTCTGCTGTGGAATATGAAGATAATTCAGTCATAGCCCAGTTAGGAATTCCTGATATGCAGATTCCTATTAGTTTAGCCTTGGGTTATCCTAATAGAATTAAAAATAATGATGCACCACTGGATTTTTTTAATATGGGAAAAGAATTGACCTTTGAAAAACCGGATATGGACACTTTTAGATGTCTTAAGATTGCTTATGAGGCAATAAATGAGGGTGGAAGTTATCCTTTGGTTATGAATGGGGCGAATGAAGTGTTAGTCGATTTATTTTTGAAAGAAAAAATAGAGTTTAAGGATATTTCCCTATTGATTGACAAAGTTTTAGAAAAGCATAAGGTTCATTATAATTTGGATATGGACTCCATACTTGAAATTGATAGAGAAACTAGAGAATATACAGAAAAACTGGCTTTAGGTCAGGTTTAGAATGTAAATAAAACTGTTTCAATATAGTTTTAGAAAGGGTAAGGATTAGAAATATGATTACAGCTATATTAGCTATTTTACTGTTTTGCATTATGATATTTCCCCATGAATTAGGACATTACATTGCAGCTAAAAAATGTGGTGTGCAGGTAAATGAATTTGCCTTCGGTATGGGGCCTACTATCTGGAAAAAACAGAGGGGAGAAACTTTACATAGCATTAGATTACTTCCTATAGGCGGATTTTGTGCTATGGAAGGTGAAGACGGAGCGGAAGAAGATTTAGAGGAAGGCTCACAGGAGGAAGAAAAAAAAGCATATAATCCAAGAGCTTTTAACAATAAAAAGCCTTGGCAGAGGATAATTGTATTAGCTGCCGGTTCAGTCATGAATGTTATTTGTGCTATTTTAATAATGACACTGCTTATAGGTATTACAGGTTTTAATACTACTACCATAGGGGAAGTTAAGAAGGATAGCGTAGCATCTAAGGCAGGACTTTTAGCAGGGGATAAAGTCCTAAATGTAGCAGATGTGGAAATAAATTCTTGGGATGAAATTGCAAAGGCAGTAAGTGAAAGCGGTGGTAATGAGATAACCTTAAATGTAGAAAGAAAGGTTGATTCTAAAGTGGTTAGAAAGACTTTGACTGTTACTCCCGAGGCTGTTAAGGTTAAGGATAGTGAGGGAAAGGAATTTACTATTTATGTAATAGGGATTCTTACAAAGAAAAGCCACAATCCCTTTAAGGCAGTAGTCGGTGGCGTTACATCTACATGGAATATGACTAAGACCATGGTAACTTCTATTAAAGAAATTTTTACAGGCAAGGTTAGTACCAATGAGCTGGCAGGACCTGTCGGTATGATAAGTATGGTTAGCCAGACCACTAAATATGGAGTTTGGTATTACGGCTTTTTAACGGCTATGATTTGTTTGAATCTGGCTATTATAAATATGTTGCCTCTTCCGGCTTTAGATGGTGGTAGAATTATATTTGTTATCTATAGTTGGATTACAGGAAAATCTGTAAGCTCTAAGGTGGAAGGCACGGTTCATGCTGTTGGTTTAATTCTTTTAATGTTTTTAATGCTTTATGTTACTAAGAATGACATAGTTAGATTATTTTAGGAGAGTATTATGGGTAGTTTAACAAGAAAAGTTAATATAGGTGATGTTATAATTGGCGGCGGAGAACCTATAGCTATCCAGTCAATGACCAATGTAAATCCTCATGATGAAAAGGGGTTGCTGGAACAGATATGCAGGCTTAAAGATGCAGGTTGTAATATTATAAGATTAGCAGTACCTGATAGGGAGGCGGCTAGGGTATTTGGAAGTGTGAAAAAGAAATTGATAAAAGCTTCCAAGTCGATACCTATGGTAGCAGATATACATTTTGATTATCGTCTTGCTATAGAAGCTATGGAGGAAGGCGCAGATAAAATTCGTATAAATCCAGGCAATATAGGTACAATAGATAGAGTAGAAGCTGTAGTTAAGATGGCGAAAGAAAGAAGTATACCTATTAGAATAGGTGTAAATTCAGGCTCTTTGGAAAAGGATATTGTAAAGGCGAATGGTGGTGTAACAGCAGAGGGGATAGTAGAAAGTGCCTTAAAGAATGTAAAACTTATAGAAAATCTAGGTTATGATAATTTAGTTATTTCTATAAAGTCTTCAGATGTTAAAATGAATTATGATGCTCATAAAATTTTAGCAAAGGCTACAAATTATCCATTACATATAGGTATAACTGAATCCGGTACCTTAAAGAGAGGTGGCTTGAAATCTGCCATTGGTATAGGAGCTTTGTTGCTGGAGGGAATAGGAGATACTATGCGTGTATCCTTAACCTCAGATCCTATAGAAGAAATCTATATGGCTAAGGATATTTTAGGCGCTGTAGGGATGAACAAAGCAGGAGTAGATTTAGTTTCATGTCCAACCTGTGGTAGAACTAAAATCAATTTGGAAAGTTTGGCTATAGAGGTAGAAAAAAGATTGCCTAATTTGGAACAAAAATTAAAAAATTTAGATAGAGAACCTATAAAAATAGCTGTGATGGGCTGCGCTGTAAATGGACCGGGGGAAGCTAAAGAGGCGGATTTTGGCATAGCCGGAGGCGTAGGGGAAGGTTTGATTTTTAGAAAAGGACAAATTATTAAAAAAGTAAGTGAAGAGGCTCTGGTAGATGAGCTTTTTAGAATTATAGAGGAAGAAGTATGAAGGGCTTAATAAATCAGGTTTTAGACTATGATGAAGTAAGTAAAAATATAGATAAAGATAGATTCAAATACACATTAGGTGTGGCTAAGATGGCGGCTGACACAAAGACACTTAAACTACCGATAAAGCTTAATTTTATTATGCCTTTAAAGGCGGTAGACAGGTTGGAAGCCTTAGTTATAAACAAAGTAGCTGAAATTAAAACTATAGAATTTCAATTTCAATATGAAGATGTGATTTTGAGTGATGAGGAAATTGTAAGGCTTTATATTCCATATATGCATAAGGAATTAAATGGAGATTATCTTTATTTAACAAAGACCATGAAGGATAATCAAGTTCTTTCAGAAGATGGTATAGTTAAAATACATATTTTAGGAAGGTTAGCATCCGAACAACTTAACAGGAATGTTAAGGATAGATTGGAACAGATCTTAAAAGAAAAATTTAATAGGGATATTAAGCTTTTGTTTGAAAATGATGAGGCCATATATGGGGAAAAGGCTTCGGAGTTTGCTAAAAGTGAAAGTGAAGAGATTAAAAATATTGTAAATGAATATAAAGAGGAACTTAAGGTTTTAGCAGAGCAGAATGCTAAGAATAATAAGGCTAATGTCGGTGAAGATTTAAAAACTGTACCTAAGAGCCGTGAATGGTTGGAATATAATAAAAAAAGAAATGCAGCTAAGAGAAAAATGGATTTAGCCGCTGAAGGTAATAAGCTGATGGGCGGTGGTGTAGATGGTGAGAAGACTGTTGAACTTAGAAATATTACACCGGAGTTAGGGCAGGTTATAATTGAAGGAGTTTTATTTGCTAAAGACAGTATGACCATCAAGACAGGAAATGTTTTGGCAAAGCTTCAGATAACGGATCATAAGACTACGATTTTAGTTAAGGCATTTTTATCAAAACCTAAGTGGGAGGAACTGGATAAACTTTTGAATAAGGGTGATAGCCTGAGAATACAAGGGGAAGCCCAGTTTGATACCTTTGATCATATGAATACAGTTATGTTTACAGCTATTGAAAAACTAGATAGTTTAAATAGTCAGAGAAAGGATAACTGCGAAATTGGAAAGAGAGTAGAGCTTCATGTTCATACTAAGATGAGCTCTATGGATGGATTAAATGAAACCGCTCAAGTAGTTAAGAAATCGGCTATGTGGGGGCATAAGGCTGTGGCAATTACGGATCATGGTGTAGTGCAGGCATTTCCCGATGCGGCTAAGGAAGCCGGAAATCAGGCTAAGGCAGGTAGACCTATTAAAATCATATATGGTTTAGAGGGCTATGTTTTAGATGATAGAGGTTTAATAGATGAGGAAGGGAATATTGATTATAAAGCTAAGGGAACAAATCATATTATAATTTTAGCCAAGTCTCAGGAAGGTCTGAAAAATATATATAAATTAGTTTCCTATTCCCATTTGAATTATTTCTATCATAAACCTAGAATTCCTTGGTCTGTATTAGAAAAACATAGGGAAGGACTTATTATTGGCTCTGCCTGCGAGGCGGGAGAGGTTTATCAAAGCCTGATAAGCTATACTTGGACTAACAGATATGGTAGGCATATTAAAGATGCCTTAGATATGGCTGAAATAGAGAAAATTGCTTCCAGATATGACTATTTAGAAATTCAGCCTACTATGAATAACAGATTTATGTTGGAAAGAGATTATTATTTCCAAGGTAAAAAGATAGAAACAGATGAGGACTTACAAAGGGTAAATCAGGCAATCGTAGATTTAGGAGCTAAATTAGGGAAACCTGTCTTAGCAACTACAGATGCTCACTATGGAGAACCGGACGATGCCTTATATAGAAATATTTTAATGGCAGGTCAAGGCTATAAAGATGCTGAAAACGGTCAAGGACTATATATGAAAACAACTGATGAAATGCTAAGTGAATTTTCATATTTAGGTGAGGAAAAAGCCATAGAGGTAGTAATTACTAATACTAATAAAATAGCTGATATGGTAGAGGAAAATATATTACCTGTGCCGAAGGGAAAGTTTCCACCTAAGATAGAGGGGGATAAGGAGATTTTGCGTAAATCTTGTATGGAGAAGGCCTATGAGATGTATGGGAATCCACTTCCTGAGCCAATCGGTGAAAGGTTGGAAAAAGAGCTTTCATCCATTATAAATAATGGATATGCAGTCATGTATGTAAGTGCACAGATGTTAGTTCAGAAATCTTTGAGAGATGGCTATTTAGTAGGCTCCAGAGGTTCGGTAGGCTCATCTTTTGCAGCTACTATGGCGGGCATTACAGAGGTAAATCCTTTAGAACCCCATTATATCTGTCCGGAGTGTAAACATCTTGAATGGGGGGATATGGAAGAATTCGACTGTGGTATAGATATGCCGCCTAAGAATTGCCCGGTCTGTGGTCATCCAATGAAGCGTGATGGATATACTATACCTTTTGCAACCTTCTTAGGCTTCGATGGAGATAAGGAACCGGATATTGACCTTAATTTCGCCGGAGAATATCAACCTATAGCTCATAAGTATGTAGGAGAAATTTTTGGTGAAAAAAATGTATACAAGGCAGGAACTGTAGGTTCAGTTGCAGATAAGACTGCTTACGGTTATGTTATGAAGTATTTTGAGGAACGACAAATTCCTGTAAATAAGTATGATGTATATAGATTGGCGGAAGGCTGTACCGGAGTTAAAAAGACAACAGGTCAGCATCCGGGAGGAATAGTAATAGTCCCTGATGATCATGAAATTTATGAATTTTGTCCAGTTCAGAGACCGGCAAATGATACAACCTCTGATATAGTTACAACCCATTTTGACTATCATAAAATAGATGAGAACCTGTTGAAACTGGACATTTTAGGGCATGATGTGCCTCAGATGATTAGGCAGCTTCAAGATATGACAGGGGTTGATCCTTTAACCATAGATTTGACAGATAGGAATGTTCTGAGTATTTTCAATGGAATAGATGCTTTAAATATTAAGGATAAGAATTATAAATTTACTCATGGAACCTTTGCTATACCTGAATTTGGGACATCCTTTACAAGGCAGATGTTAGATGATACTCAACCGCAGAAATTTGCTGATTTAGTGCGAATTTCAGGATTTTCTCACGGCACAGATGTATGGCTTAATAATGCACAGGACTATATTAAGTCAAAAGTGGCTACTATGAGAGAAGTAATTTCTACCAGAGACGACATTATGAACTATTTGATTTTGAAAGGTGTAGATAAGAGTACAGCTTTTAAGATAATGGAGATTGTTAGAAAGGGTAAAAAGGACTTAAGCGAAGAACAGGTAGCAGTCATGAAGGAGCATAATGTGCCTCAGTGGTATATTGATTCCTGCAATAAGATAAAGTATATGTTCCCTAGAGCTCATGCAGTAGCTTATACTATGATGAGCTTTAGAATGGCGTGGTTTAAGGTTTATTATCCGGCAGAGTTTTATGCTACATACTTTACTTCAAAGGCTGCTAATTTCGACTCGGAAACTATTCTTAAGGGGGCTGAGGCGATTTTGGAAAAGATGGAAGAAATAGACCTTAAAGGTAAAAACGCTACGCCTAAGGAATTAGACGAATATACTGTATATGAAGTAGCTTATGAAGCTTACTGTAGAGGTATGGAATTTACACCTGCCAATTTAACAAAATCTGACTCTCTAAAATTTTTTGTGGAAGAGGGGAAAATTTTATTGCCTTTTATCGCCATAAAGGGAGTAGGTGAGGCGGCAGCTGTAGGTCTTTATGAAGAGGTAAAAAAGAAACCTTTCTTTACCATTGAAGAGGCTTTAAGTAGAGCAAAGATAAATAGAACGGCTGCTGAAGGCATGAGACTTCACGGCATATTTGAAGGCTTACCTGAAACAGACCAGCTCTGTATGTTTTAGGGTTAATAATTGAGCAGCTATGAGTTAAATGAGCTTGTGTAAAATGAAAAAATATGAAATAAATGTTATTTTCATAAAAAGGCGTGAAACTTTCTGAAAACTATGGTATAATGGATAATAAGTATAAGTTATTTTCTTCGTAGTCAGAAAAGAGGACAGTTAAATGTATAAGATCGGTGATGTAGTTATTTATGGAACTGAGGGCATCTGTAAGATTAAAGATATTACAGAAAAACGCTTTGAAGGCAACAAAATTGAATACTATATTTTATGTCCTTTAAAAAAAGCGGGAGAAACTGTCTATGTTCCATGTAGAAACGAAAAAATTATGAGTAAGATGAGGGCTGTTTTAACAGAAGATGGCGCCAATCAGCTCTTAAATAAGATTCCTGTTGCTGAGGAAATGTGGATTGAAAATGAGAGAGAAAGACAGAGAGCCTATAAAGATATTTTACTTTATGGCACAAGTGAAGATTTGATGATTATGGCTAAAAACCTTCATTTACATCAGGAAAGACAGGAAGAACGTGGAAAAAAACTCCATGTAGCAGACGAAAGATTTCTGAAAGATGCAGAAAAAATGCTGATAGATGAACTCGCATATGCTTTAGGAGTATCTACTTCGGAAGCATGGGAAATGGTTAGTAGTCATAGGCATATTCATCAATAGGACTTTAAGTGTTAAAAATTAAAATCATAGCTATTTAGGCGATAGGCTCTAAAAGCTATGGTTTTTTTATATAATAGTTTGCAAACTCCGGATTATTTATGTGGATTTTTCAGTATAATTGCATATAAACTACACTGAATAAAAGCAAAAACTTCGTTTTTTCAGTATATATTATCGTTATGTACAGAATTATTGTCTTGAATTGTCACAGGTTCAGATATGTATTCTAAAAATTGTATAAGTGATAGACTTGTTCCTTAAAAGAACATTTCACCCCAATCAGACAGTTGATTAAGAACAGGTATTATTTTGTCACAAATTTCGGTGGTTGAATATTCAACTTTTACAGGCACAGATAGATATTCTTTTCTGGTAATCAGCTTATCGGATTCCAGCTCCTGAAGGGCTTTGGCAAGGCTGGCATTAGAAATACCGTCTAATTTGCGTTTTAATTCATTGTAGCGTAAAGCACCTTTATTATTCAAAGCGCAGAGAATTTGTACTTTCCATTTCCCGCCTATTTTAGACATTGCCATATTGAGGGGGCATTTTTCCATACAAGGACAATTATAGTGGGTTGCAATCATGATTTACCTCTTAATAGTTAAATATATAATTTTCACTAAGTAAATTTTAATTGACTTAGTAAATAAATTTTGCCTTATTGACTGTAAAATGTATTTAATGTAAACTTATTATACTAAGTAAATAAAGTAGAGTAAAGGGAAATTTATTATTTAGGCAGATTTTATTTTATAAGCTATGAAAGATTTTATTACGGAGGGGACATGGAATATATTATTCAGGGATTTTTAATAGGTTTAGCTTATGTAGCTCCTATAGGAACACAAAATTTATTTGTAATCAATACCGCTCTTACTCAATCAAGAAAACGAGTATTTGTTACTGCTTTAATTGTGGCTTTTTTTGATGTGACTTTATCAGTAGGTTGTTTTTATGGAATAGGTGCGATTATGAGTGCATCTATATGGATAGAACTTTTAGTTGTATTGGTCGGTTCTTTGGTTGTAATTTGGATAGGAATAGGTTTAGTTCGGGCTCATGATACAATGGATAATTCCATAAATACTGATATACCTGTCAAAAAAATTATAGCTACCGCTTGCGTAGTTACATGGTTCAACCCTCAGGCGATAATAGACGGCACAATGCTTTTGGGTTCATCTAAGGCAGCAGTACCGGAAGAATATGGTACCTTGTTTATAATTGGCTGTACTATGGCATCGGTGTTTTGGTGGTTTGGAATGTCCATGGTTGTAAATCTCTTTAGCGCAAAGGTTACTGACAAAGCCCTTAGAGTAATAAATGTAGTTTGTGGAATTTTCATAATAATTTATGGCTTAAAACTTCTTTATAGTGGTGTAACTATAGCCGGAGAGTATTTTAGATAAAATAACATGAATTGTGCTTTTAATAAATTATCCTTAAAGATTAGGACTTGAAGGGTAAATTACCGGAGAGTCTTTTTTCGATTTTTTAAATTGTAGTTGAGTAATGTGTTGAATAGAATCACAATTTGCCGTTATTGTCGGATTTTAGGTCGAAATCTGTAGTATGCTTTTTAAGATAATTGTTAAATTTCACTATTTTTAATGGGCAATGTATAATGAGGCAGAAAATATGTTGATATTATTATCCACCGAATAAAATTTTTAAAAAAAATAAAAAAAATGTCTGATTTCGACTTTCTGAAACGATATATATAGTGAGGGATTAAAATATAGTCTTTATGAGGTGGAGGTATGGATGCTAAATTGAGAGGATAGTAAGTTTGGTATTTATAAAAGGCGTACGAAAAAATATTATAGCAAGGAAGGAAATGAAAAAAATGAAGAGATTTATGTGTTCTTTATTAATTATTATGATATTAATACCTAATACAACAGCTTATGCTATAAATAAAAAATATAGTTTAAATAGTGAGATTGCAGATATAGAAAATTACAAAATAAATTCGGGAGAACTGTTTGATAAGGAGTTTTTTGAAAAAACAATTCATTATTCAAATATTGGAAAAGTAAAAGGAATGAGTTTAAAATTGGATCTTCCACATGAGTATAAGTTAATTATGGATTATGATTTTGAAGATGAATTTGAACAATATGATTGTGGTTGTATTTTTGTAATTAATCAGAATAACGAAATTATTTATACAATAGAACCACCTAAATTGTTATTTAAAAATAAGTCTTTAGACTCAGACTATAAAGTTATGGTATCAGGGAAAGAACTAAACATTTGTTCAATAAAAGATTCGTTATATTGTGATGAAATTGTATTAAAAGCAAAAAGTGTAATTTATAAAAAAAGTAGTAAGAATTTTATAAATAATCCTAAAACAAGACAAAATTTAGATATAATGTTAAAAGACATTCAATCACAACAGCATAATACATCTCCATCTGGTTTAACGATTATTAGCTTAGCAATAAGTTTATTATCAATTCCTCCATTTGACGTAGTTATATCGGCGCTACATGAGAGTGATGAAATTTTTATAAATAAAGAAGAAAGATTTTATAGTCAACTGGTTTCAGCATTTGGAGCGGGAGTACAAATAAATGATAGATGGAGAGATGTAATTAGTGTTAATGTACATATGAACGCAAAAGGGGTTTATCGTGGGAAACAAGTTGGGTATGTATATAGCGCTATGAACACTACAAGAGATGATTATGTCTTAGCGTGAATGAATAGAGGTGAATTAAGGTGAGTAAAAAAATAACTAAATCTGTTGTTATCGTTATATTGACGGTTTTATTATGTTTTTGTTTATTCGAAATAATAAAATCCATTCGTTACATGAACAGCTTATTCTCATCAGAAGTGCAGCATTTGCAAAATTCTTATATGGTAGCCGGCAAGTTGTTGAAGGAAAATTCCAACATGACGGAAGCAGAAAAACAAGAAATTATAATTAACTTGGGTAAAGAAACTCTACCCGCAACTGAGATTTTTCATTCAAAAATTAATGTGCCATTATTATATAATAAGTTTTGTAAGCCTAGATTGAATCATTTATCATTTTCTTGGGCATTTTATTTAACAACTCATGAAACAATGAGCAAAGACGAAATTGATAAGGCTGAGGAACTTATTCTGTATATAAGTAATAAGTTGCATGAAAAAGACTTGTTTGGCGAGAATAAAAAATTGCACAGCGGGGCAGATTATATTTATAACTTTGGAACTGATACAAAAAAATTTGCTGAAGTTTTAGAAGATATAAATAATAGATGTGATGAATACTTGAGAAAAAATTGATGAGTTTATTTTAATTTTATTTATATATGTGGGTTAAAATATAGTGCAAAACACCTCCGGATTTGATATAATTTAGAAAGTAAATTCGGAGGTGAACTGTATTGATAATGTTTTTACAAGTATATTCTGCGGTACAGGACAATCCTATATTAGTGAAATTGGTTATGAAATACTGGGATAAAATGGTGAGATATGCAGAACATATTTTGAAAGATAGACAGGATGCAGAAGATGTGGTACAGAGTACTTTTTTAACCTTTATGGAAATTTTTGACAAATATAGAAATCTGAGTGAGGAACAGTTGGAAACCGCTATTTTTTTAATTACTCGCAGGAAGGCCTTGGATTTATATCGTAGGAATAAGGTTAGAAGGCATTTGAATTTAGAGGAAGTGGAGAATTTTGCAGTTCAAGTAGATGAAGGGAATTCTATAGCTCATGTTATTTCCAAATTATCAGAAGAGGAACGCAGCCTTATATTATTGCACTATGATGTGGGGTTAAGTTTGAAAGAAATTGCCAAGACAATGGGGCTGAGCTATGCTGTAGTTCAAAAGCGTTTTAACAGAGCGAAACAAAAGATTAAACTGTATGTAGAGGCAGATGTAAATGATAGAAGTAAATGACAATACCATAAGTCAGGGAGCTAGTGAATACAGAAAAGTTATGTATAAGGCTTTTAATGAGATATATGACACAAAATCAGAAAATAGGATTTATTTTGACAATATTACAAATAAGTTGACCGATTTACATAAAAAGAGAAAAAAGAAGTTTTTGATTTTGAAAAAAGTGGCGGTGGTACTTCTATGTTTATTTGTAAGTATGGGTTCTGTTCTTGCTTTTAGCCAAGAGGTAAGAGTTTTTGCTGCATATTGGTTTAGAGGAGTATTTAAAGGTTAATAATATATTCTTATTACGACAAAAGAATAGGTCTATATTTACAGCGAAATAGAAAAGGTGCAGATATAAATGTCATAATCGACATTAATGGCAAAACAGGTGTTTATAATTGGTTATTTATGCCATTAAAATTAAAGCCCCGAACTTAGGTTCGGGGCTTTAATTGGTTATTTTTCTATGGCCCTATAAGAGATGATCTTAGCTCCAAATTCACCTGCAAATAGAAGAGCAGGTATGTTATCGCTTAAAACTTCTACTAAAACGAAAGATATACCGTCTGCTCTACGGCTACACATAGCCTTTCCTACTTTGATTTCAGCATTTGAAAGATGTTCTATGACTTCGGTTATAGGATCCTGCATTTCTTTTACTATTAAGGCAAGACGAATCCCTTTTTCTAAAGATCCCATATCTAATTGAGGAAAGTTTACAGAGTTTATTATATTACCGTTTTCCAGATAATCTCTAATTTCATTTACCGCCATCACAGCACAGTTATCTTCAGCTTCTTCCGTTGAAGCTCCTAAGTGAGGAAGCAATATTATATTTTCACGATTTATAAGGTTATCATTAGGGAAGTCTGTTACATATTTTGCCAATTTACATGATTCTAAAGCAATAGCTAAGTCCATATCATTTACAATTTTATCTCTTGCAAAGTTAAGAAGGACTGCCTTGTCTTTCATTAAATCAAATAATTCTTTATTAAACATACCTTTAGTATTATCATTAGCCGGAATATGAAGGCTTATATAATCGCATAGAGGAAGCATTTCTTTTAAATCGGAGTAAACAGGAATACCATCTACATCGGAAACAGTATTTCGTTTATAACCTACTACATTCATACCTAAAGCAGAGGCTGCCTTTGCAACTTTAAGTCCGATAGCTCCTAATCCGACTACGCCTAGGGTTTTGCCCATAATTTCATGTCCTGCGAATTGAGATTTACCTTTTTCTACTTGTTTACTAACATCTTCTGTCAAACCCTTTGCCCATGTAAGTGCTTCAGGCACATTTCTAGCAGCTAAAAATAATCCCATGATTACTAATTCTTTTACGGCATTAGCATTGGCACCCGGAGTATTAAATACTACAATACCACTTTCTGCACATCTATCGATAGGAATGTTATTTACACCTGCTCCGGCACGACCTATAGCTTTTAGCTTATGGGAAAATTCCATTGTCAGCATATCTTGGCTTCTAACTAAAATACCGTCAGCTTCATTTACAGTCTCAGTAATCATATACTCATCAGTAAAATTAGAAAGTCCAACTTTTGAAATTTTGTTCAGGGTTGCTACTTGATACATATCATCTTCTCCTTAAAATACATTAATAAATTTTTTGTAAATTTTTATTAAGATTTAACATCCATTAACTAGTATAACACTTTACTTGTTATAGGTAAAGTGTTATACTTTCAATGGATATATTTTTTTATAAGGAGAAGAAGTGAAATGAAAAAATACGGCAGAGTTTACAATTTTTCAGCAGGTCCATCAGTATTACCTTTAGAGGTTTTAGAGAAGGTTCAAAAGGACTTGCTTAACTATGAAGAAAGTGGCCAATCCGTTATGGAAATGAGCCATAGGTCTAAAGATTATCAAAAGATAATTGATGATGCTGAAGCTAATTTAAGAGAGCTTATGGGCATTCCTGATAACTACAAAGTTATGTTTTTACAGGGTGGTGGACACTTACAGTTCGCTATGGTACCCCTTAATCTTTTAAGAAATAGTAAAAAAGCTGATTATGTAGTTACCGGTACTTGGGCTAAAAAGGCTTGCAAGGAAGCGGGAAAATTCGGAGATATCAGAGTGATTGCATCTTCAGAAGAAGATAAATTCACTTGGGTTCCAAAGATTAAAAAAGAAGATATAAGACCGGATGCAGATTATGCTTACATTGTAACTAATAATACTATTTACGGTACTAAATTTAACTATATTCCTGAAACCGGAGATATTCCTCTAGTTGCAGATATGTCTTCTAATATTTTATCAGAAGAAATTGATGTGACTAAGTTCGGAATGATTTGGGCAGGAGCACAGAAGAATGTAGGCCCTGCAGGAGCTACTATCGTAATCATGCGTGAAGATTTAATAGGCTTTGCCGAAGCTAATGCTCCTACCTATTTAGATTACAAAATCCATGCAGATAATGGTTCTATGTATAATACACCTCCTTGTTTCTCAATTTATGTAGCAGGTGAAGTGTTTAAATACCTTAAATCCATAGGTGGAATTAAGGAAATGGAAAAGAGAAATTATGAAAAGGCTAATATGCTTTATGATTACTTAGATTCCAGTAAACTTTATAAAGCTCCTGTAGCTAAGGAAGATCGTTCTATTATGAATGTGGTATTTATGACAGGAGATGCAGATTTAGATAAGAAGTTTATCGCAGAAGCTAAGGAAGCAGGCCTTATAAATCTTGCAGGACACCGTTCTATAGGCGGAATGAGAGCAAGTATTTATAATGCTATGCCAAAGGAAGGCGTAGAAGCTCTTATTGAATTTATGAAAAAATTTGAATCTGAAAATTGCTAATGTTGTTCACAATATATGAGGTACAATAATAAATGAAATATTTAATTGTGATTGCTGATGGATCAGCAGATAATGAGATTGAATCTTTAGGAAACAAGACACCTTTAGAGGTGGCTAATTTGGCTAATATTAACTGGCTGGCAGCCCGTGGTGAAATCGGAAGTGCCAGAACTGTACCTGAAGGGATAGCTCCCGGTTCTGATGCAGCTAATTTGGCTGTGTTAGGATATGATCCAAGAGTGTATCTTACCGGGAGATCACCATTAGAGGTAGCTGCTATTGGAATTGATATGAATTCTAATCAGCTTGCCTTTAGAGCGAACCTCATTACCGTAGATCCTGCAGGTAATGAAAATTATGAAGACTTTTTTATAAGAGATCATTCAGCAGGAGATATAACCACAGAAGAAGCAGCAGAAATAATTAAGACTATTGCAGAACATTTTGATACGGATACTATGAAATTTTATAGTGGAACCGGTTACAGAGAATGTCTCTTAGTAGATGGTACGAATCACATGGATTATTTCTGTGCACCACCTCATGACTTGTTAGACAGGAGAGTTGGAGATCATGTTCCTACGGGAAAAGATAGCAGTATTATTTACGACTTTATGAAAAAAAGTTATGAAATTTTAAAAGATCATCCTGTCAATATAAAGAGGATAGAAAAAGGGCTAAATCCGGCTAATAGCCTTTGGATTTGGGGACAGGGCGTAAAACCTGAACTTCCTAATATTAGAGAAAGATATGGTATTGACGGACCTGTGATTTCAGCTGTAGATCTTATTAAGGGGATTGGCCATTTTTCAGGCTTGGAATTTCCTAATGTAGAAGGAGCTACAGGTAATATTCATACTAATTTTGAAAATAAGGTGGCTAAGGCTATCGAAGCTTATGAAGCAGGGAAAAATTTTGTATATATGCATTTAGAAGGCACTGATGAATGTTCTCACATGGGTGATATGGAGGCTAAAATCAGATGTTGTGAATACATAGATTACAGAGTGGTAAAGCCTCTTCACGAATATTTAAAATCGACAGGAGATGATTTCAGAATTTTAATAATTCCGGATCATAGAACTCCTCTTTGTATAAGAACACATAGTTCGGATCCTGTACCTTTCGTGATTTATGATAGTAGAAGGGAAACTGAACCGGATGAAAGTAAGCAGTTTAATGAGAGAGCTGCTTTAGCTAGTAAAAATCATTATGAAGATGGTTTTAAGTTAGCAGATTATTTCTTTGAAAAAAAGTGTTAAGTCTATTAAATATTAGACTTTAAGCCTAATAGGAGATGTAATGAAAAAAAGGACTACAATTATTTTAATCTTAACAATTATAATAAGTATGTTTTCTGTAACTTTGGATGTTATGGGAGATTCCCAAGTGCCACAGGTTAGAGCTAAGGCAGCTGCTGTATACTGTCCGTCTACCAATGAAATTTTAATGGAAAAAGGAGCAGGCAGAAGATATAATTTAGCCAGTATTACTAAGCTTATGACTTGCTATATAGCACTGGAAAATCTAAGTATGGATCAGGTAGTGGAAATTTCACCTGAGGCAGAAAATGTTATGAGACATATTCCGGTAGTCCGTGGAGGGCAGAAGGTAAGTGTTAGAGATTTAGTTCACGAAGCCTTACTTATTTCTGCTAATGATTCGGCAAAGGCTTTAGCGTTAGCTGTATCAGGAACAGAAGAAAATTTTGCCAAACTTATGAATGCTCAGGCTAAGGAATGGGGATTAGATCGTACCCGTTTTAAAAATTCTACAGGTTTATCATCTATGGGGGGGAATCTTTCCTCCGCCATGGATGTAGCCCGTATGGCAAGTATTATTTTAGAAAAGAATAAGGATATTAGAGAGGTCGTAGGAACTAGAACCTATGAAACAGAAGCTACTGATGATAGAGAAACTATGTTTCTTAAAAACACTAACCTACTTTTAAGAGGAGGCAGTGTAAATACTCCTTTAGGAAAGTATAGAGTAAAATCTTATGATGGGGTTTTCGGTGGTAAAACAGGTAATACTGAAACTAATATGACCACCTTAGTAGTAGGACTTAATGTAAATGGCATAGACTGTTATGGCGTAATTTTAGCCAGCACAGAAGACAGCAGGTATAAGGATATGATTAAACTGTTGGATTTTGCTAAGGAAAATGTAAGTAGCTACAAGGTGTTTAAAAAGGGAGCGGCGTTCGGAGCAGGCTCTCTTAAATATGGAGCGAAAAATAAGGTAGTGGGAATTGCCACTAATCCTGGCTATATAAATTTACCGGAGGGAGCGTCAGCTTCTTTAATCACGACTAAAGCTATTTATGAAAAGGGCTTAAAAGCACCTATTAAAAAGGGACAAGTTGTGGGAAAGGTAGAAGTTTACCTGGCAGATGAATTGATTAGAACTGTCGATTTAGTTTCTGATGAGGACATAAATAGGGGATGGTTTTTATCTGCCATAGGTATTAGTAATTTACAAACAGTATTGATATTTTTAGTAATCTTTTTAATAATCGGATTGATGATTTTCATTAAGATTTTGAAAATAAAAGCTAAAAAAAGAAAAATGGAAATTAAGCGAGAAAGACTTAGAAAATTAGCACAGAAACAGTTGGAAATAGAAGAAGATAGAAGACAGAGGGAGTGGCCTTATAGATGATTTTTAATATTAAGGAAAATCTGAAACAGCTTCCGGAAAGTCCCGGAGTGTATCTTCATAAGGATAAATTGGGTCAGGTTATTTATGTTGGAAAGGCTGTTTCCCTCAAGCGAAGGGTAAGTCAGTATTTCCAATCATCTAAAAAACAGGATCCAAAGGTAAGGGCTATGGTATCTCACATTGCAGAGTTTGAATATATAACTTGCAAAACAGAGATGGAAGCCCTTATTTTAGAATGCAATTTAATTAAAAAGTATGAGCCTAAATATAATGTTTTGCTTAGGGATGATAAGACCTATCCATATATTAAGGTTACTATGAATGAGCCTTATCCAAGGGTGCTGAAAACACGCCTTGTAAGTAAAGATGGTAGTAGGTATTTTGGACCTTATAGCGATGCCCGCTCTGTAAATATAACGGTAGAATTATTGAGCAAAATCTTCTCATTAAAACGCTGTAGTTCTAAGGAATTTCCTGAAGGCTTTAAGCCTTGTTTAAATTATCATATAAATGAATGTGTGGGAGTTTGCACGGGAAATGTTCCTAGAGAAGAATATTTGAAGTCCATAGAAAAAATATTAAGCTTTTTATCGGGGAAACAGAAACCTTTGATTCAAAATTTAACAGAAAAGATGAATGAAGCATCGGAGGAATTGAATTTTGAGGAAGCTGCAAAATATAGAGATTATCTGATGGCTATTAAATCTTTAGGAGAAACCCAGAGGGTGGCTAGGGCCAATGGCAAAGATTTTGATATAGTATTGTCCATCGGTAGAGATAATAATGCAGCTTGTTTATTATTTATGGTGAGAGATGGAAAACTGGTAGGGCGTGAAACTTTTAATATGTCAAGTGAGGGCTTCTATGAAGATAATAACAGGGTTGGAGAGTTTATTAAGCAGTATTATAGTCGTTGGGCTACTGTACCTGCTGAAATAATCGTAGAGGAAGAGCCGGCAGATTTTGAACTGATTGAAGAATATCTGGAGAGCCTAAAAGAAGGTAGAAAAGTTAAAATTTTAGTGCCTAAGAAGGGTCAGAAGAAAGCCCTTTTAGATATGGCTAAGGTTGATGCGGTGGAAATGGTTAAGACTTTAGAAATTAAAATTGCTTCTGCTAAGGAAAAGGAAGATAATTTAAGGGCGATTTTAGAGAAACTTTTAGGTGTAAAGAAAAAGTCATATAGGGTTGAGTCTTACGATATTTCTAATACTAATGGAGTAGATACGGTTGGGGCAATGGTAGTTTTTGATAATTTGAAGCCGGTTAAGAAGGATTATAGAAGGTTCAAAATCCGCACAGTTCAAGGTCAAAATGATTATGCCAGTTTAGAGGAAATGCTAAGGCGAAGATTTTTAAGAGCTAAGGCAGGGGATTTAGGTTTTAAAACTCTACCTGATTTTATCCTTATGGATGGAGGACAGGGTCAGGTTACTTCTTGTGAAAAAGTATTAGGGGAGCTTAATATTTCAGTGCCTGTATTGGGTATGGCAAAGGATGATAATCACAGAACCAGAGCTTTGGTAAATCAAGAGGGCGAAGAAGTTATACTGAAAGAAAATCCTTTACTTTTTAAATATTGCGGAACTATTCAAGAAGAAGTTCACAGGTTTGCTATAGAGTATCATAGAAATTTACATAGAAAAAATACTATCGGTTCAATTTTAGATAATATATCAGGAATCGGTCCTAAAAAAAGAACTGCTCTCTTAACGGGATTTAAAACCATAGATGAAATAAAAGTTGCAAGTGTAGAAGAACTCATGAAAATAGAGGGAATTACAGAAAAAAATGCAAAGGCCATAAGGGAATATTTCAGTTGATAAGTTGCTACCTTTGTGGTATGATGAATTAAGATTAATTTTAGAATATAATATTTTATGGAGGAATAAAAATGACAGACGAAAAGAAGAGAGTAGAAATCGACGAAGATAATATTATTACATTAGAATTTGATGATGGTGGCGAAGTAGAATGTGAAATCATGGGAGTTTTTGATTTCCAAGGTAAAGAGTACATTGCTTTAATTCCTAATGATGGTTCAGATGATGTTTATATCTATGGATATAAGGAAGTTGGCGAAGAAGAATTTGAATTAGTAGACATCGAATCCGATGAAGAATTTGATGCTGTAGTTGCTGAATTCGACAAAATCATGGACGAAGAATAATCTTAAAACGATTGAACTTGTAAAATTTAGGACTTGGAGGGAAAATGCCTTACAAGTCCTTTTTCGATTTTTGGTGTAGATAGTGAAACTAATATATTTTGCATAATACTCTCCTTGACCAAAATGATGAGTTTGTGGTACTATGAATGTATAAAATTTTGTATATTCATGGGAGGCAATACTGCTAAATGAAAGATTTAAAAAAGAAAAATAATATAGAGAGCCAAGAAAGCGAATATAGTTATAATAGAATGACTTCTAAGCCTAAGGATATTTTTTTTGAAGATGAAGAGTTAGTTGAAAAGAAGAACCTTAGAAAAAAGAGGAAGGTAGCTTTAATAGTTTTAGCTGTTTTAATTATAGGGTCTTTGATTGTAGAACTAGGTTATAAATTGACAGATAAGGATTCAGTTAATATACATATAGAGATTCGTTGTGATAAGGTAGTTGAAAATCTATCTGCTTTAAAAGATCCTACTCTAATTGGATATATGCCGCAGAGTGGAATTGCTTTAAAGAAGCTTAAATATATAGGTAAAAAAGACAACACTGCTTTAGAGGTAATAGAAAAAGTGTGTAAGTCTAATTCTATAGAGATTGTAACTACAAGTAATGGAGTGTCTAAAATTGGATACTTGACTAATGGTGATTGTGGTAAAGATAGTTTATGGAAGTTTACTGTAAACGGAAAAGTCTTTGAAGGAGAGCCTGAGGAATATGTAATTCAACCAGGTGATGATATAATATGGACTTTCTCTTTAGAGAATGGTCGGGATTTAAAAGGGGATAAATAAGAGTGATAAAAGAAGGTTTAGGTGAAAAAAGCACCTTTGCTAATTGTCATCCAATCGTTAATGTAGTATATTTTGCACTTGTAATAGGAATAACCATGTTTTCTATGAATCCATGGTTTATTACTATTACTATTTTTTTTGCGTGGACTTATTCTATACTGTTAAGTGGTAAAAAGGCAATCAAATATAATATTTTATTTACCATTCCTATAATTATAATAATGTCGGTAATAAATGCGCTTTTTATAAATAACGGTGCTACAGTTTTATTTTTCTTAAATGATAATAGAGTAACATTAGAGGCATTTGTATATGGCATTGCTGCCGCCGCTTTAATTTCTGCTGTTATAATATGGTTTTCCTGTTTTAATGTGGTTATGTCGGCGGATAAGTTGATTTATTTGTTTGGAAGAATTACCCCTGTTTTAGCCTTAACCTTATCTATGATATTTAGATTTATTCCTTTATTAAAGGAAAGATTTAAAGAAATTGTTATGGGTCAGAAGTGTATGGGCAGACATAGGGGCGGAAGTATTTTCTTTAGAATGCGTCAAAGGATAAAGGAAGTATCTATTTTAGTTTCATGGTCACTGGAAGCTGCCATCGAAACTTCCGATTCTATGGAAGCTAGAGGATATGGACTACATGGAAGAACCAGTTTTCATCTATTTAAGCTATCCTATAGGGATAAAATATTATTAGTCTTAGAACTGATATTTGGTTTAATTACCATTTTAGGTTGTATGACAGGTTTGAATAATATTTACTATTATCCTAAAATAGTTTTGAAAAATATGGATTTGTGGATGGGGATAACTCTTTTGACATATATGGTTTTAATGAGTTTACCTATAGTTTTAGATATAAGAGGAGAGAAAAAGTGGCAGGAATACAGGTTAGAGGCTTAAGTTTTAAATATCCTACAGGAGAAAAATGGGCGTTAGACAACTTGGATTTTGAGGTTTCACCATCGGAATTCGTTGTGATTTGTGGAAAATCCGGTTGTGGAAAGAGTACCCTTTTAAGACAGTTTAAGAAAAATCTTACACCCTATGGTGATAGAATAGGGGAAGTTTTGTATGATAATATTCCTGTAGGGGAATTAGATGATAGGAGAAATGCTACAGATATAGGTTTTGTACAGCAAAATCCGGACAACCAGTTAGTTACCGATAAGGTTTGGCATGAATTGGCATTTGGGCTGGAGAGTTTAGGTTTGGATAATCAGACTATTAAGCGCCGGGTGGCAGAAATGGCAAGTTTCTTTGATATTCAAGGTTGGTTTAGAAAAAATGTGGCAGACTTATCCGGAGGGCAGAAACAGCTTTTGAATTTGGCTTCAATTATGGCTATGCAACCGGAAATTCTCATTTTAGATGAGCCAACTTCTCAATTAGATCCTATAGCTGCTGATGAATTTCTAAAAATTATATATAAAATAAACAGGGAGTTAGGAACTACTGTAATTATCTCAGAACATCGTTTAGAAGAACTTTTTACTATGGCAGATAGAGTTATAGTTATGGAAGGTGGCAAAATTATCGCTGATGCGTCTCCTACTAAGGTAGGAGAAATTTTAGCCGGTGAAGATATAAATAAGCCTAATCCTATGTTTTATGGGCTACCGGCTATTATGAAAATATATGCTCATAATGTAAAAAGTATGGGAGCAAAGATGAGGGCTAAAAGGGCTGAAATGCCATTGACTATCAGGGAAGGTAGGCTTTGGTTGGAAGAGGTTTTAGCTGAAGCTCCGAAGGTTGGCAGGGCGGATTTTGAGATGGAAAGTAGGAAGGACAGTAAGACAGAAAACAAATTGAAATCCGAAAAAAAGGACGAGCCTATCATAAGCCTAAAAGACCTTTGGTTTAGATATAGCCGTGAAAGTAGTGATGTGCTAAGAGGTCTTAATTTAGATGTGAATAAGGGTGAGTTTTTTTGCTTGCTTGGTGGAAATGGCGTGGGAAAATCGACTACTTTGAAAGCTATTACGGGTATTATCAAGCCTCAGATGGGAAGTATATTTGTAGACGGTTTGAAAGTGAAAAAAGAAAATTTCAAAGCATTATTTAAGAATAAACTTTCTATGCTTCCCCAAAATCCACAAGCTCTGTTTACTGAACTCTCGGCTGAAGAAGAATTATTAGAAAGTCTTTATAGAGAAAAAATAAGCGATGTAGAAAAGGTGGATAGGGTAGAAAAAATGTTGGAAATGATGGAAATTTCGCATTTGAGAAAATCCCATCCCTATGATTTATCAGGAGGAGAACAGCAAAGATTGGCTTTAGGTAAAATTCTTTTATTAGAACCTACCGTATTGCTTTTAGATGAACCGACTAAGGGACTGGATCCGTTTTTTAAAATTACTCTTTCAGGTATTTTTCAAAAACTAAAAAAACAAGGGGTTACTATATTCATGGTATCTCATGATGTTGAATTCTGTGCTGAGTATGCAGATAAGTGCGCCATGTTTTTTGATGGAGATGTGGTGTCTGTCGGTAGTCCCAAGGAGTTTTTTGCAGGAAACAGTTTTTATACAACTTCTGCTAATAGATTGGTTAGAAGATGGTATCCTGAGGGTATCACATGGGAGGAGGTATCTCTTTGGATAGAAAAAACTATGATAAAGTAGGTTTGGCAGCCCATAAAAAGAGAACTTTAGTATCAGGTATTATGATATTTACATTAATTCCTTTGACCATATTTTTAACGACTTTGATAAATGGAAATAGTAAATATATGATAGCCAGTACCTTGGTTTTAATTTATACTACTGTTCCTTTCTTTATGATATATGAAAAGAGAAAACCTAAGGCAAGGGAAATAGTTTTAATAGCTATGATGAGTGCTATAACTACAATGACACATATGTTTTTTCATATTACTATTCCCCTTCAAATTGGAACTACTATGGTAGTTATTTCCGGAGTAGCTATGGGTCCGGAAGCCGGATTTTTAGTGGGTGCCTTGTCTAGATTTGTATGTAATTTTTACATGGGTCAAGGTCCATGGACAGCTTGGCAGATGTTTTGTTGGGGACTGTTAGGTTTTTTAGCAGGGCTTTTTTTCAACAGGGTGAGTATAGAAAATCGTTTTGAAAAAACAGTGGCTGAGGCGGCGGATTTTGAGCATGGAAAAGGTGTAAAGTCACAGAATAGGAAAGTTGTTAGAAATTCTTTAATGGGTTTTAGAGCTGTAATGACACCTATTTTATCAGTTATATTTGGACTTATTATAGCCTATTTAGAATATTTGTGGTTTCCACAGGAAGATTACACCTTCTTAGGTTGGAGATTGTATGTCTTTGGTGCAGGTTCACTGCTGGTAGGGGCGATTTTGCAGAGGCAAAAATTGCCTGTAGGAAATATTACTTTAACAATATTTACTTTTTTAACCACTTTTATACTATATGGTGGTATAATGAATATATCGGCTATGGTAACGGCTATGGGCTTACCCGGTATGGAGCTTAGTTGGAAGACCTTAAAGATGCTCTATATTTCAGGGGTTTCTTATGATTTCGCCCATGCTACTATCGCTGCAATATGTATGTTTATAATAGGTAAGCCTATGATAAATAAAATAGAAAGGATAAAGGTAAAATACGGAATTTACCGATAAGGATTTTTTAGTATGAAGTTAGTCGAAACAGAGAATTATAAGTTTTTCCAACACAAAAATTGTGAATTTTTCCCTTGCCATGCAAAGGGAAATCCTGAGACCTTTAACTGTTTATTCTGTTACTGCCCACTATATGCTTTAGGAGATCAGTGTGGCGGAAATTGTAATTTTATGGAAGATGGAACCAAAGATTGTAGTAATTGCTTGCTTCCACATGTTCCTAAGAATTATGATTACATTATGGGAAAATATAGTGAAATCAGAGAATTAGCTAAGAGAAGAACTAAATAAAACAATAAAAAACATACAGGCTAGGCGTTAGTCTGTATGCTTTTTTATTTTTTGTGTTAATATGTTTTTATATTCCTTCTATAAGCCTAAAAGTTCCAGCCCACGCTGATATTTACTTATATTAGAAGGTGTTAAATTATATTTTTTAGATAATTTTTCTCCTAAAGCGGTCATATCTGCTTCACTTCCTGAATAGAGTTCTAATTCGACTTCTTTAATTGGAACATTTCCATTTCTAGTCAAAATTTCACCTTCGTCATAGGATAATACAGATATGGATTTTTTAGTATCTAAGCGAATTTCTTGCCTTATAAATTTCATTTCCATAACTTTGGAAAACTGACTGTTTTCAAGGTTTTTTAGTAGGCTATCATAAATTTCACTGCCTTTGAATAGGGCTAGAGTAGGCTTATTTAGGAAAGCTGAATCCACAGGAACATTAAGTTCTCCTCTTATATGTAGTCCAAAATCCGCCGAACCGCCCCATTTCAAAGTGGCTATAGGTTCATGGTTTTCATAACGAATTCTAAAAGCAATTTGATTTTTCATGAGATCCAGATTTTCGGTATCTAAGTATATAGCTCTCATTTCAAGTGTATTTTCAGAATCTAAAACCTTTATTTTTTCCACTTGACTATCATTGAAAAGTTTGTTTATAGAAATTGGTTCAGTTAAAATGTATTTTAATTCTATTTCCATTTATATAAATCTCCCATATTTTTCGGTAGTATCTTAAGGAACATAGTAAAATTTATATCATATTTTTTAAGACTAGTCAATTATTTATAGCTTTATCTCTAATAAATATAACCCCAAAATATAACTAGTACCATTGCTTATAATTCCTTTGATATATTGGATTTACTTTATGAATGTATTAAAATTATGTACTGATTTATTTGAAGATCATATTTTAGATATTTTGTAAAAAGTTGCCCCATTTTATAAGAAATGTGTTAAAATACAATAAAGTGTAATCTTTTAAATTGAAAGGAGAGATAATTATGGGACTTATTAAAGCTGCATTGGCAGCAGGTAGCGGAACCCTGGCAGATCAATGGAAGGAGTTATTTTTAGCTGATTCCTTAGATTCTGAAACATTGATGATTAAAGGAAAAAAGAGAATTGGAAAGAATTCTTCTAACAAGTATGGCAATGATAATATCATAACTAACGGTTCAGGAATTTTAGTAGCTGACGGACAGTGTGCTATAATCGTGGATCAGGGAGAGATAGTAGAAGTTTGTTCAGAACCCGGTTACTATACTTATGATGCGTCCACAGAACCTACTATTTTCTGTGGGAATTTAAAGGAAGGTATTAAGGCTACCTTTGAGACTTTTAAAAAGCGTTTTACTTATGGTGGAGATACAGGAAAAGATCAGAGAGTTTACTATTTCAATGTTAAAGAAATGGTAGATAATAAATTTGGAACACCTGTGCCTATTCCATTTAGAGTGGTAGATAGAAATATCGGATTAGATGTGGATGTTTCTATTAGATGTTCAGGTGTATATTCATACAAAATGATGGACCCGATTCTTTTCTATAAGAATGTGGCAGGCAATGTAACCGGCGAATATACTATAGATATGATAGTCGATCAGCTCAAGGCTGAATTTTTAACAGCTTTACAGCCTGCAATGGGAAAATTATCAGATTTAGAAATTAGACCTAGCTCTATTCCGTCTCATGTAAATGAACTCTGTGATTATGTAAATGAAGCTTTAGATGAAAAATGGGGTGAGTTAAGAGGATTAGAAGTTATTTCTATAGGTATGAATCCGGTAACTCTTCCTGAAGAAGATGCCGAAATGATCAGGATTGCTCAAAGAACTGTTATTTACAAAGATCCAACTATGGCAGCCGCAACCTTAACGGAAGCACAGGCATCAGCAATGAAAATGGCTGCAAGTAATGAAGGTGGAGCTATGACAGGCTTTATGGGCTTAGGTATGGCTAATAATGCCGGTGGCAATAGTGCTCAAAACCTTTTCGCTATGGGTCAGCAAATGCAACAAGCTCAGCAAGCTGCAAATACTAATGGCTGGAACTGTAGCTGCGGTGCTGCAAATACAGGTAATTTCTGTACTACTTGTGGAAGCAAAAAACCTGAGGCAGCAGGTTCATTCTGCCCTAATTGTGGAAACAAAGTAGATGCAGGCGCAAAGTTCTGTCCGGAATGTGGTAAACCTACTCACTAAGGAGGTTGCTATGGCAGACTTAATACAATATAAATGTCCTAATTGTGGTGGTAGATTAGAGTTTTCCAGCGGTACACAAAATATGAAATGCCCATACTGTGATACAGAAATGGATGTAGCAGCTTTAAGTGCATTAGATGACGAACTTAAATCTATGGAACCTGAAGATATTAACTGGTCAACTCAGGCAGGCACTGAGTGGCAGGAAGGGGAAACTGATGGTATGAAAGTCTATCAGTGCCAATCCTGTGGAGGAGAAGTCATCTGTGATGAAAGTACGGCGGCCACAAAATGCCCCTACTGTGATAATCCGGTAGTTGTTAAAGGAAATTTCGCAGGAGATTTAAGGCCTGATTTGGTAATTCCTTTCAAGAAGGATAAAAAAGCAGCTAAAGATGCCTACTTTAAGCACTTAGAAGGAAAAAAATTCTTGCCTAAGGTCTTTCAAGATGAAAACCACATAGATGAAATAAAAGGACTTTATGTACCATTTTGGCTTTTTGATGCTGATGTAAAAGCGAAGGTTAGTTACTCAGCCGTCAATGAAAAAGCTTGGAGTGATTCAGAATATAATTATTTGCAGGTTTCTCATTATCGTGTTTATAGGTCAGGCGATTTAGGATTTGATAACGTACCGGTAGACGGGTCTATAGTAATGCCTAATGAACTTATGGAATCAATAGAACCTTTTAATATGGAAGATTCTGTGGATTTCCAAACAGCCTATTTATCAGGATTTTTAGCAGACAAGTACACTGTTACAGCTGAGGATAGTATAGAAGAAGCAAATAAGAGAATTAGAACTAGTACAGAAAACGCTTTTTATGATACAGTTACAGGCTATGATGCAGTTAAGACAGAAAATTGTATTTTAAATCTTCAAAATGGTAAAGCAAAATATGCCCTTTTGCCGGTTTGGATTTTGAATACTACTTGGCAGGGTGAGAAATACACCTTTGCCATGAATGGTCAAACAGGTAAAATGGTAGGAAATCTTCCTTTAGATAAGGGTGCTTTTTGGCGAAATGCAGCCATCTTCGGTGGTGCAGCAACAGCTATTTCGTACCTTGTAACATTCCTTTTGTGGATGATAAGTTAGGAGGGTGCCATGAAGAATTTAAAAGACAATAATAACATAAGGTTTGCAAAGAAAATTTTAAGTCTTATGGTCGTACTGGTTTTAATTGGAATGATACCCCTTAAGGCTTTTGCAAGGAGTCCTGAACTTCCTGAAAATCATGTTTTGGACAAGGCTGATGTTCTAAGTGTTGAAGAAGAAATTCAATTAGACCAGTTACTATATGATATTTCTAAAAAGCAGAAATTGGATATTTCCGTGGTAACGGTTACAGATTTAGAAGGTAAATCTATACGGGATTTTGCCGATGATTTTTATGATAATAATGGTTTAGGATATGGTGATAATTTGGATGGAGCTCTTTTAGTATTAGATATGGATAGTAAAAATCTATACATATCCACTGACGGTTTTGGTATAGACGCTTTTACAGACTATGGTATCGAGCATATTTTAGATAAAATTATCGAAGGTTTCGGCGATGATAAGGATTATTATGCAGGATTAGTCGCTTATGCTAATACTTGTGATGAACTGGCTACTATGGCTAGAGAAGGTAAGCCTTTCGATGTGGAAATTGATGAAAGGGGAGAAAGTAAAGGCCCTTTTAATTGGCTAACTAATCTTTTCATTTCATTAGGCATAGGTGGTGCAGTTGGTATTCTTTCATCTATGACTAAGAAGAGTAAGCTGACTAGCGTTAGAAAGAAATATAGGGCGGAGGACTATATCAGGCAGAACAGTATGAAAGTAAATAGCAGTGCAGATACTTATCTTTACACTACATTTACCAGAACTCCTAAGCCTAAGCCAAGCGATAAATCTTCTAAGGGTATAGGTGGATCTTCAGTCCATACTTCTTCTTCCGGCAGAACCCATGGTGGTGGGGGAAGAGGCTTCTAAAAGCAAACTTTAAATATTATAAGGATTAATGACAACCTTGGATTAAATTCTAAGGTTGTTTTTATTTTAAATTATATTGACAATATTTTACAATTAGTGTAATATATGGTAAAATAAATGGAAATAAATGGTAATTAAACAGGTGTAGATATGAACATTATTATCGATGCAGGTTCCTTAGAATTTTCTAAAGAAATAGCTTTAGAGCTTATGAAAAATATTAAGGGGATTAATATAGAAGTTTGTAAAAATAATAAAATTAAATTTTTAGAAAATGATATTTTAATCGAAAAGGAAAAGGTTCTTAATAATTTTCCCATATCAAAGCTGGCTAATTATATAAAAAGCGAATATTTGATAAATAAAGGATTTAGTTGGAGTGTAGATTATGAATGTAAAATATATAAATTAAATCCTTTAAGGAGAAGTTGTGGAAGTACAGTAATAGGAATGGCAATGGGATATTTTTTGGCTATGAAATATGGACTTAAAACTTTATATTTGGGGAAACGGGAAGGAGCGGGTTACAGTTTAGGATTATATAGGGATAAGTTTTATGATTCTTATAATTATGCCAAATCATCCAATAAAACTGAAGAGGAAATAAGAGAAATTGATTTAGGAAGACAAGTTTCTATGGACTATTATTTAAAGAAAGGTAAGGCTTTTAGTGTAACAAGTAAGGCAATAAAAGTTGAAGAAGGGTTCTTCATAGGAGTAACGGATTATCCTGATTTACTAATGGAAAAAATTTTATCAGATAATTTAGACAAGTTTGACAGGGTGATTTTGGATATAGATGAGGAGGAATGTAGAGGGTGTAAAAGTTTGGAGAGTGTGAAGCAGTTGTTGGAAATAGTCCTGTGTAATGGCATGGATGTACGGTGTCATGAACCTTGGCGGGAAGAGGATAGTTTAGAGGGGGAGATGTGCCGGAGGCGGCGGATTTTGTGGAATAGGTATGATGGAGGCGGTGTTGAAGGTGATTTTTTTGTTTGTGAGGATGGAAGCAGTTTTACTTTAGATGATAAAGGAAGAGTCCTCATACACTTAGATAGAGCTTTTGGAAAGGATGTAGCTAATGTTGTAGATATTTTAGAAGGAGAGGATTTAGAAGATGAATTGTTGCAGATATGATAGGAAAGAGGAGGTATTTAGAAAAAAGTTAAGAGAAGTAAGACAACTTTTAGGCAGCCAGGGAAATCTTTCCGATAATGAAGCAGAGTTAATAATAGAAGCTGCTGTTTTGGAGGATAGGGAACTGAAACAATTTCACACCTTAGATTTGCTTTGGTTGGTGGACAGATTATTTTTAACTACTAGAAGCAGGCTGGGTATACTAACTCCTTTAGTTGAAGATGAAGAAGTTACGGAAATAATGGTTAATGGTGCTGATAACATTTTTGTGGAAAAGAATGGGAATATTTTTAGATACAAGGAACATTTTGATTCAATAGAAGAGTTGGAAGAAGTCATGATGAATATTGCCGGAGATGTAAGAAGGGAAATCAATGAGTTAAATCCAATTGTAGATGCTAGATTGTTGGATGGCTCCAGAGTCAATGGAGTATATAAGAATATAGCGATTAATGGACCTATTTTAACCATTAGAAAATTCCAAGATGAGTTTATGCGAATGGAAGATTTAGTTAAAAATGGAACTGTAACTGATGAAGGGGCAGAGCTTTTAAAAATTTTAGTAGCGTGTGGTTATAATATATTTTTAAGTGGTGGTACATCTTCGGGGAAAACTACATTTTTAAATGCTTTAGCAGAGGCAATACCAAAGGAAGAAAGGGTAATTGTCATAGAGGACTCTATGGAGCTTAAACTTCCTTACATAGAAAATATCGTTCATATGGAATGTAGAAATAGTAATTCCAGTGGGGCAGGAGCTGTGGACATGAAGCAACTTATAAAGAGCAGTTTGCGAATGAGGCCGGATCGCATAATTGTAGGTGAGGTTAGAGGAGGAGAGGTTTTAGAGATGCTTAACGCTTTTAATACAGGTCATGATGGTAGTTTATCGTCAGGTCATGGAAATTCAATTTCAGGTATGCTCAGAAGATTAGAGTCTATGTATTTGATGGCGGCATCTTTAAATATTGAATCTATAGATAGGCAGATTGCAGAGGGTATAGATATTATGATTCACTTGGGGAAATTATCAAGTGGTAGACGCAGGATTATGGAAATAGCTGAATTAGTTGAATATAAAGATGGGGATTTCAAGATTAATTCCCTTATGAAACTTAATAGAGAGGAAGTTTTAGAAAAGACCGGGAATGAGATTGAAAAGGTAGAAAAAATATTTTTGAAAGGAGAGCAGTATGCCTCTAAATTACAAGAACTTGGCTTTATCAAATGAAGAAAAAATCAGATATGTGATAGGATTGATTTTATTAGGGCTTTTGGTAGGATACGGCTTTTACGATAGTCTATGGATAGGCTTGGGAATTTCTATTTTAGGATTTCCGTTGGCACCTGTATATAAGAAAATGTTGATAGGAAAGCATCAGGGAGAATTATTGATTCAATTTAAGGATATGCTTTATTCCATTTCCGCCGGACTGATTACAGGAACCAGCATGAGCCAAGCTTTAGAAGAATCAATATATTTTTGGCAAAACACCTATGATGATAAAGACTATATTATTTTAGAATTAAAATATATGATAGGTAGAATTAAAGGAAGTAATGAGGTAGATGTGGATGTTTTGAAAGATTTTGCAGACAGAAGTGGATTAAGAGATATACAGGACTTTGTAGGCGTATATGAAAACTCTAAAAAGACAGGAGCAAATTTGTCAAAAGCGATAGAGAATGCTACTTCTTTAATAGGTGACAAAATCTCTATAGAAAGAGAAATTAAGGTGCTAATGGCACAGAAAATTTTTGAGGGAAGAATTGTGGGAATGGCACCTTTTATAGTTATTATGGCATTAAAATTACTTTCACCTTCATATATGGAGCCTATGTATCTTACTCATACGGGGAAGATTATTATGACTTTTGCTTTAGGATTAATGGGTATAGCTATTTATATGATAGAGAGGATAAATAGAATTGAAGTATAACAAAAAGAAAAGAGAAAAGGATAAGGTGGAAACCTTGGCAGAGTTGCCTAAATTTTTAAATCAAATAATTTTACTTTTAAACGGAGGCTTGAATTTTAGAGACGCTTTTATAAGGGTGGGCAGTAGTTATAGGGTTTTATCTAAGGAAGAAGAAAACTATTTTACTAAAAATGTCGAAAGTTTAGTAAGTCGTGCCCAAAATAATGGAGAAAACCCGATCAGATATTTTTCTGAATTTGCTAAAATTTCCGGTATAAAGGAATTAGCAAGGGTGGCTAATTTAATAGTTGAAAATCAAAGTAAAGGTATGGATTTAAGAACTTTTTTAGAAGTAGAATCTAGGAGTTTATGGGTGAGCAGAAAACAAAGGCTCACAGAAGAAATTAGAATAAGAGAAAGTAAAATGAGCTTTCCTTTAGGCATTTTATTATTAGCTCTTATTATAGTAGTGTCAGCCCCTGCAATGATGCAGATGTAATAGAAAAGGAGGTAAGTATGAAAAAATATTTTAGAAAGAAAAAGAGTGTTTTAGGTAATAAAAAGGGCATGGAAATGGTACAGGTAGCTATTTTAATCGCAATAGCCATAGCTTTAGGCTTGATTTTTAGAACTCAGATACAGGCATTTGTAGATAATACTTTTAATTCCTTAAGTTCAGCTAAGTTCTAATATGAAGATTGTAGAAGGAACCTTAATTATGCCTATGACTATTTTATTAGTCGCTTCTTTGATTGTATTGACCATAGGATTTTTTACTACTTTTCAAGCTCAGGTTAAAGGTAGAGTAGAAATGCGTAAAGATATATATAAGAGGAGTGAGGTAACATTTATTAGAATAAAGGATAAAATATCTGATGAAATTCATTAGTGAAAGAATAAAGATAATAGATAATAAAAAAGGCTCATACATGGTGTTTTTAACTATGTTATTTTCCGGAATATTGATTTTTTTAATAGCTGCCATTACGGCTGCCGGTCATTTGGCTATCGACAGTACCGCTGAGGATTTTGGAAAACAGTGGGGTAGGAGTATTTTGGCAGAATATGACAGGAATTTAAAAAATCGATATGGTTTGATTGGATATAATGGTGGTAATTTATGTGATTTAGAAAATAAGCTTAATTTCTATGGAGATTATACTTATGGAAAAAAGAAATATATCCAATATCATATTGGTAAATGCCAAAATAAAGGTTATGAGCTTATGAATTCTGAAATTTTTCAGAAGCAAATAAGAGATGTTACTATCAGTCAAGTTAAGCCTAAAGAAATAAAATTGAAAAATCAAACTGGAGAAAATAAAAATTTTAGTAAAGAAGAAAGTCAAGGCACAAGGTATATAACTAGTAGGTGGATCATTAACGGGTTACCTTCTAAAGGAAAGGAGGCGGGTATAGGGATCACTTCTCTGATTGGAAAGCTTAAGGAAGGAGTTTCTTTTAAAAACTTGTTATCGGAAGCAACAGAAAATCTATATATTTTTGTTTTTTTCAAGGACTATATGAACAAAAGAGATTTAGGAAATACATATTTTGAAAATGAAATTGAATATATAATAAGTGGTAAATTGAATGATGAAAAGGCAAGAAAGAGTGTTTATAGAAATTTGCTTTTAATTAGAAACGGGCTTAATTTAGCCTATTTGTATTCTTCTTCAGATAAAAGGCAGGCAGCCCTATTAGCTGCTGAAGCTATTACACCAGGACCTTTAGCACCTTTGACACAGGCTTTGATATTGGAAAGCTGGGCCTTTTTAGAGGCTTTAAATGATTTGGAAATTTTATATGATAATAAGAAAGTACCTATAGTAAAATCTGATAATAATTGGGCTCTTTCCATTGATAATGCAGTAAAGGAAATAGCTAAAAGTATTAATAAGGGTGGAGAAAGTCAGGATATAGACCATAAGGAACCGGGAGATAATTCAAATAAAAAAAGTCGAAAATATGTATCGCCTAGTAGCATCGAAGGCATAGAATATTCTGATTACTTAAGGCTTTTGATTACAACACTGCCAAAGAAAACCAGAGAACTTAGGATTATGGATTTAATTCAGATAAATATGAAATTTTTGTATAATGGAGGATTTCTAATGGCTGATTATTACACAGGTATTAGATATTCTTTAGAGGTGAATGGAACACCACATGAATTTGATGAGAAGTATTAAGAAAAAAATTAAAAATAGCATAAATAAGAGAGGAAGTTATATTTTAGAAGCGACCATAAGTCTACCTATCTTTATAATTGCAATTATAGCTTTGGCTTTAATAATTAACATAATAGCTATATGTGAAAGCATAAGTTTTTATCAAGTCAAGGCGATGAAAAAATTAGCCTTAGAAGCATACATTATTGAAAAACCTGTTTTGGTTAAAGGAAGAATGTCCTCAGAAATATATAAGCAAAATCCGGCTTTAAGAGATTTTAAGGTGAAGAATTTTGATTACTTATATGAGGAAAATAAAATAGAAGATCTTATTAGTATAGATACTGTTTCAAACTTTAGGGTCAAGCAGCCTCTGGGAATTAAGGGGCAAATTAAGTTTGATTTAAGTTATATGAATAGAGCTTTTACGGGAAAATTAGAGGATGGTAAGCCTTTAGATGAATCGATTTTTAAAGAAGGCGGCGAAGGTTATGAAGCGGTTATTTTTCCAAAGTATGGAAATAGATTTCATAGAAAAAATTGTAGGTATGTGAAACTGGACTATAAGGGCGAAGAATATAAAATAGAAATAGACAGTGAAGATGCAAAGCATAAAGGGTATACACCTTGTTTAATATGCGGGGGTTGATATGAAAAATAATATTGCTGTAAAATTGAACAAAGATGTATTACCTTTTATAGAGAGGGAAGAAATACTGCTTTCCGGCATCTGTCCATATATTTTGCCAATAAATAAATTAAAAACTGATGAAGGAGAGTTTTTTGTTTATAGCACAGAAAATTATATTCCCTTATCAGAATTGGAAAATTTAAGAGCCTTAGAGGGAATTAAAATATTGGAAAATATGATTGATATGGTAGCTTCGTTAGAAGATTATTTACTTAATTTAGAGGGTAGTATAATTTCTGTTGATAATATATTTGTTTCGGAAAATTTAAATGATATGAAAATAGCTTATATTCCAATTAAATCAGAGGAATCCATTAAAGAAATTTTAAAGTCTTTTATCCATCAACTTAAGAGAATAACTACTGAAAGTGGTAAGAATTATATGGAAAAAATTTTGATAGAATTGGAAAAAAGAAAATACAATAGAAGATTATTAAAGAATTATATACTGATTTTAAAGCAAGAAATAAATTTGTATGAAGTGAAATAAAGTATTATTAACTCAATTAAAAATCGCTTAAATTTGCTTAGGCGATTTTTGAACGATAAGGTAGCATATTTTTATAGACAAATTGATGCTAACTGATTAATATATATTTTAAAATTTGAAGTTTAAAACGATATTTGCTATAATTTATGTGAACAAAAAGGTGTCCCACTGCCGTTAAAGGTGGAACATTAAAGAAGGTGTCGCACTACCTATATACCAAATGTGAAGCATTAAAGTTAGTAGAGATTGTGACATTAGTAAGCCCTTGAAAATCAAGGGCTTATTTTTCTATTTGGTTGATATTTTGAAAAAGATACATGAAAAATATATTTTTTATAATAAAGAAAAGATAAGAAATTTAGCAACATAAAAAATAAGGGGAATCAACGGTTATCATCTGTGCTACCATATATTTTAAGTCATGTGCAAATTGAAAGGTGCCAAAACATATGGTATAATCTGTAAATTAGGCGATTTCCCCTTACTTTTTCGGAGAGTTTTGCTTTACGCATGATTGCAAATGATTGTTATAGGCTTAAAATTAGATACTACAAATTTTATTTCCAAAGTTTTCTTGAGTTTAGTCTTGTGTAATGTTAAAATTAGGTTATAAACTTTAGGAGGATGAAAGATGATACCTCTATCGACTAGAATAAGACCTAATAGGTTAGAAGATTTTGTAGGGCAGGAGCATTTTATGTATGAAGGCTCCTTATTTTATAATGCCATAAAAAATAAAACTTTTGAATCAGCCATATTCTTTGGACCTTCCGGCACAGGTAAAACTACCTTGGCGAGAATTATAACTAGGGAATTAGATGGGGATTTTTATGAAATAAATGCGGCAACCACCGGAATTAAAGAATTAAAAGAAGTCATAGAGAGGGCGAAACTGAAGTTTTTCGGTTTAGAGCAGAAGACTACTTATGTATATGTAGATGAATTTCACAGATGGAATAAATTACAACAGGATTCTTTGTTAAAAGCCTTAGAAGAAGGTGTTATCAAGTTCATAGGAAGTACAACAGAAAATCCGTATTTTGCAGTAAATAATGCTATAATTAGTAGGGTTAGAAATATTTATGAGTTTAATAGACTTACTACAGATAATTTGATCAAAATACTTAAGCGGGCTTTAGAAGATGAAGAAATTGGCTTTGGTAAATTAGAAATTCCCTATGAGGAGAATGCTCTTAGGATTTTGAGTGATATGGCTAATGGAGATGCTAGAGTAGCATTAGATACTTTGGGTTTCATAATTGATAATTTAAATTCGGGTGATACTATAGATCAAGCCATAGTAGGAGAAGCCATGCAGAGAAAAACCGGATTTTACGATAAGGAAGAAGATAGATATAATCTTTTGAGTGCCTTACAGAAATCCATAAGAGGCAGTGATCCGGATGCAGCTATTCATTATTTTGCTCGATTGATAGATGGAGGAGCAGATATACAGATGATAGGTCGCAGGCTTATGGTCATGGCAAGTGAAGATGTGGGTATGGCATATCCTTCAGCAATTTCTATAGTTACCTCTTGTGTTAAGGCGGCTCTTATGGTTGGCTTACCTGAGGCGGCTATAAATTTAAGTCAGGCAGTTATTTTATTAGCATCTTCACCAAAATCTAATAAGTCAAACGAAGCCTTTAACAAGGCATTAGCGGATATAAGAAATAAGAAAATTGACGATGTGCCTGCTCATTTAAAAGATGGACATTATAAAGGGGCTAAAGCTCTTGGTAGAGCAACGGGGTATAAATATCCTCATGATTATGGTGGCTATGTTAAGCAGCAGTACTTGCCGGATAGTTTGTATAAATCCGGAACAAAATATTATGAGCCAACTTCTAATGGTAATGAAGCAGCCTTTAAAAAATATTTAGAAGAATTAGAAAATAGAAAATGAAAAGGCTAATAAAAGGGTAAAAGATGAAAGAAATAGTGTTAGCTGAAAATTCCGGATTTTGTTTCGGAGTTAAAGAGGCCATAAATAAAACGGAAGAACAAATTGAACATAAGTGTAGCGGGAGAATTTATACTTTTGGACCTCTAATTCATAATAAGACAGTTACTAATGACCTTAGTAGCAGAGGCGTGGATATTCTTGAAAATTTAGATGGTGTAATTGAGGAAGATGTAGTGATAGTCAGGTCTCATGGTGAAGGTAAAAGATTTTTTCAAGAAGCAGAAAAGAAAAAATTAAATATCATAGATGCAACCTGTCCTTTTGTGGATAAAATACATCAGTTGGTTTCAGAAGCTTATGAAAATAATGTGCAGGTTTTAATAATCGGTGATAAAAATCATCCTGAAGTTGTAGGCATAAATGGTTGGTATGAGAATAAAGCATGGATAATAAATTCTGAAGAGGAAGCAGAGGCTTTAGCTTATACGGAAGATAATCTTTTAATAGTTTGTCAGACAACTATTAAAAAGGAGCTTATGGATAGAGTAGTTGAAATATTAGAAAAACGAAATTTCAAGTTCCAGGTGAAAAATACAATATGTTCTGCAACATCAAAGCGGCAGAAAAGCACTATGGATTTGGCAGCAAAATCTGACTGCATGATTATTATTGGAGATAAAAGTAGTTCTAATACTAAGAAATTGTATGAAATCTCTAAGAATATTTGCAAAAAAACATATTTAGTTGAAAAAAAAGAAGATTTACTGTTGCACCAAATGGAAAAATGTAATAAAATAGGAGTAGCTGCAGGTGCTTCGACGCCTGAAAGCTTAATTAAGGAGGTTATTGCTACCATGAGTGAAAAAATCACTGAAATGAAAATGGAAGATTTCATGGACGAAATTGAACAGTCTTTGAGATTACCAAAATTAAATGAAATTGTTAACGGAACGGTACACCAAGTTACTGATAAAGAAGTAATCGTTAACATGGGATGCAAGAAAGACGGAGTTATCCCAAAGGAAGAAGTAACATTGGAAGGAGACCAGAAGCTGACAGATTTATTCAAGGTTGGCGATGACATTCAGGCTAAGGTTGTTAAGACTGATGATGGTGAAGGTGTTATTACACTTTCTAAGAAGAAGTTAGAAGTTAATGCCCACTGGACAGAAATTAGTGAAGCCCTTGAAAACAAAACTGTTTTAACAGTTAAGGTCTTAAGAGCTGTAAACGGCGGTGTTATAGTTGGCTACAAGGAAGTTACAGGCTTCATGCCACTTTCTCAATTAGCTGATAAATATATTGAAACAGCAGATGAGTACATTGGTAAGGAAATTACTGCAAGAGTAACTAGAGTTGAACAGAGAAAGAACAGAGCTGTATTCTCACACAGAATCATCTTAAATGAAGAAAAGCGTGCTAAATTAGAAGAACTTTGGCAGAACCTTCATGTTGACGATGTAGTAGAAGGTAAGGTAATGAGATTCACTGATTATGGTGCTTTCGTTGACTTAGGCGGTATTGATGGATTATTACATATTTCCGAAATTTCTTGGGGTAAATTAAAACATCCACAGGAAGTATTAGCTATTGGTGATGTTGTTAAGGTTAAAATCCTTGCTATGAATGAAGAAAGTGGAAAAATTTCTTTAGGCTTAAAGCAGACTAAACCTGAACCTTGGTCACTTATGGGCGAAAAGTACAATGTAGGCGATATCGTTACAGGTACAGTAGTTCAGATTAAGGAATATGGTGCATTCGTTGAACTTGAACCTGGTCTTGATGGACTTGTTCATATTTCAGAAATTGCTAATAAGAGAGTAGAAAATGTTGGCGAAGAATTAAAGATTGGTCAAACAGTTGAAGCTAAGTTATTAGAAATCGACCCTGAAAAGAAGAGAATTAGCTTATCTATTAAGAAAACCGCTTCTGATGAAGAAGTTTATGAAGATGCTGAAACAGAAGAAGCTGAGGAAGCTATCGAAGAATAAGCTAAAGAGTGCTTAAAAAATATTTTAAAAGAGCATAAAATTTATTTAGAGAGCCAGTTCGCTGACTCTCTTTTTAAATATTATAGGAATAATAAAAGTTTTAGACTTTTAGATTTTGGAAAAGAGGATGTAAGTTTAGTATGAAGAAAAAACTCATTAGAGAAATAGTTGTAGGAATAGTAAATAAGAATCGAAGAGGTTTTGGATTCATCAAGGCTGAAGATGGCAGTAAAGATATTTTTATTGCAAAATCTAACATGGCAGGGGCTATGAACGGGGATTTAGTTGAAGTGGATATTCTTCCACCTCATTTATGGAGTAAGTCAAAAGAGGGAATAGTAGCCAAGATTTTAGAGAGAAACACTAAGGAAGTGGTTGGAACTTTTGATAAAAATAAGCGATTTGGTTTTGTTATTCCGGATGATAAAAAGAATGTGGATGATGTTTTTGTAAAAAAGGAATTTTTCAAAAATGCTCAAAGCGGAGATAAGGTTTTAGTTAAGATAACTAAATATCCGAATAAAAAGGATAAGGCGGTGGGCAAGATACTTGAAGTTGTAGCTAATAAAAATGATGATAATAAGGATATTTTAAGTTTAATTAGAGGATATGGACTTAGGGAAAGTTTTCCATCCAGAGTCAACGCAGAGGCAAAGGCTAGAAGTAGAGAACCGATTTCTGATGTGGAAATTGGCAAAAGGCATGATTTAAGAGGATGGAAGGTTATAACCATAGATGGCCCTGATGCTAAAGATTTAGATGACGGGGTTTCCATAGAAAAAATGGATAACGGGAATTATTTATTGGGGGTACATATTGCTGATGTAAGTCATTATGTAGATGAAGATGGTTATTTAGATAAGGAAGCTTTAGATAGAGGAACCAGTGTATATCTTATCAATCAAGTTATACCTATGCTTCCAAAAGCTTTATCTAATGGAGCTTGCAGCTTAAATGCCAATGAAGATAAACTTACTTTGTCTTGTATTATGGAAGTGAATTCTGAAGGAGAGGTTGTAAGTCATAGTATAGAGGAAACTATTATAAGCTCCAAGGCTAGGATGGTTTATGATGATGTTTCCGATATTTTAGAAGAAAGTGGAGATTATAAGAAATTAAAAGATAAGTATAAGGAATTGTGTCAAGAGATTTACCTTATGGGAGAATTGGCAAGAATTCTTAGAAATAAAAGAGAAAAAATGGGCAGCATAGATTTTGAAATTGAAGAAGGAGAAATTCTTTTAGATGAAAAGGGAAAGGCTGTAGATATTGTAGTTAGGGAAAGGCGAACCGCAAATAAATTAATAGAGGAGTTCATGCTTTTAGCTAATGAGACTGTAGCTGAACAATTTTTCTGGCTAGAGCTGCCTTTTATTTATCGTGTCCACGAAAGACCGGATAGTGAAAAGTTAGATGAGTTAAAGGCATTTTTACTTAATTTTAATGTAAGATTAAAGGGCGGGGTAGAAAATATTTATCCTAGAACCATAGCTGATATCTTAGGTAATTTAAAGGGTATGGAGTATGAAGATGTAGTAAACAGAGTGATTCTAAGGTCTATGAAAAAAGCTTTTTATAGTCCTGAATGTCAAGGGCATTTTGGCTTAGCTTTTAATTACTATTGTCATTTTACTTCTCCTATTAGAAGATATCCGGATTTATTTATTCATCGAATGATAAAAAAGTTTTTAAGAGGTGAACTTAAAAAGAATGTACTGGCTTTGTATGCGGATAAGGCAGAAATTGCGGCAGATATAAGTTCTAAAACAGAGCGAAAAGCACAGGAATTAGAGCGTGAAGTGGATAAATTCAAGAAAATTGAGTATATGACTAAGCATATCGGTGAAGAATTTGATGGAATAGTTAGTGGAGTGACAGAATTTGGAGTTTATGTAGAACTTAAAAATACAGTTGAGGGTATGGCATTTAGAAAACATTTAAGAAGAGACTATTCATTAGGTGAAAAGGTTAAAATTCGTGTTATAGATGCTAAAGTAGAAGAACGACAGTTGGACTTTAAGATTTTGGAAAAATAAAGGAATTGAGCAGCAAATCAAAGCACAGATTATTTCGGGGGATTTGGTTTGCGGGGAAAATTACCTTCTATTAGATTTTTAGCAAAAGAATTAAGAGTAAGTATGATTACTGTTAAAAGAGCTTTTGATGAATTAGAATTAGATGGTTTTATTAATTCTGTACAAGGAAAAGGCAATTTTGTAGCTCCACAAAATAAAGAGTTCATAAAAGAGGAGTTTTTAAAAAAGATAGAAGAGAAGATAATGGAATTATATGAATTAGTGGATATGGCAAATATTCCATTAGAAGAAGTAGTTCAGATGATAAAAAAGATTAAGGAGGTTTATCATGAGTGAAATATAATGATAAATAAGGAATATATTAGAAAAGTTAGCAAATTCTACTTTTAAGGTGTGTAAATTTGGATGAATTTTTAGTATTATATTACTGAAAAGGGGGTAAGACTTATGGATTTATTAAAAATTGGTAAGTATATTGCTGAAAAGAGAAAAGCTTTAGGGTTAACACAAAAAGAACTGGCTGAGAAATTGGTTATGAGTGACAAGTCGGTTTCTAAATGGGAGAGAGGCATTTGTTTGCCGGATGCATCAATATATCTTAAATTATGTGAAATTTTAGGTATAAGCATAAATGAATTGTTTGCAGGTGAAGATATAAGCAGTGAGATGTTGCCGGCAAAATCTGAAGCTAATATTTTGACAATAGTAACTAAAGGTAAAAGCACTCAAAAATTTCTAAAGAAAATCATTGCTTTATTGCTAATTGTTTCGATTCTAGCCTTAGGTACTTTAGGTTTTAATATGTATAAAAATGTTAAAACAGAAAATATAATTATTCCTATGGACTATGATAGTACAGAAGTACATACTACTAATCTTATAAATGGTATAAATGGAGCTATATTATATAAATATAAGACTGCTAAAAAGTTTAAACGTCTAGAGCTTTATATGGCAAAATATGAATATGGTGAATTGATTGAAAAGAAATTGGTGAATACTCTTGAAATAAATAACAATCAATCCTCTGATGAAGGTTTAATATTCTTAGATCCTAAAGTTGAAAAAGGTTTTTCCATAAATACTATTTTAGCAACAGAAGATGAATGGGGTGTTAACAATTCTACGAAAAATTCTTATTTGGTAAAAGATGTAATTCTAGGAGAAGATTATATATTGGGAAATGCTAGAGTTTATGAAAAGAAGGAAATAAAATATGGAGAAGAACAAGGGCTTATAGCTTTTCATTATAGTGATAAGGATGGGGTGACTTTGAATAATATAGAGGAAAATGAAAAGGGTTATTTCATTAAAGATAATAAATATATTTTTTATTTCACATATAAATTTGTAGAATAGAGGTTGACGACTAGGGATACTGGTGGTATAACAAAGGTACAAAGGGGGATAATATGAGTAGCAAGACAATTACTATGAAAAGACATTCTACAGACAGTTTAGAAAACTTAGGTACCTATGTAGAAGGTATAGTAAGTAAGCCGTATGTGGACTATAATTTAATAAGTAACAAATTTGAAAAGAAAGATGATACGGAAATTGTACTAGTTGTTTTGGAAAAATTTTTTTTAAGAACCAGTAGTATGGCAGCTTTGGTTGTACATTGTATAAGCTATTTAGGAGAACAGAAAATGACTATAATTGGTACAGGTGGCGGAGGAGGCTTATTTAATGTAAGTTGGGGTGCTAATTCAAACTTGGTAGATGAGGTGGCAAGTGCTATGGAAAATATAGGGTTTGTGGAAATAGACTCCGAAGTAATTTAAAATAAAATGGTTTAAAATAATAGGTTGTGACCTTAGGTGATTTTTATAATTATTTGTGGTCACAGCCTTTTTTGTTGTTTTAACATCTGTTTAATGGTATAATTTACCACAATTGATATTTTTAGTAATAAAAGTAATGCTGATGGGTATTGAAATTAAATATTAGTAGAGATTATTTATGATATTTACAAAAAAATTCAAAACAGTAAGAGAACAGATTAGTTGCTTAGAGAAAAGAAAGCTTAAATTTAAGAATAAAGTAAATGCTGAGATAATATTGAAGAAATATAATTATTTTGATGTAGTTAATGGTTTTGAATCTTTATTATTAAAGGTAAGTAAATCTAATAAAGAATATGAAAATATTTGGTTTGAAGATTTTGAGAAATTATTCTTTTTTGATATGAGATTAAAAGAGACTACATTATCGAAGATATTTGATATAGAATCAAGGCTGAGAACTTCTATTGCCTATAATTTTGCAGAGACATATTGTAAAGACATTTCAGTTACGATGAATTATACTAATCCTAAATATTATAAAAGACCTAACAAAAATGATACTCATCTAATCAATGTACTTAATAATTTTGACCTGTTCAGAATGAAACCGTATTATCACAATGGGAATATAAAGAAAAAATCTTTCATTAATGAGTTAAAGAAGGAAAAACAATATGTAAGGCAATATTGTAAACCTCCATTTTGGGTTACAATTAAAGCTTTACCATTAGGAAGTCTTTACTATACATTTATTTTTTTGGATGATACAGTAAAAGAAAAAGTTTTAAAAGACTTTGGAATGGATCTTGTGGATGCAAAAGCATTTGAACAAGCACTATTTGTTTTAAAGGAAATGCGAAACCAATGTGCACATTTAGAACTAATTACACGTTTTAAATTAAAAAGTAAGATGAATTTTAAAGCTGTTATAAACAGAGCAGAGTGCCTGTAGCATAGTGGAATTATCTTTTATATAGATGTAATGAAAATATTTAAGCTGTTTGGTAAAATAGCAGATATAAAATACATTATATTTAAGTTTTATATTTGGCGTAAGGGCATCTACATTTTGTAGATGCCCTTATTTTTTATTTCTTACGTTTTATTCCCCAAAATGCATTTGTGAATAATAGAAGAAGTGCATATATTTCTAATCTTCCGGCTGTCATGAGAGTGCATAGCACAAGTTTTGAAAAGCCGTTAAATACTCCGTAATATCCACTAGTTCCAGGTATTCCCATAGAAAATCCCGTGTTTGTAAAAAGTCCTAGAGATGAGGTAATAGTAGTTTCCATATCTAAGTTATTGAGTGATAAGCACAGGGCACCGACTAAAAGCACTATAAAGTATAGTAAAATATGAGAAGTTATAGCTGATGCACGATTTGCGGGAACAGGTTCACCATCTACTATTACAGCTTTCACCGCATTAGGATGTACTTGTTTAAAAATGCCGCGTTTAACTAGTTTTAACAGCACTAGAAATCTAAAAACTTTTAAAGAACCTGAAGTAGACATGGTACAACCGCCTATCATCATAAGTGCAAATAATAATATGATGGTAAAGGAAGGCCATTTCGTATAGTCACAAACATAGTAACCGGAAGTAGATATGAAGGATGTGACTTGAAATAGTGAATCCTTTATGGCTTGCCATAAACTTCTATAGGTACCATTTAATTTTAATATAATTCCTATTAACAGTGTAGAACCTATAATTAATGAAAAGAACAGTCTAAGTTCTTGATTTTTAAGGAAGGATTTAAATCTTCCTTTTACTACTAGGAAATATAAAGTATAGTTTATAGATGAAAGCAGTGTAAAAACCAAAATTACACCTCTTACATATACGGTTTGAAAAGCAGCAGCGTTAGATATTTTAATGGATAATCCGGAAGTACTTATGCTGCTTAAGGTATTTGTTAAAGCATCGAACATATTAAGTGGCCCCAGCCATAGTAGTAGGAATTCCAATAGGGTGAATAGACTATAAACTAAATATAGGAATTTACCGGTATCAGAAAATTTACCACCTAGTTTTTCAAAGAAGGGACCTGTTGTCTCTGCTGAAGCTATGGATTGTCCTGTAATTCCTAAAGTTGGAAATACTGACATAATTAGGATTAGAATACCCATACCACCTAACCAGTTTTCTATAGAACGCCATAGTAATAGAGCATTTGATAAGGTCTCTATATTTATAACTGTAGCTCCGGTGGTGGTGAAGCCGGCAACAGATTCAAATAGCCCATCTATAAAGCTGTATCCGCCTGCAAAACAGAAAGGCAAAGCTCCTAAGAGAGAGCAATAAATCCAGCTTAAAGAAGCTATAAGGAAACCCTCTGACATATGAAGTTGTTTTTTTTCATCATTTAGTTTTCTAATTATCATATATCCTATGAGAATGGATACTATTCCGATGATTGAGAAAGCATAAACGGAAGGCCATTCCTTAAAGTATATGCCGGATATTAAGCAAGGCACCATTGCGAAACCTTCGATTAAAGTCAATAAGCCTAATATACGAATTAGAACTTTATAATTTATGTGCATATAAAACCTCTACTTAGTTTTTATTATAACGACTGAATTACAGCAAAATCCACTTATCTAAGGTTATTTTGCTCTATTAGAGTTCCAGTAGTATCTGGAGAATAAGGTGATAACTGTAAACAGTTCCAAACGACCTGCAATCATAAGTATGGAGCAAGTCCACTTTGCTAAATCTGATAAATCCGCATAATTAGTTGCAGGACCTACTGCATTGAAACCCGGACCTACATTTCCTATACAGGAAGCTGCTGCTGTAAAGCATGAGAAGAAATCTAAGTTACCAACTAGTGAAATCATTAAAGTTCCTGTAAATAATGTTAATAGGTATATAAATATGAAATTCGCAATTTTAATTACTGTTTCAGAAGGAACTTCTGTCTCGTTAAAAAATACATGAGCAATGCGTTTAGGATGAAGTCTGACAGAAAAACTTCTCTTTATCAGTTTTAATGTTACTAATACTCTCACACATTTTACGCCTCCACCTGTTGAGCAAGCACAACCGCCGAAGAAGAACAGGAAGAATATTAGCATTTTAGAGAAGGTAGGCCACACATCATAGTTATCAGTACCGAAACCGGTTGTAGTTATAATTGTACATACTTGGAATACTGCGTTTAGTAAGGTTCTGCCTAAATTCTCAAATTGATTGTAGAAGCTGTTACATATAAAAATAAGAAGAGAGAATACTCCTATTATCTTTAAGAAAAATTTAGCTTCTTCATCTTTGAAAATGCTTTTAATTCCATATCTGCCGGCTAAGAAATACAGGTTGAAATTCATACCCGCAATTATCATAAAAATTATAATGATAATATGAACATAGGGGCTGGTAAAGTGAGCGATACTGTCATTATAGTTTGAAAAACCGCCGGTTCCCATAGTTCCGAAAGTATTTATGAAAGCGTCGAACCAACTCATTTTACATAATTTAAGCAAAAGAAGTTCCACTATGCTTAAGATTATATATATTTTATATAAACCTCTGGCTGTATCTGCAAATTTTGCTGTAACCTTGTCTTTAGTAGGTCCCGGCGTTTCTGCATAGGCAACCATTTGACCACTTACGCCCCAAGCAGGAAGTAGTGCCATTACGAATACCAGAATTCCCATACCCCCTAACCAGTGAGTAAAGGAACGCCAAAATAAAATGGATTTTGGTAGTATTTCTACATCTTTTAATATGGTAGCACCAGTAGTGGAAAATCCGGAGCAAGATTCAAATATGGCATCGGTAAAACTTGGGATCGCCCCTGAAAATACAAAGGGGAGAGCACTTATAAATGAGCAAATAAGCCAAGTTAAAGTAACCACTAAAAAGCCATCACGAGCTTTAAATCGCTCATCAGATGGCTTAAAAAACATTCTTAATGATATGCCTGAAATTATGCAGGCTATGATAATAAAGCTTAGTGCTTTTAAAGACTGAGCTTCTTTGTTGTAAAAAGCTATGAATAAAGGTGCTAGCATAGATGCTGCCAATACTAAAAGTAAGGCACCTTGCATTCTGGCAAAATCACGAACCTTGCCTCTCATAACAAACCTTCCTTAATCAATATAATATAAAATTCCAAGTGAAAACTAAAATATACAAACTTCACCTTTATAGCAAAATCCGCAAGCCTAATTTATAGGCGTGTAAAATTTTACATGTGGAAGGAACGAGGTTTGTTTATAAATAATTTTTCTAATTCTCCTATGTCGGAAAGAAGTGAAAAAATGGTAACTTTATCATTAGATAAAATCTTCGTATCTCCATTAGGGATGATTACAGTGTTGCCTCTATGGATTGCTGCAATTAAAACTCCGTCCGGCAGGTTAATGTCCTTTAAAGCCACATTGGACAGCTTCATTGCATCTGTAGCAATAATTTCCATAATTTCTGCCTGACCTTGAATTAGTAAAGAAGATATGATTTTTTTAGAACCTTTAACATATCTTAAAATAGTACTTACTATAATATCTAAAGGATTTAGAGCCATATCTATACCCATTTTTTCAATGAGAGCTTTATAACTCTGGCGGCTAACCTTAGAAATTACATCTTCTACACCTTTCTGCTTAGCCATTAAAGCCAGGAGTAGGTTTTCTTCATCGAAACCTGTAGCAGTAACGAAGGCATCCATTTCATCTAAGTTTTCTTCATCTAAGAGGACTCCGTCTGTAGCATCTCCATGTAAAACCATTACATCATCCAAGTGGGTGGAAAGATAGTAACATCTTTCTTTATTTCTTTCTACAACCTTTACAGATATGCCGAATTCGGCTAATTTTTTAGCCAAATAGAAACCGGTTTTTCCGCCACCGATTATCATAACCTTTTGAAGATTGGTGTATTTACCCTTTTCATGAACCTTGGAATGTAAATGAGCAATTTCAGATCTTTCACCAACTAGGTATAGGGTATCAGTATCTTCTATAACATGCTTGCCATGAGGAATTATAATCTTTCCATTTCTGGAAATGGCTACAATCAGCATATGGGGAAGAACATTATTTACCTCCATCATAGAAAGACCTATGAGCTGTTTCATTTTATTAACCTTAAACTGAACCATAGAAACTTTTCCACTGGAAAAAATTCCGTTAGTTAAAGTGTATTTTTCTACTAAGTATTTATAGATTTCATTCGTAATGGAAAGGTCAGGATTAACAATATGATCTATGTCTAAATTTTCTTTTATGAAATCCATTTGATTCATATGTTCAGGATCCCTTACCCTTGCTACAACTTTTTTACAACCTATTTTTTTAGCAAAAGAAGCGATAATCATATTTGTTTCATCACTATCTGTGCAAGTAAAAAGGAAATCAAAGTTTCCTATTTGATAGTCTTTTAAAACGCTGAGTTGTTTAGCATTAGCTGCAACTGTCATTACATCGTAATTTTGAGAAATTTTGTTTAAAACTTCTTCATTTGTATCGATAACAATTATGGAATGGTTACCGCTTACAAGTGCATTCACAACTTTTGTGCCTAATTTGCCGGCACCAATAATCGCAATTTTCATCTCTATACCTCTAATCACATATATTCTATTATTCTATATCAAAAAATTATAATTTGCAAGTACTGAATAAATGTTGTAATATATAGGGACGAAATATTTTTTGGAGGGCTATCTTGAAAATAAAAATCTTAGAAGGTGGAAACCTTAGAGAGAATGGATATATAATTTCAGTTAAGGAAAAGGGTAGTTGCTATATCATAGATCCGGGCTATGACGGCAGCAGATTTATAAAATATATAGAGGCTCAAAATCTAAACCCTAAGGGGATTTTGTTAACTCATCATCACTATGACCATGTGGGAGCTGTTAATAAGATTTTGGCTCATTTTAATATTCCGGTAATGATACATGAGTTAGATACTTTTCAGTATAAAGGGAAGGTTGATGTAGTACTGAAAGATAATATGAAGCTGGATCTGGATGGAGAAAGTTTACAGGTAAGGCATACACCGGGGCATACTATGGGGTCTTGTGTAATTGTTTCAGAAAAAAGTCGTGTGGTTTTTTCGGGAGATACGATATTTGATACGGATTTAGGAAGAACAGATTTGGAAGATGGTTCCCCTGAACTTATGGTAAAATCTTGTAAAGAGGTTATAGATGACTTCCCCAATGATTATACAATTTATCCCGGGCATGAGGGTTCGGCTACTATGAAACAAATACGAAAGTATAATTTGGAATTTTTAGACTGTATAATGTATAAATAGAGGATAATACTTAATGAAACATAGATGTAAAAATATAGATTTTGATTTTAATAAAATAAAACTGATAGCTTTAGATTTAGATGGTACGACCCTTACTAGAAGTGGTTTAACCAGAAGAACTAAGGAAACTTTAGAAGAGGCAATAAGGCGAGGTATTCAAGTAGTTGTAGCTACAGGTAGACCTTATGTGGCACTTCCGGAGAGGATTTTAAGTATAGAAGGGTTAAAGTATATAATAACTTCTAATGGTGCTCATATTGTAAATAAACAGGGAGAATTTCTTTACTCTAATTATGCAGACAGAGATGCAATTTTAAAAGCCTGCGATATTATGGAAAAAACAGATATTCCTGTGGAAGTGTTTACAGGTGGAGCAGCCTATGTGGACTATGAACTTTATGAAGATTTAAAGGCTAATGGTTCTACTTTTATGAGTGCAAAATATGTTCTTAGAACACGTAAACCTGTAGAGAGAATATATGATTTCTGGCGTAGACATGGAGATGAAATTGAAAATATAAATATACATTTTGAAAGTCAAGATGAGAGACACAGGCTCTGGAAACTATTTGAGCAAATGGATGGGATTTCAGTGACCAGTTCTCAACATAATAATATTGAGTTGGTAGGGAAAATTACAAGTAAAGCCACTGCCCTAAGGGAACTTTGCAAAATGGAAGGCTTATCTGAAGATGAAATTATGGCTTTTGGTGATAGTCATAATGATATGGAAATGATAGAGGCGGCAGGCTTTGGCGTGGCAATGGCAAATGGAGTCAAGGAACTTAAGGCGGCGGCAGATTTTGAGACTTTATCTAATGAGGAAGAAGGGGTTTGTTACGCGATCAGAACATTGATTTTCAAAGAAGATGAAGGCGTGCCTAAAAAAAAGCCTTTTGTGGATTATAGAAAACTGAGACCGAGCAATTTAGCCAGCGATGAGTTTAAGCACCTTCTAATGCTCATATTTTGGCCACTATATGGGGTTGCATTTTATTCTTTGGAAAGATTACCGATTATCAGTCATTTTAATGAAATGCATTGTTGTTTAGATGATATAATTCCATTTATGGAGATTTTCGTCATACCTTATGTGTTCTGGTATGTGTATCTGTTTTGGATTCATATTTATACCTTGCTTTATGATGTGAAAGCTTTTAAAAAGATGACTTGGTTTATCATAATATCCTTTACGGTAAGCGTACTGATTTTTATGATTTATCCTACTTGTCAAAATCTGAGACCTGAGGTGTTCCCAAGAGACAACGGACTTTCCAGATTGATGGGGGCTCTATATGCTGTGGATACTAATACAAATGTATTTCCATCTCTTCATGTGGTAGGTTCTATAGCGGTTATGTACGGAGCTTTCTGTGTAAAAAAATTCAGAAAAGCTATTTATGTTATAAGTTTGGTTTTAATTACTTCCATAATAAGTATATCAACGGCTTTTGTTAAACAACATTCTGTATTGGACATAATAGGTGGAGTGGTTGTTAGCTTGGCTATTATGGGCTTGATGGAGTTTTATTATAAGAGAAAAGAAAATAATAAAATTAGAAAATAGGTAAAGTTTAAGAGGGCGTAGAGATACGCTCTTTTTTAGTACAATAAATTGACATTATTTTACATTTATAGTAAAATACGGGCGAAAATGAAAGGCTTTTATAAGGGGATTTTGATTACAAGTATGCATCGGGAAGGACTATAAGTGGTTGATAGGAAGTTAGTAGGAAGGGCCGGAGAAGAGCTGGCGGTGGAGATTTTGAGGAAAAAGGGTTATGATATTTTAGCAACTAATTATATTTGCAAAATGGGTGAGGTGGATATTATAGCCATAAAGGATGGAATTATAGCTTTCGTAGAGGTTAAAACCAGGTTAGATGATAGCTACGGAATGGGCAGAGAGGCGGTAAATTGTAAGAAAAGGCAACATATAAGAAATTGTGCTAAATGGTTCTTAACTAAGGAGAAGCCATCCTATTTAGCTGTGGATTTTCAAGTTATAGAAATAAGCCTTTGTCATTTGGAAAACTTAAGGTTTTAGGGGTGCAAGTTAATTGCAACTTTTTTCTTTTTGCCCATTTTAATTACCATATATTGACATTAAATACAGTAAAAGGTAAAATATTTCAAAATATAAAATTCAGAGGTGTTTGTTAGGAGGCATAATGTTAGCAATTACAAGGAGTTTAACTTTACATGGTATAAAAGGCATAGAAGTTGTGGTAGAAGTGGATTCAGCTAGAGGTTTACCTGCTTTTTCTGTAATAGGTTTAGGAGACAGGTCGGTAAAAGAGGCGGCAGACAGAGTTAGAGGTGCCATATTAAATAGTGGTTTGAATTTCCCTAAGGGTAGAATAACTGTGAACTTATCTCCTGCATGGGTGCATAAAAGTGGAAGTCATTTTGATCTAGCCATAGCATGTGGTGTTTTGGCAGGAACAGAGAATATAGGAACAGATAATTTCTTTAATAAAGTATTTATAGGGGAATTAGCTTTAGATGGTAAAGTTATGGCAGTTAGAGGAATTTTGCCTATGATAAGCGGGATTATTGATAAAACTAAAGAAATATATTTACCGATGGATAATGCAGAGGAAGCTTATTTAGCAGTTAAAGGTTCCAATGTGAGAATTGTAGGTGTTAGAAGTTTAGGAGAAATGATTGAATACTTAAAAGGAGACAGACCTGTTGAATATTTTCAAGGTAATGATATAAATGAAGAAAAATTGGTTGAAAGCATAAATTTTAGTGATGTTAAAGGGCATTGGGCGGCTAAAGAGGCTATAATTGTTGCAGTTTCGGGTTGTCATGGGCTATTAATGGTAGGGAGTCCGGGCACAGGAAAGACTTTTCTAGCCAAGAGAATACCTACAATTTTACCGGATATGACTTCTAAAGAAAAACTGGAAACATCTATGGTATATTCTTTGGTGGGTGAGTTAAATAAAGATAGACCTATAATAGATGTTAGACCCTTTAGACAATTAAATAAGAGCAGTACAGCAACGGGTATTTTAGGTGGAGGCTATGAACCTCTTCCAGGTGAAATTTCATTGGCTAATAATGGTGTTTTGTTTATGGATGAATTTCTGGAATTTTCAAGAGAGCAGATAGAGTTACTTAGGAAGCCGATAGAGGATAAAAAAATATCCATATTTAGAAGAGGTCAGACTTATACATTTCCGGCAAAATTTGTTTTAGTGGGTGCGACTAATCCTTGTAAATGCGGTTATTTAGGTGATTCGGAACATCAATGTAAATGTACTCAGAGAGAAATAGAGCAATATAGAAATAAAATCTCAGGGCCGATTTTAGATAGGATAGATATGTGTATAGATATTCCTAAGGTTAAGTATAAATCTTTAGTAGGCAAGGATTCTTACAGTTCGGAAGAAATGAAAGAAAAGGTTCTTATGGCTAGAGAAATGCAAAGAAACAGATTTAGAAACTGTCCTGTGAAATTAAATAGTTATATGAGTGAGAATATGTTAAGGGAGTTTTGTCAATTAGATAAAAAGGAAAATGATTTTATTAAGGAAGCTTATATAAAATACAGATTAAGCCCTAGAAGATATCATAAGGTGTTAAAACTTGCCAGAACTGTGGCTGATGTAGGTGGAGAGGATAAAATAAGAATATATCATTTAGCGGCAGCTCTCAATTACACCAGATTTTTTAATGAGTTTAATAGTATTCAAGAGTAAAATTTTCGGAGAAACAAAAAATGGACAACAAATTGAAAGAAGAAATTAGAATTTTAGAAATAAGTGATGATGCTTATCCGGATAAACTTAGAAACATAGAAGATCCACCAAAGAAAATATTTTGCATTGGAAATATAGAATTGCTCCATAAAAAAGGTATTGGTATAGTAGGCTCCAGAAAGGCTAGTGAGTATGGAAAAAGAGTAGCTATGAAAATTGGAAATTTGGCGGCGGAAAATGACATTTTAGTTATAGGAGGAATGGCTAAGGGTATAGATAGTTTCGGGCATATAGGTGTATTAGCAGGTGGGGGAGAAACTATAGCTGTTTTAGGTTCAGGAGTGGATGTTTGTTATCCTAAGGAAAATCAAAAACTGTATGATGAAATAAAAAAGAAGGGGCTTATTATATCTGAATATGACCTTGGTCAAGAGCCTAGACCATATATGTTTCCAAAGAGAAATAGGATAATAGTAGGACTTTCAGAAAATGTGGTGGTAGTAGAGGCGGGAACTAATAGTGGTTCTTTGATTACGGCTGAAATTGCAGCAGAACAGGGAAAAGAAGTTTTTGCAGTACCGGGAAATATCACTGCACATTTTAGTCTTGGAACTAATAAGTTGATTGCAGATGGTGCGAAAATTGTTACAGTAATTCCTGATATTTTTATGGATTTAGTAGATGAAATTAATATAAAGAAAGAAATTGAAGAATCTCTTGGTGAAGATGAAAAAATTATATATGAAATAGTTAAGAAATGTGGTGAGATATCTATAGACAATCTCTGCAATGTATTAAATAAAAATGTGGTTGAGATAAACGGTATTTTGACTGTACTGGAGATGAAAGGCATATTGGCTTATAGTTTCGGCAAAATTTTCCTTGCAAAATTTTAATTTTCATACTATTATATGTTTCAATAAGTAATAATGTTTTGGAGGAATAATGGCTGTATCAAAAAAAGAAGTAAAGAAAAAGAATTTGGTAATTGTAGAATCACCTTCTAAGGCAAAGACTATAGGAAAGTATTTAGGATCTTCCTATAAAGTGATAGCTTCAGTTGGACATATTAGAGATTTACCTAAGAGCAAATTAGGAATAGATATAGATAATGATTTTGAACCTGAATATATTTCTATAAGAGGTAAGGGTGATTTAATAAAGGAATTAAAGAAAGAGGCTAAGGCTGCTGATAAAATCTATTTGGCAACTGACCCGGATAGAGAAGGAGAAGCTATTTCATGGCATTTAGCATTTTTATTAGGTATAGATCAAAATACACCTTGCAGAGTTACGTTTAATGAAATAAACAAAGAAACCATTAAGGCTGCTATTAAAGCACCTAGGACTATTGATTTAAAATTGGTAGATGCACAACAGGCAAGAAGGGTTTTAGATAGATTGGTAGGATATCAGATTAGTCCTTTACTTTGGAGAAAGATTAAGAGAGGTTTGTCGGCAGGTAGAGTTCAGTCGGCTGCTCTTAAAATTATATGTGATAGAGAAAATGCTATTAAATCTTTTGTTCCGCAGGAATATTGGAATATAGCAGCAGAGTTTGCTAAGGATAAGACTTTCTTAGCAAAACTGGTAGAAAAACAAGGTAAGAAGCTTGTTATAGGAAGTAAGGCAGAGGCGGATTTTGCATTAGCTGAATTAAAGGGCGGTAAGTATATTGTTAAAGAAATAAGTAGAAAGGAAAGAAGCCGTAAGGCTTTTGCACCTTTTACTACAAGCAGCCTTCAGCAAGATGCAGCTAATAAGTTAGGTTTTACTACTAAAAAAACTATGATGATTGCTCAGCAGCTTTATGAAGGTGTGGATGTAGCAGGAAAAGGCACAATCGGTTTAGTTACATATATTAGAACTGATTCTGTGAGAGTATCTGAAGAAGCTAAGAGAATGGCTCATAGCTATATCGAAAATGTTTTTGGTAAGGAATATGTAGCTAATAATATATTTTCTAATAAGAAAAAGGATATTCAAGATGCCCATGAAGCGATAAGACCAAGTAATATTAGTTTAGATCCTAATTTTATTAAGAATTCTTTGAGTAAGGAACAATATAGTTTATATAAGCTTATTTGGAATAGATTTTTAGCCAGTCAGATGGCAGCGGCTAAGTTTGACAGCGTGCAGGTAGTTATAGAAAATGGTGAATATATCCTTAAGGCATCAGGTTCTAAATTAATTTTTGAAGGTTATCAGAAAATTTATTCTCCTAATTTAGAAGAGGATAAGGACAATTTGTTACCTGAACTTAAGGAAGGCGAAGAACTTGAGGCTAAGAGAGTTTTGTCGGAACAGAAGTTTACAGAACCACCTTCAAGGTTTACAGAGGCAAGTTTGGTGAAAGAACTTGAAGAAAAGAATATTGGCAGACCTAGTACCTATGCACCTATCGTGGCAACTTTAATTGACAGAAAATATATTACCAGAAGTAAGAAACTGTTAGTGCCTACTGATTTGGGCTTTGTAGTAATAGCTCTTATGGAGGAATATTTTAAGGAAATTGTAGATGCCGGATTTACGGCGGATATGGAAGATAAGTTAGATGATATTGAAGGAAAGAATCTGGAGTGGAAGAAGGTTATTAGGGAGTTTTATGGACCTCTTAAGACAGAACTTGAAATTGCTGATAAGGCTATAGAAAAGGTTAAGCTGGAAGATCAATTATCTGGAGATATATGTGAGATTTGTGGAAAACCAATGGCTATTAAATCCGGCAGATTTGGAGAGTTTTTAGCCTGTACCGGTTATCCGGATTGCAAAAATACTAAGCCTATAGTAAAAAGCATAAATATTAAATGTCCGGATTGTGGCAATGAAATAGTTGCTAAAAGAGGAAAATCAGGTAAAATTTTCTATGGTTGTAGTAATTATCCAAACTGTAATAGGGCTTATTGGTACAAACCGACTAATAAAAAATGTCCTAAGTGTGGAGAACTTTTATTGGAAAGACACCTGAAAAACATAAAATATACATGCTCTAATGGTAAATGTGATTATAAAGAATAAACTAGGAGGTATTTTATATGATACAGTTTCATAGTACAACTATTTGTGCAGTAAGGCGTGGACCTGATGACCTAGCAATTGGCGGTGATGGACAGGTTACTATGGGCGAATCTGCTATAATGAAGAATGGTGCTAAGAAGGTTAGAAAGATATATAAGGGTAGTGTTTTGTCAGGTTTTGCAGGTTCTGTGGCAGATGCTTTTACATTGACAGAAAAGTTTGAAAGAAAGCTGGAAGAACATTCAGGAAACTTAAAAAAAGCGGCAGTAGAATTAGCTCAAGCATGGCGTTCGGATCAGGGCATGAGAAATCTGGAAGCCTTAATGATAGTTATTAATAAAGAGGAAATGCTAGTGATTTCAGGAAATGGAGAAGTCATAGAACCTGATCAGGATTTCGTAGCTATCGGTTCCGGTGGTAATTTTGCTTATGCAGCTGCAAATGGACTTTTTAACCATACAGAAATGTCAGCAGAAGAGATTGTTAGAGAATCTCTAAAAATTGCCAGTTCTATATGTGTGTATACTAATGACAATATTTCGGTAGAAACCTTAAAGGAGGAAAAGTAATATGGCAAGTAAGTTATATAGCATGACCCCTAAGGAAATAGTGGGAGCATTAGATAAATATATAATTGGGCAGTCAGAAGCCAAAAAATCTGTAGCTATCGCTTTAAGAAATAGATATAGAAGAAGTTTGCTGCCTGAAGAACTGAGAGAAGAAATTACACCTAAAAATATACTTATGATGGGGCCTACAGGATGTGGTAAAACAGAAATTGCCAGAAGATTGGCTAAGCTTATGGATGCACCTTTTGTTAAGGTAGAAGCTACAAAGTTTACAGAAGTAGGTTATGTAGGTAGAGATGTTGACTCTATGGTTAGAGATTTAGTTGAAGCTTCCATGAGAGTTACTAAGCAGAATAAGATAGAAGAAAAATTTTATATTGCTGACAAAATCGTAGAAGAAAGGATTTTGGAAATTTTAGTACCGGGTAAGAAAAAAACTAAAGAGAATTCTAATAAAAATCCATTTGATTTCCTAATGAACAATGGCAAATATACTAGTCAAAAACAAGAATATTTAGATAGTCAGGCTAAAGAAGGTTCTAACGATAAGGAAGAATTAGATGTAGAAATGGCTAGGGAACAGGTTAGGCAGCAGCTTAGAGAAGGACTGTTAGATGAGCAATTTATTGAGATAGAGGTTATTGCACAGCCTAAGGGTAACGAATTAGATATGTCTAATGAGGGAATGTCTATAGCTATAGGAAATATTTTTGGAAATATGATGCCTGAGAAAACTAAGAAGAAACATTGTACGGTAAAGGAAGCTAAGAAAATTTTAAGAGAGCAGGAAGCTCAGAAATTATTAGATATGGATCAGGTTTCGGATGAAGCTATAGCTAATGCCGAACAAAATGGCATCATATTTATAGATGAGATAGATAAGATTGCTTCCGGTTCCAGAATGACTTCAGGGGCAGATGTATCCAGAGAAGGTGTTCAAAGGGATATTTTACCTATAGTTGAAGGTTCTGTAATCAATACAAAATATGGACCGGTTAAGACAGATCATATTTTATTTATAGGAGCAGGAGCTTTTTCTGTAGCAAAGCCTACGGATTTGATTCCGGAGCTTCAGGGAAGATTTCCTATAAGAGTCACTTTAGAAAGTCTTACTAAGGAAGATTTTGTGGAAATATTGACTAAGCCGGAAAACGCTTTAACAAAGCAACATAAGGCTTTATTGGAAACTGAAAATGTAGGCATTGAATTTACAGATGATGCTATAGATGAGATTGCGACTATATCCTTTATGATGAATGAACAGACCGAAAATATCGGGGCTAGAAGGCTTCATACTGTTATGGAAAGGTTGCTGGAAGATATTTCCTTTAACATACCTGAAATGGATGAAGAAAAAATTGTTATTGATGCTGATTATGTTCAGGAAAAATTTAAAGAAACTATAGACGCAGAAGATTTAGATAGATATATTTTGTAATGGAAAAAGAATTTTTAGAAAAAATAAGAAAACTTAATTGGGTTCTTTCGGAAAGTACTACCGGAACTTTGTCTTATGAAGATTTGAGCCGTATTTTAAGTAGTTTAATAGAATCCAATGTTTATATTGTAAATAGGGAAGGACAGGTTTTAGGAGCTTCGTATATAGATGAGAGTGATACTTCTACTGTTGAAAATGAAAGAGGTTTTTTAAGTGTGCCTGAAGAAGATAACCTTAAATTTTTAGATATAGCGGAAACTAAGGAAAATCTCATTGGAGAAGATTTAGTGCCTGTGTTGGGAGAAAATTATCCATTGAAAGATAAATTTCATATGATAGTTCCTAGTTCATGTGGCGGACAAAGATTAGGTACTTTGATTTTGGCTAGATATGGACATGGCTTTAATGATGAAGATGTGGCTTTATGTGAATATGGGGCTACTGTTGTAGGTTTAGAAATTCAAAGGAATTTACAGCTTGAGAGAGCGAAGGAACGCACATTGCGTATGGCTGTAGATATGGCATTTGAAACCCTTTCTTATTCGGAAAGAGATGCGTTGGATAAAATTTTAGGAGCCTTAGATGAAGATAAAGAAGGTATAATTGTGGCGAGTAAGGTAGCACAACAACATGGACTTACTAACTCTATAATTGTCAATGCTCTAAAGAAGATGGAAAGTGCAGGATTATTGGAGACAAAGTCCTTAGGAATGAAAGGCACATATATTAAAATTGTAAATCCTTATTTAGAGTGATTTTGTTGTATAAAAAATATAGCTTTGAAATAGAATGGGGGATATATGCTTAAATTTAATGAAAACAATGAAGTTATTTTAAAAGAAACCTATAGGGCTATTTTAGTCGGACTTCAAAGAAATGAGGATATTTCCTATTCTATGGAGGAACTAAAAGGTTTGGCTGAGGCAGCTAATATAGAAGTCTTAGGCTCTATGACTCAAAATATGGAAAAACCTAACACTGCTACTTTAATTGGCAAGGGTAAGGTAGAAGAACTGGCAGAATTGGTATCTAATATGGAGGCTGACACTGTAATATTTAATGATGAACTTACAGGTATGCAGCTTAGAAATATTGAAGATATAGTTGGAGTTAGAGTTATTGACAGGACTATTTTGATTTTGGATATTTTTGCTAAAAGAGCTATTTCTAAGACAGGTAAATTACAGGTTGAGTTAGCCCAATTAAAATATAGAATGCCTAGACTTACAGGTTTTGGAAAATCCTTGTCCAGATTAGGTGGAGGCATTGGGACCAGAGGACCCGGTGAAAAGAAACTGGAAACCGATAGAAGGCATATTGAGAGAAGAATTTATGATATTAAGGAAGAATTAAATCAGATTAGACATACAAGAGGCACACAGAGGCAAAAAAGAGAAAAAAATCAAATTCCGGTAGTGGCTTTGGTTGGATATACTAATGCGGGCAAATCGGCTTTAATGAATAAGATTTTAGCTATGGTATCTAAAGATGAAAAGCAGGTATATGAAGAAAATATGCTTTTTGCAACCCTTGATACATCTCAGAGAAGTGTAGTCTTAGATACTAATCACCAGTTTATATTGATAGATACAGTTGGGTTTGTAAGTAAACTTCCCCATTCTTTGGTGGAAGCTTTTAAAGGGACTTTAGAAGAAGTTGCAGAGGCAGATTTACTAATCCATGTAGTTGATTCCACTTATGAAAATTATCAGTTTTGTATAGATGTTACGGATAAGGTACTTAGGGAAATAGGTGCAGGAAATAAAGAAAAAATTATGGCATTTAATAAGGTGGACTTGTTAAGCAGCGAAGAAAAAGAAGCTATAATACCTGATTTATCTATGGACAATATTTTTATTTCTGCAAAATATGGAGATAATTTAGATGAATTAATTGAAAAAATTAAAACTTATATTTTTAAAGATCAGGTTATAGCTAGCTTTTTAATACCTTATGATAGGGGTGATATATCTTCTTACCTATGCGAAAATGCCAGTGTCCTTTCTATGGATTATAAAGATGAAGGTACACTTATAAAGGCTGAAATGAAGAAAGCAGATTATAATAGGTTTATAAATTATGAAGTTATATAGTACTGTTAAAAAGGAAGGCTCTGCAGAGCAAATAATTGAAAAATCTAGATTTATCGCTTATATTAAGCCTATAAATGACAGGCTTGAAGGCGAAGAGTTTATTAAGTTTATAAAAAAGAAGCATAGAGATGCGACTCATAATGTGCCGGTTATAGTGTTGGGTGATAAATTTCAAATTCAGTGGGCTTCGGATGATGGAGAACCACAGGGTACTTCGGGAGCTCCGGTTTTACATATGCTAGTTAATAGGGGAATTACCAATGTGGCTATGGTAATTACCCGATATTTTGGTGGTATCAAATTAGGTACAGGAGGACTTGTAAGGGCATATACATCTAGTGGAGAGCTAGTCCTTAAGGAAGCCGGCATAGTGGATGCTATAGAACGATGGGTGGTTACTTATGCATTAGATTATAGTTTTTTAACTAAGTTACAAAATATGTCTGAATCCATTGGATTTCAAATTCAAGACTTGAAATATTTAGATTATGTGGAAGTAAAAGTTTCTATGGATATTGAGGAAAAAGATAAAATTAAAAGGGCAATAGAAGATTTAACATCCGGTAAAGCTATAATAGAAAATGAAGAAGAGCTGGTGGTTTTAGAGTAAGTCAGAGGCTTGTATATGTTGAAAAACAGGCATTTAATAAAAATTGAATACAAAAATCACAAAAAAACATAGGATTATATTAGAAAAAACTTGACACAGGAAAATAGCTGTGTTAATATTATTTCCGACTCATCAAGAGGACCTAGATTATATATCCTTTTACGAAAAGGTTTGTAAAACTTTTTTCAAAAAAAGAATATAAAATGTAAAAAAACTCTTGACAAAGTTAACTACATAGTGTATATTTAATAAATGTGTCAAGCATTTAGCAAAGACATAAAAGATGGAGGTTTAGCTCAGCTGGGAGAGCATCTGCCTTACAAGCAGGGGGTCACAGGT
>CAMENZ010000002.1 GCA_945928865.1 uncultured Clostridia bacterium
TCCTGAAGTTGGTCTATTGATGCCATAAAGAATTTTCATCAACGTACTCTTTCCCGCACCATTTTCTCCTACCAGAGCAAATACCTCACCCTTTTTAATATTCAAGCTTACATCATCATTAGCTAAAACTCCCGGGAATTGCATTGAAACATTTTCAAATTTAATAATCGACTCTGTCAAAACAATACCTCTCCATCTATCTCCTATGAAAAATGTGAATAAGTCGAAAAAAAGGCGTAGCGTTTAACAGCTACGCCTTTTAAGCGAATTTCTTTTTATAAACTATATCCTAGTTAGCTCTAGTTGTATCAACTACGATTTCGCCACTAACAATTTTATCCTTAATACCATCGATTTCACTCTTTAACTCATCTGAAATCTGCTGAGTTGAATTTTCATCTCCGTATACTAAGCTGATATATCCGTTTGCCATATCTGCAACCCAAGTAGTTCCACCATTGAAAGCTCCATCCTTAATGATACCGCTAACTGCATCATAGATAGAAGCTCCAACTTCTTTAAGCATGGAACAAATAATTACATCATCAAATTTTGCTGCTGTAATCTTCTGGTCTTGGTCTACGCCTATAGCATAGAAACCACTTTCCTTAGCTGCTTCAAAAACACCTGAGCCTGTATTTCCGGCTACCTGGAACACTACATCTGCCTTCTGATCATTTAAAGCCTGAGCCAATTCCTTACCTAAAGCAGGATTTTCATAATCTTCTGCATAGTTCTTTACAAATTTAATATCTGAATTAGCGTATTCAGCACCCTGCTTATAACCTACTAAGAAGTCATTTATAGTTTCTGAATCTTGACCGCCAACTGCACCGATAACTCCGGACTTTGACATCTTAGCTGCCGCAAAGCCTGCTAAGAAAGAACCTTCATTCTGTGCATAAATAATATTGAGTAAGTTATCATGTGGCTTGGAAGTTTCGTTATCTACCCAGATAAACTTAACTTCAGGATAATCATCTACAACATCATCGATTTCCCAAAATTCCCAACCAACACAAACTACTACATTGGAAGTTTCTGCTGCATCCATAATGTGCTGCTTAAACTTCTCACCCTGACACTGAATAGTATTTAATTCAATTCCATGATCTTCAACCAATTTGTCTACGCCGGCTTTAGCAGAGTCATTAAATGACTTGTCTCCAAAGCCTGAAGGTACTACTAATGTAACTTTCAGTTTAGTTTCAGCGTCCCCACCTTTGTCGGAACCCTTACAACCTACTAATGCAAACATGGATAAAATCAATGTAAGCACTAATAAAAGTGATAAACTTTTTTTCATATTTTTCCTCCACTCTTCATGTTAGAATTTTTTCATACCAGTGAATTATACCACTATATAAAATATTTTGCAAGTTTTTGATATTTTATGCCTCTTCTACAGCTACAGCACAAGCCACGGTAGCTCCTACCATAGGATTGTTTCCCATACCTATATATCCCATCATTGCAACATGGGCAGGTACAGAAGATGAACCTGCAAACTGGGCATCTGAATGCATTCTTCCCATAGTATCAGTCATTCCATAGGAGGCCGGACCTGCTGCCATATTATCCGGATGAAGAGTTCTACCGGTACCGCCGCCGGAAGCTACTGAAAAATATTTCTTTCCTTGTTCCATACATTCTTTTTTATAAGTTCCTGCTACAGGATGTTGGAATCTGGTTGGATTTGTGGAGTTACCTGTGATGGAAACATCCACACCTTCCTTATGCATTATAGCTACACCTTCCCTAACATCATCTGCACCATAACATCTTACTAAAGCTCTTTCACCCTTAGAATATGCTTTTTCCTCTATAACATTAAGTTGTCCTGTGTAATAATCAAATTTAGTCTGAACATAGGTAAAGCCATTTATTCTTGAAATTATTTGAGCAGCATCCTTTCCCAAGCCGTTTAGAATAACCCTTAAAGGTTCTTTACGCACTTTGTTTGCAGATTTTGCGATACCGATAGCTCCCTCTGCCGCCGCAAAGCTTTCATGTCCTGCTAAGAAGGCAAAGCATTTAGTTTCCTCTCTTAAAAGCATGGCTGCCAAATTACCATGTCCTAAACCAACTTTTCTTTCCTCAGCTACAGAACCCGGTAAGCAGAAAGCTTGAAGTCCTATTCCTATAGCTTCAGCAGCTTCAGCAGCCTTGGTTATGCCCTTTTTAATAGCAATAGCAACTCCTGCCACATAAGCCCAACAAGCATCATCAAAACATATAGTCTGAATGGATTTTGCAATATTATAAGGATCTATGCCTTTAGCCTTACAAATTGTCTCTGCTTCAGCTAAATCCTTAATTCCAACTTCATTAAGTGCCTTATTTATTTTATCAATTTTTCTATCATAATTTTCAAAAGTAATCATTCTAAGCACCTTCTATTCCTTTCTAGGGTCAATTATTTTAACCCCTTCATCGAATCTGCCATACTTGCCGGAAGCCTTTGAAATAGCTTCCATAGGCTCCATATTAGCCTTAAGATTGTCCATCATTTTACCCATATTTATATACTCATATCCTATGATACTTCCTTCTTCGTCTAAGGCAACATGGGTTATATAACCCTCTGCCAATTCTAAATATCTAGGTCCCTTAGCCTTAGTGGAATAAATTGTTCCTATCTGAGAGCGGGTGCCCTTGCCTAAGTCTTCTAAACCTGCACCTATGGCTAATCCACCTTCTGAAAAGGCTGACTGAGTTCTGCCATAGACTATCTGCAAGAAAAGTTCTCTCATAGCAGTATTTATAGCATCACAAACCAAGTCCGTATTTAAAGCTTCTAAAAGAGTTTTTCCTGTTAAAATTTCCCCTGCCATAGCCGCTGAATGAGTCATACCTGAACATCCAATAGTTTCGATTAGGGCTTCTTCAATTATTCCGTTTTTAACATTCAAAGTGAGCTTACAAGCTCCCTGCTGAGGTGCACACCAACCCACTCCATGAGTAAGTCCTGAAATATCTCCAATTTCCTTCACCTGAACCCATTTCCCCTCTTCAGGAATAGGTGCAGGTCCATGATATGCTCCCTTATTTACAGGGCACATATTTTCGATTTCCTTTGTGTAAATCATTTTTTCCTCCTAAGTAACTAAGTTATGAGAATTCGTTTCTCACATTTACTAAAATTTTATGACCATTATTTTATATCTTTTCAGATTTATATAAGCTATTATTAAACTTTTCCATTTATAGTCCTATTATTTTTTTAATTAAAACAGGTCTTTCCACTTCTTCTTTTACTATAGTAAAAGCTTTTCTAGCTTCCTTCATACCATTTTCTAATTTAGCCATATCATTGCCAAAAAATTCAGCTAAAACTTCGCCTTCCTTGACAAAATCGCCAACTTTCTTATGTAGATAAATTCCTGCTGATAAATCAATCTCAGCTTCCTTCGTAGCTCTACCGGCTCCTGTATGCTGAGACGCCAAACCTATGGTTTTAGCTTGAATTTGAGCAACATAGCCTGTTTCTTCTGCTAAGAGTTTCAAATTGTGTTTCGCTGTAGGGAAAATTGAATAATCCTCTACAACCTTTTCATCTCCACCCTGTGCCTTTATGAAAGACTTAAGCTTTTCTAAAGCTTTTCCACTAGTTAAAACATCTTTAGCTATTTCTATTCCTTTTTCATGACTATCTGCCTTACCGCCTAAATAAATCATAAGTCCACTTAATTGGATAGCCAGTTCGGTTATATCTTCAGGACCATTTCCCTTTAAAGTTTCGATTGCCTCAATTACTTCTAAGGCATTACCTACTGCCTTTCCTAAGGGCTGTCCCATTTCAGTTATGGCAGCTACGGTTCTTCTACCTGCGTCTGTGCCTATATCAACCATTAAATTAGCTAAAATCTGAGCGTTTTCCAAGTTTTCCATGAAAGCCCCATCCCCTACTTTAACATCTAAAACTATAGCATCACTTCCTGCTGCTAATTTTTTAGACATAATTGATGAGGCAATTAAGCCGAAATTATCTACTGTTTGAGTAACATCTCTTAAAGCATATATTTTTTTATCTGCCGGTGTTATATGAGCAGTCTGTCCGATAACTGCCATCCCAACTTTATTTACCTGATTTAAAAATTCTTCCGGTTCTAAAGAAGTTCTAAAATTAGGAATACTTTCCATCTTATCTACTGTGCCACCTGTAAAACCTAAACCTCTTCCGGACATTTTAGCGATAGGTATGCCTGCGGCAGCTGCAATAGGTGCAACAATAAGAGTAGTTTTATCGCCTACTCCACCGGTAGAATGTTTGTCCACTTTAACGCCTTTTATGGTTGACAAATCAATAGTATCACCGGAGTATCTCATAGCTTCCGTCAACTGAAAAGTTTCCTCTCTATTAAGCCCTTTAAAAAATATAGCCATCAAAAGAGCTGCTGCCTGATAATCAGGAATACTTCCATCTACATAGCCGGAAATAAAAAATTTTATTTCCTCTGCTGTGAGAGCCATTCCCTCTCTCTTTTTATATATAATTTCACTCATATTTAGCATTATAAAATCTCCTCCTTAAAGGATTTCCCCAGACCGGTGGATTTTGTTCCTAAGAAATCACAAATTGTCGCTCCTAAATCCGCAAAACTTTCTCTAATACCTAAGTCAATCCCTTGCTTAATGTTCTTTCCATATACCAGTAAAGGCACATATTCTCTAGTATGATCTGTACCCTTCGCTGTCGGATCATTGCCGTGGTCAGCACATACCATCATTACATCCTCATCTCCTAAAGCCTGAATAATTTCCGGCAGCCTTTCATCGAAAGCCTCTATATTCTTACCATATCCTTTAGGGTCTCTTCTGTGTCCATATTTAGCATCAAAATCAACTAAATTAGTAAATATTAGACCCTCAAAATCCATCTTCATTGCTTCTATGGTCTTATCTACACCATCCATATCACTTTTAGTCGGTGCTGAGTCTGTAATACCTTTACCGTTGAAAATATCACTGATCTTACCTACTGCATAAACCTTTTTGCCATTGGCTTTAAGCAAATCCAAAATAGTATCCTCCGGTGGAGTTACGCTGTAATCATGTCTATCGGAGGTTCTCTCTCTCTTACCCTCTTCATTTATAATATAAGGTCTTGCTATCACTCTGCCGCAAGCCCAATCATCTACTAAAAGTTCTCTAGCTATTTTACATATCTCATAGAGTCTCTCTAAACCGAATTTTCCAACATTCATAGCAATCTGAAAAACCGAATCGGCAGATGTATATACAATAGGCTTTCCTGTAGCTTCATGTTCATCTCCCAGTTTTTCAATAATTTCAGTTCCTGATGCAGGATAATTACCTATACAACCTATACCAATTCTCTTTTCAAATTCTGCCATAAAATCAGCAGGAAAACCCTCAGGATAAGTTTTAAAAGGGACTTCCGTTCTAATACCTGCCAACTCCCAGTGACCTGTTGTAGTATCCTTTCCCATAGAAATTTCAGCCATCTTTCCATAACAGCCCTTAGGATTTTCTACAGCTAATTCTCCATCCATAAGACCTGTAATATTTCCCCAGCCTAAACTAAGCAGGTTAGGAATCTTAAGTCCTCCTGTAGATTTCCAAATATTAGCAAAGGTATTCACTCCCTCATCATTATATAGTTTTGCATCCGGCATAGCTCCTACGCCTAAACTATCTGTAACTATTATAATTCCTTTCATAAAACCTCCCATTAGCCAAAAAGCTATTTATTTAATATAATTACTATACTTACTTCTTAGACTTTCTCTCTTAGATTTTGTTAAATTACTACAAAATCTGAAGAGGCATAGCCTCTATATAATCCAAAGACACTAACTTATAATTAACGCCGTTTAAAATTCCCTGTATGCCGTTTTTAAAACCTTCTTTACCATGTAAATGACCGTATATACAGGTTTTCACTCCATATTTTGAAAAAAGCTCAGTAAAATCCGAAACTTGTTTTTTATCATTAGTCGGCGGATAATGAAGAACACCAACTATCTCATCAGGATTAGCTTCTGCCGCCTCTTTGAGAGACATTTCAAGCCTTAAAACCTCACGGTTATAAACCTTAAAATCCTGCTGAGTAAAGCCATCTGTTCCAGGACATATCCATCCTCTGGTACCGGCTATAGCTATTTTCTTGTCCTCTATATCTAAAAAAGCTGCATGATTTTGTAAAAAAATCATAGAACCATCATCATAAAGCTTATTTAATCTATTAGTCGACTGCCACCATAAATCATGGTTACCCTTAAAAAGCAGTTTTTTTCCATTTAGGCTCTTAATCCAATCTAAATCCGCCATAGCTTCTTCCAGCTTCAGGCCCCAAGATATATCACCACAAATTATAATTACATCATCTTCTTTAATGTTTTCATCGAAATTTTTCTTTAGCTTTTCTGCATGACCTACCCACTTATATCCAAAAATATCCATAGGTTTTTCAACTTTAGGATCCATGGAAAGATGTAAGTCACCAATTGCAAATAATTTCAATTTTTCACCTCAAATTCTTAAATTCAAAATCATAAAAAATTATCGAAGTATTTAAAAGGATTCATCACCTTGTTCTAAAATTTCATAAGTTTTTTCCCCATCTATAGCTTCTACATCCTTTAATTTTCTTCCAATAGCTCTGCTTCTAACACCTATAAGTTTGTCTAAGTCCTCATCTGCCATTCTAAGTCTATTCCTAGCCGACTCCAGTACTCCTTCAAACTTACCGAATTCGTGCTTTACAGCTCCTAAAATTTCCCAAACCTTACTGGAATTTTTCTGTATGGCTAAGGTCCTAAATCCCATCTGTAATGAGTTTAAAAGTGCTGCCATAGTAGTAGGACCGGCAATATTAACCTTATAATCTCTCTGCAATACTTCCAAAAGACCTCTCTTAACAACTTCTGCATAAAGCCCCTCAAAAGGCAAGAACATTATAGCAAAATCTGTAGTATAAGGTACTGATATGTACTTAGTCTTTATATCTTTAGCTTCAGCTTTTAGAACTCTTTCCAATGCCTTATAAGCATCCTCTACTAAAGCCTTATCTCCTGTTTCATAGGCATTCATAAATTTGCCATAAGTTTCTCCCGGAAACTTTGAGTCAATAGGTAAATATACCGGTTTTTCCCCATCTCCAGGTAGTTTAACTGCAAACTCTACTCTTTCACTGCTATTCGGTACAGTGGCAATATTTTCTTCATACTGCTCAGGGCTTAAAATTTCTTCCAAAATCGCCCCCAGCTGAACTTCTCCTAAAATTCCTCTAGTCTTAACATTAGAAAGAACCTTTTTTAAATCTCCCACTCCATTAGCTAATGTTTTCATTTCTCCTAAACCTTCATACACTTGTTGAAGTCTTTCGGATACAAGCTTAAAGGATTGACCGATTCTATCTTCTAAAGTTTTCTGTAATTTTTCATCTACAGTTTCCCTCATTCTCTCTAATTGCCTGCTGTTGTCCTCAGTTAAATCAGAAATTTTCTTTTCTACACCTAATCTGATATTTTCTAACTTCTGCTCATTCTCTAAAGCCATATTAGATATACGATTATTCATATCAAAGAGCCTTTTGTCCATAGCTTCTCCATTTTCTTTAATACGCTTATCTAAACTATCTGTAGAATCTTTCTGATTTCTTGAAATCATATTTCCAAAGGTATCAAAAGCACCTTGAATAGTTCTAACCATATTTTGATTTTCTTGTCTAAGGTCAGATACAGTACCTCTTAACCCTCTCATACTTATAAATAAAAATATTAAAACTATACCTAATATTGCTATTAAGAATAATAACAAATATATAACCGGATTATCTCCCATATATTCCCCCTTAAATTCCATAAAAGTCTATCTTATATTTTATCACACCCATCCTCTTAATCCTAGTAAATTTTAACTTTTTCATCATATTTTCAATAAACCGGGATGAGTGGATTTTGGTATACAGGAAATCCTATATATTTTGCATAACAAAAAGCGGAAAACCTAAGTTCCCCGCTTACTTTACACATTTTGAATTTATTTTTAAATGAGTATCTATGTTTATACTATTTAACTGCCTTCTTAGCTGTTTCGCAAAGGGTTGCAAAACCGGCTGCATCATAGATAGCCATTTCTGAGAGCATCTTTCTGTTAATTTCAATACCGGATTTCTTTAATCCATTCATAAGCTGGCTGTAGCTAATTCCATTAACTCTTGCTCCTGCATTGATTCTAGCAATCCACATCTGACGATATTGTCTCTTCTTAAGCTTTCTTCCTACATAAGCAGATCTTAAGGATCTCATAACTGCAGGATTAGCCGCCTTAAATTGCTTGCTCTTTGCTCCGTAGAAGCCCTTTGCCAACTTTAATATTTTTTTATGTCTTTTGTGTGCGTTTACACCCTTTTTAACTCTTGCCATCTTTCTTACCTCCTAATACTTTACTATTTAGCCATTGATCTAAGCATTCTCTTTAAGTCTGCACTAGTCAATACAGTAGCCTTTCTTAAGCCTCTTTTTCTCTTTGCAGCCTTCTTAGTAAGGATATGGCTCTTATACGCCTTGTTTCTCTTCACCTTGCCGGAACCGGTTAAGTGTAATCTTTTACATGCTCCTCTATGGGATTTCATCTTATTCTTTGCCATGATGATTTGTCCTCCTATTTCAAAATCTATAAATCTTTGTAACTTATTTATTGCAATACGGTTTAAGTATTACTTATCTGTCTTTGGTGCAAGTACCATTGTAAGGCCTCTTCCCTCAGGAATAGGTTTCTTCTCTACTATGCAAGAATCAGCAAGACTCTCTGCGAAAGCTATCATAACATCTTTAGCTTTAGACGCATAGTCTCTTTCTCTTCCTCTAAGTCTTAGTGACACCTTTACCTTATCTCCACTCTTCAAGAATTTGCCGGCAGTTTTAGCCTTCACCTGAATATCATGTTCCTCGATAAAAACTGAAAGTCTAACTTCTTTAATTTCAGTAGTCTTCTGTTTTTTCTTAGCTTCTTTTTCCCTTTTCTGCATTTCATAACGGTATTTACCGTAGTCTAAAATTTTACATACTGCAGGTTTTGCATTAGGCGAGATATTTACTAAATCCAGCTTTTTCTCATTTGCTAAATCCATAGCTTCATCAATGGACATAACTCCTAGCATAGTGCCATCAGCATCAATGACTCTTACCTCTTTATCACGAATTTCTTCGTTAATTAGTGCTTCTTTACTAATCTTGTACACCTCCTTAAGATTAAAAAAAGGCGGATAAAATATCCGCCTTAATACACATAAACCGTGTAATTTTCAACATATCAACCTACACAAACGACTGGGTCTGTTAGGTGAGAAGCGGATAACTTCTTCTTCGTTACCTTAGAATAATAACACTGACCGCTTCATTTGTCAAGAAAAATTTGTTGAAATCAATATTTATTTTTGTATTTATTTTTATGTTTCTTGAATTGCAAAAGTGAAGTACCCACCTATAAAAACCGAAAAAGGTATTCATCTAAATCAATATTCTATCCATTGTTTAACTTTGGCTGTAATCTTATTTAAATCTTGAATGTTAGGATGATTCTTTGCTATTCCACCAATTTTAGATAGGAAACTATAAGTATCATATCCTCTACACCATGAATTACCAATATATTTCCCACCATTTCTCAATATATACTTACCTAGCTTGTTTGAATAATCCACATATCTAAATCCGCAAGTATATATTATGCCAATTTCTTTATCTGTAATGTCTAAACTTTTTAGCCATTTCATTATACCTGCATGGACTTGGTTATAATAAATTCCCGATGCAAGAATAATCAAATCAAACTCTTTCAAATCTAAAGTGTCCACATCTTTTAATTTTAAAATTTTAATGGGTAGTTTTTCAGCAATATGGTTTATTACCTTCTCTGTGTTTTTATGATGAATTGATTCATAAATTATTACTGTCCTTTTTATATCAATCAACCTCCTATATTTAATTTTATTCTAATATAAAGCCGTTCTTACGCCAACATAATCTCTACCGCTACACCTCCGTAAGATATTCAATGGTTTATCCTACCATAGACACATAGCACTGGTAATTTATTGTAAAAATTGCCTGATTTATTAAATACAGCTATTTCAGACAACAAAATATGAAAAAAAGTTGTCCCTTTTTCTAAAAACAAAGAGTTGGGACAACTTTTCAACAAATCTATTATATAATACTATTTGCAGATTACAATAAGCCTGTTCAATTAATACTCTCCTGGAAATTAAAGGGAAACCACACAATATTCCTTTTAATTAAAATACCTGAACACACCCTTTACCTTGCCTATAATCTTTACATCATCTACTATTATAGGGCTCATGGTGTGGTTCTCCGGTTGTAATCTTATATGATCTTTTTCTTTATAAAAAGTCTTAACAGTAGCTTCTGTTTCAAAACCGTCTATCATGGCTACAACCATATCACCGTTATTAGCATCTTCCGCTTTTTGAACCAAAATCAAATCTCCATCCATAATGCCGGCTTCTATCATGCTTTCGCCTTTGACCTTAAGCATATAGCTAATTCCCTTCGGTACATATCTTTCCGGCATAGGAAAAGTATCTTCTACATTTTCTTCAGCTAAAATAGGTGTACCCGCTGCAACTCTTCCAATAATAGGAATCTCTACTAGACCTTCCATATTTGATGAAATTCCGCTCTTACCACCTCTATTTTCTCCAAAATCCGCACCGCCAGCCTTACTGACAACTTCATCCTTATCCACAACCATTAAGGCTCTTGTCTTAGAGGGATCTTTCTTCAAATAACCTTGTCTAACTAAATTTTCAATATCCTTATGAGCTGTAGATGTGGATTTAATACCTATAGCATTACAAATTTCTCTAACAGTAGGCGGATAACCTTTAACCCTAATCTCAGATTTCATATATTCTAAAATTCGTCTCTCTCTATCCTTTAACATAGTATCCCTCACTTTCTTTTTTAATACTATATCATAAAAAGAACAAAAAGTAAACAGATGTTTGTAATTATTAGAACAATCCCTTGTTCCTTTGTTCCTTTATTAAATCAAATAAATTTCTTCCTACATATTTCCTACATATTTTACCATATTTTTTATTTTTTTCTTGACATCCTACCCCTTTTTCATTTAAACTAATTTATGAAAAAGAACATCTTTAATTCGGTACAGAGAGACCGACAAGATTAAATATATTTTCTAAGTAATTTAATTTAGAGCTATTTGGTCGGTCTTGCTATGCAAGGCTTTTTTTGATGGTCTGAGAAATTTTATTAAAATTTTTAGGAGGAGATTTCAATGGAAAATCATGAAGTTATTACAGATGCCCGCAAATTAGGGCTACCTAAAATGCTTATTTTAGGACTACAGCATACCTTTGCTATGTTTGGAGCTACAGTATTAGTTCCTATTTTGACAGGTTTACCCGTTTCAACTACCTTGCTATTTGCAGGTATAGGAACTTTACTGTTCCATCTTTTAACTAAGGGAAAAGTTCCTGCCTTCTTAGGTTCTTCCTTTGCTTTCTTAGGTGGATATGCAGCTGTTGCGCCTTTACTGGATGGCGGGAAATCAAATATTGAAATGTTGCCTTATGCTTGCGGCGGCGTATTTTGCGCAGGGCTTCTTTATCTAGTCCTAGCTGCTTTTATGAAAGCCTTTGGTGCTAATAAAGTAATGCGTTTTTTCCCGCCTGTAGTTACAGGGCCTATAATAATTTCCATAGGACTTATTTTAGCTCCGACTGCTATTAACAACTGTGCTACTAACTGGGTAGTTGCTATCGTTGCCTTAGCTACAGTTATTTTCTTTAATATATGGGGATTCGGAATGTTAAAAATCATCCCTATTCTATTAGGTGTCATCGTTTCTTACGCAGTGGCAGCAGCTATGGGAGAAGTTGATTGGTCAAATATGGCAGAGGTTAGTTATTTAGGTATGCCTCAACTCACAATGATGAAATTTGACCTTTCTGCCATCATAACTATTATGCCGCTGGCTCTTGCTACTATGATGGAGCATATCGGTGATATTTCAGCAATAGGTGCTACTACAGGTAAAAACTACATTGCAGAGCCAGGCCTTCACAGAACATTAATCGGTGATGGTTTAGCAAGCTGTCTTGCTGCTGCCTTCGGAGCTCCTGCAAACACTACTTACGGCGAAAACACCGGTGTTTTAGCTTTAACTAAGGTTCACGATCCAAGAGTTATGAGAATTGCCGCAGTATTTGCTATTATCATTTCCTGTGTTCCAAAGGTTGCATACATAATCGAAGCCGTTCCAACAGCTACAATTGGTGGAATTTCCTTCTTGCTATACGGTATGATTTCCGCCATTGGAGTTAGAAATGTAGTAGAAAACAGAGTAGATTTCACACGCTCCAGAAACCAAATTATAGCAGCCGTTATCTTAGTTTCAGCCTTGGGATTCAACGCCATAGGCGGTATCTCCTTCCAAGTTGCCAGTGCTACTATCAGCCTTTCCGGATTAGCTATAGCTTCTTTATTAGGAATCATCTTAAATGCGGTTCTACCTGGAAATGAGTATGAGTTCATAGAAGATGTTACAGAAGAAAAGGATAAATTCCAAACTTACAATGTTTAATAGAAGGATAAAATTATGAATTTAAAAGCAGAACTTATGACCGGTGCCGATATGCATCGCGCTCTAAAGCGTATTGCCCACCAAATATTAGAACATAATTCAGGAGCTGAAAATTTAGTGCTTCTGGGTATTCGCCGTCGAGGCGTTCCCCTTGCTCATATTTTGGCAGAAAATATAAAAATTATAGAAAATTTCAAGGTACCTGTTGGAGAACTGGATATTACTTTTTATAGAGATGACCTAAGTCCTGTAAAATCCACCGCCTCCGACCCTACCGTAAACCTTGACCCGTCTACCCGCCTACCTTTTGACATTACAGACAAGGATGTCATACTTGTAGACGATGTTATATACACCGGTAGAACCGTCAGAGCTGCACTGGATGCCTGTGCTACATACGGCAGAGCTAAAACCATTCAACTAGCCTGCCTAATAGATAGAGGTCATAGGGAATTACCCATCAGGGCAGATTATATCGGTAAAAATGTTCCTACATCAAAATCCGAACGCATATCAGTTGAGGTTATGCCTATAGATAATTGTGAAGGTGTGAAAATTTTTGAAATCTAACATCTTATATGAACATTTTGAAGAAAATCAAACAAATAACCTTTGAGCCAAATTTGGTTCAAGATTTGCTAACATCATACCATTTTAGGTTTTTTTATCAATATATTTGAAATCTAAAATGGTATTTTATTTTTTACTTTTACATATAAATCTTCATTTTATAGCAGTTACTTGGTCAAACCCCAACCTTTTATGTCTACAAATTATATTCTCATTAACTGAATCATATTTTTTTATAAAAATTTATTGCTTAAATAAAACTTGGCACACTTTATGCTTTAGATATAGTTGTAAACAAATTAAAGGACAAATATTCAATATTTTATGGAGGAATCAAGATGTATAGTAAGAAAAACTTTTTAGATTTTGCTTTTGAAGAAGCAATCACCAGCGTAAATATTTCATCAATACCGGAAGAAGCAATTATGGATACTTTAATTACAGGTATGCACGCTTACGCAGATAGAGTTGGTCAGACTTTCACAGAAGAAGAAATGAAAGCAACTATTATAGCCGGTTTAGAAACTTTAAAAAAAGCCGGAACAGATTTTAGTTTTCAGAATTGGACAATGCCTAGATAATAAGGTAAGATCAAAATAGGCTAAATCCAAATTTAGATTTAGCCTACTGTAAAGGATACTTCTTAAGTATTAAGTTAAATAAATAAAAGTAGAGAAAGGGCTTAATCATGGTTTATAAAACTATGATTAAGCCCTTTCTCAATTATATAATTACAATCCGTACTTAATTTTCTTTCTAGCTAATGTAGTCTGAGGTAAGCCCAAAAACTCAGCAGCCTTTCTCGTAGTACCCTCTTTCTTTAAAGCATACTCAATTAGGCGTTTCTCCTGTTTTTCAATAATAGAAGTGAAATCCACAGCTTCATTTCTCTTAAATTCTTTTCTAATATCTAAGAGGGTGTCTTCAAACATATTATCATTTAACAGAACATCTACTGTATACTCATTTATTACATCCGTCTTTTCACTTATGTATAATCTATGAACTACATTTTCCAATTCCCTGACATTACCCGGCCAATGATATGCTTCCAGCTGTTTATACGCATCAGCTGAAAACATCTTTATTCTGCCATATTTTGCACTATAATTATCTATAAATAACTTAGCCAAGCAGGTAATATCTTCTTTTCTCATTCTAAGAGGTGGTACAGTTATCTGACAGATATTAAGTCTATAATAAAGGTCTTCCCTAAACTTTCCCTCGTCTACCAATTTTTTAAGAGGTACATTATTAGCACATATAACCCTAACATTCACATGTTTTGAAGTAGTACCACCTACCTTATAATATGTGTTTTCTTGAAGTACCCTTAATAATTTTGACTGCATATTCAGAGATAAAGCCCCTATCTCATCTAAAAACAAGGTTCCATTATTCGCCATTTCGAAATAGCCTTCTTTACCGGAAGTTTGAGCACCGGTAAAAGCACCTTTTTCATATCCAAAGAACTCTGATTCAGCCAAACTTTCCTGTATAGTAGCACAGTTTATCTTAATGCAAGGTTTATCTCTTCTCTGGCTATTTTGGTGTAATAAATTAAAGATTTTTTCTTTTCCTACGCCTGTTTCCCCTTGTATAATAACACTGCAATCATATTGAGCCACATTTAAAACTTCTTCTACCATATTAGCAGTTATAGGACTCATAAAAGCAAAATCATCCACCTTCTGTGGTACTTTGCTATGAGATATTTTAACATTGCTTAAATTTGTATAATTTTTGCTAAAGGATTTTTTAAGGTCATCTAATTTAGAAAAAGCCTCTTTAGTGTCTTCTAAAAGCTTAAGAGCAAAATTAAAAGTCCCTGATATAAAACCGTCTAAAGCATAGTTTATGATACTTTTTCCTAATGAGTCAGAAACTAAAAGTCCCAGATTGTATCTATTAGCCATGCTGGTATAAAAGACCATTCCATCATCTTTTACAATTAAGGAACTTAAACTTTCACTTCCCTTAATATTTTCCATATTTATAACTACATCAATAGGCTCTCTGCCATTTAGTTCTAAAAAGCTTTCAGCTGCCAAAACCGGATTACTCAAATCTACAAAACAAATTTCTCTTACTAAATTCCCAAATATATTGGCTAAAGTTTTTTTAGGAAATAGCTGTGCATAAGCTGAATCACATATTAACATTACATCCGTATCCGGATTCATTCCCATCAAAAGCCCTGCATATAATATGGTTTCCGCCATATTGCTCCCTATTATAACTGCTCTCTTAGCTTTAAAATCCTCCAGCTGCCCTGCGATACCACAAAAGTTACCCTCTTCTTCTAAAGCTCTCAGTAGATGAACAGATTCTTTTTCTTCCACCCTATTTGTTTTAATAAGATGATTGGCCTCAAAAACTATGGCATAGCCTTCACATTCTATGGCCCCGTAAAAAAGGTCTACACTCTTGATTTTATCAATATAAAGAGGTATTCCCGCCATAGGTGCCATACATATAACTTCATCACCCTTTTCTAAGTCTCTATTAGCTAGCTCTTCTAAACTAAAAGCTTCCTCAACAGTTCCCTGAATTAAACCGCTGCTTTCTGTATAAGGGTTATGTAATTTTCCTCTCTTCTGGACTATATTATAAAGTCTTTCCTTTATTCCCTCCACATCAAAATCTGCCAAGCTGGCAATTTGCCCTAAATTTTCTCTTTCAAATACAATTCTGCGCAACTTAATTCTAAGTTCACCTTTTTTTAACTTCTTAGAATTATCCAATTTCCAACTTGTAACCGGCATGTGGTTTTTAGGCTCTACAACCCTACTTAATCCAAAATCTTTCATAACTTTTCTCCGATTCCTTACCTTTTACCAAATACCTACACCATAGAAGATATTCCGTATGTGAAAAACGACACTATACAACCTGCTATAACAACCCCTATAAAAATAGCCGATAAAGCTCTCTTAAGCTGCATATCCAACATAGCCGCCACCAAAGCACCTGTCCAAGCACCCGTTCCGGGTAAGGGAATTGCAACTAAAATCATAAGACCTAGAACTTCATATTTTAAGACTCTATCCTTCTTTGCATTTGCCCTCTTTTCCAAACCCTCTGCAAAATCTGTAAGCCATTGATTTTTTGTCTTGGCCCAAGTCAAAATATTTCTTATAAATACAATTATAAAGGGTACAGGCACCATATTCCCAATAATAGCAATAATTGTGGATGTAGATACACTAAGCCCCCCAATTACTCCCGCAGGAATAGCAGCTCTCAATTCTAAAATAGGAACCATTGATATTAAAAATGTCATTGATATTGCTTTTAGGATTGCACCCCTCATTAAATCTATCTCCTTTTCAAAAAGTGGCGCCTAAAAAAGACGCCACCATTCATATATCCCTATTCTATCGGGTTTTTAACTGCAGCCTGTGCCGCCGCCAATTTAGCAATAGGCACTCTAAATGGAGAGCAGGATACATAATTTAGTCCTACCTTATGGCAAAACTCTATGGATTTCGGATCGCCTCCATGTTCTCCACATATACCTAATTTAATCTTAGGTCTTGTCTGCTTTCCTAAGGCTACTGCCATTTCTACCAGCTTTCCTACACCATTCACATCAATAGTCTGGAAAGGATCGTTTTCTAAAATTTTCTTATCAACATAATTGGTAATCAGTTTTCCCGTATCATCTCTGGAAAGACCTAAAGTCATCTGAGTAAGGTCATTAGTACCAAAGGAGAAGAATTCAGCCTCCTTGGCAATTTCATCAGCTGTCAAAGCCGCTCTTGGAATTTCAATCATAGTGCCTACTAAATATTCCAACTCTATGCCTGACTCTGCAATTAATCTATCTGCTGTCTCAACTACTGTAGCCTTAACATTAGAAAGTTCTTCAACCTCACCTACTAACGGAATCATAATCTCAGGCAGTATATCTATGTCCTCTTCCTTTTTAATTTCAATAGCTGCTCCGATTATAGCTTCTGTCTGCATAACTGCTATTTCAGGATATGAAACAGCCAATCTACAGCCTCTATTTCCAAGCATAGGGTTTAGTTCATGAAGTTCTAAAACCTTAGCTTTCAATCTGTCAAAGGAAACTCCCATCATATCAGCTAACTGAGAAATTTCATCATCTTCACTAGGTAAAAATTCATGAAGAGGTGGATCCAGTAATCTAATAGTTACAGGTCTTTCTTTCATAACTTGATAGATACCCTTAAAATCACCTTGTTGGAAAGGTTTAAGGACTTCTAAAGCCTTAACTCTTTCTTCCACAGTATCGGACAAAATCATTCTTCTAATAGCCGGGATTCTCTTTTCCTCAAAGAACATATGCTCAGTTCTGCAAAGACCAATTCCTTCTGCACCAAAGCTTAAGGCCTGTGCCGCATCCTTAGGATTATCAGCATTAGCTCTAACCTTAAGTTCTCTTATTTCATCTGCCCACTGCATCAAAGTAGCAAAATCTCCGGAAACCTCAGGTTCTACTGTTTTAATAGCACCTCTATAAACCTTACCTGTAGAACCATCTATGGAAATAAAATCTCCTTCATTATAGATAGTTCCATTTTTAGCAGTTATGGTCTTAGTTTTTTCAGAAACATTGATTTCTGAACAACCGGCAACACAACATTTACCCATACCTCTAGCTACTACTGCCGCATGGGAAGTCATACCGCCTCTGGCAGTTAAAATGCCCTCTGCAGCCACCATGCCTGCTAAATCTTCCGGAGAGGTTTCTTCACGAACTAAAAGTACCTTTTCTCCATTTTCTGCCGCTTTAACAGCATCTTCAGCAGTAAAGTATACCTTACCGGAGGCTGCTCCCGGAGAAGCCGGTAGACCTGAAGCGGTTAAATCCGCTTTCTTTAATTCTTCAGCATCGAAAGTAGGATGTAAAAGCTGATCTATCTGAGATGGCTCTAACCTTAATATAGCAGTTTTCTTATCAATAAGTCCCTCATTAGTCATATCCACAGCAATTTTTACAGCTGCTTGAGCTGTACGCTTGCCGTTTCTAGTTTGGAGCATATATAACTTATTTCTTTCAACTGTAAACTCCATATCCTGCACATCTTTATAATGTTTTTCTAAAAGGTCTGCAATTTTAAGGAATTCCTTATAAGCTTCAGGGAAAGCCTGCTCCATATTCTCAATATTTATAGGAGTTCTAACACCTGCAACTACATCTTCTCCCTGTGCATTCACTAAGAATTCACCGAATATTTTATTTTCGCCTGTAGCCGGATTTCTAGTAAAGGCAACACCTGTTCCTGAAGTATCGCCCATGTTACCAAAGACCATAGACTGAACATTTACAGCTGTTCCTAAACTGTCAGGAATTTCATTGAGCTTTCTGTAAAGAATAGCTCTTTCATTATTCCAAGATCTAAACACAGCCTTGATTGCCTCTACCAGCTGAACTTTAGGGTCTTGCGGGAAATCTTTTCCTGTATGTTCTTTTATAATACCTTTGTATTTTACAATAATTTCTTCTAAATCTTCAGCAGTCAGTTCTACATCGTACTTTACACCCTTTTCAAGTTTCTTACCGTCGAATACTACATCAAAGGCAGATTTTGAAATTTCTAAAACCACATCACCAAACATCTGTATAAAACGACGATAGCTATCCATGGCAAAACGACGATTAGCAGTAAGTTCTGCTAATCCCTCTACAGACTGGTCGTTTAAGCCGAGGTTTAAGATTGTGTCCATCATGCCCGGCATTGAAAATACTGAGCCTGAACGAACAGAAACCAATAAAGGGTTTTCCTGTGAACCAAATTTTTTACCTGTCACATTTTCCAGCTCAAGAATTTTTTCATTAACATCATCAATAATATCTTGAGCTACAGTCTCTTTTTCTTCATAATACCTATTACATGCCTCTGTTGTAATAGTAAAACCAAAAGGAACCGGAAGACCGATACGAGTCATTTCAGCTAAATTAGCCCCCTTGCCTCCTAAAAGGTCCTTCATTTCTTTTGAGCCTTCGTTAAAAGAGTAAACGAATTTCTTTTCCATATTTTCCTCCTGTTTCTGAGGAGCCTTCACATTATATATCTTAGAAGGATAGTCTCTCCTCAATATAAGCACGGACTTCAGATACAGGAATTCTAACTTGTTCCATTGTGTCTCTATCACGAATAGTTACACAACCGTCAGTTTCAGTATCAAAGTCTACGCAAATGCAAAATGGAGTTCCGATTTCGTCTTCTCTTCTATATCTCTTTCCGATTGAACCCGCTGCATCATAGTCAACCATAAAGTACTTAGAAAGTTCTTCATGAATTGGCTCTGCCACTGGTGATAACTTCTTAGCAAGAGGAAGTACAGCCGCCTTAAATGGAGCTAAAGCAGGGTGGAATTTCATTACCACTCTTGTATCTTCTTTACCATTAGCATCTGTTAAAACCTCTTCGTTATATGCATCAACTAAGAATGCCAACGCTACACGGTCAGCACCTAAAGATGGCTCTATTACATAAGGAATGTACTTATCTCCATTTTCAGAATCTACATAAGATAAATCCTGTCCGGAAACATTTACATGCTGAGTTAAGTCAAAATCTGTTCTATCAGCAATTCCCCATAATTCTCCCCAACCAAATGGGAATAAATATTCTATATCAGTAGTAGCATTAGAATAGTGAGATAATTCCTCCTGTTCATGGTCACGAGTACGGAGATTTTCCATATTCATACCTAAATTCTTAAGGAAATTAACACAATATGTTTTCCAATAGTCAAACCATTCTAAATCAGTTCCCGGCTTGCAAAAGAATTCTAATTCCATCTGTTCAAATTCTCTGGTTCTAAATGTAAAATTACCGGGTGTAATTTCGTTTCTAAAGGATTTACCTATCTGAGCTATACCAAAAGGCACTTTCTTTCTGGCAGATCTCTGCACATTTCTAAAGTTTACGAAGATTCCCTGAGCAGTTTCAGGTCTTAAATAAATTTCCGCCTTAGAATCTTCTGTAACACCCTGGAAAGTTTTAAACATTAAGTTAAACTGTCTAATACCTGTAAAATCAGTTTTGCCACATTCAGGACAACAAATACCTTGTTCCTTAACATATTCTTCTAATTTTTCATTAGACCAGCCATCTACTACAATCTGCTCCATTCCCTTAGCTGTATGCCAATCTTCTATGAGCTTATCCGCCCTAAATCTTGACTTACAAGACTTACAGTCAATAAGTGGATCTGAGAAGCCTCCCACATGACCGGATGCAATCCATGTTTTAGGGTTCATAAGAATTGCTGCATCAAGACCAACATTATATTTACTTTCCTGAACAAATTTTTTCCACCAAGCTTTTTTTACATTGTTCTTAAATTCAACTCCTAGAGGACCATAATCCCATGTATTAGCTAAACCGCCATATATTTCTGAACCAGGAAAAACAAAACCTCTGTTTTTCGCTAGTGCCACTACTTTTTCCATCGTTACTTCTCTTGCCATCTTATCTAACCTTTCTATCCTCTTGTTTATCCTTTTTATTTATTTTCTATGAAATATACTGAATTTCTTAGTACCTTCCTGAACTTCTTCAGTAGCTTCTACTATTTCTTCACCTAAGTTAATTTCAATTTCTTCCATACTTTCTTCTACAGTGTCAAATACTTCCTGTATCTTCTCAGAAGCTTCTTTAATACCTTCCTCTGTGTTAAGATCTGCATCAATCTTTACATCTACATCAAAGGACTCTTCTTCATCTTCCTCATCTAAAATATCGTCAAATATATCATCCATATCTGATTCTTCGTAGATTCTGTCCTTTTTGCTCATCATTTCATTGTACTTTTCTGTAGCGGTATCCTTAATAGAATTAAAAGCATCTACTCCCTTAACCTTCACTTCTTCCCAAGTTTCCGGTGCTTTTTCCTTAAGGTCATTAAAAGTTTCTGTACCTCTTGCTACCACTTCATCTACAACTACGGAACCCTTTTCTTTAACAGTAGTGATAACCCCTTCCGCCTTTTCAGAAATATCTATTATTTTCCCTTCATCTGTGGTAAGTTCGATTTTGCACTTAAGCCCAAAAGCTGCAATCGTTGCAAACAACGCACCCCATGGAGCCCAAATAAGTCCTATCACACCTAAACTTAAAGGAATATTTAATATAACCTCATCATCCTTCTTAACAGCTATTTTAGATATGTTTCCCTTCTTAACTAATTCCTTAATTTTACCTACTGTTTCCTCTGCAAAGGCATTAGCCTTACCGGTTCTCTTTACATCTACAGTTTCTTCAATAGAAATAATAGCATCTACCACATTACCTTCTGCTTTTTCTAAAGCGTCTTTGGCTTCCTTATAGGATACACCTGTTCTATCCTTTACTAATTCGATTTTCTCTAATGTAATTTCCATTTTATACCTCCTTAAAATCAAAGTCTTCACTCTTCAATTTACCAACATCCAAATGATACCTCATATACTCCCTCAAAATCCGCCTAATCAGCCTCGCTTGTTCATCATCTAAGCCAATTTTTTCAAAGGTTTTAAAGGACTCCTCTTTGAAATATCTAATTATACTTACTATACCAAAATTTATGCTATAAATCAATGGTTCATTATGGACTCTTTCTATAGATTTAGCACATTTTTCACATATAAGACTACCCTCTACTATAGAAAAACCTAAGGTCATATTTCCGTTTTCCTGTTTTTTTATTTCTTTACTACAAGAACTACAATACTGTAAGTCCGGCATAACCCCCATAACATCTAAAAGTTTAACCATGTAAGCTAAAACTAAGGTATCCTGTTTCCTAGTCCTCTTCTCTAGTGCTTCCAGAAATTCTATTAAAATATTGAAAAGCTTAGGTTGAGAAATTTCATCACCTAAGACCTTTTCTGTCAGCTCCAGCACATAGGATGCTGCCATATAACTATCTAAGTTTTCACCGATTTTATAATAACTCTTAATGACCTGCCCTGAATTCATATTATATGTATCACGACCTTTATAGAGTTCATATTTTCCATAGGTAAAAGGGCGTATTGCCAAGGCGGATTTTGTCTTACCACCTTCGGTTATACCTGTGCCTACAGAAATCTTTCCTAATTTTCTGGAAAACAAAAGTATCATTCGTCTTCCATTTGCAGCCTTAGTTTGTCTAAAGACAATCCCCTCTGTATCTGCTATCAAAGGCACAGCCTCCCTTCTACTTAAAATTTTTTTTATTTATTCCTTATATCCAAAATTAGATAAGGCAAAATCTGAATCTCTCCAATTTTCTTTCACCTTAACCCATAATTCTAAAAACACTTTTGTACCTAAAAGACCTTCTATTTCTAATCTTGCAGCCTTTCCTATGCCCTTAAGTTTTTTACCTTCTTTGCCGATAATAATTCCTTTATGAGATTTTCTTTCACAATAAATTACAGCACCAATCTTTATAATGTTTTTTCCTTCTTTATAGGACTCTATTTCAATAGCGACACCATGAGGAACCTCTTCACTTAAATATAAAAGAAGTTTTTCTCTAATAATTTCACTGACAATAAAGCGTTCAGGATGATCTGTTACCAATCCGTCAGGGAAATACATAGGGCCTTCTTCTAAAAATTCCTCAATTCTATTCATAAGTTCCGGAACATTCTTCCCCTTCAAAGCTGAGGTGCCGAATATATCATCAAATATTTCCATCTGACTATATTCTTCATATATCTCTTTGAAAGCCTCCGGCTCTTGACTATCTATTTTATTTATAACTAAAATCTTAGGTGTGGAAACATTTTTAAGCATTTCTACAATATACTTATCGCCGCCGCCCTTACCAAATTTTTCATCTACTAAAAACAAAATCAAATCCACTTCATTAAAGGTGGAAATGGCAGATTCAGCCATAAACTCTCCTAACTTATTATGAGGTTTATGGATTCCTGGAGTATCTAAAAATATCATCTGTACCCCTGTGTTTTTTTCAGCATCATCTATTCTAGTATAAATTCCTCTTATATTATTTCTGGTAGTTTGGGGTTTATCTGTTGTAATAGCAATCTTTTCCCCTAACATAGTATTCATCAATGTAGATTTACCTACATTAGGTCTGCCCACAATTCCTATAAATCCTGTTTTCATTATAACTTAAAACCCTCCGGTAACATTTCATCCATGGTATAACTTCTAATTGAATCCCTATCTTTAGCTGTCATAATTACAAAATCATCTTCGCAAAACTCCTTCATAAACTGTCTGCATATACCACAAGGCCATGCCTCTCCACCACTGGAAACAATAATTATTTTTTCAAAATCTCTCTCTCCACAGGATATGGCTTTTACAAAGGCTGTTCTCTCTGCACAAATAGTTCCACCGTAAGAAGAATTTTCAACATTACAACCTGTATATACCTTTCCTTCCTTAGTTAAAAGAGCAGCTCCTACTCTAAATTTGCTAAAGGGTGCATAAGAAAACTCCAGCATCTTTATAGCAATATCATATAATTCTTTATTATCCATTATATTTTTATTCCTTTACCTTTCTAAACCTATAGATGTCATGGTTTCTTCTTCTCTTTCCCTCATGACAGCCTTTTCCTCTTCATCCATGTGATCATAACCTAAAAGATGAAGTATACTATGAGTGAATAAATATACCAATTCTCTATCAAAACTATGGCCAAATTCTTCAGCCTGCTCTCTAACCTTATCTAAACATATAACCACATCGCCTAAAATCATTTCCCCTATATCGCTTACATCTTCTAAAGCTTCAAATTGTGGGAACGATAACACATCAGTAGGTCTGTCTACATTTCTATATTCCAAGTTAAGTTGATGAATTTCTTCTAAATCCACCAAAGTAAGACTTACTTCTAATTTACTTATATCCAAATCTAAATTTTTACGCCGGCATTCCATTAAAACAACATGGTCTCCGGCCTCTTTTATCTTTCCCAGTAAATCCTTTGAAAGTTCCAAACCTTCATCTAAAATAATTTCCATAAAATATCATCCTTATTTCTAAAAATAATATGTATATTATACACCAATTTACAACTAGGGGCAAGTTTCCTATAATATAAATCCCCTCCTAAAAGATATTATTTTATTCCCCTATTTCCTCAGGGTGTTTTCTATAATAATGGTCATAAGCATTAATAATTTTCTTTACTAACTCATGACGCACTACATCCTTATCATTCAAATAACAAAATCCAATATCCCTGACATTTTTCAAAATCTTTTCCGCTTCAATCAAGCCGGATTTTTTCCCTTTAGGCAAGTCCACCTGTGTAATATCACCTGTTATAACAACTTTGGAACCGAAGCCCATTCTGGTTAAAAACATCTTCATCTGTTCTTTTGTGGTATTTTGTGCCTCATCTAAAATAATGAAAGAATTATCTAAAGTCCTACCTCTCATATAAGCTAAGGGAACCACTTCTATTGCCTCTTTTTCCTTAAGCCTAGCTGCCGCATCTCTGCCTAATACATCAAAAAGAGCATCATATAAAGGTCTTAAATAGGGATCTACCTTCTCCTGTAAATCCCCCGGTAAGAATCCCAACCTTTCTCCTGCTTCCACTGCAGGTCTTGCTAAAACAATTTTCTGAACTTCCTTGTTTTTAAAAGCATTTATGGCCATCGCAACTGCTATATAAGTTTTACCTGTACCTGCAGGTCCAATTCCAAATACTATATCTTTCTTTCTAATAGTGTCCACATAAGATTTCTGACCTAAGGTTTTAGGTTTCAAAGGTTTTCCCTTGTGAGTAAAACAAATAACTTCCTTGCCTAGTTGCCCTTCATTATAAGACAATCCATCTTCTTTAAGACTTATAATATACGAAACCTTTTGACTATTGAGATTTTCTCCTCTTATAAGGGTTTCCATCATTTCTTCTAATATTTCACCTGCCACCTGAATTTTTTGATTTTGGAAATCTTCTTCTAAAAGGTTTAACTCTTTACCTGCTTTTAAGGTAAACTGGTCATCCCTCTCAAAAATTTCCACTCCTGTGGCCTCTGATATTAATCTAAGATGCTCATCTAAATTTCCCATAAGCTCTCTTCTATCTATATTTTCTATTAACTGAATTTTATTCTTAAGACTCAAAATCCGACTCCTTCCAAACATTTAAGATCCTTTATATTATATTTTCTTTATGGAAAATTTTCAACTATGTTATTAAAATGTCACATTGCAAATTTCTATTACTATGTTATAATAGGGTACAAGAATTTAATCAATAATTTAATTAAATACAATCGCCCTCAAGGGCTATCTTTAGCAATTTACAAGGAGACCAACTAAAATGTACATATCTGACGATATTAAATATGTAGGGGTCAATGACCACGATTTAGATTTATTTGAAGGTCATTACCATGTGCCTCATGGTATGGCATATAATTCCTATATTATCTTAGATGAAAAAATTGCCATAATGGATTCTGTGGAAACTAATTTCAAAGATGAATGGCTAAGAAATATTAAAGAGGAATTAAAGGGAAAAACTCCCGACTACCTGGTAGTCCACCACATGGAACCGGATCATTCTTCTAATATTTTAAGTTTAATGGAAACATATCCTACCACTAAGGTTGTAGCTTCGGCTCAGGCCTTTAACATGATGAAAAACTTTTTCGGCGAAGATTTTGCTGAAAATAGAATTATAGTAAAGAACGGTGATAAATTAAACTTAGGCAAACACAATTTAACTTTCTTTACAGCAGCTATGGTTCACTGGCCGGAAGTGATTTCTTCCTACGAAGAAACAGATGGGGTTTTATTCTCAGCTGATGCTTTCGGTAAATTCGGTGCTAACGATTTTGAAGAGGCTTGGGATGAGGAAGCTAGAAGATATTTTATAGGAATCGTAGGTAAATACGGTCAGCAAGTTCAAATGCTTTTAAAGCAGCTTGAAAACCTTAAAATTAAAACTATATGCCCACTTCATGGACCTGTAATTTCTGAAAACTTAAATCACTGTGTGGATTTATACAACAAATGGTCCGGCTATAAAGTAGAAGAAGATGGCATCTTAATAGCCTACACCTCTGTATATGGCCATACAAAAGAAGCTGTAGAAATTTTAGCAAATAAATTAAAAGCCTATGGTTGTCCTAAAGTTATAGTTAGAGATTTAGCCAGAAGTGATATTTCCTATGCAGTATCCGATGCCTTTAGATTTGGTAAAGTAGTATTAGCTACGACAACTTTTAACGGAGATATTTTCCCTTATATGAAGGAATTTATCCACTGTCTAATGGAGAGAAATTATCAAAATCGCCGCATAGGAATTATTGAAAATGGTAGCTGGGCACCTGCTGCTAAAAAAGTTATACAATCCATGTTTGAAAGCTGCACTAATATTAGATTTACAGAAAATTCTGTTACTATTAAGTCGGCTTTAAATGAAAATTCCTTAAATGAGATAGATGCTTTATCCAAAGAACTATGCCTTTGCTATAGCAAATAGAAATATATATAAGAATTTTCTTGATTATACTAGAAAAAAGTAGTATAATATACAATGCACGAATTGAATACTGTTCTAAAGCGTGAATATTTCATTTTAGTCAGGAGGTGAAATGTATGGCAACAGTTATCGTTAGAGATAATGAAAGTTTAGAGTCTGCTCTTAAGAGATTTAAGAGAAGCTGTGCCAGAGATGGCGTTATGAGCGAACTTAGAAAGAGAGAGCATTACGAAAAACCAAGCGTAAAGAGAAAGAAAAAATCTGAAGCTGCAAGAAAAAAGGCTAAGAAATATTAATACCAGAAGGTGATCAAAATGACAATCAAAGAGAGATTGATGGCAGATTTCAAAGAAGCCATGAAAGCTCGTGATGAAGTCAGTAAAAACACTATAAGTTTTGCACGAGCTGCTATTAAACAATATGAAGTAGATAACCGTGAAGAGCTTGATGATGAAGGCATTATTGCTATTTTAGTAAAGCAAGTTAAAATGAGAAAAGATGCCCTCGCTGATTTTGAAAAGGCTAACAGAACAGATTTAATAGATTCCTATACTGCTGAAATCGAAGTTCTAAAAAAATATCTTCCGGAACAACTTTCCGAAGATAAAATCAGAGAAATCATTTCAGGAATTGCCAATGACCTTGGCATTGAAGGCGGTATGAATAACATGGGCAAACTCATGGGTCCGGTAATGGCTAAACTTAAGGGTTTGGCTGATGGTAATATGGTTAAATCCCTTGTGGAGGAATTTTTAAAAAAATAATATAGGTTTGTATTATTACATAATCGCAACTTTTCTTCCGGAAGAGGATTCTTTATGGTTTCTCCTTCGGAAGTTTTTTTATGATTCTTTTTTTACATTCCCGTATAAATTATCTCAAAGTTAAACCCATAATTTAAGGTTACAGAATAGTTTTGTTTCAGCGAGGTATAGACATGAAAATGAAAATTAAAAAACTAATAAAAAATAAACCGGCAAGTACATTCAAAAAATTCACCCAAAACCACCATGGTTTTACACTGTTAGAATTACTGACAGTAATTGCCATAATAGCTATTCTAATTGCTATTTCTTTACCTCTATTCAATTCAGTTTTAGAAAAAGCCAAACAGAGAACAGATGTAGCAAACGAAAGAAATGCTAAGGCCTTAGCTACAGTAACCTATCTATCCGATGGGCTATCTAATGAACAAACCTATTACTTTGATGCTGAATCTGGAACCCTTAAAAAAACCGTTCCGGAATTTAAATATGGTCAATCTAAGCAACTGGCTAAAGATACTCTTGTTACAGATAAATCAAAATCTACTGTACCCTATAAGGGATATATATACTTAAAAGTTTCAGAATCTGCTACTAAGGACCTTAGTATTCAGCTGCTTTGGGGCGGTGGCGAAGGTTCTGCTTCATCCATTCCAACTAATGAAATTGATAATAATTTATTGAAAGGCGGAATGTTTGATAAAGATTATGCCGAAATTCATGGAACAACCACCATTAAATTCTTCAAAAATGAGTGGCAAGTATTAAATATAGATAAAGCCGCACATCAGAAACTCAAAGGTGTATTAAACCTAGATCCGAAATTCGTAAATATACAGCATTATGCTTTTGAAAAATGCACAGGCATTACTGAAATAAATCTGCCTTCTACCTTAAGAAGAGTTGAAAAATACGCCTTTGAAGGAATGACCGGCTTAGAAAAAATAAGTTTTTATAACACAACCTACTTTCAAATTCCGGAAATGCTAAGTAGCTGTAAAAACCTAAAAACCATAGAGTTCCACGGCACTGAACAGCAGTGGAAAAATCTTAATTTAAAAATACCTTCAGGAGCTAATGTTCGATTTATACCTTAGCTCAACTAAATAAAGACATTTTAAAAGGACAGTCTTCACTGTCCTTTTTTATCAGCCCGGTGGCCATGTAAGTTTTCTCTTGCCTAAAATATGGAAATGTAAGTGCTTAACTGTTTGAAAAGCATCTTCTCCATTATTAGATACTACCCTATATCCATTTTCTAATTCTAAAGCCTTAGCAATATCCTTAATCTTCAGCATCATATTGCCTATAACTTCCTTATCTTCCTGTTTTAAATCATCAATACAGGTGATATGTTTTTTAGGAATTAAAAGCACATGAACCGGTGCCTGTGGATCTACATCATGGAAACAAAACATTTCTTCATCTTCATAGACCACATTAGTTGGTATTTCACCATTAGCCAACTTACAAAAAATACAATCACTCATTAACTATTTCTCCTTTCATACCATCTTCATATATTTCTAACAATCTAACCTTAACCAAAGAATTTAACAAACCGGAATTTTCATCTTCTATAGAGCAATATACCTTAATATAGTTTTCGCTATACCCGGATATAACCCCTTCTTTGATTTCCTCAAAAAGAACAGTTCTTATCTGCCCCTTTAAACTATCTAAAAAAGCATTAGCAGATTCTATGGATACTTTACTCATTTCCTTACTTCTATCTGCTTTAAGGCTATCAGAAACCTGTCCTTTCATCTTAGCAGCCTTAGTGCCGGTTCTCTTAGAATATTTAAAAATATGAACTTTTGAAAATCCCACTTCTTTTATTAAGTCCAAAGAATCTTGAAAGTCTTCATCTTCCTCTGTAGGAAAGCCTACTATAATATCCGTAGTAATACCATAGCCCTCATCAAAGCTTCTCAAAGCCTTAACAATTCCTAAGTATTCTTCTCTGGTATAATGCCTATTCATGGCTTTAATAATCTTATTACTACCGCTTTGCACAGATAAATGTAAATGAGGACACAGCTTTTCATATTTCAAAACACGCTTAACATAAGCCTCATCCACCACAGTCGGTTCCATAGAACTCAATCGAATTCTAAAATCCCCTTCCAAACTATTTATACGCTTAATTATAATTTCGATACCCCTCATTCCCACTTCGTCTTCCATAAGTTGAAATGGGAAATCTGCTTCCATTCCATAAAGAGCTGTATTTATACCGGTTAAAACTAACTCTTTAAACCCTTTATCAACTAGAGCTTTCGCTTCTAACAAAATTTCTTCCGGAGATCTGGATCTAACATGACCTCTTGCAAAGGGAATCATACAATAAGAGCAAAATCTATCACAGCCTTCTTGGATTTTGATGTAAGCTCTAGTCCTCGTATCCATAGAAGTTATTATTCCTCTATCATTATAAGTCCTAAGTTCATCATAAGGAAGTACACAAGTTATATCTTCCCTTTCTTTCTGCTCCAATGCCTTTAAAACATACTCTATAAGTTTTCCCTTTTCACCGTTACCTGTGACTATATTAACCTCTTCCATAGCACTAAGCTCCTCAGGCTTAACCTGAGAATAGCACCCTGTAACTGCCACTAAAGCTTCCGGGGATACCCTCTTCATCCTTCTAATATATTGGCGTGATTTTCTATCCGCCAAATTTGTCACCGTACAGGTGTTTATTATATATACATCTGCAAAATCTTCTTCCCCAACTACTTCGAAGCCCTTAGCTCTGAATTGTTCCTTCATAGCCTCTGTTTCATATTGGTTTACCTTGCAGCCTAATGTGTGAAATGCTACCTTTGACATAACTCCTCCTTAACCCTAAGTTTAACATATTTTTATAAAATTTTGAAGTAAAAACTAAAACTTAATTGTCAATCTACTTATTTATATGATAAAATAAGTGAGTGCCTTAGGGCATAATAAAATTTCATTGATAGGAGAAAATATTATGGAGAAAAAATCAATACTAACAGTGAAAGATATGACTATGATAGGGCTTTTAACTGCTATTATCGTAATTTGTTCATGGATTTCACTACCTTTTACAGTACCGTTTACTTTACAAACCTTTGCTATCATGACCGCTATAGGTCTTTTAGGACGAAGGAACGGAACCATAAGCATATTAATATATGTGCTTTTAGGAGCAGTAGGACTTCCGGTGTTTGCCGGTTTTAAAGGTGGGCTTTCAGCCTTAATGGGACCTACAGGCGGATATATCATAGGGTTTATCTTTAGTGGAATACTGACAGGAACCTTAATTCAAAAATTCGGGTCTTCATTCAAAAGCCTATTTATATCTATGATTTCAGGTCTGGTAATTTGCTACATTTTCGGAACCGGCTGGTTCATGTATATCTACACAAAAAATGTAGGCGCTGTGGGACTTATGACCGTCTTAAGCTGGTGTATCTTCCCATTCATTATACCGGATTTGGCTAAACTCGCCCTTTCATCAGCGATAGTTATTAAATTAAAAAAAGTATTAAAATAATGTTCATAAGAAAAAGGACTTTCAGGGTTTCCCCTTCAAGTCCTTTTTAATTTACTGTTTTTTAATTAATTTCCCATCTGCTTTGCAACTTCTTCTGCAAAGTTTTCTTCTTTCTTTTCAATTCCTTCGCCAACTTCGAATCTTACCATTTCTACAACCTTCATGGATTTTCCGATTTCCTTAGCAACAGAATTTACATATTCTTCTACAGTAACATCACCATTCTTAACGAATTTCTGGTCAACTAAGCAAACTTCTTTCTTAATTGCCTTGATCTTACCTGGGATAATTCTTTCTAACATAGCTTCAGGCTTACCTTCTTCAAGAAGTTGCTGCTTAGCAATTTCAGTTTCTCTTTCAAGCCATTCTGCATCTACCTGAGACTCATTAACAAAGTTAGGATTCATAGAAGCAACCTGCATAGCTACATCCTTAGCACATACAGCGATTTCTTCATAAGTAGCTTCAGTTTCAATACCAACTAAAACACCAATCTGACCTCCGTTGTGAACATATCCTGTGTAAACAACACCTGGAGTAGCCATTTTCTGAATTCTTCTAACATTCATATTTTCGCCAATCTTAGCGATCTTTGTATTAAGTGCATCTTGTACAGTTTCATTACCTTCAAAAGTCATAGCTTTGAAAGCTTCGATATCGTTATTCTCAACAGTTAACGCTAACTGAGCTAAAGCATCTACGAATTCAACGAATTCTTCATTCTTAGATACGAAGTCAGTTTCAGAGTTTACTTCTACAACAGATGCAACCTTATTTCCATCTTTAAATGCAAGCTTTACAAGACCTTCAGCAGCAATTCTTCCAGCCTTCTTTGCAGCCTTAGCTAAACCCTTTTCTCTTAAAAAGTCTACCGCTTTATCCATATCACCGTCGCATTCTACTAATGCCTTTTTACAGTCCATCATTCCGGCACCGGTCATTTCTCTTAATTCTTTAACCATCTGAGCAGTTACAGCCATTTTATTCCTCCTATTATATAATAAAATATTATTAAACCTTAGTAATAGCCTTCCTCAAAATCTAAAAATCCGGCTCCTACTAATTCCAATTTACTATAAATTATTCTTCTGTTTCAGCCACTTCTTCAGCTTCTACTTCGCTAGCAGCAGGACCTTCGTCAAAAGATTCTCCCTGATTAGCTTCGATAACAGCATCTGCCATTCTTCCTGCAATTAACTTTACAGCACGAATAGCATCATCATTAGCAGGGATAATGTAATCTACATCATCCGGATCACAGTTTGTATCTACGATACCGATAATAGGAATACCAAGAATTCTTGCTTCCTTAACTGCAATTCTTTCTTTCTTAGGGTCTACGATGAATAATGCACCCGGCATTTCCGGCATAGTCTTAATTCCACCTAAGAACTTTTCTAACTTTTCAGCTTCTGCTTTTAACTTGATAACTTCCTTCTTAGAAAGCTTTTCAAAAGTTCCATCTTCTTCCATAGCTGTTATTTCGTTTAATCTCTTAATACGAGTAGAGATAGTCTTGTGGTTTGTAAGCATTCCACCTAACCATCTTTCTGCTACGAAATACTGTCCACATCTGTTAGCTTCATCAACGATAGCCTGCTGAGCCTGCTTCTTAGTTCCTACGAAAAGAATTGGCTTACCTGTGTCAGCAATAGACTTCATAAAGTCATAAGCTTCATCGATTTTCTTAACTGTCTTCTGTAAATCTATAATATAGATTCCATTTCTTTCTGTGAAGATATAAGGAGCCATCTTAGGGTTCCATCTTCTTGTCTGGTGTCCAAAATGTACACCTGCTTCTAGTAATTGTTTCATTGAAATTACTGCCATTTTTATTTTCCTCCTGGTTTTCTCCTCATCACTCGACTGTTCACGCTTCGTGCCCTTATTTCAGGGTTCACAGCAACCATACATAAGGTGATGAGTTTAATAAATATATTTTTTATGAAATACTCAAAATATTTCATACCCATCTACTATACAACAAAACCCTTGCAAATGCAAGGGTTTTTATAAAGTTTTTTTGTTTTTTTACATTGCCTTAGTAGCAATTTCTTCAAGAAGCTTTTCAATAAATTCTTCCACAGTCATTTCTCCTAGCTCACCCGCTTTAGAAGATCTAACAGTAACAGTACCTGCCTCTTTTTCTTTCTCTCCTATTATACAGATATAGTTATCCCTAGCATTTCTAGCTTCTCTAAGTTTATAACCTATCTTTTCGTTTCTTACATCTAACTCAACCCTTAAACCCAGTGCATCTAATTTAGCCTTTATTTCTTCAGCATAAGGAGCGAATTTCTCAGTAACAGTTAAAAGCTTAACCTGTACCGGTGCCAACCATAATGGAAACTTACCTGCACAATGTTCAGTTAAAATACCGATGAATCTTTCAATTGAACCAAATATTACTCTATGAATCATAATCGGTCTATGTTTTTCTCCATCAGAGCCTACATAAGTTAAATCAAAACGCTGAGGCATCTGTAAATCCAACTGAATTGTTCCGCACTGCCAAGTTCTTCCTAAGGAATCTTGTAAGTGGAAATCTAGCTTAGGACCATAGAATGCACCATCACCTTCATTTATAACATAAGGCACATTCATAGCTTCAATAGCGGCCTTTAAAGCACCTTCTGCCATAGCCCATTCTTCATCAGTACCCATAGAGTCTTCAGGTCTAGTGGACAATTCTACATGGTATTCAAAGCCAAACATTTTGTAAACATCATCACAAAGTCTTGCTACACCAACTATCTCTTCCTGTACCTGCTCAGGTAACATGAAAATATGTGCATCATCCTGTGTGAAAGTTCTTACTCTCATAAGTCCATGTAATGCTCCTGAAAGCTCATGTCTATGTACCTGACCTAATTCTCCACATCTAATAGGAAAATCTCTATAGGACCACATTTTACGCTTATAAACAAGCATGGAACCTGGACAGTTCATAGGCTTAATAGCATAATCCTCTTCATCAATCTTTGTAAAGTACATATTATCTTTATAGTGATCCCAGTGTCCTGAAGTCCTCCAAAGTTGTTCATTTAAAATTAATGGAGTCTTAATTTCTTCATAACCCTTTTTTCTATGAACTTCACGCCAAAAGGTTTCCAAACCATTTCTGATTACCATTCCCTTTGGTAAAAAGAACGGGAATCCCGGACCTTCATCATTTATCATAAATAAGTCCATTTCCTTACCGATTTTACGATGGTCTCTTTTCTTAGCCTCTTCAATCTTAGCAATATATTCATCTAATTCTTCCTGAGTAGGGAAAGCTGTCGCATAAATTCTCTGAAGCATCTGTCTATCAGAGTCACCCCTCCAATAAGCTCCTGCTACTGACATAAGCTTAAATGCCTTAATTTTTCCGGTGCTTTCCATGTGAGGGCCGGCACAAAGGTCTACGAAATCCCCCTGCTTATAGAAGGATATAACTTCATCTTCCGGTAAATCTCTAATCAATTCAACCTTATAAGGTTCATTTTTTTCTTCCATAAATTTAATAGCTTCTTCTCTTGGAAGTTCAAATCTTTCCATAGGATAATTTGCTTGAGAAATCTTCTTCATTTCTTTCTGAATTTTAAGAAAATCCTCTTCTACAAATCTATGCTCGGATTCTACATCATAATAAAAACCATTATCTATTGACGGACCTATAGCCAATTTAGTATCCGGCCAAAGGTTCTTAATCGCCTGTGCCATTATATGTGACGCTGTATGTCTATAGGCATGTCTTATATTTTCATCTTCCCAATTTAATTTTTCTTTTGCCATTTCTTTCTCCTCTTCAATTTAAGCCTAAAATCTCTTAAACTCTATCAAAATATTTTAAGACAAAATCTGTCTCTCCTTAACTTATTTTCCTCCTGGATTTTGTTCGCCGGCTCCAGTACCGTTATCGGTGCCAGGTGAAGGCGTTCCTCCCGTCTCCCCCGTTCCTGCACCATTATTAGGATCCGGCGTTTCCGGATTTACCGGAACATTAGGAGTTTCAGGTTCTGCCGGTGTATTCGGTTTTTCTACCTCACCATTTTCCTTAGGTGTATCTGTATTAGGTTTTTCTGTACCGCTCTTAGGTTCTTCCTTAGGATTTTCTACAGCAGGCTTAGTTTCAGTCGGTTTAGTAACTTGACTTGTACCTGCCTTTTCACCTGTAATAGTATTAGAAGCCCTTGCACTATCTAACCTGCTTATTATAGTATTTCCAATCTCATTAACCGTCGCAGAAGGAGTATACTCTGTATTTCCAAATACTTCCTTGTGGAAATCTACAGTATTTTTAATCATATTAGCAGGGAATACATAAGATACCTTATTAAGTAAACCACAGGTCCAATTATATGGCCAACCACTGCCGGACTTTATGCTGTACTTAGGTAATTTTAACCCTAACGCCAAAATATCATTCATCTTTAGATTAGTTTTAACCTGAGGAATCATCATATCTACAATATCTTTTATTTCACCAAAGGACATTTTCTTAAGCTTGCCAAGAACCTTAGAAACTACTATACGCATTCTCTCTGTTCTCTTGAAATCATCTCCTACGCCCTTTCTTATTCTTCCATAAGAAACAGCCTGTACACCTTCCAACTTCTGCTTTCCGGCTTCTGTTACAAGTTTATACTTTTTCCTGCCTATATTTCTTGCAGTCTGCTTAGTATATTTATTTAGCTGCTGAATTTCTCCCTGCTGAATATCCACTTTAATTCCGCCAACAGCATCTACTACATCAGCCACAGCTTTAAAGTTAACTATTGCAAAATTTTCCAAATCTATATCCATAGCTTGATTTAATGACTTCATAGTCATCTCAGGTCCACCATAAACACAGGCATGGGTAATTTTATCATAGGTAGTAGTATCCCCTAATTTCAAATAGGTATCTCTATAAATAGATGTAAGAGTTACATCATTAGTTTCTGTATTTATACTTGCTACCATAATCATATCACTTCTGGTACCCTTAATATTATTCATATCACGGCTATCTACACCTAAAAGTAAAAGATTTATGTAACCATCCACCGGTTGAATCGACAAGTCATAATTTTCCGGTATATCCTCATTCAAATCATTCATTTTATCTACGGCGGATTTAAAATATCCATATACCATAGTTCCTACAATACCGCCTACAACAAGGCATATCATAAGTACCAAAATCGTAATCTTCTGCCAAGTCTTTAAGTTTTTAATCTTTGTTCCTAATTTTTTAAATCCTTGAAACTTACTGCCCTTATTGCTAAAAATAGGTGCAGCCTTTTTTTCTCTTCTTCTGTCACTTCTCATAATTAAAATAACCCCTCATAATTTTGACTATCATTTGTTCCATAATAACCGCCCATTCCATCATACTCTTCAGTAGAATTTCCTGCTCTCTCTTCCAACACCTGCTGATCAACTAGTGACACTTCGTCATCTTTTGTTTCAGTTTCCTGAATTTTCTTTTTATCTGAAATAGATTCCTTATAAAGTTCAATAGCCTTTTCTATATCTCCGTCAAAGATTATTTTTCCATCCTGTAAAAAAATACCTCTCTCACAAAACTTTTTAGCAGTGCCTGATGTATGAGTTACAAAAAGGAAGGTAATATTATCCTTTTCCGTCAGCTTCCTAATCTTTTTAAGGCATTTCTTCTTAAAAGGTGCATCTCCCACACTTAAAACTTCATCGGCAATGATAACCTCCGGCTTAAGGCTTACATTTATAGCAAATCCAAGCTTCATTCTCATACCGTTTGTATAAGTTCTAACCGGCTGGTCTATATAATAACCCAGCTCTGCAAAATCTATAACCTCTTGCTCTATTTCTCTAATCTCATCATCTGTCATTCCATAAAGCTGACATCTAAACCAAATATTTTCCCTGCCGGTAAATTCCGAGTCAAATCCCACCTGTAATTCCTGAATAGCCGAAAGTTTACCCCTAACTTTAATTTCCCCTTCCGTAGGATAACAAACTCCGGTAATCATCTTAAGAATCGTGGTCTTTCCAGCTCCATTCTTACCTATAATCGCAACCCTTTCTCCCTTATTAATGGAAAAGGACACATTATCTACAGCCACTTTTTTTCTGCATTTAACATTGCGATTAAAAAGAAAAATTATTCTCTGACCTTCACCCCTAAAAAGTCTAAACCTTTTAGTTACATTTTTAAATTCAATTATTGGTTTTCCCATAATTTTCACCTTAATAATTTCACAAAATCTGCCTATCCGACCTATCTTGTATATCTTACTTTACATAAATTCACCAATTTATGCAAGCCCTAAAGCATATCCGGTATATCTTTTTTTAACTTTCCATAAGCTCTTAAAGCTAATATAAGCATTATGGTATACACAATCACAAAGTTTCTCAAGGCTCTAGGAGACTCCCAAATCCATACATGTTTAATAAATACATTTCTATAACCTGTAGCTATAATAGTCACCGGATTAAACATCAATAATCTTCGTATCCATATTGTGTTTATGCCTTCAGCATTATAAATAATACCCGACATCCAAAATAAAGCCTGAGTCAAAGCTCTAACTAAATTCAAGAAGTCTCTGCTTACAGCTGATACCATACCTGAAAATATGCCCCAAGTTTGAAAAAACATAAACATCATAAGAGTATAAATAGGCAGCTGTAATATATGCCATGTAGGCATATATCCAAAGGACATAAATATTAAAATCATAATAAGAATTAAGCCCAAATGAGTTGCCATATTAGATAAACTTATAATCGTAGGAATAGTAGAAACCGGATATTTAATTTTAGTAACTAAATACTTGTACTTTCTAATACAGCCGGCACCACCTGATACCATATCTCTCATATAGAACCAAGGTATCATACCTGTAATAAGCCAAAGAAAGAAAGGATACCCATCTATATCTCTTCCCTTTCTAAGTCCGAAGGTAAACCCAAACCAAAAGACAAATATAACTATGGCAGGTCTTATTATAGCCCATGCTATACCTAACACCGACCCTTTATACTGTTTGTCCAGGTCAGATTTTGCTAACTTAATAAGTTGGCGTCTATACTTTATATGTTCTTTTACAATTTCTTTGAAGGTTTTTAACATCTCTTCGAAATCTATCCTTTCATCTATCTTTTAGGTAGATGCACTAAAGTTTTATTAGGTTTCACATCATAGCCAAAGGCTCTTTTCTTAGCCTCAAGCCTATCTAAAAGATATTCTCTTGTATGTTTTGTGTACTTTTCTACCGCAGGAAAATCAGGGAATCTGTTGATTTCCGGAAATTTAATACCCTCATTAGTAACCGCTAAGTCTACCCCAAACCATTCCAACTGCTTTATAGATTTTGTAACTGCCAAAACATCTTCTTTTACCTGCTGCCAATGTGGAAGATAGCCGTCAATCGGAACTCCCGTATCCGGATGAATAGGACAATCTTCGATAGAGTTTTGCATAACAATCTTTGCATCATGGAAATGACCTGTTTCTACATCAATAGTAGCCGTCATTCCGCCAGCCCCTACATTATCCACAGCACCTGTTTTCTTAGAACCGAATCTTATATAGGCATTGCCTATTTCAGGATTTTTTCCATCCTTCTTAAACACGATCATTCTAACTGTGTTTACAGCTCCATCATATACAGCCTTAAGTTCATCACACATATTTATATATTCTGTAATTAAATACTGGTTCTTTACATCTTCCAATATTTTTAGAACATCTTCTTTAGTAACATCCTCATAGTTTAATTGATATTTGCCATTTTCACAAGTGAACTTGTAGAAACCGTCTCCGTGAGAACCCTCATCAGGTTTAAGTGCTAAAACGCCCTTTTCTTCAACTAATCTAAATATCTCATCAAAAGTGTTTATATATCCATCCGGTAAATCCATCATAGAGATTACCTTATTATTTCCATTTTTGCATATAACATGAAAGTAATATTCAGGGAAACAGTGATTATAGTCAGAACAAACATACTTAACTGTAATCTTATCTTCCATCCACTTTCTATACTTAGGATTTATATGTCTGAGCCATTTATATTCAAAATCAGAAATATATTCGTTATAGTTGCTTTCATTTATACCATACTGAACTAATCTGTAGGAAAGGAAACCATGCCTATATGCCCAAATTTTCTGCTTGAAAGTAGTATCCTTGCAAGTCCTAAAGTCTTTCCAAACATCTCCTAACCATCTAAGGCTTAAGTATGGTTTGAGTCCCTGAGGGAAAAACATCTTGGCAAATCTTGCTCTAATTTTAAGTCTTGCCTTTTCTGAACCTCTTCTTCTTCTAATCTTTATATCAGAATAAGCTTCTTTTTTCTGCTCAACCTTTCTCATTAAATAAGCTGAGGTTTCCTTACTGAAAGGCTTACATGTAGGATACTTAGGATGATTTAAAAGACGAGTAATTTTAAAGCCTTCTTCATTTATAACTATCTGTGCCCCAAAGAATTCCAGCTGCGGCACAAATAAACAAATTTGCTTTAAAACTTTAATCATCTCATCCCAATAAGGAATGTTATTATTTCTCCAAGTTCCATTTTTTATATCTAAAGGCTCAGTGCTTTCATCTTGAAGTATGTTATCAATTGCATCTTCTTCCTCTTCTAAACCTTCTTCTGTTTCATCTCTAAACGCAGCCATGCTTACGGTCTGATACTTACCAAAAGTAATAAATCCGTCACCAATTACAGGATTATCTCCAAATTCATTGAAAATTACTAAGTTTAGTACTCCGTTTTCTAAAGAATTATTAGGCACGATTTTTTCCTTAATTACCATTGCTGCCTTATACGCACAGAGTCTATCAACAATCTCCTTTTCTGTAATCTCTACATCATCAGCAAAATATGTTCCATCAACATATTTTAAAGTAGTTTCTGTAACCCCATTAGCCGGTTCCAGACTCACACAGCCCTTTTCTCTTATAAGTCTAAAAATATCTTCAAAGGTATCTCCTGCATTTTCGTCATATAAAGGGATTACCGTAGTCTCATCAAATCTTTTAGAAAGCTGAAAATATATTCTAGGCATATTATCTCTAAAAGGTTTAAATATGGTATGTATAGTCACCTTATCTGTTATCCATTTTCTATAGGTTCCATTTAAAGGTCTGAGATAAGCATAATCCTTAGCAGAAATATAGTCCTTATAATTTTCCTCTGTTATACCTAAGGCATCTACCTGCTCCGGCATAAATCCATGCTTAATAGCCCATTTGGTTTGTTCTCTTGTATATCCGAAATCTTTGGTTTTATGGCGATAAACTTTTCTAATCCAAGCTCTTGCCTCACTTCCTGTAAATCCCCTTGATGTAGGTTTAAGAGCCAAAGCATTTAAAACCAACTTTTTTAATCCCATTATTTAGCCAACCTCCTGTTGTAGTCTTCCGGAGAATTAAAATCCTCTGTATCATCTTTTAATAAAACAAAATTTTCTCTAATCTTCTTTTCCATAAAAGGTAAACCCACTAAGGACTGGTATACTTGCCATCCTATGCATTTGGGGATTTTGCCCTCTAAAAATAATTGTCTGACCCTATCCACATGATGCTTAAATAAAGCCCCATCTGCCACCTTGACAGCAACTATGGATTTTTCATTTCCAAAGAACAAAACACTATCTGTATTTTGACTTTGAATTTCCTTAATAGCCGCCTCTGAATAATAAGTGTCCCCATACAAAAAACACACTTCATCAGCTATAAGTTCTTCTGTAAATCTATCAATTTCCAAATTATTGTTAAGTGGCTCATAACGAGTAGCCCCTGAAATTTCATACCTTTCATCATGAGAAGTTATAATAACCTGCCCTGTTTCATCCCCTTCATTTAAGAGACGAACGGTTCTCGCAATTAAAGTTTCATCCTTAATTTTGATGAAATGCTTCGGTATGTCCTGATAATTTTTCCAACGGGTACCTTTCCCATCAGCCATAATAATATACTTCATTTTCTATTATATCCTACTTTTTGATAACTCTGTGATATCTATAAAAATCACCTAATTCTTTTTTTCTTTGTCCACCCCAAAGCTGAATAATATTAACTCCGGAAGAAGTATTAGCTTCAATAATACAATGACCTTCTTCTGTAACTAATATATCCCAAGCTATAAAATGCATATAAGGAAGCTTCTCTGCTAATTTAAGCATTTCTTCCTTCATTTTATTCCAATTAGGAATTATCACACCTTCTATCGGTGCCCCTGAATCAGGATGCACCTTGTAAACATTTCGGTTATGCAAGCATCTTGCCTCGCTTAACTGACCTGTTTCTAAATCTATATTCGCTACCAGACCACCCCTGCTACCATTATCCACAGGAATAGTATCCTTAGTACCTATTCTCTGAACCGCAAAAAACACTTTAATCTTTCCTGTTTCAGGTTCTTTTAAAGTAATAAATCTAATGGTATTTACGGTTTTATCATATATGGCATCTAAATATGAATGTTGCTTCATAGCTTCCGATAAAAACCAATCATCCGCTTTTCTTAAATAGTCTAAAAAATCAGCCTTTGATATGGGTTTAAGGTCTATACAAGGCATATCTTTTTCATAGTCATAGGTCATAATCACAACCCCTGTACCCTTACCTTTTCCGTAAGGCTTGAAAAACATCTTTCCCTTTTCTTTTAAAAGTCTTAAACCATCTTCATATGTCATAGATACACTTTCAAAACTGGTTAAATGCCCTTTGTTTTTAATCATATAGCTTTCCGGAACCCGTACATACTGTTTCAAAATCTCTGCTGAAGCGATTTTGTTATTACACACGAAGTCGAAGGGTTCATTTATATATCTGGATCTATACCAGTCAAATTCTGACAAATACTCCTTTCTATCATTATGATCAAAATCATAAAGCTTCCACTGGTCTGCTGTAAAGCCGCCTAAAATATTTGCTTTCAATTTAGTATAAAAAGAACACTTAAAATGATTCTTTGCGAAAACTATTCTTCTCCAATAAAGTAAAAACAATTTCAACTTTCTAATTGTCCATCTAACTATCTTAAAAAAATCCATTACATCTATCTCCCATAAGGCTAGTTCAAATAAATTTCAAAATCCGCCTAACCCTACATATTTTCTAAAATCAAATCAACTATTTTTTCTGTAGATTCACCTAAATCTTCAGGCAAGTATTTTTCTCTGTACTCCTTAAGAGTTTCCGAATCATAACCACCTGATTTCAAATTCTCCACCAAAGCGCTCGCATCTCTAAAGGAAACCTTAGGCAATTCCTTCATTAAATCCAGATTCATACCATTTTTATCTATATATTCTTCATAATCATATAGAAAATAATAAGTCGGTACACTTAATATTGCTCCTTCAATAGCTATGGCAGAATAATCCGTTACTAAATAATCAGCCACTGCTAAAATGTCCACCGCCTTAAATTCCTCACATTCATAAACACCTAAGGCTTTCATTTTTTCAGTAACTGTTAACTTCTGATTAGGATGGCTTTTAACAATCAATGCAAATTCGGGGTTTGCTTCATCCTTAAACAATTCTTCCACTAAAGTTTCCCACTGAGCATTAACATTTGCCGTCATATTTTTTCTGAAAGTTGGAGCATATAAGATGATTTTTTTCCCCTCCAACTCCCTATAAGTTTCAAAAAACTTTTTCCTATTTTCAGACTCACTTTCCAATAAAAAATCTATTCTGGGAAGTCCAAAGTTTCTAAGTTTATTTTCTTCAACATCAAAAGATTGGCAATAATAAGGGTTCCAAGCCCTGCCTCCGGCGATTATGAAATCATAGCCCCTGTGCATATTCATCAGTTTAGCAATTTCCTTACCTCTACCTGATTCCTTACACAAGGTTTGATAGCCTGATTGTTTTATCTTCCCTAAAGCATGCCAAATCTGAATAACCTTTAGCCCCTTTTTATGTTTCAAAATCGAAACAGCCGGCCAATAGGCATCCAAAATCACTACCTTAGCTTTAACCATATAGTACATACTCTTTAAGGTGGCTAAAGTGAACTGGACCAATTTACCAAATCCTGATTTTTCACCTTCAAGTCTACAACATACTGAAAATATTTTTACCTGAGAATTTCTAGCTTTTAATTCTTCCTGTAACATGAAAAAGTCTAAAGAAATATCATTAGACTGTCTACTTAAAAAAACTATCCTATCATCTCTTGGCAACAATTTCATAAATCCATATATTAAATTGAGGAAAAATTTCACTACTAAAATAGCTAATTTCGTCATTTCTGCCTATGCCCCCACCTTAATTTCATCCTAATAGTTTATCACATTTATTATACTTTGTAAATCCTGAAGTGGTGGATTTTGAACAATTTTATATTAATTATGCCCTGTTTTTATGTAATTTAGGCATATAATTTCCTGAGTAAATAATTTGCAATTCTACAAGGCAAAAGCTTGACCAATACACAGACTGCTTTGTAAGAAAATCCTATAGCATATAAAGGCTTTACCCTGTTTTTCATGGCGATTTTGCAAATATATTTTCCTGCAACCTCCGGACTCATACCATTTATTTCGTCCTTTTCCATTTTATTTACACTATTAGAAATACGATTTCCATATTCTTCATCACCCTTAAAAGATTTTTCCCTAAGGGTTGTAAAATTTGTCTTAATATCCCCCGGCATAATTGCAGTAGCTGTAATACCATAAGGATGAACTTCATTGGCAAGAGCTGCCGTATAAGTGTTGATGGCAGATTTTGAAACTGAATAATAAGCCTGAAAAGGTATGGAACATATTGCTGCCACAGAACTTATATTTATAATTCTACCTTTATTAGCAGCTCTCATATATGGAAGAACTGCTCTGCACACATTGGTCATTCCAAAAAAATTTACATCTAATTGCTTCTTAGCTTCAGCCTCTTCTGTAAACTCTATAGCCCCCGAAATTCCAAAACCTGCGCAGTTAACTAAAAGGTCTATCCTACCTTCCATATCAAAAACTTTCTTTACAGAATTTTCTACAACCTTGAAATCTGTTACATCAGTTTTAATTCTAGTGCCTAAAGCCTTAATTTCATCTCTTCTACTAAAATCATATACCTTGAAGCCGGATTTATATAGCTCCTTAACAACACAAGCACCTATGCCGGAGCTTCCACCGGTCACAATAGCTACCTGTTGATTTAGAGGAATTTCATTCTTTTTATTTACCATAACTTTAGTACCCTCTTTGCTTAAATTATCATATATTATATACCCTTTTTATATTAACCATCAATAATAAAATATAGTTTATTTATCTCCTGCGCTTAAAATCCCTATAGGATTTCCTTCCCAAAGGAGATTCTCCTTTATAAAAAAGATAAAACCCTATGGTTATATTTAATATAACCATGCCATATACTATATACCTCTCCATCTTATTTCGATCCTTCCTTGTTTTAATTATCTTTTATGGAAAATTTTACCATTTTAATCTTCCTATGTCAAAGAGAAAATTATATACATCAATACATCAATATGTAGATTTTGTGTCTTGACTATGTACTTTTAAAGTGCTAAAATAAGTCTGTTAATGATATTAACATACAATTAAATCAAACTACTATGTCTACTCGGAAGAGTAGCTAAGAGGGAAACAGGTTAAAGTCCTGTGCGGTCCCGCCACTGTAAGTATGGAGCTGTTGCCGTTATCCACTGGGAAACTGGGAAGGAGGCTGACAGCGTTGAAATACAAGCCAGGAGACCTACATAGATAGAAATTTTGCAATTTGGCGAGGTATCGAATATGCTTAAATCAAAATTTTTTCCTTAATTTTTTGTGCAGTAAAAACGGGTGCTGTAGTCAATCTGACTACGGTTTTTTTATTGATTTGAAAAGAGAGGAAATGTAACATGAAAAAAATTTTATATGACAATGAAGTAATTGAAGCTGCAATTTCAGATTACAAAAATGACCCCTGCGAAGAAACTGTTCAGAGAGTAATGAGTGCTATAGGTTCTAGAATAATAGCAGATGGAAAATATCTAGTCCCTTTAGAAATTTTAAACAAAGAAGCTGCTAAACAGGGAAACTGTAATCTTCCCCTTAGAACCATCAGTTTTTCCGGTGGAAAAAAGGCTATGCCTGTTTTTACCACTGAAGAAGAAATGAAAAAAGAAAATGTAACCTCTGCTGTACAGTTAAACATTAGAGAACATTTAAGGTTGGTAACAGAAATGGAAGAAATTACAGGAATAGTAATCAACCCTTTCGGCAATTATATGATTTTACCTATAGGAATTTTGAAAATGATATTAACAGCTAATAAGATGATTTGTTAATTTGTCAATATGCTAAGCCCTTAATAAGCTAACTAACTAAATTATCTGTTAAAATTTTCAAAATTTTTACAAATATTTTTCATTTCTCCTTTTATTTACATTGAAAGTATGATATAACTTTAATTGAGGAGAATTTCTATGAAGAATAAATATAAACTTATACTTGCATCCGGTTCACCAAGGCGAATCAATATGATGAAAGAGCATGGCTTAGATCCAATTGTTTTTCCCGCTGACATTGAAGAAAATCCACCCTTAAAAAAAGGTATGAATGAAACAGTAATGTTTTTAGCTCTTAAAAAAGCTTTAAATGTGGAAAAATCTTGGTTAAAAAACAACCCTGAATCAGAAAATCATATTATAATCGCTGCTGATACTATAGTATATCATGACGGAGAAATAATGGGTAAACCGGCAGATTTTGAAGATGGAAAAAGAATGCTTTTAAAGCTAAAAAACACTTTTCACTATGTTGTCACCGGTGTAGCCCTCGTAGAAGCAGGTGTAAACCACAAAAAAGTATTCGTAGAAACTACTAAGGTCTTCTTTAAGGATTATACAGAAGCAGAATTGGAGGAATATTTAAGAACTGATGAGGCATACGATAAAGCCGGTGCCTATGCTATTCAAGGATATTTTTCAAAATATGTGAGTCGCATTGAAGGTGATTACAACACTGTCGTGGGCTTTCCGTGGGACAGAATCCAAAAAGAATTGAATAATTTTATCGGAGGAAAGAATATATGAAAAAATTTTTAACAGAATTTAAGGAATTCATTGCTAAGGGAAATGTAATGAATATGGCAGTAGGTATCATTATAGGTGCTGCATTCACAGCAATCGTTAATTCATTGGTTGCTGATATAATTACACCAATCTTAGGTTTAATAATTGGTGGTCTTGATTTTTCAACCCTTTCATTTGGAATTGGCGAAGCAAACATTATGTATGGTAACTTTATTCAAGCTATCATTACATTCCTATTAACCGCTCTTGTAATTTTCTGGATTATGAAAGCTATCAATAAGATGATGACTATGAACAAAAAAGAAGAAGCTCCAGAACCGGAAGCTGAACCTGAGCCAACAAATGAAGAAAAGCTTTTAGCTGAAATAAGAGATTTATTAAAGAAATAGTAAATTTTATTTAAATATGTAAACTAAAACCTCTTTGAAATTATTTTTCAAAGAGGTTTTTAATACATTCATTTAATAAGCATTCAAGTCTATACTCTATTTTTATCATATATAACCTTGAGTCCATGCATCACTAATTTTTCATTTATGATAATTTCATGTCTGCAAAGAGGAATAACCTTAGTAGCAAAGCTTCCTGTAGCAACACATTTTGCCTTATATCCCAGTTCTTCTTCAACCCTATCTATCATTCCGTCTATAGTACAAGCAGCACCTAAAAGTAAACCGCTATTTAAACTGTCTATAGTGTTTTTACCTATTGCCTTAACAGGAGTATCCATAGATACTCTATAAAGTTGATCCGCCTTAGCGGCTAAAGCTTCCATGGAAAGCCGTACTCCCGGTGAAATACTACCACCTATATAACAATTACTTTTGTCTACAACAGAAATAGTATTAGCCGTTCCCAAATCTATTAAAATCAAAGGTCCTCCGTAATAGTTAATGGCGGATACTGCCCCAACTATTAAATCACTGCCTATAGACTTAGGATCATCCATCTTTATATTCAACCCTGTCTTTATTCCGGGTCCTACAACTAAAGGTGTTTTTCCAATAGTTTTTTCCACGCCCTTGACTAACTCCTGAGTCAAAGGGGGTACTACAGATGAAAGAATGGCTCCTTCTATATCTAATAGTGAAATATTATAAAGTTCTAAAACTGTTTTAAAATTTACAGCATATTCTAAGGCGGTTTTGGACTTATCCGTAGAAATTCGCTCCACAAAAACTGTCCTATCCCCCTCTAAACAACCAATTGAAATATGGCTGTTACCCATATCTATAGCTAATATCACTTTATTGCCTCTTATTTTTTCCAGACTCTAACTTGAATTATAATCTTATCTATTTCCTATTAATTTAGCTTTATACATTGCAAAACCTACAGCACCAACTACCAATGTAGAAATTACTATTTCAGCAATTGCATTTACAGCTACCAATAAGAACAATGATGGAAGCAGACCTAAACCTTCTTTAGTCATACCTCTAACTATGTCAGTATTTCCGAAAAGAAGTGCTAATGTAGTCATAAATAAAATAGTATTTAAAGCTGCTGCTAAAAATCCTGCAAGAGAAATGTTTAGACTTACAGGTGCCTTATGTCTTAGCGCTTCATAAATTAAACCTACAGCCAAGCCTGCTAATAATCTTGTTATTACACAAACTATAAAAGTATATATAGGGTTAATTCCAAGTAAAGCTGCACCAAAAGCATCTCCTCCTGCGATTCCTAAGCACTTTAAAAAGCTGGTTAATCCGAAAACGGCTCCTATGGCAGCTCCGCCTTTAGGTCCTAAGGAAATAGCAGCTATAGCTACCGGAATCATATTCATAGTAATAGCTAATGGTCCGATTTGTAAATATCCAATCGGTGTGTACATCATAAGAAGTAAGATGGCAATCAATAGTGCCATAATAGTCATATTACGTACATTAAAAGACTTTGAATTCATTTTTTACCTCCTGTTATCGCTCCTATATTTAGCACCGCCGTCAAAGCATCAACAGTGCAGGATGCAATACAGAAAGTATGATAACAAAATAACATAAAAAAATCAAGAGGTATTCTTTAGTTATCTTTATTATTTTAATAAGTTTAATAAAAAAACTATTATAAATTCAATCACAAATCTTTTTTATCTAAAAGCTTATTATCCACCAAGGTATAAGTTAACACTGCTCCAATAATTAAAATTCCACCTGTCATCGCCCATTTACCCGGTATTTCATTGTAGAACAGGGCAACCCATATAGGATTCAAGACCGGTTCAATCATACTAATTAAAGACACTTCCACTCCACTAATCATAGCAGAAGCTCTACCATAAAGTGCGTAAGGAATTCCCATCTGAACAAAGCCTAAAAGGAAAATGAGCATTATAGACACACTATTAATCTGAGTAAAGTCTGTAAAACAAAGTCCTAAAGGTATTCCTAAAAGGGCTAAAGACAAATGCCCTATAACTAAACCGGATATCCTTTCTCCGCTGTCCTTCACTTCTCCTGTAAAAGCATACATAAGTCCCATAAAAAATCCTGAAATAGTTGCAAAAATATTGCCAAGCATTCCATCACTGCTCATCTTATCCACAAAAAACAATACCATTCCGGAAGATGCCACCAGAACAGTTAAAATTTGGTGAATCTTAAGCTTCCTTTTCAAAACTATGGTAGTTATAATCAAAACAAAAACCGGTGCTGTGTATTGCAATACAATAGCATTAGCCGCTGTAGTAAGTTTATTCGAAGCCACAAAAAATAATACATTTATGAAAGTTAACGCAGCTATTCCTAAAGACTGTTTAGTAAATTTAAGACTATAGCCCGACATTCTCATAGATACAAAAATAACTAAGGCAGAGAGTAAACCTCTGCCTCCTGATATTAAAAATGGACTCCAATTTATAAACTTCATTACAAGTCCGCTTATGCTCCAAAGCACTGCACAGACCACCATCATCAATTCGCCTTTTCGCTTATCTGCCATCTTTTACCTTCTTAACATCGCTTCCATCTACTTTGCATGAATATTTTTCCAGAATACATTTATCACCATCGCAGCTCACAACACGGTAATAAATCCTATCATTTTTAAATTCATAATCTAAAGCTTCAATAATCTTTTTCTTACCGCTACCGTCAAAATTAAAGGAATACACTTTACTGTTTCTTACATCAGTCTTATGCTCTATAGTATATATCTTCTCTCCTACAATCTTTACTTCGCCAACCATCTTTGTCATTAAAGTCTTAGATTTAGCTGTCAAGTCATAAACATAAAGGTTCCTAGCACCCCACCTTTCTTGATCAGCCGGAGTATTTCCGTAATAAACATAATTGCCTATAGCATTAAACACATAAAGCTTCTTGCCGGTAAACAAAACCTTCTTTTTTTTAGTTGTAAGATTCAATCTACAAAGTCCCTGCTTGCCGAATTTTGTCCTCTTAACATAAAACACATAATTTCCAGCACCTGATATACCACGATTCCTATAAACCTTCTTATCCAAAATCTGTTTATTCTGACCCTTATCTACCACCAGCTTGCTATTTTTAATATAATATTCGTCATTACCTATGGTCAAATGCCCCATCTTTTCCTTTGCAAAAACGGATAAACTAAGGCTGCCTGCCAAAAGGATACCGGTTAAGGTAACACACATAAATTTCTTAAACCTATTTATATTTTTCATAACTTTCCTCCTTGAAGTTTTCATTTGCAATAAAGGCTTCGTATTTTCATACAAAATCTAAATTTCTACTATATTAGCCGGCTGTCCAATATTATCTAAAAATTTTATCAAATCACCGGTCTTAATAAAAATCGTTTTTTCATTAGTACTAGGATGAAATGACATTCTATCCTCATTTATAATTTCTTTGTCAATATATACTTTGATGTCTTTATCCTCATTATTCAAAAGTCCGAAAGGAGACACCACACCCGGCGGCAGCATCATTTTTTCCATTAAACTATTTTCTGAAGCCATTTTAATCTGCTTTTGTTCCACGATTTCTTTAAATCTATCCATATCTAAGCGTTTCATATCATCCATAATGAGCAAATAAAATTCGTTTTTTTTCTTATTAGTGAGAAACATAGTCTTAGTTCTCACCCCTTCAATACCTTCGATAAAACTGTCTGCCTGCTCTGTAGTTAAGGCAGGCTCATGTTCTACTAACTCAAAATTCATACCTAATTCTTTTAATTTTTCTTCCACTTTGAAATATAAATCCATAATTCTGCCTCCTATATAAAATTAGTTAATATCGCTATTATTATATCATAATATAAAAAAGCCCTGCAAGTTGAAAATTGCCGAAATTGTCCTATTAGCAAATCCTTAAGAAATTTCATAACCATTATTATAACTATGACAAAAAAATATTTTTCAAATCTCTTGACTCTAACCTTAGGTAATAGTTTATACTGGATCATATCAGGAGGTACAAACAATGATGACAGTAAATGATGTGAGTAAATTAAGCGGTGTAAGTATAAAAACGCTGCAGTACTACGATAAAATAGGTCTATTAAAACCAAAAGCCTATAGCAGTGCCGGCTATAGACTCTATGATGAAGAAAATCTAGAAAAGCTACAGCAAATTTTGTTTTTTAAAGAACTGGAATTCCCTCTAAAAGAAATCAAAAAAATTTTATCGAACCCTAATTTTGATAAAACTGAAGCGATTAAGCAGCAGATAAAATTGTTAGAATTGAAAAAAGAACATATTGATAATTTAATACTTTTTGCAAAAGGAGTGAACTTAATGGGAACTAAAAACTTAAATTTTGAAGTATTCGATACAAAGAAAATTGATGAATATGCATTAGAAGCTAAGACAAAATGGGGAAACACCCCTGAATTTAGGGAATTTGAGGAAAAGAGCAAAAACCGTGATAGGAAAGAAATAAAAAACCTAAACCAACAACTCATGCAACATTTTGTTGAATTCGGTCAAATTAAAGACCAGTCTCCAAAATCTCCAAATGCACAAGACTTAGTAAAAAAACTACAGGAATTTATAACAGAAAACTTTTATACCTGCTCCAACCAAATCCTATCCTGTTTAGGTAAAATGTATGGAGGAAACGGAGATTTTGCTAAAAATATAGATAATGCAGGTGGCGAAGGCACTGCAGCTTTTGCATCAAAGGCTATAACAGAATATTGTAAATAAACTGTAGATTTTAAAATTTTGATTTTGTTGTGATAGAGACTAACCTAACTGGTAATTTATGGTAAAAGTTGGCTAATTATTGAAATTTAGCTATTTGAGACAACAAAATCTGCTTGAACTTAGGTATTTCTTCTTAAAAATCCTTAAAATCTTTCCAAAGTTGTCTGAAATTGCTAAAATATCAAAATCGGACAACAAAAAATCAAAAAAAGTTGTCAGATTTAGCTATAATCATTGTTTCGGACAACTTTTTTCGGCGATGCCCTCTCGGGTTCGAGTTCCCTCTTTCGGGTGCATTTTTCTTGGTGTCCTGCAGGGGACTCGAACCCCCAGCCTTCTGATTCGGAGTCAGACGCTCTATCCTTTGAGCTAACAAGACAGATTTTGGGCAAAGGTTTAATCCTTTTTTGCCCATATATGAATTTTTTACAATTCAACATTCTTTTCCTCTATAGTATAATTGCCTAAAACATCAAGGATTTCTAAGCGGATTTTGAAATGCTGATCCTCTTCTAGAGGTTCTACATCTATTTCCCAATTTTGAATCAAAGATATAGGATTATCTTTAATAATTTTCTCTGCGGTTTGCAAATCCCTCTTATCAATTTCTTCTTCATAAGCCTTTAGCTCATAAGCATTTATTTGTGTTTCAACTTGAATTTCATCATCTTCTATGTTTCGTAAAACCTTTGCCGACCAATCCACTTTAGCCTTAGACATTTCTATAGATTTATCAACGAACAGTTGAAATCCACCTTTACTGCAACCATCTTCCTTAAAACCGTTACCCTTAAGCCTTTCATAACTCTTAGCGAAGGAGATTTTGCCCTTATCACAGACTACAAAATCTCTGCCTAAGGCTGCAGCTGTTTTCGCTAAAGTTCCTGAACCCGAGAAAAAATCCCCACACAAATCACCCTCTTCAGTTGCCGCTAAAACAATACGCCTAAGAAGGCTTTCAGGTTTCTGCGTCGCATATCCATTCCTCTCCGAAGAAGTCCTGCCAACCATATCTAAAGTCCAGACATCTTTCATATTCACTAAAGTATACCAGCCCAACTCATCTTCGTATTCCTGAACATCTTTGAACTTATAGGCTTTGTAGCCCCTGTTATAGGACTTCTCCTTAGGAATATCTATGTAATATTTTTTAGTTTTACCATAGACTAAAATAGTGTCATGCTTTCTGGCAAAATGCCTATTACTGCTTCCGCCCGATTTATACTGCCAAATAATTTCATTAATAAAATTTTCTTCCCCGAAAATCTCATCCATTAAAAGCTTAACATAATGACTGCTATGCCAATCCAGATGAACCCAAATAGTCCCATCTTCTTTAAGCAAATCCTTCATAAAAAAAAGTCTCACAGCCAGCATTTCCAAATATTCAGCCGAATCCCCATCCCAGCTGTCTTCATAGGCTCTATGCCTTAAACTGACTTTATTTTTCTTACCGTCATCTGCTTCTAAATTAACATTGATAACCGCATCATAATTAGCCTTGCTGTTAAAAGGCGGGTCTATGTATATCAGCTTAAATTTTTCTGCAAAATCCCCCGCTGCCAGCATATCCCTCATGCAAGCCCCATTATCACCGTAATAAAGTCGGGAATTTTTATTCTCCCCAACACTTTTAACAAGGCTAAAAGCAGGTGCTTCCTTCGTTCTTAAAATCTTTTCATATTCTTCCCTGCTCTTCGTCAGTATGTCCGAAAGTTTATAAATCAATCCCATTTCACACCTACTTTTTAATATTTTTCAATATAATTCTTATGGATTAACTAACCGTAAACCACATTTCATTATCCTTATTAGCGTTAATTTTTTCTACCTCCGGTTTACGCTTAACCTTCTGAGTAGTAGTCTTTATCATACCTTCAGTATCTAAAATAAAGTGTTTAACACTCTTATATGATGGCATAGTATCATTGATTTTTCCTAAATCTTCAGACACTCTTTTAGCAAAATCTTCAAATTCTAAACTTTCCTCTTCTAAAAATTCAGGTCTATACACAATCTTTGCCCACAACACATGCTCATTATGCTTATCTCTAGTAAAAATCATATTTTCAGCTACATACGGAAGTAAGCCTATATTTTCTTCAATTTCTTCCGGGAACACATTTTTACCGTTCTTCATTACGATAACATTTTTCTTTCGTCCCATAATCCATAGATGACCCTTATTATCGAATTTTCCTAAATCTCCTGTATGGAATCTTCCGTCTATGATTACCTCATTAGTTTCTTCTTCTTGATCCATATATCCTAACATAACATTAGGTCCCTTAGCTACAATTTCGCCTATGCCGTTTTCATCTTTTTCTTCAATAGTAATTTCTATGCCCGGAAGAGGTTTTCCAACGGATCCTGCACATAAAACATGAGGTGCCTCCGCTGCTAAAACCGGTGAAGTTTCTGTAAGTCCATAGCCTTGAAGAAGAGTTATACCAAAGTTATTAAACCCATTAGCCACTTCTGGCGCTAAGGGTGCAGCTCCGGAAATAATAAGTCTAAGCTTACCACCTAACTTATCTATAATTTCTTTGAATATCTTTCTTCTTGCATCAATTCCCACAGCTCTTAAAATCTTAGAAAGTTTAATACCCATATTAACCTTTCCTTCTAAACCGGATTTCTTAACCTGTATTTTAATCTTCTTATACATGCTTTCTACCAGTAAAGGCACTCCAACGAATACAGTTACACCGTATTCCTCTAAGTTCTTAGTAACATATTTTAATCCATCACAGAACACATTACATGCACCGGAAGCCAGGAAGACTAAAACTCCAACTAATCCAAAACTATGATGGAAAGGTAAGAAAGCAATATTAACATCTTGATTATAAAAGCTTTCATAATTCTGCATAGCTTCTATGTTACTTGTAATATTTCTATTAGATAACATAACAGCCTTTGAACTACTTGTAGTTCCTGAAGTAAATAAAATTACCGCCTTAGCATTTTCATCAATTTTAACTTCATCGAAAGCCTTATCCCCTGCTAAAAGTTTAGCCTTGCCGGCTTCTCTTAAATTATTCAGCTCAGAATTTTCACTATTTATTACAAATCTTTTGATTTCAGATGATTCCGGATATTCTTCCTTTAAGAGTGAAAAAGCTCCATTTACTAAATTACTATGACCTTCATCATGGAAAATAGCCTTAAGTCTACTTCTCTTAATACAAGAAGCTAATTCTTCTTCTGTAAATCCCTTATCAAAAGGAACAGCTATAGCACCACTTGATGCTATACCTAAAAATACATTAAACCATTCATAGCTATTTTCACCTATGATTCCTATAGGCTCATTTCCTAAACCTAAGGCTAACATTTCCGTTCCCAGATTCCTAATATCCTCTGTTAAAGCTTTGTATGAAATAGAAGAAATTTCTTTCTTCTTATTTTTTACCTTAAAGGCTGAATTTTCAGGAAATTCTAAAGTTGTTCGCTTAATTAATTCTCTTATAGTTCTCCCACAATTAATAAACTTCTTCATATTTAAGATTCCTTTCTCCAAAACACTTAGTACATGGTTAGCTAAACTTCTTTATCTTCTATACACTCTGCTCTTTTCGCCTCTACCTAACAAAACAGGTATTAAATCATCTCTATCTGCTTTTTTCAAGGCCTTAATTACAGTATTTCTATTTTCTTTTTTATTATAATGCATCAAAGCTCTCTGCATTTTCTTTTCTTCCATATCCTTAGCCACATAGACCTTCTCCATAGTAAAAGGGTCTATTTCTGTGTAATATTCACAAGTCGCCAAAGTCCCCGGTGTAGGATAAAAATCCTGTACTTGATCCGGTATGAATCCATATTCCTTTAAAAACACAGCCAACTCTATAGCATCTTCCAAAGTACTGCCCGGATGACTGGAAATCAAATAGGGAATCAAGTACTGTTTCAGTCCCAATCTCTCATTAGTCCTGCGATATTTTTTCTCAAAATTCAAAAATACATCCTTAGAAGGTTTTTTCATATGATATAAAACTCTATCAGATATATGCTCAGGAGCCACCTTTAAGGTGCCACTTATATGATATTTACAAATTTCCTCTATGAACTCATCGCCCTTCTTATCCGCCATTACATAGTCATATCTTATACCGGATCTGATAAATACCTTCTTTATTCCTTCAATCTTCCTAAGATTTCTAAGAAGTTCTAAATAATCCGTATGACTGACGCTCATCTGACTGCATACATTAGGATACATACAATCTTTATTAGAACAAACTCCACTCTTTAGTTGCTTTTTACAAGCAGGACCTCTGAAGTTTGCCGTAGGTCCTCCTACATCATGAATATATCCCTTAAAATCTTCCTTCTTAATAAGTTCCTTAACTTCACTTAATATGGATTCCTTGCTTCTGCTTCTAACTTGCCTTCCTTGATGATAGGTCAATGCGCAAAATCCACAACCTCCAAAGCACCCTCTAGAGCTGACTACACTGAACTTAATCTCCCTAAAAGCAGGAATTCCGCCCTTATTATCGTAAATAGGATGCCACTCGTTTTCAAAAGGCAGGGCGTACAAGTCATCTAATTCATTTCGCTCTAAAGGCGGCTGCGGCGGATTTTGAACTACATAAATTCTATCACCATACTGCTCAGCTAAAGTCTGCGCAGATATGCTGTCATGATTTTTATACTGAATTAAAAAGCTCTCACTGTAAGCTTTTCGTCCTTCTATGGAATCCTCTGAAATTTCTGAGAAACTAGGTAAAATCACATTATCTTCTCTCTTGAAAATTTCGATTTCCTCTTCTGTAGCCGTCTTCCAACAAGTACCGCGAATCCAAGTAATATCCTTAGCTGCTATTCCCCCGTCTAAAGCCTCTGCAATTTCTAAAATAGCCCGTTCTCCCATGCCGTAAACTAAGAGATCAGCCTTAGAATCCAGTAAAATAGACCGCCTAACCTTATCACTCCAATAATCATAATGCCCTAATCTTCTTAAAGACGCTTCCAGACCTCCGATTATTATAGGCACATCTTTGTATGCTTCTCTAGCCCTATTTGCATAAACAATTACTGCTCTATCAGGTCGATTTCCTGCCTTTCCTGCAGGTGCATACTCATCGACTCTTCTTCTATGCTTAAAAACTGAATAGTTGTTCACCATAGAGTCTACAACCCCACTGTTTATTAAAAATCCTAAACGGGGCTTACCAAACTCTTTAAAGGCATCACAGCTTTTAAAATTCGGTTGTGGTAAAACACCAACTTTATATCCATAAGACTCTAAAAGCCTTCCAATTATAGCTGTTCCGAAAGAGTGATGATCCACATAAGCATCTCCTGTAACCAGTACAAAATCCACCTGTTCCCAGCCTCTTTCTTTAGCCTCTTTTAATGTAATAGGTAAAAACATTTCATTCCTTAAATCCAAATTAATTTTATATTATAACTTAGGAGAGCATAAGCTCTCCTTAAAAATACTTATCTGGCTCCCTTATCGTAAGGAATACCTTCCGCCTTTGGTACTCTAGAATTCTTAGAAGTAAAAGCTAAAATAATCAAAGTAATTAAATATGGTAAAAGTCTATAAACATAAGAACTTATACCAATTTCTGCTAATAAACATACACCATCACCGTTTATGTCCAAAGTAGCATAAGTAGCTGCTATACACTTAAACAAACCGAACAGAATGCCTCCTACAGCTATATTAAGCGGTGTCCAGTTACCAAATATCATAACAGCTAACGCAAGGAAACCATAACCTGCTACCTGACCTGTTGAAGAACAGTTACTTGTAGTTAAAGCAAAGGTAAATCCTCCCATACCTGCTAAAAATCCGGAAAGAGTAACGCCTGCATATCTCATCTTATATACATTTATTCCTAAGGAATCTGAAGCATGAGGGTTTTCTCCACAGGATCTAAGCCTTAATCCAAATCTTGTCTTATAAAGAATAATAGATACTATAACGAATACTATCATACATATATAAGTAGCTAAATAAACCTTATTTATGAAAAGGTCTATAAAAGCTCCCCAGCTATGATCATTAGGTAAGCCAAAAGTTGAAGGTTTAATCATGAACCAGCTTGCAGCTCCACCCTTTGCCATCATAAGTGCATTCTGCTGAGCAATAATATTGATAAAGAACAATACTATAGCAGGAGAAAGCATATTAAGAGCTGTACCGCCTATAGTCTGATCAGCTTTTAAGTTTATAGCTGAAAAAGCAAGTAATAAAGAGAATATTGCTCCACAAATAGAAGCTGTAAGTAAGGCAAGAATCATCAGTAGTTGACCACTTTCTTGACCGAAAAGGTTATTCTCCTGCATTGTTCTAATAAATAAAACTCCTACGAAGGCACCGAATATCATAATACCCTCTAAGGCTAAGTTAATAATTCCTGAACGCTCTGCACAAACTCCTGCAAGAGCCACAATCATCAGAGGGACAGCATATAACATTGTCTGTTGAATTAAAAACACCATTAGATTTTCCCTCCTTTTTTATGCTTTCTTCCATTCATTATTTCCTTAAAGAACATTGAAAAAGCACTTAAGTAAACAATCACAGCTATAATAATGTCTGCTATATATTCATTATATGCAGTTAAAGTCTTTAACTGCAATCCTGCAATATTCAGCATTGCCATAAATAATCCTGATAAAATTACTCCTATTGGGTGATTAGCCGCTAATAAAGCAACCGGTATGCCGTTAAATCCATCTGCCGGTAAGGTCTGATATGTTGACCAGAAAAATTCTGTGTTTCCTGATAGCCAATAAAGAGAAGCACCTGCTGCAGCTAAACCTCCGGCTATTGCCATAGATAAAATCTGATTTCTCTTACTGTTTATACCTGCATATTTTGTTGCATGCATATTTGAACCACAGGCTTTAAGTTCATATCCAAAAGTTGTCTTACTCATAACGATATATACAACTATAGCAATTATGATAGCAATTATAATTCCGCCATTAGCTTGAGAGCCTTTAAAAATAACATCCATACCCATTCTTGGGGTTACCACATCAACATTGCTAAGTGGAATTGTATATCCTACTTTACCACCATCAGCTCCATTTTTAAACTGATCATTTATATCAAAGAACCATGTAACCAAATTAGCTGCAATCCAGTTTGTCATAATACAAGTAATTACTTCATTGATATTTAGGAAAGCCTTAAAAGCACCGGGAATACAACCCCATAAAGCTCCTAAAACTACACCTGCCGTGAAAGCTAATATCCAAACTATGAAAGATGGTATGCCTGAATTACCAAGGGTTAAAGCAACAGATATAGTACCCATGGTACCCATAAGATATTGTCCTGCCGCACCTATATTAAATAATCCGGTTTTAAAGGCAACTGCTACCGAAAGACCTGCCATAATAAGAGGTGTCCCTCTAAATAGCATATTACCTATATTTACAGGGTTAAAGCCAAAAGTTACAGCCCCTGCTGCTCTACCTGTGCTGAACACTCCCAAGAAAACTATCTTAATACCTTCCATAATACCCTTTGTAGATATTTCAGGTTTTGCAAGTCCTACTAAGATAATAATTATCATTCCCACACACATACCTATAAGTATGGAAACTAAAGCAGAAGCAATCGATTTAGTGCCTTCGTTTTTATACCACTTGGCTTTACCTGTTTCAGAATCTAATCTTAACATTACACCTGCTCCCTTCCCTGCTTCTTAGCTCCGGACATATAAAGTCCCAACTCTTCAGCTGTAGTTTCTTTCGGATCTAATTCTCCTACAATTTCGCCTTCATACATTACTAAAATTCTGTCTGCAAGGCTCATAACTTCATCTAACTCAAGGGAAACAAGTAAAATTCCTTTCCCCTTATCTCTTTCAGCTATAAGCTGACTGTGAATATGTTCAATAGCTCCTACATCCAAACCTCTAGTAGGCTGTACTGCTATTATAAGTTCTTTATTTCTGTCTAATTCTCTGGCAATAATTGCCTTTTGCTGATTTCCACCGGACATGGATCTTGCAATCGTTATAGGTCCCTGTCCTGAACGAACATCATAATCCTCAATAAGCCTTAAAGCATAATTTCTAATAGCATCAAACTTTATAAACCCCTTATTGTGGAATTCTTTTTCTTTAAATCTTTGAAGCACTAAATTTTGCTCTAGGGTAAAAGGTAAAACTAAACCATGTTTATGCCTATCTTCCGGTATATGACTCATACCGGCTTCATTTCTCACCTTAACACTTCCATGGGAAATATCTTTTCCGCAAAGAGTAACCTTCCCCGAAGTAGCCTTTTCTAAACCTGTCAAGCCATAGATAAGCTCAGTTTGACCGTTACCGTCAATTCCTGCTATACAAAGAATTTCTCCCTGTCTAACCTTAAAAGAAACATTATTAACTGCTTCCTTTTTATGAATTTTTGACATTACAGTTAAACCCTCTACTTCTAAAATTGTATCCTTAGGCTTAGCAACATCTTTTACAATTTCTAATTGTACAGGTCTTCCTACCATCATATTAGAAAGTTCCTGTTTTGTAACATCTTTAGTATTAACAGTACCTATGTACTTACCCTTTCTTAAAACTGTAACTCTATCGGATACTGCCATTATTTCATTTAATTTATGCGTAATAAACAAGATGGATTTGCCTTCTCTAGCAAAACCTCTCATAATTTCCATAAGTTCATCTATCTCCTGTGGAGTTAAAACTGCTGTAGGTTCATCAAAAATAAGTATCTCATTTTCTCTGTAAAGCATTTTCAAAATCTCTACACGCTGCTGCATACCTACTGTAATATCTTCCACTTTTGCGTCTACATCTATATGTAAACCATATTTTTCAGACAAGTCTATAACTTTCTTCCTTGCCTCTTTTTTCTTAAGGAAACCTAATTTTCCTGTAGTTTCCGCTCCCAATATAATATTATCAAGAACTGTAAAAACATCAATAAGTTTAAAATGTTGATGCACCATACCTATACCTAAAGCAGTTGCATCATTAGGGTTGTTAATTTTTACTTCTTCTCCATTTTTCTTTATTTGACCTGCTTCAGGCTGATAAAGTCCAAAAAGTACACTCATTAGAGTGGATTTTCCTGCGCCATTTTCTCCCAATAAAGCATGAATCTCCCCTTTTTTCAATTGTAAAGTTATGTCATCGTTTGCAACGATACCAGGGAATTCTTTCCTTATGTGGTTCATTTCGATTATATATTCCGGTGCCATTATAATTCCTGCCCTCTATATTACTCTGTAAATTACTTCCATTATCCTAAAAAAAGGGGGAAAATTTCAATTTTCCCCCAAATTGATTTTTTCTGAATATTAATTACTCAAAATTTGCTTTTAAAAATTAGTCAATATATTCTACTTTAATGTTCTTCCAAGTTACATCGTTAGGGTTAGTATATAAAGTTGCATCAACCTTTAATTCACCACTCTTAACCTTTTCAAACATTGCCTGATAATCTTCTACTGCCCAATTTTCAAGCTGCCATGTATCTGTAGGAATTCCTACGCAATCTTCCTTAGCTCCTAATACTGTAACTCCTGTCCACTGCTTACCTTCATAGTATGCAGCTAAGCACTGCTGTACAGATCCTGCTAAGTCCTTCATAGCGGAAGTAATAACTGTATCTGACTGTCCGCTCTGGTCAACGTCAACACCGATAATCTTTCCATCGTTAGATTCAGCAGCTGCTACTCCTGACTGGAACATAGAACCACCGCACATGAATACAACCTTTGTACCTGACTGGAACCAACCATTAAGCATAGCCTGTAAGTCATCAGATGCAGAGAAGTTAGAACCATATAACCAGCTATATCTGATGTTTACTTCTGTTTCTTTAACAGCTGCAGCTGCTTCTGCACCCTGTAAGAAACCATATCCGTATTTCTGACAAGCAGGGTTTGTTCCGCCACCACCACCGGAGAAGCCTAATTCTGTAATACCTTCCATTACAGCAGCATATCCTGCAAAGTAACCTGCCTGTTCTTCGTTATAAGAAATAGAAGCTACATTATCAAGTCCTAATTCCCAACCATCAACGAATACAAAGTGTACATCCGGATACTTCTTAGCAGCTTTCTCAAGTGCTGATGCCTGCATGAATCCTGCAGCTACAACAACTTTAGCGCCAGCTTCTGCTGCATCCGCCATAGCTTTGTATCTGTCATCATCAGTAGCATTGCTTGCATTAGCCGGCTGATAATACTTATAAGTTAAGCTGTTATCAGAAGCATACTTCTTAACACCGTTCCAAGTAAACTGGTTAAAAGAACCGTCCTTAAGTTGTCCTACGTCTGTAACGAAAGCTAATTCATAAGTTCCGTCTTCTGATTCACTTGTATCAGAAATTTTATCAAAGATAGAAACTTCTTTTTCATCTGTGTCGCCACCGCCACATGCTGCAAGGCTAAATACCATTGCAAGGCAAAGTAATAATGCTAATAATTTTTTCATTTTATTCCTCCTAAATGAATAATAGAACTAATTTCAATATAATTATAATACAAAACGGGGAAAAATAAAAGTCTTTTCTTATTTTTTTACCATGCTATACTGATAAATATAGTAAATATTTTTAATTAAAGAGGGTATTATGACAAATAAGGAAAACCTGTTGAAAAAACTGGCTGATAGACCTATCGGTGTAGTAGGTAAACAAAAAGAATATGCTGTGATGATTTTGCTCACAGAAACAGATGAAGGCTTAAGCTTTATATATGAAAAACGATCAGAATTTGTAAAACAGTCGGGAGATATTTGCTTCCCCGGAGGCCGAATTGAAGAAGGGGAAAGCATAATTAACTGCGCCTTAAGAGAAACAGAAGAAGAAATAGGTATACCCATAGAAAAAATAGAAATTCTAGGTCAGTTTGATTCCATATTAGAAGTAAACAGACTGAGAATTCATACAGTTGTAGCCTATGTAGATAAGTCCGGTTTAGACAGCCTAGATTTATCCGAGTGCGAAGTTGCACAAGTTTTTACTGTACCTGTGAATTTTTTCAAAGAAAAAAAACCTCATACATTTCATAACAAAATATATCAGGATACTAAAGATTTCCCCTATGAGCTTACCGGTATTTCTCCGGATTATAATTGGCGAATCGGAAGCCAAACCATATACATATATCACTATATGAATCACATTATCTGGGGTATTACAGCAGAAATTTCTAAATGGTTTGTGGAGGAGCTGTTATAAAGCTCCCCCACAGAAATGAAAAAGAATATTTTCAAGAGAATATTTAAATTCTCTTATATTTGCTCCAATTTCCGTAAACCTTCTCACCATTTACAACCTTAAAGGCTCTAATCCTATAATAGTGCTTAATCCCAGCCTTGACTTTTAAAAGTTTTGTTGAAGGTTTTTCATTCATCACAGTGGCAACAACGATTTTTTTACTTTTGTATAAGCTTCTTGAAATTTCATATCCGTCAACTCCATCAAGCCTACTCCAGATAATACGAATCTTATTACTACTCAATCTACTAACTTTATTTATTTTCAAAGCCTCCATCAAGTTAATCAGATAGGCTTCATCATCACCCTTTTCACTTACCTGTTGTTCTTCATCAGGTTTATCCTCACCTATATCTTTAACCTCAACCTTTATTTCTTTTTTTATTTCAAAAGGAAGATTTTCACATAATAAAACAGTTTCTCCTTTAGACTTACCAATAACCTTGCCATCTTCTATTATAGCCACTTCAGGGTTCGCCGAACTCCAATTTAGAGTCAAAGCCCCTTCTCTCATCTTACTATTAGGCGCAATTTTTGCATTGTTAAACTTAACTATAGCTTTCGGTAACTTAACCGGTTCCCCCTTTATAATTAAGCTCTCTTTGCTAAATTTAACACTCTGAACATTAATGTTTTCATCTAAAAAGTTTACTATTCTTTCATCATAGGCATTAAACGCTCCATCATCAACTTCGTTTGAGTTTCCTTTTGTTAAAACTTGAACCCAATATGTAATCCCATCCACCTTAACACTGGCTATACCAATAGAATCGAAGTTTGGATTAAGCATATTTCTTCTATGGCCTTGACCTGAATAAGGTCTGTTTTCCTCTCTCCACAGATTGAAAGCATCACTACTTTTTGCTAGAAAATCCCCTGAACCCCAAGCAATATTTTCCCCTCCTGCGGTAGCTCCCTCTGGCAACATCTTAAATACTGTTCCACCACTGGGTCTATTATGATCCCAATATACAGCCGTTTCCATAGCTCTCTGCATAGCTATTTTTTCCAAACCATAATCATATTTTAAAGGATTTAATCCCGAAACAGTTCTTTTCGTAGTATTGTCAGAGTTCCAACACCAAGTGTCCGAAGTTCTGAAATCGTTTAACTCATCCAACATATTCCGAGCTTCTTTTTGATTAAAAACTCCGCCTATGGTAAGCTCTTTATTAGAAAGCCCATATACTTTAGAAATACCCTCAACCATACCACAATCCACTTTTACAGGCAAGCTACCCCATAAAAAAGGTAAACTCAATACTGCGGTAAGGGTTAAAACCAATATTTTAGTTATTTTGCTATTTTTCATACTTTTCCTCCTTAAAAGGTTATATCGAACCGCCTTTATAATATGCAAAAAGGCGATGGAATCCCACCGCCTTTATATAGTCTCATTATATTAATTTAAAATCTGACAGCCTTCAAAATCTACACCGATCATTTCCTCTTTTTCTGCACTTAAGGAAACTACGAAGTCCATACCATAATTTTTAGAAATGTCTTTTAATCTTTCTACGAATTCAGGTAAATCACCTAAAGTGAAATCTGCATGTTTTAAAATACTATCGATAAAAATAGTTTCAATGTCGTGATCAGAACTGATAATTCCATAAAGGAAACCGATATATTCATCACAATTTGTAATGTGTTCAAAATCTTCCATACAAATTACTCTTATTCTATATTTAAGGTCATACATTAATCTCTGATTTTTATTTATAAAAATTATGCTTCCCTTGCTATTTTCAACGGCATTATTTGCGATATCTATCATTTGTTTAGTCTTACCGCTACCCTTGTGTCCTACTAATAATTTAACCATAATGGCCACCTCCTACGATTCCTATCTATTGTAGTTTAGTATACAATATTTGAAACAGGTTTTCAACTGTTATTTCATATTTTGCATATTTTCTCCATTGAGTCTAAGTTGTCCACAGGCCCCATCTATATCATCACCCATCTCACGCCTTATGGTTACAGGAATTCCAAAGCTTTTTAACCCTTCTTGAAACCTTAATACAGCTTCTCTATTGGAAGTTTTCAGCCCCGTTTCCTTAACCTCATTTAAGGGTATCAAATTAACATGACAAAGCATACCTTTCAAAAGCTTTCCTAAAGCCCGGCTATGTTCTATAGTATCATTTTCTCCCCTAACTAGAGTGTACTCAAAAGTTATTCTGCGGGAAGTATTAGCTGTGTATTTTTTACAAGCCTCTATTAATTCTCCTATAGGATACACCTTATTTATAGGCATAAGTTTACTCCTATTTTCATCATCTACCTGATGAAGAGAGATTGCCAGATTGACCTGTGGGAAATCCTTACTAAAATTTTCAATCATAGGCACCACACCACAAGTAGATACTGTAATATTTCGCATACCTATATTCAAACCGTCTTTAGAATTAACCAGCTTTAAAAACTTAGATAAATTCTCATAATTATCGAAAGGTTCTCCCGTTCCCATAACTACTATATGACTTATTTTTTCGCCTGTATCCTTTTCCGTCATCAGAACCTGTCCTAACATTTCTGCAGGAGTCATATTTCGCCTTAAACCTCCAATAGTAGAGGCACAGAATTTACATCCCATTCTGCACCCTACCTGTGAAGATATACATATAGAATTACCGAATTTATATTTCATAAATACGCTTTCTATAACATTCCCATCTTCTAAGCGAAACAAATATTTTCTAGTTCCATCTATCTTAGACTCTTGGAACTTCACAATTTGAGGAAGGTGAATATTAAAATTATTTCTAAGTTTTTCAATTAAGGTCTTAGGTAAATTTCTCATTTCACCAAAATCTCCAACACCCTTATGAAGCCACATAAAAACCTGTTTTGCTCTGAATTTAGCCTCGCCCATAGAAATAAAAATCTCTTCTAATTGAGCAAGGTCTAAATCCAATAAATTTAATCCTTCGGACATTTTATATTCTTTCTACATCGATACCTGTCTTATGACCATTCAAATCATAAGTTTCCATATCCTTTTCTACAAATAACATTTCTAAAGCTAAAGTTTCACTCTTAATATATGTTTCATACTCACTTAAAGCAGCCTTAACTTCATCATCACCTGCAAGGAAAATTTTAATATTATCCATCATTTCAAAATTCTTAGCTTTTCTCATCTGCTGAACCTTAGAAATTAATTCTCTAGCTAAACCTTCTTTGATTAAATCTTCATTTAATGCAGTATCTAAAATAGTAAAGATATTATTTTCCATAGCTACAGCGAATCCCTCTTTTGCAGAAATTCTAATATCTAAGTAATCCTTTACCACATCAAAATCTTCTCCGCCTAAGTTAACTGTAACCTTACCCTTTTCCTCAATTTCACTGATGAACTCTTTTGGACTAACCTTAGCCATATAAGCTCCGAAATCCTTAACCTTAGCACCGAATACAGGCCCTGCAGCTCTGAAATTAGGCTTAAGTGAGAAATTCATATATCCGTCTAAATCCTTTTCAAATACTACCTTCTTAACATTGAGTTCTTCCTCAATTAAAGGTGTTAGATCGCTGATTTTGCTCTCATATTTACCGTCTACTAAAACCTCAGATAATGGCTGTCTTACTTTAATTTTTTCCTTTTCACGAGTACCTCTTCCTAAGGTTACTAGGGAACGAACTAAATCCATTCTTTCTTCAACGCCGTCATCAATTAAGCTATCATCCGCCTTAGGGAAATAAGCTACATGAACTGTTTCCTCACCTGTAAGATTCATATACATTTCATCTGCTATAAATGGTGCAATCGGAGCGATTAACTTAGCTAAACCTACTAAAACTTCGTAAGTTGTTAAGTAAACACTCTTCTTATCTAAAGTCAACTCTTCGCCATAGAATCTTCTTCTAGCTCTTCTGATATACCAATTAGATAAATCTTCTGCAACAAAATCAGTAATACCTCTAACTGTCTTCATGTGGTCATAATGATCCATATTATTAGTAACATCTTTAACTAACTTATTATACTTAGATAAAATCCATCTATCCAGCTCCGGTCTATCGGCATAAGCCACATTGAAATCTCTTGGATCTATATTATCCTGATTTGCATATAAAATGAAGAAGTTATACACATTTCTTAAAGTTCCGAAGAACTTAGACACTACATCTACTAAGCCTTCTTCATCAAATTTAGTCGGAGTCCATGCAGGAGAAACGCTTAATAAATACCATCTAGTAGCATCTGCGCCATACTTATCTAACATTTCAAAAGGAGAAACAGTGTTTCCCTTATGCTTAGACATTTTCTTTCCTTCCTTATCTAAGATAAGGTCGTTTACTAATACATTCTTATATGGAGCCTTACCCATGATAAATGTTGAAATTGCCATCAATGAATAGAACCAACCTCTAGTCTGATCTATACCTTCACAGATAAAGTCAGCAGGGAATAATTCTTCAAAGTCTTCCTTATGTTCAAATGGATAATGCCACTGAGCAAACGGCATAGAACCTGAGTCAAACCAGCAGTCCATAACTTCTAAAATTCTATGCATCTTTTCTCCACACTTAGGGCATGTAATAGTTACATCATCTACATACGGTCTATGTAATTCGATAGTCTCATCTATATCTTCATTAGCTAAATTAACTAATTCTTCACGGGAACCTACACAATGTAAGTGTCCACAATCACACTGCCAAATAGGAATAGGTGTACCCCAATATCTGGATCTGGAAATAGCCCAGTCTTTAACTTCTGCTAACCAGTTTCCAAATCTCTTTTCACCTACATAATCAGGATACCAATTTACTGTATTATTATTAGCTACGAGTTCGTCTTTTAATTTAGACATCTCTATATACCAAGACTTCTTAGCATAGTAAACTAAAGGTGTATCACATCTCCAACAATGTGGATAGTTATGTTCCATTTTTTCCTTTTTATAAATCTTATTGCCTTCTGCTAAGTATTTGATGATTTCTACATCTAAACCATCTTCCATTACAAAACGTCCTGCCCAAGGAGTTTCAGTATAAAGACCTCTCTCATCTACCGGCTGAAGTACCGGCAAATCATATTTTCTACCACAGTTATAGTCATCTTCACCAAAAGCCGGAGCAGTATGAACAATTCCTGTACCATCTTCAGTAGATACATAATCCATGCAAGTCACAAAGAATGCTTTCTTATCCTCAGGAACGGAAACAAAAGGCATAAGCTGTTCGTATTCCATATATTCTAATGAAGTACCCTTCATTTCTTCTAAAACTTCGTATTCTTCACTGCCTAAAACTTTATCTACCAGACCTTTAGCTAAATAGAATATATTTCCTTCATTATCTCCTGACTTCATAACCACTTTTACATAGTCAATATTTCCACCAACTGTAAGAGCAGTATTTGAAGCTAGAGTCCAAGGAGTTGTAGTCCATGCTAAGAAATATTCATTATCCGCATCTTTTTTCTTAAATTTGCAGATTAAAGTATTTACCTTAACCATTTTGTAGCCCTGAGCTACTTCGTGCGAAGCTAATCCTGTTCCACATCTTGGACAATAAGGAATAATCTTATGACCTTCATAAATTAAGCCGGCATCAAAAAATTTCTTTATTATCCACCAACCACTTTCAATATAGTTATTATCTAAAGTTATATAAGGATTATCCATATCAGCCATATATGCCATTCTGTCTGACATTTCTGTCCACATTTCTGTATATGTAAATACGGACTCACGGCACTTCTGGTTAAATTCCTTTATTCCATAAGCTTCTATATCTTGCTTTCCACTCATGCCTAACTGCTTTTCAACTTCGATTTCAACAGGTAAGCCGTGAGTATCCCAGCCACCCTTTCTCTTAACCTGATATCCCTGCATAGTTTTATATCTATTAATGGAATCCTTAAGAGTTCTAGCCATAGCATGATGTATACCCGGCTTTCCATTTGCTGTAGGTGGTCCTTCATAAAAGACGAAAGACTCACACCCTTCTCTCTCTGTTACGCACTTATGGAGTAAATCTACTTTTTTCCAATTTGCGACCTGCTCTTTTTGAACTTCTGCAACAGGTTTTTCTGATAACTTGTTAAACATAATTTTTTTCTCCTTAATATTTTTTGAATGTCTTTCCTTTCGTGAGTTAGGTCTATAAAAAAACGCCCCTACTCCGAACTGGATTAGGGACGATTATACTTAACCGCGGTACCACCCTATTTGCGAACCAAAGGTTCGCCTCTCATGGCTTGGTCAGACTCCGGAGTGATATTCACTTAAGCATTACCACCACTCTCTCAGCCATTTTAAGGGGTTAAATTTCCCTTAAAAGGAGCGGCTCTCTGTAAGGACTTTATCCTAAGCTACTGGTTCCTTCACCGTCTGTATATTTAATTATTTAAAAGATAAGATTTTACTCTTCTCTTCTATAAGTGATTAAATCCTCTGCGATTTCGTTAGCTGCAATAGATACAGGTCTTTCGATATCTACATCGGTTAAAATTGGCTTGCCGTCAATAATATCTCTAGCACGCTTTGCGGCTAAAATAACAAGCGTATATCTGCTATCTGCCTTTTTTCTCATCTCATTTACTGATGGATATAACATATTACTCTTCCTCCGAATACTTCTCTATTAATTCTTTAGCTGTCATAGTAACCTTAGAATGTTCAGCAACTAAAATTGCCTTAATTCTATTAACAGCCTCTTCTAACTCTCCATTAACTACACAATAATCATATTTTTCTATATAAGACAGTTCTTTTAAAGTACTGCTTAAACGCATTTCAATGGCTTCTGCTGTTTCTGTGCCTCTACCTGTAAGCCTTTTTCTCAGCTCTGCCATAGATGGCGGTAGTATAAATATGAAAACTCCGTCCGGATAATTTTCCTTAATTTGAAGAGCTCCTTGCATTTCAATTTCTAAAATAACATCTATACCCTTCTCCAGCTTTTCCATAACAGGAGCTTTAGGCGTTCCATAACGATTTTCATATATGCTGGCGTGTTCTAAAAATCCATCTTTCTCTACAATTTCCTCAAAATCCGCATGGCTCACAAAATAATAATGCACGCCTTCTACTTCACCCTCACGAGGAGCCCTAGTAGTCATAGATATGGATAACTGTAAGTCTGAATCCTTTAAGAGTTCCTTACAGATAGTTCCTTTACCTGCCCCAGATGGTCCTGAAACCACATATAATTTGCCCTTATGTTTTCCTAAATTCATTTATATGCCCCGTCTTTCTTATTTGAAAAAATATTTTACCATAAAACCAATGCTTTTTCAAGTACTATTCTATATTCTGTACCTGTTCCCTTATTTTTTCAATTTCCGCCTTTATATCCAACATATAATTTGTAATAGAAATATCATTAGCTTTAGAACCGATAGTATTAGCTTCTCTATTCATTTCTTGTACTAAGAAATCTAATTTCTTTCCTACGGTAGCTTCTTTGCCCGATAAAATAGTCTTAAGCTGCATTAGATGACTGTTTAATCTGGTAACCTCTTCATCAACTGCACATTTATCTGCAAAAATTGCCGCCTCTACTAAAATTCTATCCTCCGGAATATTTACATTATTTCCTAATAATTCTTTTATCCTGTCCTTTAATTTTTCAGCATACTCTGCTACTAATTTAGGATTTCTATTTTCAATATTGCTTAAAATAGCCTTAATATTATCCCCTTTTCTTAATAAATCTTCTACTAATTTTTCTCCTTCCACAGCTCTCATATTTTCTAAGTTCTTAGCTGCTTCTGTAGTAGGTATTAAGATAGCTTCAATTATCTTTTCCTCATCTTCCACATCAGGAATAGATTTCATAACATCAGGAAGGCCTGCTAAAAGACCTAAACTAATTTCATTTTCTAATCCGAATTCACTCTTTAGCTGATTTAAATTATCCACATACTGCTTTGCAATAGGTAAATTCAGTTTAATGTTCATATCATTTTCAGTAATATTTTCTACCATAATAGAAACATCTACCTTACCTCTTTTTAAGGTCTCTTTAACCCTATTTTTAATCTTATCTTCAGCAAAGCTGTATCTTCTAGGCATTTTTACAGTAATATCTGAGTATCTATGATTTACAGACTTAATTTCCACTATAATATTTCTTTCTCCGTCAGAATATTCACTTCTTCCGAAACCTGTCATACTTTTTATCATACCATTTGCCTGCCTTTCTCAATTTAAATGTATGAATACTAAAACAGTGTACACGAAAACCACTATAAGTTCAAGGGTATTAAAAAATTTTGTAATAAAATTATTACTTCGACTTCGGCAATTTAGGATTCACCCAAACAGTTCTGTTATTAGTAAAAATCACCATACCCGGTTTCGCACCTGCCGGTTTCTTTACATATTTTATAGGTACATAATCTACAGGAACATTTTCAGAACCTCTAGCCTTAGAATGATAAGCAGCTATTTCACAACCGGTTACAATGTCCTCCTCACTTATTTCCTTTTCTCCGGCTTTCAAAATTACATGAGAACCCGGAATATCTTTAGTATGAAGCCATAGATCTGTCTTAGAACCGGTTTTAAAAGTCAGAATATCGTTTTCCTTATTATTTCTTCCAACTAAAATAGTGGCTCCACTTTCAAGTAAATATCTATGAGGCTTAGGCTTGTCAGCCTTTTCTTTATAGCCTCCTCTTTCTTTACGCTTCCTTAGGTATCCCGTTTCTACCAATTCACGCCTTAAACTTTCTATCTCACCTATATCATCAGTATTCTCTAAAAAAGTCAAAACTGACTCTAAATAAAGTATCTCTCCTTGATTCTTCTCCAGCTGTAACTGCTTTTCCTTAACCGCCGTTTTAGCTTTGCCATATTTTTTAAAATATTGTTGTGCATTTTTTGAAGGACTATCTTTAGGATTCAAATTCACAGTAACCTTTTCACCGTTATAATAATTTATTAAATCAACCGTCCTCATGCCCGTCTTTATCATGTGAAGATTTGCAGTAATAAGTTCTCCAAAAAGTCTTAAGTCTTCTGAATTCTCAGCCTTAATTAAATCTTCCGAAAGTCTTTTCTTCTTCAAATACATCTTATCTAAATTAGCATTTACTGCACGAATCAAATCATGGGATTTTTGTTTACCCTGATTTGATGACTCCCTAAGACTAAAATATTTCTCTAAACACCTACTTATGCTTTCAAAAGTTTCTACCCTGCACACCTTTTCATATTCATCCAACTTCAAAATATGGAATTCTACAGGTTCTTCCTTATCTGAATAATATATATTAGGCTTAACACTATTAGACTCAATTTTTTCTTTAATATCTATTAAAAACCCAATTTTATCTTCTCTACTAGCAATTTCCTCTGCCAAAGCCGGTGAAATCCCACCAATTTTTCTAAGAAGCGCAGCCCCCTTATTAGCCTTTAGTATATCTTCCAAGTCCTCAGATTTTCCCTCTAACAACTCCTTATAAGGCACCTTATCCTGCTTAGGCGGATATTCATAAATTATTCCGGGCAAAATCTGTCTAGCCCTATTTACATCAAAAGAAACTCTCTTTATAGCATCTAAAATCTTACCTGTAGCAGCATCTACTAAAACAATATTAGAATGTTTTCCCATAATTTCAAATATGAGTTTTTTGGATACATTAAAACCTAGTTCATTTAAAGTTTCAATATGAAACTCTATAATTCTCTCCGAATCCTTTTGAATAATCTCTGTAATTCTACCACCTTGTAAATGCTTTCTTAAAAGCATACAAAAAGCTAAAGGGGCAGGCGGATTTACAGGACTCCCATCAATAAAGTGTACCCTTGCATGAGAAGATCCTGAAGATGCAAAAACTTTAAAATTCCCTTTTTTTGAATGTATGTTAAGTACCAGCTCATCTTTCTCAGGCTGGTAAACCTTTTCTATTTTCCCTAAAAGTATATTTTCCTTAAGCTCCCAAACAACTGCTTCAGTAACTAAGCCGTCATACGCCATAAGCCCTCCTAAATATTTTTTATAAATCCAACAGCCTCTAAAATAGCTTTTTCACCCGTAATCTCCGGAGCACCATTATGAATTTCATGATAATATCCATCTAACTCTACGTATGTAAAATTAGGATTTTCACTATTTTTATTTAATTTGGCAAAATTTCTGGCACCCACAGGACTACATATCTTGTCTTCCGAACCCTGCATTAAAAGACAAGGTTTTTCAAAGGCAGATTTTGCGGTAACATTTTCAAAATTAGTTCCCTCTTCCAAACTCTGTCCTATAGTGAACCCTTCATAAGCACATAACATACTAATTTTAGGATGTACCAAAGGGTCCTGCTTATAAGGTCTTACAAAATCCAAATTCCCCAAATCCTTTTCTTCACACTCCGAAGATGTAGTAAGACTAGGTGCTAATTTGCTCATAAGTTTAACAACTTGAAATAGACCTTTGCTAACAGGCTTTACCAGTCTTATCCAAGGTGCAGAAATTATATAAGCCGCAGGAATGTGATTCTTACAGCCTCTTGCCCTATAATCTAAAGTTATATTTCCTCCCATACTATGTCCATATAAAATCAAAGGAATATCAGGGTATAACCTTTTAGCATAAGATATTAATGCATCAATGTCCCCTAAAATTTCTGTTCTGGGAGCTGCATGGCCTCTTACTCCACCACTCTTTCCATGACCTCTCAAATCCATAGAAATAAGAGCAATGCCTTCTTTGTTAAAAAATTCAGCCATTCTCTCATATCGTCCTGCATGTTCGCCAATTCCATGTATTAAAACCACAACATGATTAGGATTTTCGCAAAGATATTCATAACCTTTAATTTTAAAGTTTCTGCCTTCTAAATCAAAATTCTTATACATAATTCACCTCCTGTTTTTCCCAACACTCTTTTTTTAATAATCATTTCTCCTTAAAATCCGTCTTTCTATCCACTAATTCTGCAAAATATTACATAAAACAGTTAATTTATTACATCATTTTACAATATTTTACATTTTTTACAAAAGTTATGCTATTGTTAACTTATCTTAGGACTGACTGATAAATTAAGGAGGTTAATTATGAAAAAGACCTGTCCTTGTTCCTTATGCGGGAACTATTTAAAAATTACCACCTTTAAAGGTGGTTATGTTTGTGAAGATTGCGTAGATTTTATTAAGGTCACAACTAAGAAATAAAATATAGGTGCTTAAATCGGAACACCATATAGAAACTTTCTCTTTCGCACAATTATCCACTACGCAATCAATTGAGGGCTTTTAGCCCTCTTTATTTTAACCTAAAATTTATTATCGGATTTACTTATTCTGCTTACCTTACCTACAGAACCATCCAGCTTAAAAGGTCTGCCCACTGGTTTTTTAGGTCTATAGTCCTTTTCTTCGTATTCATTTGATTTGTATGGTCGACCCTCCGGCTTACCGAATTTATAATCTCTAGCTTCCCTTCTGTCTGACCTATAGCCTCTGCCTTCCGGCTTACCGGATTTATAATCCCTATTTTCTTTTCTGTCTGATCTATAACCTCTGCCTTCCGGCTTGCTAGATTTATAATTTCCAGCTTCTCTTCTGTCTTCCCTTACGGAATGACTGTAAGCTGCTTTAGTAGGCTTATTTACCTTATAAGTTCTGTCTTTATATTTTGCTGATTTGTCTAACTCTAAATTCTTATTTTTTTCTCTTTTTTCTTTATTTTTAGCAATTCTCTCTTCATGAGCAGTTTTATTAAGTCTTTTTTTAGTTTTTGGCTTCATAATAGAATAACCGAATTTACCGAGAGCCAGTTTACTTGTTGTAAAATACTCTCCATGAATATAAGAAAGCAGTCTTGCTTTATCTAAATTGAATTTGCCTTTATCATCTATATAAGTTTCATCTACATGAACCTTAACTATTTCTGCCATATACATATCATGGGTGTTAAAAGTTTGTTTTCCTATAACCTTACATTCTAAATTAACAGGCGATTCTACTATCATAGGACAGCTTACCTCTTCACCATATTCTTTAGTCAATCCCATTTCTTTAAACTTATCTAAATCTCTACCTGATTTTACACCACAAAAATCCGTTTCCTTAGCTAAAGCTCCAGTAGTCAAATTGATTACAAATTCCCCGGATTCTTCAATTATATCATGAGAATATCTCTCAGGTCTAATGGACACATAGGTTATTGCCGGACTTGAATTTATAATACCTGTCCAACCTATAGTTATAATATTTTCGTTATTCTTTTCTTTACTTCCACAAGATACCATAACTACAGGTAGTGGTGCTAAAAGGGCTGAACCCTTAAATGATTTTTTCATATTTTTCCTCAATTTCTTTTTCTATTTGCATATTATTTATTGCCTTTATTTTCTCAAATTATCTAGAATTTTCTGAAAGGCTTCAGGTATATCTCTTTCAAATTCCATATATTCACCGGTTCTTGGATGTACAAAACCTAAAACTTTAGCATGAAGCAATTGACCTTCTACAGATATAGTCTGTTTTTTAGGGCCATATACTAAATCCCCCACTAAAGGATGTTTAATATATGACATATGAACTCTTATTTGGTGAGTTCTACCGGTTTCTAGCTGCGCTTCTATTAAGGTGTATTTACCTAACCTTTCTAAAACCTTATAGTGAGTAACAGCTCTCTTGGAGTTTTCCCTTGTAACAGCTTGCTTCAATCTGTCTTTCGGGTTTCTTCCGATAGGTGCATCTATGGTACCCTCATCTTCAGAAAATCCATTATATACTAAGGCTATATATTTCCTTGTAATACTATGTTCTGCCAGTTGCTTAGATAAACCTTCGTGTACTAAATTATTCTTTGCTATCATTAAAAGTCCACTAGTATCTTTATCTATTCTATGAACAATTCCGGGTCGTATAACTCCGTTAATTGAAGACAGTCTATCTCCTAAATGATACATAATAGCATTTACCAAAGTTCCGGTGTAATTTCCTATAGCAGGGTGGACTACCATTCCCCTTGGCTTATTTACCACTAAAACATCATCATCTTCATAGACTATATCTAGAGGAATATTTTCTTTTTCTATAGCCAATTCCTCCGGCTCCGGAATATTAATTTCTATTTTATCTAGGGCTGCAACTTTTTCTTTTTTGCTCAGGCAAATTTTGTCATTTACCCTAACAGCTCCACCTTCAATAAGCTTTTGTATAAAGCTTCTGGAAGTTTCTGTTAAATGCAAAGAAAGCACTAAATCAAGTCTAGTGCCTTTTTCATCTTCCTCTATAATAAATTGATAATTTTTAAATTGATTTTCAATTTGATTCATTCTTTCCCCTCAAACCAAAACATATACAACATTAAAAAACCACAACCTAAACATATGGCTATATCTGCCACATTGAATACAGGCCAAACTTGAAAATCAAACATATCTGTAACATATCCATTGAAAACTCTATCTATTAAATTTCCCAGACCTCCTGCTATAATTAAGCTTAAGGCGGAAAACATAGTCCAATGGGCTTTTTTATGTTTCTCCATATACCAAACAGCTGTTATTACAGCTATAAACGGTAATGCAGTTAATATGAGCCCCCTACCTGATAACAAACTAAAGGCTGCACCTCTATTTTGAACATAGGTAATGCTAAAAATATTTTCTATAATAGTCCTGCTTTCACCCACATACATACATTCTCTCACCATAAATTTTACAGCCTGATCCAGTATTATTAAAAAAGCAACTATTACATATCTGAATTTTCTCATCTGATATTTACCATAGTTTTAGTCATGTCCATAGGTTCCAGATTTTGTTCATCAAATTTATCCATAACTACTGTATGGGCTGTAGCCTTAGCTATTTTAGCCTCAGCCTTTGTTTCTTCTTTTAATCCTAAATTAGTCATAGATGCAGGTAAAAAATCTTCTTCAAACTCTGTAAAGATATCTTCTTGTGCTACTTCTACTCTTTCTAATTCAGCTTCTAACATCTGTCTATATCTATCACGCATTTTATCAAATCTCTGCTTCATTCTTAAGCCTTCATCGCTATATTTGGTAATAGATTCCTTAGCATCTCTGGTAATCAAAGCTGCTTCCAATTCTGCATTCTTAAGAAGAATTTCCGCTCTTCTTTCTGCACTGGCAGCAATATCATTCATTAAAGATTTTGCAGCCTCTAGAGTTTCATAAACAGAAGTTTCAGTGGACATATGTTTATCTACCTGACTATGAGCCTTTTCAAGTTCGCTCTTTAACTGCTTATTTTCTCTAATCAATTTTTCCATATCGACTATTATTAAATCTAAAAATTCGTCGACTTCGTCTTCATTATAACCCTTTTTGCTTCTGGTAAAATCTTTATTTTCAATATCAGCAGGTGTAATCATTTTAATCCCTCCAAACTTCTCTAAAAAATACGATATATAAGTCTTATAACAATGGATGAAGCAACTTCAATCATAAACATTGCTAGTAAAACTGAAAAATCAAACATTCCTGTATCAAACCTTGATAAAATTTTCTTACAAGGTAGCACTATAGGTTCAGTTAATTTTATCGATAAAATATGTAATTTACCAACTGCACCATTCCTATTTATCGGAAACCAGCTCAATATGGCTCTAAATATTAGAGCAAATATCAAAATCTGGCTAAACCAATATATAGCTAAAATCCCAATAGTTTTCATATTTTATCCTACACTCTCCAAGGACTCTTGCTTGCCCCGAAATCAAATCCTTTTTCTTCCTGATTTGCTGCTATATCTACACTTTCAGGAGCAAAGATGAAAATATTATTAGCGATTTTTTGAACATTTCCATTTAAAGCATAGGTTGCTCCGGATAAAAAGTCAAAAATCTTTTTCGCAGTTTCTGTTTCAATCTTTTCTAAATTAATAATGACAGGTCTTCTGCCCTTTAAATTATCTACTAATTTAGGACATTCATCAAAGCTCTTAGGCTCTATAACTACTAACTTAAAAGCACTGGTTCCGGCTACTGAAAGTCTTTTTTCAATAGGCATAGCCTTTATAGGCTCTGCATTTCTCTGATAAAAATTGCTCTGGACTCTCTTTTCTTCCTTCTGTCTTTCTATTTCCGCTTCTAATTCTTCTTCTGTGAAATCTTCCTCTTCCACATCTATTCCCACTAATTTCTTTAATGCATCTGAAAATCCCATTTCTCTTCTCCTTTTAATTTCCTTGTTTTTTAGCGTAATCTCTGTTTCCAAAAATCATAGTACCAACTCTGATTAAATTGGATCCTTCCTTAATAGCTACTTCAAAATCATTAGACATACCCATTGATAAATACTTAAAATCTAAGTTTTCATGGTCTATTTTTTCATATTCATCATAGAGAGCTTTAACCTCTCTAAAATACACAGCTGCATCTTCCGGTTCATCTTCAAAAGGTGCTATACACATTAAACCTTTAATTTTAATATTAGGACATTTTTCCAGAATATCTTCTATTAGCTTTCCGGTTTCTTCTGTAGTAATTCCAAATTTACTTTCTTCCATAGCAGAATTTACCTGAATTAATATGTCCATAGTTTTATTATGCTGTAAAGCTCTCTTATTAATTTCTTCCGCTAACTTTAAAGATTCCACCGAATGAATCATATCCACTTTATCTATGATATATTTAACCTTATTTGTCTGTAAATGCCCAATTAAGTGCCACTTTACATGTTTAACTCTATCATATTTATTTAAAATTTCCTGAACCTTATTTTCACCTATATCTGTAATACCACAGTCAATCGCCTCATTTATTTCATCTACATCATGAAGCTTAGTAACCGCTACTAAAAGTACATCTTCTCCCTTTCGTCCGGCAGTTTCTGCGGCTACTTTTTTTAGGTTATTTACATATTCAATATTATCTTTAATTGCCACTTTTATCACTCCCCCTTTAAGATTTAACAGGTCTAAGAATTTTAGCATAATTGCTAATGGTTATTAATTCCTTACCCTCTTCATCAAAAAATCTATTATTAGATACAACCGTTTGATCTCCTACGGTGATTAAAACATTTACAGGTATAAAGACGTCCGTTCCCAATTTATTTAAGGTGTAAACACCTTTATGACCATCTTTTTTCACTATGCTGTCAGATTCTAAAATAATACCATCTTTACTATTCTTTATTATATTACATTTTCCTATTCTAAGGCTATCAAATTTTTCATAATATCTATTGCAAGCTAAAATCACTTGTCTGTTCTTCCCCTTTTCTTCTAGGGAGCGAACAACCATTTTAACTCTCTCTTTATCATTAAACTCTACTAAAAGTTTTTGATTCAGCTCCACATCTGAAAGGTCTTCTTTACTCAGCCAACAAATCAAATACCATTCCTTATTGTCAACAATTTTGAAAATTGGATTACCTTTCTGAGCGGATTTTGAGGCACAACTCCTTAAAACACCCTTCTTTTCTTCTTCCTTATCAGAGTCTTTAAGAACTAATGCTGACGGTTTGATTTCATTTAGCTTATCTATAGGAAAATCCCCTTCCATTCCATCATAACAATAGCTTACAATTCCTCTTTCCTGAGAATTATATGCCATACCGCCAACCTGAACAATTCTGCTGCCTGAACGCTTTAAGCTGCCTTCATCAGAAAATCTGGTAACATTTCCTTCATTATCTGAAACATACAATCTTTCTTCTCTAACTACTAAATAATCTGTTTCTACAGTAGTCTCTAAGGTGCCATATTCAGCAATATATGTGTCTGTAAATATAGTCGAAACCTTAGGCATCATATATATAATTATGTACAAAATTAAGATTATACCCAAATAACCTAAAACCCACATTTTAACCTTGTTATTTTTTTTCGTCTTCATAGTTTTAATATACCACAAAGTATAGTTTTTTACAATTCCATAAGGATTTTTTCTATGTTATTTTTTTCTTTTTTAGTAAGATCTTCTGTTCCTGTTTTATTTATCTTCCACTTATCTAATAAATCTCTTCTAAATTTAGCCGTTCTTCTAATAGAATTTTCCAATCTCCACAGTTTAATAGCTTTATGATTGCCGCCTTTTAATACCTCCGGCACCTTAAGACCTTTAAAATCAAAAGGCTTTGTATATTGGTCATATTCTAAAAGTCCTGAATATATAGACTCTTCCGTAGCCGACTCCATAGTGCCTAAAACATCAGGTATAAATCGGGACATACTGTCTACCAACACCATAGCAGGCAACTCTCCGCCTGTAAGCACATAATCTCCTATAGATACTTCTTCCATATCCCAGTATTCTAATACCCTCTGATCAACCCCTTCATAATGGCCACACAGTATGGTAATTTCTTCTTCTACCGCTAAATCTCTAAGGATATTTTCATTTATAACCTTGCCTCTAGGCGACATATATAAAATCTTTTTGTTTTTAGATTTTCCTTCTAAGCCGTAAATTTTTTCTAAAGCACTGAAAATAGGCTGACAAAACATAACCATGCCAGCCCCTCCACCATAAGGTGTATCATCAACCTTTTTAGCCTTATCTAAGGTGAAATCTCTTATATTCAAAATATTTATATCTAATATACCCTTTTCTCTAGCTCTACCTAAAATGCTGTCGGTAAAAACTCCATTAAACATTTCGGGAAAAAGGGTCAAAATATTTATTTTCATATTTATTCCTTAATCAAAATCCACTTATAAAGACTAAGCTTCTATACCCTCATCTATAAATCCTGCAATTAACTTAATCTTAATAAGCCTGTCCTCTTTAGAAATTTCTTTTACAAATTCCCCTACAGCCGGAAGTAAAAATTCCTTGCCTGATAGAGTTTTAATCTGGTATATATCTTGAGCAGATCCTTGAGTTACACCTGTAAGTACACCGATTTCCTTTGAATCCTCAAAATCTACAACCTTCATACCTATTAAATCTCTAATATAAAAGGTATCTGAAGGAAGCTCCCTTAAATCTTCTTCTAAAATATACACTTCTCTATCTCTAAGAGCCTCTGCACCATTTCTATCATCTACATTTTTCAGTTTAAGAACTATCATATTCTTCTGATTTCTGACAGATTCAATTTCGTACTGTGTAAAATCCGTCTTATGTTTAATATATATTTTTTCTAAATCTTCAAATCTATCTTCATAAGAATAGTTATAAACTTTAACCTGTCCTTTTAGCCCAACTGAATTAACAATTTTTCCTATTAAAATTTTTTCCATTTTTTCTCACTATACACTTAAGGCACATGCTAATCACATGTGCCTAATTATAATATGCATAAAATTGTTCTTATTCCTTAACAATTTCTACCGTCACTTTTTTATTTTCTTTTATGGCCGCAGCCTTGATAACAGTGCGTAAAGCTTTAGCAATTCTTCCTTGCTTTCCAATAACCTTACCCATATCTTCACTGTCTACTTTTAATTGAATGACTGTTCCTTGACGACCTTCACATTCGGTAGTTATTACTCCCTGTGGGTTGTCTACAAGTGACTTGGCAATTACTTCAACCAATTTAGTCATTAGTTTTCACCGTTTCCTTAATTATTCAATGATTCCTGATTTTTTAAATAAAGCTCTAACAGTTTCTGTTGGCTGTGCTCCATTGGATAACCATTTGTTAGCCTTTTCAGCGTCAATCTTAATTGTCTTAGGTTCTGTCATTGGGTTGTAGTAACCTATTTCTTCAATAAATCTACCATCTCTTGGTGTTCTTGAATCTGCAACAATAACTCTGTAAAAAGGTGCCTTATGTGCTCCCATTCTTCTTAATCTGATTTTTACCATTTTTAAAATCCTCCTTAAAATAATCCTCTTAAATTTTTATTTTTCTTCATAAAGCTTGGATTGCTGAACTGCTTCATAAGTTTCTTAGAATCCTCATACTTTTTGATTAAACTATTTACTTTAGAAACCGGCTGTCCCGCTCCGGAGGCAATTCTCTTTCTACGGCTGGCATTTAACAAATTAGGATCTCTTCTCTCTGCCAAAGTCATAGAGCAGATTATTGCCTCCATTTGCTTAAATTCCTTTTCACCCTTTTCTATATCTTCTTCACTTACCTTGTTCTTACCTAAGCCCGGTATCATCTCTAAGATTTTACCTAAGCCACCCATAGCTTGAACCTGACCCATTTGCTCTAAAAAGTCTTCTAAGGTAAATTCATTCTTTCTAAGCTTTTTTTCAAGCTTAGCCGCTTTTTCATCATCATAGGCCTCTTGAGCTTTTTCTATAAGAGATAACATATCTCCCATACCTAAAATCCTTGATGCCATCCTCTCCGGATGGAAAGGTTCCAAAGCATCCAGCTTTTCACCCATACCTATGAACTTTACAGGTTTTCCTGTAACTTTCTTCGCAGATAATGCTGCACCACCACGGGAATCACCATCTAACTTAGTCATGATAATTCCATCTATACCTAGCTTTTCATTAAAGCCTTCCGCTGCATTTACCGCATCTTGACCTGTTAAAGCATCCACTACCAGCAAAATCTCATGGGGCTTTACAGCTTTCTTAACCCTAACCAGTTCTTCCATCAGATTTTCATCAATCTGAAGTCTTCCGGCAGTATCCACAATCAGTACATCTAAGCCTTTTCTTTCAGCTTCCTTCTTTGCGGCTAAAGCTATATCCTCAGCTATATTGCTGTTTCGATCAGTATAAACCGGTACATCTACAGATTTTCCGACCACTTCTAATTGATCTATAGCAGCAGGTCTATATATGTCACAGGCAGCCAACATAGGTTTTTTACCATTTTTCTTAAGATAGCTTGCCAGCTTACCACAGGTAGTAGTTTTACCTGTACCTTGAAGACCAACCATAAGCAAAACAGTAAACCCGCTTGGGCTATATGTAAGCTTGGAATTAGTTCCACCCATCAGTTCAACCAGCTCATCATTTACAAGCTTAATAACCTGTTGACCCGGTGTAAGACTCTCCAGCACATTAGTACCCATGGCTTTTTCTTTTACATCTTTAACAAAATCTTTAACTACCTTAAAGTTTACATCCGCCTCTAAAAGAGCCAGCTTAACCTCACGCATAGCCAAATCAATGTCTGCCTCCGTTAAAACACCTTTGCCCTTAAGTTTTTGAAAGGTGGCTTGGAGTTTTTCCGATAAATTCTCAAACGCCATACTCAATCCTCTATTTTATCTATTATAGCCTTAACTTTTCTAAGCTTTTCTTTATCTTTGCCCTCAAAATCTCCTTCTAAAAGACTTTCTATCAGTTCATCAATTTCAGAAATAGCTCCCCTTGATTTCATCATCTTATTTACTAATCCCAGCTTTTCTTCATAAGTCATAAGACTCATTTCTGCGGCCTTAAGTGTATTATGTACCGCCTGTCTGGAAATGCCGAATTCTCCTGCAATTTCCCCTAAGGAATAGTTTTCTTCATGATAAAGGCTCATAACTTCATTCTGCTTCGCAGTTAAAAGTCCACCATAGAAATCATAAAGCAGGCTAACCTTTTCGATATTTTCCACGCCCTTAACTTCTCTTGTCAATTTTTAACTACCTTTCTACTAAACCTGTAAAGGTTTTTCCCTTTACACTCACCAACTTAATATATCACAACTAAAAATAGCTGTCAACACTTTTTTGTTAACAGCTATTCTTTTTATTATATTTTATTTTCTATAATAAGCTATTTTTGAATATTAGACATATAACTTACTTCAAACTTCCCATTCATGCCTACGATTTTCTCAATTTCGCCCACACTGTTCCCTAAAAGCATACTGTTAGCATTAATGCCTAAAGAAGATAACAGATTAGTTTTATCGGATGAAACAAAATCTTCAATATAACAATTCTTTCCTAAATTATAGTTATCTCTCATATCAGCTACAGCATCTTCAAAAGTTCCTATATTATCTATGAGATTAAGTTTCTTCGCCTGTTTTGCAGTATAAATTCTGCCATCAGCTAAAGCTTTAACCTTTGCCAAAGGTATATTTCTGCCCTTTGCAACTATATCTGTAAACTGTTCATAAGCTTCATCTACCAAAGACTGAAAAATTTCTTTCTGCTCTTTGCTAAGAGGTTCCGTCATAGAACCCATTGCCTTATTAGGGCCGGAAGTAATAGCTTGCGTCTTAACACCTAACTTATCTAAAAGTCCGCTTACATCATATAAAGTACCGATAGTTACACCTATTGAACCTGTCCAACAATTTCTGTTAGCATAGATTTTGTCACATGGAGCTGATATATAGTATCCACCGGAAGCTGCCATAGATTGCATGGAAGAATAAACCGGTCTACCTGTCCTTTCCTTATATTCCAAAATCTTAAAATAAAGCTCATCTGATGCATAAACACTACCACCGGGAGTATCCACATATAAGATTATCCCTTTATTTTTATTATCGTCTATCATATCATCTATAGAATTTAATAAGTATCTATGATTATATAAAGAAGTTTCCCCTGCCTCACTTATAGTAGTTTCGATATGCAGTACACCTACATAGTTATGGTTAAAATTGCCTGCAACTACATCTGTTCCATTTTCTCCAATTAAACTTCCTAAACTTCCATTTAAGGCTTTAGTGCAGCTTCTTCCTATAAATACTAGGAAAACTAATACTAAAGCAATGACTATAATAGCCTTAGCCCAACCGGGAAACTTTTTCTTAGGTTTTTCCATAATAGGTCTGCCTCCATATACATAGGCTCCCCTTCCATTTTCCCCGTAGAGATTACCCTGATTCATAGCCGGTTCTTCTCTAAAATTCTCTCTCTGTTCGTTAAAATTATCCAAAATCTAAACCTCCATATTTTTAATAAACAAATTATATATAATAAGAAGACATTTTTCAAGTAAATTAAGCCTATTATTTAGTGTGAAGATTTTGCGAAGTTTTATGAATTTTAAACTTTTCGCCTTTTCAAATCATCTATTATAGTGTAAATTATATATTGTAATTTTATTTTAATTTACATAAATTTTATTGTACAGGAGGTATGAAATTTGAGAGAGGACTTTAAAAACGGTCCTGCTATTGAAGTTCGTAATCTTAGGAAGGAATACATCATGGGGACTGAGAGAGTTGTTGCTCTTAAAAATGTAAACCTGACTATAAATCGTGGTGAAATATGCTGTATCTTCGGAACCTCAGGCTCCGGAAAAAGTACGCTTTTAAATCAGCTTGCCGCCTTAGAAAAACCTACACGGGGTGGGGTTAAAATAGGTGGTGTTTTGATTTCAGCCATGAACGAAAATCAATTAGCAACCTTTAGACAACGGCATTTAGGTTTCGTTTTCCAAGCCTACAACCTTCTTTCAGAGTTGACAGCTGTAGAAAATGTTGCCTTGCCTTTAGTATTTAGGGGAATGTCTAAAGAAAGCCGCGAATTAGAAGCTAAAAAAATGTTGATAAAGGTCGGATTAAAAGACAGATTTCACCATTTTCCGGGTCAAATGTCAGGTGGACAGCAACAAAGAGTTGGTATCGCCAGAGCCTTCATAGCTCGACCGGAAGTAGTATTTGCTGACGAGCCTACGGGTAACTTAGATTCTAAAACTACCAAAGAAGTAATGGCAATGATAAAGGATTTTGCCAGAAAATTCAATCAAACTATCGTACTGGTCTCTCACGACCCTGAAATGACGGAATATGCCGACAGGGTTATCACTCTCATAGATGGAGAAATAGTTAGCGATGTATGTAAAAACCATATTGATAAAACAGGAGATAATATAAAAAATGAGTAAGATATTCAAAAAAAGTTTAGCACTTTTAACTGCATTTATAATAGGATGCTATTCATTGCCTAATTACGCCTTTGCAGCATCAGGAGGAACCTCTGAGATTTTAATTACGGGATATGAAATTTCCAATAATCTTAACACTATAACTAAAAATATGGTAATTCCAAAGATTACTATTCATTTAAAAAAATCTGACGGCACTTCCCTTACAGATAAAGCTGAAGCATCCAGATTAGCAGATAATTTCAGCATCGGTTCTTCCGCTACCGTAAAGGTTAAAAACGGAGAAAAAATCGAATTTGAAGGAATAAAATACTCCGGTAAGGGTAATACTTTAAAATTCTTAGTTAATGACAATGGAATAAATCAAAATCTTTCTATCAGTGTAAACGAATGTAAAGAATATGAAGAGCCTACCTATGAACCACCTAAAGTAGATCCCATTCCGGCTCCTATGGTGACTTTAAGCAGAAATGAAATCAATTCTCCTATTAAGGAAAATCAGGAAATGGTAATAACAGTGCGTGTTAAAAACATAGGTACTTCAACTATGACTTCACCAATAATTCAGTTTACACCGTCTGATTCACTTTTTCTTCCGGGAACCAGTTCCTCCATTCAACTTAACAATATTGCAGGAGGAAAAGAGGAAACTGCTCAAATTAGAATTAAAGCTTTTGAAAAAATCACTTCGCAAAATCAATACCTAGATGCTGAAGTAAAATTCCGTTATAACAATGCCGTTCATTGGACTGATGGCAGCAGCTCCGGTAGAATCAGCATTCCGGCAAAGGTTAGCAAAGATAAAAAAGATGAAAATAATGACGAAACAGGTAGCCCTGTACCAAACATTATAATCAAAGATTATAGCTATGGCGGTGAATCCATACCTGCCGGTGAAAAGTTCCGTCTATCTATAAAATTAAAAAATACAAGTCACAAACTTCCTATAGAGAATATGGTAGCAACTGTAACTGCAGGACAAGATTTTGCTATAAACGGATCTACAAATACCTTCTTTTTCAATAAAGTTAAAGCAGGCAAGAGTGTTTCTCTCGCACTTCCAATGAAAGCGACAAATACTGTACAAAGTGCACCTACACCTATATCCGTAAATGTAAAATACGAATATGTGGATCAGAAAAAGAGAACAGCAGTGTCAACTGATCTTCAGGTAAGCGTTCCTGTTTATCAAAAAGATAAATTTGAAATCAAACCGCCTACTCTGCCACCTACAGCTTTCTTAGGAGAGGAAAACAGTTTCCAATTCACCTACACAAACAAAGGTAAAGGTACAATCTACAATGCTGAAGTAGAAGTTTCAGGTGATGTGTCTACACCTACTCCTATACAAAATTTAGGAAACCTAGAGGCCGGTAAAAACGGTACTGTTTCCTTCGCTTTTACACCTGAAAAGGCAGGTAAGTGTAAGTTCAAAATCACAGTTCGCTATGAAGATGACAATGGCGTACAGAAAGAGCGAGTATTTAACCCTACTCTCCAAGTCGAAGAAGCAATACCTGACGAACCTCTTCCAGACTTGCCACCTGATCTTGTAGAGGAAGAAAACAAATTAAATTGGCCTCTCATAATCGGTGGTACCTTAGCAGGACTTTTAGGTATTTTCATTTTCATAAAGAGAAGAAAAAAGAAAAAATTAGCCAAGAAGGAAGCTGAAATGTGGTCCAACTGGGATGACAATAACGCTTCTGAAACAACTAAATCAGAAGAACAATCTACGGGGGCAAAATAATGAGATTTTCAGATATACTTAGAATGTGCTTTGAAAACTTAAAAAGACGAAAAGGTAGAACCTTTTTAACAGTTTTAGGCGTATTCATTGGTTGTGTGTCCATCATTGTAATGGTCTCAATCGGTGTAGGTATGAAAGAATCTAACGATAAAACGCTTGCCGAGATGGGGGATTTAACCATAATAGAGGTTTCCAGCCAAGGGGGAAAAAATATAAATGGTAAAACTGTTAAGTTAAATGACGAGGCACTTAAAACCATAAGTGCAATCCCCAATGTTACTGCTGTTATGCCTAAAACATCTTTAGATGAATTTTCCATAAAAATGACGGCAGGTATCAACGATAGATATAAGTGTGAATGGGCTACCTTGGTCGGTGTAGATTTGAAAGCTATGCAATCAATGGGATATACTGTATTAGACGGCAAAACCCCTCAGGACGGCGGTTATACCGTAGTCGGAGGTCAATTCTTTGCCTATGCTTTTACTGATTCCTTTATGCCTGAAGGAAGAAACCAAATTGACAGGTGGTCAAATATGTCGGAAGATGGTAAAAGTGAAAATTTACCTGATCCTTACTTCAATCCTTTAAATACACCTATAATGCTTCATATCACCAAAGACGCCGAAGATAAAAATGAACTCACTCAAGAACTTAAAATCGGTGCCATTGTAAAAGAAGACTATAGCAAAGGTTACGAAACCTCAGAGGGTATTTTAATGGATATCAAAGATATGAAAGCATTGATTGCCAAGGTAAAAGAAATACCCGTAAATAACATTGAATATTCTACATTCCTAGTAAAAACCGACCATATCAATTCTGTTCAGGAAGTAGAAAAACAAATAAAAGAGTTAGGTTACGGTACTTATTCCATGGAATCTATACGAAAATCTATGGAAAAAAGCTCAAGGCAAATACAAATGCTTTTAGGTGGTCTGGGAGCTATATCCCTCTTTGTAGCTGCCATAGGTATAACTAACACCATGATAATGTCCATTTCCGAACGAACTAAAGAAATAGGTATTATGAAAGCCTTAGGCTGTTATGTAAAAGATATTAGACTGCTGTTTCTTATGGAAGCAGGAAGTATCGGTCTGATAGGCGGTGTTGTCGGTTGCTTCGTAAGTATTTTAGCTTCCATAGGAACAAATTTATTCTCCATGGGTGCTTTCAGCCCTGAAGGAACATTTACTCTGAGCATGATAAAAGATGCTCTATTTGGAGGTAAAGATATTACAAGACTTTCCGTTATCCCCATTGAATTGATTGTTTTTGGAATCCTATTTTCAGTTTTAGTCGGCTTAGTGTCCGGATACTATCCTGCCAATAAGGCAGTTAAAATAACAGCTTTAGAAGCAATAAAAAGCGACTGATGAATTAAGTTATAATAAAAACCCTTAGATGCATATTGCTTCTAAGGGTTTTTTACTATAAAAATTCAAATATAAAATCTAAGAAATTATTTTATTTTTCTCCTTTTTATAATACTTACAGCTATAAGTAAAATTCCTGATATTGCCACCATCCCTATATAAACCGGTGTATCTATGCTGTAACCTGTTCTCGGAACACTATTATCTTGAGTAATTTTACCATCGTAATTAGGTTTTTCAGATTTATCATTATCTGAGTCCTTTATCGACTCCTTATCATCAGGTTTTGATTCTTTTTTATCATCCTCTATAACAGTAACTACAGCTTCTTTCACATCGCTTGCTCCGTTTTTATCACTTACCTTGAAAATAATTATATATTTGCTTACCTTATCCTTATTAAATCCCCCATCATTGATGAGTTTAACCTCTTTAGTTAAATCTCCGTCTTCCTTATCTATAGCTGAAACAACTAAAGTCATTAGATCAAGGCTTTCACCGGGCTTTATGGTCTTATTCTTAACTGTAAGAACAGGCGGCTCATTTTTAGGGTATGTAGGAATACTTGGGTTTGATGGGTTATCATTATTACCAATGAATTTCCAGTGACCTATGAACACTACATTTTTATCCTTAATTGTCACTTTCAGAGGTGCAGGTTGAGTAGCCACATCTGAAAGAGTCCAACCGTCAAACCTCCATTTACCACCGTCCACATTAATTTCACTGTTCTTAATTTCAGGAGGACTTACTTCATCTCCTTTAGCAACATTGTCAATCTGAGGACATAATTTCATAACATCTTCAGGTAAGTCTTTTCCTGATGTGACACTTACAAAATTATATTTTACAGTATACCCCTTTACATAGAGCAAAACAGGTAAATAAAATGGTTCTGTAAAATTGTAATGAGTTCCTAACGGCTCCACCTTAGCTCCCGTATCATAGTAATAAGTTACAAAGGTGTTAGGTTCAACCCCTGTAATACCTTCATCAGATACAGAAATACCCCCTATACTATATCCGTCCATTTTTAAGGTTTTATCTACATCTTTACCTTCATTGTACTTATAAATTTCAATTTTTTCTCCGCCTTTTTTATACCGCATCATGCGTATAGTATATTCTGAGCCATCTTTTATAATCTTGTTATACTTAAAATTAGGCACATAAGTATCCAACTTTAGAGGTTCTCCTTTTTTTGGTGCCTCCACTTCCAATGCAAAAGGTGTAACTGATGAACCTCTATAGTTTTGATAAGATGAAACCCTCATATTGCTGCTATTTACTTTTTCAGGTAAATCCAAGCCTAACAATCGGTTTCCAAATACTCGTATCTGCTGTCTGTTTCCATCAGCACTCGGTACAAAATATTTGCTTAAATCTATATAATAAAGAGTTCTATTATTCTTTATATGAAAATACTTTTGCATATCTGTAGGCTTAATACCGTCTGTATCAATGGTTGAAACTCTACAATCATCCAAGTGTACAAATTGTAAATTAGGTTTATCTCCCAACTTTACCTTCGTAAGAGTTTCAACTCTATTGGCAATAATACATTCTAAATCTTTTAGAGCTGAAACATCTATTTCTGTAAATTGATTCGGTTTCCCGAAAATTTCCGGTTGAAACTCTTTTTCAATATTTTCAAGGCTTAAACGTCTTAATCCTGTAGGAAGAGCCGGTGCCTTTAAAAGCCCTACCTGATATATATTTAAATTTACTAACTTTGAATTATTAGATAAATCAATATCAGGCAAAATACCTCCTATTATACTAGTTTCCTTTAACTCCTTATTTTGCGATAAATCCAAACCCGTCATATCTACAGTATTACAGAATGCAAGGCTTAAGTATTGCAACCGCTCCATGCTCTTTATGGAATTTTTCAAATGAATTGGATCTTTTACCTTAACCCAATATGCAGCTTTTTCGCCGTCAACAGCTTTAGACTCCAATTGTAATTTTTCTATATTCTTAAAATATTCTAAACCTGTAAAATCATAAGGCTCCGAAGTATGCTTCATATTTCTTGTATCGATGACATTCACATATTTTTCTAGATATATTTTGGTCAAAAATGGCTTCTGCTCATCTCTAACTGTCACTACATTTTCAGCTTTAAAATAATCAATAAGACATTCTCTAAAATTATCATCAGGAAAGTTGGCTTTATTTAAAAATAAAACTTCCTCATATTCATGCCCGTCATATCCTTTGTACGGACCTACATAACCCTTTTCATCTCCTGTTAAAACACCTTCTTTCTGCTCCGACATTGTAAAAACTTCAGAGTCCTTATCAATCGGATTAACTTCCTTTTCCTTTACACCATCACTAACTAAGATGTTTTCTGATTGTTTATTTGTATCAGAGCTTATTCCTTCATTAAATCCACTTTCTGCAAATGCAGGAAACATAAACCCTTCTGCTATCAAAGATAAACTTACGAAAATAGCAAAACAATGATACAACATTTTTTTCTTATCCATCATATCGATATCCTCCTTCTTTTTTCTAATGAATACAATAATACTATACCATACAAATCCATGTTACGCAACTTTTTTATGTAATTCTATAGAATTATTCCCAAAAAAAATCAGCACGATAAGCATTTTCGCCTATCATACTGATTTACTTTCAAAAGTCAAAGATATATCTGATTTTTATCTGCAATTTATCGTAACCGATACCCTACAAATTTCATATCCAACTAAATATTTACTTTTTTCTTCTTAAGCTGAACATAAATTCCTAAAACAGAAAGTGCCATAGCTAAAATATAATCTGTATATGGAAATTCATCGCCTGTACGAGGAATATCCTTCCTGCCATCTTCTTTCTTTCCGTCGTTAATCTTGATTCCGGCATTATTCTGTTTTTTCTCTTTTACTACATCCTTACCGGAAATAAATACAATTTTTCCGTTAGGATATGTAATAGTCACATTACCGTTTTTAGATACACTAATTGTTGTTCCCTTAGGTAATTTAGGATTAGCCTTCTTTATTGCTACCTTAACCTTTTCCTTTTCAGTTTTAGTCAACTTGTCTGAATCCTTAACCAAAACTTTTACCGGTTTATTTATCTTAGGCATCTTATCTTTCGGATCTGTATTTTCAGGTTCCTTCACCTCGTTCTTCTTAATGAGATTAGTCCCCTTAACAACAGTTACTCCACCATAAGGAGATTTTACTGTAACAGTTCCGTCATCTGCTACCTCTATCTTTGTATCCGGTGATAAGTGTGGGTTAGCTGCTTCTATTTCCTTTTTCAGCTTTTCCTTTTCTTCTTCTGTTAAAGCAGCAGGATTATCTACAACTAAATCTTCACTAGGTTCATTAACTACAGGAGGCGTTACTACAACAGGACTGTATCTTCTAACTACTAAATCCGCACCATGAATAATATCTGTAAAATCTTTTTCAACATATTTTACTGTTCCGTCATCTTCAATCACTAATTGTGCCGAATCTATCGCAACTGTAGGATTCGCATCTATTATAGCTTTCTTAACTAACTCTTTTTCTTGATCTGTAAGTTTATTCGTATCTCCTACAGGTACCTTATTATTCGGAATATTTAGACCTTGAGCTACTACTTCCCTACCCTGAACTTCACCAATTGCGTTACCGTTTTTATCAGTAACCGTAACTGTTCCATCATCTGTCACTGTTATCTTAGCATCAGCAGGTAAGCCCGGATTTGCCTTCTTAATAGCTTCTATTACTTCTTCTTTTTCAGAGTCAGTTAAATGAGCAGGATCTAAAACCTTAACCTTTTCTGTAGGTGGATTTATACCTTTTTCAATGATATCTTCTCCTGCTATCTTATCTAAAACTTTTCCGTCCTTATCAGCAATAGTTACATTTCCCTTTTCGTCAACGGTTACTGTAGCTCCTTCAGGCAGTGCATCCTTATTAGCTTCTTTAATCTTATCTTCCAGAAGTTTTTTCTCACCGTCTGTGAGTTTGTCAGGATCTACTACCTTTACCTTTGGATTAGGGGTCTCAAAGCCCTTCTCCACTACATCACTACCGGCTGTTTCTCCGATACTTACATCATCTTTATCTGTAACTGTAACCTTTCCGTCATCTGCCACTGTTATCTTAGCATCAGCAGGTAAGCCCGGATTTGCCTTCTTAATAGCTTCTATTACTTCTTCTTTTTCAGAGTCAGTTAAATGAGCAGGATCTAAAACCTTAACCTTTTCTGTAGGTGGATTTATGCCTTTTTCAATGATATCCTCTCCTGCTATCTTATCTATATTCTTATTAGCCTTTTTATCAAAGACCGTAATAGTACCTGAAGTATTATCTACATTAATTATATATTTACTTTCATCAAAATCCGGATTAGCTTTAATGAATGCATTTTCTATATTTTCAATTTCACCACGAGTCAATGAAGTCGGATCTGCTACCTTAACTTTAGGGTTAGGTGCTTTGAAACCCTGAGTTACAACATCTTTCCCAGCAACATCTCCTATATTAACGCCGTTTTTATCTGTAACAGTAACCGATCCATCATCTGCTACAGTTATTTTATCTTCATCAGTTAAACCCAGATTTGCCTTCTTAATTTCTTCAATGACGTCTTTCTTATCTGCTTCTGTAAGTTTAGCAGGGTCCGAAACCATTACCTTATCAACAGGTAAATTTATTCCTTTTTCTACTAAATCTTCTCCCGCTATCTTATCTAAGACTTTTCCGTCCTTATCAGCAATAGTTACATTTCCCTTTTCATCAACGGTTACTGTAGCTCCTTCAGGGAGTTTATCCTTATTAATTTCTTTAATTTTATCTTCCAGAAGTTTTTTCTCATCATCTGTAAGCTTATCAGGATCTACTACCTTTACCTTATCCTTAGGAACATCAAAGCCTTTTTCTACAACCTTATCTGCCGAAACTTCACCTAAAGGTGTTCCATCTGCTTTTTCAACTGTAACCTTACCATTATCTTCTACAGTAATCTTAACATCAGCAGGTAAATTAGTATTCGCTTTTTTAATTTCTTCAATTACTTCCTTCTTATCTGCCTCTGTCAATTTTTCAGTATTAACAACCTTTACCTTAGGATTTGGCGGCTGAATGTTTACAAATTTCACCTTTACAATATTATATACTTCCTGACCCCAAGGGTTAGTAGTCTTAACCTTAATATCATAATCAGAGGATTTATCTGTAATACCGCTTAAATCAGAGCTTGTATTAAAATCTGCGTCTGATGATTTCTTATAACCTACGATGGTTCTCTGTCCATATTTCTGTGTAAATTCTTTTCTGAAATATTCTTGGAACTCATCTCTGATATTATTAAATTGGGTGCTCTTAATAGATAAATTAAGCATAGCTAACACTTCATCTGTTGTAACACTTTCTGTAGTAAATTTAGTTATGGTTCCTTCACCTATAAGCTCATCGGTATATCCTATAATTCTATAAAAATAAGCAGTAGATGCCCCATTATTATCCTGATACTCTACATGACGGGTATACAGTCCACCGGGTTCGTGATTATAGTTACCTTTAATAATTAAATTATTGTCTTGTTGTTCCGTCATCAAACCTGATGATCCAACATTTGCATTTTCATTATTATTACCATCTAAATTCTTGAAAATATCAATAGTTCCATCATCTTTTCCCGATATTTTCAGAAGAGTTTTTAAGCTGTCAGAATTCTGTGAATTATCAGGAGATTTTCCTGTAGTAGCTTTACCCATTACAAAAAAGACCGGATATAAATCCTGTTCAGCGTTAGGTAAAACAGTTATCGCCTCAGCATTGCTCTCTACAGTAGGGGCAGGATTTACCTTATATCCAACAAAATAAATATTTTTTACATTTTCGTATGTAGTATTATTTTTCAAACTCTCTTCTAATAGAACAGAAGATTTTTTAATATACAACTGTTGGTAGTATGGAATCCCGCCCGGCACAGTTGCACTAGCTAATTTTATAGCCTTATTGGTACCCGGTGCATTTACAGTAAGTGGAGAACCTCCATTGATAGCATTAATAGTAATTGTATCGCTATCACCTACCGCACCACTCTTAAATTCTACAGTAGAACCACCATATAATGTAGAAGGATCAACCAGATCCATAACCTGAATCAGGTTGCTATTGAAATAATACTGATATGGTGGAGTACCATTGTCATGACTATACCCGTCTTGACCTGCTTCAGCTTTAGCTTTTTCATAACCTTCAAGGGTTCTAAGATCTGTCCCCTCTGCGTGGAGCTTTACTAAAATGTCATTTCCTGTAATAGGTGTAGTATCATTTATATCATATAAATATACAAAATGCTTATCATTTTCTACTAAACCTATATCATTTCTGTTTTCTACAGACTTTCCGGCAATTCCTGCCACATTAGTTGCCTTTCCATTAAAAGTAATACTATACGCAGATACCGGAGGGTTTTCATTAGTAACTCCGTCAGCATAAGCTATACTATTTCCTTTAAGACCTAATGTCTGGAAAATCATCGTAAAAACTACAGCCATAGCTAAAAATTTAGCCCAGCTCTTTTTCATCGAAATCATATTCGTTTCCTCCTTTCATTTTTAAAACAGAATACATAAATTTCAGTATAATTATACCACATTACAGCTCATTTTCAATAAAAATGTTAAAATTTACGTTTTAAATTTATTATTAATTGATATAATCAATATTTATTCGTAACAACTTCTATTTATAATATTTAATTTTGTATAAGTACTTATACAAAATTAAATAAATTGTATATTTTTTTGTTTTACGTGTAGTACAATAATAGTCGATTTATAGATTAACAGCTTGACTTTTTTACATAAAAATAGCTGACCATAAGTCTACTCCTCTTACAGTCAGCATTTTTCTTACCAAACCTTAAGTCTGTCTTCCGGCTTTACATACATGCCGTCACCTTCTTTAACATTGAAAACCTTATAAAATTCATCTGTAAGGTTTACAATATTATTTACTCTAAACTTGTCAGGTGGATGGACATCTATTAAATTAGAAATCAAAGCCTCCTCAGTGTTTACCGAACGCCACACCGCAGCATAGCTTTCAAACAATTTCTTAGTATCCATATTTTTTTGTTTAGCTATATCAAGAGCAACTGTCATTCCGCCTAAATCTGCCATAATTTCTCCTGTAGAAATTTTACCGTTCACATTATGACCTTTCACCACTTCAAGAGCTGAATAAATTTCTGCGGCTTTCTTTGCCTTTTCTTTAAACTTTTTCAGATCTTCTTTAGTCCACCAATTCTTAACATTACCGTTTTCATCAAACTTTGCTCCTGTAATATCAAAAGCATGAGAAATTTCGTGACCTATTACAGTTCCTATCCCGCCTAAGTTTTCTACATCGCTTCTATCTGTAGAATAAAAAGGTGCTTGTAAAATAGCTGCCGTAAAGGTAATATCGTTTGACAAAGGATTGTATGCAGCATTTACTGCATGCGCCGGCATACTCCAAGTTTTTTTATCAGGAGCTTTTGAAAGTTTATCGAAAGTTTCCTTTGTATTTCTCATATTCATTGATTCAACAGCATCTACGAGATTGCCACCTTCTGCATAAGTTTTAACTGATGTAGAAGAAAAATCAGGCCACTGATCCGGATATCCTATTTTTAAATCCATGGTTTCTAATTTCTTAAGCGCCTTTTCTCTAGTAGAATTGCTTATCCAATCAACTTCTCCCAATCTTCTCTTATAATTAGCTATAACTTCCTCAGCCATTTCTAAAACTTTCTTTTTAGTTTCAGGTGAGAAATTTTTTTCTACATAAAGTTTACTCAATCCATCTGTATACACTTTATCCGTAAGATTATAAGCCGACTCTTCATCTGTATCCTGATAAACAACCCCATCCATAACGGCATTATATTCACTTTCCGCCTTCATTACATCTCTGGATAAAGCGTTGATATTCTTTTTTAATAAGTCTACTTCTAATAAGCTTTTAATAACTTCAACATTTTTCTTCACGAAAAGTTTGTTTAAAGTAGTCAATACTTTTGGCTGTTCTACGATTACTTTATCCTTATCAGTTACACCATTATTTTTAAGGATTTTCTGCATCGGGAAGTTTCCTGCCAATTTCCCCAACTGCTTAAAAGTTACAGGATTATAAGTCTTGTCAAAATTCATCTGTTGACCCTGTTCTAAGGATGCTTCAACAATTTTCTTTTCAAAATTATAAATCTCCTTAGCTCTCTTAGCAGCTAAATCTTTATCATACCCTAAGATAGATAATAATTTTTTAGTGTAATTCAGATATGCCTTTCTTGCTTTTTTAGAAAAGTTATCCTTGCCGGAATAATAGCTTTTTTCTATGCCGACTTTAGAACCCATAATATAAATTGCATTCTTAGTTGTATTTTTCATATCTTTATCAACTATGAAATCAACTAACTGTCCATAGCCTTTATTAAAGTTTGCTGTTATGTAGTTAGAAACTCCCTTTACAGATTTAATATTTTTGATTTTGTCTAAATTAGCTTGTATAGGTTTTAATCCCAACTCGTCTCTTTTAGAAAAATCTACTGCCATATTGTAAAAATCTACGATCTTTTTTTCAATACTTCCATCTTTTAAATTTTTATAATCAGCATTCAGTTCTTTAATACTTTTGCTGATTACATCTTGAGTTTTCTTAGCTAATAGATCAAAATTCCCATAACTGTTTTCCCCTTCAGGAATTTTAGTCTTTGTCAGAAACTCATAATTCATATGAGTATAAAAGTCATCTTTAATTTCAGGTTTTGACTTTATTGTCTGAGCTTCATAAGAAACTGTTCCCTCATTTTTTACAGAGGGTTTTTCGCCTTGAGCATAAGCCGACACAGCCATACTCGCTACGAGAAGCATTGCTAAAACAATCTTTCTTTTTCTCATAATCAAAATACTCCTTTTTATTTTTTTAACATTCCGCTCAATATTATAACCTAATTGGCAAGTCAATATGTGAAATTGGAATGAATTATTATACATCAACAATTCACTTTAAATTCACAGATATTCAAAATATCCATATAAAATATTAAACGCTGTCAACTTAAAAACCAAACTTATAGAAAACTTTACTTATTATAAGCCTCTTCGTCTTCTTTTCTATTCTGCTTAACGATTTCTAATTTCTTAATGTATTTTTCTTCATTAGCAGCATCACCTATAGACTTATAGGCTTTTTTTAACTCCTCCATAACCTCTTCATTGCTAGGCGAATATTGTAGAGCAGTCTTAAAACATACTATAGCTTCTTCTAAATTTTCCACTCCTTTATAGGCAATTCCTAAATAATACCATAGAGGCCACCAGTTACTAAATGCTCCTTCCCTATATTGTTCCAAAATCTTTATGCCTTCATCAAACCTGTTGGAAAGCACCAGATTGTAACCCTCTTCTATTACTATAGGTTCTTTCAACTGATTTAATCTTTCAACTATTTCTTTTTTAGTTTCTTCAATTTCCCCTGAAACAACTCCTGTAAGCTCAGATTTTGAGCCAAATTCTTCTAAAAGCGTAAGATATGTCTCCCATGTAATCTTTGCTTTAATATAAAGCCCCATATTCAAATATGCATAACCTAAAAAATAAAAGGCTTCCTTTAATTTAGGATTTTTAAGAGTGGTAATTTCAAAGGCTTCCAAAGCTTCCGCCTTAAATCTTCCGACAAATTCCTCACCTTCGCCTACTTCGTAAGCATCTTTACAAGCCCTGCCATAACAATAATAAGCATTGGCGTTATCAGGGTCTATTAGCATAGCAGCTCTGAACTGAATACAAGCATAGTCATAATCATTCTTCTGTGCTCCATCTACTCCATCTGCAATTAAAGCATCGGCAAATTTTTTATCAAAATTATGGAGAATATAGTTGACATAGTTATCCCTATATTCAAATTCAGGATCACAGCCGATTACAAATGCCATATTCTTTGCAATAGCTAATACTGTAATGTTATTTAACTCTGTTTTCCTTATGGGAACAGGTACTTCATTTAAAATCTCATAGACGCCTGCCTTTTTCAAATATGACTCTGATAATTCATCAAAAATCATATCTTTAAGATGAGCTACTAAATATCCACCTATTCTATCTTTTTCTTTAAATTCCATAAATTCTCCTATTAAAGTCGTCTAAATCTTTCATCTTTTAATAAACCGGTATTTCCCATTACCTGCTTCAAAGAAGAAATCAATCTATCATTATCTTCGGGCAAGTTACCTCTTAAGGACACATAGTTTGAAGCATGATTTGACCTGAACACACAGGATTTTTTAGGCCTTGCATATTCTAAAATCAAAGCAGTCTCTTCTAATACCTTATCTGCAGGAAGCAACTTAAACCTACCGGAATGAACATCATCAAATAATGGTGATGGAGCCTCTACCATAAGAGTTAGTAAGCTGACATAAGATGCATTCATCTCACCTATCATCTTACCCGTTTCTATAGCGTGCTCTTCCCATAGGTCAACCCCGGCTAAACCACTGATAAAGGTTACAGAAGTTTGAATGCCTACAGATTCCAATTTATTAACTGCCTCTATGAGTTGCTCTCTAGTCTCACCCTTTTCTATAAGTTTCAAAATCTTCTCACTTCCGGATTCAGCCCCTAAGTAAACCAACTTAAGTCCTGCATCTTTAAGTTCTTCTAACTCTGCACGAGTTTTTCTAAGAACATCCGAAGCCCTGCCATAAAGACTAACTCTCTCACACTCCGGAAATTTATCACTTATATAGTTCAAAATCCGAATAAGCTTTCCATTGGATAAACAAAGAGCATCTCCATCACAGAGGAACATTCTCTCCACTCTCTTGTAATTGTTTCTTGCCCAATCTAAATCTTCTAAGACTTCTTCGATTTTGCGAAGTCTAAATTGCTTGTCCTTAAACATATTACAAAAGGTGCATTTATTATGGGAACAGCCAATTGTAACCTGTACTAACATACTATATGCCTCACTTGGAGGTCTGTATATGTTGCCGATATATCTCATACTTTTTATATTTCTCCCAGACACCTACATTCTTTCAGGTGTTTCCATTCCAAGAAGTCTAAGACCGTTTTTAATTGCAGTTTTAGCAGCTACAACCAAAGCAAGCTTAGCAAGCTTTTCATTTTCATCTTCAACTAATATATGCTCATCATGATAGAATTTATTGAAGGCTTGAGCAATATCTACTATGTGGCGTGTTAAAATTGACGGTTCATATCTTTCACCGGCTTCTATAATCACCTTAGGAAGAGCATATATATCCTTAGCCAATTCGTAGGAAGCTTCTCCTGTTAAATACTTAGGATCAATTTCCACAGCATCTAATTTTGCCATAACTTCTTCTCCTGCATTTCTAAGAATAGATGCACATCTTGCATAGGTGTACTGAACATAAGGGCCTGTTTCCCCATTAAAGTCTAACACCTTATCCCACTTAAATACATAATCTTTAATTCTATTATTGGAAAGTTCATTAAATACTACAGCACCTACACCTACCTGTCTAGCAGTTTCTTCTATATTATCTGTAGCTACTCCCTTTTCCTTAATAATCTTGCCGGTTTCTTCAATAGCACGATTAAGTACATCTTCTAAGAATACCACTCTTCCTGCACGCGTTGACATAGTTCCTTCTTCCAAACTTACAAGTCCAAATGGTACATGAACTATATCCTTAGCCCATTCATATCCCATAAGCTCAAAGATTTTCTTAAATTGCTGGAAGTGAAGATTTTGCTGTGAAGCTACTACATAAATATTTTTATAGAAATTATAAGTTTCTTTACGATACTTCGCACAAGCTAAGTCACGAGTTATATACAAGGTAGAACCGTCAGATTTCAATATAGGTGCAGGAGTAAGTCCATAAGGCTCCAAGTCAACAATTTCTGCACCCTGTGATTCTACTAATAAATGCTTATCTCTTAATTCCTGAACTACCTGAGGCATTTTATCGGAATAGAAAGACTCTCCTGCATAAGAATCATAGGAAATTCCTAATAAATCATATACCTTTGTAAATTCCTTAAGCGATTCATCTCTAAACCACTGCCAAAGTCTAACTTCTTCCGCCTCTCCCTGTTCTAATTTAGCAAAGGTTTCCCTTGCTTCATCATCTAAAGCCGGATTAGTTTCTACTTCTTCATGGAATCTGGTATAATATCCTAACAAAGTTTTAATAGGTTCTCTCTTAACATCTTCTTCATTACCCCAATGACGAAAAGCTACGATCATCTTACCAAACTGAGTACCATAGTCTCCTAAGTGATTTATACGGATAACCTTATATCCCATAGCATCCCAAAGAAGATTTATTGAGTTACCGATTACAGTGGAACGAATATGTCCGATATGGAACGGCTTTGCAATATTAGGAGAAGAGAATTCTACCACTACCGGTGTTCCATTTCCTATATTTGTCTTACCGAATTCAGTCTTTTTTTCATTCACTTCGGATATTATGTCCTTAATAAACACTTCTCTGTTAATAAACATATTTACATAGGCATTTACCTGTTCAACTTTTTCAAATAAAGAGTTTTCCCTAATGGCATCTGCAATGTCCCTAGCAATTAAAGGCGGTGCTTTTCTAAGAGTCTTAGCTAGTTTAAAGCATGGGAAAGCATAATCGCCCATTTTGGAATCCTGCGGAATTTCCAACATACCTTCAATTTCAGTTAATTCAAGGTCAGTTAATTTTTCTTTTAATATTTTAGCAACTTCATTAGCAAAATTTATCATACTAGATCTCCTTTTTAAATTCTTCTTCTGTGATAACCTTAATATTATTATTTTTAAGCAATTCTGCAAAGATTCCATTTCCTGAAATTAATCTTCCCGAAAAACTTCCATCGTAGATTTTACCCCATCCACATGATGGACTTTTAGCCTTCAAAATCGCACCTTCGATAGATTCACCCTCACCTTTAGATTTTTCTAAAGCCTGTTTTAGTGAAAATAAAGCACCCTTTTGAAAATTCTCCGTTACATCTTTGCCTTCCTTATTTATAACTCTATTATCCTTTATTTCTGCCGGTATTCTGGGCGTTTCCAAACCGCCCTCTTCTTCAGGACAAAGACCTATGAATTTTCTATTTTTAAGAAAATCCACCACTTCCTGATTGAAATTATTACCGCCATTATATTTACAATTTTCACCTAAAAGGCATTTACTCACAATATACATATACTCACCCCTTAAGTTTAACGACTGTAACCCCATCGCCACCTTCATTAAATTCACCCCTTTTATGAGAGGCAACTAAATGATGAGATTTAAGCATATCTCTAAGACCTTTTTGCAAAATTCCGGCTCCCCTACCATGTACTATGGTAACTTCTTTAAGCCCTGCCAAATAGGCATCATCTAAATACTTATCTACACGATATATGGCATCCGAAAGATTTTCACCTATAACATTTATAGATATGCTGATATCCATAGCTTTTTTTCTAAATAGACTGCCTTGTGAATATTTAGAAGTCTTAGGTCTTGCCTTTTTTCCCGGTCCTTGATTTATCAACATTAAATCTTGAACCTTTACATACATTTTTATAACTCCTACCTGAATTTGAAGCTGACCTTCTGAATCCGGTTTAGTTAAAACTTCTCCATTTTGACCTAATGTCAAAAGCTTAACCTTGTCTCCCACCTTTATATCTTTAGCAGATACAGGTTTATCATTTACTTCTCTGACTAAGGTTTCTGCATACTTATTTTCTATTTCTGTTAAACGACCCTTGCCCTTAGCTAAACGATTATTTCGTTCTCCCAAACTTTCCACTTTGCTAAGTTTCTTAAGATCTTCTTGAACTTCATTAGCTGTTTCTCTAGCTTCCTTTATAATGGCTCTAGCATCTTCCTTAGCTTTAGAGAGAACTTCTCTTTCGTGTTTTTCTAATAATTCCAGCCTTCGCTTCATAGCCTTTTCTTCTTCTTGAAGTTTAGCCGTAATAGCTCTGGCTTCATCTCTTTCAGCTTCAGCCTTTCGTTTATCCTCTTCAATGGCAGAAATAACTTCTTCAAACTCCATATCACGATTTTCTATAAGCTGAACTGCCCTGTCTATAATAGTACCACTTAAGCCTAATTTCTTAGAAATTTCAAAGGCATTGGATTTTCCCGGAATACCTATGGATAATCTATATGTCGGACTTAAGGTTTCCACATCAAATTCCATAGATGCGTTTTCTACATTATCCGTTGAAAGAGCATATTTTTTAAGTTCATTATAGTGAGTAGTAGCAATAGTTGTAGCACCATTTTCGGACAACTTTTCTAAAATAGCAATGGCTAAAGCTGCCCCTTCTGTTGGATCTGTACCTGCCCCTAATTCATCTAATAAAACCAGCGTCTTAGATTTTGCTTTATTCACTAAGTCCACTGTATTTTTCATGTGAGATGAAAATGTCGATAGGCTCTGCTCTATACTCTGCTCATCTCCAATATCGGCAAATATATCTTCATAAATAGGTAATTGACTCATAGACGAAGCAGGAATATGCAACCCGCTTTGACTCATCATGCACAGCAGCCCTACAGTCTTAAGAGTAACTGTCTTACCTCCTGTATTAGGGCCTGTAATAACTAAGGTTCCATATTCATCACCTATATGAATATCTATAGGAACAACCTTCTTTTTATCTATCAAAGGATGCCTTGCCTTCCTTAATTTAAGGAATCCTTCATCATTTATTTCAGGTCTTTCCCCTGACATTTTCACAGAAAGTTTACCCTTAGCAAATATTATATCCAACTTTACCAGTAATTTTTGATTATTGATTAAAGCCTTAAAATGTTCCGCCACATTTGAAGAAAGTTCAGCTAAAATTCTTTCAATTTCAACTCTTTCTGCGATTTCCAACTCTCTCAGGCTATTATTTAAATCTACAATCACCTGTGGTTCTATAAAAAGTGTCTGTCCGGAGCCTGACTGGTCATGAACTATACCGGCTATCTTACTTCTATGCTCTGCCTTTACAGGAACCACATATCTTCCATCCCTCATTGTAACTATGGCATCTTGGAGATAAGTTTTGTTGCTCTGAGCACCGATCATAGAATTTAATTTAACCCGTATGGCTTCATTTTGCCTTAAAATTTCCCGCCTAATATTTTTAAGCTCGGCAGATGCCGTATCTGCCATTTCATCCTCTGACAAAATAGACTTATCAATTCTATCACATAATTTAGGAAATACTTCTAAAAGCTCCGTCATTTCTCTAATGATAGGAATAGGCGGTACATCATTTTTAAGAAAGCCTAATATATCCTGAGTTACCCTCATATTATACAAAATCTGCAATAGCTGTCTCATTGACAGGCTTCCACCTTTTTTCGCAAAATGAAGGCTATCATTTATATCATATAGCTGTCCTATGGGTAAATTACCTTTTTTTACTATTACATCTACCGCTTCACTAGTTTCCTTAAGTCTTTCTTCTATAAGCTCTTTATCCTTAAGAGGTAATAGCTTACCTAAGCTTTCCTTAGCCATAGGCGAGCCGGCTTGAGACTTAAGTAATTCGATTATTTTATTGTATTCTAAAAGCTTAAGTCCCCTCTGGTTCATAAATTATCTCTCCATCTTATTCAGCTTTTCTTTTAATTGAAGGTTTTCCATTTTTAATTCAAAATATGAATTTTCAAATTCAGTACATTTTTCTTCTAACTGACGGCATTTTTCTTCCATCTCTTTAATATCGTCATTTACCTTAGCTGTACCTTCTTTATATTGAAGGAAATTTTTCTTCACTTCCTCCCACATATCCATATAATGCTGCACATCTTTTTCCAGCTGATCTTTTTCTTCTTGAAGCTGTTCAGCTTTAGTCCTTTCTTGAAAGAACTCATCTGCAACATTTACAGCAGCTAAGGTTGCTAAGGCTCCCGGCTGTCTGCCTATAAAGAATTTGCCTATTTTTCTAATTTTTTCATCTACATAATCTGCTATAGCCACAATAGTTTCCGCATCTCTTTCACTGCTAACTATATAATCTTGACCGTAGATTCTAACCTTAACTTGACTGTTTTCCATACTCTACCTTCTTTCTTCTATATAATTATTAAATACATAATATGTAAATACTTTTATTAAAGTTCTCTAAGACTTACACCTAATTTTTCCTTAAGATTTTCTAAAACTAAACTATGAGCTTTCTGAACATCATCTTCTGTAAGAGTTCTGTCATTATGTCTGTAAGTCAAGCTAAATGCCATAGACTTCTTACCTTCACCAATCTGGCTGCTGCGATATATATCAAACAGTCTTACATCTCTTAATATGGTATTATCAGATGCTTTTATTACCTTTTCAATTTCAGCCACCGTCATAGATTCGTCGCATAAAAGGGCTATATCTCTAGTCATAGCCGGATACTTAGGAAGTGGTCTATAGGCTTTAGTTGTATCTGCTAATTCAAAAATATTATCAAACATAAGCTCACATCCATAGCATCTAATACCTATTCCATATTTTTCTGAAACTTCCGGATGAATTTCGCCCATAATTCCTAATTCTACTTCTTCTTCCCTATCTCCATTTTCCAAATGGGCTATATGTTTAGCCACAATTCTGCCACATCTACCCGGATGATAAGTTCCATATTCTGTTTCAGGCACAAACTCTAAATCTTCAATGCCTAATTTATTTAAAAGGGTAATTACCACACCCTTTAAGGTAAAGAAATCTACTCCCTGTCCATACATTCCTATAGAAAGATTGTAGCTTTCCATAGGTAACTCCTGTGGATTTAATACATTCTCCATAAATGTATTTCCAATTTCAAAAGCCTTCATTTCAGCTAAATTCCTAGAGTAGTTTCTACCCATAACTTCTAACATCTGAGGCATTAAAATGGTTCTCATTACAGAAGTATCTTCACCTAATGGATTCAGTATTTTTACAAAAGCTCTTTCCCAAGAATCTTCCTCAATCCTAACATTGTCAACACTCTTAGGACTTACAAAAGAATAAGTCTGAATTTCATTCAAGCCTATGCCTGTTAAAGTATCTTTAGCTAAATCTTTTAAGTCTCTATCAGGGCTCTGACCCGCTTCATTATTTCCCTTAGGAATAGTTACAGGAAGTTTATCATATCCATAAAGTCTAGCTATTTCTTCTACTATATCCTCTTCAATTTCAATATCCTGTCTAACAGTAGGAGGAGTTACAATTAAATCATCAGCCGTACCCTCCACTTTCATTTCCAAACTTTCAAGATACTTGACCATCTGGTCTCTATCCAAGGAAATTCCTAAAACCTTATTTATTCTACTAACCCTTGCATTTACAGATTTTGCTGAAATGACATTAGGATACACATCTACTCTGTTTCCTACAACTGTACCTGCACCTAACAGCTCTATTAAATAACAAACTCTGTCTGCAGCTGCCTGACAAAGGTTAGGGTCAATGCCCTTTTCATACCTGCTGGAAGCCTCTGTTCTAAGTCCCAATTTTTTAGCAGTGGTTCTTACAGAATTAGCTTCAAAATTAGCAGATTCAATTACTATAGTTGTAGTATTCTCCGTAATTTCAGAATTTAATCCACCCATTACACCAGCTACTGCTACTGATTTTTCACTATCGTGAATCATAAGCATATTTTCGTCTAACTGTCTTTCGCTGCCATCTAAGGTTGTAAACACTTCCCCCTTATCCGCCTGTGAAACCACAATTTTATGGTCCTTTAAAGCTTCAATATCGAAGGCATGAAGAGGCTGTCCATATTCAAGCATAACATAGTTAGTAATATCCACTATATTATTTATAGGACGCATTCCCGCATGAATTAAACGCTTCTGAAGCCACCATGGAGACTGTCTGACTTTTACATCTCTAACAACTCTGCCTACATATCTCTTACAAAGGTCGCTCTTTATCTCTACAGAAAGAAATTCCTCTGCACTTCCTTCTTCCTTTTCGCACTTAGTATTAGGATATTTTAGCTCTGTTCCAAAAGTAGCCCCTGCTTCTCTTGCCATACCTATCATAGACAAGCAATCAGGTCTATTAGGAGTAATTTCAAAATCTATAATCTCATCCTTAAGACCTAAGGCATCACTGAAATCCATTCCTAAAGTATATTCACCTTCTAAAATCCAAATTCCATCTTTCTGGTTTACAGGTACCACCTTATCTTCAAAACCTAATTCTCCAAAGGAGCACAACATTCCATAGGATTCTACACCTCTAAGCTTACCTTTAGTAATCTTAGTGCCGCCTTCTTCCTTAGTTTTTCCATGAAGAGGACCCGGAATTACAGAATTGTGAAGAGCCACCGGCACTAAAGCCCCTTCAAAGACATTAGTTGCCCCTGTAACTATCTGAACAAAATCCGCCTGCCCGATATTCAACTGGCAAACTACCAATTTATCTGCATCCGGATGTTTTTCAATCTTCTCAATTTTTCCTACTACTACATTCTTAAAATCTCTGCCTACCAGCTCTAAAGTTTCCAAATTAGAGCCGGACATAATCATTCTATCACAGAATTCTTCCGGCGATACTTTTATATCTGTATAATCTTTTAACCACTCTAAACTTACAATCATGGTACTAAATTCTCCTTTATTTAAACTGCTCTATAAATCTCATATCATTTTCGTATAATAAACGAATATCATCTATTCCATATTTAAGCATGGCTACACGCTCTACACCCATACCAAAGGCAAAGCCTGTATACTTTTCAGTATCTATACCGCCTACATTTAAAACAGATGGATGAACCATACCGCAGCCTAAAATTTCTATCCAGCCGGAACCCTTACAAACTCTACAGCCTTTGCCCCCACACTTAAAGCAACTAACATCCATCTCAGCTGATGGCTCTGTGAAAGGGAAATGATGAGGTCTAAATTTCGTCTTAGTTTCTTCTCCAAACATTTGCTTAGCAAAGCTATCTAAAACACCCTTAAGGTCAGCCATAGTAATACCTTCATCTACAACTAAGCCCTCTACCTGATGGAACATAGGACTATGAGTAGCATCAGGTGTATCACATCTAAAACATCTTCCCGGTGCAAACACTCTAATTGGAGGTTTCTGAGATTGTAAAGTTCTAACCTGAACAGGAGAAGTCTGAGTCCTTAAAAGCACTTCCTCATTCACATAAAATGTATCTGTCCAATCTCTTGCCGGATGATTAGGTCCCGCATTCAAAGCATCAAAATTATTAAATACAGTTTCAATCTCAGGTCCCTCAGTTAAAGTAAATCCCATAGACTTAAAGACCTTAGCAATTTCCTCCATAGTAACTGTAAGAGGATGCTTAGTTCCCAGCTTTATTTCCTTCGCCGGTTCAGTAATATCAATTTTTTCTGCTCTAAGCTTTGCTTCCTGAGCCTTTTCCTTTAGAGCCTTAAAAGCATTATTGATAGCAGCTTCAATCTCTCCCTTAGTTTGATTGGCAATTCTACCCATTTCTTTACGGTCTTCCGGGCTAAGTTTTCCCATACCTTTTAATATTTCGGTGAGTTGTCCCTTCTTACCCATTACCTTGATTCTAATTTCTTCCAACTCAGGAAGACTTACAACCTTTTCAATCTGCTCTTTCGTTTCCTCTAAAATACCTTTTAATATTTCCTGCATTTTTTCGTCATAACCTTTCTGCTTTAATTATCAATTTATATATAAATACTTAATATACTGTTTTATTTTCTGAGAGCCTCATACATCAAAATCCCACCTGCCACACTTGCATTCAAAGATTCAATGTTTCCTACCATAGGAATCTTAACCCTTATGTCTGCCTTGTTCATAAGTTCTTCCGAAATCCCATTGCCCTCATTACCTATTATAATTGCTACATTTTCCCTTAAATCCACTTCATAATAAAATAAATCCGTATCCAAAGATGTCGCAACCAATTTCTTATTTCTCTTATTTACAAAATCCACCAAATCAGAAACTGTATCTAATAAAATTATGGGAATTCTGAAAAGGGAGCCTGTGGCAGAACGAACAACCTTAGAAGAATACACATCCCCACTGCCTTTTAAAACTATTACTGCCTTAAAACCTGCACCATCAGCAGTTCTAATTAAAGTCCCTATATTACCCGGGTCTTGAAGTCTGTCTAAAACTATATAATTGCCTTTTTCTCCATTAGCTAAACATTCATCTAACTCAATTTTTCTTTTTTCTACTACTGCAATTATCCCTTGGCTCTGCTCTGTTTCAGAAATTTTATCAAATAAATTTTTGTCTAATACAACTAATTTATCCATTACAGCATTCTTAATATCTTCTAAAGAATTCCAATCCTTATTAAAAAAATCTACTCCTTCTTTGACAAAGACTACCTCGACAGGCACATTATTTTTAACAGCTTCAGCTAAAAGATTTTCGCCTTCGATTAAATATTTATTCAATTTGTCACGATATTTTTTAGACTTTAGCTGTTCAGCCATTTTATATGTTTTATTATCTTTAGACCTAATTTCCTTCATAAATGGACACCTGTAATTTACCACAAAAGCCGGCTTGTCACCGGCTTAGTTTTTTTATTCATTAAAGAAAGCTTGGTATTTCAAACCTTGAAGTACCCTGCTCATCTTCTTCCTGCTTAAAGATTTCTTGAAGAGTAACTTCAGTGCCATTTAAGCCCTCAACTCTTCCTATAACATCCTCTCCCACACTACTGGTTCCTAAAGTACTACTGGTTTCTTTAGGAGTATTCATACCTGTACTATGAACTTCCGGTTTGCTTACAGGTTGCTGAAAGCCACCTATAGGTGCATCTAAACCTTCATCAAAACCTGTTGCAATTACAGTAACTCTGATTTCGTCTTCCATAGTCTCATCTATAGCCGCACCGAATATCATTATACATTCTCTATCTGCCTGCTCTTCAACTTGGCTGGCGATTTCGTTAATTTCATACATACCTAAGTCATATCCACCTACTACATATAAGAGGATAGCCTTAGCACCTTGTATAGTAGTTTCCAGAAGCGGACTCTCTATAGCAGTTTTTACTGCATCGGCAGAACGCTTTTCGCCCTTTCCATAACCTACTCCCATGTGTGCCACACCTCTGTCTGTCATTACAGACTTAACATCGGCAAAGTCCACATTGATTAAAGCCTCATCAGAAATCAGATTGGATATACCCTGAACACCCTGTCTCAAAACATCATCTGCCATCTTAAATGCATCTAACATAGATGTAGTTCTCTCGCAGTTTTGAAGCAGCTTATCATTAGGCACTATCACTAAAGAGTCTACATACTTCTTTAAGAATTCAACTCCTAATTCAGCCTGTCTTTTTCTTTTTGCCCCTTCAAAGGAGAAAGGTCTGGTAACTACACCTACTGTTAAAATACCCATGTCCTTAGCAGTCTTAGCAATTATAGGCGCTGCACCTGTGCCGGTACCACCGCCCATACCTGCTGTAATAAAGACCATATCTGAGCCATCAATTAAAGCAGCTATGTCATCTAAAGTTTCCTCAGCAGCTTTCTGTCCAACTTCCGGATTCGCTCCTGCTCCCAAACCTTTAGTAAGTTTTTCTCCAATCTGAACCTTAGTTTCAGCAGCACATCTATTAAGTGCCTGTCTATCAGTATTTACAGCGATAAAATCAACGCCCTTAAGTTCAGCTTCTACCATTCGGTTTACTGCATTACAGCCACCTCCGCCTACACCAATTACTTTGATTATCGCACCTTTTTCCATATTTGTAACGAACTGTATCATGTCATCCATTAAATCATAACCTCCTACACTCTAACTTCCACAGGATTATCTTTTTATATAATATCATATTTTTGTATTAAATGCACTCTTTTTTTAAGCATTTTCAAGGAAATTTCAACAAAACTATGGTATTTTTAGATTTTACATAAAAATAGACTATAGTGCGGTTGCAAACCCCTAAAAATAGTATAGATTTTAGAATTTGTAAGAAACTGCACTATACTATGTGAGCTGACTTCATTAAAAATAGTTATTTTTTTAGATTTTGTAAGAAATCGCACTATTTTATTTTATCAAGAAATATTGTAAATAGTGAGTATCAGAGATTTTACAAGAATTCACACTATTGAAGTTGTGGGTAATCACTAACATCTGTTATATAGCACTATTTCAAGCCTTATGCAGGCTAATTCTGTAGTGGTAAATCTATAACATATACTATTTGCCACTATTTTCACCTTACAAATAAGCCTGTGCAATTAAAACTCTTCTAGAAAGTAAGGGGAAACTGTAAATTATAACCCTAAAATCAAAACCCAAATTCTGACTTATAGGACAAATTCTTTAATCAATATTTTAGACAAATCTTTCAGCAAATTTATCCAATCATAAAAGAGGCTATTAACTATACAAGATAGCTTAATTAACCTCTTTTATTATTCATATTTTTTTCACACTAAGAGCAAATATCATTTTCAATAGTATCACCACTCTAATCCAACTTAGGGGTAAATGAAATGTAATTATCTCCGCTTATAGTTATAGTTCCTCTTTCAATTTTTTTCTTAAAGAGTTCACTTATGACTAACTGTAAGTTTTTAGTCTCTATAGAATCTTTCAAATGTTCAAAGGAACCTTCGCATATTAAGTTATTAAGCACATAGGCATCTATTCCCTTTTTAGAAACAGTTAATGCCTTAAAGTACATATCGTTCTTAGATGCAGCCTCTAAAATTTCCATTGTCTGCCGCATGAGGACCTTCTGTTCCATCTCAATAGGCTCTCCAATATTCAATTTACTTATGGTCATACCTCTAAGTATGGTAAGTTCAGGTTCTACAGAAGTTCTTCTTAAAACAGTTCCTTCGTTATCGATTACTATAAACTTACTACCATATACCGCAGCAGCCACCTGCCGCCTTTCATCCAATTCTATAACTATAGTATTAGGTAACTTTCTCTTTATAGAAATATTTTTCATGTAAGAGTCTCTCTTAAGCCTTTTTTTAATTTCGCCTGTATCCACTCCTATAAAAATATTTCCTCCTGTTTTACAGTTTCCCATGTGCAAAATCTCATCATCAGAATAATAACTGTTGCCCTCTACTTCATAGGTTTTCACTTGAAATATAGGTGACTTCATTAAAAAAATCAAGGTAGCACAAACTAGGATAAAAAATGAAAATTTTATCCAGAATTTCATCCTATTCTTCCTTATTAAAATTTGTCTATGCTCTTTCACTAAGTCCACCTACTATTTTATAAAATTTATTTTCTCAAATCAGCCTTTATAGTTTCATAAATAATTTCTAAAGCTCTAAGTGGCGCAGCCTCTTTACTAGCTTCACTTAAACGCTCGATTTCTTCCGGATTTTCTCTAAGTCTATAAATCTCCTGTTTCAATCTATCAGCACTAAAATCTTTTTCCTCGATTAAAATAGCTCCACCCTTATCAGACACAGCTTTCGCATTATAGAATTGATGATTGCCCGTAACATTAGGAGACGGAATGAGAATAGAAGCCTTTCCACAAACAGTAGTTTCCGCAACTGATAAAGCACCGGCTCTGGAAACAACCACATCTGCACCGGTTAAATAAGAATCCATATTATCTATGTAATCTTTAACCCTTATATTATCACAAATGGTGAGCCCTTCTTCCCTAAATTTATCTAAAACATCTTGAAAATACCATTTTCCCGTTCCAAATACTAAAGTTGTACCCTCTTTTCCATTTATTTCTTTAGCTAACTCATATACAGCTTCATTAATTTTCTCTGCTCCTAAGCTGCCGCCAAAAGTAAATATGACAAAATCTTCTTTAGATATACCGATTTTATCCCTAGCTATACCCTTATCTAAATCAAAAAAACTTTTTCTAACCGGATTTCCTGAAGCGACTAACTTTTCTCTATTTTTAAAGTATTTACCGCCTGCTTCAAAACCCAAAAATATTTTTTCCACATAAGGCTCTAACTTTTTATTCGCCATGCCAGGAAAAGCATTTTGCTCATGAATATAAGCTTTGGCACCGAAAAGTTTTGCTGCTAAAATAACGGGGAAACAAACATATCCGCCCGTGCCGATGACCACATCAGGATTAAATTCCTTCATGATTTTTTTTGCCTGCATAACGCCTTTTAAAACAGTCATCCCTGTTTTAATCAGCTCCAAAGGTTTCTTTCTGGCAAACCATCTGGCATCTACTAATCTAAATTCGTAGCCTGCCTTAGGTACAACTTCGCTTTCAATCCCCTTTTTATTTCCTAAGTAAAGAACCTGACAATCTTCTTCCATTTCTCTAAACTTATCAGCTATAGCAATGGCAGGATAAATATGTCCTCCGGTTCCACCTCCTGTAACTATTATACGCATAGTTTCTCCTATCTGACCTTAACTTTTTTATAGTCGGATTTTGAAATATATTTCCAAATATCCTCTTATTTCTTAGATATATTTACTAAAATACCCATAAGTGCCATAAATATCCACAGAGCATTACCACCATAACTTATAAAAGGTAAAATTACCCCTGTTGGTGGCATACAAGATGTTACAACTGCAAAGTTAATAAACACCTGAACCCCTAGCATTATAGTAATACCGGAAGCAAACATCATTCCTGTATAATCTTTAGCTTCAATGGCTATTTTACATCCACACCACATTAAAATTATATAACATATTACTAAAAACAGTATGCCTAAGAAGCCTAATTCTTCGCCTACTATGGCTAAAATAAAGTCATTTTGGGGCATAGGAAGGTATAGCGTTTTCTGAACACTATTTCCTAATCCCAAACCTGTAACCCCTCCGGTTCCAAGCGCCAACAATGACTGCACTACATTATAACCCGTGCTTAGAGGATCTGCAAAGGGATCTAAAAAGCTTTGAATTCTAGCCATTCTGTAACCGGTAGTATCCAGCATAACCGCCGCAACTCCCACAAAAGCTCCCATAATTATCAAACCTATTACATGAGACCATTTGATTCCTGCTACAATTAACATACCCATAGCTATAAAAACTACAGTAGCCGCAGTACTCAAATTAGGCTGCTTAATAATCAATAAAGCATATATTCCTGTCAATCCCAAAATGGGAACTACACCTTTTCTTATATCCGAACCCCACTTAGGATGCCTTGAAAAATAGCCGGTTATAAAAATAATCATTGCCATCTTAGCCATTTCTCCCGGCATTATGGTTATAGGTCCGATTTTTATCCATCTAGTAGCTCCATAGGCGTTGCTACCTATCACAAATACTAAAATCAAAAATATAAATCCTATAATATAAGCAAAGAACCACAAATTCGCCCACAAGTGATAATCTACTCTGGCAAAAAACCACATAATAAGTACCCCTGTAATAAGCCAAACAATCTGCCTTATAAGATAGTGATACGGTGTTCCATATTCATTTATTGATAGATAATAACTTGCGCTAAAAATCATTACAGTACCAAATATAGTTAAAATCGCCACCATAATAGGTACTAAAAAGTTGCCTTTTTTACTCTTTCCGGCAGGCTTTCTATCCTTAACTCTAGGCATTTCCAATAGGTTATCGCTATAGCGCAGTGATTTTTTTCTAACTCCTGATTTCGTCATTACATTCCCAATCTATTTACACAATCTTTAAAATGTCTACCCCTCTGTTCAAAGTTTTCATACATATCCCAGCTGGCACAAGCAGGTGACAGAAGCACGTTGTCTCCCTTTTCAGCTAATTCATAGGCAACTTTTACACATTCATCCATATCTTTACATAGGACAAAATCCATAAACCCTTCAGCTTCTGCACAGTCCTTAAGTATATTTTTATCTCTTCCTAAAAGAATCAATTTCTTAACCTTACCCTTAAAGTTTTTAATCAATGGGCTAAAGTCCTGCTCTTTTCCATCACCACCGGCAATTAAAAGTATATCTTTTTCTATTGCATTTATTGCAACTATAGCAGCATCCACATTGGTTCCCTTAGAATCATTGTAGAATTTTATACCATCTATCTCTCCTGCATATTCAATTCTATGCTCAACTCCATTAAAATCTAAAAGACCGGCTCTTATAACCTCTGCCTCTATTCCTGAAAAATAGCAAATAGCTGCTGCTGCCAAAGCATTTTCAATATTATGTTTTCCTAAAATCTTCAATTCATCTTTACTGCATAAAGATATTTCTTCACCATTTTCGTTTTTAATAGTAAGCATATCCCCTTTCAAAAAAGCACCTAAAGATAACTCCTTTTTCCCGGAGAAAGGAATAATTTTAGCTTCTGGTTTCTTTCTAATATTTTCTAAACAAAGTTTATTTAAAACTTCATCATCTGCATTCAAAACCAAATAACCTCTACCATCTTGATTTTGCCAAATTTTAGCCTTACTTTCACCATATTCTTCCATAGTATGATGTCTATTTAAGTGATCCGGTGTCAAATTCAAAATAGCCGATACGAAAGGTTTGAAATACTTAGTAGTTTGAAGCTGAAAAGAACTTGTCTCCGTTATTAACCAGTCCTCTTCAGTAGTTTCTAAAGCTTCTGAAATTACAGCCACTCCTATATTCCCCACAACATGAGTTTTTTTCTTAGCCTTATTAAAAATTTCTCCCACTAAAGTAGTTGTTGTAGTTTTACCATTGGTACCTGTAATAGCTACAAAGGTTCCCCTTCCCAGTCTATATGCAATTTCTAATTCTCCTACAATTTCAGTGCCTCTAGCCTCAGCCTCTCTGACAAACTCTAGCTCCGGATTCACTCCCGGGCTTAATATCATCATATCAAAATCCGCCTCTAAACCAGGTAGACAACCGAAAAAGCATTTTATCTTTCTACTGTCTAAATAATTTAATAACTGTCCGTCTATATCTTCTCTTTTTTTAGAGTCTTGAACGGACACCATAGCGCCTAAAGATAATAAAGCCTTAGCTGCCGCTATACCTGATTTACCCAAACCTACGACTAGAACTTTCTTACCTTTAATATTTTCAATATTCATATTATCCATTTTCAAGCCTCCTTTAAAAACTAATTATATATTCATAATTCCATAGGCTATTAAGCCTAACACTGCGGTTACACCTGTAAAAAGTACAACTACCTTTGTTTCATGTAATCCCGATAATTCAAAATGATGATGAAGTGGTGCCATCTTAAAAAATCTTTTGCCACCGGTCTTTTTAAAATAGACTACTTGAATTATTACTGATAAAGCTTCTAAAACATACACAAGCCCTGCTAAGGCTAAAAGTATCTCTAACTTCATCATAATAGCAGTAGATGCTAATAGACCGCCTATCATCATGGAGCCTGTATCGCCCATAAATATTTTAGCCGGATAATGATTATATATTAAAAATCCTAAACATCCACCTGCTAACGCCCCTACAACTATAGGATAATCTACATAACCTGCTAAGGAACCACCGGCTACCATAAACATACAAACTATAACTGTTACGCTAGAAGCCAATCCATCTAAACCGTCAGTTAAATTAACTGCATTAGAAAATGCTACCATAACAAATATAATCCATAAGATATAAAATATTCCCAAATTTACATAAATGTCTGCAATAGGAATGAAAATACTGGAATTTATAGGAGCTTCTGTATAAAGACCTATGGTCATATAGTCACCGGAATGTAAATAAGCCCATATTCCGAATACAAGGGAAAAGCCTACCTGCATAACTATTTTTTGCTTAGGACTTATACCCGAATTATTCTTTTTAATAGCCTTTTCATAATCATCTATGAATCCTATCAATCCAAATAAAGCTCCTGTAATAAGCACCACCACTATATTTATGCTCCAAACCTTAGTCACTAAGGATACCACCAAAGCACTGATAATTGTAGCTCCTAAAATAGCAACTCCACCCATACTGGGAGTTCCGGTCTTATGAAGATGAGACTTAGGGCCTTCTTCTCTAACAAACTGCTTAAACTGATGTTTCTTTAAAAAAGGAATCAATAAGCTTGTGAAAATTCCACCTAAAACCAAACCCATAACTATGGTAAAAATAACCAATAATAAATTTCCCATACTTTTACTCCATTATCTTATCTACAATTTCTTTTAACTTCATACCGTTAGATGCTTTTACTAAAATTACATCATTTGGTTTTATCACATCATTTATTTCTGATTTTAATAAATTCCTATCAGAATAATATCTCACTTTTTCACTACCCATAAGCTTTTCAGCTTCCTGAGCATAAAATTCAGCATCCTTGCCGACAGCAATTAGCATATCCGGCTTTTTCTCACCTACATATCTACCTACCTGTCTATGAGAATTTTCGCTTTCATCTCCCAGCTCAAACACATCTCCCAAAATAGCTATTCTCCTGCCTTTTCCTAACACTTTTGTAGCCATTAAAGTATTTACAGCTGAAATAATAGAAGCCGGGCAAGCGTTATATGTATCATCTATAACTCTGACATCACCCTTCACCATTACATTAAGTCTATTACCTGTCAATGCCAATCCTTTTAAACCTTCAATCGCCTCTTCTACGGAAATGCCTATCTTAGACATGGCGCCTATAGCTAAGGTTGCATTCAGACTGTTATGTGCACCTGGTACATTCAACTTCACTTTATAGTCTTTATCTTTATGAGTCAAAATATACTCTATACCCTTATCCCCATAATCTTGTATCTGACTAACTTTGTAATCCGGTCTGCTATAAGGTTCAATTCCTTCCCCCACTCTTACTACATCATATTTTGCTCCATATCCCCTAGCAAAATCCACCTGCCCTAACATATCGTTATCTCCATTGATTATTAAAGCAGAATTTTCATCAAAATTCTTAGTGAGCTCAAGTTTTGCAGCCAAAATCCCTTCTCTGGATCCAAGATTCTCTATATGAGATACTCCCACATTAGTTATAACCCCTATATCCGGTCTAACAATGTCCACTAAAGTTTCTATTTCACCTTTATGCTCCATTCCCATTTCCAGAACTGCCACCTGAGTATCTATATCTAATCCTAGAATTGCCAAAGGTAAGCCTATAGCATTGTTATAGTTTTTAGGATTTCTTCCGGTTTTATACTTAGTAGAAGATATATAATATAACATATCTCTAGTACTGGTTTTACCAACACTTCCGGTTACACCTATTTTTGCCACCGTATTCAAACCATCCAAATAGTTTTTAGCTAATTTTTGAAGAGCCTTAAGAGTGTCCTCAACTACGATTATGTTCACATCTCCTTGACTCCCTAAAAAAGCCTCTTTAGGAACTTTATCTTCATCGCTGACCACTAAGGTTCTGCAACCTTTTTCAATTACCTGACCCAAGTATAAATGTCCATCTGTATTTTCTCCCTTTATGGCAAAGAATAAGTCTCCCAATCCAACTTGCCTTGAGTCAATTTTTACATCATATACAGTAGAATCCTCATTGCCATAAATAAGTTCGCCCTCTACTGCTAATAGTAATTCTCTAACAGAATACTCTCTCATATTTTCCCTTTCAAAATCCGCTTATAAATTATATCTCAATTATTCGTTGTATAGATATACAACCGTTTTCTTTCTAACCTTAGTACCTGCCTTAGGATATTGGTCTACTACTACAAAATTTTCATTTTTCGCCTTGTCCGGTCTGTCATATTTTAGGTTTCTGCCACCTATAACTCCTGCAGCTTCGCTAAAATTCATACCTACCACATTAGGTACTACCGTATTGCCACCCTTAGCATCAGCTTCCTCAGAAGAAGAATACTGAGGTGTAACATTCATATACCTCATTATATCACCTAAAATTTCTTTAGCAATAGGAGCTGCAATAACAGAACCATAAATAGCTGTCTTAGGGCTGTCTACAACTACTAAAATAGAAACCTTAGGGTCATTCATAGGTGCCATACCTAAAAATGAACTATAATAATACTGTCCGTATTGTCCATTAGCCTCTACCTTGTTGGCAGTTCCCGTCTTACCACCTACTCTATATCCCGGAAGTTTGGCATTTCCGCCTCCTGCTTCTGAAACTACATATTCCATAATATCTTTCATAATTTTAGAAGTTTTATTGGAAATAACCTTCCTGACAACTGTAGGTTTAAACTCTTTAACCATGTTGCCTTCATTATCAGCTAACCCCTTAACATATCTAGGCTGCATAAGTTTTCCACCATTTCCTATGGCATTTGCAGCTGTAAGTAATTGAATAGGTGTAAGGGAAATTCCTTGACCATAGCCTATTGTAGCCAATTCTACCGGTCCTACATTATCTAAGCTCTGTATAATAGCCTTAGCTTCTCCCGGATAATCTATGCCTGTAATATCTGTTATGCCGTATAAATCTATATACTTATACATCCTAGTCTTACCCATAAGTCTGGCAACTTCTGCTAAGGCAGGGTTGCAAGAATTACCTACTGCCTTTTTTATATTTTGAACACCGTGATTCCCTGTGCAATGTAAGGTGTAATCTGCAATATGGAAAGTGCCTTGACAATAGAACGTTTGATTTAGATTTATAGCCCTTTCCTCTATAGCAGAGGATGCTGTAATAAGTTTAAAAGTAGAACCCGGTTCGTATGTATCGCTTACTATAGGGTTTTTCCACATTTTGAAAAGATAAGCACTCTTTTCCTCATTAGATAGTTTCTTATACTCCGACTGGGATGCTTCAGGTATGCCATAAGGATTATTAGGGTCATAACCCGGTGTTATGGCATTAGCCAGCACTTCTCCCGTTTTCGGATCCATAATAAGGCACATAATTCTCTTTGCCTTAGTCTTAGCATAGGCTTTTTCAATGGCCTTTTCTGCATAGTATTGAACTGCTTCATCTAAAGTCATAACCAAATTATAACCGTCTTGAGCAGGATGGTAACTTTCCGTTCCACCTACCAATTCATTTCCTGTTAAGTCTGTATTTTTAACCCATCTTCCGGACACTCCCTTTAGATATTGGTCATATTCCAATTCAATTCCGGTTCTTCCCACATTATCATCTGTAACACTGCCTAATAATTGAGACGCAAAATCTCCTAAAGGATAAAACCTTCTAGTACCTTCCATCAGCTCTATGCCTTCATAATTGAGTTTTCGTATCTCATCTGCCGGTTTTTTCTCTAAATATTTTGTAACACAAACTAAAGGATTGTCACTATATAAAATTTTCTTTAAGTCTTTTTTATTTAGTTTTCCTATTTCAACTAAATTTTCTATTAACTTTTCAATTTTTTCTTCTTCATATTTTTCCTGAATAACTACAGGTCTAACCCATAAAGCATAACAAGAAACAGTTGTAGCCAACTCTTTACCGTTCCTATCATAAATAATACCCCTGTTAGGTTCAATTACCATATCCTTAGTTTGCTGGGATATAGCCCTGTTTGTATATTCTTCAGCATCTATAATCTGTATCTTTGCTATTACAAAAGTTAAAATTAAAATCATTATACTCAATATAACAAAGCCGCTGAATATTCTTATTTTGTTTTCCCTTGTCACAGGTGCTCTCATATTTTCTCCTTAAAACGTAAGAAGCCAGACTACTTAATTCCATTTTCAGTTGTCCGGCTTGCTTTTGTATGAAATTATTCTAATTATGTTCTAATAAGCTCTCTTTCTGATGGCCTTAGTAAGATTTTTTATCTTCTTAACTCCATCATCTAAGTATATTCTTTGAGCATTTGCAGGGTACCTCATATTAAGCTCATCTATAGCATAATCTTCTATTACCCCTATACTGTTAGAGTCTTGTAACTCTATATTTATCATCTTTATCTCATTTTCTAGAACTAAATTAGCTCTGTTAACTTGATTTATGGAATATTGTACATTAGTTGCTTCTGCGTTCAGCCAAACTATTCCAACCAGTAAAGCACCTATGGCTAAAAACATTCCAATAATTCTAAAAGTTACTTTATGGTTTAATATAGCCTTTTCTTTAGAACCTTCTGCAGTTTCCACTTCTCTTAAAGTATTACTGCGTCTAAGATGAGAAGAATCTTCCCTTTTAACTCCAACCTTTCTATCACGGTTAGGCAGGGTATTATAATGTCTTTCCCATTCCGGCTCAGGTGCCATACTTCTCAAAAAATCACTAGTGTAGGAAGATGGTGCCATATATGTATATTCTCTTGTATACTTTCTTTCAGCCTGTGCCATAAAATACTTCCTTCTTTCTACTTTCTCGATTTCTCTTTGCTACAGTTTTTCTGCAATCCTCAGCTTTGCACTTCTGGATCTGGGATTTTCTTCTATTTCTTCCTCTGTGGGTAAAATAGGCTTGCCTGACTTTTTACTTATATCTCCAACCTTACCACATACACATACAGGAAATTCTTTAGGACAAGTGCAAGGATTAACCCTTTTATTTATAATATCCTTTACAATTCTGTCCTCCAGGCTATGGAAGGTAATAACACAAAATCTGCCTCCCTCACCTAATACATCTAAAAATTCTGTTACAGCCCTCTCCAGTTGTCCCAGTTCATCATTCACTTCAATTCTTATAGCCTGAAAAGTTCTCTTTGCAGGGTGAGGTCCGTCTCTTCTCGCCGCCTTAGGAATAGCTCCCTTAATAACATCTACCAAATCTTCAGTGGTTTCCAGATTGCCCTTCCTACGCCTATCCACTATGAACTTGGCAATTCGTTTCGCCCAACGCTCTTCGCCATATTTCTTAATGATTTCCTCTAACTCCGCTTCGCTATAAGTGTTGACTACATCATAGGCAGTAAATTTATCATCTTGGCTCATTCGCATATCTAGAGGTGCTTTATTCATATAAGAAAAACCTCTTTCCGGATTATCAAGTTGGAAAGAAGAAACTCCTAAATCCAACAAGGCTCCATCAATTTTAGAGATATTCAAATCCTCTAAAACCTGTTTAATATCCGAATAATTACTTTGAACAAAGATTTTTTTGCATTCGTATTTTGCCAATCTTTTCTCTGCCGCTGCTAGTGCATCTCTGTCCCTATCTATACCTATTAAAATCCCCTTCTCATTTAACCTTTGGCATATTCCTTCTGCATGTCCCCCTCCCCCAAGGGTTCCATCTACATATATACCATCTGCCTTAATGTTTAATCCTTCTATACACTCATCATATAGCACAGATATATGTTTAAATTCCATAACACATCCGTCCTAAAAATCATATTCCAGCAAAGCCTCACTGAAGTCTTCTTGCTCAAGTTTTCCTAAATTATTAGGAGAATCCCAAGCTTCTTTTCCCCAAACTTCAATCTTATCCATAGCGCCCATAGTAACTAATTCTTTTTCAATGGAAGCATAGGCCTTTAACTCCTGAGGTATAACGATTCTTCCTTGCTTATCAAAATCACACTCTTGAGCATTTCCACAAAAATGTCTTATGAAAGCTCTAACCTTAGGATCAGATTTCGGTAAAATCTCCAGTTTTTCCAGCTGTTTAGTCCAGTCTTCAAAACTGTAAATATACAAACACTTATCTAAACCCTTAGTCAACACACAACCCTTACCTAAAGCCAATCTCAATTTAGATGGCACAATCATTCTGTTTTTTTCGTCTATGGAATTGTAAGTAGTTCCCATGAACATAAAATCATGCCCCCTAACCTTGAAATTACTTGATTTTAAGAATTATATTTATTCAATTTTCTAAAACATATTGTTTCTGGATAGAAAACTCCAAAATAAATATAATTACCTTTATCACCACTATACACCACTTTCCCCCATTCGTCAAGAAAAATATGAAAATTTAGTGAAGTTTTTCACCACTTTTTTCACACTCTCACCCATTCAAATTTCAAGTTTTGTATAAATTCTTTATTTATCCTGATTAATATGTTATACTTTAGTTAATTAAAGAAAGGTGGTGTATCAATATGACTGCATTTGTAGAATTTCAAAATGTAAAAAAAGAATATATTATGGGCGAAGTAAAAATAGAAGCCTTAAGAGATGCCTCTTTTCAAGTAAACCAAGGAGAAATCTGTGTTATAGTAGGTCCTTCCGGAGCCGGTAAAACTACTCTTCTAAATATCCTTGGGGGCATGGATTTTTTAAGTGACGGGAAAGTCTTTCTAGACGGAGCTGAAATTTCAAAATATAATAAAAAACAACTTACTTTATATAGACGAAATCAGATAGGTTTTGTTTTCCAATTTTATAATCTGGTTCAAAATTTAACTGCTTTAGAAAATGTAGAATTGGCTACTCAGATTTGTACTAATCCTATGGATTCTAAAGAAGCTTTAGAAAAAGTGGGTTTAACAGAAAGAATAAACAACTTCCCTGCTCAGCTTTCCGGCGGCGAGCAACAGCGTGTAGCTATAGCTAGAGCTCTGGCAAAAAATCCAAAGCTTTTACTATGTGATGAACCGACAGGAGCTTTAGATTATAGCACCGGAAAAGCCATACTGAAATTATTGCAAACTATGGCTAAAGAAAAAGGCATGACAGTCATAATAATAACCCATAACGGTGCTATAACACCTATGGCAGACCGTGTAATACATGTAAAAAACGGTACAGTTCACTCATCAGAAATAAATGACAATCCTACTTCTATCGATTTAATTGAATGGTAACAGGAGGCGCCCTATGAAAAATATAATGATAAAATCTATCATAAGGGAAATAAAAAAAAGCTTTTCAAGATGGTTCGCCATCACTGCCATAATCGCCTTAGGGGTAGGTTTTTTTGCAGGCTTAAAAGTATGCAAAGAATCTTTTTGGATTACAGGAGATAACTTTTTAAAGGAGCATAACTTCTTCGACTTTAAACTTCTATCCACCTTAGGATTCGATGATGACAGTGTAAAAGAAATAGCTAAAACCAAAGGTATTTCAATGGCTGAAGGCTCTTATTCATCAGATATAATAGTTCAACTTTCCAATAATGGAAAAAACTCTAATAAGGATTCCTTAAGCGATTCAGTTGCAAAATTTCACACCATAAGTAAAAATATTTCAACGCCAAGTCTTATTGTGGGGAAAATGCCAAAAACCAACAGTGAATGTTTAGTAGATGCTAACAGGTTTTCTAAAGAAGATATAGGAAAAACCTTATACATCTCAGATTCCAATACAGAAGAAACCTTAAAAAATTTAGCCTTTAATTCTTACAAGATTACCGGTTTAGCTAAGTCACCACTCTATCTCAACTACGAAAGAGGCTCAACTTCCTTAGGAGATGGCACCGTAAGTTACTTTGTGTATATTCCGGAAGAAGGCTGGAATATGGATTTCTTTACCGAAGTCTATGTCACCCTGGAAAAGGGTGGTGCCATTTTTTCAGACGAATATATAAACAATGCTAAAAAACTGGAAAAACCTTTAGAAAAGGTTCTCGAAACCACCGCTAAACAAAGATATGACTCTGTGTTGGATAAGGTCAATTCTAAATTATCCAAGGCAGAAGCTAAACTTGCTAAAGCAAAATCACAGCTAAAAAAAGGTGAAGCGAAATTAAAAACTAAGGAAATTCAGTTACTCCAAAATCAATCAAAAATTTTAAAAGCAGAAAAAGAAATTAAAAATAATAAAATCCTTTTAAAAGAAAAAGAGAAAGAACTAAGCCAAGCCAAAACGGAATTAGAAGAAGGCTGGAAAAAATACAAATCAGGCTTAGAAGAACTTTCTAACAATAAGGCTTTAGCTTATGAAGAATTAAAACCCTTAGAAACCGCCCTAAATCAAGCTAACGGTACGCCTTCATACGAGCAAGTGTTGTTGCAGTATAACAGGGCAAAGGAAAAAATAGATGAAAATTTCAAAGAAGCCGAAGCAGCCTTGAACAATACAAAAAAAACTTTGGAATTAAATGAAGCAAAATTATTAGCAGGTGAAAAAGAACTCTCAAAGGGTGAGCTTGAAATTTCTAAAGCTATAAAAAAATTGCAAGAGGGACAATCCACCCTTAAAGAAGGTAATAAAAAACTGGAAACAGCACATAAAAATCTAAAGAAAGCCAAAGATAAAATTTTTAGAGAGGAAGATAAATTCAGAAAAGCTAAAAACGAACTGAAAAAAATTAAAAATCCTACTACCTATGTTTTAGGTAGAGATACTAATGTTGGCTATGTATGTTTTGAAAGTGATACTAACATTGTAGACGGTATCGCCAAAGTATTTCCTATATTTTTCTTTTTAGTAGCCGCCTTAGTGGTTATGACAACTATGACACGAATGGTAGATGAACAAAGAACACAGATAGGAACTATGAAAGCTTTGGGATATGGCAAAATACAAATACTTTTGAAATATGTTTTCTATGCCCTTAGTGGTGCTTTGGTAGGTGGATTTTGCGGATTCTACTTAGGTTCCCATCTTTTCCCTGCGACAATTTGGAAAGCTTATGGAATCATGTACGGTTTTGCCCCACTGACTTTTTATATAAATCCTTCTATAGGAAGTTTATCTATTTTGGTGGCTGTCATCTGTGCAGTAGGTACCACTATTTACTCTTGTTATGGAGAACTTTTAGAGGTTCCTGCTCAACTAATACGACCTAAAGCCCCCGCCTTAGGGAAAAGAATTTTTTTGGAAAAAGTGTCTTTTATATGGAAACGCCTAAGTTTTCTACATAAGGTTACAGCGAGAAATATATTCAGATACAAAAAAAGATTTTTCATGATGGTAATGGGAATCTGCGGTTGCACCGCATTGCTCCTAACAGGTTTGGGATTAAACGATTCAATTAAAGGTGTAGTCGATGCACAGTACGATGAAATAATGCACGCCGATTACATAGTTAATTTCGATAGAGCCTTAAGAGATGAAGAAAAAACAGACTTCTTAAAAGAAAACAAAAATATAATAAAAGATGCCCTGTTCACATACAATGTATCCATGGATGCCAGATATGGTAAAAAAACAAAATCCGTAAATTTAGTGGTTTGTAACGAAAAAGATAAAATAGAGAAATTTATAGACATTCATGATGAAGACGGGAAAAAGCTTAACTTCCCTAAAAAAGGTGACTGTATAGTAAATTCCAACCTTGCCCTAAGACTTGGCCTCAAAATAGGCGATACCATAACTCTTAGAGATAGCGATATGAATGAAGTAAGAGGTAAAATCAGCGGTCTATGTGAGAATTTCGTATATAACTATATGTATATCAACAAGGAAACCTATCAAGCTCAACAAGGAGATTTTGAAATGAATTCCGCCTTCCTTCTAGGAGTAAAGGATAATGCTAACAAATTACAAAATCCTAGCGAGGGAGCTGCTCAATTAATGAAAAGCGATCATGTGGCTGCTGTATCCATATCTCAAGCCTTTAGAGATAGAATTTCTAATATGATGAAAAGCCTGGATTATGTCGTTGCTCTAGTAATAGCTTGTGCCGGAGCTTTAGCCTTCATAGTTTTATATAATCTGACAAACATAAATATCACCGAGCGAATTAGGGAAATTGCAACTATAAAGGTTCTGGGTTTTAATAGACGAGAAACCGCTTCCTATGTATTTAGAGAAAATCTGGCTCTTACAGGCATTTCAGCTTTAATAGGCTTGCCTCTAGGAAATCTTTTACACCTATTTGTAATGTCTCGAATCGTAGTAGACTTAATAAGCTTCCATATTCATATCAACCTGTTAAGCTACATACTTTCAGTAGTTATAACCTTCCTTTTCGCTCTGCTAGTTAATTTAGTACTGTTCTTCAAATTAGATAAAATAAATATGGCAGAATCACTAAAGTCCATTGAGTAATATCAATGGACTTTATTTCTATCCTTCTATTCAATTTACTATTTAATATAAATTTCCGCCTGCACATTGATTTCTCCATTAGGTAAAATAGACTTAAACCAATATACATTATTTTGGTTAGTACTAAAAATTTTCAGTTCATCACCAAGCTTTGCTTCGTTTACAAAGTGTAATCTTAATTTTTCCACCCTGCCTGTACCTGATATTAACTCCGTTATATAATCTAAAAACATATCTAGGGTATATGTGTTATTCATATGCCCGTTTCTATCTATATCCCTTAAATAAACCCTTCTACTATCTATAAGTTTTAATTGACCTTCTATATCATCAGAAATCTTAAATTTCTTTTCAAAAATCTCATGGTAAGGTCCTATGTAATATTGGGAAAGATTTATATCTTTAACCCTTAATATTTTGCGACTTTCTAAATCCACTAAAGCCCATTGGCTCACAGCGCTGACTGCCGGTATACCATCATCTTCCGGAGATAAAATTTCATAACCTCTTAAAAAAGTTGCCAACTTACTTTCACAAGCCCAGCTAGATGCCTGAGTAATCTGATTTTGTTTGAGTTCTTTATTTATTTTTAGATCCAATCGGGTAATCATAAAAGCTCTGCCTAAAGTACGCAGTTCTTCATCAGAGGGACCGTCTTTAGCCATCTGCCTAATGCCAATCTCTTGCATTTTTCTAACATAAGAGCTTGCCTTAGCTGTGCCGTTCATATCCACATCATAGGTATCAAATCTAATATTATCAACAAACTTCTCTGCCATTTAATTTACGCCCTCAATTTCCAGTTCTACCGGACAATGGTCAGAACCTAATATATCATTATGAATAGTAGCACTAACCAAATTATCCTTTAAATCTTCGGAAACAACAAAATAGTCTATTCTCCATCCTGTATTTTTTTCTCTTGCCTTAAATCTGTATGACCACCATGAATAGGCCCCCTCTAAATCAGGATAAAAATGTCTGAAGGTGTCTATGTAACCGGCTTCTAACAATTCCGTAAATTTTTCTCTTTCTTCATCACTAAAACCCGGATTTTTTCTATTGGTTTTCGGATTCTTAAGATCAATTTCTTTATGCGCCACATTTAAATCGCCTGTAAAAATTACGGACTTGCCGGTCTTTTTCAAAGCTTCAATATATGCTAAAAAGTCTCTCTCCCATTCCATTCTGTATTCTAATCTTTTAAGTTCGTCTTGAGAATTAGGAGTATATATAGTAATCATATAAAAATCATCATACTCCAAAGTGATAACTCTACCTTCCGTGTCATGCTTATCTACACCTATACCATAATTAACGGACAATGGCTCCTTCTTAGTGAAAATGGCTGTACCTGAATATCCTTTTTTCTCCGCATAATTCCAATACTGAAAATATCCCGGTAAATCCATTTCAATCTGTCCTTCTTGTAATTTAGTCTCCTGTAAACAAAATATATCTGCATCTAATTCATTAAAAACTTCCATAAAATTCTTTTTCATAACGGCTCTTAGCCCGTTAACATTCCATGATATTAATTTCATAATTCTATTCCTTTCTCTTTATTTTTATGTTTTCAAAAGATGTGCTTAAGGCATCAGTAGGGCAAACATTTACGCAATCATTACATCTGATACACTCTAAAGCATCTTGTGTTTTTCTAATATCCACATCCATTTTACATGCTGTTTTACATTTACCACAGGCAATACAACTGTCTTTGTTAAAATGGATTTTGTAAAATGAAACTTTGTTAAACAAAGCATAAAAAGCTCCCAGCGGACAAATCCATTTGCAAAAAGGTCTATAAAAATATATAGATAGGATAATTATTAACATGAGTCCTGCAAATTTCCATGTAAATAGTGCACCTAAAGCCTGTCTAATATAAGGATTAGCAATAGATAAAGGTATTCCACCTTCTAAAATCCCCTGAGGACAAACATATTTGCAAAAATAAGGTGGGACTATGCCCGTATCTGTCACCACTACCGCCGTTAAAAACCAAACCACGCCAAACAAAATAATATATTTAGTTATCCTTAAGGCTTTTAATTTCTCTGTACTAAATTTTTTAGACGGTATTTTATTCAACAAATCTTGGAACCAACCAAAAGGACACAAAAATCCACATATCAGTCTACCGGTTAAAACTCCAAATAAAATCATAAGCCCGGTAACATAATAAGCAAAGTTAAACTTGGAAGATCCTACCACAGCTTGAAAAGAGCCTATAGGGCAAGCCCCTGTAGCACCCGGACAGGAATAACAATTCAAACCCGGTACACAAACAGCTTTAGCAGCTCCCTCATATATAGTACCTTTGAAAAAATTAGGAAAATGAATATTTGTAACAAATGTAGCCAACCCTTGAATCCAACTTCTAAATTGGCGTGGTCTTATAGGCTCGTTTTTATTATTTCTCTTGCTTTCCTTATTAACCATATCCTTAACCTATCCCTACGCACTCTAAGCATACTTTTACAGCCTTTACTAAAACTGTAGAAGCCTCTCCCCTCATTGCCCCATAAACTATAAAGCCTATAGCAATGACTAAAATGAAAAAGCTAATAAAATTTCTATTTATTCCATAAATTTTTCGTTTCTCTTTTTTCATATTTCTTACCATTATATCCCTTTATAATTACAAATTTTTAAGTATACAACCTAAAACTTTTATTTATTATTTAATTAGATCTTTTATAACTTCCCCTGCTAAAATCAATCCACAAACACTAGGTACAAAGCTTATCGAAGCCGGCACTCTAAGAGTATTTCCATCTTCATCTATCTGCTTTATCGGTTCTTCTTCCGAAAAAACAACCTTTACTCCATTAATGCCTCTTTTTCTCAATTCTTTTCTTATTACCTTAGCTAAAGGACAACCCTTTGTTTTTTCAATATCCGAAACTTTAAAAGCTAAAGGATCCATTTTATTCCCTGCACCCATTGCCGAAATAACAGGTATCCCACTTCCCTTAGCTCTGGAAATAATATCAAGCTTTGCAGTAACATTATCTACAGCATCAACGATATAATCATATTTTGAAAAATCCAAATCCTCTGCAAATTCAGGTAAATAAAACATATTATAACCATTACATACTATTTCAGGATTAATAGATGACATTCGCTCTTTCATAACATCTACCTTATTTAATCCAACTGTATTATGAGTTGCTATAATCTGTCTATTAATATTAGTTACATCTACCTTATCCTTATCTACTATATCTATCTGCCCTATGCCTGCTCTCGCTAAAGCTTCACAAGTAAATCCACCTACACCGCCTACACCTATAACTAAAACTTTTTTACTCTTAAGCTTAATTAAGTTTTCTCTACCTATAAGTCTTTCGGTTCTCTGAAATTGTTTCTCTATCATATTTCATCTCCATACTCTTTCCATAGGTTTTTTAATTTTCCAATAACAAAATAACAAATATTACTACTATATCCTAAGCCGGCTAGGCGCCTTCCTACCTTTGCCCAGAGCTTACCATCCGCTTCTTTACCCTGCAGTAAATGGTTTTTTAGAATTTTTTCACCCACCCTTAATGCAAGGGTTTTTTCATCTAAGGTATATTTTTCATCATCCCTTGTATTATCAAGTCCAAATACATATTCGTCACCCATATTATTATCGAAGCTAACTTCTTCTTTGAAGGATTTTATAGCTTCCTCAGCTACAGTTTTATCAATACCCTTAGTATAAAGTTCCCTTATTATTCTTGTATCCGCTTTATCTTTTAACTTATGATAACGATAATATTCAATAGAATATTTTTTATCACTTAAAAATTCATACTCCTTAAGGAATTCAATAACAGCCTCAACATCCTTACTACTGGAAGTTTTTTCTTCTAAAAAATTTCTAATTTCTAATTCAGTTCTCATGCGAAAAGATAGTTTTCTCAAAGCAAAGTCCTTCAGCTTTTCTATATCATCAAAAACTTCTGCTTTTCTTTCATTACTTCTATTATTTTCACATGAAGTTTGTTTCTGATATTGCCACTTCATCTTCTTCTCCTAAACAATATGCCATAAACAAGTCAGGCTCTATTTTTAAATTCCTAATTATACAATTCGGTTTCTCCTTATAAAAAAAACCTTCCCCTACATATTTACCACAGGCTTCCCGTGCTGTCCAAAGTTTAAAAAACTCTTTTCTTCCCAGATTTTCTCCACCTAATTTTACAGCTTCCAAGACTTGATTTTTTTCTTCTCCGCTGAAAAATCTATCTATTATATTCACAAAATCGCAGGGTCTATCCACCTGAATATCTAAACCGCAATTTTTTTCACCAATTATTATTGCCCAATGTCCATCAGAATGGCTTATGTTAAAATGTAATTCTTTAATATCATCTTCATTCATCCTATTATAAAACCTAATTTTGCTAAAATCTAAAAAAGGTTTACCCTTAGATGTTCTAATTATATGCGTCTTATCAAACTCAAAATCCAAAGATTTTTCTTTAGAATAAAAGTTCAAAGCCCTAAGCAATAATTCTTCACTGTTAAAGCCTTTCTCTAAGCCCTTTCTAAATAAATAAATCTGAAATCCCATCCATATCCACCTATTATATAAATAAAGAACGCCCATGGCGTTCTCTGTTTACCGTTTTACTTATTTCAATCTTTCCAAAACTCTCTTGTAACCATCTGCTCCATAGGATAAGCACTTATTAATTCTGCTGATTGTAGCTGTAGATGCTGTAGTAATTTCTTCTATCTCACCATAGGTCATCTTCATAGACAACAATTTAGCCACCTGAAGCCTCTGTGCCAAAGCATGAATTTCATGAACTGTACAAATGTCCTCAAAGAAGCGATAGCAATCTTCTCTGTCTTTTAAAGTCAAAATAGCGTCAAATAATTCATCAATATCATCTCTTTGAAATTTAGATTCGTATGCCATAACCTGCCTCCTTATAAAACATAATTCTTAAAAATCATATTAGTCGCTTATTGAGTTATTATATCATTTAGGTTAATATTCGTCAAACTGAATATCCTTAACCATAAATTGTACTCTTTTATTTCCATTCCAAATTTGACTCTCTAAAGTGCCTATTAAATTAACCGGCTCTCCTGAGTTTAATATGCTTTCGTATTTTTCCATTTGATTAAACAAAACGCACAAAACTCTATCTGCGCCATTAGTATCTGCAAAAAATCTACCATGGATTCCATCTTCACCCATCCTTCTCACTTGACTAATTGCAGCATCTCTAATCATAAATAAGGGCTTAGGATTTCCATTACCAAAAGGTGCCAATGCCTTCAAAGTATTGGCAAAATCCGCTGTAGCATCTTCCGGTTCAATTTCCAAGTCGATATTATACTTTGGTTCCAATATGGTATCGTCAATACTTATCAGCCTTTCCATATCCTTTTCCAGATTTTTCTTTAACTGAAAGAAATTATCTTCAGCCATAGTAAATCCACAGGCACCTTTGTGTCCGCCAAATCTATCAAAGAGTTCTTCACTGCCCTTAAGAAGTTCATAAAGATTTACACCATCTACGCTTCTTCCTGTACCTTTAAGCTGATTTTCTCCTGTAGGAGTTACTAAAATAGTAGGTCTATAATATTGTTCCTTAATTTTACCTGCCACTATTCCTGTAATCCCCTCATGAGAATCTCCCGCATTTAACAAAATAGCCTTCGGAAGTTCTTCTTCATTTCGTAAAAGTTCTACACACTTTTCAAAAGCTTCCTTTTGAAGTTTCTTCCTTTCACGATTTTTATTTATAAGTTCATTTACAATAGGTAAAACTTCCCTGTCACTTCTATTACCATCTCTATTATCTAAAAGTTTCACTGCTAAAGCTGCATCTTCAATTCTACCGGATGCATTCAAGTGAGGTACTATTACAAAAGCAACATTTTCAGAAGATATTTCCGGACTTCTTAAATCCGCTTCATCTATTAATTTTTTAAGTCCGATTCTATTTTTAAGATTAAGCACCTTAAGTCCAAACTTTACCAAGGTTCTGTTTTCATCTACCAAGGGCATTATATCCCCAATAGTACCTATAGCAACCAAGTCTAAAACCTCAGTTAATGCAACCTTAGGCAAACCACCTTTTTGTTGCAATCTCTGTGCTACCTTAAAAGCCACTCCGCAACCCGACAATCCCTTAAAAGGGTAATTATCTAAAGGCTGGTTAGGATTTATCAAAATACAATCCGCTATTTTATCTACAACGGTATGATGGTCTGTTACTATAACTTTCATACCTAAAGATTTAGCATATTCTACTTCATCATAAGAAACACTGCCACAATCTACAGTTATAATTAAATTATAACCTTCTCTATGTAAACTTTCTATAGCTTCCATATTCAAGCCATAACCTTCATCAAATCTGGAAGGTATATAGTACCCTAATCGGCTTTCTATTTCTTCCTTAGGAATCAAGTGCCTCATCACACTTAGCATCAAAGTTGTTGCCGTAACTCCATCAGCATCATAATCCCCGTATATGCAGATTTTGCTACCGGATTTTGCTTCCTCTAAAATTAAATCTACGCCTGCTTCCAAGTCCTTAAGTAAAGTGGAATCATAGGTAAGAGTCGGTTTTAAAGAAAGAAATTCTGCCACCTGTGCTTCATCTGTTATTCCTCTTTTTTTTAATAATTCTAATACAAGCTCTCTATTAGCCATAAACTACTATCCTCTTACAAAAGGTACCGGATCCACCGGTGCACCATTTTTAAGTACTTCAAAGTGTAAATGTGGACCTGTAGAAACTCCTGTACTACCAACAGCCGCAATGGTTTGACCCTTAACAACAGATGCTCCTACAGCAACATTAAGTCTGGAACAATGTCCATATAAAGTCTGAACACCGCCACCATGATCCACTACTACACAATAGCCATAACCACCATATACACCTGCAATTCTGACAGTTCCATTTCCGGCAGCTACTATAGGCTGTCCTGAAATGCCACCGCCTGTAATATCAATTCCTGTATGGAATCTAATATCTCCATATACCGGATGTTTTCTATTTCCAAATCCATAGTAAATAAAAGTACACGAAGGTACAGGCCAAGCTAATTGACCACCTACATATTGAGTCTGAGTATCTACTACTCTGGCTAGCTCTGCATAGAGTCTGGCAGCATCCGCCTTTAATGCTTCTTCTTCCTTCTTAAGTTCCTTAAGAATAGCATCTATTTTCTTTTGCTGTTTCTCAGTTTCTTTTTTATTTTCTACTAACTGTTCCTTTTTAATTCTAAGGTTAGCCTTAGCGATTTCTAAGGCCTTGTGTTCTCTTTTAAGAAGCTTTAGCACCTTAACATCATTTCTATATATCTTTTTAATTATTTCCACATTTGAAACAAATTCAGAAATACTATTAGAACCTAAAAGTACATCTACAAAACCCACAGAACCGTTTTTATACATTACAGCCAATCTTTCATTTAGATTTTCCTCCTGTATTTCCATTTCCTTCTGTTTTTTTTCAATCTTCGCTTTCGTTGCAACGATTTCCTGAATTGTAGTTTTATACTGCATATTTAAAGTAGCTACCTTGTCCTGTAAAGATCTTAAATCTTTAATCATAGCCAACTTTTGATTTTTAATGCTGTCTTGTTTATCTTTAACTTTATCTAATTCTTTCTTTACTTCTGTTTTTGTTTGAGTGGCATAGGCTTTGTTTCCTTTTAATTCTCCTAAAAACACGCCCGTAACCACCATAACGAAACACATAATAACCGATATGCCCTTTTTATATTTTGCCTTATACAAGGTTCTTTCCTCCTTATTAAGCACTTAAAAATCTTCGCATAGAAACTATACTACCCCAAACACCGATGGCAGTTCCTAAAGCTAAGAAAATAATTCCCATATTTATAGTTAAATATTCTACCGAAATGAGAGGGGTAGAAACTATAGCTAAAATTTGACTTCCCACAGCTTCTATTAACTTATTATAAATAAACATTATAAAACCTGTTGCCAACAAAGCTGAAATAACGCCCATTACAATACCCTCAACTATGAAAGGTCCCCTTATAAACCAGTTAGTAGCACCTACATATCTCATAATTCGTATTTCTCTTTGTCTTGCATGAACCGTTAATTTAACCGTATTGGAAACTACAATTACTGAAATAAATACTAAAAATGCCATTATCACCACAGCACTTGCCTGTAAGAAATTAGTAATCTTGGTAAGTTTCTCTACAGTTTCTTTATAAAACTGTATATCATCTATTCCCTTTAAAGTTCCGGCAAAATCCGCCACCTCTGAAGCCTTATCCAAAGAGTCTACACTTATCATAATAGACGCAGGAAGTGGATTTCTGCCTAAAGAATCTAATAAATAGCCGGACTCTCCCCATCTATCCTTTAATATTTCTAAAGCCTTTTCCTTACTTCTATACTCCACAGCCTTAACACCCTCATGAGCTGTCAATTTGGTCATAAGAACCTCTGCTTCTTCCTGAGTAGTCTTATCTAACAAAAACACTTCTACCTGATCATAGTCTTGCTTTACCACCTCTGTAAACATATTAACATTAACAGAAATAACAAAAACCATTCCTAAAATAAGAAGCATGGCAAGTATGGAAAAAATAGATGCTGCAGCCATTCCCTTATTTCTAAAAAGTTGTATGATGCCTTGTTTAAGGCTATAACTTATACTGCCAAACATCTACTCTACCTCCTCTAAATTATAACCGTAGGCACCCTTTTCATCTCTGACTATATGCCCCTTCTCAATTGCAATAACTCTCTTCTTCATTCTATCTACAATATCCTTAGCATGAGTAACCATAACTATAGTAGTTCCTCTAAGATTTATCTGATCTAATAAATCCATAATTTCCCATGCAGTATCAGGATCCAGATTTCCTGTAGGTTCATCGGCAATTAAAACTGCAGGGTTATTTACAATAGCTCTGGCAATAGCCACTCTCTGCTGCTCACCTGCTGATAATTCATCCGGATATTTATGAGCTTTATCACTTATACCCACTAAACTTAGAATCTGAGGCACCTGTTTTCTAATAAGCCTATGAGGTTTATGTAAAACTTCCATGGCAAATGCCACATTTTCATAAACAGTCTTTTTATGTAAAAGTCTAAAGTCTTGAAATACAATTCCTATTTTACGCCTAAACTTAGGTATAGTTCTATTTGATAGGCTATTTACATGAAAATCACCTACATATATATCTCCCCCATCTGCGTTTATCTCCTTCAAAATCAACTTAATGAAGGTTGATTTGCCGGCACCTGAAGGTCCCACTAAAAAGACAAAATCCCCTTTTTCTATAGATACGCTTACATCATCTAAGCCTATATTTGTTTTATATTTCTTTGTAACATGGTCAAATCTAATCATAATTTCCCCTTATATACAGATTTAGTTATTCTTTAACATTCTAATTATACTACAAAATCCCTAAAAATAAAACCTTTTTAATGTAGTTTACTCCTTCCTATCTATCGATAGATTTCAAACTAATATAAGATTTACTATAAATTCAAAAGTTTTTTTCGCTTTCTCCCCATCTCATTCTCTTCCAAAATCCACTTAGCCAGCTCAATCAGTTCTCCCAAATACTTATCATCTAAATACACATCTTCGTATTCTTCCTCATAAAAAAGTTCTTGAGGAATTAGATTTTGAACTTTATCTATTTTTATATCTAAAAAATTTTCTAACCACTTCCTGTTTACAAATAAATTATTTTTGTTTAAAAGCCATATACCCCTTTCCCTCTTTTCCCCCATAATCTTTTTGATTTGCTTAAATTTGTCAATACCTGCACCTATTTTAGATGGTAAAGGATCAATCACCCCTATTAAAATATCCATATCTTCCGGATTTTTCGGTTCGTCTATTATTAAATACTTGCCATTAATTTCTTCATAATTCAGTTTAGTATGATATTCAAAATTACACATATTCCTCTCTTTTAATCCTGATACACTATCAGGAATTTTAATTATCCAATTTACCTTCTTGTAAATATTAAGTTTGTCTGCAATGCTTTCCCCTTTCAAATTAGCTCCATATATGTCATAAACTTTTTTCTTTCTAAATTCTCTATGTAACATAAAACTGTCATATACGCTATGTTTATTTTCTAAGTTTTCGCTAAAATTTTCTTCCACATAGGATACTCCTACAGGAAAACTACCTAAAATTTTTGCCAAATGGGTAGCTATAAAAGTCGTGCCGCTATTTTCCGAAATGCCTACCACACCGATTAACACTTTCTGTCCTTCTATTATCACATCAAACATTCGACTAGGTCTTCTCCTCTTTTCCATTTTCCATTATTTTACATTTATTACATTTTTATGTCAAGTTTTTTTCTGGAATCCTTTTATTAAATACTGTTCAAAAACTTAAAAAGTCGGGTGATTTCTCACCCGACTAAATTAACCAATAAGCACCAATAAACAGTAATAACCCCTGCTAAATTATTTACCTAAAAGCCCCTTTACAGCCTTACAAATATCCCTAGCAGTCATTCCGTATTTTTCTTTAAGTTCTTCCGGCTTGCCCGATTCTCCAAAGGTATCCTTCTGACCTACCATAGCCATTTTCACCGGTAGATTTTGAGATAAAACTTCAGCTACTGCACTGCCTAAGCCACCAATTACAGAATGTTCTTCCGCAGTAACCACTAATCCTGTTTCAGTAGCCGCTTTAATTATAATTTCTTCATCTAAAGGTTTTATGGTATGAATGTCTATAACTCTAACATCTATTCCTGTAGCTTTAAGTTCTTCAGCTGCCATCATGGCTTCATTTACCATAATACCCGTTGCAATTACAGTAACATCCTGACCCTCGCGAACTAAATTTCCCTTGCCCAGCTTTACATTCTTTACAGCTTCTTCATCATAAAATGTAGGAACTGCGGCTCTACCAAGTCTCACATAAGCAGGTCCATTCATATCAATTACCTGTTTCAAAAGAGCTTTAGCAGAAGCTCCATCAGAAGGGTTCACCACTGTCATACCCGGAATAGTTCTCATTAAAGCTATATCTTCAAAAGTCTGATGGGAAGCACCATCTTCTCCGACTGTAATTCCCGCATGAGTGGCACAAACCTTAACATTGGCATGAGTATAACCTATAGAGTTTCTAATAATCTCAAAAGCCCTACCTGCGGCAAACATAGCGAAGGTGCTGGCACAAACCACTTTGCCTGATAAAGCCAAACCACAAGCTGTTCCGTAAAGGTTTTGTTCTGCGATTCCCATATTAAAAAATCTATCCGGATATGCCTTTCCAAAATCTGCCGTCATAGTAGATTTCGAAAGATCCGCATCCATAACTACTAGATTAGGATTTTCTTTGCCTATTTCTACCAGGGCTTGACCATAAGCCTGTCTGGTAGCCATCTTTTCTTTAATATCTGTCATTACCATTCACCTCCCAATTCTGAAACTGCTTTCATAGCCTCATCTTCCTTAGGAGCTTTACCATGCCAGCCTGCTTGGTCTTCCATAAAGGATACTCCACAACCCTTGTGAGTCTTAGCAATAATCGCTGTAGGCTTACCCTTACAATTTCTAGCTTCATCAAAGGCACTAAATATTTCATCAAAATTATGGCCATCTATAACCACTACATTAAAACCAAAGGACTTAAACTTTTCATCTATAGGAGTAACTGTAATGACATCTTCATTATTACCGTCTATCTGCAGTCCATTCCAGTCAACTATAATGCATAGATTATCTAAAGCATAATGACCTGCTGCCATAGCCGCTTCCCAAACCAAACCTTCCTGAAGTTCGCCATCACCTAACAAGGTATAAACTCGACCTTCATTCTTATCTAATTTATTAGCCAAAGCCATTCCTACAGATACAGAAACTCCCTGTCCTAAAGAACCGGTAGACATTTCAATACCGGCTACCTTATCTCTATTCGGGTGTCCTTGGAAATTGCTTCCCAACTTTCTCAGGCTCATCATATCTTCCACCGGAAAATATCCTCTCTCTGCTAAAGCTGCATACTGCACAGGACCGGCATGACCTTTAGAAAGGACAAACTTATCTCTGCCTTCCATATTAGGATTCTTAGGGTCAATATTCATTTCCTTAAAGTAAAGAGCTGTTAAAATATCAGCCGCTGAAAGGGAACCTCCCGGATGTCCTGAGCCGGCTTTATGCACAGCCTTAACAATATCCACTCTAATTTGAGAGGCAATCTGCTTGTAGTCTTTTAAGTCCATTTTTTCCTCCGATTTTGCGTTAAATCCGCCAACTTAAATTTTATATTATAAAGGTTTATATTTTATTTAATTTATAAACCTAAGAATACCATAGCCATAGCAAAATATATGCTTAATGCCACTGCGTCCGAAATGGATGAAATAGCAGGATTAGCAATAAGCGCAGGATCCAGTTTTGCCTTCTTAACTATCAAAGGTATCATACTTCCCAATACCTTTGCGAACACCACTATAGCCAACATAGCTGCACAAATAGTAACAGCTACCGGAACACTATTTCCATCTAAATATACAACTCTTAAGAAGTTAAATAAACTGAGAATAGTACCTACTAATAAACCTATCCTCACCTCTTTCCATAAAATTTTAAGAGTATCGCTTATATCTACTTCATCCGTAGCTAGACCTCTTATAATTAGAGTGGAAGCCTGAGAGCCGGTATTTCCACCGGTGCCCATAAGCATTGGCATATAAGCTACCAGACTCATAATACTGGAAAGTTTATCTTCAAAGCTGGTAACTATCATACCTGTAAAAATATAAGCTACCATTAAAATTAAAAGCCACGGCAATCTGTTTATAGCATGTTGCCAAACAGAAATATCTAAATAACCCTTATCAGTATCTTCAAAGGCAATGATACCTGCCATACGCTCGATATCCTCTGTATTTTCTGCTTCAATTACATCTAAAATATCATCGACTGTAATAATTCCTACCAGCCTATGTTCCTTATCCACAACCGGCATAGCGATAAAACCATATTTTTTAAACTGATCCGCTACACTCTCTTGGTCATCATAAACATTAAGCCAAATATAATCAGTCCTCATAATATTCATGATTTTTTCATTGCTGGCAGCTGTAACTAAAGTAGATAAAGAAACGATACCTATAAGCTTTCGTCCTAAATCTTTAACATAGCAGGTATAGATAGTTTCTGCATCCATACCCACTTCTCTTATGTGTTCTAAGGCTTCCTTAACCGACATATCCTTCTGCAAACTAATATACTCAGGTGTCATAAGGGAACCCGCGCAGTTATCCGGATAATTTAAGAAAGAATTTATAAGAGAGCGTTCATCCTTAGGCGTGTTTTCTAAAATCGTATTTACTATGTTTGCAGGAAGCTCTTCCAAAATATCAATTTTATCGTCAAAATCCAACTCCTGAACTATATAATTAAGCTCAGATGTAGTGATTCCCTCTACAATTTTTAGCTGGTCATCTGAAGGTAAATAAGAAAAAACTTCTACTGAAACATCCTTAGGTAAAAGCCTATATACTACTATAGTGCTTTCCATCTTATCTTCCAAGTCAAAAAGTTCTTCGAACATTTCAGCAATATCCGCCTCATTATACTTGAGAAGTTCATCTCTAACTTGGAAATACTTCTTTTCATCTAGGAGTTCAATGATTTTTTCCATAGACTCTTCAACTGCCATTTCATAATTAACCATAATTGTTGGGTCCTTCATCATTTTTCTCCTTTCACCTTTTCATCTAATATAAAAGTCAAAATTTTGTCATAAACATTTTAAAAACAAAATCCTACCAAAATATACATTCTCTTAACCTAATTAGTATACTACCTTTTCACACCTTTTGGCAAGAGTTTGTTTGGTTTTTTCCCCTTCTGTTCAATAAAAAATACACCTGTTTTTTCCACTTTATAGGTTGACTTTAGTTTTGCTTAGTGTTAAATTTGAAGTAGCTAAATGGCACTAAAAATTTCATATATTATATATGGATTTTGGCCGAATTTTTCAAATAAGAGAATAGGAGAAAAGCAAATGGCAACTTATGTTGAAAGAGTTATCGAAGAATGTAAAAGAAGAAATCCCGGTGAAGTGGAATTTCATCAGACCGTAGAAGAAGTTTTAACTTCTCTAGCACCTGTAATGGATGCACATCCTGAGTACGAAAAGGCAGGTTTACTTGAAAGATTAGTAGAACCTGAAAGAGGTGTAACTTTCAGAGTAGTTTGGGTAGATGACAATGGTAAAACTCAAGTAAATAAGGGTTACAGATACCAATTTAACTCAGCTATAGGTCCTTATAAGGGCGGTTTAAGATTCGCACCTAGTGTATATGCAGGCATAATTAAATTCTTAGGTTTTGAACAGATTTTTAAGAACTCCTTAACAGGACTTCCTATCGGCGGAGGTAAAGGTGGTTCAGATTTTGATCCTAATGGAAAAAGTGATGGTGAAATCATGCGTTTCTGCCAGGCTTACATGACAGAGCTTTACAGACATATCGGCCCTGAAACAGATATTCCTGCCGGCGACTTAGGAGTTGGTGCAAGAGAAATCGGTTATATGTTCGGTCAGTATAAGAGAATCACTGACAGATTTGACGGCGGCGTTCTTACAGGTAAGGGTATCCCTTATGGCGGATGTCTTGGAAGAACAGAAGCTACAGGTTTCGGTATCGTTTGGTTCACAGAAGAAATGTTAAAGGCTAACGGAGAAGAATTAAAAGGCAAGACCGTTGCAATTTCCGGTTTCGGTAATGTTTCCTGGGGAACAGCGTGGAAATTACAGCAGTTAGGAGCTAAACTTATTACAATTTCCGGACCTGATGGATATATCTATGATCCCGAAGGTATTACAACTAATGAAAAAGTTGCTTATCTCCTTGAATTAAGAGCTTCCGGCAAAAACATCTGCTCACCATTCGCAGAAAAATTCCCTTCAGCTACTTTCGTAGCAGGCAAAAAGCCTTGGGAAGTTAAGGCTGATATCTATATTCCTTGTGCTACTCAAAATGAGGTTCACATGGAAGATGCTAAGAATATCGTAGCTAACGGAGCTAAATTCTACTGTGAAGGCGCTAATATGCCTACCACTAATGAAGCTCTTGAATACCTCTTAGAACAGGGCATAATCGTAGGTCCTGCTAAGGCTGCCAACGCCGGTGGTGTTGCTACCTCCTGTATCGAAATGGGACAAAATGCAGGTCACACTGTATTCCAGCACAATGATGTTTACGAACAGCTTCATCAGATTATGGTTAACATCCATAAGGCTTGTGAAGCTGCTTCTAAAAAATACTATGGCAAATATGACCTTGTAAAAGGTGCTAACATTGCAGGTTTTGAAAAAGTTGCTGAAGCTATGATGGCTCAAGGTATAGTATAAAAATAAATCTAAGCACATTAAAGGGCTGAACCCAAGTGAAAAACTCACCGGGTACAGCCCTATTTTTTATTTAAGGTATATAAAAAAATGTGTATAAACAAGTTGTAAACTTGGTCAACTTTTCAATAAGTCTGCAATCCGAACCTCTAACCCATATCCACTACTTGTCCAATATTAGTTAAATATAAATATTTATCCTTCACGGTCTTACCTAAGGCTAATTCTGCTGCAACAGCATAAATTTTCATCTGCATTTCATAGGTTTCTTTCAATTCATGCTTTTTAACTTCAAAATCCGCAACCCCGGAAAAATCCGAAGTCTTATAGTCTACCAATACTAAGTATCCATCTTCTTCAAAAAGGCAGTCCATAACACCCTGAATAGTAATATTATTTTCATCAGTAGCTTGAAGCCCCCTACTCAATTCATCCCAAAGTTCGTCTCCCTTAGAAATCCTAAGGTTAAAAGTCTGCTCTCTCCTCAGTTTACCTAAAGCCTCTGCATTTCCAATTCGTCTGCCTAAATCAGATTTTGCAAAATTCACTAAGCTATTTTTATCAACTGTATTAGCCTCTTCATCCGTTAAAAATTCTTCCCTAACCATATCGACTAAAAGCTTATCTATATAAATCAGCCCTTCATCTTCCGCCTGTGAAAAATTCATTTTTTCCAAAACCTTATGAATTATGGTTCCTATTTGTGCCTTGGTAAAATCTCTGTTGACTTTAAAACTCTTAGGTTCGGCTAAGTCCACACGAACCCTTTTATTAAGTTCACTTACGGAATATTTAGATTTTGCTGAAATTTCACTTATCAGCGGTTTTGATAAATCAGCCTCTAACATAGCCCTAACTCTATCAGATACCGCTTTAGGAGCTTCTTCAAATAAGTCTTCCAATCTCTTACTTTCCGCAACTTCTTCCTTATACATTTCAAGTAAATCCCCATCTGAATAATAGTCTACCGTGCCTATACCTCTATCAAAAATCTTTTGCAGAGCTTTCACCGACATATTAAAGTAGGAAGTGTCGCTACTATCCTCTTCTTTTTCTCCATTAAATACATCATCTATATTTTTAACAGAGCCTATTATTCCTAAAATATCCATAGCACGGGTCATAGCTACATAGAGAACCCTTTTCTGCTCCTCTACTTCCTCTTGATGAATTTTATAATTTATCAACGTCTGTATTAAGGTCTTTTGATAAAAGTCCATATTAGGTATCCAAGACTTAAGCCCTATACCTATATCCTTATGAAATACCAGATTTCCACCTGTGTCATAATTCAGCTTAGAATTATATCCCCCCAATATTACCATTGGGAATTCCATACCCTTAGACTTATGTATAGTCATAATCCTGACTACATCTTCCCCTTCGCCTACCAACTTCGCCTGTCCTACCGCTAATTTTGCAGTGCGTTTAGATGTTTCATTTTTTATAGCATCTATATATTTAACAAAGCCATACAGACTTCCCTCCTGGGAGTTTTCATAGGCTAACGCCTTCTCTACTAAAATTCTGAGATTAGCCTGTCTTTGCTTTCCGGAAGCCATCGCCCCCATGTGAATATAAAAATTAGTGTCCAAAAGCAATTTCCATATAAATTCTTCCAAAGGTAACAGCTTAGACTCCTGTCTCCACTTATCTATGTTTTCAAAGGTCTTAATACATTTCTCTCGTAAAGCTAAATCTTCCCCGCTATGACAGTAATTTACTACGCTATCATAATAAGATCCCTCTCTATGTAAAAGGCGAATATTTGCCAACTCATCTATTGTGAAATCAAATATTCCGGATCTCATTATAGTTAGTAAAGGTATATCCTGCTGAGGATTATCTAAAATCTTTATTAGAGACATAAAAGTATCTATTTCTAAAGTATCAAAATAGCCTTCGTTATTATCTACATAAGCATCAATATTATTTTCTGCCAAAACCCTATAATAAGCCTCTCCACGCCCTTTGATAGACCTTAAGAGAATAACTATATCCTTCTTTTCTAAGGGTCTATATTTATAAACCTCTTGTCCCTTTTCATTTTCTTCCTTGCCAATGCAAATATCTTTTCCTAAATATTTTTTAATGAGCTTTACAGCTGCCAAAGCCTCTCTCTCTGCTGCCTTCATATTCTCTATGGCAAAATCCACCGGATCCTCACCTGTATATTTATCATTAATTAATACAAGCTCCGGCTTATAAGAAGGTTCCCCACCATAACTGTTTCCCTGTTTTAATCTAGCCGCCTCATCATAACCGGACATAATATTATCAAAAATAGCATTTACAAAATCTATTATAGGCTTCTTACTTCTAAAGTTCATATTAAGGTCAATTTTCTTATCCTCTGTATCCTCCGGATTCAAAGCCATATTCTCTCTAAACAGCTCATACTTTCTTTGAAAAATTTCAGGCTCTGCAAGTCTAAATTTGTATATGCTCTGCTTTACATCTCCAACCATAAAAACATTATTGGAACGGCAAATTTTGCTTATTAATTCTTCTTGCAAAACATTACTATCCTGATATTCATCTATAAAAATATGTTTAAACTTATTCCTATAATATTCTCCACCCTTATTTTGACTCAAAATCTCATAGGCCTGATGTTCTATATCATTAAAATCTATTAAATTTTTAGCTTCCTTTTCCTCCTTAAAAATTTCACTAAATCTTTTAACAGCTTTCAATAAAAACTTTCCATCTCCTGCAGTTAAAGATATTCCTTCTGCTACATCTTCTTTAGAACCTATGAAGAAATTTTTCTTAAACACATCCAATATAGACTTAAGTTTAGCTCTACCATTTTTTATTTCGTTTCCGGCTTCTTTAAGACTGTCTTTGTCAGATTGCGGGTTGTTTTTCTGGCTAAAGGAACCGGAAGTTAAGCTTTCAAAAACAACATTATTTACAGCCTCATACACTTCATCATAATCCTTTAGATGAACTGCATTGGCAATAGCTTCCATAAATCGAAGTTCATTGGCAAGCATGGTTTCTAAATTAGTCACATAATTATCCTGACCTACCCTATAGTTATTACTTCCTATGGCTACAGCCTTATTTGCTAAAACTTCAACCTCTTTCCAGAAATATTTTTTTACAGAATCCTTTTCTAAAAATGTATTTCCATCTTCCAAAGATAAAACTGCTTCTCTAAGCCATTCAAAAGGTTCAGGTAAACTTTGAATCTTATTATATGCCACTTCTACTATTTCTCTAAAAGCATCATCATTTCTATCTCCGCTATGGTGATTTAGAAAAGTATAAAAATCTTCCTTTCCATCTTCATGAAGCTCTTCTAATAGCCTGTCCATAGCCTTAGTTCTTAAAATACTTATCTGACCTTCATCACCTATTTTGAAATTAGGTTCCCTATCTATTAAATAAAAAAATCTCCTTATAACTTCCATTGCAAAAGCATGAAAAGTACTAATATTAGCTCTAGGCAAAATACTCATTTCCTGTTTAAGCCTGCGAATCATATCAGGATCTTTTTCCACCAATAGAACATTTTTTATGGCTTTTTCTATATCCATTTTCATCTTAGTAGCTGCTGCATTAGTAAAAGTTACTATTAGCATCTCTTCTAAAGAGGTTCCTTCTTCTATAATTAATTTCTTAATTCTTTCTACTAAAATAGTAGTCTTACCGGAGCCTGCCGCCGCCGCTACTAATATATTTTTATCTCTATCATTTATGGCGTCAATTTGCTCGCCTGTCCAATTTATTCCCAATTTTCTTTGCCTTCCATTTAATACAAATTACTTTTAAGATAATTTAAGTTTAGCTAAAATTTACTCCTTCGTCAATATCTAATATACTATCTATCTAAATATTACTTTGACTTATTCTTTCTTTAGTATATAATTAAACATATAAACGAAAATAAATTTTTCATAAAAATTAAGAGGTAATTATGAATAAAAAAACTCCAACTATGCTTATGATTTTAGACGGCTTCGGCATAAACCCGTCCAGCTATGGCAATGCTATTTCAGCCGCTAATAAGCCTAATATAGACAAGATTTTTTCTAAATATCCTAATGTTAAAATTAATGCTTCAGGACAATTTGTCGGACTGCCCGAAGGGCAGATGGGAAATTCAGAAGTGGGACATCTTAATATTGGTGCCGGTAGAATCGTATACCAAGATCTCACTAAGATAACAAAATCCATAGAAGACGGGGATTTCTTTACAAACCCTAATCTTTTGTCCGCTCTGGAACATACGAAAAAGAATAGCAGTGCTTTACACATCTTCGGTCTTTTATCCGATGGCGGGGTACATAGCCATATAGATCACATAAAAGCCTTAATTCAATTGGCAAAAGCTAATCACCTAACTAAAGTATTTCTTCACCTATTTATGGACGGAAGAGATGTTCCCCCTACATCCGGCATAACCTATATGGAAAATATAGAAAAATACCTCCTGGAAGAAGGGGTCGGTTCTGTAGCCACTGTTAGCGGCAGATATTTTGCTATGGATAGAGATAAGAGATTTGATAGAGTGGAATTAGCCTACAATGCTATGGTATTAGGAGAAGGCTTAAAAGCAAAATCCGGAACTGAAGCAGTTAAAGAAAGCTATATCCGAAACGAAACAGATGAATTTGTAAAACCTACAGTTTGTAATCCTTCCGGTCTTATAAAATCAGGAGACAGCATCATATTTGCTAACTTTAGACCTGATAGAGCTAGGGAGATTACCAGAGCCTTTGTAGATACAGATTTTGAAAGCTCCTTTGGCGGTTTTAAAAGAAAGGTGATTTTAGATGACCTATGCTTCATCTGTATGACGGAATATGACAGCACCATACCTAATGTTTCCATAGCCTTTCCGCCAAAATCCATAAAAAACACCTTAGGTGAATATATTTCAAACCTAAATATGAGCCAGCTTAGAATAGCGGAAACAGAAAAATATGCTCATGTAACCTTCTTCTTTAATGGAGGTATTGAAGAACCTAATCCTAAGGAAGATAGAATTTTAATTCCATCTCCCAAAGTTTCAACCTATGACTTAAAACCTGAAATGAGTGCATTTTCAGTTACAGAAAAAGTATTAGAAGCTTTAGATTTAGGTAAATATGATTTAATCATTCTAAATTTTGCTAATGCTGATATGGTAGGACATACCGGCAGTTTTAAGGCAGCAGTAGAAGCTATAGAAGCTTTAGATAAATGTATTTCCAAAATTGTAGAGAAAATCTTAGCAATAGGCGGACAACTACTTTTGACTGCAGATCACGGTAATGCAGATTATATGCTAGATGAAAAAGGAAATGTGGTCACTTCTCATTCCACAAATCAAGTGCCTCTAGTTTATATAGGTAACAATCCTTATAACTTTAACGATTATGCAAAATCCAATTCAGGAAAACTAGCAGACCTGGCTCCAACCATTCTAACTTTAATGGAATTGAAAGTTCCGGAAGAAATGACAGGAAGCAGTTTGATATAAAAAAAGACTTATAGAGCAAAAAGTGGTTATAAATAAACTGTAAATTGGGGGCTTTAGATTTTGCCGTACGAGAGGTTGAGCGAACTGGTAATTTATGGAAAAAGTTGGCTGTTGCTTTAAAATAGTGCTGTTTTGAGATTTTTTAGGATTCTGACACTATATCGTGTATTGCGAACCCATCAAAAATAGTGTTGATTTTAGATTTTGCTGGAAACCACACTATATTATGCGGTATAAAAATCTTGTGAATAGTGTGTATTAGAAATTTGAAGGGAAATCCCACTATTTAAGTTGTGGGTAATCAACAAACTCTTATATGTAACACTATTTCAAGCCTTGCATAGACTGATTCTATAGTGGGAAATACACAAAATCTGCCGAATGACACTATTTAGCTCTTACAAGCAAGCCGGTGCAATTAAAACACTCCTAGAAAGTAAGGGGAAACTGTATCGTCTACAAGTTTTCTAATAGTAGTCCTTAAAAACATATTCACAGCTGTAGTCATATTAATACCTAGTTCAGAAAATATTATCTCTGCCTGGTCCTTAACTCCCCTATCCGTTCTTATATTTAAATTCGTTGTAACCATATCTATCCCTCCTTTATGCACATATTGTGGTTCATTTTTCGTTTATTGTCAATACTTTGTATCGCTTTTGTATCATCCACCTAATTCTAAGTCAGCTGCAATAAAACATTTAAATTCATTTTCATTACAATATTCTAATATTTCTTCTCTTGTATTTTTATCAGGTGCGTATTCAATTAAATAAACCTTTTTTCCTGACTTCTTAATCTTAGATAAATATTTCTGAAAATATTCTATTGTTTCATTTTCCTGTCTTAAATATTTTCTATTTTGGAAATCAATTTTTGTAAAAACACATTCCTGATTTATACCATCTAATATACCCGCCTCTCCTCTTTTCAAAGCCTTTTTGACAAATTCATCTCCGCCATTTATAAGAATTTCTACACCGTACTTCTTTTTTAAATTGGCTAAAATTCTCACTAATCCCCTATAAATTTTATTCTTAGGATATTCGTAGTAAACATCTGTATTATCTATAAAAAATCCATCCACTCCAAGTTTGGCATATTTCTTCCCCAAACTATTCACGATAAACCTCTGCCATTTTTTCTTAGATACATCCATCCATTTTTCATCAGGCCAATTTTCATAAACCCCTAAACTATATTTTTCATAAGCTTTGTAATATGTTCTGAATTTTTCTAAAGCCCCTATATTTAAATAAGCATAAACCATCTTACCGGATTTATGAAATTCCAAAATATCCTCTTTAGTAAAGTTTTCCGGTTCAATAACTATGGTTTTGTAACCCTCTAAAACGGCTTTTTTATCCCTATCTAAATTTAAAAACACACCGAAGTTTTCATGCTTTGGCGTAAAACCTACCATTAAACTAACTAAAATCATAATTATCATTGCAATGGTAATTTTTCTCATAATATCCCCTCTATCAAAGCTTAAATTTCTTTAATTATAGCCTCCGCTATCTTAATTCCATCACAAGCCGCAGACATGATACCACCTGCATAGCCTGCCCCTTCGCCTGCCGGATAAAAGCCTGAAATTTTTAGAGTTTCACCTAAACCCTTATCTAAAAATCCTTCTAAAGTTTCCTTATCTCTCAAAATCCTCACAGGTGATGAACTTCTAGCTTCAACAGCAGTTACAATAGCATCACTATTATCAAAACCTTTCAGTTTCCTAGCCAAATGAGGCATTGCCTCTCTAAAAGCCTCAACTACAAAGCTAGGTAAGGAAGCCTCTACATTAGGAGCTTTACCGTCACGAAGCTGCCCCCAAGTGGATTTTGGAGCCTTATAATTAGAACCTCCATTTAGGAAAGCTAATTTCTCATATTTCTCCTGAAATTCAACGCCTGCAAGTACCTTGTCACTTCCAAAATCACTTGTTCTCACATCTACCAGTAATCCACTATTAGCAGTCCCGCTATTTCTCGCATGATAACTCATACCGTTAGTTACAACGCCGCCCTTCTGGGATGAAGCTATAACCACCTCTCCACCGGGACACATACAAAAAGTATATACGCCTCGATCATTTTCACAGCGATGATTTAATTTATATTCTGCCGGTGGTAACCCCAGATCTGCGGATTTTGCCCCATATTGTGCCAAATCAATTAAATCCTGACTATGCTCTATTCTAACTCCCATGGAAAAAGGTTTCTGCTCCATAAAAATTTTTCTACTATAAAACATTCTAAAAGTGTCACGGCTACTATGGCCTAAAGCAAAAACCGCCCTATCGCAAGCCAGTATTTCCTCACCCTTTTCACTTTCCACCTTTAAACCTTTTAAATTACCCTCTTCTAAAATTACATCTTTTACTAAGTTTCCAAATCTAACCTGTCCACCTAAAGCTATAATTTTTTCTCTTAAGTTTTTAACAACCTCCCGCAGTACATCGGTTCCAATGTGAGGCTTACTCTTATACAGAATTTCCTCAGGACCACCTGCTTCAACCATTTCCCTAAGGACTTTCTTAATTCTAAGATCCTTAATACCTGTTGTAAGCTTACCATCACTAAAAGTTCCTGCTCCGCCTTCACCAAACTGAACATTAGAATTTTCATCTAATATTCCCTCTTTCCAAAATCTGTCTACCTGAGCCTTTCTAACATCTACGCTTTGTCCTCGCTCCAGGACAATAGGTTTAAGTCCGGCTTCTGCTAAAATCAAAGCCGCAAATATTCCTGCTGGTCCAAAACCTACAATAACAGGATTCAGCTCTATTCCTAAATTTCCATCATCAGAAATCCTTTCTGCTCTCAATTTAGGAATTTCATATTCTTTAATTTCTACCTGCTCTATATTATATTTTTTTACATTACCTTTTATTTTTTTATTAACACAAAAATCCACCGTATATACCAGGTGGATTTCATCTTTTTTCCTTGCGTCTATAGACTCTTTTACTATGTTCCAGCTGGTAATTTTCAGGTCAGCTTGACCTATAATCTTAAGAATTTTTTCCGGTAATCCTTCCTTATCGTCCTTAAGACTTAATTTAATCTGACTTATTCTATACATTTAGCCATTCCCTTTCCAGCTTTAATCCCTGATACCCAAGCCTGATGCAGATTGTACCCTCCACAAATTCCTTGATAATCTAAAACTTCACCGCTAAAATATAAGTTTGATAAAATCTTAGATTCGCCCGTCCTTGAATTTATATCTTTTAAGCTGATACCGCCAGCCGTAAGCTGTGCCTCATTCCAGCCTTTTAACCCTTTAACCTTAAAATTCATAGACCTTAGTTCTCCTAAAACATTATCTATGTCCCTATCAGAAAGTTCCTTAATTAAACTTTTTCCATTTAACCCCATCTTAACTAAAATATATTCCGCTAAAGGTTTCTTCACCAAAGTAGTAAATATTTCCTCTATCCTAAGATTATCTAAAGCCATCCTGCGATTTAAAGATACCTCTAAATCCTCATTTTCAGCAAAAAAATCCAGTTTTAAAACAGCCTCATCTTCTCTTCTCACTAAGAGAGATAAATTCATTATACAGATACCTGATAAAGAATCTTCCCTAAACTGGACTTCTCCAATCTCCTCAGAAACATCCCTGCCATTTATATTTAAAGTAACCTTCGCCTTACATCTTAAACCCTTTAAACTTTTAATATTTTCCATCACTTCTATAGGTGTTAATGCCGGTATAAGCCTTTCTACCCTATGGCCTAAAATCTTAGCCCAAATATATCCATCACCCGTAGTTCCAAAATTACTATAGGACTTACCGCCCGTAGCGATTAAAAGCTTTTCGCAACATAAAACTTCTCCTTTAGTACTTTCTAAAATAAAAGCTCCGCTGCAAGTTTTTTCAACCTTAGCCACCTCAAAATCCACTCTTAAAACCACACCCTGCCTAACAGCAGTATTTCTAAGAGCTTCTACAACCTGTTTTCCATCTTCAGAAAAAGGATAGATTCTATCTTCCTCCTGCCTTAAAAATATTCCACAGTACTCTAAGAATTCATGAACTAATTCCTGTTCTTTACAATTTATATTAGATATATTACATCTGCCGTTTCCAGCCGCCTTAAGTTTAAGACCTACTTCAGATTTTTTTTCTAATATACCTATTGTTTTATCCTTTGCATATCTGGAAGCAGTAACAGCAGCAGCCAACCCTGATGCTCCGCCACCTATAATTAAAATATCAAAATAGTTTTTATCCAAATTACTTTCCTGCTTAATTTATATTTTTAGGCTTCCTCTTTAAACAAGGAGTCCGTTTTTTCCTGTGTTTCCTTAGTTGGCTTAGGAGCTAATGTTAAATCTAATTCTTCCTCCGGAGTAGCTTCCACAGTTTTAAGCTCTGCCTTCGCTTCCTTAGCTGCCTTTATAGCCTCTTTAGCCGCAGCATGAGCTTCCTCTGCCTTAGCCGCCGCTTCTGCCAATTTTTCCTCTTTAGTTTTAATAAAATTAGGTTTTATAATTCTAATAGTAGCTCCTATATGGAAAATATTCATCCCCTGTACTATTATACACAAACCAATAACTGTAATAGTCGCAAAATTAAAGAAATCCGGATTAAAGAAAACATAAAAACCGAATATTATATTGACCATTCCTACGATTAAATGATCATAGAAATTATTAGTCCTGGTTTCTATGTGTTCCCAAGCATGAACCATATTTCTTATACCTGCGCTCATTACCCAAAGCCCTAATAAAGTTGTAACAACTATATCGGCGGAGATTTTGTTATCAATTATTAAAAAGCCTAATATAAAGGTAGTCAAACCATCGGTCAAAATCCATGACCTCTCTTCATTATCTCCCCTATAGCTACTATAAGATAAAACCTCTACAATTCCTGCAACTAAAAATATTAATCCTACTATAAAAGCCACTGATAAAAAAGTAACTCCTGCATTTCCTACTAAATATCCACCAACACCGATAAACAGCGCTCCTGTCAACATGGTCAATACTCTCATTGGTAAAACCCTCCCTATTTCATATAAATAAATATATTATATTTCATTGTAATTTTCATTTTAAAACAAATTAATACTAAATATTATAATTCTATTTAAGCTTTTAGTCAAGGAATGTAGTATGCTATTCACAAGATTATCATTTTTTGGTATAATAATTAGACTATGGATAGAGTTATTTTACATTGTGATATGAACAGTTTTTTCGCATCGGTCGAACTCTTAGACCATCCGGAATTACAAGATAAACCTGCTGCTGTCTGCGGGAATCAAGACAAGCGTCACGGTATTATATTGGCAAAAAATGAAATTGCTAAAAAATACGGTGTCATTACCGGAGAAACCACTTGGGCTGCCTTAAAAAAATGCCCTCACTTAGAGTTCTTAAAACCTCACATGAGCAAGTACAAAGAATTTTCTAAAAAGATAAATGAAATTTATTTTCGATTTACAGATATGGTAGAGCCCTTCAGTATAGATGAATCTTGGCTAGATGTAACCGCCTCTCAAAAGCTCTTTGGCTCGGGTAAAGAAATCGCCGATACAATTAGAAAAACAGTGAAAGAGGAACTGGGGCTAACCCTGTCGGCAGGAGTTTCCTATAACAAAATCTTTGCTAAAATGGGTTCTGATTACAAAAAACCTGATGCAACCACTGAAATTACCAGAGAAAACTACAAAACTATTCTGTGGCCTATGAGTGCCGGAGAACTGTTTTTCGTGGGAAAAGCTACTGCTGAAAAGCTTGCTTCCATAGGCGTTAGTACCATAGGAGAAATCGCTCAAACCTCGCCTAAGGTTTTAGAAAAACTTTTAGGCAAACAAGGGCTAATTATATGGCAATACGCCAACGGCTATGATGAAAGTCCTGTATCTCTTTTTACCAATCAAGAGCCTGTTAAATCCATAGGAAACGGTATTACCTTTTCTAGAGATTTAATAAATGCAGAAGATATTTTAACAGCAGTTAAAACCCTTTCAGATACAGTTGCAGTAAGACTTAGAAAAAGCCATAATAAAGCCTTTGGAATAAAAGTGGATATAAAAGACAACTTTTTTAAAACCATTTCCCGCCAAAAACAGTTAGATATACCTACTAACTTGGCAGAAGAAATTTCAGATGTAACTATGGAGTTGATTTTATCTAATTGGAAAATCGGTGTTCCCATTAGATTGCTCACAATCACCGGTATAAATCTAATAGACGAAAAAGAAAATGTGCAGCTCAGTATGTTTACCGAAGAAAATGAAAATCATCAAGCCGAAGAAAACCTTGAGCGAACTATGGATTTAATCCGTTCAAAATTCGGCAGCGAAGCCGTAGGCTTTGCTACTACCTTAGATAACGATATAGGCGCTTATGTAAGAATTGATGATGTGCCTAGAAAGAAATAATTAGATAAAAAGGCTCCGACCATAGGTCAAAGCCTTTTTTTATATTCTCTATCTCTTTATATCTCCACCACTTAAAACATCATCATAAACTGCTCTAGCTCCGCCTATAAACTTAGGTCTAGTCCTAGCAGCTACCACATGGGCTTTTCCTATAGAATTTTGCTTAATTCTTACAGGAACCGCTACCTTTTTTAACTGCATCCCTATTAAAGTATCCCCTATGTCTAAACCGGCATCCGCCTTAAGCTCTTCCACTGCAACGGCAGATTTTGCCCTATTATAAACAGTTACTGCAAAAGACCCTCCGGCATGAGGCTGAGGTACTACATTTACAATCTCTGCCCCATAAGGCAATGCTTCTCTTTCAACTATAACAGCTCTATTTAAGTGTTCACAACATTGTGCAGCCAAATAAATACCTAAAGGTTCCAAAACTTCCATTATACCTTCATAAACAGCACCTGCAGCATCTATATCTGAGCCTTTTCCTATACGAAGACCCATCACCTCAGAAGAAGAACAGCCCACTACAACTATATCTCCTTTCTGAACTTTAGAAACTTCTACCAACTCTTCCATAGCATTTTTTGCTTCCATTTTAATCTGTTCATAGCTTATGCCTGTACTTGTTTCTGTAATAACTTCCATTTTATACCTCCTATAACACTCGACCTTAATATATTAAAGTTGCCAGCTGGAAAGATAATTTTCCTGTGCTTCTGTAAGTTTATCTATCTCTATTCCCCAAGCTTTAAGTTTTCTAAAAGCAATCATATTATCTATGTCTTCCGGAATATTTATTAAATGATTTCCTAACTCCTCATGGTGGTTAGCAATATACAAAGCCCCTAAAGCCTGTACCGCAAAGCTCATATCCATAACCTCTGCCGGATGACCATCAGCAGCAGCAATGTTGACTAATCTGCCTTCCGCTATTACATTTACCCACTTGCCATTTTCAAGCTTATAGCCCATAATATTTTTTCTTGCTTCTTTCTTTTCTATGGCAGCCTTTTCCAGTCCGTCCATATCCACTTCACAGTTAAAATGTCCCGCATTAGAAAGAATAGCTCCATCTTTCATAGTAAGCATATGTTCTGTAGTAATAGTCCATGCACAACCTGTAGCCGATACAAATATATCACCAAGTGGTGCTGCATCTTCCATTTTCATAACTTCATATCCATCCATCTTAGCCTCGATAGCCTTAACAGGATCGATTTCTGTAACTATAACCTTTGCACCTAAAGAATTTGCCCTCATAGCTATACCCTTAGAACACCAGCCATAGCCTACAACCACTACAGTCTTTGAAGCTATAATTAAATTGGTATTTCTCATAATAGAATCCCAAGTTGACTGCCCTGTGCCATATCTGTTATCAAACAGATGCTTCATCTTAGCATCATTTACTGCCATCATAGGAAACTTAAGAATACCTTCCCTGTCTAAAGCTTTCAATCTAAGAATTCCTGTCGTAGTTTCTTCACAACCACCCCAAACATTTTCCGCTAAATCAGGTCGTCTCTCATGAATCATTGAAACCAAATCAGCTCCGTCATCAATTATAATATTAGGCTTACCTTCTAAACACATTTCAATGTGCTTATCATACTCTTCTGCAGTGGCTCCATGATATGCATATACCCTTAGTCCAAAATCTGCAAGTGCCGCAGCTACATCATCCTGAGTACTTAAAACATTAGAACCTGTAACATACATATCAGCTCCGCCTGCAGCAAGTACCTGACACAAATATGCTGTTTTAGCTTCTAAATGGACAGAAAGAGAAATTTTAACATCCTTAAAAGGTTTGGTTCTGGTAAATTCTTCTTCTAATCCACTTAATAAAGGCATATGCTCCTTTACCCACTTAATCTTTTGATGACCTAAAGGTGCTAAACTTATATCTCTTACATCATAATCCTTGATATTTTTTCCCATATTTTCAACTCCTATTCCACAGTTACGGATTTTGCTAAATTTTTTGGTTTATCTATATTACAACCTCTTTCTTTAGCTACATAATAACTAAAGAGTTGTAAAGGTACTACTGACAATAAGGGTGTTAATCCATCACTACAATTAGGTATATAAATTACATGGTTAGCCTGAGCTTCTATTGCCTCATTTCCCTCTTTAGCTACAGCTACCACATACGCCCCTCTTGCCTTGATTTCCTGCACATTTGAAAGCATTTTTTCATATAAAAAGTCTTGAGTTGCTAAAGCTAATACTAAAGTTCCCGGTTCCATTAAAGCAATTGTTCCGTGTTTAAGTTCTCCTGCCGCAATAGCAAAAGAATTTATATATGAAATTTCTTTTAATTTCAAAGAGCCTTCATAAGATATAGCTGAATCCAAGCCTCTGCCTATGAAGAAAACTTGATCTCTATTGTAAAGTTTCTTAGCTAATTCCTCTATTTCTTTAGAATTATTTAAATAATCCTCTAATTTTGCCGGAATTTCTAAAAGTTCTTCCATAAAGGAATTGAAATATTCCTCTGTAAGCCTACCTAATGTCAATCCCATATGTAAAGCCAGTAAATACATACAAGTTAGCTGAGTGGTATATGCTTTAGTAGATGCAACAGCTATCTCCGGTCCTGCCCAAGTATAAAACACATCATCAGATTCCCTTGCTACAGAGCTTCCTACCACATTTACCACGCTCAAAATCCTAGCCCCCTTCCTCTTCGCTTCTCTTAAAGCTTCTAAGGTGTCTAAGGTTTCTCCCGATTGACTTATAGCGATAAACAAAGTACTATCATCTACTATAGGATCTCTATATCTAAATTCCGAAGCTACATCCACCTCTACAGGTATCTTTGCAAACTTTTCTATTAAATATTTCCCTACCAAACCGGCATGATAAGCCGTACCACAGGCAACTATATAAATCTTTCGGATTTTGTTTAAATCACTATAATCTAAAGCGATTCCATCCATCTTTAGTTTACCTGATTCGTCCAATCTTCTAGTTATAGCCTCTCTTATGCTTTTAGGCTGTTCATAAATTTCCTTAAGCATAAAATGTTCATATCCCTCTTTCTCAGCAGCATCTGCATCCCATGTAATGTTAAATTCTTCTCTTTCAATAGGTCTTCTATTTTCATCGAAGATTTCAACCTTGTCCGGTCTAACTATGACCATTTCATTATTTTCTATTAAATAAAGTTTCTTAACATACTTTAGCAATGCAGGTATATCTGAAGCAACATAATTGCTACCTTTTCCTAAGCCTACTACCAATGGAGCATCTTTTCTAACAGCGACTATTTTATCCGGATCCTTTGCGGAAATAGCTACTATAGCATAGGCTCCTCTCATATCTAATGTAGCCTTATATACTGCATCTTCTAAAGTATCGCTATCCTTCATATAAAGCCCTATCAAATGAGCTATAACTTCTGTATCTGTTTCTGACTTGAATTTAATATTGAGCTTCTCCGTCAAAACATTTTTAAGTTCTATATAATTTTCTATAATGCCGTTATGTACTATGGCAATAGTCTCATCTTCATCAGTATGAGGATGTGCATTTATGTCTGATGGAGCCCCATGAGTCGCCCATCTGGTATGTCCTATACCGGTATGACTTTTTAAAGGGTCCTTACCTATTAAATTCTTTAAATTCTCTATGCCGCCTACATGTTTTTTTATATTAATTTTACCTTCCTGCACTACTGCAATTCCGGCAGAGTCATAACCTCTATATTCTAATTTTGTAAGTCCATCTAAAATAACTTCCTTTGCGTTATTTCTACCTACATAACCTACTATTCCACACATCTTTTGCTCCTATCTTTTTTCCTCTACAGGAAATTTTTCTTCTAATAATTTTGCTAAATTATTAGCCAGTTCTGTGATTTTATCTAAATCACTGCCCTCCAACATAACCCTAACTAAAGGTTCTGTTCCTGATGGTCTAATTAAAAGTCTTCCATCTCCCAATAGGGCTTTTTCAACCTCATCTATAGCTAAAGCGATTTCCGGATTTTGCATATATGTTTTTTTATAATCACTATTTATCCTTGCATTGATTAAAACCTGAGGATAAATTTTTATTTCATCACTTAATTTAGATAATGTTTTATTTGATTCCAAAACAGCTTCCACTAATTGTAGAGATGATAAAACACCATCTCCTGTAGTAGTATGATTTAGGAAAATAATATGGCCGGACTGTTCTCCACCTATTATACAACCGGTTTCCAACATTCTTTCTAAAACATATCTGTCTCCCACTCCCGTTACATCTACAGAAACTCCATTGCCATTCATATACTTATGAAAACCTATATTAGACATAACTGTAGCTGTAACTAAATCATCTTTGAGTAAGCCTCTATCTTTTAAATGCTTAGCACATATAGCTATGGTCTTATCTCCATCTACTACTCTGCCTAACTCATCTATCGCTATAAGTCTATCAGCATCCCCATCAAAAGCCAAACCTAAGAAGGCTCCCTCTTCTAAAACCTTTTCCTGTAATGCCTCTGTATGAGTAGAACCACATTCATGATTGATATTCACTCCATTAGGAAGATTTCCCATTAAAACAATATCCGCTCCTAAAGCTTCATAGACTTTTTCTGCCACCTTATAAGCTGCTCCATTGGCACAGTCTAATACTATTTTCTTGCCTTTAAGGGAAATAGCAGTGGTTGTAAGCAGATGTTTTGCATAAAGTTCCAATGCACTTTCCTCAGCATCTAAGCACTTACCAATTTCATCGCCGATAATATGAGCATTAACATCCACCCCTGAAATAATAATATCTTCTATTTTTTCTTCTAACAGATCATCTAATTTAAATCCTTCTCCGTTAAAAAACTTTATTCCATTATATTCAAAAGTATTATGAGATGCACTTATAACTATACCTGCATCAGCATGGTAGAATTTTGTAAGATAAGCCACCGCAGGAGTTGGTATAACCCCCAGCTTAATTACATTGCCACCTACTGCCAAAATACCTGCAGCTATGGCATTTTCTAATAAATCTCCGGAAACTCTTGTGTCTTTGCCTATAATAATCGTAGGTCTTTCCTGATTTTTTTTCAGGACAAAAGTACCTGCCTTACCTAAATTAAATGCTAACTCAGGAGTAAGTTCTCTGTTGGCAACGCCTCTAACGCCATCTGTGCCAAAAAGTCTACCCATATCTTAGCCCTCCCTATTTTCTTCTTCATCATCAGACTTATCAGGTTCATCTTCTTCATCGATAATACCGTTATTATCTCCGTTACTTTTATTAGAAACCTTGTCGACACTTACATCTGCCACAAAATCGCCCTTGTTTACAAGTAATTTAATACCTTGTGGTAAATTAGCATTCAAAGGAATTTTAGCGTCTTCATAAACTTCAGACAAATCCAACTTCTTGGTTTTAATACTTTGAATCTGCTCTATAATATTTTCCGGTCCGGCTATCTTAACTGTATTAGGAACTATAAAAGTTCTTTCATATCCATCTGTAGTCAATCCTTCTACAGGTATTATAAGAGGTACTTCCTTAGTCTTATTCAACATAACCTTTATTTCCGTTTTACCATCTTTAAAGGATACATTTTGTACCTGATTACCATCTTTATCTACAGGTATTAGCTTCGCTTCTAAGAGATTTTCACCTTGCTTAAGGTCTTCTCCTTCTGCAATGGCTTGAACTTCCTTAACTGAATCGACTAAGCTAGCTGCTCCCATAACATTGACAGCACTTAAACCTAATTCTTTTATTTCAATGTATTCTCCATTCTTAGGCTTATAATTTACAACAGCCTTAACCTTTCTCATGGATTCTTTATATTCGTCCATTATTACTGTAACTTGACGATCACTCAGTTGGTCTATCTTTACATCCTCAGGTACGCCATTTATAGTAATCGGTAAACGGTTTTCACCCTTAACAGCATTTTCCAAATCAACTATAACCTTAAAATCTTTAGCCTTCACCTTAGAAGTAATACTTCTCTCTCCGGAAATAACTATGTTGACCGTATCAACATCTTTCTCCATCACCACTAAACCTTTATTCTCTAAAGTTATTTCATTTAAGAAAGTAATAGGAACATTTCTCAAAGTTTCAGTTGAAACAATTTTGGTCTCTTCTAAAACAAATGCCCAAAGAGCCACTGCCAACACAAAAGCAATTAGCAAATTAACTTTATTACTTTTTAACATTTGCTACCCCCTTAATTACTCTTACCGCCTTATCTCCTAAAGTTTCATCTTTTTCTTCAAAATACAAACTGAGCAACAGTTTTTCTACCGCCTTACGATCTAAAAATCTATTTAATTTACCATTCTGTGCTACAGAAATAACCCCTGTTTCTTCAGAAACTATAATAACTAAAGCATCTGAATTTTCGGACATTCCTATACCGGCTCTATGCCTTGTGCCTAAATCCTTAGACAAATTTTTATTTTGAGTCAAAGGTAAAACACAACCTGCCGCATAAAGCCTATCACCTCTCACTATCATAGCCCCATCATGTAAAGGTGAACCTTCATAAAACACATTACCTATCATCTGAGAAGACGGTATGGCATCTATAATCGTTCCGGTCTCTATAATATCATTTAATGCCGTTTCATTTTCGATTACCATTAAAGCTCCTGTCTTAGATTTAGACATAAGCTCAATAGCCTCCACCATCTGCGAAACCATTCGCTTAGCATCTTCCTTATCAATTCCCCCAAACACTTTAGTGATCTTACTCCTACCTAAGTTTTCTAAAAGTCTTCTCAACTCCGGCTGGAAGAGTACAACTATAGCTATAAGCCCTACTGTCATAGCTCCTTCCAAAATCCAATGTAAAGTATAAAGTTTCAAACTTTCCGAAGCTAAGGTTGCAATAACTAAAAGAAGCAGACCCTTTGCTAATTGCTCTGCCCTAGTTTCCCTTATAAATCCTAACAGTTTATAAATAATAAATGCTACTATCAAAATATCCAAAACATCAGTAATACTAAAGATGGATATTAGGTTTTTAAAAATACTATCCATAGCCTATTTCCCCTTAAAATTATTCTATTATATTCTACCCTAAAACTGTGTTATTTTCAAGTAAATTCAGCGAAAAGCCTTCCCAAAAAACCCTTATAAAAACCTTGCAAATTTTAGATAAATTTTGAAACTTTTTTGGCACCTAAATTATCACGGGTGTGTGTGTTTTAGATTTTGTAAAAAATTGCACTATATTATGTGGTCTAGAAATATTGTGAATTGTGGGCATTAAAGATTTTGCGAAAAATCCCACTATTTGAGTTGTGGGCAACCAATAAAATCTTATATATGCCACTATTTCAAGACTTATATAAACTAATCCTGTAGTGTGAAATACGCAAAATCTGCCGGATGACACCATTTTCATACTACAAATAAGCCTGTGCAATTACAACCCTTCTAAAAGTAAGGGGAAATCACCTATCCTACAGGTTCTACCATACATTTTGACAGTGGATGCAATGAAAATTCCTTATGTTTTGGGTATTTTTAACTTCCACGGCTTTTAACTCCATGCTTAGACACGTCACAAAAAAGCAAGCGGCGTAGTAAAACTACTACGCCACTTGCCTCACAATAAAGTGAAATCTATATTTAAGGGACTATTGCTCTGTTTCCAGAACACCGTAGTCCTTATCGTTTCTCTTATATACTACATTTACAGTGTTTGTATCCACATCTAAGTATACGAAGAAATCATGCTGTAAAAGTTCCATCTGTAAAAGAGCTTCTTCCACACTCATAGGAATTAGTTGCAACTTTTTAGTTTTTACTAATTTACTCATTTCTTGCGGTTCAACCTCAGGAATCATTTCAAATCTTACAGATTCCTTAGATTTATTCCTCTTCATTAACTTACCCTTGTATTTAGTAAGTTGGGATAAAAGCTTATCAGCAACTACATCTATACAATCGAATACATCCTGTTCCACATCCTCCGCCCTAAAAATAGTACCCTTAGTTAAGATGGTAGTTTCCATCTTTACCTTAGCTTTTTCAGGGTGAATAACAACCTTAGCCTCAATGTCATCAGCAAAATATTTACCTAACTTAGCAAATTTCTTATCGATAGCCTCTTGAATCTTTTCACTGATAGTGATGTTCTTACCTGTTACAATAATCTTCATATTGATGACCTCCTTTTTAGCACCAAACATATTTAACATTCTAGAAATACCTTCAGTACCTTCATTTAACTTATTATACCACAACATTTTATGCTTTGCTAGATATTTATTCATATTTATGAAAAAAATTAAACGATTTTTTTCAAATAAAAAATCGTTCAGCTGACCTGATCTTTGCCCCCACACTTGCCATTACCCGATTTTCGGTGGACTTACTTCTAAAGTGCGCCATGCTCACTACGGTATCTCTTCACCATTGTAGCTTACGTGGATCCCTTTGCCCGCACCTAGCTTGGATTTTCAATCACAGACCTGAACGATTCTTTTATTTTATACTTTTATTTAGCTTTTATCAAGCATTTATTTGAAAAAAAGCTAACAAAACACTCTAAAAAACTATAGAAAACTCTATACGCCATATTGTTATCGTTTTCCGTACCTGACATCTTTCCCCATTATTGACAACATTTCTCTTATCTGTTATCCTCAACTAAGCTAATTGTGTTGCATTTTTTAGAAAACTTAACAATAAATATTACGAATTTATTGTACATTTACATTGAAAGGAGAGTGTTTCTAATTAAACAACCTACAAATCTAACAAAGGGTAGCATCCCTAAAGCTTTAATTGCATTTATCATACCTATCATTCTTGGTAGTTTCATACAACAATTATATGTAACCACTGATGCCATTATAGTAGGACAATTTACGGGAAAGATTGGCTTAGCATCTATAGATTCTGTTTTTATATTATTCAAGTTTCCCATAAATTTTATGAACGGCTTAACGGCAGGCGCTACAATACTAATTTCCAGATACTATGGTGCTAAAAACAAGAAAAATTTAAATTCTTCTATAAGAACCGCTAATACTCTGGCAATAATTCTCGGTTTAATTTGCTCAGTAGGTGGCGTTCTATTAGCTCCATCACTTATGAATATAATGTCCGTTCCCGAAAACCTGTACCAGCAAACCCTATCCTACTGCAAAATCTACTTCGGCGGGCTTTGGACCATGATTATATATGGAATGAACGCAGGAATTTTAAGAGCATTCGGAGATTCAAAACGCCCTCTATATGCCTTAATTTTTACATCAATTATAAATATATTGGGAGATATTTTATTAGTAGGTGTATTTAGTATGGGCGTAATAGGAGCAGGTATCGCTACGGTAATCTCTCAAGGTTTTAGTGCCTTACTTGTTTTATATATGTTAGCCAAATTCAAACCTCTACCTGACTTTCAAGCCAGAATCACACCTATGTTTTCTAAACAGCATATGTCCGGTATGATAAGAATCGGTATTCCTTTGGCTCTGCAATCCACACTCTTTCCCATAGCTAATTCCATAGTTCAAGCCAGTGTGAATAAAATGGGAACTGACAGTATCGCAGCATGGGGAATTTGTGAAAAACTCAGTTTAATAATTTGGCTCATAGCCGACTCCATGAGCCCCGTTCTAACCACTTATGTAGCCCAAAACCTAGGGGCAGGAAACAAGCATAGAATTAAGCGTGGTGTTTTATTAGGGGTAACCATGTCCTGTATTGCAGTAGTATTCATGAGCATAACCTTATACTTTGGTTCTGGAACCATAGGAAGTTTATTCTTATCCACCTCAGACAGAGCCAGTATAACTCCTTTATTAATGGAATATATGAGTATGATGGCTCCATTTTTCATATTCTATGCTGTGGCTGTAGCTTTCAGCGGTGCTTGTTGTGGCTTAGGTGACACTCTAAAGCCTATGATAACCACCCTAATAACTGTATGCCTACTTAGAGTTATATGTATATTCTTCCTTTTACCACACTTCTATACAATGGAAACTATAGTAAAAATATACATAGCTTCTTGGCTATCTTCCGGAGCAGCCTTTACTTTAATGTATACCATAAAACAAAGAAATCTTTTAGAACCCAAACTCTAATAATTAAAAAGGCATTATTCTTAGATTCTACCTAAGTATAATGCCTTTTATTAATCCTATTTTTCCCTTAGTATTAGAGGTGTCTCATAACCTTTAGCAAAATCGTTGCCGGAAGCTAAGGCCATAAAAACCACCTCTTTAGCCCCTGCTTCTTTTAACACTCTACCACAATGATGAGCTGTAGCACCCGTAGTATATACATCATCCAACAGCAAAATCTGCCTCCCCTGCACCCTTTCTAAATAAACAGGATTCACCTTGAAAGCTTCTTCTAAATTCCTATATCGCTCCTCACCTGATACACTTCGTTGAGCGATAGTTTCTTTATCCCTTAAAAGCCCTCTACTTAACGTTTCTACTCCTAAATATTCTCCTAAATACTTGCTTATTTTTGCCGTCTGATTAAAACCTCTTGTTTTCTCCTTTTTCCTATGAATAGGTACAGGTATTAGTAACATATCTTCTGAAAGAAAATCTGAAACCTTTTTATCACTTAAAATCCTATCTTTAACTATTTCTGCTATAAGCCTAGCCATATAAGTTTTCTTATTATATTTCAATTCAAATATAAGCCGTCTCTCATATACTCCATAATTAACACATGCCCAAGCCCTATCTAAATAAGATTTTCTTTTTAAAACCTTTTCCTCTTCATTTAAATCTATCTCTATATGTCCCCAAGTAAAATGTTCCATACAATGATCACATAACAGATAAGTTCTGCTATCATCTATTATTTTTCCACAGCAAACACAATAAATGCCTAATGGGAAAACTAATTTTTCAATGAAATTCTCCAAATTTATAAGGTAGCTTTTCAACTTTCTCTTTCGCACTACTTTATTAAATTTGTATTCCACTATATATTCTCCATTTCATATACATTCATAAGTTTTTCTTTAAGCCCGGAATTTCTAAAACTACTTTTATCTCTATCGACCATTTCATTAAGATATTTTGAATCCCCGACTATATAAACCTCTTTCTTCCCTCTGGTTATAGCCGTATAAATAAGGCTACGGGTCGCAATTACCGGTGGGAACCAAGATACGGGAATTATAACCTTGTCAAACTCACAACCTTGACTTTTATGTACTGTAACCGCATAAGCCAATTCCAATTCAGACAAAGTTAAAGAATTGTATTCTACCCATCTTTCTTCATCATACAATACAGTGATAGTATGATTTTTCTCATCTACCCCCTCTATAATACCAACTTCTCCATTAAAAACACCCTTGCCTTTCCTAATAGGCTCAGTAGCTTGCTTGTCAGATTTTGAAAAACTTTCCAAAGGATTAGTTGCCTTAGCTAAGGCAGTGTCCACAAAACACTTATACTCTAAGCCATAGTTATTTTGAATTTGCATCACTCTGTCACCCGTTCTAAAAACATGACCGCCCTCTATCAATTCCGCTTTTCTCTTTTCCCCTTCACCTTGTGGGTTAAAAGCATCCTGCAAAACCTTATTTAATTCTACACTTCCTATTATACCCTTTTTAACAGGTGTCAATACTTGAACCTGATTCAAATCAAAGGTTTTGGCTATCTCCGCCACCTTTTTCTTTATCTCTTCCTGCCTATTCAAAGATATTAAATGAAAATCTCCCTCATAAACAGGGTATTCTCCTCTATTAATCCTATGGGCATTTAAAACTATATTGCTTTCTTGACTCTGCCTATATATTTCATTAAGCTTTGATGTATGGAAATAATCACTCCTTATTAAATCTCTCAAGACACTTCCTGCCCCCACAGATGGCAACTGATCAGCATCTCCCACTAAAATTAAACGGCTGCCGTCCTTAATAGCCTCGCAGAGGTGTTTTGCTAAAATCAAATCCAACATAGATGCTTCATCTACAATAATTACATCAGCATCTAAAGGATCTTCTGAATTTCTACCAAAAACCATAGTTTTAGATACTTCGTCAAAATAATATTCTAATAATCTATGTATAGTCTGTGCATATTTTCCGCCGGTTTCCATAATACGCTTAGCAGCCCTACCCGTAGGTGCTGCCAAAGAAACCTTAAATCCACTTTCCTCAAAGATGGACACAATAGCTTCTATTATGGTTGTCTTTCCTGTTCCCGGCCCCCCTGTAATTATGGATACTCCACTTCTGGTTGCAAACAATATGGCTTGCTTCTGATACTCAGAGAGACTAATGTTTTTTGTATTCTCAAATTTTTTAATAAGCCCTAAGGGTTCCCTAAAAATAGCTTTAAGTCCTTTATCAGGCTCATCAATTTCCTTCAAACGACTTGCCAGTTTACATTCTGCCTGATAATAATTATAAAAATATATAACCGGTTCTCCATCAACCATTGAAAGATGAATATCTCCGTTAAAAGTCAAAGTTTCCAAAGCATCCCTGATAAGCTCATAAGAGACTTCTAAAACTCTACTACTTGTCTCGAAAAATTCATCTTCCTTAGCAAAGGTATGGCCACTGGAAATATACCAAGATAAAACATATCTAAGACCTGCCATAAGTCTATTTTCATCTTCCTGCTCTACCCCTAAAACCTTAGCTATAATGTCGACCTTTTTGAATCCCATATTCGGAAATTCACTTAAAAGCCAATAAGGGTCATCTTCCGTTAAACCGATTGCCGCTTCTCCCACCAGATTAAAAATCTTTATTATATAATAATTAGTCAATCCAATTTTGCGTAAAAATAAGGTTACCTCTGGGGTAACCTGACTTATTTTTGTAATTTCTTTTATCGTAACCACTTTATTCCTCTCATATAAGCAGCTAACTTATTTATTTTATATTTTCTAGCCAAATTTAATAGGTCAATTCTTCTATTAAGAGCCGGCTTAGTGTGAACCGTTTCCACTAAAAGAGTAAGCATTTTGCCCACATCTTTTCCCTTACAAATGCCTGCTTCAATCAAATCATTACCATCTATAGCTAAATCTTCGATGAAAATTGCCTCCCCGTTGTTTTTCATTTCCTTTACCCAATGCATTTTGCCTTCAATCTTAAGCTTTGAGTCATAATCAAAAACAATTCTCTGAGCCTTTTCTAAATTAGCCAAATAATCATACCTATCCCAGCCATGATTATAGATAAACTTCTTTAAATCCTTTTTATTAGTTTTAAAGTATAATTTTGCCATATCATAAACTGCGTCTACTAAATTTTGATTCAGCTCCTTATCAAACTGAAATTTCTCAATTGAAGCTAGGGCAGTTTTTCTATTTAACGAAGTATAAAGAAGTCCTAATCTTCTCTCTGCTATAGGCTTTGTCTTATGCAAATTATCGCACAAAATCACCAAATCCGACCGCTCTCTTCTGGACAAATTACTATAAGCAGCCTCGCCTATAATCAGACTAAAAATGCCTGTTTCCATAATGAGCCTCAAGCCTTTTCCCGGATTATTGCTACCCATAATTCTTATAAATTCGCTTCTAAACCTGTCTGTGCTAACTTTCTCAAGCAATTTATAATTTTCTGAAATCCCTTCAAAAACTTCTTTGGATAAATCAAAATCCAATTCTGCAACAAACCTAATAGCCCTTAACATTCTAACAGGGTCTTCCTTAAATCTAAGTCCTGCATCTCCTACAGTCTTTATAATTTTCTTGGAAATATCATCTCTCCCCCCATAAAGATCCACAAGTCTACTGCCGTTATCTGCCACAGTATTCATTGTAAAATCTCTTCTAGGTAAATCTTCTTCAATAGTATTAACAAAATCCACCTGATCCGGCCTTCTGCCATCAGAATAAGCACCATCTTTTCTAAAGGTGGCAATATCTATAACTATACCCTCTTCACCCTGAAATTCACCTTCTGAATTAAAAAGTTCCTCTATATATTCCAAACGAATAACACCGTATTTCTCACTTATAACCTTAGCTTCAGGGAAAATTTTAACCATATCTTCTAAATGGCAAGAAGTAGCAATGTCCCAGTCAAAGGGCTTAAGCCCCACTAAAGAGTCTCTAACACACCCACCTACTGCAAATGCATCATAACCGGACTCCTCCAATGCTTTTATGACTTTTTTAACCTCTTTAGGTAATTTTATCATTTATTTTTCCCTCACTTTATAAAGCTTTCTGTTATCTAAAGTCCAAACTTTTTCGCTAAACTTTCCACCTTCGACTCCGTCTAAAGCCTGCTGCATATCAAACATTCTGGCATCAATTATATCTAAATAATGTAGAATCTCTGCCTCCGGAAATAATGGTTTCTTAGGACTTCCAAACTCAGGTTCATAATGATGAGATAATACCATGTGTTCCAACATTATTCTCTTTTCATCAGAAAAACCTAAATCTCTAGTCATTACATCTATAGACTTAACTCCCTGAATTATATGTCCTAAAAGCTGTCCCTCAAAGGAATATCCAGAAGATATTCCATCTAAGTCAGATTCTATTTCGTTCAACTTTTCCATATCATGCAAAATCACACCTGTAAGAACCAAATCCCTATTTAAAATAGTGTATACCTGACAGATTTTATCTCCTGTCTGTAGCATTCTCTTCATGTGATACAAAAGACCGCCATATTCTGCATGATGATTTTTAGATGCTGCCGGATAATACATTAATTTTTCTTCATTATCTTCCAACACCTTAAGACAAAGTGCCTTTAAGTCTTCATCTTCAAAAGATTCTGCTATATCATGAATATATTTATACATATCTTCCGAAGGTTCAGGAGCCGCCTTAACAAAATCACTTCTATCAAATTTTTCATCAGTACCTAACTTGTGAATAGACTGAATTGTAAGTTGAGCCTGTCCTGCATACTCTCCCACAATGCCCTTTACTTTAACTATTTCCTTATCCTTTAAAGCTCTAAGAGCAGGAAATTCCTCTTCAGGTATGCTCCATTTTTTAGCTACCACCTCACCTGTTCTATCACCTAAAACAGCGCTTAGATACCATCTATCATTTTTATCCTTCTTAGCTTCCTTTGATTTAAGCATAAAAAGTTCATCAACTTTATCATCTTTTTTAAGATTATTTATGAAAATTTCTTTCATTTAGTCCCATCCCTCTTAAGATTTTATCTTACTTTTATATTCATATTTGGTTTTTATTATACACTAAGGTTAAATATTTAGCAATAAAGTATGTGGGCATTTTTTGTTTTTCTCCCCATACATTTTTTTAGTTTTATACAAGCATTTTATATTTGTAAATCCTATATAAAAGCTGATATATTTAACCATATATTCCCATTTGTCTTTCTCCCTTAAAAACATCTTCCTCCTCAGGTTCATAAGGGAAACAATCCATATATTTTAACTTAAACTGATTTATAGTATTCAGTCTATCTATTTTAGATTTGATAGCTTCATCTTCTATTATACCTTCTCTAATATATTTATCTAAAACTTCATAAGTAAAGCCTAAATTTTCTTCATCTGATTTTGGTTGAAGTCCGTCAATAGGCACCTTATCAATAAACATATCCGGTAAATCAAGCTCTCTACCTATGGCTTTTACTTCCTGAACCGTTAATTTAGATAAAGGACTAAAATCACCTGCCCCATCTCCATATCTGGTAGCATAGCCTACCCAATCTTCTGATAAATTAGATGTATTAGCCACACGGCCATTGACAGATTGAGACACTCCATAGGTAGCTACCATTCTTATTCTGGCAGGAAGATTTGTAACAGTTTCCACCCTAATTTCCGGTAATACGGAATTGAACTGCTCCATTAAAGCATTATATGCCCCTTCTATATTTATTTCTTTATATTCTATACCTAAATGTTTAACCAAAGCATAAGAAACATCAATATCGAATTGTTTTCCCTTAGGGAGTAGCACCCCCACTACATTTTCTTTTCCTAAGGCTTCTACTAAAAGAGCTGCAACTACAGAACTATCTTTTCCTCCGGAGATTGCAACTACCCCCTTGCATCCTTTACCATTTTTTTCAAACCAATTTCTTATCCAAAACACTATATCATCTTTAACTTTTTTAGCATTAAAACTCATATTTTACCTCTTACTTTTTCAAAAAAATTCTTACTAATAAATTTAGTTTATCATCTCATGCTCCAGTATTCAACATATAAATTCACACATTTAAAATTTATTTTTAAAATCTAAACTTTAGAAAAATAACAAAAAAAGTAAGAAGCCCCTCTTGAAATGAGGAGCCTCTTTAGTGGTATTTTTGAATAAATAATTTTTATGGTGTTAAATATTTTTAATATTTATCTGGATATTAAAGTCCGAGAACAAAGTCCATTGGTGCATGAGCAAATTTTCCTACCATGTAAACTTCATGAGTTAATTTTTCAGTAGTTGTATTGCCTGCCGCTTCAAGAGTATATTCTGCACTTCCTACAGTAAGAGTAATCTTCTTGTCACCCTTAGTAAGTACATACTTAACTGCTTCCTTAGCGTTAACTTTCTTAACTGTATATCCTTTGAATTTAGCAGCCTTTACTAACTTAGTATCAGCTACAAAATGAGTTTTTCTAGCATTTTTTGTTCTGTCATTGATATTATTAATCTGAGTAAAGGATAAAGTATTGAAAAGATTAGTATTTTCTTTGAACTTTTCTTCTGCAACTTTAATTCCTAACTTTGTAACATAGTCTCTTCCTGCCTTCTTAGAAATCTTATAAGCAGCCTTAACCTTAGCTAACTGATTTTGAACATCTTTAAGCATCATTTCTTCCTGGAATACATTGTAATCCTTAACACCCTGGCTTAAGAATTCTCTGTCGGATTCAGCTAAACCGTTAACTCTCTTAGAAGCAAAATACATGCTGTTAGGGTTGAATTTATTTAAATCAACATGGTATCCCTTATATGTATCTGTAATTCCGGCGAATGTAGGTAAGAACATTGAATGTTCTGCATTACCCATAGCAAGCCACTGAACATGGCAGCTGTCGATTGGAAGTTCAGGGAATGTCTGCATAATATGTACATCTGACTGGCGTGTAACCCCGATAGGACGACGACCTTCATTTTCAGCCTTCATCATATCAAATTCAGTACCTTCGTATCTGTCACCGAAAATCTTCATTACATCAATAACAGAAACTTTGTTATCAGGAGTAAAGAATAAAGTATAGAATTCTTCATCGCTATATTTTCCGGTTTTGGAAGGAGCGAAAGTCTGATGTCCTCTCCAAGTTCTCATGTTGGAGTATTCACTTCTCTTACCGGCATCGATAGATTCAACTAAATTATATCTACCCTTATCATCCTTTACAACTTTCTTTAACTTACCTAAATTTTCAATAAGGTTCTTAGAAACGATTACATTTTCTGTATCAGAAGGATCGATCCAGTCGATCATAATCTGATTTCCGAAAACAGCAACCTTATCTGTAGGCATTTTCATAGCTGCATAAGAATATCCACCGTAGTTTTCAAAAATCCAAGATTCCTTAGGATCTGAGAATAATAAAGTATTCCATTCTTCGCTACCAAATTCATCATGAAGTTTAGCACAAACTTCAGCAGCTTCTCTAGCTGTCTTAGCCTGACAAGCAATTAATCCAGGAAGAATAGCTTCTCTTAAACCTGTGCCTGTTTCCTTTGCAGGATCGATAGCTTCATATTCTTCGGAAACTCCTGTAGAAATAGTTCCTACTACAGCAAGTCCATATTCGTTCATACAGCTTGCAGGATACATTCCATCTCCACCATCAGATGCATCAGGTACATAAGTATACTTAAATGTAGTCTTAGGTAAAGGAACCTTGAATCCGTTCTGATCTTCACCTTCATCTACGAAATAACGACCAGCCTTTGTAACTCTTGGCTGAACCTTAAACATTTTATTGTATGCTCCGGAACCTTGGTCTTCACTTCTTGCGATAAGAGTAGTTCCTTCCTTACAAACGTCCTTGCCTACATAAAGACCTGTACATGCGAAAGCACCTGCAGTGCTTAGAACCATTGTAGCAACTAAAGCCATTGCTACTAATTTAAGCTTTCTCATTTTTGCTCCTTTCAAATACCACTGGTTATAATTCCATAATTCGATCAAAAATCGAACCTGTGATTATTATAACACATTTTCATATTTATGCTACAACTATTTAATATTTTTTTATCAAATTTATTCCAAAATCACCTCCCTCTAAGGTAGATTTTTACTTTTAATTTTGTTATAATATTTTGTAACCTTTTAGGTTGTTGGATTGAGTTATTTATGAAAGGAGAACTTCTATGGGTGATACTTTTGTACAAAACGAAAGTATTGAGATAGTCATTCAGCGTTACAAAGCAACGGTCTACAGTATCGCATTATCCTATACACAGAATCAAGCAGATGCTGACGACATCTTTCAGGAAGTTTTTATAGTATATTTTAAAAATAAACCTGAATTTAATGATGAGGAGCATAGAAAAGCATGGCTTATAAGGACAACTATAAATTGTTCTCTCCATGTGGTAAACAATAGTTTCCGAAAGCGTTCTGTATCAATGGATGAAATGGATGAAGGCTCATTTCAGTTTGAAAGCAAGGAAGAAAACAGTGTTCACATAGCACTTAGAAGTCTTCCGGAAAAATACAAAATAGTGCTTCAACTATTCTACTTTGAAGATATGTCCATCGACACTATAGCTAAAACCTTAAAACTTAGCAAGAGCAATGTTAAGGTTCAACTTATGCGTGGGCGTGAAATGATGAAAAAGAAATTAAGAGAGGAAGGAGAGTATTATGGTCGATGAAATTTTTCGCAGTATGAAAAGACAAATGGTTCCAAGTGATCAGGTAGTAAATGATCTTTTAAATAAAATCGCAATTTTAGAAGCACAGTCTACTGATAACTCTTCTTCTAATTCAAATACTTTAGATAATGTGCCTACTAAGGAAATTTATCCTAAGAAGAGTAAAAGCTTTACAAAGACTATTAAATTATACGGAACTATTGCAGTGGCAGGCTTTGTCGTAGTAACAGGAACCTTTGCCCTCTTAGGAGGTCTTAGTTCAGATGATAAATCCTTAGAAGTATTCAATCAGGTCGTAAATAATAACAATGTGGTTATTCAGGAAGAAATTCCAAAACCTGATGAACCAAAGTCCAATTCAGATAAAAAAGACGATAAATCCGGTAAATCTAAGGAAGATAAAAAAGCAGCTTCTAAACATAATTCCAAAAAGAAAGATGGAAAGAAATCAACAGAAGGAGATAAAACACCTTCTGCTTCAAAGGATAAAAAATCCCCTTCTGAAAACGAAGAAAATGACAATAAGCCAAAGTCCACCCCTCCAAAGGAAGATGATGGCAAAATCACACCGGTAAATACACCGAATAATTCCAAAGTAACTCCCGGTATATCCGGTGAAAATAACATTTCTTGGAATAGAGAGATACTTGCAGATGAGCATATTTCTAATTTAAGAATTTCCGGTAATAACTATGTAGTTCCAACAGTAGCAGATACCCCTATTACCACCTCTAAGGTTAAGAGCATTTCTCTAAAATTAGATGAAACCTCTACTACTAATAGAGCAACGGTTGAAGCAACTGTGGAAAAAGTAAAAAATGTATCCCAAGATTTTATGGTAGTCTTAAGTGTAGACGGTTTCACAGAAAAGTTATTATATATCAATGAGAACTATACTCCATCAAACCTAGGACAGCTTATATCGGATACAGGTTTAGGAAATGCCTTCACTTATCACAACCGTGTTATGGTAGAAAATTCTAAAACAGGTTATCCTGCCTATAAACAAGTTAGAGTTACAAATTTAGCAGCTTTAGTTAAGGAACATATACTTGTAAATGACGCTTCACCTGCTTCCTACGATTCATACGTAAGTGCTTCAGATTTTGCACTATTTAAGTCGACAAATAATCCATTTGGCAAGAAAATAGACTTTGGTGTATGTAATAAAGGATATGTGCTTATTAAGATTCCGGGTACGAAAACCTTCACCTTCAATATAGGTGCAGAGAATGCTAAAGCTTTTTTAGGAGCCTTAACCAATAATTAAAAAAGAATTGAATTCAAAAATCGGAGAAGTTAAACCTCTCCGATTTTTTATTTACTCTTTTTGTCCTGTAAGTCTCCATTTAAAAGACTCCCTGAAAATTTTTTTCAGGGAGCCTTTTAGCTAAAAAAGAAATTGTATCCTATATTTTTTATTTCATTGCCTTTGTAAAAGCTTCTGCCATATTGGATTTTGCAGAAAAACCTAAGGCTTCTAAAGAATTTTGGAGTGCTTCTAAGGTTTCTTTAACATTATCTTCATAAGCATTCTCGCCCATGTGTCCAATTCTAACTACCTTACCTTCTAAGCAGCCTAAAGAACCGGAAATCATAATGCCAAATTCATCCTTCATCTTATTTCTAAGTTCTAAATCTAAAACTCCTAAAGGTAATTCAATAGCCGTTACATTATTAGACCAACCGGATTCAAGATAAAGCTTCAATCCGCCTTGAATAAGGGCTATCCTTGTAGCTTCTGCAATCTTTCTATGTCTTTCTATAATGTTTTTATCAGCTAACACATTTTCCAATGCTACTCTAAGACCCATAATATCACTTATCGGCATAGTGTAAGGAAAAGCTTTTTTCTCATAATAATCCTTAAAAAGTTCTACATTAGCATAGAAAGCCTTAATGGGGATCTTTCTTTCATAAATTTTATTCCAAGCCTTTTCACTAAGCCACATCATAGTTAATCCCGGAGGCGCCGATAAAGCCTTCTGAGAACCGCCACATAGAATATCAATTTTTGCCTCATCCATGTAAACTTCTTCTCCAAAAATTCCTGCAACTGTATCCACTACAGTAAGAATTCCAAATTCAGCAAATAGCTGTCCCATTTCTGTAATTGGATTTATTACTCCGCTAGGAGTATCGCAATGAACAAAGGTTGCATATTTAAAATCACTATCTTTCTCTAAAAACTTCCTTAAATCTGCTACATCTACAGGTTTATGATAATCAGATTCATAGAAAACCACTTCACCGCCATAGATTTTTACAAAATATTCAAAACCCCTTCCAAATATTCCATTATCTACTACTAAAACCCTGTCGCCCTCTTCTGTAAGGGCTGCACAGGCAGCTTCTAAGCCTAAAATCCCTTCACCACCTAAAATCAAAGCTTGATTTTCAGTATTCGCAGCCTTAGATAAAAGCTGGCAAGTGTCCTTATAAAAGTCAAAGAACTCCATATCCAAATCCGGATTTGTAAATGCTTGACTTCTGGCTTTCATTACATTGTCCTTGACCATAGTTGGCCCTGCTGTCATTATTTTAGGCATATTTCCCTCCTAGTTTAAAACCGATTCAAATAAAATTAATTTTGGATATATTTTTATAAGAATTTAACCTTTTATATATATTTTTTAAGTTTCTTAAGCTGATCTGTTACTAAAACAACTATAATACCTGCTGATACCACCTGAATAACATTTCCTAATATGGAGCCAAAAGGTGCAACCCAGTTTCCGTATAAAATCACTTCCGCAAAATAATATCCAACAACCTTTATTATAAGTGCTGCCACTATAGCTATGCAATAGTTAAATATACTTTTATTAAAAGGCTTCTTTTCCTCAATCAAACCGCTAACATAACCCATAGCACCTACAATTACAAAGGTAAAAGGTGCCCAAGTAGTCCATCCGCCCATCAAATCAAATAATGCCATACCGAAAGCTCCTGCTATAGCGCCGGTCTTTCTTCCATATAAGAAGGCAGCTATGAAAAGTGGTACATTACCTAAATGAATCAATCCACCCTGTCCCATAAAAGGTAATCTAAATCCTATCTGCCATGTTGCTACAAAGGTTAATGCTATAAATAAGGCATTAACTATTATCATATAAGTGTTGCTTTTGTTGATTGTTTTTGTGTTTTCCATTACTGACATTTCTATAACCTCTTCAATATATTTTTCATGAGGATATTTCCTCAAAATCTTACAAAACAATAATACTACAAAACAGATTATAAAAAAATATACAATTTTTATCTTTTTTTCTAATATCAGTTAGTATTTAAGCTAAAATATTAGCGTATTTTGTATATACATAGTACAAAATCGCAATATTTTAACATAACAGTTATTCATATTAATATTTTAAGCCAAGAAAAAACCTCCCGATTTCTCGGAAGGTTTTAAGTGCAGCGGACTTATATGGAGGTCGCTGCCTATATTTTCAACAACACTTTCAAAAGTAACCTTTTGCAATTTTAATTTTTACTCATAAAAACTGTATACAAAATATTTTTTCCCCTACAGCCTTCAACTGAGTACTTGGTTATTATACTATATTCAAAAATTAATTACCCCCGCCAATCGGCTAGTTTTTTTGATATTTTTTATGTTTTTTAGACTTTTTTTATGTACAATTTTATATATTTTCAAGAAAAAAAGTGTACCTTTCTTTTTCATTACCGAAGGCAAGTTTTGTGCTTTAATTTTCACTTGTATATTTGAAATATTTTAGTTATAATTATTTAAATAAATAGAAATTATGTAGGAGGCTTTTTATGATTTATTTTAGAAGCGATTACAGTTTAGGAGCTCAACCTAAAGTATTAGATGCCATTTCAAAAACTAATATGGCTCATACAGATGGCTATGGCGAAGATGTTTTCTCTTATGAATGTGCTGACTTAATCAAAAAACTAATAGACAAACCTGAAGCAAACATTCATTTCATGGTAGGTGGAACTCCTACTAACACTATAACTATTGCAGCCGCACTGAAACCTTATGAGGGAGTAATTTCTCCTGATGCAGGACACATATATGTTCACGAAACCGGTTCAGTGGAAGCACATGGTCATAGAGTATTTGCTGCACCTACACCTGATGGCAAGCTCACCCCTGAAGCTATTGAAAAAGTTCTCTTACATCATGAAGATGAACATACGGTGATTCCTAAAATGGTCTATATTACCCATCCAACAGAAAATGGCGGTATATACACTAAGGCCGAAATGTCCGCTATAAGTCAACTATGTAAAGAAAAGGGATTATATCTTTATATGGATGGAGCCAGACTAGGTACCGCCTTAGCTTGTGCAGATAGTGATTTGACTTTAAAAGATATTGCCAACTTAGTTGATGCCTTCTATATAGGGGGAACTAAACTTGGTGCTTTATTCGGCGAAGCTTTAGTCATTTTAAAGGATGAAATCAATGATCATTTCAGATATATGGTAAAGAGAGCCTGTGCCCTTCTTGCCAAAGGTAGACTAATCTCTATACAATTAAAAGCACTGCTGGAAGGTGAATCCGATCCTCTAGATCTGGAATCTTCATTATATATGCAATTATCAAAACATGAAAACAACCTAGCTAAAAAACTGGCAGAGGGCTTAACAAAAAAAGGATACGAATTATGGCTACCTCAGGTAACCAATCAAGTTTTTTTAATCTTAGATAATACCATCATTGAGAAACTGGAAAAAGACTTTTTCTTCTATACTTGGTGTAAATATGACGAAACCAGATCCGTAATAAGACTTGTTACAAACTGGAATTCTAAAGAGGAAGAAATACAAGCCATATTAAATGCGCTATAATCTAAATCTCAAAATCTAATAATCGCATTAAAAAACTCCCTAATCAAGTTATTTCAATAATTTGACACGGGAGTTTCTTTTTTAACTCATTCAATATATTCTTTTTTATTTAACTATGAACTTAGGTTTTTTCTTGATTACATCCTTATCCCTAACAATTTTTTCCGGCTTTGCTTCTAAAACTTCAGGATTTTTAAAATATCTCTTAAGTTCTTTAAAACAACGAGCATAATAATGACCGTTAGCAATCCTTTCGTCCGTTACAATTCCTAGTTCTATAACCTTTTTTTCTTCTACATTTTCTCCATTTAGAACAACTCTTTTAATAGGTTGGCCCATAGAACAGAATATACCTGTAGTTCCAAAATCATAAATATGATGAAATACAGTATTTGCTCTAATAGATGCTAAATTTGTAATAAATAAAGATGTATGGAAAGGACTAACATCAATTATAGAAAATGGTAAAGTAATATATTTATCTAAAGTCTTCAAAAATCCTATGGCAGCACCTGTCAAAAACGGTATTCTAAGCAAACCTTTCATCAATTTATCCATAGCATTTTCGCTAGCCGGTACACGTGCCTTTTCAATAGCATCATTGACCTTTTCATTTACGGTAAAAATTGTATCATCTAAGTTAAAATATACCTTACAAACTGTATCCCCCTCTTTACCCGGTTGAAGAGTAACAAAAGATACACAGAAATGATTTCTGGCATATATTTTTTTATTCATGCAAAATCTGTTTAAATATGGATTTTGGGAAACTAATCTTAAATAACCGGCTATGATAACACTCATGTGGTTCATATTAATTCCCTTTTTTCTACATTTAATTATATAGTCCTGCATAGAACTCAAATCTATATCATACTTTATGCTGTTTGCTGCATCATATCTTTTAGGCATTATATAAGGAACTATTTCATACATAGGGTCCTCACTTCTAACGCGGTAGCCATCTGCTCTATACATATTTTCTCTCCTTCTCTTGCTGTGATATAATTATATCCTATCACTTAAAAAAATACAATGAATTCCTTATAATTTATGCTATAATAGACTTATATTTTATAAGATTATTGAAACTTCAGGAGAGTTCATCAAATTACTTTTTCTCAAAATCCGCCTCCCCTGACATTTTGAAAGGAAAATTATGAAAACTGTTAAACACACTGAAAAGGACTATATAAAATCTAATTGGAGTGGTGGTAAAACCACAGAATTAGCCATATTCCCACCTGAAGCCGACTATATAAATAGGGATTTTTTATGGAGACTAAGCTCTGCTACTACCGAAATCGAGCAGTCCACCTTCACCAAACTTCCGGATTATGACCGTATTCTGATGGTATTAGATGGGGAAATTGTACTCAGCTACGAAGGCAATCATGTAACCCGTCTAAAAACCTTAGAACAAGACCGCTTTGACGGTGGATGGACTACTACAGGCTTTGGCAAAATCCACGACCTTAACCTGATGGTTAGAAAAGGTTCTGACGGATATATGGACATATTAGAGCTTTCTTCAGAAAAACAAGAATATAAATCCTCTTATATAAGCAATCACGACTGGGCAACCCACATTTTGCTGCAAAAGGAAGGTTACAGCATCGTAAATGTTCAAGGTAAAGAAAATATGTTAAAAACCGGAGACACCTTAATTATACAAGGGGATAAGGAAGAAGAAATAAATTATTCCATTATGGGAGAAGGATTGATTATAAGAAGTCAAGTCTTTTATAATCCAGAGTCAGGAGATGTTTGCAGTGAAGCCATACCTTCTGAAAAGGCTACCTTTGATGATTTCAAACAGGCCATATTCATCGCAAATACTCAATTCAGAATGGCGAAATACATTTTCAAAAGTCTAAAAAACAAATGGTATGATAGGCAACTTTCCGATAAAATAGAGAAAATCGAAGGTGTTTATGCTACATCTATAGTGTTTTTTATAGGGCTTTTAACCTTGGTTTCTCTCTTTGCAAAATCCGGCATAAGTGAAACCTTGTTACTTATTCTAATACTGTCCTGGATACTCCTAGACTGTATAATAATCTCACCTTTAATATATCTTTTTGTACTTCCTAAGCCAATTAGTAAACATATTAAAGATATAGACAAGCTTACGCCTTATGAAGCAAGACTTAGGGCTGAAGATCTCACTTCTAATAAAAAAGTAGAAAAAATCATAAAAAAATATAAACACAGTGGTAAAAATATAGACCAAGACTAAAAAAACAGCTATCTACACTATACTTAGCTCAAAGCTTTGTATAATATAGATAGCTTTTTAATTTCTACCACTTAATTCTGTTATTAAGCACCTTATAAAGTCCTATGCCTAAAATCCCACAGCAGACAACCTCTCCAATTCCCACAGTTAAGGCGAAGTAAGGCAAGGAGCCTTCAACTCCATATACATACCTTAAAACAAAGGGTACGATTATAACATTTGCTAAAATAGGAAAAATCGGTGCTAAATATAGCTTTTTCTTTCCAACAAAATAGGTTCCAATAGCTCCTATTAAAGTTGCAATACTTCCGAAAATAACATCCCATAAAGCACAACCTGTAAGCATATTAGCCACAAAACAGCCTACCGCCAATCCCGGCACTGCTGCTCCTGTAAACACAGGCAAAATAGTTAAAGCTTCAGATAATCTAAACTGAATAGCTCCACTAGCGAGTCCTACCATCTGAGATAGGAAAGTCAAGACCACATAAATTGCTGCAATAATAGCACCTTGGGTCAGGTTCAAAGTTTTTTTGTTCATTTTTTCTCCTTTAGTTTTGTTTATAGTGAGGAAGGTTTCGAACTCACTTATTTTTTAACCTTCTGAAGAAGACATTTTATTAATTAAAAATCTTCTTCTATATTTGAGAACAGCATAATCGCTGATTCTGCTAACATAAATCGGATCAAAAACACCACCTATGATGCCTATTACAAATTGACCCTGTAAAAATTTAGTATAAATCATTTCCTGAGACAAAGCCTTGGAAGTTTCTTTCATCTGCTCTTCCTTAGAAATATTCCAGCTTCCAATTCTATCTCCATTTGAAGCTATATTATCTATTATGGCATTTACATTTTCATTTCCCTCAACAAATTCAGCTTCATCCTTCATAGCAACTTCTATAATCTTAAGTATAAAGATTTTCTCTTCTTCGCTATCATATTCATAGCCAAAACTCAAGGCTATCTGATAAACACTCTTTAATACCATGGCTATAAATAAAGGTATATCAGGAATTCCAGCCCCCACTAACCCAAAGGCTACTCCTTCCACAGTAGAAATAAATAAGTTGAGTGCCTTGGTGGATTTTGCCCTCTTAGTGAATTCCCTAGCAGTCTTCCTGTTATTATTCAACTCATTCGCATAGGCATTCACCTTGAAATTAGTTTCCGTCTGCCTCTTATTATAAGTTTTTTCAATCACACCTGTGCCCTTATTAAAAATCAGCTGAAAAGCCTTGAAAAAAGCTCCATCTAAGGTTGTCGATAACTTTTTGGGAATAAACTTGCCAAGTTTTTTCATCAAAATAGAAGTAGGACCATCAATTCTCTTATCTTGAAATTTCTTTTCCTTCTTTTCTAAATTAATCCATTCCTTTTCCCAAGCTGTTTTTTTATGAAAAATCCCCATAAAATCCTCTTCCCAAAATCCGTAAGCCTCAGCTCTTACACCTTGTCAAATATATACTAGACCATTGTACCACAAATTCTTCACTAAATAAACATTTAATTCTTTAGTTTTCTACCATTATTCTCCTCTTGCAAAATCCGCCTTTTTAAGGTAATATATATTTACACTCATGGGGATGTAAAGGTTTCGACGGGGGTGTAGAATCAGGATAAGCGAGCGGTAGTTGGTTCAGTCTACCTTAAAAAGGACCCGTTAAATATAAACGCTAAAAATAATAACAATTTCGCATTAGCAGCGTAGTCTGCCCGCGTGTCGACTTAGGTTTCCCTGTAGGCCTCTGATTCGGCATCGATTATACAGGCCAACTCTAAGAGAGTTCTCGGTATCTTAGAGGACTTACGAGATAGATGACTAAATAGTCTGTTAATGGACGATTTAGAAGTCAAAACATTAAATCATTAACTACGCTCGTAGAAACTTCTGTGGAAATGCTTTCGGACGCGAGTTCGACTCTCGCCATCTCCACCAAACCACGAAGTGTCGAACTCTTTTTTGTAAAAAACAAGTTCGCACTTATATGTGAATTAAAGGATTGGGCTTAACAGCTCAGTCCTTTTTTATTTAAAAAAGGTAGTAGCTTCGTTTTGGGTTCTTCACAAAAAATTTGTGTATGGCAAAATATTAAGCACAAGGTGTAAATTGCCAAAACATAAGGGGTGGCGAGGATTTTCATCTGTCCTCCCATATTTTTCAATGAATTTTTTTATAAAAATATGGTAACTCACCCTCTACCATCTGATTTCCTCTTATGTTTTCAAGGATTTTCAATACATCCACTGTCGAAACATAAGGTAGGAAAAACATATTATATGTTTTTCCCTTACTTTTACGGTGATTTCAGCTTGCATTTTCATTTTAGATATGCATTAAAGATGCAGCCCCACACTTCAATTGTGTGAGGCTTTGTCTGCAGTCTGAACCTGCCTTTTGGCAGGTCTTTATTTATATAATATTTTTTCTAATTACCCTTTTACCACAATTACTCTAGTGCCAAACTTTGCATTATCAAATATCCACTTGGCATTTTCCATACTTAATCTGATACAACCATGTGAAGCAGCTATTCCTAATCTGCCATCAATAATTACATCCATGCTGCGATAATCATATAATACAGAATGGAAATATATAGGACCCCAAATTCTTGTCGCATACCATACAGTATAAGTTTTTTCTTCATCACCGAAGGAATTCAACTTGCCTACTACACTGAAATCGCCTATAGGTGTAAAATACTCTTTAGCATCTTTTCCGGCTACATTCATTCCTGTAGTACATTTCCATTGATTTTGCATTACCCAACTGTTATTAATGTTTTTATAAATATTAACTCTTTTATTTTCAATGCTAACTGTAATGGCATATTTTGTGCCACTTTTAGCATTCTTAATAGCATTCCAAGCCGCTAAAGATACACCTCTACATTCGCCGGTAGTTGGATCAAAATAATATTTTTCATCGCCAATTACTTGCTCACCTTTAGCAGTTACACCATTAGTATAATAGAATTTTCTATAATTTACTGTTGCCCAACCATTAGAATCTGCTACAGCTGTTTTAACTCCACTCCAAGATGATGCCATAATATCATCTCTAAAAGTCTTAACGGCTCTAACTTTGAAATAATATCTATAACCATTTCGCAATCCGAAAATCCTACCGGTAGTTTTCCCCCTATTAGTCAACATGGCAGTTTTACTATCGGAAAAGTCCGGACTGGTAGAATACATGACCTCATACTTATTAGCTAAGTCTAAATTAAGTTTACTCCATGTCAGTTCCACCCACGGCTTCTTAGTGATAGCCTTTTTAAGTCTTACGCTAGGAGGTGCTACAGGTTTAGTATAAGGTGTAATATATTTACCTAAATAACCATTGATGTACTCTCCTGTTTCCTTATTCAAAATCTTCGCAGCAACTTTCACTCTATAAAACTTACCACTTAGCAATTCCTCTAAGGTGGCTTCTGTAGTATTGGCATCTACAGTCTTTTCTTTAAGATATATGCCTTTTTTTCTATCATATACGAATATATCATAGCCCTCAATCGGAACCTGTGTAAAAGACTCCCATTTAATATTTACCGAATTACTAGTGTTTTCTGTCATCACCAGACCTAAAACTCTATCTAAAATGGTAAATTTAGCGCTTATTTCCCCGCTCCCATTTTTTTCTGCTACACCCTTTAAAGTTACTGTTGCTTGACCGGCTTCCACATTATTACTATATTCTACAGTATAGTAGTGAGCAGGCACTTCCTTTCCATCAAAAGTGGTTATGGACTTTATTTTAGGTTTCTTTTCAAGTCCATCATAAGCTACCATTTCATACTCAAGCTTTACAGTACATAAGCCTAAATTAACATAGCCTATATCTTCTAACACCACATTTTCTGCATTAGTAGGCTCAACTTTAGTTTTAGCACCCTTAGATGAGTTAGCACCTAAAGCTGTCAAGCTCATTACCATCATGAAAATCAGCAAAATTACCCCTGTAATAATTACTAATCTAATTTTTTTCAATTCACTTTCTCCTTAAATCTTCTATACTCGCAGGCTTCTAAAAGACCTGATTATGCCTATATTACTATAAACTCATCTACTTTACAAGTCCACTTTTAAGAAAAAATACACATTCTTATCACATTTCTTCACTTTTTTACCATAATTTTACGAAAGAACCTAAAATTATAATAAAATTTCTCAAATATATAAGTTTTTTCCCTAAACCCAATTAATTTTAGTTGTTTCAGGAAAAGCATTTTCTTCGATTCTAATTTGAGCATCTTTAGATATATAAACCTCTTTAAGTCCATTGCAATTTTCAAAGGCTCCACCATCGATTTGTCGGATTTTGTCCCCTAATCTAATTTCCCTTAAAGCTGTGCAATCTTTAAAACTGCCTTCCATAATATGCATTAAATTATTAGAGAAGCTTATTTCCTTTAACCTTTTGCAGCCCTTAAAAGCATTAGGTAATATTACCTTCACATTTTCGCCCAAATCTAGCTTTTCCACATTGCTCTCACTAAAAGCCTTCTTATCAATGCCAAACACCGGCAGCCCTAAGAAATTATCCGGTATAGTAATTTCTTTTGCCTTAAAAAGTTGATCTTCCGGTTCTGTAATTAAAGATTCTTCCATAGTATTGATGCTATAACCTAAAAATCCATTTTCCCCTATGATTTCCTTTTTCTTTTTAACTAAATTTGTATCTAAAGAAAAGTTTGTTCCAAAGGCTCTATCCATAGGAATGGTGACTCCTAAATAGGTTATGCACTTAAACAGTATTACATCCTCCGGTCTCACCTCATCCCTTAAGTACTCATAAAGTTTCTTCTTGCTTAGAATCATCCTAACATTTTCTACCCCTTCCTTTTTCAAGGTTCTATAAAGGGTTCTAACATCTCCATATCGCTCTAAAGCCTTATCTTCCTTTGAAGCCCTTCCAAAACATATAATCTGATCCAAGTCCAACTTAGCCAGCTCTACAGCTAACTCTTGAGTCTTGGCTTTCCTATCCTTACCTAAACCGTTTTCCGCTCCAACTATGGCAATTTTCTTACCTTCCTCTTCAGTCTCAATTTGAGCCAAAATATTAGCCGAATTGATTATGGTTTCGTTAGCCACATTATAACAATCCACAAACAATGTGTTCTTTCCATATTTCATTAGATTTTGTCTATTTCCTTGCATTTTTATCTTAGAAATAGATTCCAAAATCTCACTTTCCTTAACCTTACATAACATTCCTAAGGCAAAGGCAGCCAATACATTATAGGCATTATATTCTCCGGATACCTGCGTAATCACATGACAAGTTCTAGGTTTACCGTTTCCTTTAGCTCCCTTAATAAAAGGTACATATTCCACATCCATTTCCAGATGCTCTACTCCGTCTTCTGAAACGGATCTAAGATTCTTGCCACGAAAGTCAACCTTTTCCTCACATTCTATTCCGAAGGAGACTAAATTACATTTATAATCGTAATTTCTCAAACCCTCATCATCGAAATTAACTATGGCTGTTCCACCTTCATTTAAATTTTCAACTAACTCAAGCTTATCCTTAAATAGAGCTTCAAATGTTCCGTAACTTCCTAAGTGATGAGGTTTTACATTAGTAACCACAGCAAAATCCGGTCTCAGATACGAAGCTCCCACTTTGATTGCATCAATTCTAACAGCCCCGACTTCCTGAACAAAATATTTTGTCAAAACTCCCATGTGCTTCATAATATTATCCATAATACTATGCAGTGAATTATTATTAGCCTTATTTGCAAAATATCGAATAGGTGCCTTATCCTTTAAAACCCCGCCTATGAACATTTTAGTAGTAGTTTTACCAAAGGAGCCTGTAATACCGACAACTTTTCCCTTGTAACCTTTTCTGTATTTTTCTAAAATGCCATGACATTGAGTTTTCGCATCTTCTAAAAACACTAGAGGAAGTTTATCCCACTCTGTTCCGCTTTTATCTAAATTATCATAAGTATCCTTATCTAGAAATATTACCTTAGGCTTAATTTTACTAAACTTATTTAATGCCTTAACCATAAGTGTTTCATCTGCCATAGGTAGTATCACCGCTGAATCCGGTTCTACATCTATATGAGTAAAATATATATCCCTAACCTTAAATTTAGAAACACCCTTAAGAGCTTCCGGAAGCTCCACCCCTAATTGTTTCGCTATAACCCCTATAGGAGTGTGTCTTTTATTATATAAATCCTTAGCCTTATTTAATGCCTTCTTACCTATTCTTCTTTTTATATTTGCAAAACTTCCCATCTTCTAAAAACCTTCCACAATTTCAAAACATTAAAATATAGTCTCTTTCTTAGCTGCACTACAATATTTTTCCAAGTGCATAGCTGAATTTTTCTTATTCCTAAGAGTTCCTCTACCTCCGATACACCCCATATCACAGATCATACCTTCAATAAAGTTACCATCTAATTTTCCTCTTTTAGCCTTCATAAGAGCCGCCTTACACTCATCTATTCCATTACATACCACCGGTTTGAATTCAAAATCCGAATGTCCTAACTCTACTAAAGCTTCCTGAACTGCCCTTGTAACTCCGCCACTCATGGCAAACCCTCTTCCAAAAGGTGAAGCCCCTTGAATATCAGTTTCTTCTAAGGTTTCAATCTTAATATCCTTGCTATCAAATATCGCCAACAATTCCTCAAAAGTTATTACATGATCCACATAAGGGTTCACACTATCATGAGCCTGCTCCCATTTCTTAGAAATACAAGGTCCTATGAAGGTAACCACTGCATTGGGATCTTCTTCTTTGACCATTCTACCTGTCACTGCCATTGGTGAAGGAGTATGAGAAATATGCTCACTAAGTTCCGGAAAAGCTACATTTATGTACTCTACAAATGCCGGGCAACAAGAGGAAGTTAAAAAGCCCTTCTCCATAAGCTCAACCGCCTCCGATTTAACTACTTCATCAGCACCCTTAGCCACTTCTACTACATAGTCAAAGCCCACCTTTTTAAGAGCTGTAATAACCTGTCCTAAAGTTGCATCAGGATATTGGGAAGCTACAGCCGGTGCCACTATAGCATAGATTTTCTTACCTGTAATCTCCTTATCTCTTATTTCTTCTATAACATCTACTATAAAGGATTTATCCAGCATCGCTCCAAAAGGACATTCCCAAACACATGCACCGCAAACTATACATTTTTCAGGAATAATTTCTGCGTCGCCTTCATCATTCATAAAAATTGCATCTACCTTACAAGCACTTTCACAAGGTCTCTTGATATTAGTTATGGCATGATACTTACAGGATATTGCACATCTACCACACTCTACACACCTACCCTTATCAATATGTGCATAACCCCTATCGTCTAAAAATATTGCGTCTGTAGGGCAACTTTCTTTACAGTTATGAGCTAGGCAACCTCTACATAAATTCGTCACTGTATGACCTGATTTAGGACATTCATCACAAGCTATAGATACTACCTGTACAGTATTTTTCTTGCCTATATCTGTACCTAAAGCAATTCTCATCCTGTCAGCAACAATCGCCCTATCCTTATAAATACAACAACTTATAGGAGGCTCACCCTTTATTAATACCTTATTGCTGATTTCATTAAACACAGAAAAGGCATCCTTTTTATTCCATGTCTGTTTAGCAATCTCTCTCAACACCAAATACTTAACTTCCTGCACTCTGCTGTCGAAAATCTTCACTTTGTACCTCTTTTTTCTCTAACACTTTTACATTATCTTATAATCATATATTTCTGCAATTCTCTAACTTTAATTGCACTTAGACTAAAATCTGTTTTTTAGCCTTCTATCCATCTCTCTCTTCGCATCCTTTTCAGCTATAGCCTCTCTCTTATCATAATTCTTCTTACCTATAGCTGCTCCTATTTCTATCTTGACTCTGCCTTCTTCATTTATGTAAGCCTTAAGAGGTATTAAAGTCCAACCTTTTTGAGTGGTTTTCCCTATTAACTTTCTTATTTCCTGCTTATGAAGAAGAAGTTTTCTCTCTCTTAAGGGAGCTACATTGAATCTATTGCCCTGTTCATAAGGGCTTATATTCATTCCTAAAATCCACACTTCTCCATTTACTATTTTACAATAACTTTCTTTTATAGAAACCTTACCCTGCCTTAAGGATTTGATTTCCGTTCCCGTCAAAACAATACCCGTTTCATAAGTTTCTTCTATAAAATAGTCATGGTATGCCTTTTTATTATTGGCAACTAACTTTATCGGTCTTTTCCCCATAACTTTCTCCTATTTCACCTCAAAATCTTACTAAAAAACAGTTATCTTATTAAATGGATAAAGTCTGATAACCACCTTACCTACAATATCCTTCTTTTTTACTGTTCCAACTGCAGGGTCTCTAGAGTCTCTACTGTTTCCACGATTATCTCCCATAGCAAAAAACTCATTTTTCGGAACAGTCATCTTGGCCATTTCTCCGGATACACCTTGCTCCTTAATATAGTCTTCTTCTAACTTTTCACCGTTGACATAAACAAAGCCTTCTTTAATCTCCACTTCATCACCGGGCAGCCCTATAATTCTTTTAATCAAATATTTATTTTTGCCGCTCTCATCTATTAATTCAGACTTAAACACAATTACATCCCCACTCTTAGGATTGCCAAATAAATTATACGCCTGCCTTGAAGTTATAACATAATCGTTTTCATAAAAATTCGGCTGCATAGATTCCTGCTGAATTATAATCGGTTTCAAAAATATCAATATAATTATAGCAATTACTATAGCTATTCCTAAATCTCTAATCCATCCTAAAATATTCTTCATGTCCATTTCTCCCTTTTCCCTCTTTTCCAAATATTTTTTCTTTAATAAATTTAAAATCTTCAGGCAATGTGCCCTTAATAACCTTACCTTCTAAGTAAGCCAAAGGTTCATCATCCCCTACATAGTTAAAATCCAATTCATAGGCATTAAGTAGCTGTGTGGAAAGCTTGAAATTCTTAAAAGCCCATCGGTTGATTCTACTATTTCCGTATTTCACATCTCCAATGATAGGATAGTTGGATTTTGCTAAATGCACTCTAATCTGATGGGTTCTACCCGTTATAATTTCAACCTCTACCAAGGTAACTTTTTCTCCATCAAAATCCGCCTGCTCCAAAGGTCTTACTAAAGTTTCCATTACCTTGCCGGCATCCTCATCAGAGACTACCTTAACTAAATTCCTAGCTTCTTCCTTAACCATTTTATCCTTAAGTCTCAAAGGCTTATTTAAATTTCCGGCTACTATTGTCAAATATTTCTTACTTATAGCATCTTTCTGTCTTATTAAATGGTTGAGATTTTGAAGAGCCGGTGCAGTTTTCCCGAAAATTACAAGTCCCGTTGTGTTCCTGTCTAGTCTATTAGCCGGTGATGGTGTAAAAGTCCTGTCTACTCTAGGATTATACTCACCCTTTTCAATTAGATAATCTATTACCTGATTGGCTAAATGATTCTTTTTCTCACTCTTATCTCCATGAGTTAGAAGTCCGAAAGGTTTTTCTGCCACTAAAATATTCTCATCTTCATAAGCTATCTTAAACTGCTTTTTAGCCTTAATAAATTTTTTAGGTTTTTGAAATTTATCTACATCTTCTTGGCTCAAAAATAAGGAAACTTCATCCCCTACATTAAGTATGTAATCTTCCTTGCATCGCTTACCATTAACTTTTATATCTTTTCTAATTATTTTATAAATCAGACTTAAAGCTGCCTGATCTAAATACTTTTTCAAAAATCGGTCTAACCGTTGATTTCCCTGATTTTCACTTATTCTTATTTTTAACATTTTATTTCCTCACTATTACTCGAATATTATACATCAAAAAGCCTTGTTTATAAAGCCCAAAAATGTTAATATATTATATATTTATTTGAATTGGGGGACCGTATATATGGATAAAATTAAAGATTTTATATATAATAAAAGCGACATAGTAATTGCCCTGTTAATTTTAGCTGTGGCAGCATTAATTATTGCTTGGAGATTAGAAATAATTGTTCAATATCCTAAGACCTTATCAGACGGAAATGTAGCAAAGCAGGTTCAAGAAGAAACTTCTGATGAAGAAACACCTGAAATGCCGAAGGATACAAGTGAGCAGAAATCTAAAGACAATTCTGAAGTAGAACTCCCTCTATGGCAAGATGGTAAACTAACCAAAGAGGTAGAAATCGAAGTTTCAGGAAACACTGCCACAGATGTGGTAAACCTGCTCATTAAAGAAGGTCTTTTCGAAGATTATTCCGAGTACCAAGCTATATGTGAAAAAGCAGGTCTTAATCACGAAAAGGTTAAGGCAGGTCTGGTTACCTTCAAAAAAGGTTCTACTAAAAAGGCTGTGGCAAAAACTATAAACTGGGGATAATTTTTTAGGAGGATTTAAAAAATGGCGTTAGTAACAAGTAAGGAAATGTTTCAAAAAGCATTAACAAAGGATTATGCTATCGGTGCTTTTAATGTAAACAACATGGAAATCATTCAAGGAATTGTAGATGCGGCTAAGATAGAGCAATCACCTCTTATTTTACAAGTATCCGCAGGAGCAAGAAAGTATGCTCGTTCTGCTTATCTGTTAAAATTAGTAGAAGCTGCAATTTTAGATACAGATTTAGATATTTGCCTACATCTTGACCACGGTGAAGATTTTGAAATTTGTAAAAAATGTATCGATGACAGTTTTACATCAGTAATGATAGATGGTTCTAAGCATAGCTTTGAAGAAAATATTCGTCTTACTAAAGAAGTTGTAGACTATGCCCATGCTCATGGTGTAGTAGTAGAGGCTGAATTAGGTAAATTAGCCGGAGTCGAAGATGATGTTAAGGTAGATGCTCGTTCAGCTACTTTCACCGACCCTTACGAAGCTAAAGAATTCGTAGAGCGTACAGGCGTAGATTCCTTAGCTATAGCTATAGGAACCTCCCATGGAGCTTATAAATTCAAAGGTGAACCTTATTTAGATTTTGAAAGATTAAAGAAAATACATAGCTTAATTCCTGAAACACCTTTAGTTCTTCATGGTGCATCTACTGTATTAAAGGAATTTGTTGATAAATGTAATTCCTTTGGCGGTAACATTCCTGGAGCACAAGGAGTACCCGAAGATATGATCAGAGAATCTACTAAATACGGAATTTGCAAGGTTAATATAGATACAGACCTTCGTTTAGCTATGACAGCTGAAGTAAGAAAATTCATCAGCGAAAATCCTGCAGAATTCGACCCTAGAAAATATCTCGGACCTGCTCGTTCAGCTATACAGGCTATGGTTCAACATAAAATCAAAAATGTATTAAACGGTTCTAACACTTTATAAACATAAAAATAGTGGTACGCCAGTATAAACGCTGGTGTACCACTTTTTTATTATTAAAATCCGAAGAGGCCTTTTTTCTTATAGTCTTCCTCTTCAACATCTCCCACAGTATAGCCTAAATCACTTATTACCTTAGTCAAACTGTCCTTTTCAATACTATCTTCTGTTAAAATTTCCGTTACCCCTTTCTTGTGAGAAGAAGTAACTTTCTTTACATTAAAATTATTTCTCACAGCTTCATTGACATGGTTTTCGCACATATTACACATCATTCCGTCTACTTCTATAATTATTTTTTTCATCATAACCTCCCTAAACTACTTAAAATAATATCTATTTAACCTTAAGGCATTAGTAACTACACAAAAGCTTGATAAGCTCATAGCTAAGGCTCCAAACATAGGGTTTAGAGTCCACCCAAATATAGGTATCCACACTCCTGCCGCTAAAGGAATACCGATTACATTATAGAAAAATGCCCAAAACAAATTTTCATGAATATTTCTTAAAGTGCCCCTACTAAGTTTAATAGCAAAAGCACCATCCGATAAAGTACTTTTCATAAGGACTACATCTGCCGCATCTATGGCTATATCAGTTCCGGCTCCAATAGCCATACCTATATCTGCCCTGGTCAAAGCCGGTGCATCATTAATACCATCTCCAACCATAATAACCTTACTATCTAATCCCAGTTTTCTTATGGCTTTTTCCTTTCCATCAGGCTTAACGCCTGCAATTACTCTATCTACCCCTGCTTTCTTTCCTATGGCTTTAGCTGTTCTCTCATTATCACCTGTAAGCATAATTACTTCCAGACCCATTTTCTTCAAATCCTCTATAGCCCTAGGGCTGTCTTCTTTTAAAGTATCCGCCACAGCAATTATTCCTAAAAATTTATCGTTCAAGGCAAAGAACATAGGTGTTTTCCCTTCTTCAGCAAATTTCATTGCTGCATCTTTTATATCCTCACCTATACAGATATTTTCTTCTAAAAACTCCAGATTTCCTCCAATTACAGTCTTTCCCTCTACAATACCCGTTAAACCTCTACCAGCCAATACTTGAAAATCTTCAACCGGAGATATATCAATTTTCATCTCCCCTTGTTTTTCTACAATCGCCTTTCCTAAAGGATGTTCACTTTTAATTTCCAGACTACTACTGAATTTTAACAAGTCTTTTTCTGTGAAATTTTCACCTACTAAAATATCCGTAACCTGTGGCTGCCCTTTCGTAATCGTTCCTGTTTTATCTAAAACAATAATATTCGCTCTGCCAGTTTCTTCCATAGCTAATGCAGTTTTAAATAAAATCCCTCTCTTAGCTGCCACTCCATTTCCAACCATTATAGCTACAGGAGTAGCAAGTCCTAAAGCACAAGGGCAACTGATTACTAAAACAGAAATACCTCTAGCTAAAGCAAAGCCCAAAGTTTCGCCTACAAAAATCCAAACTGCTATAGTTACTAAACTGATTCCTATTACAATAGGTACGAAAACTCCAGATACCTTATCTGCAGTTTTAGCTATAGGTGCCTTAGTCGAAGATGCTTCACTAACCATATCTATAATTTTAGCCAGAGCTGTATCCTTACCTACCTTAATAGCTTGGCACTTAAGAAATCCACTCATATTTATAGTTCCGGTCCAAACCTCATCTCCTACAAATTTATCCACTGGAATACTTTCTCCTGTGAGTGAGGCTTCATTTATAGCTCCACTTCCCTCCAAAATTATACCATCTACAGCCATACTTTCACCTGCTTTTACAAGGAAAATATCTCCAACTTTAACCTGTTCTATAGGCACTCTTATTTCAATCCCATCTCTTAAAACAGTAGCTTCTTTAGGGGCTAACTTCATCAAAGCCTTTAAAGCATTGGTCGTTTTACCCTTAGATTTTGCCTCTAACATCTTTCCTACAGTAATAAGCGTCAAAATCATAGCCGCCGACTCAAAATAGAAATTGTCCATATATTCCATCAAGAGTTTTTCACTGCCTACATGTGCCGCTCCGGTCATTTGAAAAAGTACAAACAGGCTCCACAGAAAAGAAGTCATAGAGCCTAAAGCAACTAAACTATCCATATTAGGTGAAAGCCTAAATAAACTGCTAAAACCTCTTATAAAAAATTGTTGATTTATCACCATTATTACAGCTGATAAAACAAGTTGCACCAAACCCATGGCAATATGATTGCCTTCCAGCCAAGAAGGTAAGGGAAATCCCCACATCATAGTTCCCATGGAAAAGTACATTAAAACTAATAAAAATACACCGGATACAATTAACCGTTTTTTCAGTGCAGGGGTTTCTTCGTCAACAAAATAATCCTCTCTATCAGATATGCTTTGTACAGAATTAGCTGCACTGCCATCAGTTGTCAACCTAGCCCCATAGCCTGCTTTTTCCACTGCAAATATTATTTCTTGGCTATCCGCGCTGCCTTCAACTGCCATAGAATTCGTAAGCAAATTAACACTACAAGAGCGTACACCCTCTACCTTAGAAACAGCTTTTTCAACCCTGCTGCTACACGCAGCACAATGCATACCCGTTACCTTATATTTCATCAATTCTAACCCCCTTTCTTAAATTTTAAAAATTCTTTTATAATATATCAAAATCTAACCCCCTAAGGCTTATACTTCGCTATGTTCCAAAAGTAAATTTTGCTTCATATCCCAAAGTTTTTTAGATAAATCCACATAATAAGTTTGAGGATTTTCTAATCTTAAAGTTTCATCCCAAAGAGTCTCCACCTGTTTCATACAATAATCTCTAATTTCTTCAATATCAGGACTTTCATATACACATTTTCCCTCTAAGAAAATAGGAACCCTTAAATTTTTAGCCTCAAAATTTGTCACTACAGTTTTTTTCCAAGCGGCATTAGGGTCAAATAAGACATACCTTTTGCCATCCGGCTTCGGCTCACTATCTAAAGTCATTAAATCCCCTCTAGCCTTGCCTGTTTCCTTGTCATAGAATCTATATAAAGTTTTAAAGCCCGGATTTGTAATTTTTTCTACATTTTCCGACACTTTAATCTTAGGAATTAATTCTCCGTTTTTTTCTAATGCGGCTAATTTATAAACGCCGCCGAATACAGGTTCAGATTTTGCTGTAATTAATCTTTCGCCCACTCCAAATGAATCTATTTGAGCTCCCTCTAATAAAACATCTCTAATAATATATTCGTCTAAAGAATTAGAAACCACTATGGTACAATCCTCTAAACCTGCTTCATCTAACATTTTTCTGGCTTTTTTAGTTAAATAAGCCACATCTCCTGAGTCTAATCTTATTCCCTTGACAGGTGGATTTAATTCCTTAAACACCTTGATGGCCGCAGGAACACCTGACTTAAGCACATTATAAGTGTCTACTAATAAAACTGCATTAGTAGGGTAAGATTCTACATAAGTTTTAAATGCCGTATACTCGTCGGGAAACATTTGAACCCAGCTATGAGCCATAGTTCCTAAAGCAGAAATTCCCATATCTCTATCGGCTATGGCACAGGCAGTTCCTGCACAACCACCTATATATGCGGCTCTGGAACCATAAATAGCAGCATCTGCACCGTGGGCTCTTCTGGTTCCGAACTCCATAATAGGTCTGCCCTGAGCAGCTCTCACTATACGATTAGCCTTAGTAGCAATCAAACTCTGATGGTTTATAGATAATAACAGCATAGTTTCTATAAACTGTGCTTGTATTACAGGACCTCTTACAGTAACGACAGGTTCATAAGGGAAAATCGGGGTTCCTTCCGGAACAGCCCATACATCACAGGTAAATTGAAAGTTCTTTAAATACTCTAAAAATTCTTCACAGAATAAATTCTTACTTCTCAAATAGCTTAAATCTTCCTCTGTAAATTCAAGCTCCTTAAGATAGTCTATCATCTGCTCTAAACCTGCCATAATAGCATAGCCTCCGCCATCGGGAACCTTTCTAAAAAACAGGTCAAAATATGCTATTTCCTCACTCATATTGGCCCTAAAATATCCATTAGCCATTGTAAGCTCATAGAAATCTGTCAACATTGTAAGATTGATGTGTTTTTTCATAATTTTTCCTCTTCATCCTTCCTCGGAAAATTTCTTTTTTAATAATTAAAAATTATTTTCTATAATACTTTTTTAAGAAATTCTCCTGTATAAGACCTTTCACATTCAGCCACTTCCTCAGGTGTTCCCACAGTTACTATCTCGCCACCACGACTACCTCCATCAGGCCCTAAATCAATTATGTAATCCGCCTTTTTTATTACATCTAAGTTATGTTCTATAACTACAACTGTATTGCCACCTTCCACCAGCCTGTCTAAAACTGTTAAAAGCTTATCCACATCAGCAAAATGAAGCCCTGTTGTAGGTTCGTCTAAAATATAAAGGGTCTTTCCCGTACTTCTCTTAGTAAGTTCTGATGCCAACTTCACCCTTTGAGCTTCGCCACCTGAAAGTTCAGTGGAAGGCTGTCCTAACTTAACATAACCTAAACCGACTTCTTCTAAGGTTTTTAAATACTTAAATATAGACGGTACATTCTGAAAGAATTCTACCCCTTCGCTTACACTCATGTCAAGTACATCATATATACTTTTTCCTTTATATTTAACTTCTAAAGTTTCACGATTATATCTCTTACCGTGGCAAACTTCACACGGCACATAAACATCAGGTAAGAAATGCATTTCTATCTTAATTATTCCATCTCCTGAGCATGCCTCACATCTGCCACCTTTAACATTGAAACTAAATCTACCTTTCTTATATCCTCTAAGCTTTGCTTCCGGTAAAGCCGCAAAAAGATCTCTTATATTATCAAACATTCCTGTATAAGTCGCAGGATTAGATCTAGGTGTCTTTCCTATAGGACTTTGGTCTATGTCTATAACCTTATCAACATTTTCAAGCCCTTCTATACTGTCATGTTCCCCGATTTCTTCCTGCAATCTATTAGTAATATGTGCTACACCCTTATACAAAATCTCATTGACCAAAGAAGATTTACCTGAACCTGAAACTCCTGTTACACATACCATTTTACCTAAGGGTATAGCTACATCAATATTTTTAAGATTGTTCTGTCTGGCTCCCTTAATGGTAATAAATTTTCCATTTCCTTCTCTTCTTTTTTCAGGAATTTGAATTTTTTTCTTGCCAGACAAATATTGACCTGTAATAGATTCTTCACAATTTTTAATATCTTCCACTGTTCCCTGTGCCACCAAATTGCCACCATAAATACCGGCTCCCGGACCTATGTCTACAATATGATCCGCTTCGTACATAGTATCTTCATCATGTTCTACTACGACTAAGGTATTACCTATATCCGTTAAGTGTCTTAAAGTCTTAAGAAGTTTTTCGTTATCCTTCTGATGCAACCCTATGGAAGGTTCATCTAAGATATATAAAACGCCTACCAAACTGGAACCTATCTGAGTTGCCAGTCTAATTCTCTGGGACTCTCCTCCTGAAAGAGTTCCGGCAGAACGACTCAAAGTCAGATAATCTAAACCTACATCTGCTAAAAACTTCAATCTCGATTTAATTTCCTTAATAATCTGTTTGCCTATAATGGTATCCTTTTCCGATAATTTTAAATTATCAAAAAACTCTAAAGCCTCTTTTACAGATAACTCGGAAATTTCGGCTATATTCTTATCTCCCACCGTTACAGCTAATATCTCCGGTTTAAACCTTTTTCCCTTACAATCGGGACAAGGTTTAGTAACCATATATTTTTCCATTTTATCTCTGAAATAATCTGATGTAGTCTCCCTTACCCTTCGCTCTATATTAACCATAGCTCCTTCAAAAGGTCTGTTCTGTTCAGATTTTGAGCCTGTATTTTTAGAAATATAAGTCCACGAAAGCTTTCTATCACCGGTACCCCAGTATAATTCTTTCTTGAAATTTTCAGGCATATCTTTCAAAGGTACAGAAGGATCCACACCATGATAATCTATTAAGCCATTTATGTTCTGCCTATACCAACCACTAAATTCCATAGTTCCAAATATAGGCTGTAAAGCTCCCTCATCAATGCTCAGGTTTTCATCCACTAAAAGTTTAGGATCTAATTTATGGGTGATTCCTATTCCTGAACAAGTAGGGCAAGCACCAAAAGGTGCATTAAAAGAAAACATTCTTGGTTCCAATTCTTCCAGAGATGCGCCATGGTCGGGACAAGCCAACTTACTGGAGAAAGTTTTCTCGATTTTTTGGTCAAACAAGGTTCCTTCTACTGTCACCAATCCTCCATCAGAGTGTGACAATGCTAGTTCACAAGCCTCATAAATTCGACTTTCTTGCCCTTCTTTTATGACCACTCTATCCACAACTATATCAATTGAATGTTTAAAGGTTTTTTCCAGTTTTATCTCATCTTCATCTATGATTTTTACTTCACCATCTACCTTAACTCTAGTAAAACCTTCCTTCTTTATCCTATCGATAACTTTTTCATGGGTTCCCTTTTTTCCCCTTATGACGGGTGCTAAAATCATCAATTTGGTTCCTTCACCCAGCTCCATAATACTGTCTACCATTTGATCTACAGACTGAGCGGAAATTGGCTTACCGCACACTGCACAGTGAGGCTTACCGACTCTGGCATATAAAAGCCTAAAATAATCGTGTATTTCCGTTACAGTTCCAACTGTAGAACGAGGATTACGATTTGTGGTCTTCTGATCAATGGAAATAGCCGGTGATAATCCCTCAATGTATTCTACATTAGGTTTTTCCATCTGTCCTAAAAATTGCCTTGCATAAGAAGAAAGGCTCTCCATATATCTTCTCTGCCCCTCTGCATATATGGTATCAAAGGCAAGGGAAGATTTTCCCGAGCCTGAAAGCCCTGTTAAAACAACCATCTTATCCCTAGGAATAATCACATCTAAGTTTTTCAGATTGTTTTCATTGGCTCCCTTTATTATAATTTCATTTGTCATATTTTCTATCAAACCTTTCGCACATATCTATATAATTTAAAGTCTTACCTTGTATTCAAAAATCTGATCTCTGAGCTGAGCTGCCCTTTCAAACTGAAGATCTTTAGCCGCCTGCTTCATTTCCTTTTCCATCCTATTAACAAAATCTGCCAATTCTTTCTTAGTAAGTTCTAAAGGCGACTTTCCATTGTAATACTCCATCTTAGCTTCTGCTACCTTAGTAGCCTCAATTACAGCTCTCACAGCCTTCTTAACGCTGGTTGGAGTAATACCATTTGCTTCGTTATAGGCAGCTTGGATTTTGCGACGGCGCTCCGTTTCTGATATGGCCGCTTTCATAGCCTTAGATTCGCCATCTGCATACATTATAACTCTGCCCTCTACATTTCTGGCAGCTCTTCCTATGGTCTGTATTAAAGAGGTTTCAGTTCTTAAAAAACCTTCCTTGTCTGCATCTAAAATGGCAACCAAGGAAACCTCAGGAATGTCCAAACCTTCTCTTAAAAGATTTATTCCTACTAACACATCAAAAACACCCATTCTTAAATCACGGATAATTTCTAATCTTTCTAAAGTATCAATATCTGAATGTAAATATCTAACTTTAATATTTACACCTTTTAAGTAGTCCGTCAATGATTCCGACATCTTCTTCGTTAGGGTAGTAACTAAAACCTTCTCGCCCTTCTCTATGGTCTTTCTAATTTCACCTATTAAATGGTCAATCTGTCCCTCTGTAGGTACTACCTCAATAGGTGGATCTAAAAGCCCTGTAGGTCTAATAATTTGTTCTGCACTTATACCGCCGGAAACTTCTCTCTCATAGGCCGCCGGTGTTGCACTGACGAAGACCACTTGATTTACCATATCATCAAACTCTTCAAATTTTAATGGTCTATTATCTAAAGCTGAAGGTAGTCTGAATCCATAATCCACCAAAGAAGTTTTTCTGGATAAATTCCCCGAATACATGGCATGTAGCTGAGGCAACATTACATGAGACTCATCTATTATTATCAAAAAGTCTTCCGGAAAATAATCGATTAAGGTATATGGCTTTTCACCTTCTCCAAAACCTGCCAAATGTCTGGTGTAATTTTCAATGCCCTTACACATTCCTATTTCTCTCAGCATTTCCAAGTCATAACGGGTTCTCTGTTCAATTCTCTGTGCCTCTAAAAGTTGACCTCTATCCTTAAACCACTTTATCCTATCCTCAAGTTCTGAATCTATCCTCTTTATAGCCTCCTGCATATTTTCAGGAGAGGTAACATAATGAGATGCAGGGTATATGGATATATGACTCCTAAGCCCCAAAATCTCCCCTGTCAGAGGATTTATTTCCTTAATACTCTCTATCTCATCACCAAACAACTCTACCCTAACAGCTGAATCATTGCCGGCAGGATAAATATCTATAACATCCCCTCTAACTCTAAAGGTTCCCCTCTCAAAACTCATATCATTTCTAGCATACTGTAAGTCTACCAACTTTCGCAAAATCTCATTTCTGGGTTTCTCCATATTAGGTCTGAGAGAAAGCATTTGATTTACATAGTCAAAGGGAGAGCCTAAACCATAAATACAGGATACGGAAGCTACTATTATAACATCCTTTCGCTCTGCCAATGCAGCTGTTGCACTGTGTCTAAGTTTTTCAATCTCACTATTTATATCTGAATCTTTTTCTATATATGTATCTGTAGAAGGCACATAAGCCTCCGGCTGATAATAATCATAATAGGAAACAAAATACTCCACCGCGTTCTCCGGGAAGAACTCCTTAAACTCCCCATGCAGCTGCGCCGCCAGCGTCTTATTATGGGAAATCACCAGCGTCGGCTTCTGCACCTGCTGGATCAGATTCGCCATCGTGAAGGTCTTGCCAGACCCCGTCACGCCCATCAAAGTCTGATATTTCCTGCCCTCCGCGATCCCCGCGGCAAGCCTGCTGACCGCCTCCGGCTGGTCGCCCATCATGGTATAGTCTGAATATAGTTTGAACTCCATTTCTCGTTTTCCTTTCTCAGTGACCCTGCGAAAAAGCTCGTGTATCAGCCCGAAATTCGTAAAAGACCGAAATTTCAAGTTCTCCGTTTTTGCCTTTTACGAATGAAAATCACGAAAACCGATTTCCCAAACACCGCAAATCTTAGTAACACCAACGGGACTCGGCAACACAAAAGGTCACTAAAAAAGTATATCACAAAAAATATAAAAAGTATAGCCAAAAACGAACATAGGTTTTCCAAATTGCGGTTATAGCTATACTTTTTGATAGATTTTGCTTCGGATTCCGATTTCTTAAATTAGTTTCTAAACAGAACGCCATTTTATGAGATACCATTCCTGAGGCGATATAAAGTAAAGCACTAATAGTCAGATACATAACAATTCTGGTAGAATAAAAACTTGCACTTTCATAGTTAGCACTTACAATAAGTTCTTCTAAAAATTTGTAAATAAAATAATATCCATATACCATTAAAAAAGCAGAAATTGACGAAACCAGAATCGCCATATAACCACTTAGCATAACATCCGAAACATACTGAAAAAGTTTTTTATAAACTTTCATAACTAACTTCCTATCTTTAACTTTTTGTCGACAGAAACATTATACATCAGTTATCCTATGCTAATAAGTCTTTTTTGCAAGGCTTTAATAGTCATAAGTGAATAATGGCTCTAGATTTATGTATAGATTGTTTGATAAATTATTTCTAATCCATAAATTTCTATATGAAATTTAATAATAAAAAGAGGCCTTGCCAGTTGCCTAACATTAGCCTCTTTTTATAACTTCAAATCAAAGGAACAAAAATTTTAATTTGATTTTAAAAGCATTCTTATTTTTATTTTTTCGTGTATTTATAATTTGATTTTTTATCTGTTATTTACTATTTGCTATATTTCTTAGATTTACGAAGATAATAATCAGCAGGATTTACCGTTCTTTTATTAGGTACAAAAATACCCATAACAGTTTCCTGTCTTTCTTCATAATTCTTCTTAACAATTTCCATAAAATTTTTATTTTCTCTTTTCATAATATTTCCTCTTTTCTTTTTTCTAATTCAGCTCTAAAAATTTGTTAAACCAAGTCTTTTAAATTAATTATTAAATAAAATTTTGTAAAAGAAAATATTATACTAGTTAAAACCTTCACTCTCTGCACTCCCGTGGTCAACCGCACGCGGTACGCAGGAAATTAACCTATTAAAAACTTTCACGAAGCGATTCCCCCTTTCTTGCAAATTAAATACAAAAACAGACTGCCTTCTCCCGACAGTCTGCACAAATTCCGATTTTCATACACTAAAAACCCTGCAGTCACTAACTGCAAAGCTACTTAATCTAATAGTCCTCTTCATATTGATGCAGATTCCTGTCCCCAGAGAAACCTTGTCACCTTAGTGATAACTCGTCTCCCGACTTGTCGCCGCTATAAACGACGCATTACGATTGCTGGCCAGCCTCGGACTCTCACCGAACTTCCGTTAGTTATCCTAATAAATTGTCTTTGTTTATTTTGATTTAGGAAAAAATAAATTTTCCTTGATTTATATACTATCATGGTTCTAATATAAAATCAACCCCCTATTTTCCTTGACTTAATAAGCTCAGGGTATTATCATAAATCTATAGAAAATGAGTCTTAGGGATTCAAGGTTTTAGGGAGAATCTTATGAAAAAAATATATATAAATACATCTAAGCCCTACGAAATACTTTTAGATTTTGGAAGTTTACCTAAAATTGCCGAAACTATAAAAGAAAAAATAGGTGGTAAAAAAATAGTCATAGTGTCTGATTCTAAAGTATTTAAGCTATATGGTGATATAGTCGTAGAAGCCCTATCAAAATCCGGCTATAAAGTTTTTAATTTTGTCTTTAATTCAGGTGAAGAAAATAAGACTATGAGTACTTATCAGAAAATAGTGAACTTCTTATCCGAACATCAATTATCTAGAGAGGATATTCTTCTGTCCCTAGGCGGCGGCGTAGTGGGTGATGTTTCAGGTTTTGCAGCTGCCACCTATAAGAGAGGTATAAACTGGGTTCAAGTTCCCACCTCCTTAATAGCCATGGTCGACTCTTCCATAGGAGGCAAAGTTGCCGTAAACTTACCGCAGGGAAAAAACTTACTAGGCGATTTCTATCAACCCTCTTTAGTCTTTATAGATTACAATGTTTTAGCAACTCTTCCAACTAAGGAATTCAGAAACGGTATGGGAGAAGTTATAAAATATTCTCTTTTGGACGAAAACTTAAATAACCGGCTAAAATCAATGCCCGCTATAGATAAAATAATTGAGAGATGTATAGCAATCAAAAAATATTTAGTAGAAAAAGATGAGTTTGATAAAAAAGAACGAAGGGTTCTAAATCTGGGGCACACCATAGGCCATAGCATAGAAAGTGCCTCAAATTATAAAATCCCTCACGGTTACGCAGTAGCCTTAGGGCTATATCTAATCAGCAAAATCTCACTAGACATGGGAATCATGCCGGAAGAATACTTCATAGACTTAACAACTACCCTTAAAAAATATGGTTTTTCCTTAGAAATTCCATATAATAGTGCCACACTTATGAAATACATAACATCCGACAAAAAGGCAGGTACCAAGGGCTTAAACCTTATTCTTCCTAAAACCCATAGTAAAGTGATGCTGGCTTTTAAGACTTTTGACAATTTCAAAGTCATGCTTGAAAATGCTCTATTAAATCAAAGTGAAACTATGGAGCATCTATCTAAAAAGCCTATAAACAACACTTGCAATAATACAAATAATACATCCAACAAAAATACATACTATCAAAGCTGCAGTGATTTATGGGAGGCTTTCCATGAAAGCTAAAATTATTAAAGGAATAGAAGGCGGCAAAATCACTGTCCCTTCTTCAAAATCCTATGTACACAGATTGTTAATTGCAAATGCTCTAAGCAAAACTCCTGCTGAAATCACCTTCAAAGGTTTATCCGAAGATATTAAGGCTACTCTAAATTGTGTACAAAATTTAAGTACTAGGAGTACTTTTGAACAGGCTTCCGCCAAATTCACATCTAATATACCTGCACTGTCTGGTAAAAAAGTTATGGTTTGTCAGGAAAGCGGCAGCACCCTAAGGCTTCTTTTACCAATTTGTGCAGCCTTAGGTGGAGAATATATCTTCAATATGAAAGAAGTTCTGGGAAAAAGACCCTTAGAGCCTTTAATCTCTGAATTAATAGATAAGGGCTGTGAAGTCAGTTGGGAATCCAACACAGATTTAAAACTTTCAGGTAAATTAAATTTCGGAATTTTTTCTATTCCCGGCAATATTTCTTCCCAATACATAAGTGGGCTTTTGATGGCATTGCCTTTAATAAACCATGACAGTCAGATTATTTTAACTTCTAAACTTCAATCTAAAGCCTATGTGAATATGACCTTAGATGTCCTTGCTAAATCCGGCATAGACGTAAAAAAAACGGACAGAGGTTTTTCAGTTAAAGGAAGTCAAACTTACCAGTTGCATGCCAATAAAGTTGTAGCTGAGGGGGATTGGTCTTTAGGGGCTGTGTGGTTTGGAGCAGGCGGATTTTGTCAAAAAAAAGTTATACTGGAAGGCTTAAATCCTAATTCCCTGCAAGGAGATAAGGTTATTAAAAATCTGATAGAAGAAAATCCTCTTAGCAACATTTTGGATGGTTCTGAAATCCCTGATTTAGTGCCGATTTTGTCAGGAATTATGGCTTTAACGGAAGGTAGACGCATTATAACCAACTGCTCTAGGCTCAGGTTTAAAGAAAGCGATCGAATAAGCTCTACCATAAAAACCATAACTGACCTGGGCGGCAAAGCTTTTAGTAAAGACGATTGTATTATCATCGATGGGCTCCCTAAACTAAGAGGCGGCACCGTTAACTCCCATAATGACCATAGGATTGTTATGCTTGCCACCCTTCTGGCTCAAAAAACAGAAAATCCGGTTATAATTGAAAATGCAGAAGCTATAAATAAATCCTATCCTGATTTTTTTGAAGATTTTAAGAAACTAGGCGGAATTGTAGAATTTATATAAAAAAGAGGCTGAACTTATATCTCTGACATTTACGCAACCTTAATTCGTAGGTTTCTGACATTTTTCCAACTTTTAGATTTTGCTGTACTAGAGACTAAGAGAACTGGTAATTTATGGTAAAAGTTGTCTAGTTTACCTGTAATCATTGTTTCGGGCAACTTTTTGCTTTAATATATTTTAATTGAAAAATCAAAAAGTACCGCTTATTATTCACGGTACTTTTTATATGTCATTATTTTATTATAAAATTTTTAATGTAATTTATACTAATTTTCCCTTAGGTGATACACTCTTTATAACTAATCCTATAGCTAAACCTACTAAAGCAGGTACAACCCAACCTAAGCCCAATTTTGCAAACGGCAGCACTTCATAAACAGCTGCTACAAATCCATCTAAATGAAGAGTTGCTTTTAGACCTTCCGGTAAAGCCTTTAAAAAATCTACAAAAGCTGCTGCTAATGTAAAACCGGTTACCATCTGGTATACGATTTTGCTATTGCCAAATAATCTTCCGAATAGTGAAAGAAAAATTATAGTAATGCAAAGTGGATATAAGAACATAAGTACCGGAACAGCATAAGTAATTATAGCTGTAAGACCCACATTTGACACACAGAATGAAAATCCTGTGAATACAACTGCCCAGAATTTATATCCGGGAGTCCTAGGGAACATCTCTGTAAAGATTTCCGCACAACTCGTTACCAGTCCTATAGCTGTCTTTAAGCAAGCAAAGCATATAGTAAGAGCTAATATTAAAGTTCCTGCTTTTCCAAAATAATGATTTGAAATATCAGCTAAAGCGATTCCACCATTTTCTGAAAGCTGAGCATATCCTAAGGACTGAGCTCCCATAACAGTTATTGCCCCATATATTACAGCCATTAAAAGTCCTGCATAGATGCCTGACTTAATGGTGTTATTACAAATTGACTGCGGCTTATCCACACCTAAACCCTGAATTGTAGTAATTACTATTACCCCAAAAGCAAGAGATGCGATGCCGTCCATAGTTCCATAACCTTCAATAAATCCCTTAAACAAAGGATTAGCAGCATAAGCCGGATCAACCGGTAAAGTCTCCACTGCTACCTCCGGTCTAAATAAAGCTACTAAAACTAGCACTGCTAAAAGTCCTAAAAATATAGGGTTTAAAATTTTGCCTATCCAAGTTAAAATTCCATTTGGTCTAAGTGAAAAGAATAGTACCACTGCAAAGAACACAAAGGAAAATATAGCCAATGTAAGTCTTGATTCATTCATCAAAGGCACTATGCCTATTGTATAAGGCGTTGTGCAACAACGCGGAATGGCAAAAAAAGGACCTATCGTTAAATAGGTGGCACAAGTAAAGAATATGGAGTATTTTTTTCCTACACTTTCACTCATTTCCACTAAATTCTTCTTACGGCTTACACCTAAAGCAGCAACGCCTAAAATTGGAATAGTAACGCCAGTAATAATAAATCCAATAATAGCAGGCCATACTTGACCTCCAGCCAATTGTCCCATGTGAACAGGGAATATTAAATTACCCGCACCAAAAAATAATCCAAAAAGTAAGCTTGCAACCGAAATGGTTTCTCTAAATGTAAGTTTGTCTTTCATAATTTTTTCCTAATCTTTCTAAAATTTATCTGCTAAAGACATTTTTATATCTTTAGCGATATTTCTATATTATACACACAAAAACAAAAAAATCAAGTTTTTTTTGTAGTTTTACATAATTTTTTCTTTTTTGTTTTTAGCATAGCAAGTTTCTACGTCATTGGAGATTTTGAGATACTGTCCCTAGTTACTATTGTATTACCACCTTATCTATGTTACAATAAAAAATGTTCAAAATAAAATGCAGAATCTTGCATAGCATGGGAGAATTATATGAATAGTCTTAAATCACTTATCCACTCTAATAATAAGGTTATAAGAGAATTTCAAATCATTTTAGCTCTAACCTTAGCCTCAGCCATTATGGCATTTAACTTAAACAGCTTCGTTCGCGCAGGAGGACTATTCCCGGGAGGCTTCAGTGGAATGACCGTCTTAATCCAACAAATAGGATATAAGTTTCTTAACATACATATATCTTATGCTATAATTTATCTTCCTTTAAATTTAATCCCTGCCTATATCGGTTTTAAATTTATCGGGAAAAAATTCACCCTATACACCTTTTATGTTGTAGCTTTGTCAGGTATTTTAACAGATATTTTTCCTAATATCACCATTACATACGACCCACTTCTAATATCAGTATTTGGTGGACTCATAAATGCATCTGCCATTAGCCTTTGCCTCATATTTGGAGCAAGTGGTGGCGGTACAGACTTTATTTCCATATTCTTCTCTGAGAAAAGAGGTATAGATGCATGGAACTATATTTTAGCAGCTAATATCGTATTACTGACTACTGCCGGCATTTTATTCGGTTTCAATAGGGCTCTCTATTCTATAATATATCAATTTACCAGCACACAGGTATTAAACACATTATACCAGCGTTATCAAAAAGATACCTTAATTATCGTTACAGAAAAAGCTTCTGTCATATACGACAAAATCCGCCTGCTCACACACCATGATGCCACACTAATTTCCGGCACGGGATGTTTTGAGGGAAAACCAAAAGAAATACTATATTCTGTAATAGGTAGAGGGCAAGTAAACCTGGTAATTACAGCAATTAAAGAAATTGATCCTAAAGCCTTTATAAATGTAATAAAAACAGATCAACTTACAGGCAGGTTCTACAAAACCCCTACAAAATAAAAATTGAATTCCCAACCACCGGTTTCTCCGGTGGTTTATTATTTTCCGGTTTATATGAAAAAATGTTGATAAATAAACTGTGAATTTAAGATTTAGATTTTGCTTAAGGGGATGGCGACCGAACTGGTAATTTATGGTAAAAGTTGGCTAATGCTTCAAAATAGTGCTGTTTTAGGATTTTTTAGGACTGCAATGAATTTCCCTTATATTTTTGCGTTTTCGCTTACACGGCACATGAAATAGGCTTATATGACAAAGATACGAACATTGTGAAAAAATCAAAGTCCGCATTTCACAGTGCTTTTAGCCATTCGGCATATTAAAACTTGCCCTTCTTTATAAAAACAAAGAGTTTGGACAACTTTTCAATAAATCTATTATTATAGTAAAAAACTAAAAAGGAGCAAGTAATCTCCTGCTCCTACTTCATATCAATATCTTATCATTCTACATCTTTCTTAACCAATTCCATAGACTGCTTACCTGTAATATGGTCAATTTCTATTTCATATACAGCTAAAGCCTTAAGATTTCGCTCTATTACAGCCTCTCCTCTTTCTTTGAAATCGGCAGAATACTTATTTACAAAGGTTCTCATAACAAATCTCATAGCATCATCACCTGAAAGAAGTTTCGCTCTACCAAATAGAATTACACTTCTAAAATAAGTCGTAAATTCTTCAGGAACTAAGGTGTCCTTATCAATTATGGAAAATGACACTCTTGGATTTTTAGCAATAGCTTCTGCTCTATGACCTTTATTAAAGCCATGAATATAGAATTTTCCTTCATTATAAGTATAATTTAATGGCACTGAATAAGGATAATCATTATCTCCATATAAAGCTAAAGTGCCATACTTATTTCTCTGTAGGATTTCCTTTACCTCTTCATCTGAAAGTTGTTGTTTCTTCTTTAATACATCTCTAAACATTTCTACCTCCTACACATCTTGCAAAATCTGCCCACCCAACTACGGGCAACCTTCACAAGCATAATTACCTATACAATTTACTTCTATAAACTGCTACGCCCCTCTAAAGACTTAAGTAATGTAACCTCATCAGCATATTCTAAGTCCCCTCCCACAGGTAAACCGTGAGCCAATTTAGTAACCTTTATTCCTGAAGGTTTTAAAAGCCTGCCTATATACATAGCCGTAGCTTCTCCTTCAATATTAGGATTCGTTGCAATTATAACCTCATTAACATCATTTTCCTGTAATCGCTTTATAAGAGATTTCAGATTTATATCCTCAGGCCCTACACCTTCCAAAGGCGCTATTACACCATGTAAAACATGATATAGACCATCAAAGGCTTTAGTTCTCTCCATAGCCATAACATCTTTCGGGCTCTCTACTACACAAATTACATCCTGCCTTCTCTGAGAATTGCTACATATAGAACAAGGATCGCCCTCCGTTAAGTCTCCACATACAGAACAATACTTCAGTTCTTTCTTAGCTGAAAGCAAAGCCTCCGTCAATTTCTTAACTTCCTCTTCCTCCAAATCTATAATGTGAAAAGCCAGCCTCTGAGCCGATTTATTTCCAATTCCGGGCAACTTACTGATCTCATTTATTAACCTTGCTAAAGGTCTTGGATACTGCTTCATCTTATATTCCCACTATATTTCTATTATATTCCCAAGCCCGGTATATTCAATCCGCCGGTAATTTTTCCCATTTCATTGTTGGAAATTTCTTCAATCTGTCTCATACCTTCATTTACTGCTACAATCACTAAATCTTGTAACATTTCAATATCATCCGGATCTACAATTTCAGGTTTTAAAGTTAAACTTACCAACTCTTTCTTACCGTTTACAACAGCTGTAACTGCACCGCCACCTGCTGTAGTTGTAACTTCTTTCTCTTCAATTTCAGCCTGCATAACTTCCATCTGTCTCTGCATAGCCTGCATCTGCTGAAGCTGCTTCTGCATACTTCCACCACCACCCATTTGAGGTTTCTTAGCCTTTCCTGCTCTCATTCCTTTTCCCATATTATTTCTCCTTAATTGATTTTTTCTTAATTTTTATTTTTAGATTTTGATATTATACCTATTTCAAAATCCACCTACTCCAACTCTATTTTTATTCCTAATATTTCCGAAGCCTCTAAAACTATATCTGTAGGATCTTCTGACCCTTCCTCTACTTTAGGAAGTTCTATTTCAGTCTTTTCTATAACCTTAGGCTTATCACTCGATAATTCTTTAGGACTTTCCTTTATAGGAACTCTAGGGCTGCCACTTCCATCTAAGCATACCATTTTCAGCTTTCTTCCTAAGGTCTTAGACATTAAGTCTTCTAGGGTTTCCCTGTTTTGCTCTAAAATAGCCTTAAACATATAGTTATCAGTTTCCACTGTAAATGCATCAGGCTTAAGACCTACTAAATTGCTCTTATCTGCTACTATGTTTATACTACCTGATAAATACTTGCCTTCCTCTAAAACATTATCCCAAAGCTCTCTCAAGGCATCCTGACTGTAGTAAGAATCCATACTTTCTACAGGGCTTCCCGCTTCAAAATCCACTCCGCCCGGCTCTTTTTCAGCCCCCTGAGATTCCTCAGTACCCACAACCTTATGGGCTACCCTATCCAAAGGTTTTTCTAAAGCATCTGAACTATTTTCTTTTTTACTAACTTCCGGACTTACTTTAGATATTTCAGCTACAGGTTTTGTTAAACTAGATGAACTTCTAACTTGAGTCTGTATAGCGGAACTATCAATTCCGGGTTTGACATTTTTCTCTATTAAAAGTCCGGTAGCTAAATTTACCATAGCTAATTCTAAAAGAACTCTAGGTTGAGTCGACCATCTGGCATCATTAATTGTCTTAGATAAAAGGATTATCGCCTTATCTATTTCCTCTAAAGGCGTATGCTGACTCTGTGTTCTTATTTTTTCTATATTTTCCCAAGACATATTCAATATATCTTCCGGCTTTTTTAAGAATTTAACTAGCAGTAAATTTCTATAATGGGATACCCAATCCTTCATTACCTGTTTAGCATCTCTGCCGTCGGAGAGAACTTCATTTATTAAAACTAAGGCCTCTGATACCTTTTTTAGAGAAACTAAATCTGTAAGCTCTATGAAAAAATCTTCTCCTAAGGTGCCTAAATATTCTAGGACTAAATCCCTATCTATATTCTTTTCTCCGGAAGCTAAAATCTGATCTAAAAGAGAAAGCCCGTCTCTAACAGATCCATCTGCTCCATTAGCTAAAAGCCTCAAAGCCCCTTCAGAAATATTCACACCTTTGGCTTGGCAGATTTTATTCATACCTGAAGCTATAATACCTGTTGACACTCTTTTAAAATCCAGTCTCATACATCTGGAAAGAATAGTAGCCGGAAGCTTATGAGGTTCTGTAGTAGCTAGAATAAAAATAACATTCTCCGGTGGTTCTTCCAATGTTTTAAGCAGCGCATTAAAGGCTCCCGTAGACAACATGTGAACTTCGTCTATAATGTAAATTTTTTTCTTTCCTACTGAAGGTGGATATTTAACACTTTCACGAAGTTCTCTAATATTATCAACACCATTATTAGAGGCTGCATCAATCTCTATAACATCCATAAATGTGCCATCTTTTATGGCCTTACAATTTTCGCAAACTCCACAAGGGATTTCATCTCCTGTTTCACAAGTACAATTTAAAGCCTTCGCTAATATTCTGGCAGTAGTGGTCTTTCCGGTTCCTCTGGTTCCACAAAAAAGATAAGCATGGCTTACCATATTTTCCGCTATTTGATTCTTTAATATTTTTACTATATGTTCCTGACCTAAAATCTCCGAAAAAACTTCAGGTCGTTCTGCTCTGTATAATGCGGTATACATATCCCGTCTCCATTTTTTTATAATAAAAGAAAATTGCCCTTAGAGAGCTACGCTTGACTTCGGAAAAGGCTAATCTGCGGCACATAAGAACTTCCGCTTATTGCTGCTTCCTTCCGGACCTGACAAGGTTCACGGCATCCCATTGCACAGGGCCCAAACCGCATCAGGCGAAGCTCTTTAAGGGCAATATTATACAAATATAATACCATTTTTTAAGATTTTGGTCAATAGTCAAAAACAAATAAAGAGCAGTTTACTAACCACTCTTTACCTGCTTATAAATCAAAATCATCTCTTATGATTCACTTCTAAAATCTTAATTTCCGGTTTTTTACTTTCTATTAAATCAACTACAGAATTTGCATCTCTTAAGCTAAAAATAAATCTTCGATTGATAGCTCCCTTATTTATATGAATTTCCACATTAGGAGCAGATTTCCTTTTATCAGTATGCACTGCAAGAATTTCCTCATACTTCCACAGGTTATGAAAACAATAACCCAGTATGCTATATTCCACATCTACTCCCTCTTCTGAAACTACCTGCTTTCTAGATGAAAATGTAGCTAGGATTATAATAAATCCAAAGGGTACATAAAACCAATTTTTATTTGCATATGCATCGTAAACAGCAAATACACCTATTACAACCGCTGCTATTTTCACCCATAACTTTCGCTCAGGTAAGATTCCATAAAATTTCATAACTATTTCCTTTAACCTTTTGATACAAAATCTTTTATTTAATCATTTATATAGAAAGTGCAAACTTCCTTCATTACAGACTAGATACTCTTATATATTCCGGCCTTTCTCTTCTCTACAAGAGCTTCCATAGCAATCTTATGTGCTTCCTCCGGAGCTCCAGCCGGTCCGTGACCCTTCTTAAGTTTACCAAACATATTTGTTCTGGAACCATCAGCAAATAAGATGTTTCCTCCCCAAATTGCAGTAACCATAGCGAATACAGGGTTTATTAAATTCATAAAGCAATAAGGTATATAAGATAAAGTAGGAACACCTAAAACTGCTGAATGATAAGAACCACAGGAAGACCATGGTACAAGTGGTGACCAGAGAGTTCCGCCATCTTCAAGAGTTCTGGAAAGCATATTTCTGCTTAATCCCATCTTATCAAAATTTTCTTTATACATTGAGGACGGAATAATCAATCCTAAATATTGGTCGCACATAGTTGTAATACAGAACATGGAAGTAGCAATAGTAACCACGATTAACTGTAAAGGTGTCTTAACCTTATGAATTAAGCCGCCTAAAATGGATTCTACCGCTCCAATTTTTTGGAGAATTCCACCAAATGCAACCGCTACTATTACAAGGTTATTAGTCCAAAGCATACTATTCATTCCACCTCTGTTTACAAGCTTATAGAATAATTCATTAGTGGACTCTGCTTCATAACCTAAATGCAACATCTTAATACAATCCGCAATGCCTGCTCCTTGGAATACTACAGCAAATCCACAACCTACTAAGGATAGTAGAACAATTGATGGAATAGCCGGCATCTTAATAACTGCAACGATTATAATCATGAGAATTGGTATTAAAAGTAATGGACTCATGTAATTATAATGTCCTGTAATTGAAGCAGAAAGTTCATTAGCTAAAGTTGGATCATAAGCTTCTATACTTGAGAAAGAGAAGAAGGCATAGATACAAATTGCAATTATAAGACTTGGGAAAGTAGTAGTAATCATGGCTGCCACATGGTCAAATAATCCTGTCTGTGCTGAACCTGCGGCTAAGTTTGTGGAATCTGATAAAGGAGAAAATTTGTCTCCACAACAAGCTCCGGAAAGAATAGCTCCTGCAATAAGTGCCGGATTTAAACCCATGGTTGTTCCTATAGCCATAAATGCTATTCCAAGGGTAGCTGATACAGTCCAAGCTGAACCAAGAGCAATACCTACTACTGCACACATAACAGTAACGAAAGGTAAAAATATTCCCGGTGATAACAGCTTAAGTCCGTAATATACAACTGATGGAATAGTTCCACAAGCTGTAAATGAACCTATGAGACAGCCTACTAATAAAATAATTATAATAGCTTCTAATGACTGATTAACTGCCTCAAGACCTGCTGCCAACATATCTTTGAAAGTATATCCACAAAGTCTGCCTATAAGCATGGCTACTCCACAGGATAAAGTAACCGGTATATGAGGATCCTGTCCCCACTGAAATACGTAATTGGAGATCATTATAGTAAGTAGAAAAATTATAGGAATTAACGCTTCTACTTTATTAGGCAATCTCACAGTTTTAACATTTTCGTTCATACGACGCCTCCATTTAATAAAATTGAATAAATTCTATTAATATACTAACACCAAGTATGTCAATAAAGTGTCAATCCCTGTAAAAGATTTCCCAACTTCATAAAATTTACTTATATTTAAAATTATCAATTAAACCATTCATCTCCTCTGCCCAAGAATATTGTGCCATATATTCCCCTTGATAAAGGTCCATTAACTCCTCTTTATTTTCAGACCATTCAAAATAATCACATTCTATACATTCTAAATGAGCTAGAGACATACTGCCTCTTTCACTGTAGATTATATCGCCACATTTCAGATTACTCAAAGAATCTCTCAAATCTTTTCTCAACATTCTGAAATAAGAATCATGACCCTCATCTTCCCAGAGAGCCACCATAATTTCTTTCGTGCTGCATCTAGCGCCTCTTCTGTGTACTAAAAAAGCAAGCAGCTCCTTAGTCTTATCAAACTTAAATTTTACCGGTATATTATCTATGAGAACATCAAAATTGCCGAAACAAATTATCTTTATATTAACCTTTGCTCTGTCATCCTCCTGAGATACCTCTTTGTTACTTACTGAATACCGAAGATTTTCAATAGCATGTTTAACCTGCTCAGAGCTGGCCGGCTTCATTATATAATCGCTGGCATCCAGCTGAAAAGCATCTCCCATGAAATCCGAATATCCTGTGATAAAGACGAAATTTGTTCTGGGATATTTTGCTTTCAGCTTAGCCGCAAAATCCACCCCATTAAGACCCGGCATTTGAATATCAATAAAACAAACATCAAACTTTTCTGTCAAAGCAACTTCTAAAGCTTCCACCGGATTATTCTTTACCGTTACCTCTGCCTCTTCATCATTTTCAAGAATGAGCTCCGCTATATAATTCGCTGCAAATATCTCATCGTCCAATACTATGTATTTCACGTCTCTCACCCTCACTTTCCTTTATCTTTGATTTTTCTCCCGGAATAACAATAGTTACTTCCGTTCCTACACCCACTATAGATGAAATCTTCATCTGAGTGTTTACTGTGCTTTTTAATCTTTCATTGGCATTTTTAATACCTATGTGATGTTTGCCATCAAATTTAATCAATTCAGGATCAAAGCCTTCACCATCATCTGTTATGGTAATAATATTATCTCTCCCAATCTTTCTGGTGGACAGCTTTACCGTTCCTCCTTCAATTTTCTTGCAAACGCCGTGCTTAACTGCATTTTCAACTATAGGCTGTAAAGTTAATACAGGTAAATCAAAATCTGTAGATTGAATATCAAATTCAATATTCAGACGGTCTCCAAATCTTATTTTTTCAATTTCTAAATAAATTTTCACATGTTCCAACTCTTGAGAAAAGGGATGCATATCTGCAATTTCCATACTATACATATTTTCTCTTAAATATTTTGAAAATTTTACTGTGGTTTCCTCTGCAAGTTTTGGATTAACTCTACAAAGAGCCGTAATAGTGTTGAGCGTATTATAGAGAAAATGAGGTTGTATTTGAGAAAGCATCATAGAAAGTCTCTGCTCCCTAAGTTTTAAGTCCTTTTCCTCATTTATCTGTTGTGAAATATACACATGTATTATCAGATAATATAGTAAAAAAGCGATAGCATAAGTTTTAATCAATATGCCCGGATAAATCCCTGTAGAATCAAGTATATTGGCTGTCATAAGCACAGAAATATAAGTAAATATTCCTAAAGGATTCTTATTGGATTTTCTGTAAAACTTTATGTTCAAAATCCACAGAAAAATAACCCAACACACCCATTCTGTAACCACATAAGCATAATTAGGTATATAGTAGCTTTCCATCACATCTCTTAAAGGCAGAGAATATTTGCAGGAAATAAAATAACTACAATATATGACAAAATTCAATAAAATAGGTATGTAATTATACTTATTATGTCTATCGGTCATACCGATTAAAGCCAGCATTGGTAGAGGATTCAAAGAAAAATATAAAATACTGCTTATGTAATATTCTAAGCCCTCTACATCTCCCAAAATTAAATTTTTCAGGTGAAAAGCATTAAGAGAAATTACAAGAAGCAAGGTCATATTAATTACCATGTGAATTTTCAAAGACCTGTCTACCGCTGATTTCATGGAAACTATAAAGTAAGTGCTTATAATAGTTATTAAAAATATGAAATTTTCAACTAAATATTCCCGTAATAGAATCATTTACATATTACCCTTTCCATAAAATACACTTAAAACCCTTATATTTCTAGTGGAACCTTCCTCCATAAATAGGTTTCGTAATTTCCTTTACCTTCTTAATTAACTCAGGTTCATCTACCATTTCAAACCTGTCTCCACGATTTAAAAATTTAGCTATTATATTGGCAATCTTAGGGAAAAACTCTTTCCTATCTCCCTCAAAATCTGCCACCACCAGCAGATGATAATCCTTTTCATTTTCCTGCTTCGCCCACACGACCCATATCGTTCTCAGTCTAGGCTCTCTCCAAAAGTTATCATCTAAAGCTTTTTTTAATCCTCTAGGATAGCTTTCCATAAGCTTCATATCATGGGGCTTAGTAAACTCTGTCCTTTCCACAGTAAATGTGGAAACTGCCCTATCCATTTCCATAAGCTGCTCCCTCTTAAGAATCAATGTATTGCCAAAAGGATTAAGAGCTATAGCGTCAATTTCAACAGCATCTACTAAAATATGTTTAAGCTCATCTATAGACATTACAATCACATCTTCCCACTGAACAGGCTTGTCCACCAATTCCTCAGCTCTCGTAAATGCGGGAATCACATTAGAGCCATCAGGGGATGTCAGAACTCCTAAATCTTCTTTATTAGCCTTACAAGGAACTAACAGTTTTGCCTCCTTAAGAGTTAAAAAGAAATCTTTTAAGCCGGGCTCTCCTGCCTCTTGCAACCTTTCCATAACAGTCCTCAAATCAAAACCCTTAAAATCACTAGGTATTCTCATAAATCCACCCTTTCTTATTTTAATAAATCTATAACTTCTTCCTCTGTTATTATCTTTACACCTAATTCTTTTGCTTTTTTATTTTTACCTGAATTAGACATAATATCATTATTTACCAAGTAACTGGTCTTATTAGATACAGAACCTGCTACCTTAGCCCCAGCCTTTTCCAACTGACTTTTCAGTTCATCTCTGTTGGCAAAATGCTCTAATGAGCCCGTTATTACAAATGTCATTCCTGCTAAACTATCTGATACCTTTTCAAAGCTTTCATCTAAATCCACAAAGGTTAAAATATCTGAAATAATTACCCTGTTTTCTTCCTTATTAAAGAAATTCACATATGCATCAGCCATAATTTCTCCGATGCCGTCTATGGTTAAAAGTTCATCCTTGCTTAAGGACTGAATTTTATCCCACTTATTTTCACAATAATTTGCGATCAAATTAGCATTGGCTTTACCTATATTTGCCACACCTAAGCTATATAAGAAACTGGAAGTTTTAATGCTTTTAGCCTTTTCTACAGCTTTAATAAGTTTATCAAAAGACTTTTCGCCAAAGCCTTCCATATTAACTATCCCTTCTCTATGAACTCCTAACCTAAAAATATCACCTAGGGATTTCAATATACCTATACCGATAAATTTTTCTAAGGTGGCTTCTGACAAACCTTCAATATTCATACCATCCCTGCTTACAAAGTGAGTAAAACTCTTAAGCTCCTTAGCCGGACACTCTGAATTAATGCAGTTTAAGGTCTTAACTCCTCTTTCATTTCTAAGCTCTAACCTTTCAGCACATACCGGACAAAATTCCGGAATTTCTAAATTCCCGCTTCTAGTTAAATTATCACTAATCTGAGGTATTATCATATTTGCCTTATATACCTGAATAATGTCTCCTATACCTAACTCCAGCTCCTCCATAACACTTATATTATGAACCGAAGCCCTGCTAACAGTAGTACCTTCCAACTCTACAGGCTCAAAAATAGCCACCGGATTTATAAGCCCTGTCCTAGAAGCACTCCACTCAATTTCAAGTAAGGTAGTGTCCTTAATCTCATCTCTCCACTTAAAGGCTATAGAATCTCTAGGGAACTTAGCCGTAACCCCTAATGACTTGCCATAGGCTATGTCATCAAGACTCAAAACTAAGCCGTCAGACGGTATAGGATTATTTTCAATTTTGGCTTCCCAACTTAAAATTTCTTTTTCTATAGTATCTCTACTGACTAAAATATGCTCTACAATCTGAAATCCCTGGTTTTTCAGCCATAACAGTTGTTCACTTCTCTTACCGAAATCCAACCCCTCAGCTCTCACTAAAGAAAATCCATAAAACCTAACACCTCTTTCTCTGGTGATTTGGTTATTCAACTGTCTTACAGAACCTGAGCAAAGATTTCTTGGGTTTTTATATTTTGCACTAGGGTCATCTATGGTCTGATTTATTTTTTCAAAATCCTCATAGGAAATAACTGCCTCTCCCCTTAAAATCAGCTTTCCCTTAAATCCAATATTTATAGGCAAATTAGAAAATACCTTCGCATTATTAGTTATTACTTCACCTATCACGCCATTCCCTCTAGTTACTGCTTTTTTAAGGGTGCCCTCTTCATAAGTTAAAACAATGGTAAGCCCATCTAACTTCCAAGAAAGAAGTCCTTCCTTATTTCCAATCCACTCCTTAAGTTTATCCACTTCCTTAGTCTTATCTAAGGACAACATTTTTTCAGGGTGCGCTTCTTTTTCAAGTTCAGAAAGCACTTCATATCCAACATTTATAGTAGGACTATTAGATAAAGTAATGCCTAAATCTTGTTCTAAATTTTCAAGTTCCTCATATAATTTATCATATTCATAATTAGACATCAGCTCTCTGCTCTCTTGATAATAAGCATGACTTGCCTCATTAAGAAGAACTACCAAGTCCTTCATTCTATTCATTTTATCCATTTTTATCCTCTAAACCTTTTTAAGAGGGGCAATTCCCTTAGCAAGTTTCTTAGGGCCACCCTCTTCAAAATTAACTGTAATAGTTTTAGCACCACTTTCAATTACTATACCAAAACCAAACTTGCTGTGAGTTACCTGATCTCCAACTTGGAAATCCTCACCTCTATCCTTAGCCGCCTCAACTACCTGAGTTTTCGCATATTTTAAAGGATCATACGGTTTAACTGCGTCCTTGTTATAACCATCTATAGAACCTGTATTTATACCCAAATTATTTCTCGGATTCTTTCTAGGGTTATACACACCATCTCCTGCCGGGTCGAAAACTCTAGGGTCAATTTCTCTAAGGAATGTAGATTCTATAGTAAAATCTCCATGTCCATACATCATTCTATAGGCAGCACTTGTTAAAAACAGCCTCTCCTTCGCCCTAGTTATACCTACATAGCAAAGTCTTCTCTCCTCTTCCATGCCCGTTTCACTGTCTAAGGATCTCTGGCTTGGGAATAACCCTTCTTCCATACCTACTAAAAATACTACAGGAAACTCTAAACCTTTGGCACTATGAATAGTCATCAAGGTTACTGCCCCTGCATTTTCATCATACTTATCTGCATCACTATCGGTAGAAACTTTTTCTAAAAACTCCTCTAAAGTGGCATCCTCATTATTTCTCTTTTTTTCTTCTTCAAAATCTGCAATAAAAGATCTGAAATCTAAAAGATTTTCTATTCTGCTCTCCGCTTCAACAGTATTCTCCACTTCTAAAGCCTTCATATATCCACTTTTAGCTAAAAGTACATCATATATATCAGATATACTCATATTCATAGCTTCCTGCCTTAAACCCATAAGCATATCTAAAAGTTCCGTTACTGCCTCTCTTGGTTTTTTATTCAGACTAAATCTTATCTCATCTCTTAAAAGAATTTCAAACAGAGATTGATTTCCCACACTGCCTAAGGCTTCTAATTTAGCCATAGTTGTAGGCCCCACCCCTCGCTTCGGCTCATTAACAATCCTCTTAAAAGCTAAATCATCAGAAGGATTCAAAACCATTCTCATATACGAAATCATATCCTTAGTTTCTTTTCTTTCATAAAAACTAAAACCGGACAAAATCTTATAAGGTATACTACGCCTTCTCAAGGCATCTTCCAAGAGCCTTGATTGAGCATTAGTTCTGTATAATACAGCAAAATCATCATAGCCTGCCCCTGATTTAAGTAAACTGATTTCTTGGGCTACAAACTGTGCCTCTTCCTTATCCGTATCCGCCCTTCTGTAAACAATTTTATTTCCTTCTTCCTTTTCAGTCCAAAGCTTCTTTTCACGCCTACCCTTATTATTCTTAATAACGGAATGAGCTGCCGATAAAATATTTCCATAAGAACGATAATTTTGCTCCAACTTTATTACCTTTGTTCCCTGAAAATCTTTTTCAAAATTTAAAATATTGCTAATATCCGCCCCTCTCCACTGGTAAATGCACTGATCATCATCTCCTACAACGCAAAGATTCCTGCTACCCATAGCCATTATCTTTACAATTTCATACTGTATATGGTTCGTATCCTGATACTCATCAACCATTATATACTTAAATCTTCTCTGATATTTTTCTCTGGCTTGCGGATTTTGTTGCAAAATATGAAGGGTATATCTCAGTAAATCATCGAAATCCATAGCATTATTCTTTATAAGTTGCTTCTGGTACTCGCTATATACTGAATATATGGTCTTAGCCTTACCGAAATCACCTTCTCTGACTAAAAATTCATCCGGTGATACATCCCTTTCCTTCTCCTTACTTATAATAGAAGCCAAGTAATTCTGAGGAAAAAGTTTCGTATCTATATTTAAGGACTTAATAATATTTTTAAGCAAGGTTTTCTGATCCACTGTATCATAAACAACAAAATTAGCCTTATATCCAACTGTTTCGTAGTACTCTCTTAAAATCCTAAGACTCATAGCATGGAAGGTCAAAATCCACATATTCGGCATATCGCCTACTAAATTTTCAATTCTCTCCCTCATTTCCTTAGCCGCCTTATTAGTAAAAGTTACAGCTAAAATATTATACGGGCTAACACCTTCTTCCAATAAATGTGCAATCCTATGGGTCATAGTTGCAGTCTTTCCTGAGCCTGCTCCCGCTAAAATCAGTAAAGCCCCTTCTGTATATAAAACAGCCTCACGCTGCTTATCATTTAAATGTCCTAAATTCATAAACTCTCCTAAGCCCCTTATAAATATGGGATTATTTTTTATTTTTTGACAATTCCTTCAGTAAAATTTATAGAAAAAGTCATCTATATTGTAGCATATTTTGGCTTTTCTTCCCATACAATTACTTAAAAACTTTAGTGTATTTTTTTAGTTAATGGATAGAAGTACTGTGATTTTGAAAAGAATAGCATTTCACAGTATTCGTATTTTTGTCATATAAGCTCTTTCCTGTGCCGTGTAAACGGAAACGCCAAAATATAAGGGAAATTCATTGCAGTCCTAAAAAATCTCAAAACAGCACTATTTTTAATTTCCATAAACCAATTTTCAGATAAGCCCTACATTAACTAATTCAAAAAGCACTCCATGGCTTTTCACCCTTGAAGTGCTTTAATTTTATATAAGTTTCATAATATTTTATTTTCTTTCATCTATCATTATAAGGGAGCCCCAATGATTAGTTAAAAGCCTATTAAGCTCTCCTAAGACAATATCTTTATCCGTCTTATTATCCCATCTTTCGATGGCAGCTTTTATTTCTACTACATAATCTGTAATTAATCCATCTACCTTATCATCTAATAGCTTATCCACATTTTCCGGCTTATTTACAGTCCAAACTAAAGCAGCTTTGCCTTCTCTGTGGATTTTGTCGACCATATCACTACTAACAGCAGATTCTTCCATAATTAAATAGTCAGTCTTTATCTTAGCAGTATCTCCTAAAGAGAAGAAATATAGATAACCTGTTTGAATTTCCGGATACTTATCCTCAATGTATTTAATGAGTTTATAATCTGAAGAGATAATAACCGACTGCTCTAAGGTATCCTGAGCCTTAATAGCCTTTACCACATCATCTGCCATTTTTTCATCTGCATCTTTACCTTTAAGCTCTATTAACAGCCCTATCCTATCCTTAGCAGCTTCCATAAATTCATCTAGAGTTGCCACCTTACTATCAGGTCTCTTTGAATCAAAATAGTCCTTAACCTTAAGCTTTTGTATTTCTTTCCAAGTCATTTCAGAAGGAGCCTTAGGATTTCCCGTTACCCTCTCAAAAGTTTTATCATGATTTATAACATACACTCCATCCTTAGAGCGCATAACATCTATTTCACTCCATCTAGCACCGGATAAAATAGCAGCCTCTAAACCGGAAACCGTGTTTTCCGCTCCTAGATTTCCGCCACCTCTATGAGCAACTATGTCCACATCTAATCTAGTTCTAAAAACCTCATCAAATAAGACAGCTAAAATGCCACTTTCAAACATATTAAATAACATAATTAATGATAAAACTATAACCGACAGCTTTCTAAATTTCTTTTTACCTGCCATCTTAGATTCTGTTTCAAATCTCTTTTCAACAAAATCTGCTTGAAGATTATAAAATCTTCCTGTAAGCATGTGAATTTGTAGAGGTCCAATAAAGAAGAACCACAAATTAACAATGTCTGCAAAGATAAATAAACTTAACATCATAAGGAATCTTGATAAAACCAAGCTTCCAATTAACTTATAATCTAAAAACTCAATTACTAAATATATTAAGAAAAATGCTATTCCTGTTACTATTGACAGCATACCATTAAGCAGGACTATGCCTTTTAAAACATCCCACTTGTTTTTCCATACTGCCTTAATAGAACTTTTTATCGCTTCTAAAGAATTTTGCTCAGTTAAACACATAAAGTGAAAACTCAATAATAAAAAGAAACCGATTATTGCAAATATTACAATCACTGCTAAGTATATGCTTAAATAAAGTGGATTATCTTCTATTACTGAACTGATGAAGTTTGGTATTTTCAACCCCTTAAATAAAGAAGTCTTTAGACCTACACTCGCTAAAGGAACTATAAGCAATGTAAAAATCACTAAAAAAAGCCCTGCAGGAGAAACCAATGTCTTGATGGATTTTGCACCAAATTTCATAGCTTCCCATATAGTGATAGGTTTTCCTGACCTTTTAATAGATGCACTTATGGCAATAAAGGCATTAGTATCTATGGCAATAGCCACGAAAAAAAGCAATAAAGAAATTACCACAAATCCTATTCCGCCGAAGGAAAATAATATATCTTTAAAATTACCACTGGATAAAACTATGTGTCCGGAACTTTTTATAATCATTTTTCCAACTACATTGAAAAGCAGATAAACTATAACCGCCAACATAAATTTAGTTACTAACTGATACTTAGCATATATTCCAATATGTTTAACATATACCTTTAATTCTTTATTTATTCCTTTAATATTATCCTTAATACTCATTACTTCCCCTAATATTTATATTTTCTACATTCCGAAGAACTGACAAATACTTAATCCATAAATATCTCCAAAAGCATGTGCTATGAAGAATGGTAGTAGATTTCCACTCTTTGATTTCTTATATCCATAAAGCATATATACTCCAAATATTACGCCTACACCTACGGCTGAAATCATACCTTGATAAGTGTGGAAACTGGTTCTTATTAAAATTGAAAAAGGAATAACCCATTTCAAATAATTCTTTGGTACTGCCAAACAAAATCCTAAGAAATAAATTTCTTCATAAAATCCGTTAAACAGTGAATATATAACAGTTGATAACATTTCGTTATGTACTATGTTTCCAAGAGGGCTTGGGAAAGGAAGATAACCTTCTACCTGTGCCATAGCAACACTGTAAACATCTTGAATAAGCCCTGCCCCTATAAAAAGAACTATACCCCATATAATTGCTTTAAAACTGAATTTAATATTCAAACTGCTAAAATCAAATCTTCTAATAAATAAATAAATTATTGCGATAGCCAATAAGGTTCCCTGTGAATATAAAACTCTATAATTATCCGCTGCAGTAAAATCTGTGCTTCCCTCTAAATTCATAGTACCCTGACACAAAGCTATATAAAACTGGGTAGAAGTAACTATACTGCTCCCCCAAAATATGATAGTCAAAACTAAAATATCAAACCACTTTAATTGACTAATCTTGTTTTCATTACTCAATAATGACATAAATTTTTACCCCTTTTTCAAATAATATTATTGCTTGTCTAGCTTCTCTTTTGCTTGGATTTGGAACTATACTAAGGGAAGTAGAAGCAGTCAGCTGTAATAGAATATCACATAGTTTATCCTATGTCTATACACATCACAATACTTATATCTACAATTCACATAGCCCATAAAAACGATACAAAAAAAGTACATTATTTACAAATCATAACCACCGGCTCAGCCGGTGGTTCTTTGTTCCTCAGGCTCTGCCTTCGGAACCATAGCTAAAGCAGACCAACAAAAAAGAGGCTGAATTCTCAGCCTCTTTCTATCTAGTGTTGTTTAGACTATACTAATTCTAAGAATACAGCCTCAGCTGCGTCCCCCTGACGAGGTCCTAACTTAAGAATTCTTGTATATCCACCGTTTCTATCTGCATACTTAGGTGCAATTTCTTCAAACAATTTAGTAACAACAGTTTCATCTACGATGTAGGATAAAGCCTGTCTTCTTGCGTGAAGATCTCCACGTTTTGCTAAAGTAATTAACTTTTCAGCTTCTCTTCTGGTTTCCTTAGCTCTACAGTCAGTAGTCTGAATTCTACCTTCTCTGAGTAAATCAGTTACAAGGTTTCTAAGCATTGACTTTCTGTGAGCTGTAGGTCTGCCTAATTTTCTATATCCTGGCATAGTTTTGATTTCTCCTTTCTTGCAAGATTATTCATCACTTGGTCTTAAAGAAAGACCTAATTCTTCAAGTTTTGCTTTCACTTCATCTAATGACTTCTTACCAAGGTTTCTAACCTTCATCATATCATCTTCTGATTTTTGTGTAAGTTCTTCAACAGTGTTAATAGCTGCTCTCTTTAAACAGTTAAAGGAACGAACAGAAAGTTCTAATTCTTCAATTGTCATTTCAAGAGCCTTTACTGTCTGGTCTTCAGGTTTGTCAACAATAATTGTCCAATCCTCTGCAGCATCTGTAAGCTGGATAAACAGGTTTAAATGCTCCTGCATAATCTTAGCTCCGATGGAAACTCCTTCGTCTGCTGCAATGGAACCGTCTGTCCAAATTTCAAGAATTAACTTGTCGTAGTCAGTCACCTGTCCTACACGAGTATTTTCCACTGTGTAATTAACTTTCCTTACAGGTGTATAAATTGAGTCTATAGGTATTACTGAAATAGGTGTAGACTCAGTTTTATTCATTTCTGCAGGAACATAACCTCTACCTCTTGCAAGATCGATTTCCATATAAAGTTTAGCATGCTCATCTAAAGTTGCTATATGTAAATCACCATTTATGATTTCAACATCTGAATCAGCAATAATATCAGCTGCTGTAATCTCCATAGGACCTTCTGCGTTAATAGCTACTCTCTTAGTGTCAGCATCGCCGTTTAATCTAACAGCTAACTTTTTAAGATTTAAGATGATTTCTGTTACATCTTCCTTAACGCCCGGTATTGTGGAAAACTCATGAAGTACTCCGTCGATTTTCACTGATGTAACAGCAACGCCTGGAAGTGAGCTTAATAGCACTCTTCTTAAAGCATTTCCTAAAGTTGTACCGTATCCTCTTTCTAGAGGTTCTACTACGAATTTACCATAGCAACGGTCTTCATCAACATATTTATTGATTGTTGGCTTTTCGATTTCTATCACTCAAAAACCCTCCCTTTCATTCCCTGTTGTGAAATAGCTTATTACGACGCTATATTACTTGGAATATAATTCGACGATTAAGTGCTCCGCAATTGGAGTATCAATTTGTTCTCTTGTTGGTTCAGCTAATACTGTTCCTTCAAGCTTGTCCTTATTAACGGATAACCAAGCAGGAACGCCTACTGTCATGTCCTTAATTTCTTTGAATTTAGGTGACTTCTGGCTTTTTTCCTTAACTCTGATTACATCTCCAACCTTTACCTGATATGAAGGGATGTTAACTTTCTTTCCGTTAACTGTGTAATGACCATGAACTACAAGCTGACGAGCTTCTCTTCTTGTCATGCATAAGCCCATTCTGTATACTACGTTATCAAGTCTTTCTTCAAGCATAATTAAAAGGTTTTCACCTGCGATACCCTTTCTCTTAGAAGCCTTATTGAAAGTTTCTCTGAACTGTCTTTCTAAAACGCCATATATGAATTTAGCTCTCTGCTTTTCACGAAGCTGAAGACCATATTCACTGATTTTCTTAAAGTTCTTATTTGGTTGACGCTTTGATTCTTTATAAATTCCTAAATGACTTGGATCTAACTGAAGTGATCTACATCTCTTAAGAATTGGATCTCTATTTACTGCCATAACTTATTCCTCCCTTCTCCTATACTCTTCTCTGTTTTGGTGGTCTGCAACCATTATGTGGAATTGGTGTAATATCCTTAATCATAGTGATTTCTAATCCAGCAGTCTGAAGAGCTCTGATAGCTGCTTCTCTACCGGAACCAGGTCCTTTTACATAAACTTCTACAGTTTTTAATCCATGTTCCATAGCACCCTTAGCTGCTTCTTCAGCTGCCATCTGTGCTGCGAATGGTGTTGATTTTCTTGATCCCTTAAATCCAAGGGAACCTGCGGATGACCATGCAAGTGCATTTCCGCTCATATCTGTCAGAGTAACTAAAGTATTGTTAAAGGTGGAC
>CAMENZ010000003.1 GCA_945928865.1 uncultured Clostridia bacterium
ATTGTCAGAGGATTTAGCCCGGATTTAGCATTTGTTATACTGATAATAGATACTGCTTTGATTGGAATAGCTGAAGAGGGCATGTACAGAGGGATATTGCTTGGTGCAATGGCAAAAAAGATGAATCCCCTTCTTGCCATACTGCTGTCTTCAGTGCTGTTTTGTGCATTACATTTACTAAATGTTATAGGAGGTCTATCAGTCTCCGAGCTAATGGGACAACTTGGCTCAACCTTTGTTATGGGAGTGTTCTTAGGAGCTATGTATTTGGACACACGAAAAATACTGTTCCCTATAATTTTCCATTCTCTCTGGGATTACATATTGCTCAGCGGTAGCCTTGCAGAAGTTGAAATTATGCCTATAGTATTGATAGGGGTGTATGTTTTAGAGGTGGTTACTTCCCTTGTAATAATAATTAAACTGCTAAGGAATTCTAAGTTGCATGAATAATTATCCTAATTAATTCGGCTTTGACACTAATTCTAATACATCATTTATTTTGTAAACTTCCATCCTGCAACGAGCGTGCAGACTATCTTCTTGGTGTAGAGTTATCATCAGGGTATCCTTATTGGGAATGGTAGCAGTATCTAAGAAAAGAGAAGAATAATAATAGATTTTGGTAAATAAAAAATATTTATAAAAAAGGTTCTTTATAAAAGGAGTTAGGAGAAAATGCTAGCTCCTTTTTTATGAAAAATTTTGAGGTGCTACTTGAAATAAATTGATTTTGCTGTATATTAGGATATAATACTATTATAGCATAGATAATAAAGAATAAGAGGGAGAGGTTTTATGAAAAAAATATTTAGAGAATTATTAGAAAGTAAAAGTTTTAGAATTGATGAAAAGCATGGAGTTTTATTTGGAAATCAAAGGGGGATTCCATATTTCATTAATATTGAAGACAAGTATTCTGCATTGATTTTTTCAGTTACTAATGGAGAATTTCCGGAACAGGAAAAAATGAAGGAATTGGTTAAGCAAGAGAGCAAAATACGCGATGTTTCTGTGACAGGTTATCGTGTTGAATTTATTATTAAACATGGCTTAACTACTAAAGTTACCATTACAAATATTCTTGAGTCCATAGATGCTGCTGTGAGTTTTATGGCTTCCAATAGGTATGAACCATGTTGTGAAAATACAGGTAAAACCGGTGCTGATGATAGGCTTGACGGGTATATGTTAGGTGGAATTCCTAAGATTTTGTCAGAAACAAGCTTTGCTGAATTGTCTTCTGAACTATCTTCAAAGGCACATGATTTATCTATTAAAAAGGAAAATGTTATTGGTGGAATTGTAGGAGCATTATTAGGCTCTTTAGCCGGTGTGGTAGCGATTGTCATTATTGCACAGTTGGGCTATGTATCTGTTATTAGTGGTTTAATAATGGGTGTGACTACTGTGAAAGGCTACTCTTTACTAGGTGGAAAATTAACTAAAAAAGGTATTGCTATATCTGGAATTATTATGTTATTTATGGTTTATTTAGGAAATAATATTGATTGGGCACTTAGTATTTCAAGAGAATTAGGAATGAACTTCTTTGAGTCCTTTGGTGTGGTATGGGAAATAATTGAATATTCTCAGCTTAAGGAAGTTTATTATCAGAACTTAGGAATGTTGTATTTGTTTACAGCTATTGGCGCTATACCTATGATTATAGTTTTAGTTAAGGATAATAATTCAAAGTATACTGCTTATAAGATTTAGGAACGAAAAATTATAGCTTGTTTATAATTGACAATATGTGATATATAGGATTTATTATATTAGGTATAATTTAAGGTAAATAGGAGGTACGATATGTTATTTTTATGTTATTCAAGATGCACTACTTGCCAAAAGGCAAAGAAGTGGCTTTTAGAAAATGGAATTAGTTTTGAAGAAAGACACATTAAAGAGGAAAATCCAACAAAGGAAGAGTTGAAGCTTTGGCATGAAAAAAGTGGATTGCCTATTAAGAAGTTTTTTAATACAAGTGGTGTCTTATATAAAGAATATAAGGTTAAGGATAAACTGCCGAACATGACAGAAGATGAGCAATTTGAACTATTAGCTACCGATGGTTTACTGGTTAAAAGACCTATGTTAATATGTGATGATATGGTTTTAGTTGGATTTAAGGAAGCTGAGTGGAGTGAAAAGTTAAAATAAGTTGACAGCTAAAATATATGTGATATAATTCAAGTTGAACAATGTTCAAAAAACTGTTTTAGTAATATAATTAAATCGAGTTGTTGTATAAGGAGGGCTAATTTTGAATACTTCAGTAACCTCTAAGGAGGCTATTTTATCCACTTGCAGAGAGTTAGTGTCAGATAAAGGTTTATCAGCCTTAAATATGAGAGGTGTAGCTGAAGCTTGCAATGTAGCCTTAGGATCTATATATTATTATTTTCCATCAAAGGATGATTTATTAATTGCTACTATTGAAAGCGTATGGGAAGACATTTTTCGTTGGAAGGATAAGGAGTTAAAGGGTTTATCCTTCATTGAATATATTGATAAATGCTTTAAATATATTGAGAACGGTATGGAAAAATACCCCCATTTTTTTACTATTCATTCTATAAGTTTTTCTGCTAAAAGTAGAGGAAAAGCTCATAATTCTATGGAAGCCTATATTAGTCAGATAAAGTTACAAATGGTTAAGGCTTTGAAAGAGGATGTAAAAGTTAAGGAAGATGCTTTTTCCGGACGACTTAAGGAGTTGGAGCTTGTGGATTTTGTACTAGCTAACATAGTGTGTTTATTGATACAGAAGAAAAAAGATTGTTTAGTATTAGTAGAAGTTATAAGGCGAACTATATACTAAATATAAAAATGATAAAATCCCGTCTGCGAGGCGGGTTTTTATAGAACTTAAATTGAACAAAGTTCAAACGATAAATATTTTAAGGAGATATTATTATGCAAGCTATATTTGAGACAGGTTTTGATATTGTTTATCTAACCACTGTGGTTTTAGTTGGAATTAAAATGATTAAGAGAAGTAAGGGGCGTTTACAGTACCTGCTATATGGTATTATGGCAGTTACCTTAGGTTTTGGAGATGCTTTTCATTTAGTACCTAGATCGATTGCTTTATGCACAACGGGTTTAGGGAATTATACTGCAGCTTTAGGCATAGGCAAACTTATTACTTCTGTAACGATGACTTTGTTTTATGTTTTGTTATATTATGTATGGCGTGAACGCTATAAGGTGAAGGATAGAAGGGAAATGACTATTGTTATTTGGTTATTGGCACTTTCAAGAATTTTATTATGTTTAATGCCTCAAAATCAATGGATAAGTGAAGTTCCGCCACTATCTTGGGGAATTTATAGAAACATTCCGTTTGCACTTTTGGGACTTTTAATAATAATTTTGTTTTATAAATCTGTTAAAGAGAACAAAGATAAGAAGTTTCAATTTTTATGGCTTACTATAGTTTTGAGCTTCGGATTTTATATACCGGTAGTATTATTTGTTGATTCTGTACCTTTAATTGGTATGCTTATGATACCAAAGACTTGTGCTTATGTCTGGACTGTTATGATAGGTTATAGTGCTATGAAAGGAGAGGATAAATAGTGAAGAAATATATTAATTTAGCCTTATATTATAGTATATTTGCCATGATGGCTGGAGTTTTTTATAGAGAATTTACTAAGTTCCATGTTTTTTCAGATACAACTGCCTTAGGTAAGGTACATACTCATCTGTTTTTACTGGGAATGGTTATGTTTATATTAGTTTCCTTATTGGATAACAATTTTGAAATAAGTAGACAAAAGTATTTTCAAGGTTTTATGTGGTTGTATAATATAGGCTTACATATAACAGCTGTTATGATGCTTATAAGAGGCACAATTCAGGTTTTAAGAGTTGAAATTGTTAGTTCTTTAAATGGGGCTATTTCAGGTATGGCAGGTATAGGTCATATTTTATTATCAGTAGGGATAATATTGCTATTATTAAGTTTGAGAAAAGCAGTCGATGAAAAAAGTAGGAAGTAATACTATGAAAAATATATTGAAAGTTAAACCTAATACATTACTGTTAATTGCAGGCGTGGTGTGGCTGATTGCCGGTTTTAATGTGACTAGGTTAGGTATAATAGCTTATGGGGAATTATCGAAGGTAGGCGTAGTTCATATTTTATTATCTCTTGTTGTGTTTAGCATTTTTGGATTGATGTTTTATAAAATGAGCATTAAACACACAAAGCGAATAAAAACCTATACTGAACCTAGAGGATTCTGGCATTTCTTTGATATAAAGGCATATTTAATTATGACTTTTATGATGTCAGGTGGTATTTGGCTGCGTTCTTCCGGCTTAGCACCGACAGTTTTCATTGCTGTATTTTATACAGGCTTAGGAATAGCCCTTGCTATGGCAGGTGTATCCTTTTGGTGTATTTATATTTCTAATATATAAAGAAACCTTTACAAATAAATTTGCTTTTATGAAGGCTGAGGGGTTAACTCTTAGCAAATTGAGAACCTTTGAAAATAGTCGAAGGTTCTTTTTTTGTTTCATAATATGTTTATTACAGATATTTTGAATTAAAATTGTATTAAATTATAGGCAAAAAACAAAAGATATGATATAATTTCTAATATGAAATTAATTTTGTTAAAAGAAGGAAAAAGTTATGAAAAAAATATTATCCCTAGTATTAGTAGTAGCATTATGTTTAAGTTTAGGTGCTTGTAATAAAGGGGGACAAACTAAGGAGAATACTCCATCAGTGTCAGTTAGTAAATTTTTAGACGGCTTTAAAGCTAATGATGCAGAAGCAATCAAAGCTACTTATTCCGGAGACAACTTCGATGTGGCAGATTTAGCCGGATTAAAAGATGGTAGTGAAAGCGAAAAGGCTATAGCAGAAGCCTTAATCGGTAAGATTTTGGATTTTGACTATACTATATCTGATGAAAAAATTACAGAAGATACTGCTATTGTAGAAGTGAAATTTAATACCTTTGATTTAGGTAAGGTGATGCAGAATTTTATTACAGACTATATGAATAAGGTTATTAGCCAGGCGGCAAATGGACTTTCTGAAGATGAAATTGAGAAAAAAGCTATAGAAAGTTTTAAGAAGTATTTAGACAAGGCTAAAAAGGATTTTTCTGAAACAGTATCTTTACCATTAACTAAGGTAGATGGTAAGTGGATGATAGATGCCATAGATGAAACTTCTAATATAATAAATGTTTTATCTGGAAATATGTTAAATGCTATGGCACAGTATGGTGGTTTATAAATAAGTTTCAATACTTTATTTATATAAATTAAGTTTTATCTAACAAGAGGAGGGATTTAAGATGATGTTATCAACAACACCGACCTTACAAGGTCATGAAATTAAGGAATACAAGGGGATTGTGTTCGGAGAAGTTATTGTAGGAGTTAATTTTGTTAAGGACTTTGCTGCAGGGCTTACTAACTTTTTCGGTGGAAGAAGTGGATCTTATGAAGGAGAACTTTTAGAAGCTAGAAATCAGGCACTTAGCGAAATGCAGTCCAGAGCTAATCAAATGGGGGCGAATGCCATAGTAGGCATAGATGTAGACTATGAAGTATTAGGAGCAGGAAATAATATGCTTATGGTTTCAGCTACAGGAACAGCTGTGGTTGTAGATTAAGAATATGAATTTAAAAAGGGATTCCATATAGGAGTCCCTTTTTCTATGTTTGTTTATCTTTATTCTACATACTTTTTATCATATAATAAGGCTGCTAATAGTACCACCAAACAGGAACCTCCATTGTGAACTAATGCGCCGGTTGTAGGATTAAGAATTCCCATTACAGAAAGTAAGATTGCTAAAAAATTTATAACCATAGATAGCGTAATGGCAGATTTGATGGTTTTTACTGTAGCCACAGACAGCCATTTCAAATATGCAATTTTAGATATGTCTTCATTCATAAGGGCTATATCAGAGGCTTCAATGGCTATATCACTACCCATTGCTCCCATGGATATGCCTACATGGGCGGTTTTTAGAGCGGGGGCATCATTTACACCATCACCCACCATACAAACGACACTATGAGTTTTAATTTTTTCTATTTCATTGACTTTTTCTTCCGGTAGTAAATCTGAAAAAACAGAGGAGATACTTATATTTTTAGATATATGTTCAGCGGTCATTTGATTATCTCCGGTTAATAATATGGTTTTTGTTCCTAATTTATGTAGCTTAGAAATTGTGGATTTTGAATCGGGTCTTATAGTGTCTGACAAAGCTATAATTCCTAATATTTTTTCAAAATCTGCTATTAAAACGATGGCATTGCCCTGAGATTTAAGTTTATTTAACATATCTATTATATGCTCATCTTCTATGAAAATCCCTTGTTCTTTTAAGAATTGTTCATTTCCTACTAAGTATTTAACTCCACCTAAGTTAGCGGATACGCCTTTTCCTGAAATCATATTAAAACTGTCTATTTCCATGAGCTTTGCGGATGTGGATTTGGCATAATTTAATATGGCTTTAGCTATAGGATGGGTACTAAAGGCTTCAATAGAAGCTGTTAGGCTTAATAATTTGTTTTTGTCATATAGCTTATCAAGAGGGATGATATGGCTAACTTCTAAATTACCGAAGGTGAGAGTTCCCGTTTTATCAAAGGCTATGGTGGTAACTTTACTCATAGTTTCCAGAGCAGCTCCTGATTTTATTAATACACCTTGTTTAGTGGCTTGTCCTATAGCTGCCATAATAGCTGTTGGAGTCGCTAATACTAAAGCGCAGGGGCAAAATACTACTAAAATGGTCACAGCTCTTGTAATATTCATGGTAAAGAGGTAAGTTAACAGGGCTATTAAAAGTGCTATAGGAACCAGATAACTTGCCCATTTATCAGCTATTCTTTGGGTAGGGGCTTGATTTTTTTCAGCATTTTCTACTAATAATATTAATTTTTTTATAGATGAATCATTACCGACATTTGTAGCACGAAGATCTATGGCTCCAAATTGATTTATGGTGCCACTGAAAACAAAATCTCCTGTTTCCTTGTCTATTGGAAGACTTTCACCGGTTATAACTGATTGGTCTACAGAAGTTTCACCTTTTATAATTACTCCATCAATAGGAATTCTTTCACCCGGCAATACTCTTACAATATCTGAGGTTATTATTTCTTCATAGGGTATTTCTATTACTTGATTATTTCTTATTACTCTGCCCATTTTAGGGAGTAGGGATATAAGATTATTTAATCCTTTTCTTGCCTTTCTAGTAGTCATATCTTCAAGTAAAGCACCAAATTCCATAATGAAAGCAACTTCACCGGCGGCAAATAAATCACCTATTAAAATTGCGGCAATCATTGCCATAGAAATTAAAAGGGCAGAGGAAATTTTATTTATTCCTTTGTTGTATATTAGCCTATGTATAGAAAGATAAATTAAGGGCAGACCACATATAAACAGGGTCACCAAAGCAAAATAAATACCTTTAGCATATCCTAATCGGGGAAGTATAAATGAAATAATGAGAAATATACTGCCAATTAAAGTCATAATCCAGCCCGATAGAAAATCATTTGTTTTTTTAATCATAAATTCGCTCCTTAATATAGTACTTGACATAGAGTCATATAGAGAATAATATATTTAATATGAACAGAGTGTTCAATTATGATTATAATGTATTGATATAATAAAACAATAATCAGATTAGGCTGGAAGTTTTTTAGTGAACATTTTGGAAAAAGTGTCTATTAAGTAAGGAAAATGAAATGACAAATAAATTAGATAGAAGAAAGAAAAAAACCAGACAGGCAGTCTATAATGCCTTTATAGAATTACTTGAGAAAAAAACTTATTCATCTATTTCTGTTCAGGATATTATAGATAAGGCAGATATAGGTAGAAGTACTTTTTACTCACATTTTGAAACCAAGGACGATTTAATTAAGGTGTTATGTACTGAAATTTTCGACCATGTTTTTTCGGAGGATTTATGCGGTGAACAAACCCATGATTTTTCTAAGGAAGAGCGAGGTTTAGAAGTAGAGATAACACATATTTTGTATCATTTAAAGGATAGCTTTTCATATATAAAAGGTTTGTTAGCTTGTGAAAGTGGTGAACTTTTTATGCAATATTTTAAAACCTATTTGTATAAAATTTTTTCAGAAGAATTGATAGAAGATTATGGAAATGTACCTAAGGATTATGTATTAAATCGTATAACCTGTGATTTTGCAGAAACTGTTAGGTGGTGGATGAAGAATGAAGCTTATACACCTGAAGATATAAGCGCATTCTTTTTTAAGAGGGGAAATTATGATGGAAAATAAAGTAGATAATATAAATAATATATCAGAAATTGTAAAAGCCCAAAAAGATTATTTTTTAAGTGGTCAGACTGGTAACTATGAGTTTAGAAAATCAATGCTTTTGAAATTGAAGTTTGCAATAAAATCTAATAAAAGTTTAATTTGTCAAGCTTTGATGGCGGATATGAATAAATCCTATTATGAAACTTACATGACAGAAATCGGAATGGTTTTAGATGAGATTAATTTTCATATTAAACATTTGAAAAAATGGATGAAGGTTAAGAAAATAAAAACTCCTATAGCACAGTTTCCTTCTAAATCCTATATAAGCCCTGAAGCTTATGGAAATGTGCTTATTATGTCTCCATGGAATTATCCCATGCAGCTATCTGTGGAACCTTTGATTGGTGCCATTTCTGCCGGCTGTACAGCAGTAATAAAGCCCAGTGCCTTTGCCCCCAATACCGCTTTAGCTTTAAAGAAAATTATAGAAGAAAGTTTTCCAAGTGAGTATATAACAGTTATAGCCGGAGGTAGGGAAGAAAATTCTCAACTTTTAATGGAAAAATTTGATTATATATTTTTTACAGGTGGTTCCGTTGTGGGTAGAGTGGTTATGGAAGCTGCGGCAAAGCATTTAACCCCTGTAACCTTGGAGCTGGGTGGCAAAAGTCCGGTGATAGTTCATAAAGATAGCAATATAAAAGTGGCGGCTAGGCGGATTTTGTTCGGTAAAACTTTAAATGCCGGACAGACCTGCGTGGCACCGGATTATTTGCTAATACATGAGGATAAGAAATCAGAGTTTGTAGAGGAATATAAGAAAGCTATATCTGAATTTTTCCCTGAGGGTGATATGTCAGATATGAATAGTATTATAAATGAAAAACACTATAATCGGTTAGTAGGACTCATGGCAGGGGAAAAAATCATAGTTGGAGGAGGCTGTGATATAAATAAAAGGTTTATAGAGCCCACTTTGATTGAGGGTAGAGATTGGGAATCGCCTATTATGCAGAAAGAAATTTTTGGGCCTGTTTTACCAATGTTTACTTATGATAATATGTCAAAAGTTATTGCTTATATTCGCTCAAAATCCAAGCCTCTAGCCCTTTACCTATTCACAGAAGATAAGTCCATAGAAAAACTTGTTCTAGATAGGTTATCCTTCGGCGGTGGATGTATAAATGATACCATAGTACACTTGGCTAATTCCAATATGCCTTTTGGCGGTGTAGGAGAAAGTGGTATGGGCAGCTATCATGGTAAAAAATCTTTTGAAACCTTTACTCATTATAGAAGCATATTAAAAAAGGGCACTTGGTTAGACTTTAACCTTAGATATAGACCTTATAGTAAGAAAAAGGAAGAAATATTGAAAAAGTTTTTGAAATAAAAAAATCCGGCTGTTAACTCAGTCGGATTTTTTAATCTATGAGTTTTTAATTAATTCTTCTGCACTTTTTAATGTAGTCTCGGTAATGTTAGCACCACCTAAAAGTCTAGCTATTTCATGAATTTTTTCATTATGATTCAGCTTAACTACATCTGTATAAGTCTTTTCTTCATCAGAATGTTTTTCAATTCTGTAGTTGTAATCACCGCAAGCTGCAATTTGTGGCAGGTGGGTTATACATAGTATCTGATGCTCTTTAGAAATTTCCTTTAGCTTTTGTCCTACGATACTTGCAGTAATGCCACTTATTCCGTTATCAATTTCATCGAAAATCAATGTAGGTATCATATCGTATGAACTGATAATTGATTTGAATGCTAACATAATTCTAGACATTTCACCGCCGGAAGCCACTTTTTGTAGAGGTTTAAGAGGTTCGCCCTTATTAGTAGAAATCAGTATTTCTACATTATCCATACCGTTTTCAGTAGGTAAGGAAAGAGGAGTGATGGAAATTTCGATTTTGCTATTAGGAAAATTTAAATCCAGAAGCTCCTGTTGGATTTTTTCTTGAAGCTCTAGAGCTATTTCTTTTCTAATATTAGTCAAAATTTCACAGGCAGCCTTTAATGTATCTCTATCCCTTAGAAGTTCTTTTTCTAATTTGATTTTTTCTTCATCAAAGTTTTCTATAGTATTCAGTTCTACAGAAATTTTATCTCTATATTCTAAAATATCCTCAATACTGTTACCATATTTTTTCTTTAAGCTATCGATAGTATCAAGCCTTAAAATTGCATTATCCAGTTCCTGAGGAGAAAAGGTATTATCTTCTCTTAAACTCTCTAATTCTCTGGAAATATCTTGCATTTCATAATAAATATCTTCCAATCTGGAGGATAGCCTGCTGAAATTAGTCGAGTAGGGCGAAATTTCTCTTAGAGAAGAGGAAACCATACCTAACGCTTCTATAAGGGAAGATTCATTACCGGAAATAATAGATGAGGCTCTGCCTACATTTTCAAAAATTTTTTCACTATTTTCTAAGACGGAAATTTTGTCTTGTAAGTCTATATCTTCACCTAGGATTAAATGTGCTTTATCAATTTCCGATAGTTCAAATTTATAGAAATCTGCTTTGCGAAGATTGTTCTTTTCTTGGGAAAGTAGGGAAATTAGCTTAGACTTGGTCTTTGCAAATTTTGTGAAAAGTTCTAATACAACTTCTTTAGCAGGTTGTATTTCTTCACTTTTATATTTATCCAAAAGTATTATATGATAATCCGGATTTAATAGAGACTGGTTATCATATTGTCCATGAATATCTGCCAGTTTATTTGCGACTTGGTTTAAGTTAGCAAGAGTTACTATTTCTCCATTTATTTTGCAAATATTTTTACCGGATGAGGAAACTTCTCTGCTGATTAAAATTTCTTCACCGTTTAATTCTCCTAAAAGCTGGACAATTGCCTTTGTTTCACCTGTTCTAATAGTAGAACTGTCAGCTCTGCTACCTAAAGCCAAGCTGACAGCCTCAATTACCATTGATTTACCTGCACCGGTTTCACCGGTAATTATATTTAAACCTTCTTCAAAATCCACTTGGCTATCTTCTATGATAGCAAAATTTTTAATGCTTAGGTGATTAATCATTTCTTACCTCGTAAAGAAGAATTTTTTCAAATTCGTCTAAAATTTCAGGTACGAACTCAGCCCCGTCAACTAATACCATCAATGTATTATCGCCGGCAACAGAGCCTACCACATGCTTTACGCCGGAAGTATCAATGGCTTCACCGGCAGCGTTAGCACAGCCTGCCAAAGTTTTAATAAGAATAATATTTCCTGCAGATTTAATGCTTAAAACTGTTTCTCTAAAAATTTTAATAAATCTATCTGTTACAGGTAGATCCTTAGAATTGCTTATAGCATATTTATATTTTCCTCTGGAAGATAGAGTCTTTACTAATTGAAGTTCTTTTATATCACGAGAAATAGTGGCTTGGGTTACTTCAAATCCACTTTCTCTTAATAGGGAAGCTAATCTTTCTTGAGTATCTACATCCTGATTAGTGATAATTTCTATAATTTTGTTTTGCCTTGAGTATCTCATATCCTTCACCTCATTGTATAATTAATTAAATTTAAAGGTTTAATTGTATAAAAATACTAACATATATTTTGAATAATTTCAAGTATAATTCGTTAAAAATATGCTAAATTTTCTGTTAAAAAATGTAGACAAACAAATGTTTGCGTGTTATACTTTTTAGGTAATAAAAATAAGGAAAAAAGGAAAATGAGAATTTTAGGAATAGACCCGGGTTATGCTATTTTAGGCTGGGGAGTGGTAGATATGATAGGTAATAATTTTAGATGGGTTGCCTATGATTCATTGACTACAGATAAGGATATGCCTATGGCAGAAAGGCTAAATTTTTTATATGATGGTTTAACCGAAATTATCGAAAAATATAAGCCGGAAGAAGCTGCTATAGAGGAATTGTATTTTAATAATAATGCAAAAACTGCTTTGCTTGTAGGTGAGGCTAGAGGCATAGCTGTTTTAGCTTGTGCGAAAGGTAATTTAAGAATAAGTGAGTATACACCTCTTCAAATTAAACAAGCTTTAGTAGGCTATGGCAGAGCTGAAAAGAAACAGGTTCAGCAGATGGTAAAGACTATTTTAAATTTAGAAAAGGTACCTAAGCCAGATGATACAGCCGATGCCTTAGCTGCAGCTATATGTCATGGACATTCTACTGGTGGACGGACTTTTAGAGAATTAAGGATTAGGCAAGGCATCTGATTTCAAAAAGTAAATGAAAAAATAAATATATAATATATAAAGGAAAATTAGTATGATAAGATATATTAAGGGAATATTATCTATAATTAATGATAATAATATAGTGGTAGAAACTTCGTCAGGGTTGGGTTTTGAAATACAGATTGCTTCCGGTTCACCTTTTTATAAGTATGGTGAGGGGGATGAAATTATGGTATTTACTGACTTAATAGTTAGAGAAGATGACATGAAACTCTATGGTTTTCACAATAGAGAAAGTTTGGATTTATTTCATTTGTTGACCTCAGTAAGTGGCATTGGACCTAAGGGAGCTATGGCTATTTTAGGCTCCATGACCGGAGACGATTTAAAGCGTGCTATTGCTTTTGGAGATGTTAAGGAAGTAAGCAAGGCACAGGGTGTAGGCAAAAAAACTGCGGAACGAATAGTTTTAGAGCTTAAAGATAAGGTGGGAGCATTTGCCGATTTTGATAATACATCCAATGTGGGAATTAAATTATCAGATAATGAAAGTTTAGATGGTTTAAATCCTAGAACAGAAGCTATAAATGGGTTAGTATCTTTAGGATACAGTAAGGCAGAGGCCTTTGATGCAGTTTCTCATATTTTGGAAGAGGAACTTTCTAGTGAAGAATATTTAAGAAGGGCATTGAAAAGGTTATTTTAAATGAGTGATGAAAGAATAACATCTGTAAATATGAAACAGGGTGAACTTAGAAATGAAGTTAATCTTAGACCCCAAACTTTAGACGCATATATAGGGCAACAGGGAGTTAAGGATAATTTGAAAATTTTTATTGAGGCAGCTAAACTCAGAGGGGAAGCCTTAGATCATGTTTTGTTTTATGGGCCGCCGGGATTAGGTAAGACTACCTTAGCAGGTATTATTGCTAATGAGCTGGGGGTAAATATAAAGATAACTTCAGGACCCGCTATAGGTAGGGCTGGGGATTTGGCAGCTATATTGACTAATTTGAGCGATAATGATGTGCTTTTTATTGATGAAATTCATAGACTTAATCGTTCTGTTGAAGAAGTTTTATACTCAGCTATGGAAGATTTTGCTCTGGATATAGTAATAGGTAAGGGACCTTCTGCTCGTTCTATCAGACTGGATTTAGCTAAATTCACTCTAATTGGAGCGACTACTAGGGCGGGAAGTCTTTCAGCTCCTTTACGAGATAGATTTGGTGTAATAAGTAAATTTGAATTATACACCGATAAAGAATTAAAAAATATTTTAAATAGAACAGCAGGTGTCTTAGGTGTTTCAATAGATGAAGAATCCTTAGGCGAAATGGCTAGGCGTTCTAGAGGAACTCCCCGTGTAGCTAATCGTATGCTGAAACGAATTAGAGACTTTTCTCAGGTTAAGGGTAATGGTAGAATTGATATTAACATTACTAAGGAAGGACTTAAGGCATTAGGTGTAGATGAATTAGGCTTAGAAAGATTAGATAGGGATATTTTAACAACTATTATTGAAAGATTTAAGGGTGGTCCTGTGGGCATTGACACTATCGCCGCATCTTTAGGTGAAGAGAGAGTAACCATAGAAGATGTGCAGGAACCTTTCTTAATTCAGTCCGGTTTACTTTATAGAACACCTAAAGGTCGAATGGTTTCATCTTTAGGTTATGCACATTTAGGACTGGAATATGTAGAGAAAGAAGAGGATTAGTATGCATATAAATGATTTTGATTATGAATTACCTAAGGATTTAATAGCACAGGTACCTTCGGAAAAAAGAGATCAGTGCCGTCTTATGGTAGTTGATATGGATAAAGATACTGTGGAGCATAAACATTTTTATGACATTTTAGATTATTTAAAGCCTAATGATTGTCTGGTTATGAATAATTCAAAGGTGCTTCCTGCTAGGCTTTATGGCGAAAAGGTTGGAACCGGAGCTAAAGTCGAATTTCTATTAATTAAAAGAATTAAGGGAGATACTTGGGAAACTATGGTTAGACCGGGTAAAAGACTTAAAATAGGTGATGAGGTTAGTTTTTCTCAAGATAAATTATTTAAGGCAAAGGTCTTAGATTTTGGAGATGATGGAACTAGAATTGTAGAATTCCAATATGAAGGGATTTTTATGGAAAGATTGGAAGAATTAGGTAAGATGCCACTTCCCCCTTATATTGAGAGAGAAAACAATTTAGAAGATAAGGACAGATACCAGACTGTATATTCTAAAATAGATGGTTCTGTAGCAGCTCCTACAGCCGGACTTCATTTTACGGAAGAACTCTTAAAGAAGGTGGAAGAAAAGGGAGTTAAGCTAGCCTATGTAACGCTTCATGTTGGAATAGGTACTTTTAGACCTGTAAAGGTTGAAAATATTTTAGAACATAGTATGCATTTCGAAGAGTATGAGATTACTGACGAGGCAGCTGAAATTATAAATAATACTATTTTAGAAGGAGGTAGAATTGTATCTGTTGGAACTACTTCTACCAGAACTTTAGAATCGGCTGCTTATTTAGATGAGAAGTCTAATAATTATTTAATTAAATCAGGGGCAGGCTCTACGGGTATATTCATATATCCGGGATATGAGTATAAAATAATAGATAGCCTTATTACTAATTTTCATCTTCCAAAATCCACACTTCTAATGTTGATTTCAGCTTTATACACTAGGGAAGATATTTTAAGGGTATATAAAGAAGCGGTAAGGCAGCAGTATATGTTTTTTAGTTATGGCGATGCTTGCTTTTTTACAAAGGAAAAGGTAAAGAAATGAATAAAGAAAAAGTAGTTAAAATAGCTATATTAGGTATGGGAACAGTAGGTGGTGGCACATATAAAATATTAAAGGATAATAGAAATATTATTGAAAACCGTATATGCAAAAAAATAGATGTAGTAAAAGCTTTAAATAGAAGTCCCAGACCCGAATATGCAGAAGATTTTATCACTGATAATATAGATGATATATTAGATAATGAAGAAATAGATATAGTAGTGGAATGTTTAGGTGGTATAGAACCTGCAACCACTTATATGATTAAGGCGCTGGAAAGAGGCAAACATGTTGTAACTGCCAATAAGGCTGCAGTAGCTGCTAACTATAAAAAACTTATGGAAACTTCAGATAAACATGGAGTTAAACTTTTATTTGAAGCAGCTGTGGCAGGAGGCATCCCTGTGTTAACCGCTATAAATAATCCTCTTCAGGCAAACAATTTCATAGAAATTATGGGCATATTAAACGGCACTACTAATTATATTTTGACTAAGATGCAAGAGGGACAATCCTACGAAGAAGCCCTTAAAGATGCACAGAAAAAAGGTTTTGCTGAAGCAGATCCTACTGCTGATGTAGAAGGAATAGATGCTGTTAATAAATTGAGTATTCTAATAACACTTATGTTTGATAAATATGTAGCTCCGGAGGAAATCGAAAGAGTCGGAATATCGAAAGTTACAATTGAAGATATTTTAGATGCAAAATCTGCCTCCGAAACGATAAAATTGATAGGAAGAGCTACTTTAAGGGACGGAAAGCTTTCTTATTCGGTAAAACCTGAAAGAATTTCTTTAAGCCATCCTTTATCCGGTGTAGATAATGAATTCAATGCAGTTTATCTAAGGGGAGATATGGTAGGTGAGTTAATGTTTTATGGCAAGGGTGCCGGAGCCTTACCTACAGGAAGCGCTATAGTGGGAGATATAATTTCTATAGCCAAAACTTTATAAATGGTATATAATACCTAATGAAAACTTAAAGAATGATTTTTTTGGAGGATAGTATGAGTTTATACAAAGAATGGGTCAAGTTAATGGACAAACAGACAGAAGAGACCTTTGATGAGTTTTGGAAAGAATATTCAAGCACAGAACAGAGAATCTATGAATATATTTTAGAAAACCATCAGGAAAATTTAAAGGGTAAGTTTAGTGATTTAGTAGCTAAGTTTGAAGCTAATCCTGTAATTTTTATGGGTTTCATAGATGGTATTAACTCCAGCTTAATAGAAGCTATGGATTTAGATAGCATAACAGAATATTCAGAATTAGAATTTAAAATTGATTTAGAAAAGTTGTTCTTCAATATGCTTAAGGCTGAAGCAGATTATTTATATGGTCTTAGCCAGTGGAACAGCATTTTATCAGAAGATAAGCAGTTAGAAATTTTAAAAGACTATAGAAGAAGCAGAATTGTTAAAAAGGAGAAAGAACCCGGTAGAAACGATCCATGTCCTTGTGGCTCGGGTAAAAAATATAAAAAATGCTGTGGTTCTGGCAAATAGTACAGTAGAATAAATCTGATATGATGGCACATGGTTTACCATGTGCTATCTTAACGAGAAGAAATAATAGAAGTAGGAGAATTAGAAATGTCTTTACATATAGTTTTTGTTGAACCGGAAATTCCACCTAATACAGGTAATATTGCCAGAACCTGTGCAGCTACCGATACTGTTTTACATTTAGTTAAACCTTTAGGTTTTAATATAGATGACAAAAGCGTAAAAAGAGCAGGTTTAGATTATTGGCCCTATGTAAAATTAGAAATTCATGAAAGTTTAGAAGAATTTTTAGAAAAATATGAAGGTAAAAAGAGAATGTTTCTGGCCACAACTAAGGGTTCCAGAATATATACTGAATTTGATTACGAAGATGAAGATATGTTTCTTTTTGGTAAAGAAACTAAGGGCTTACCAAAACCCTTTATAGAATCACATAAAGGATTTGCTATTAGAATCCCTATGAGTGCAGATACTAATTTAAGATCTTTTAATCTATCAAATTCAGCCAATATTATTTTATTTGAAGCCTTAAGACAGTTAGATTTTCCAGGGTTGAAATAAAAAGAAAACTTTGGTATAATCTTTGCATAGAGAATTTACTTAAATTTAGCAGTTTGAAGAAAGAGGTACAGCCATGAAAATGGGTTATGATTTAACAATTGAACAAAGTCAAAAACTCACCATGACACCGGAGTTGATTCAGGCAATTCAGATTTTGCAGTATAATTCTCAGGAACTGGATGAATTTGTTCAGGCAGAAGTAATGGAAAATCCGATTTTAGAGTATAATTTAGATTTACCTAAGACAGAATTTCAGGTTTCTATTGAAGGAAAGGCTGAGGAAAAGGAATTTGACCTTCGTGAAAAGATCAAGGAAGCCGAGTATGATGATATCAGTTATAAGCAGTGGGAATACAGCAAGGATAGGGAAGAAACTTCTTTTGAGCAGTTTGTCAGCAAGGAAGAAACTTTAGAAGATTATTTATATTCTCAATTGATTTTTTCTGATTTAAGTGAAATTGAAACTAAGGTTGGTAAATATATAATTGAGACCATAGATGAAAATGGATATATTACTGCCACAGATGAGTATATTGCAGGTAAATGCAATGTAGATATAAAAATAGTAAATAAGGTTATAAAACTTATTCAAAGCTTTGAGCCTGTAGGTGTAGGTGCCAGAACTTTAGAGGAGTGTTTGCTTATACAGCTTATGGCTAACAATCAACTGACATTAGAGTTAGAAAAGATAATTTTAGAACATCTTTCAGATGTAGGTGAAAATAAACTTACTAAGATTGCAAAATCCACTGAGTTACCGGTTACTAAGGTGCAGCAGGCTGTGGATTTAATTAAGACTTTGGAACCTAAGCCGGGTCGTCAGTTTTCAACGGGAGAAACTATTAAATATATAATTCCTGATGTTATTGTAGAAAAAACGGAAGATGGATATCAGGTTATGACTAATGATGGCACAGTGCCTCATTTAATCGTAAGCCCATATTATTTGAGTTTAGCTAAAACTTCAGATGATGATGAAGAATTGACTAAATACTTGAATTCAAAGTATAATTCAGCTCTTTGGCTCATAAAAAGCATAGACCAAAGAAAACATACTATATATAGTGTGGCTTCTTCTGTGGTTAAACATCAGAGAGAGTTTTTTGATTTAGGTAAAAAATATATGAAGACCTTAACCTTAAGAGAGGTAGCAGAAGACTTAGGCATACATGAGTCCACTGTAAGCAGGTCTATAAATGGTAAATATATGCAAACCCCAATGGGTGTATTTGAGTTAAAATATTTTTTCTCTGCCGGTGTAGTCAGCAGTGAAGGAGAAGGGATGTCCTCTAACAGCATTAAAACTTTTATTAAAGAAATAGTCAGCAGTGAGGACCCTAAAAAACCATATTCCGATCAGGAAATGGTAGAAATTCTTGGTGAAAAGGGAATAAATATTTCCAGAAGAACAGTAGCCAAGTATAGAGAAGATATGAACATTGCATCATCACCTAAAAGAAAGCGTTATTAATGAAACTTATTTTTATTAAGTAAGGCTTTAGTTTGGATGATTAATAATGTTGATATATAAATTATTAATCAGTCATATTATTAAGAGATTGTAGGAGGAAGAAATTAAAATGGCTATTAAAGTTGGCATTAACGGATTCGGTAGAATTTCCAGAGTGGTTATTCGTGCAGCAATGGACAGACCTGAAATTGAAATCGCAGGTATCAATGTTAGGAATGCGGATTTTGAGTATATGGTATATATGCTTAAATATGACACAATATTCGGAAGATTTCCTAAGAGTTTAGATGTCTATGATAAGGGTATTGTTATTGACGGTAAAAAGGTTCCTGTATACAGTGAATCAGAAGCAGAAAATATTCCATGGGCTGAATGTGGTGCAGAATACATTATGGACGGTACCGGAGCTTATGTTACAACAGAGAAGTCAATGAACCATATTAAAGCGGGAGCTAAGAAAGTTATTATTTCAGCACCTGCTAAGGATAAGGAAACACCGACTTTCGTATATGGTGTAAACCACATGGATTATACTACAGATATGAATATTGTATCTAATGCATCATGTACTACTAACTGTTTAGCACCTTTAATGAAAGTAATTGAAGATAATTACGGAATTAAAGAGGGACTTATGTCCACTATTCATGCAGCTACAGCTAAACAAAAAGTAGTAGACTCCCGTTCCATGAAGGATTGGAGAACCGGTAGATCTGTATTCGGTAATGTTATTCCTTCAACTACAGGAGCAGCTAAGGCAGTTGGCTTAGTTATTCCTTCCCTTCAGGGTAAGATGACAGGAATTTCTTATAGAGTACCTACAGCAGACGTATCTGTTATAGATGTTAATGTAGTTTTAGAAAGACCTGCTACAGGTGAAGCTTTAAGAGAAAAAATTAAAGAAGCTTCTGAAACATACTTAAAGGGAGTATTAGAATATGTAGATGATGAAGTGGTTTCCGGAGATTTTGTAGGAGATCCTTGTACTTCCATATTTGATGCAAGACAGACAATAGAACTTAATGACCATTTCTTCAAACTCATAGCTTATTATGATAACGAATATGGTTATTCAAGCAAAATCTTAGATATGATTGTACATATGTACAGCGTAGATAATAAATAATCAGGTGATAAAATGAAAAAGACTGTTAGAGATATTGATGTAAAAGGCAAGAGAGTCTTAGTTAGATGTGATTTTAATGTACCGTTAAAAAACGGTGAAATTACCGATGATATAAGAATTGTTTCTGCATTACCTACAATTAATTATCTTTTAGAAAATAATGCTAGAGTTATTTTAATGTCACATTTAGGAAGACCTGAAGGAGAACCTAAAAAGGAATTTTCCTTAATGCCTGTGGCTAAGAGACTTGAAAAACTTATAGGTAAGCCTGTGACTTTTTTAAGTTCTGATACAGTTGTATGTAAGGAAGTAAAGGCAAAGGCAGAAGCTCTTAAAGATGGAGAATTAATGCTTTTGGAAAATGTAAGATTTAGAAAAGAAGAAACCAAGAACGGAGCAGATTTTGCTAATGATTTAGCTAGTTTAGGAGAAATTTTCGTAAACGATGCCTTCGGTACCGCACATAGAGCACATGCCTCTACTGCCGGTATTGCTGATTATTTGCCTTGTGTTTCAGGTTTTTTAATCGAAAAAGAAGTTGAATTTTTAGGTAACGCTGTAGAAAATCCGGTTAGACCTTTTGTTGCCATTATGGGTGGTGCAAAGGTTGGCGATAAAATTACAGTTATTAGAAACCTTCTTAGAAAAGTGGATACACTTTTGATAGGAGGAGGTATGGCTTATACCTTTTTTAAGTCTATGGGGCTTGGAATTGGAAAATCAATTTTAGATAAGGATAATGTAGAGCTGGCAGGGGAGCTTTTAGAAGAAGCTAAGGCTTTAGGTGTTAAGATGCTACTTCCATTAGACACTGTTTGCGCTGCAGAATTCAGTAATGATAGCCCTAAAATGATTGTTCCAAGAGGTGAAATTCCTGAAAATATGATGGGAATGGATATTGGCCCTGAAACAGTTAAATATTATGAAGAAGCTTTAAGAGACGCAAAAACTGTAGTCTGGAATGGACCTATGGGTGTTTTTGAAATGTCTAATTTTGAAGATGGTACCAAGTGTATCGCTGAAATTTTAGCAAAATCTGCCGCTACAACCATTATCGGTGGGGGAGACTCTGCCGCAGCCGTTGAACAATTTGGATTGGCAGATAAGATGTCGCATATTTCCACAGGTGGAGGAGCTTCTTTAGAGTTTTTAGAAGGTAAGAGCTTACCGGGTATAGCTGTAATCCAAGAAAAATAAAAAATTTAGGAGGTCAGATTATGATTAAGGTAGCAATAAATGGATTTGGAAGAATAGGCAGATTGTCCTTTAGAAAGATTTTTGGTGATGAGGATGTTAAGGTAGTAGCTATAAACGACCTTACGGCACCTAAGATGTTAGCACATCTTCTTAAATATGATAGCTCACAGGGACCTTATAGAAATCATGAGGTTAGCTATGATGATAAATCTTTAATAGTGGATGGTACTGTTATTCCTGTGTTTGCAGAAAGTGATGCTAAGAATTTACCATGGAAAGAATTTCAGGTAGATGTAGTTTTAGAATGTACAGGTTTCTATACTTCTAAAGAAAAATCACAAGCACATATTGATGCAGGAGCTAAGAAGGTTCTTATTTCAGCACCGGCAGGAAATGATCTTCCTACCATTGTATATGGAGTAAATCATGAAAAACTGACCGCTGATGATAATATTATTTCAGGCGCTTCATGTACTACTAACTGTTTAGCACCTATGGCTAAGGTTTTAAATGATTACAGAGAAGTTCGTACAGGTTTTATGACTACAATTCATGCGTATACAGGTGACCAAATGCTTTTAGATGGTCCTCATAAAAAGGGTGATCTTAGAAGAGCTAGGGCAGGAGCTATAAATATAGTTCCTAACTCTACAGGTGCTGCGAAAGCTATAGGTTTGGTAATTCCGGAATTAGATGGTAAGTTGATCGGTTCTGCACAAAGAGTGCCGGTGCCATCAGGTTCCATAACTATTTTGGATGCAACCCTTAAGGATGATACTGAAAGTGTTTCTGTAGAGGGAATAAATGCAGCTATGAAGGCAGCAATTAATGAATCCTTTGGATATACAGAAGAAGAATTGGTTTCTACTGACATAATAGGTATGGAATATGGTTCCTTATTTGATGCAACTCAAACTTTAGCTCAGAGATGTGGAACTAAAATCTACGAAGTAAGAGTCGTTGCTTGGTATGATAATGAAATGAGTTATACTTGTCAATTAGTTAGAACTATGAAATATTTAGAAAGATTTATATAATTAGGTAAAGTTAATATATAAATTGATTATGAATATGATTTGGAGAACATAAAATGTTTAGGATTCCTTTTATTGCAGGAAACTGGAAAATGTTTAAGAACATCAGCGAAGCTAAAAACTTCGCTGATGAATTTAAAAAACTATATCATGACACAGATGTTAAGGTTGCCATCTGTGCACCTTATTTACAACTTCCACATTTAGTAGAAGCTTTTAAGAGAACCAATATAGGAGTAGGGGCTCAAAATGTTCATTTTGAAAAAGAAGGCGCTTTTACCGGAGAAATATCAATACCTATGTTGGAAGATATAGGGGTTCAATACTGTATCGTAGGTCATTCTGAGAGAAGACAACTTTTTAATGAGACAGATGAAACTGTTAATAAGAAAATAAAAGCTCTTTTAGAAACAGAAATTATTCCTATAGTATGTGTAGGTGAAGACCTTTATCAGAGAGAACATAATTATCAGAACCAATTAGTAAGTGAGCAGGTTAAAAATGCTTTAGACAGTATTCCTAAAGAGCAGGCAGCGAAAATAGTATTTGCTTATGAACCTATTTGGGCGATTGGAACAGGTAGAACTGCTACACCTATTCAGGCGAATCAGATGTGTGAACTCATAAGAGAAACCATTATTGAACTTTATGATGAGGAAACTGCTGATCAGGTAATTATTCAATATGGTGGTAGTGTAAAACCTGAAAATGCCACTGATATTATGAATATGGAGGAAATAGATGGAGCCTTAGTTGGAGGAGCCAGCTTAAATCCATTAAATTTTATTGAAATTGTAAACTTTTAGCTTGATTTAGGTTAAAGATATATGATATAATCAAAAAGTTAAAATACAAGGAGGTAAGAGATGAAGATTTTCTTAATGATTTTACTGGCAGTTGCGAGCCTGATTTTGATCGCAAGCGTTCTGCTTCAATCAGGTAACAGTGCAGGTTTGTCCGGTTCCATCGCCGGTGGTGCTGAACAGTTATTTGGAAAGAAAAAGAGCAAAGGCTACGAAGCACTTTTAGCAAAAGTCACTACAGTGGCGGCAATTTTATTCGTAATTTTGTCCCTTGTAATAATAATTCTTTTTGAAAAATAGAGTTTAATTAATTCGTTATTAAAAAATTATTATATTTTCACTTTCATAAGAGGTACATATTATGTGCCTCTTATTCGGCGTATGAAAGTGAGTAGGAGGTATTATTTATGCAGATTTTTTCCGTAGTCGCAGCGGTTATTGGTCTTATTGTAGCATTTTGCTTAGCAGCATGGATCAAAAAAGCTGACGAAGGAACAGACAGAATGAAGGAAATCGCAGGATACATCAGAGAAGGTGCTATGGCGTTCCTTAGAAGAGAGTACAAGACAATGGTAATCGTTATTGCTATTTTATTCGTACTCATCGGTTTCGGTATTGACTGGACAACAGCAGTGCTTTACATTTGTGGAGCTTTATTATCAGTGTTAGCAGGATTCTTCGGTATGAAGGTTGCTACATTAGGTAATGTAAGAACAGCTAACGCTGCAAGAGAATCCGGTATGAACAAAGCTCTTAAGATTGCATTCAGATCAGGTGCAGTTATGGGACTTTGCGTATCAGGTTTAGGTCTTTTAGGACTGGGCGTAATCGTTGTTTGCTTAGACTTAACAGATGTAGCTCATGCAATCACAGGTTTTGGTTTAGGTGCATCTTCTATGGCTCTCTTCGGAAGAGTAGGTGGCGGTATCTATACAAAGGCTGCTGACGTAGGTGCTGACTTAGTTGGTAAGGTTGAAGCCGGTATTCCTGAAGATGACCCACGTAACCCTGCGGTTATCGCTGATAACGTAGGTGATAACGTAGGTGACGTAGCAGGTATGGGTTCCGACTTATTTGAATCTTATGTTGGTTCCATTATTTCCGCTATTACTTTAGCTGCAGTTGCAGTTGCAAATGCACCGGAAGTTGCTACTTTCTCAAGAGTTGAAGCAGCAGCATTCCCACTTGTTATTTCTGCTGTAGGTATCTTAGCTTCTATCATCGGAATCATGATGGTAAGAGGTAAAGAGGGTGCAAACCCTGCTACTGCGTTAAATATGGGAACATACATTGCAGGTGGAATTTCCGCTATCGCTACAGTTGTTTTATCAAAGCAGATTTTAGGCGATTATACTTATGCTATTGCAATTATTGCAGGTTTAGTTGTTGGTATCGCTATCGGTAAGATTACAGAAGTTTATACTTCTGGAGATTTTGCTTCTGTAAAGAGAATTGCAGAACAGTCACAGACCGGTGCTGCTACAACAATTATCAGCGGTTTAGGCGTTGGTATGATGTCAACTTTATGGCCAATCTTATTTATCTGTGTTGGCGTATTTGTAGCATATTATTTTGCAGGTTTATATGGTATCGCTCTTTCCGCAGTAGGTATGCTTTCAACTACAGGTATGACAGTTGCAGTTGATGCTTATGGTCCGGTTTCTGACAATGCAGGTGGTATTGCAGAAATGTCCGAATTACCTCACTCTGTAAGAGAAATTACTGACAAGCTTGATGCAGTTGGTAACACGACAGCTGCTATTGGTAAAGGTTTCGCTATCGGTTCTGCCGCCCTTACTGCTTTAGCATTATTTGCTTCTTATGCAGCAGTTACAGGACTTGAAACTATCAGCTTACTTAACCCAATCGTAATCATCGGAGTATTTATCGGTGCTATGTTACCATTCTTATTCTCTGCAATGACTATGAATTCAGTTGGTAAGGCTGCAAATCAAATGATTGAAGAAGTTAGAAGACAGTTTAGATCTGATGCCGGTATTATGGCAGGAACTTCAAAACCTGACTATGCAAACTGTGTAGATATTTCTACAAAGGCTGCATTAAAGGAAATGCTTCTTCCAGGTGTTATGGCTATCGTTGCTCCTTTAGCAGTAGGTCTTATTCTTGGACCTGAAGCTTTAGGCGGAATGCTTGGCGGATCCCTTTCATCAGGTGTTCTCCTTGCTATCATGATGTCTAACGCAGGTGGAGCTTGGGATAATGCTAAGAAGTATATCGAAGAAGGAAACTTCGGAGGTAAAGGTTCAGATCCTCATAAGGCTGCAGTTGTTGGAGATACAGTAGGAGATCCATTCAAGGATACATCCGGTCCATCTATCAACATTCTTATTAAGCTTATGACTATTGTTGCAGTAGTATTTGCACCACTTTTCCTTGAAGTAGGTGGCTTAATTAAGTTTATCGGATAGTCAAATTTTGATAATAGTTCAAAATCCAACTATCTAAAAATATGAATTGAAGCACATTTCATTACTATAAAGGTTTGGAATGTGCTTTTTTATATATTATTTTCTTGAAATTAAAAGGTAAAAATGGTATACTTAATTTAGTGATTTTTTTATCAATATTTTAGGTGAAAGGACTTATTAGATATGTATCAGACAATTAAGTATGAAGTTAAGGGAAACATAGGTTATGTAGTAATTAACAGACCGGAGGCTTTAAATGCTTTAAACAGCACAGTTTTAGAGGAACTTTATGAAGTGTTTACAGCTATAGATAAGGATGAAGCTGTTAGATGTGTTATTTTAACCGGTGAGGGAAGATCTTTTGTAGCAGGAGCAGATATAGGTCAAATGTCTACTTTAAACCCTGTAGAAGCTAAAAAATTCGCTCAGTATGGTCATAAAGTCTTTAATTACATAGAGAAGATAGAAAAGCCTGTAATAGCAGCTATAAACGGATTTGCTTTAGGTGGCGGATGCGAATTGGCTATGGCTTGTGATTTTAGAATTGCATCTAATAAGGCTTTATTTGGACAGCCGGAAGTTAGTTTAGGCATAACACCGGGCTTTGGTGGTACTCAGAGACTTTCTAAGTTAGTAGGTAAGGGCATGGCAGCCATGCTTATTCTTACAGCACAAAATATTAAGGCTGATGAAGCTCTTAGAATAGGCTTAGTAGAAAAGGTTGTTGAAGCTGAAACTCTTATGGAAGAAGTCGAAACTTTAGCAGGAAAAATTGCTGCTAATGCACCTGTAGCAGTTAATCAGTGTAAAACTTTAATAAATAAGGGATACCATTTAGATATGTTCAGTGGTTCAGCTTTAGAGGCAGAAGGTTTTGGGATTTGCTTTGGAACTGAAGACCAAAAAGAAGGAATGAAGGCTTTCTTAAACAAGGGAAAGTATGAATATAAAGGTAAATAATAATTAATATGGGTAAAACCATTGAAATTTACAAAAAAAACTCAAAAAACCTTTGAAAAACATAAAAAAAGACTTGAAACCTATAGGTGAAATGTGGTATACTAACTGATGTTCCAGTGTGAACGAAAAAAATTCAGAGAATATGCTACGGCTTAAATATAGTGAAGGAGGTGCGGTAGATGTCAAAGAAATGTGAAATTTGTGGTAAGGGACAAACTTCAGGAAATAATGTTTCTCACTCCATGAGACACACAAGAAGAAAATGGAATGCTAATATTCAGTCAGTTAGAGTAGTTAGCGAAAACGGTTCAGTTAGAAAAGCTAATGTATGTACTAAGTGTATGAAATCAGGTAAGGTAAACCGTGCCATCTAAATTTAAAAATATTAAAACTCACAGAAATGTGGGTTTTTTTATTGCTGTTTTATAGGTGCCGCAAATGGTGTGGTTTAATATGGATTAATACTAAAAAATTATTTTCTATAATACAGAAAAGGAGTGCAAATGAAAAACCTTCAAAATATAAGGGGTATCAGTGTATCCATTGTTAAAATGAGACAACTTTTTTTCCTTTTTAGTTGCCCGATTGGGATGTTTTAGCAATTTAAGACAACTTTGGACAAATTTCAGGGGATTTTAACCTGAAACACCTCTTTATAAGCAGATTTTGTTGTCTGAAATGGTTGTATTTCATAAATCAGCCAACTTTTACCATAAATTACCAATTACCAGTTTCATTAGCTTATTACACCGCAAAATCTAAAATCCCAATCCCCAAAAACTAAAGTCTATTTATAAATGCTCTTATCCTATAATGAATTATTTATTGCATTATGCTAAAAAAGTTTAGAAAGAATTAATGCGAATAAAATAAAATTTATAAATAAAAATATACGATATATAACGAACTATAATAAAAAAATATAGTAAATAGTACAGAAAAATTCAGCACAAAAGTTGACTTTTTAATTCAAAATATTATAATCAAAATATGTTTAAAGAAACTATGTTTTAGGAGAATGTAATATGAAGAAAATTGGTATTTTAATGGGTTCTGATAGTGACCTTCCTATAGCAGAAAAAGCTATTTCAGCTTTAGAGGAGTTTCAGGTACCTTTTGAGGTGCATGTGTACTCTGCTCATAGAACACCTTATGAAGCGGCAGATTTTGCCCTAAGAGCTAGAGAAAGAGGAATGGGCGTTATTATTGCTATTGCCGGCATGGCAGCTCATTTAGCAGGGGCTATGGCAGCTAATACTACTTTACCTGTTATAGGGGTTCCCGCTAAGTCAACTAATTTAGATGGAATGGATGCACTTCTTGCTACAGTACAGATGCCTAAGGGTATGCCTGTTGCTACTGTTGCCATAGATGGCGGATACAATGCAGGGCTTTTGGCAGTTGAAATGTTAGCTATTTCTGATGATGAATTAGCTGAAAAACTTAGTTTCAAGAAAAAAGCTGATGCTGATAAGGTTTTAGAAAAAAGCCGTATAGTTGAAGAAAAGTATAATAAATAAAAAATAAAGAATAAAATTTAAAAGGAAGAAATGAGGAAGAAAAAATGGAAAAGAAATTAGTGTACACAGGAAAGACAAAGAATGTTTTCGAACTTGAAAATGGAAATTATCTCTTAAAATTTAAGGATGATTGCACAGGTAAGGATGGAGTGTTTGATCCGGGTGAAAATGCAGTTGGACTTACTATTGATGGAGTAGGTGATGTAAATTTAAGAATGTCCATTTATTTCTTCGAAAAAATCAATGCAGCAGGTATTTTAACTCATTATGTATCAGCTGACCTTAATACTACTGAAATGGAAGTTAAGCCGGGCAAAGTTTTTGGCAAGGGTTTAGAAGTAATTTGCAGATATAAGGCAGTAGGCAGCTTTTTTAGAAGATATGGTGAATATATTGAGGAAGGTGCAGATTTACCTGCTTATGTAGAAACTACATTTAAGAATGATGAAAAGGGAGATCCTTTAGTAACTAAAGATGCTTTAGTTGCTTTAGGTGTATTATCCGATTCACAATATGAAGATATTAAATCAATGACACAGAAGATTACTAAGATTGTTGCAGATGATCTTAAGAAAAAAGGTTTAGATTTATATGATATTAAATTTGAATTTGGATATGATAAGGATGGAAAAGTTATGTTAATTGATGAAATCGCTTCCGGAAATATGCGTGTTTATAAAGATGGCAAGTATATTGATCCGATGGTGCTTTCAGAACTTTTCTTTGCTTAATATTTTAAGAATAGAAACATATATGTGAGGGCCCTAAAAAGCCCTCATTTAACTATAAGATTGGGATAATTTAAGGAGGCTAGAAGAAGTAATGGGAGGATTTTTTGGAGTAGTGTCAAAGAATGACAGTATGTTAAATGTATTTTTTGGCGTAGACTACCACTCACATTTAGGCACTAAGAGAGGAGGTTTGGCTGCTTATGATAAGGAGCTGGGCTTTCAAAGGGAAATTCATAATATAGAGAATTCACCTTTTAGAACAAAATTTGAAAATATCATAAATGAAATGAGAGGTAATTCTGCTATTGGCTGTATAAGTGATTCAGATCCTCAACCTTTACTGATTCGTTCAAACTTAGGCACTTATGCTATATGCACTGTAGGTAGAATAAATAATCATGAAGATTTAATAGAACAATATTTATCTTATAGCGGTGGGCATTTCGGTGCTATGACAGGTGGTAAGATAAATGCTACTGAATTGGTGGCAGCTTTAATAAATCAGAAAAGCGGTTTTAAGGAAGGTATTCAGTTTGCTCAAAAGCAAATAGATGGTTCTATGTCTATTTTGATTCTAAAGGAAGATGGACATTTAATAGCTGCTAGAGATAAGAAGGGTAGACTTCCTGTTCATATAGGAAAAGATGAAGATGGATATGCAGTTTCTTTTGAGTCTTTTGCATATAAAAAGCTGGGCTTTGAAGATGAAAAGGAATTAGGGGCGGGAGAAGTTGTAGAAATTACTGCTAATGCTATAACACAGCTCGTAAAGCCTAATAAAAATATGAAAATTTGTGCTTTTTTATGGTCATATTACGGCTATCCTAATTCAAACTATGAGGGAATAAATGTAGAATTGATGCGTTATAAAAACGGAGCTATTATGGCTAGACATGATAGAGAATCCGGTTTGCTTAAGGATATAGATTATGCTTGCGGAGTGCCTGATAGTGGTACACCTCATGCTATTGGATATTCTAATGAAAGCGATATTCCCTTTGCAAGACCTTTTATAAAATATACTCCGACTTGGCCTAGAAGCTTTATGCCGGCAAATCAGAAGGAGAGAGATAAGGTTGCTAAAATGAAGCAAATTCCTGTTCATGAACTTATAAAGGATAAGAACCTTTTATTTGTAGATGATTCCATAGTTAGAGGTACTCAGCTTAAAGAAACTGTGGACTTTTTATTTGAACATGGTGCAAAATCCGTTCATATGAGGTCTGCTTGTCCTCCAATTATGTATGGCTGCAAATATCTCAACTTCTCAGGAACTAAAAATGAGATGGAGCTTTTAGCAAGGAGAATAATCATGGAATTGGAAGGGGAAGAGGGAGAAAAATATATAAATGAATATAGCGATTCTTCCACCGAAAGAGGAAAGAAACTTAGAGCTGAAATATGTAAGAAGTTTAATTTTGATTCACTGGAATTTCAGTCTCTAGATGGTATAATAGAAGCAATAGGATTAGAAGAATGTCAAATGTGTACATATTGCTGGAATGGTAAGGAATAAAGTATAGCATAGTTTAGTGAGAAAGGATTTATAAATGAAAGAAATATCACAGTCAAAGACCTATAAAGATGCCGGAGTAGATATTACTGCAGGATACAAGGCGGTAGAACTTATGAAAATTCACATAGCCAGAACTATGATGGGTAAAAGTGTAGATATAGGTGGTTTTGGTGGTCTATTTGAATTAGATATGACAGGTATTACAAAACCTGTATTAGTAAGCGGTACAGATGGTGTAGGAACTAAGCTTAAACTAGCATTTTTAATGGATAAGCATGATACAGTAGGAATAGACTGTGTAGCTATGTGCGTAAATGATATTATTTGCTGTGGTGCTAAACCTTTATTTTTCTTAGATTATATAGCTTGTGGTAAAAACTATCCTGAAAAAATTGCTGAAATTGTTTCAGGAATAGCTGAGGGTTGTGTTCAGTCAGGTTGTCAGTTAATAGGTGGAGAAACTGCTGAAATGCCGGGATTTTATGATTTAGATGAATATGATTTGGCAGGATTTAGTGTAGGAGTTGTTGATAAATCAAAGGTTTTAGATAAGACTACTATGGCAGAAGGGGATGTAGTTATTGCTCTTTCTTCTAGTGGCATACATTCCAATGGATTTTCTTTAGTTAGAAAGGTATTTGATGTAGAAAATATTGATTTGAAAGCTCCGGTAGCTGAATTAAATGGTAAATCTTTAGGAGATACTCTTTTAACTCCTACTAAAATATATGTAAAACCTATGGTAGAACTTTTTAAAGAAGTAGATGTTAAAGGTGTATCACATATTACCGGTGGCGGATTCTATGAAAACATTCCAAGAAGTATACCTGATGGACTTTGTGCAAAAATCAATAAGGAATCCCTTAGAATTTTACCAATATTTAAATTAATGCAGGAAAAGGGAAATATTCCTGAACATGATATGTTTAATACCTTTAATATGGGTGTAGGAATGAGTGTAATAGTGCCAAAAGCTCAAGAAGAAAAGGCTTTAGAGATTCTTAGGGCTAATGGAGAAGATGCTTATACAGTAGGTGAAATTATTAAAGCTGCTGAAAAGGTGGAAATATGCTAAAAATTAAAACTGCAGTATTAGTTTCAGGCGGTGGGACTAATCTTCAGGCTCTTATAGATGCAGAGAAAAATGACTTATTAGAAACGGCTGAAATTTCCTTAGTAATTTCTAATAAGGAAGGGGTATTGGCTTTAGAAAGAGCAGATAAGGCCGGTATAAAAAGAGAAGTCATTTCTAAGAAAGAATTTCCTAATCAGATGGATTTTGAAGAAAAATTAAATCAGATTTTAGTTGAAAATCAGATAGAATTGATAGTTTTAGCAGGATTTATGAGCATCTTAAGTGGTCAATTTACAGATAGATATGTAGGTAGAATTATTAATATACACCCATCTTTGATACCATCTTTTTGTGGCAAGGGTTTTTATGGACTTAAGGTTCATGAGGAGGCTTTAAAGTATGGTGTTAAAATAACCGGTGCTACTGTTCATTATGTAAATGAAACACCGGATGGCGGTCAGATTATAATGCAGAAGGCAGTGGAGATTTTGGAAGATGATAGTCCGAAAACTCTTCAGCAGAGGGTTATGAAGGAGGCAGAGCATATAATTTTGCCTCAGGCTACAGAACAGGTGGCAAGGCGGATTTTGAAGGAAAGGGAAGAAAAATGAACGTATATGAAGTAAAATCTATGGGAGAAATTTTAAAAGGCAATTCTTATGTTGGCAGAGGAATTGTTTTAGGTCTTACACCGTCAGGAGATAAGGCTGTTTTAGCTTATTTTATCATGGGTAGAAGTCAAAATTCCAGAAATAGAATATTTCGTGAAGAGGGAGAAGATGTAGTTATATATCCTTTCGATGAATCAAAAGTTGAAGATCCATCTTTAATCATTTATTCTCCTATAAGAAAATATCATGATAAGTTGATTGTTACCAATGGTGATCAGACGGATACGGTATATGATAGCTTGAAATGGGGTAAGAGCTTCGGAGATGGTTTGATGAAGAGATGTTTTGAACCTGATAGTCCTAATTTTACACCTAGAATTAGTGGAATATTAAATTTTAACAGAGAAGATAGTAGTTGTGAAAATCCTGTGTTTGATTATGAACTTAGCATTTTGAAGAGTTTAAATAGTGAGGGTAGTAAAAATGCCAGATATTTCTTTAAATACGATTCTGAGAAGGGGTTAGGACATTTCATTCATACTTATGAAGGTGATGGAAATCCTTTACCAACTTTTCAGGGCGAACCTAGAAGAATTGCAATTCCTGAAGATATAGAGAAATTTGGTAGCGATATTTGGGCTAATCTTAATGAAGATAATAAGATTTCACTTTATGTAAGATATGTAGATTTGAAAACTTTAAAATCAGTAAATAGAATATTTAATGTCAATAAATAGTTATTGTAAACTTTTTTACTTTAATTTTAATCTATAAGGAGAAGGAAATGTTTGAATATGAATTAAAATATGGATGTAATCCTAATCAAAAACCGGCTAAAATTTATATGGAAAATGGTAAGAATTTACCTATTGAAATTTTAAATGGTAAACCTGGATATATAAATCTTTTAGACGCATTTAATAGTTGGCAGTTGGTAAAAGAAGTTAAGGAAGCTACAGGCTTACCTTGTGCTACATCTTTTAAACATGTAAGTCCTACTTCTTGTGCAGTAGGTTATAAATTAAATGATAATTTAAAAAAGGCTTGTTTTGTAGAAGATATTGAAGGCTTAGATCAATCTTTAGTAGCTTCAGCTTATGCAAGGGCTAGAGGAACTGATAGAATGAGTTCCTTTGGTGACTGGATAGCTTTATCAGACAAATGTGATGTGACCTGTGCCAAGCTTATTTCAAGAGAAGTGTCAGATGGTATCATTGCTCCCGATTATGATAAGGAAGCTTTAGAAATTCTTAAAGCTAAGAAAAAAGGTAATTATAATATAATTAAAATGGATGTAAACTATGTACCTAACGAAACAGAAATTAAGCAGGTATATGGTATAAATTTTATGCAGAAAAGAAATGATTTTCTGATTAATAGAGAATTGCTGGAGAATATTGTAACAGAAAATAAAACTATGAATAATGAGAGTGCTATAAATTTAATTGTAGCCCTTATTACTCTTAAATATACCCAGTCTAATTCGGTTTGTTACGCTTATAATGGACAAACTATAGGCGTAGGAGCTGGTCAGCAGTCCAGAATACATTGTACTCGTTTGGCTGGAGAAAAGGCTGATAAATGGATGTTGAGACAGACAGATAGGGTTTTGAATTTACCTTTTAAAGATGAAATTACCAGACCGGAGAGGGATAATGCTATAGATATTTATCTTTCAGAAGACCAAGAGGAATTATTGGAAGATGGTAATTGGGAAAAATTATTTACTGTTAGACCGGAAGCCTTCGATAGAAAAGAGCAGAGATCTTATCTTAAAGGACAGAAGGGAATTTGTTTAGCTTCTGATGCTTTCTTCCCATTTGGAGATAATATAGAAAGAGCTGCTAAAAGTGGAGTATCCTTTATAGCGCAGCCGGGTGGTTCTGTTAGAGATGATAATGTTATAGAAACTTGTAATAAGTATAATATAACTATGGCTATGACAGGAATGAGATTATTTCATCACTAATAGGAGGAACATTAAAAAATGAAAATTATGGTTGTAGGTGGCGGAGGTAGAGAACACGCTATTATAAAGAAACTTAAGGAAAATAAAAATATAGAAGAAATTTTCGCACTTCCGGGAAATGGGGGAATTAGTTTAGATGCTACTTGTGTGGATATAGGAGCCAAGGACATAGATGGTATTATGGATTTTGCAAAATCTGAAAAGGTGGATTTTGCTGTAGTAGCACCGGATGATCCTTTGGTTTTAGGTGCTGTAGATAAACTAAATGAGGCAGGTATTAAAACCTTTGGACCTAATAAAAGAGCTGCTATTATAGAGGGTAGTAAAGCTTTTTCAAAGGATTTAATGAAAAAATATAATATCCCTACAGCAAAATATGCGACTTTTGAAAACTTAAAGGATGCAATTTCCTACTTAGATGAAGTGGACATTCCGATTGTAATTAAAGCTGATGGACTGGCTTTAGGCAAGGGGGTTATTATCGCTGAAACGAGAGAGGAAGCAGAGAAGGCTATTCATTCTATGATGGAAGATAAGGTATTTGGTGAAAGCGGAAGTAAAGTAGTAATAGAAGAGTTTTTAACAGGACCTGAGGTATCAGTTTTAGCCTTTACTGATGGAAAAACCTTAGTTCCTATGGTATCCTCGATGGATCATAAAAGAGCTTTAGACGGGGATAAGGGGTTAAATACAGGAGGAATGGGGACTATAGCTCCTAATCCTTACTATACAGAAAAAATAGCAGAAGAATGTATGGAAAAAATATTTATTCCTACTATGAAGGCAATGAATGAAGAAAATAGAACTTTTAAAGGCTGCCTTTATTTCGGTCTAATGCTTACAGAGTCAGGACCAAAGGTAATTGAATATAATTGCAGATTTGGAGATCCGGAGACTCAGGTGGTTTTACCTCTTTTAGAAACTGACCTGTTAGATATTATGATTGCTATATATGAAGAGCGATTAGAGGATATAGAAATTAAATTTTCTTCTGATAGGGCGTGTTGTGTTGTTATGGCATCTTCAGGATATCCTTTAAGTTATGAAAAAGGCTTTCCTATAACAATGCCTGTAGATAAGAATATTTATGTGGCAGGAGCCAAACTGGAAGGTAATGATTTAGTTACTAATGGTGGTAGAGTTTTAGGTGTTACAGAAAAGGGAAGAACTTTAGAAGAAGCTATTGCTAAGGCTTATGATACTGTAGGAAAAGTGGATTTTGAAAATGCTTTTTATAGAAAAGATATTGGAGCAAAGGCTTTAAAGGCAGAAAGGAAATAGGTAAGGCTATGGTTTACAGAATATTCGTAGAAAAAAAGCCCGGATTAGACAATGAAGCGAAGGCTTTAGAAAAGGATATTGTAGAGCTTTTAGGAATAAAAAACTTAACCGGTATAAGACTTTTTAATAGATATGATGTAGAAAATATAGACGAAGAAGTTTTTAATCAAACTATTAATACTGTTTTTTCAGAACCTCAGGTAGATAATGTATATGAGGAGTTAACTGAGGTAGGGCTATATTTTGCAGTAGAGTTTTTACCCGGACAGTTTGATCAGAGAGCGAACTCGGCGGCTGAATGTATTCAAATTATATCTAAAGGCGATAGACCTGAAATTAAAGCAGCCAAAGTATATAAATTAGAAGGTGAATTGTCTGAATCTGATATTAGAGCTATAAAGAAATATGTAATAAATCCTGTAGAAGCAAGAGAAGCTAAGATGGAAAAACCAGACACCCTTAAAGCTATATATGACTTACCGGAGAGGGTGGAGATTTTAGACGGGTTTAGAAAGTTAAATGAATCTCAGCTGGAAAAATTCATAGTGGACAGGGGTCTGGCTATGGATTTAGGTGACATAAAATTCTGCCGGGCCTATTTTGATAAAGAAAATAGAGATCCGTCTATTACTGAAATTAAAATGATAGACACTTATTGGTCAGATCACTGTAGACACACTACTTTCAATACTATAATAGATAGCGTTAAGTTTGAAGATGAATTTTTAGAAAAGGCGTATAATAGATATTTAGACGGTAGAAAGTCAATCAATAGAACTAAGCCTATGACTTTAATGGATATAGGTACCATCGCTGTTAAATTGCTTAAAAAAGAAGGCTTGATGGATAAGTTAGATGAGTCAGAAGAAATCAATGCTTGTACAGTTAAGATAGATGTTAATGTTAATGGTAAATTAGAAAAATGGCTTCTGTTATTTAAAAATGAAACTCATAATCATCCTACAGAAATTGAACCTTTTGGTGGAGCTGCAACCTGTGTAGGTGGAGCCATCAGAGACCCATTATCAGGAAGAAGCTATGTATATGCAGCTATGAGACTAACGGGTGCAGGCAATCCTTTAATACCAATTTCAGAGACTTTAGAGGGTAAACTGCCTCAAAGAAACATAGTAGTTTCTGCTGCAAATGGCTATAGTTCTTATGGAAATCAAATAGGACTGGCAACAGGTCAGGTAGATGAAATATATCATGATGGATATACAGCTAAAAGAATGGAAGTAGGAGCAGTTATAGCTGCTGCACCTGCTGATAATGTTAGGAGAGAAGTGCCGGCTGCCGGAGATAAGGTTATTCTATTAGGTGGAAAAACCGGTAGAGATGGTTGTGGCGGTGCTACAGGCTCTTCTAAATCCCATAAGTTATCTTCCTTAGAAGAATGTGGAGCTGAGGTTCAGAAAGGTAATGCACCGGAGGAAAGAAAACTTCAGAGACTGTTTAGAAATCCGGAAGCTTCTAAGTTAATAAAGCGTTGTAATGACTTTGGTGCCGGTGGTGTTTCTGTAGCTATAGGAGAATTAGCAGAGGGTCTAGAAATCTATTTAGATAGAGTGCCAAAGAAATATGAAGGTTTAGATGGAACAGAATTGGCTATAAGTGAATCTCAGGAAAGAATGGCAGTGGTTGTAGAAGCTAAAGATGTATCACGATTCTTAGAATTAGCCGAGAAGGACAACTTACAAGCTACAGAGGTTGCAGAAGTTAAAGAAGAAAAACGCTTAGTTATGCATTGGAATAATAAGAAGATTGTAGATATTTCTAGAGAATTCTTAGATTCAAACGGAGCAGAAAAACATATAGATGTGGAAGTGGCTAAGGTAGAAGATATTAAGGATACTTTCATAGTGGATGGAAGGGCAGATTTTGCAGTAAGTTATAAGGAGCTTGCAGACAATTTGAATGTATGTTCTAAGAGAGGTTTGTCTGAAAGATTTGACTCAACTATAGGAAGGGGAACTGTTCTTATGCCTTTTGGGGGTAAATATCAGAGAACCCCTATTCAGGCAATGGTAAATAAAATTTCAGTAGAAAGGGCAGAAACAGACACTTGCAGCCTTATGGCTTGGGGATACAATCCATTTATTGCTGAAAAAAGTCCTTATCATTCCGCATACCTTGCAGTAGTAGAGTCAGTATCTAAGCTGGTTGCTCAGGGAGGTGAATTTAAAGATGTATATCTATCTTTCCAAGAATATTTTGAAAAGTTAGGCAATAATCCTAAAAAGTGGGGAAAACCTATGGCGGCTCTTTTAGGGGCTTTAGATGCACAGATGGGACTTAAAATAGGTGCAATTGGCGGAAAAGATTCTATGAGTGGAACTTTTGAGAATCTAACAGTCCCTCCTACATTGATTTCCTTTGCTGTTACTACCGATAAGGTGAATAACATTATTTCACAGGAATTTAAAATAGCCGGGAATAAGGTTTATTGGGTTAAACCTGAATTAAGTGAGGAAGGTTTGCCAAAGACAGAAAGCCTTTTAGAAATTTACAAATTAGTTAACCATAATATTGTTTCGGGTAATATACTTAGTGCATATACTGCAACTATAGGCGGCGTGGCTGAAGCTATACTTAAAATGACAATGGGTAATGCAATAGGCTTTAAATATGAAGAAACAGTTAAAAATGAAGATATTTTCTCCTATGCTTATGGTAGCTTTATTGTTGAAACTAAAGAAAATTTAGATATATTGGGAAGTGGAAAATATACAGTAAATCTCTTAGGAGAAACTACAGCAAAATCTGAAATTTCCAGAGGTTCAGATAGAGTATTATTAAATGAAATATTTGAGATCTATGAAAATAAATTAGAAAAGGTATTTAGCTGTAATATTAAAACCTCAGAAGAAAAAATAGAAGCACTAAACTTTGTTTCAAAGGAAAACTATAGTGCTAATATTAAGCAGGCAAGACCTAAGGTTTTAATACCTGTATTTCCGGGTACTAACTGCGAATACGATTCAGCTAAGGCATTTAGAGAGGCCGGTGCAGAGGCAGAAATATTCGTAATAAATAATTTGAGTGCTAATCATATTTCTAAATCTATAGAAACCTTTGCAAAATCTGTAGAAAAAAGTCAAATGATTTTTATACCCGGTGGTTTTTCAGGCGGTGATGAACCGGACGGTTCAGGTAAGTTAATAACCGCTTTCTTTAGAAATCCTGAGATTAAAGAAGCTGTAATGGATTTATTAGACAACAGAGATGGTTTAATGGCAGGTATATGTAATGGTTTCCAAGCTTTGATTAAATTAGGTTTAGTTACTTATGGTAAGATTGTAACAGGTGATGAAAATATGCCTACTTTAACCTATAATAAAATAGGTAGACATCAGTCTAAATTAGTTAGAACAAGGGTTGCTTCTAATAAATCACCATGGCTTAAGAATGTACAGGTTGGTCAAGTTTATACAGTGCCTATATCTCATGGTGAGGGCAGATTCTTAGCTAAGGAAGAAGTGTATAGAGAGTTGGCAAAGAATGGACAAATAATAACCCAGTATGTAGATATGAATGATGAGCCTACATATGATATTCAGTTTAATCCTAATGGATCCATCGGTGCTATAGAAGGAATAGTTTCACCTGATGGAAGGGTTTTAGGAAAGATGGGACATTCTGAAAGAATAGGTGCAGGTTTATATAAGAATGTAGTAGGAGATTTCGATATGCAGCTATTTAAGTCTGCTACTGAATATTTCAAATAGAAAAATTAATTTATTTTGTTACAAAGCCTTCTGGATTTTTTCAGAAGGCTTTATTGCATGCAATACTATACATAATATGTTATTTGGTAATATCTATTAATCTAAAAGTTAATCTATAAATTGATATTAGTCTGTGATAAAATGTAAAGAAAAGAAGATAAAAGGAGTTATTGGATAGTTGGGAGCATTTGTGCAATAGTTGGTTTAATATTTAGTATTCATACATTTCATAAGTTTTTCAAATGTAAAGAAATGATAATAGGTAAAATTATTAGCGTGGATGATTTGCCTAATAGTAGGGATAGAGCAATATATGAATACATTGTAGATGGAAAAATATACAGAAATAGAACTAACTGGACTTCTTATTGTCTATTTATAACCGGAGGAGATTGCTATGTTTTTTATGATGTAAAGGATCCCAGACATTCTTATATTAAGTATAGTGGACAATATGTTCATTGTTTAGTAGGTATCGTTTTTACAATAGTCGGATTGGGTGTGTTGTTAATGGGTGCATATTTAAGTATGTTTAGTAGTTTATAAAAATTATGGATAAAACAAAAGAAAGGTTTATTGGGAACCCTGAAGAATTTAAAGTAGTGTTTAGATCCCAATGTGTAGAATGTATTAAAAATATAGACAGGGAAAAATGTGAAGCATATGAAATAAAGCCCATAGAATATAGAAAAAATGAAAAGAATTATCCTGTATTTGAAGAATATAACTAAATTCATTTTATAGCAAAAGACAATTATAAATGATATAATAGTAGACAATAAAAATTGGAGGTTGGAAATGGCTTTAGAAAGAACCAATGATAATGGCATTATAAAAATAAATACAGCAATATTTACTAAACTTATTTTGAAATCAGTTTCTAAAATGAGAAATAAGGCCTTTTTAGCTTCTGAGAAGGGCAAGCTTTTAGGGGGACTGGATAAAAAAATTTCCCATAGTGAGTTATTATCACATATTAATTTAAAGAATGAAGAGGAAACTTATTGTATAGAGTTTTATATTATTACTGAGTTTGGAACAAGTATTAAAGAAATAACAGGTGGTATTTTAGACTATTTAGAGGAAGAACTTAAAATAATGTTTCCTAAGAATAATTTAAGATTAACTTTAAAGGTTGTAGGCGTTAAGTCTAAAAAAATAGCAGAAAGAGATATTACTTTTAATAGATATTATGAAGCTAAATGATAATATAACAACTCTTAAGGGAGTTGGGAAAAAGCGTAGTGAGCTTTTGAAAAAATTAAATATAGAGAGTTTAGAAGATTTAATCAATTTCTTTCCAAGACGCTATGAAGATAGAAGGCAGCCTATTTCCATTATGGAAGCACCATATAATCAAGATGTTCTTTTGGAAGTTACTGTGGCAACAAAAAGGCTTAGCGGAAATCCTTATAGTAAAAAACAAGTTTTAAATGTTTTAGTGGAAGATGGAACAGCTACTTTAGAATTGATTTTTTTCAATGCAAAATATCTTTCTTCATATTTTAATCCAGGTGAAAGATTGAGCATTTTTGGTAAAATCATAGATAATTTTGGTCGTCGTCAAATGGCACATCCGGAATTTCATACGATAGGAAGTAAAGAGGATGTTCGAGGCTTAATTCCTATTTATCCTTTAACGGAGGGCATAAGTCAGAATCAAATGCGTTCTATGATGCAGGAAGTTAAACCTTTAATAGCTGAAATTAAAGAGTGGCTCCCATCAGAAATTGTTATAAAAAATAATCTTTGCAGTATGGAATATGCTTTAAACAATATTCATTTTCCTTTAGATGAAAGACCTGTATTAGAAGGTAGATATAGGCTTATTTTTGAAGAGCTTTTAGTTTTACAGACAGGATTGTTTTTAATAAAGGACAAGAATAGCAAAGCTGTTCAAGGAGCTATAATTCCAAAATCTGTTTCTGCGGCACCTTTTTTTAATATACTGCCTTTTGAATTTACAGAGGGACAGAAGAGGGTATTTAGTGAAATTGAAGAAGATTTAGCCTTAGATAAACCTATGAATAGATTGGTTCAAGGAGATGTAGGTTCAGGAAAAACTGCAGTAGCTGAAGCTGCTTTATACAAAGCTTATAAAGCAGGCTTTCAAGGTGTAATGATGGCTCCGACAGAGCTTTTAGCAAAGCAACATTTTAATAGTTTATCCAGAGATTTTAATAAGTTAGGTATAAAATGCGGTATTTTAAGCAGCGGATTAAAGACTTCTGAAAGGCGGCAGCTATTGGAAGAACTTAAATCGGGTGAAATTAATATTTTAATAGGAACCCATGCTATAATTCAGCCGGATGTTGAGTTTAATAACTTAGGCTTGGTAATAACTGATGAACAGCATAGATTCGGTGTAAATCAGAGAGCTATTTTAAGTGAAAAAGGTAATAATCCTAATGTGTTAGTAATGACAGCTACACCTATTCCTAGAACTTTAGCCCTTATTTTATATGGAGATTTGGATATTTCAATTATTGATACTATGCCTAAGGGCAGGAAGCCTATAAAAACCTTTTTTAGAAAGGAAGATGCAAGGGATAAAATATATGATTTTGTGGAAGCTCAGGTAAAAGAAGGTAGGCAGGCTTATGTGGTAGCGCCTTTAATAGAGGAATCAGAAGTCATAGAGGTTCGTTCGGCGGAAGAAATATATGAAGAACTTAGATTGAAATATGTAAATCTAAAAATTGGCTTGGTTCATGGAAATATGAACCAGGTTGACAAGGATAATGTTATGGAAAACTTTGCTAAGGGTGAAATAGATGTGCTGGTTTCCACTGTGGTAATAGAAGTAGGTATAGATGTTGGAAATGCAACGGTTATGGTCATAGAAAACAGTGAAAGATTTGGATTGGCTCAGCTTCATCAACTTAGAGGCCGTGTCGGTAGATCAGATAAGCAAAGTTATTGTATACTGATAAGTAATTCTGAAGGTAAGATAGCCCTAAAAAGAAATGAAATTATGTGTCAAACAGAAGATGGTTTTACTATAGCAGAAGAGGATTTGAAACTTAGAGGTCCGGGAGAAATGTTTGGACTCAGGCAACATGGTTTACCCGAACTTAATATTAGTGATTTAGTAAAAAATGTGGATATATTAGAAACTGTTAAAGTAGAAGCTAAAAATATTATAGAGAAAGATTCTAATTTAAGCAGTGAAGAAAATACATATTTAAAAAGACGAATACAGAAGTTATTTGGAACTAATATAAGTCTTAAACTTTAAGATTTTGGAATAATTTTATATTAAACAGAAAAGGATGGATATAAATGAGAATAATTACAGGTGATTATAAAGGTAGAAGATTGGAAATGCCTATAAATAATGATATTAGACCTACAAGTGAAAAGGTAAAGGAAGCCATATTTAGTGCTATAGCAGCATACATTTATGATGCAACTTGTGTGGATTTATTTACAGGCACGGGGAATTTAGGCTTAGAAGCCTTATCTAGAGGGGCAAGTAAATGTTATTTCTGCGATAGCTCCAGGGAAAGTTTAAATTTAACTAAAAGAAATATTGCAATGTGCAAGGCAGAGGATAAGTCTGTTTTGATGGCAGGCGATTTTGAGAGAAGTTTAATTAAATTAGGTGAAAAGGGCGAAAAAGTAGATGTGTTTTTTATAGATCCACCTTATAAAGAAGGCCTATATGAAAAGGTTTTTCAATTAATTAAGGAATATGAACTTTTAGCAGAAGATGGAATTATAGTTACAGAGCATAATAGTAGAGATAAATTTCCGGAAGAACTAGAAGGCTTTAGTCTTTTAAAGGATAAAGTTTATGGAACCATTGGAGTTACAATATATAGTTGCTTAGAGTAAAAATACATGGTATAATCAGTAATATGATTTGGAGGACAGATGAATAGAAAAGCGCTTTATGCAGGAACTTTTGATCCGCTTACCCTAGGGCATTTGGACTTAATAGAGAGGGCTGCAGGAATTTTTGATGAACTGGTTATAGGTGTAACTGTAAATTTAGAGAAGAAAACTATGTTTTCTTTTTCTGAAAGAGTTGAGTTGATTAAAGAAGTTACCAAGCATCTAAATAATGTTAAAGTGGATAAATGTGAAGGACTTTTAGCTGAATATGTAAATCGAAAGGATTTTAATGTAGTAGTTAGAGGATTGCGTGGAGTTGGTGATTTTGATGATGAAAATCAGATGGCTCAGTTACATAGACACTTATATAAGCCCGGCATAGAAACTGTGTTTTTAATGTCCGATGCAAAATATGCCTTTATAAGCTCTACGATGGCTAAACAGGTTATATCCTTAGGTGGAGATGGAAGTGAATTAGTACCACCTTATGTATTAAATGTGATGAAAGGGAAATTAGGTAAATAAAATGGAAGAAACAACAAAGGTTTTAGATTTATTAGATGAACTGGAAGATATTTTAGAAGAGGCTCAGAAGGTTCCTCTAACAAATAAGATTATTTTAGAAAATCAGCTTATTTTTTCTATTATTAAGGACATAAGATTGGCTTTACCTGATGATATTCAGCAAGCTAAGTGGATTAGAGATGAAAGAGACAGAATTTTAGCTGATGCTAAAAATGAATATGAAAGAATTATTAAGGAAGCTAAGAAGCAAGCTGAATACCTTATTGAAACTGATGATATAACTAAGAAGGCTAAACAGCTTTCTGCTGAACTCATTCAAGATGCTGAAATGAATTCCCGTCTTTTAAAGATGAAAACTTATGATTATGTAGATAAGATGCTATATGATATGCAGGAAAAAATGGATGAATTAAGTATGAAGTACTTAGGTGAAATGTTTACTAACTTAGAATCTACATTTAATATTATTAGCGATACACTTAATACTAATCGTGAAGAAATTAAATCTTTAGCTATGAAAACTCAAAATGGTGTAAGTGTTGAGGAGAATAGTGTAAGATAGGTAAAATTAGTGTTTTAGGGAGACAGTTTATGTCTCCTTTTTTAGTTTTTAGTTTGGGATATAGGGATTTTAAGAAGATTATATGTTTAGTAGGATAGGCTGAAACATTTTTTGAACAATTATTCAAAAAGTATTGACTTAAAGACTAAAAAATAATATACTTATTCCATTAAATTTTAGGAATATAAGTATAATAATGATTTTTATAAATTAACATAGGGAGGTAATCAATGTTAGAATTATCAAAAAAATCTAATTTATTAGAGCAAAATATATATAAATACTCTCTTCAGGATATAGAGAATCCTAATTTATATAGAGAAATGTATGACTATGAAGAAATACCAAAGGTGGCATTTAACTTTAGAAGAGTGCCTATGAATATGCCTGAGGATATTTGGATTACAGATACATCTTTCAGAGATGGAATGCAGTCAATGGCACCTTATACTGTAAAACAGATAGTTGATTTATATACTCTAATGTCTAAATTAGGAGGTCCTTATGGAATTATAAGACAATCAGAATTTTTTGTTTACACAGAAAGAGATAGGGAAGCTATTGAAAAATGTATGTCTTTAGGCTTTAAATTCCCTGAGATTACTACATGGATAAGAGCATCTAAAGAGGATTTTAAATTAGTAAAAGATTTAGGCGTAAAGGAAACGGGTATATTAGTATCCTGTAGTGATTACCATATATTTAAAAAGATGGGAAAAACCAGAAAGGAAGCTGTAGACTTTTATTTAGCAACTATAAAAGATGCCTTTGAGGCAGGAGTTGTGCCTAGATGTCATTTGGAAGATATTACAAGGGCTGATTTTTATGGATTTGTAGTGCCTTTTGTCAATGAAATTATGAAATTGTCAGAAGAGGTAGGAATACCTGTAAAGATTAGAGCCTGTGATACTATGGGATATGGAGTTCCTTATGCGGGTGCAGCTTTACCTAGAAGTGTTGGCGGCATTATATATGGACTTCAGCATTATTCCGGAGTACCTAGTGAAATGCTGGAATGGCATGGACATAATGATTTCTATAAGGCAGTAGTAAATGCAGCTACAGCTTGGATGTATGGATGTAGTGCTGTAAATTGCTCTTTATTAGGCATAGGAGAGAGGACAGGAAATATTCCTCTGGAAGCTATGGTATTTGAATATGCCTCTTTAAGAGGCTCCTTAGATGGTATGGATCCTACTGTTGTAACTGAAATAGGAGATTATTTTAGAAGAGAAATGGGATATGATATTCCACCTATGACACCTTTTGTAGGAGAAAATTTCAATGTAACCAAGGCGGGTATTCATGCTGACGGTCTTATGAAAGATGAAGAAATATATAATATATTTAACACTAGAACTATTTTAAATAGAGCCCCCGGAGTTGCTGTTAGTAAGACATCCGGTTTAGCAGGTATAGCTTATTGGATAAATGAGCATTATAGACTTAAAGGTGATAAGGTTTTAAAGAAGGATAGTGAAATTGTAGTTACCTTAAAAGATTGGGTAGATGATATGTATAAAGATGGAAGAACTACAAGTTTATCTACCGGTGAAATGGAAGAAAAGATTAAGGAATTACTTAAAGGAGGTACCTTTTAATGTTAGATAGCAGGGAAACGAATTTAGTAAATCAGGTTTTTAACAAGGTAGAAAAACATATTTTAAGGGAAGAAATTCCACAAGGAACAATTTTAGATTTAGCAAAACTTGCTAAGGAAATGAGTGTAGGTATTCATACGATTCGTGAAATTATGCCTCTTTTAAAGGTGGAAATGTTAATCGAAGAAGAAGGCGATACTTATAGGGTTGTAGGTATTTCTTCTAAGGATATTGAAGAAATGTATCAAATCAAAAAGACTATAGAAGTCAAAGCTTTCGGTTTAGCTGCTAAGAACATTACAGATGAAGATTTAGAAAAATTAGAAAATATTTTAGAAAAGCAGATAGCCTTAAGAGAATCTAATACTGTGGAAGAAGAAGTAAATTTAGATACAGAATTTCATGATATAGTGCTAAAAGCCTGTGGCAGTATAGTGTATAAGTCTGTTTTGTCACCTATACATCATAGGTTAGCTAAATATAGGAAGGCATCTCTTTCTGAACCGGAAAGAATGTTTAAATCAACATGTGAACATGGAGAGATTTTTAAGGCCTTAAAAGCACATAATCAAGTAGAAGCTGAAGATATAGCCAGAGAACATATTGATAATGCTTATTTGAGCATTCTTAAGCATTATGAAAATAAGGGAAAGGAATAAAATTTATGGGATTAACCATTGCACAAAAAATAATAAAAGAACATTTAATTAAGGGTGAAATGACAGTAGGGAATGAGATTGCCCTTAGAATAGATCAGACTTTAACTCAGGATGCTACAGGTACTATGGCATATTTAGAGTTTGAAACTATGGGAGTTCCAAGAGTTAAGACGGAACTTTCCGTAGCATATATTGACCATAATACTTTACAGTCAGGTTTTGAAAATGCAGATGACCACAGATATATTCAGTCAGTTGCTAAAAAACATGGACTTAAATTTTCCAGACCGGGAAATGGAATTTGCCATCAGGTTCATTTAGAAAGATTTGGTAAACCGGGAAAGACCTTAATAGGTTCCGATAGTCATACTCCGACCTGTGGAGGTATCGGTATGCTTGCTATGGGAGCCGGAGGCATGGATGTAGCCATCGCTATGGGTGGTGGTGCATATTATATTACTATGCCAAAGATGTATAAGGTAAACTTAACGGGTAAGTTAAATCCTTTTGTTACAGCTAAAGATGTTAGCTTGGAAATATTAAGGATTCTCTCTGTAAAGGGAGGCGTTGGAGCAATTATAGAATGGGGCGGAGAAGGTATTAAAACTTTATCTGTACCGGAGAGAGCTACAATTACGAATATGGGAACGGAATTAGGGGCTACAACCTCTATATTTCCGTCAGACGAAGTTACAAAAGCCTTTCTTAAAGCTGAAGGCAGGGAGGCGGATTTTGTGCTGTTGGAAAGTGATGCAGATGCAAAATATGACAGAATAATAGATATAAATCTTTCTGAATTGAAGCCTTTAATTGCCTGCCCTCATAGTCCGGATAATATTGTTACAGTTGAAAGTCTAAAAGGTACAAAGGTAGATCAGGTATGTATAGGCTCTTGTACGAACTCGTCTTTATTTGATATGTTAAAGATGGCAGAGATGCTTAAGGGTAAGACTATAAAGCCGGAGGTTAGTTTATCTGTTTCACCGGGCTCTAAACAGGTATTAGGAATGTTAGCTGATATGGGAGCCTTATCACATATAATTGCCAGCGGTGCAAGGGTTTTAGAATGTGCTTGTGGACCTTGTATAGGAATGGGATTTTCTCCTAATTCAGCAGGTGTTTCTCTAAGAACTTTTAATAGAAACTTTGAAGGCAGGTCAGGCACTGCTGATGGAAAGGTATATTTAGTATCACCGGAGACTGCTGTAGCAGCAGCTTTAACCGGTGAAATTACAGATCCGAGATTTATGGAACCTATAGGGGAGATTATACTTCCGGATGTATTTAAAATTGATGATAGTGCAGTTATTTTACCTGCAGATGAAGAGGAAGCTGAGTCTTTAGAAATCCTTAGAGGGTCTAATATAAAACCTTTCCCTGAAAGTAAGCCACAGGAAAATTTACTTAGAGCTAAGGCTGTATTAAAGGTTGGAGATAATATTACTACTGACCATATTATGCCGGCCGGAGCTAAAATTTTACCTTATAGATCTAATATTCCATATCTTTCTAAATTCTGTTTCAGTGTTTGTGACGAAACATTTCCTGAGAGAGCTTTAGAGGCTAAGGAAAGTATTATTATAGGTGGGAATAATTATGGTCAGGGTTCTTCCAGAGAACACGCGGCATTGGTTCCTCTTTATTTGGGCGTTAGGGCAGTTATTACTAAAAGTTTTGCACGAATTCATGTGGCAAATCTGATAAATGCCGGAATTATGCCTCTTACTTTTGAAAATCCTGATGATTATGACAAAATCAATCAAGAAGATATACTTAGCATTTCAGATGTGTTTGAAGGTATGGATTCAGGCAAAATGATTTTAGCTGATGAAACAACAGGGGAAAAGTTTAATTTGGTATGTAGTTTTACGCAGCGTCAGAAGGATATTCTCAAGTCCGGTGGACTTTTGAAATATGTTGGCTTAGGTAATTTATAGGGGGCGTTTCAATGGATAAGGAAAAATATATAAAGCAGGCGGCGGCAGATTTTGAGCAGGTGTTACGCGAGCAGCTTAATAGAGTGGATAGGATGAAGGAAGACGCCGGGCAGGCGGATTTTGCCAATATGGAAAGAATAGTCATAGGACTTTTAGGTGGAGATGGGATTGGACCTATAATTATGAAAGAAGCTAAAGTTCTATTAAATGAAATTTTTACCGAAGAAATTAAGACGGGTAAAATTGAGCTTCGTGAAATCGAAGGGCTTACTATAGAAAATCGATTAGCGAAAAATCAGCCTGTACCGAATGATGTGTTAGAGGCTATAAAGGCTTGCAATGTTATTTTAAAAGGACCGACAACCACTCCAAAGGGTGGTTCTATGGAAAGTGCCAATGTTACTTTAAGGCGTGAGCTGGATCTTTATGCTAATATTAGACCTGTTACTATTCCATCAGAAAATATTGATTGGATGTTTTTCAGAGAGAATACAGAAGGTGAATATGTTTTAGGAAGTAGAGGTATCGAAATTCCCGGAACCTTAGCTATGGATTTTAAGGTTACTACAGAGCCGGGAACTGAAAGAATAGCTCGTGCAGCTTTTAATTACGCAAAATCTGCCAATAAAAACCATGTTTCTATAGTAACAAAGGCGAATATTATGAAAAAAACTGATGGTAATTTTTCAAAAATATGTAATAAAATCGCTGAAGAATATGAGGGCATAAAGGCTGAGGATTATTATATAGATATTATGACGGCTAATTTGGTCAATAAGGATATTAGGTCAAAATTCCAAGTATTTTTATTGCCTAATCTTTATGGTGATATTATTACTGATGAAGCTGCAGAACTTCAAGGCGGTGTAGGAACTGCCGGAAGTGCTAACTTAGGTGATAAGTATGCTATGTTTGAAGCAATTCATGGTTCAGCACCAAAGATGGTAGAAGCTGGATTAAGCTCTTATGCTAACCCATCAAGCATTTTTAAGGCTTGTGAAATGATGATTAGGCATATAGGCTTTAAAGAAAAGGCAGATGTATTGGATCGTGCCCTTAAAATATGTAATGAAGAAGAAAAGGCTGTAATAGTGACAGGTGACCAAAGAGGAGCAACTTGCGAAGAATTTGGCGCTTATGTACTTAGTAAATTAAATAATTAGTTTTGAAGGCTGCCAAATAGGCAGCCTATTAATATTCTTATCTGTCAGAATATGATGTAATGGCTACTTTGCCTTTAGTTTATAGAGATGATAATAGAATAAAAGTAAATTGTGATATTATACAATCAGAAAATCCTTATCGTAGAGAAGAACTTAAAATAAAAACAAGTTTTGGATTAATGGTAAGAAGTAAGTCGGAAGCAGTAATTGCAGAAATGTTGAATGCTATCGGGATTAAATGGCAATATGAAAAAGCATTAATTCTTGACTGCAAAGCAGGTTTAGAAGATAATATTAAAAAAACTTTTTACCCTGATTTTACGATAGTTGATAACTTAGGAAATGAAATTTATTTATAACACAAGATGGACCTAATAATGAAATAGATTTAGAATCTATACAAAGTATTGTTAGAGTTATTTGTAAAAGGCTTATACATTAAGCGTATATAGAAGCTTAGAATTTATATTCCTCCTACTATATTTTTTTATAAAAATATGTTAAAATATAGCGTTGGAGGAATTTATGTGTAACAAAAGTAAAATAAAGAATATAAATAATAATATTAAAATTGTAACTATTGACTCTAATATTAGGGTTATTATGGAAAAAATCGATTATGTTAAGTCTGCCTCTTTTGGTATTTGGGTAAAGGCGGGTTCAGTAGATGAAGAAAAATTTAATTCAGGAGTATCGCATTTTATTGAACACATGATGTTCAAGGGTACAGAAACCAGAAGTGCTAAGGATATTGCTACAGATATTGATAAGATTGGTGGGCAGATAAATGCTTTTACAGGGAAAGAAGCGACTTGCTATTATGTTAAAACCGTAAAAGACAACATTTTAAAGGGTGCTGAAGTTATTTTAGATATGTTGAATAATTCTGTATTTGATGCTAAAGAGATGACTAAAGAAAGAATGGTCATTTTGGAAGAAATGAAGATGACAGAGGATCAGCCTGATGATTTAGTCCATGAAAAGTCTATGGAGTTGATTTTTAAGGGAGAGCCTTTGGGAAGGTCAATTATTGGAACAACCACAAGTCTTAAAAATACTTCCAGAAAAGTTTTGGTAGATTATAGAGATAAGGAATATACTAAGGATTCTATTGTAGTGTCTGTGGCTGGAAGTTTTGATGAAGATGAATTGATAGACTTTTTAAGTGGTAAGTTTAAGAATTTTAAAGATTCCAAAGGAGCTAAAAAAAATTCTGATTCTATCTATATACCTGGTGGAAAGGTAATTACTAAGGAAATTCAGCAATCCCATATTTGTCTGGCAGCTAAGACTATAGCTTTAGACCATAAAGATTATTATGTACTTTCGATTTTAAGTAGTGTTTTAGGTGGAAGTATGAGTTCTAGATTATTTCAAAATATTCGTGAACAGAAAGGATTGGCATATAGTGTATTTTCAATGACATCTTCCTTTAGCAGCACAGGATATTTTAGCATTTATGCAGGGGTTAGCCATGATAAAATAGAAAAAGCTATACAGGGTATACAGGAAGAATTAAATATTTTAGATAGAGAAGGTATTAGCTTTGAAGAACTTAATATGGCTAAGGAGCAGATGAAATCCAGCTTTGTATTCGGACAAGAAAATGTGGCCTCTATAATGTTTAGAAATGGTAAGAACTTAACCTTACTTAACAAAATACAAACTGCTGATGAAATTATGGAAGCCATTGATAAGGTAAGTTTAGAGGATATAGATAGAATTAAAAATATGATATGTGATACTTCTAAATATTCTATTGCAGCTGTTACGGATAAAAGATTTGATTGGAGAAAGGTATGGAGTTCATAATGAAAACAGAAACTTTAAAAATTAAATTTGTAAATAAAGGTGGATTTCTACCTGAATACAAGACAGAAGGTTCGGCAGGCGCAGATCTTAGAGCTGCTTTAGAAGAACCTATTACCCTTATGCCTGGTGAAAGAAGATTAGTACCTACCGGTCTATATTCGGAGATTCCTATGGGTATAGAAGCTCAAATCAGAGCGAGATCAGGTATGGCTATAAATTATGGTATAGGTCTTGTAAATGGCATCGGAACTGTAGATAGTGATTATCGTGGTCAGTGGCAGATTCCACTCATTAATTGGAGCAGTGAGCCTTTTATCATAAACCATGGAGATAGAATTGCACAGGTAGTGTTCACAAAGTATGAACAGGCAGATTTTGAAGTGGTGGAAGAGGTAAATGAAACAGAAAGAGGTAGTGGAGGCTTCGGGCACACCGGAATAAAGTAGGTGATATTGTGTTACTTAGAGAAGAATTAGAAAAAAGAGAAATAGATATTTTAGATGAAAAGGCTACGAAAAGTAAATTTACAAAGGGCAGAAATCTTTATGAGGAGCCTTGCGATATAAGGACTGAATTCCAAAGGGACAGGGATAGAATTCTTCATTCTAAAGCTTTTAGGAGGCTTATGCATAAGACACAGGTCTTTTTAGCTCCCGAGGGGGATCATTTTAGAACCCGTTTGACTCATACTTTAGAGGTTTCACAGATTGCCAGAACTATCGCCAGAGCTTTGAATTTAAATGAGGATTTAACAGAGGCGATAGCTTTAGGTCATGATTTAGGTCATACGCCTTTTGGGCATAATGGGGAAGATGTTTTGGACAAAATCCACGCAGCCGGCTTTCATCACAATGTCCAAAGTTTAAGAGTAGCAGATGTATTGGAATCTACCCAGTCTAGGGTTGGAATGAATCTAACCATGGAAGTTAGAGATGGTATATTAAATCATACAGGTAAAGGAATACCTTTTACTTTAGAAGGACAGATTGTAAAGATAAGCGATAGAATAGCATATATAAATCATGATATAGATGATGCTGTGAGAAGCGGTGTTATTTTAGAAGCTGAAATTCCAAAGACTTCCATTGCATTATTTGGTAAGAGTCACAGAGAGAGAATAAATAATATGGTAGTAGATACTATCAGAAATAGTGAAGGAAAAGATAGAATTATGCAGAGCATGGACTTTAAGGAGGAGTTAGATTCTCTTAGAAGTTTTATGTTTTCAAATGTTTATAAGAGTTCAAGAGTTAAGAGGGAAGAAGATTTAAGCAAGGTAGAGGTTGTTATCAGTTCTTTATATAAGCATTTTGTAGAAAACCCTGATCAATTGCCACCTGATTTACAGAAAATTGCTGAATTAGAAGGTGTAAATCAGGGAGCTAAAGATTTTGTGGCAGGTATGACGGATCGTTTTGCTTTAGCCAAGTATACAGATTTATTTGTACCTAAGGCATGGAGCCTTTAGTTTATAAAGGCAGGATATTAAAAAAATATAAAAAATACCTATATAATTTTAAAATAAAAAAAGAAAAATGAAGTTTTCGGAGTATATATAATTAGGAGATAATTTGATTAGACCTTAAATATATACTCCGATTTTATTGTAATAAATAATCAATCATTAGGAAGGAGTTTGCAGGAATTCGATGTCTCAGTCAAATAATTCAATAGAGGATTTAAAAAATCAATTAAATATTGTAGATGTTATAGGCAGAGTGGTTCCATTAAAGAGAGCAGGCTCAAATTATAAAGGTGTATGTCCATTTCACAATGAGAAGACACCTTCTTTTGTGGTTTCAGAGCAAAAGCAGATTTTTACCTGTTTTGGTTGTGGGGCTTCCGGCAATGTGATTGAATTTACCAAGAGATATTATAATTTGGAATTTAAAGAAGCTTGTGAGAAACTAGGGCGAGAAAATGGCATAGAAATTAATTTTTCATCGAGCAGAGATAAATATTTGGAAAAGTACTATGAAGTTAATAAAGAAGCAGCCAGATTCTTTTATAGGGCCATGACGGAAACAGCCAATAGGGGCTACGCATATATGAAAAATCGTGGTTTAGAAGATGCAATCTTGAAAAAATTCGGTATAGGCTTTGCCGATGAAAAATGGGATTCTCTTTATAACTACTTTAAGGACAAGGGTACTGATGAAAAGATTTTATTAGAGCTAGGGCTTATTTCTAAGAGTAGTAAAGATGGAAAATATTATGATAAATTTAGAAATCGGGTTATTTTTCCCATATTATCTACTACGGGAAAGGTTATCGGATTTGGTGGAAGAACGATTGACGGTTCGGATCCTAAGTATTTAAATTCTCCTGAAAATAAGGTGTTCCAAAAGAAGAATAATCTATATGCCTTGAATTTTACTAAGCAGGATATGGGTAAGGCCGATTATGGAATTTTAGTAGAAGGATATATGGATGTAATTTCTCTATATCAAAGAGGTGTGAAAAATGTTGGAGCTTCCTTAGGAACAGCTTTAACAGAAAATCAGGCCAAGCTTTTAAAAAGATATACTAAAAATATAGTTCTTTCCTATGATTCTGATAATGCAGGTAGAAAAGCTGCTTTAAGAGGCATAGACATATTGGAAAAAGAAGGGCTAAAGGTAAAGGTTCTACATGTAAATGACGGTAAAGATCCGGATGAATTTATAAAAGAGCATGGCAAAACTGCCTTTCTTGAATTAGTAGAAAATGCCTATCTTATGACAGATTACAAAATCCAAACAGCCAAGTCTAAGTATGATTTGACGAGTGAAGAGGGTAAGATAGATTTCATAAATGAAGCCGGGGAAATTTTGAAAAATTTAAGTCCTACCGGCAAAGATATATATATAAAGAAAATAGCGAAAGAACTTTCTATATCAGAAGGGGCTTTAAGAATGGAAGTTATGGGAAATAATGATGGATTAGAACCTAAACCATTACCTGTATATCCTAGTAGAGAAGAGGAAAAGAAGATAGAAGGCTTGTCTAATACAGAGGCGAGTATTATAAAATGTTTGATTGTAAACCCAAACTTAACAGTCAAATTGATGAATAATTGTGATATTTTAGAAAGTCCTTTAAGTCTTAAAATCTTTAAACTTATAATAGAAAAATACGGTAGCAAGGGAGATTTCCACTGGTCAGAAATTTTAGAAGGACTGTCTTTGGAAGAAGGACAGTATGCGAATCAACGGCTTAACAGTGTAATTGTTTCCGGTAATGAAAATCAGGTTTTTGAACAGTGTGTGGAAACTTGGATTTTGGAAAAGAAAAAGGTTAGAAGAGATGAACTTATGAGGCGTCTAGCTTTAGCAGATGAGTCTATAAATGGTGAAGAAATGAACCGAATTATGGCTGAGTTGATGGAACTTAATTTAATAATTAATAGATAGTGGGGTAAGAGAATGACAGAAGAAAAGAAAAATTTATCTAAGGTGGTTAATGAAGTGGAAACAGAAGAAAACAAAGTTTCAGATAATAATCTTACTGTTGAAAAAAAGCAGGAGTTATTAAAACAACTTATAGAAAAGGGAAAAAGTGGTAAAAATAAAATCACTTACTCTGCAATCGCTGATATTTTAGAAACTATGGAATTAGATAAGGTTCAGATTGATGAAATTTATGATGAGCTTATTCTAAAGGGTATTGAAGTAATTTCAGAGGAAGAACCGGATGATTTTGAATCTATTATTGTAGATGATGTGGATATAATTGATGATCCGGATGCGATAGTTGATGACTCTCCGGATATGGACTTAGAGGCTACACTTCCAAAGGGTGTTGCTGTAGATGATCCTGTAAGAATGTATCTTAAGGAAATAGGTAAGGTTCCCCTATTAACTGCCGAAGAAGAAATAGATTTAGCTATGAGAATGGAAAAGGGCGACACTGAGGCTAAAAAAAGACTTTGTGAAGCCAATTTACGTTTAGTTGTTTCTATAGCTAAAAGATATGTAGGAAGAGGTATGCTTTTCTTAGATCTGATTCAAGAAGGCAATTTAGGCTTAATTAAAGCGGTAGACAAGTTTGATTATAAGAAGGGATATAAGTTCTCAACTTATGCTACTTGGTGGATTAGACAGGCGATTACCCGTTCTATAGCCGATCAGGCAAGAACCATAAGAATCCCTGTTCATATGGTAGAAACTATAAATAAACTTATTAGAGTTTCCAGACAGCTTCTCCAGATATATGGAAGAGAACCTTCTCCGGAGGAAATCGCAGAAGAGATGGGAATAACTGTAGATAAGGTTAGAGAAATTCAGAAAATTGCTCAAGAACCGGTTTCTTTAGAGACACCTATCGGTGAAGAGGAAGATTCACATCTTGGTGATTTTATTCCGGATGAAGATGTACCGGCTCCTGCTGAAGCTGCGGCATTTTCAATGCTAAAGGAACAGCTAGTAGAAGTGTTAGACACATTAACTGATAGAGAACAGAAAGTTCTAAAGCTTAGGTTTGGTTTAGATGACGGCAGATCCAGAACTTTAGAAGAAGTGGGTAAGGAGTTTGATGTAACGCGTGAGAGAATTAGACAGATAGAAGCTAAGGCACTTCGTAAACTTCGTCATCCTTCCAGAAGTAAAAAATTAAAAGATTACTTAGAATAGGAAACAAATAATGATTAAATTATCAGAAAGATTACAATCTATAGCTGATGAAATAAATCAGGGAGAGACTATGGCTGACATCGGTACAGACCATGGTCTTTTGCCTATTTATCTATATAAAACAGGGAAATGCCCTAAGGTAATACTTACAGATATAAGCAAACCATCTTTAGAAAAGGCGGTAGAAGACACTAAGACATACCATAGTGAGGGCGATTATGATTTTCGTTTAGGATCAGGAATTGAAGTTTTAGAAAAATCAGAAGTTGATGCAGTGGCTATTGCAGGCATGGGTGGAATTTTAATGACAGAAATTCTAGGCAAGGATATAGAAAAAACCTATAGTTTCAAGAAGTTAATTTTACAGCCAAGGTCTCATGTAGGCAGGCTTAGATATTGGCTGCTTAAGAATGGATTTTCTGTTGTAAATGAAAAATTAGTACGAGAGGGTAAGTATATTTGGGAAATATTAACAGTAATTCCTAATGAAAAATGCTTTGACCGAAGAACGGAAGAAGATGATATTGAATTTGAATATCCATTTACCCTTTTAAAATATGATTCACCTCTACTGGAAGAATATTTAAATCAAAGATTGGCTAAGGAAAAGGAAAAATTAGAACTTAAGAAGATGTCCAAAATCCAAGATTTCAAGGTTATTAGAACTCAGAAACATAGGATTGAATATTTAGATTATTTGTTGAAAGAATTTTATGAAGGTAAGCAAAATGAAGGTAAGTGATTTTGAAAAATATATTGAAGAAATAGCTCCTTTAAGACTTCAAGAAGCATGGGATAATTCAGGATGGCAACTAAAATTAAAAAACGGAGAGTTTTTTAAGATTTTAATTGGGATGGAAGTTACTTCTCAAGTAGTAAGTGAGGCTATAGAACTTAGAGCTGACCTTATTTTAACTCATCATCCCCTTATTTTTACACCATTGAAAATGATTGACCAGAAATATGTTACGGGAAACTTAATAAAGAGGCTTATAGAAAATAATATTAGTGTTTATTCAGTTCATACTAATTTTGATATAGTAGAAAAGGGTAACAATGATTATATTGGAGAGCTTTTAGGCTTTGAAAACATAGGTCTTATGGATGGGGATGAAACTGAAATATGTAGAGTCGGTATGGTATCTTCAGGCAGTATAATGTTAGAAGATTTAATTTCATGGGCAGAAGAAAGGATCGGAGTAAGTCGTAAATTTTTCAGTTTAGTGGGAGATAAGACAAAATATATTAAAAAAGTTGGTTGGTGCAGTGGTGCAGGCGGAGATTTTATAGAGTTGGCTCATAAAAATCAATGTGATTTATATATTACAGGAGATGTAAAATACCATGGAGCTCAATTAGCTAAAGAACTTAATTTAGCCGTGTTAGATTTAGGACATTTCGGAACGGAGTATTTATTTACCGAGAATATGTATGAGCTTTTGAATGAAAAACTTGACAAATTCAAAGAAGTGGATATAATAAAGTCTTGTGTAAATTTAAATCCATTTACTGAAATATAAATTAATATAGTAGTATATTTTCTATTTATTAGGATAGGTGAAATATGAATAATAAGAAAAAAAGATTATTAACTCAGATCTTAGTTGTATTGTTGATTTCAGCAGTAGTTATAACCTATAGCATTACCTTTATAGGTTCTTTTTTAGACTAGGAGATTAATTGGGTAAAGCAGACAGTCGCGTGATTTTATCATGAGGAAAGTCCGGGCTTCGCAGGGCAAGGGTGCCAGATAACGTCTGGCGTAGGTAACTATAGGGAAAGTGCAACAGAAACATTCCGCCGAAACAGTTAGGCTGTGGTAAGGTTGAAATGGTGAGGTAAGAGCTCACCGGAGTTGTGGAGACACAGCTGCCGTGTAAACCCCACCCGAAGCAAGACCAAATAGGGAACAAGGGAAGCTGCCCGTTTCTCCCCGGGAAGGTAGGTCGCTAGAGCTTGATGGTGACATTAAGTCGAGAAAGATGATTGTCTAATACAGAACCCGGCTTATAGCTTTGCCCAATTTAATATTAAATTAAAAAAGTGTGAGGAAAGGGAAATCTTCACACTTTTTATATTGCTTTTTATCTGAATTTAGTATTTATTTACTACATCTAAGGCTTCTACCAGTTTAATATCTTGATGTTTTTCCATAAAGTAATTTAGGGTAAATTGATTAGCAAAGAGGATAAGTGGACGCTGGAAACGGTCGAACACTAACATTTGTCTAGAATCTAGGGCATCCTTTACTTTTTCTAAGTATTTTTCATCTTCTGAATCCATATCAACCCAACGAACAATATTGAAATCCAATGAATTCATTCTAATTTCCGCATTGTACTCATTTTTCAGTCTGTATTCAAAAACTTCAAATTGTAATTGACCTACAGCACCAATTATTACTTCATTATATTGATTACGGTAAACCTGTATAGCTCCTTCTTGTGCTAACTGATTTACACCTTTTTGGAACTGCTTTGCCTTCATAGTATCCTTAGGCATAACCATAGCAAATAACTCGGCAGGGAATGTAGGTAAAGGTTCAAAGAAAAGAGACTCTTTAGTAGTAGTTAGGGTATCTCCGATTTGATAATTTCCTACATCATAAATTCCTATAATATCACCGGCTACAGCAGTTTGAATATTTTCACGCTCATTTGCCATTAGCATAGTAGACTGGGCTAATTTCATTTCTTTTCCTGTTCTAGACAGGGTAACGGCCATACCTTTCTGGAAGGTTCCTGAACAAATTCTGAAAAAAGCAAGTCTGTCTCTGTGAGCAGGATTCATATTTGCTTGGATTTTAAATATGAAACCACTGAAAAAATCATCGGTAGGTAAAATTTCAATATCTTCACCTTTTAGGTTGGCTTTTCGTGCAGAAGGAGCAGGGGACATTGTCAAGAAATGTTTTAAGAACTGAGTTGTTCCAAAATCTGCTAATGCAGAGCCGAAAAATATAGGTGAAAGTTTACCTGCTGAAATAAGTTCCATATCAAACTCATTACCGGCACCTTGAATTAGTTCTATTTCATCACGAAGGGCAGAAAGGTTATATCCGGCAATTTCATTTTCTAATTCAGGACCGAATACACCATCTTCACCTAAGGTTATGGTTTTTCCCGCCTTGTATAATACAACCTCATTGGTTCTTAGGTCATAGATACCTTCAAAGTTAAGTCCGTTACCTATAGGCCAAGTAACCGGAACAGATGGAAGTCCTAAAACATCTTCTAATTCCTGTACTAAATCAAAGGGATCTTTAGTTTCTCTATCTAATTTGTTTATAAATGTAAAAATAGGAATTCCACGCATGGAACATACCTTGAAAAGTTTTTTAGTTTGAGCTTCTATACCTTTGGCACCATCTATAACCATAACTGCAGAGTCTACAGAGGTGAGAATTCTATAGGTATCTTCACCGAAATCGTTATGTCCGGGAGTATCCATTATAGAAATAACCTTACCTTCGTATTCAAATTGCATAACAGAGGATGTTACTGAAATGCCTCTTTGTTTTTCTATTTCCATCCAGTCAGAAGTTGCAAATTTTGAATTTCTACGGGCTTTAACAGTTCCGGCTTCACGGATTGCACCTCCATGAAGAAGTAGTTTTTCTGTTAAAGTGGTTTTACCGGCATCCGGATGGGATATAATACCAAAAATTCTTCTTTTATTTATTGTATCAATTTTAACTGTCATTTTAATATCCTTTCAAAAAAATCAGCATAAATATCTTACCATAAATCTTGAAAAAGTAAAGAATATGTTGTATTATATTTATCTATGTTTTTATAAAATCAGATAAATAATGTATTAAATTTGCAGATTTTGTCAGAAACATGAAATTTTAGAAAGACGGTAAATTTATGGAAGAAAATAAAATGGGCATTATGCCTATGAGAAAACTTCTCTACAGTATGTCATGGCCGGCAATATTATCTATGACTATAAACGCATTATACAATATAGTAGATAGTATATTTGTGGCTAGAATAGGAGAGGATGCTTTATCTGCAGTTTCTCTTGTATCACCTCTTCAATTTTTAATAATTGCAGTCAGTGTGGGGAGTGGTATAGGAGTAAATTCTCTAATTGCAAGAAAATTAGGTGCTAAAGATCAACTTTCGGCAGACCAAGCAGCTAGTACAGGAATTTTAATTGGAGTATTGAATTTTGGATTGTTTGTGGCTATAGGTCTGTTTGTACCAAAACTTTTTTTAGCAAGCTATGCAGAGGAAGGTACTTATATCTATAACGCAGGCTTTAGATATTTAGAAATTATATGCTTAGGTTCGCTGTTTTTAAATGTTCAGATTCAAATCGAAAAGATTTTGCAATCTACAGGTAATATGGTGGCTCCTATGGCTTGTAGCATGACGGGAGCCCTTGTGAATTTGGTTTTAGACCCTATTATGATTTTTGGACTCTTTGGATTTCCAAAGTTGGGGGTAACAGGAGCAGCGGTTGCAACTATAATTGGACAATTCTTCGGTATGATGGTGGGCGTATTGTTCTTAGTTAAGGGTAATCACTTAGTTAATATCAATATGAAAAACTTTAAGGTGGATTGGAAAATTATAAAGGAAATATATGAAGTGGGTTTTCCTTCTATTATAATGCAGTCCATAGCTGCTGTTATGATAATTTTTTATAACAAAATCTTAGTAGAATATTCTACTACTGCTGTAGCAGTTTTAGGTATATATTTTAGGATACAGTCCTTTATCTTTATGCCGGTATTCGGATTAAATCAGGGCTCTATGCCGATTATTGCCTATAATTTTGGGGCTAAAAATAAGGAAAGAGTAATGGCAGGGTATAAAGAATCTTTAAAAATTGCCTTATTTGTGATGGTAATAGGTTTTATTCTATTCCAAACAATTCCTGATAAATTATTGGGTATATTTGATGCTTCAGCTCAAATGTTAAAAATAGGTGTGCCGGCGTTAAGACTCATAAGTATATGTTTCATACCGGCGGCTTTTGGTATAATGAATGGAACCTTTTTCCAAGCTACGGGGCATGGAGTGTATAGCCTGATAAGTGCAGTTATTAGACAGCTTTTAGGCATACTGCCATTAGCTTATATTTTAGCAAAGATAGGCGGAGTAACCTTGTCTTGGTTAGCATTTCCATTAGCAGAAATTTCAGGACTATCCTATAGTTTGATTATGTTCTATAGGCTTTATAAAAAGGAAATTTCTGTTCTGTAAGTTTGTAAAAAAATAGTAAATTAAGGATTGTTTTTATGGTTAGCCTATTGCAATTATGTGGATTTAGTGTTAATATGGAGAAGAAATTTAATAGCAAATTTATGTTCTTCTCAGTGGATTTTGCTAATGGATTTTAATAGGCATATTTTGCGGGGAAGCTAAGATGGAAGTCGGTTAAAATCCGACACGGTCCCGCCACTGTAATAAGGGAGCCAAAATCCAATATGCCATTGGGATTGATATTCTGAGAAGGCGGGTTAGGTGATGAACTTTAAGTCAGGAGACATGCATAAATCGTGGTTTAGTTCATTATGTCGGAGCAACAGATGGATATACACTGTTTAATACAGGAACTCAGCGAATACGGGCTGTGGTTGAGAGTTAACTCTAAACCACGGCTTTTTTATTTACTTTTTTAGGAGAAAGGACAGAGAAATGAAGAGAAGAAAGATGTTAAGCATGGCTTTGGCATTTATCATGGTGTTTACTATGGTTGTGCCATATTCTTTGGAGAATGTTGTGTATGCAGCAGGTCAGCCAAAGGCAAGTATTGAGGGGGCATTAGAAACTAATGCTACTTTGACTGCTAAACTAACGATTGATGGTCAAGAAGTTACAGAGGGCCTTACTTATCAGTGGATTTTTGTTGATACTATTTGGGATGAAATATCAGAAGAATATGAAGAATTTCCAAGAGACATAAAAGGTGAGACTTCTAAAACTTTTGTAGTTCCAAAGAATGGAAAAAATAAAACATATAGAGTTCAAATTATGTATCAAGGTAAAGCTAGTTTTGCAGATGTTAAAATAACAAAAGAAGGTTCTAGTCTAACTTTTGATAGCGTTAACGATGAAATAAAATCTAAATTAGAAAAATATAAGGAAATAAAAGCAATTACAACAATTACATTACCTTTTGAAGATAGTACTAAAAAGGCAAATATCAGTTGGACAAGTGATAAAAATGATTATATAGCTAATAATGGTGAAATGCTTAAATTACCAGAAGAAGGTGAATTAGATGTTATTTTAACAGCCAATATTAGTATTAATGGAAAATCTGAAACTAGAGAGCACATATTAAAATTAATTTCTAAGTCTAAACAAGAATTAGATGTAGCTTTACCAGAAGGCAAGCTTTTTAAGGCTAAATTTGGTACAGATTCTAACTTAAAAGATATGTTAAAAGCATATTTAAATACTAAAAATATAAAGGCAGATATAGAAATTAAAGAAATCAAAAATACTACTAACAGAAGTAAAGACTCTAAAGTAGATGAAGATGGAACATTGCATTATTTTTATGCAGATCCATTTAATCTTACAGGTGCACCAATTTTTAACAACGTTTATGATAGGTTTGAGATTAAAACTGTCATTAATAAAAGTGAAAAAAATATAAAATTAGATTTATATTGGGATGTTGATAAGTTAAAATCCACATTAGAAGAAAGAATTTTAGGCAATATTACTTGGGATAAAATTAAAAAAGATAATATTGAAGAAAATTTAGCAGTGACTGATTTAAGTTTACCACAGATTGCTATACCTGAAGCAAAAAATTGTAAGTTAACATGGAAGTCTGATAAGAATGCAATTAAGATTGTTGAACCAAAAGGTGATACAAATACGATGATGTATGGAGATTTTACAGGGAAAGTAAACCGTTCTAAAGATGATCAAACTGTTAAGTTAACTGTTACAATTAAATATGTGAAATCAGAAACTACTGAAGCTGAGGCAATGGTAGCTAATCTTAAAAAAGAATTTACTATTAAAGTACCGAAATTAGATAATGATGCTATTAAGGCTGAAAAAGCTAAGATGCAGAAAATTTTAGATGAAAATTATTTAGAAGAAAAACTAGGTGATTCTACTAAATCTAAATATGAAAAAGGTGAAAAGGGAAATTGGATTTATAAGGGCAGTGAAAAATTGGATTTAGAAAATGTTACTAATGATATTCAATTCCTTCGTCCACAGGAAGTTTTAGGTCAAGCATTGAAAGAAGATTTGATTACATCGGATGAATACTATAATTACGGGTTTAAAATAATAAGTGATAGTCCGGTAATTGAGCCAAATGCTTATAGAGGATTTGTTTTCAGAGATACCAATAAGGATACAACGGTTAATCTAAAGGTAATAATGTTTGATAAGAAATCTCCTGAAATATATGTTGAAAAGGCATTAAAGCCGATAACAGTAAAAAAACTAACTAAAGAAGAATTAGATGCAGCTGAAAAATTGATGAAAAAATCAGTTGAAAAATATTTTGATTTAATCAAGGGTGAAAATACTGATATTAACAGTATCAGTAAAGATTTACATGCTTTCCAGGAAGTGATTTTAGAAGGTGAAAATGCAAAAGGTATTTATCACTATACTCAGTCTCATTGGTTAGGAGTTATTCCGGTATCTTATAAGGAAAATTTGGTGCAATCAGTTGATGATCCTAATTATACTGATGAGCAGTACACATATTTCAATTCTAATAAGCCTGGAATTATTCAAGTCGGAAATCCTAGGTTATTAACTACACCTGATTATGATGTTAAAGTCAAAGTAGATAGTTATCTTAGTCATGCTGTATATGGAAAATATTATACTCATTATAAAAAGCTAGGCAACATGACTGAAGCAGCTAAATATGAAAAATTCTATCGTCAGTATGCTAAGGCAGATTTAGTAGTTAAGGGAATAAAGGGAGCTGATCCTAATCCTGAGGCAAAAATTAATGTAAAAATTTCCATTAGTCCTAAAAAAGGTGAATATTGGGTACCGGAGGAAACTGTAACTTTAGAAAAGTATTCTACAGCGTATGAAGCCTTTGAAAATATTCAGAAAAAATATGATATTCAGTTTAAAGGAGGACCTAATTATGTATCTGATATTACATATAAGGGTGAAACTTTAGGCGAAAAAACTCAAGGAAAAGATAGTGGCTGGATGTATACTGTAAATGGTATTTTATCAAACAAGACTTTAGGTGAATATGTATTAACAGATGGAGATAAGGTTGAAATTTTCTATACTAAAAAATGGCAATCAGTACCAGGCGCAATCGGTATGGCTATCAATAACCCAACCATAATCATTCTCAACACAGACGGCAAGGTAGATAATTCTAAAGGAACTGCTAAATATGATTCTGATAAAAAGGAAGTATCCATCACACCTAATAAAAACTTTAAGATTAAAGAAATCAAAGTTAATGGAAAAACTGTTGAAATTTCCAATATATTAAAGGGTATAGAACCTACTGATAAGGTTGAAATAGTTTTTGAAGAAGAAGCGGTCAAGCCGGAAACTAATACAGATGTTATAAAAACCTTTAAACTAATTGCGAAATCCAAACAGCTTAAAAAAGGAATTAAATTAACATGGAAAGTAAAAGGGGATATTGCTCTTGATGGATTCCAGGTGTATAGATCATTAAATAAAACATCCGGATATAAGAAGTTCTGGGAAACTAAAAACATGAAATATATCAATACTAAATCTTTGGAAAAAGGAATTAAATATTTCTATAGAATCAGAGGTTTTAAAGTAGTAAACGATAAAAAAATATACACAAAATGGACAGTTAAATCGATTAAATATGCATAATATAATGTTGATTAATATATGATATTGTTTTATAAAAGAGGGCTTTCGCCCTCTTTTTGTGCCTCTTTAAGAAGTGGTGCAGCATATTTGGATTTTGAGAAAATTAACAGGTTTTTCTAGAAGTAAAAAACATGGTGTGGTATAATTAAGAAAATGTCGATAGTAAGTGAGTGGTATGGTAAAGAATATTGAAATTAGCACAAAATTCAGTTGGGTGGTTGTGGATTTTGAACATATATCCGATATAGATGGTGAGCTGAAAAAATATGACATAGATAATGAAATTTTAGCTTATGCCCTTGATAGACATGAACGTGCCAGGGTAGAATATAGACATCGCGATAATAGCTATATTGTTATTTTTCATGGGATAAATCCTGTAAAGACAGAGACATATTATAATACAATTCCTGTAACATTTGTTTTAAAGGGGAAAAGGCTTATGACCATTGTTGGTAAAGAAAGTAGCTATATTATTGATGATATATTGAAAAAGGTACCAAATGATTCTAATCTATCTGAATTTCAATTTTTGTTCCTTTCTCTCAGAAGTTTAACGGAAAAATATTTTCCGATACTAGAGGAAATAGATGTGGAAAAAGACATTATAAATAATAAATTAAGAGAAAATACTACAAAGAATGGGTTATTTGCATTAGCAGATTTAGAAACAGGGCTGATGTATCTTTTAGCCGCTTCTAATTGCAAAATATGAATTTGCGTGGATTTACATAGTTTTAGGCAGCGGGATTTTAATATGGGTTATATTAAAGTTCATAAAGAAAAAGGTTTAGAGTGGTACTAAAAAATATATATGGTTAAAAGAGTTGAGAACTTATCAAAAAACAAATATGTAAAGTTTATATTTTTAGTAATAATTGGAATTTGGAATATATTTTCTGTATTTTTTCTTATTCCATTGTTTACAGCATATATTTTGGGAAATGTATTTTTAGAAGAAAATATCATATATAGTGATATTATACTGAATTTAATTTTGTTGATAGTTTTGTGTATAGTGCCTATTGTAATATTATTTAAAAAGTTAAAAGAGTATACTATAAAGCATTTTTTTACAATAGTAAGCATACTTATTGTGTGTTATTTATGGATTATATTTATGTGATAATAGAAAGGGATAACTTGAATAATTGGAGATGATATTAATGTCTAATAATGAAATCGTGATTTTTAATGATGGAGAGTTAAAAGTAGAAGTGGAAATCAATCCGTAATTAGAAACAATTTGGGTAACTCAAAAGCAAATTCTTGCAGCTGTTCATCAAAATGTATTTGGTGAAGAACTTTATCCATCAGTAGAAGAAAAAGATGTGATGACAACATTAGTAATGAATTTACTAGAAAAAATCTAATAAATCAAGAAAGTATCTATTTTATTAATTAGGAAGGAAATAAATGATGCAAGAAATATATAATAGTGTAAAAATATTTTTAGAAAATCTTGAAAATGTAGATACCTTTATTGAATCAGATGCAATAGTATGGATAGATTGGAGAGAGTATGATGAGGATATTATCACTTACTTCAATGAAAAACTTGATGATAAAATAGAAGTTCAGCTTGTAGACAATGGTAAACCTTATGGTAATGATATTTTGCTGAAAAAAGATAAAATAGAGTTAGAAATCCCATACGAGGAAGAAATGGATAGAGATACTACAATAAAATATCTAAATGATTTTATTAAGCCAAAATATGAGATAAGATGGTTTGTAGAAAGTCTGGGAAATGACACCTTAGGATATGTAGTATTAGAATCTAATAGATGGGACGAACTGGAGCAAGAATTTGGACAGTCTAAGTTAAATTATTACTTTTCTACAATTGGGATTGAGAGAAAAATGTTTGACTTAGATATTGACGAAGTATTTTTATTATTAAAACTTAGAAGTAAAAATCAAAATATTGATTTTTCAATTATTGCTGATTGGGTGAAGATATTAACGAAAGAGAAGGAATTGAAGAAGCAGAAAAATAATGGTGAGATGGATTTAGAAAATTATTTGGAATTGGCAAATATGATAAAGAAAATAAAGGCTGAGTTTCTAGATAAAAATAAGAATATTGTCTTTTGATAAAATAATTTAATGATGACTTAAGGCAGATAAGTATAAATTTACAGCCAGTATCAGATAAAGCATAGTATATCTAAAATAGTAGATATGTTTGCCAGATATTTAAATCATAGCCTGGATGTGTATTTATTTATTTTGGATTAGTGAGGGAAGTATGAGTACAAGTAAAATGGTTTATAAATCCAATGTTTACATAACTTTACTTGTATGTTGGTTAACATTAGTTCTAATAGGAAAATTTATTAAGCGAGCTTATTTACTACCATATCGCTATCAATTTCATGCTTTTACATATATGATTTGTCTTGTAGTGGAAATGAATTTATTTTTTACTGAACTGTTTTTACCAACCTTATCATTTTGGGGAATTATGGCTTTATACTTTTTTATTTTTATTAGCGGTTATACTTGGCATGGGTTATCATTAATATTGCAGTAGTCGTTTTCATTGGTTATCCATATTTTTTACAAGGTGATTACAGGTTTAAAAATTCAGAAGAATACAGTGAATGGAAAGGCGAATCATTGGAAGTGTGGGATGGCAGGAAATATTTAAAAAAACATAAAGTGAATTAGTATTTTAGGAGGTATTTATGGCAAAATCTAAAGATAAAACTAATGTGTTAAGAATTTTAGAGCAGAAAAAAATAGAGTACAAGGATTATACTTATGAAGGGGATGGAAGTTTAACAGGGGAAGATGTAGCAAATATAATTGGGAAAAATAGGGAGAGCGTTTTTAAAACTCTGGTAACCGAGGGCAAAAGCAAAGAAAATTATATTTTTGTAATACCTGTGCATATGGAGTTGGATTTAAAGAAAGCTAGTGAGGCTGCCGGTGAAAAAAATATTAGCATGGTAAAATCTAAAGATTTACTTGGGTTGACAGGATATGTACATGGAGGATGTTCTCCCATAGGTATGAAGAAAATGTTTAAAACTTTTTTTCACGATACTATTGAAAACATGGATACCATCACTTTTAGTGCAGGTAAGATTGGGCATCAGGTGGAAGTTAAGGTAAGTGATATTAATAAAGTCATTGATTATAAGATATGCGACCTTTGTAATGAGGTTTAATGATAGGTTTTAATTATAAAAAGGAGATTATTTATGAAAAAGATTATTATTAGTATGGGTATATGTTTAATTATTTTATCTATGACAGCATGCAAGTCTAAAAATCCAATAACACATCCATATACTCAAGAATATATTGCAGGACAAGGCAATATTCAGGGGAATGTAAATACAGAAAATTTTATTGAAAAAGACTCCAGATTTGAAATTGGTGCCGATAAGGACGGTATGGCTGTTTTTAAGGAGCCTGAAAAAGCTTATGAAGCATTATTAGAAAAATATTCTGAAGGACTTTCATTGATTAAAAAAGAATTTGATTTACCGGACATATCGTCAAGGGATTATGAAGGGTATAAAAATTATGGTTGGCAAGTCGAAACGGGTACTAAAGAAGAAAGAGCTGAAGCACTTTTCGTTACTCAATTTTTAGATATTTACGAGAACAGTTTTGATTAAGGGGGAGATTATGGCATTTGAAACAGCAAAAGAATATTTGATAAAAATGGGATATGAAAAAAATATACATACTTTTGATGTATCCAGTGCTACTGTTGATTTAGCAGCTAAAGCAGTAGGTACTGAACCGGCAAGGATAGCAAAATCCTTAACTTTTAAAGTAGCAGATGCACCTATAATGATTGTTTGTGCAGGAGATGCAAAGGTAGCAAATGGTAAATTTAAAAGTCTTTTTCATACAAAAGCAAAAATGCTGACTCCTGATGAAGTGATTGAACTTATAGGACATAGTGTAGGAGGCGTTTGTCCTTTTGGTATAAAAGATGGAGTCAATGTATATTTAGATGAATCTCTTAAGCGATTCGATATGGTTTATCCTGCTTGTGGCAGTAGTAACAGTGCAGTTGCTTTGACAATACCTGAATTGGAAGAAACATCAAACTTTATTGAGTGGGTTGATGTTTGTAATATTTAATATAAAAAGGTAACTGATAAGAAGTTTTTGAAATAGTGATATGAAAATAAGGGCGTTATTTCAGAAACTTCTTATTTTTTGAAATAATACACATTATTATTCTGTTTTGTTTCAAAAAAACTTTACTTTCTGAAATAATGAATATATAATATAATTATTATTTCAGAAAGGGGTATAATACATATGGCGAATAAAAGATCGGGTTTTTTATTAAAACAGTTATCAGGTGATATGACGTATTTTTCATTTTCACCTTCTAAGTTACCTCCTAATCCCCCAATAGATATGGATAAAGAAATGATAGAGTTATTAGTCAAGGCTCATAAAATTCTAAGTGTATTGGATGATAGAGGTAAAAATATTCCGGATATGGACTTGTTTGTTTCTATGTATGTACAAAAAGAAGCACTTTTATCATCACAGATTGAAGGTACACAGGCTACATTGGAAGATATTTTTGCTCCAGATATAGATGAAAATATTAATGCAGATATAAATGATGTAGTTAATTATACTAGAGCCACTAAATATGCAATTGATAGATTAAAGGAATTTCCTTTATGTAATAGATTGTTGCTAGAAACTCATAAGGTGTTACTATCAGGGATTAGAGGTCAAGAGAAGAATCCCGGTGAATTTAGACACAGTCAAAACTGGATAGGCGGTTTAGGTTCAAATATAAAGACTGCACGATATATCCCACCTGATGTAAATACTATGAATCAAGCATTGTCAGATTTAGAAAAATATATAAATTTTGAAGATGAATTAGACATATTGATTAATGCAGGTCTTATTCACTATCAATTTGAAACTATACATCCATTTTTAGATGGAAATGGTAGAATTGGTAGATTATTAGTTGTTTTATATCTATTAAACAAAGGAATAATTAGTACGCCTTCTTTGTATTTGTCATATTACTTGAAAGAACATAGAATTGAGTATTATGATCGAATGTCGGCTGTTAGGGAGACTGGGAATTATGAACAATGGCTGAAATTTTTTATTGAAGGCATATATGTAAGTGGTAAATCTGCTATTGAAACTGCAGATAAACTTATAGCACTTCGTAAAAAAAATCATAGCTTAATTGAAGGCGCATCATATACTAAAAGAACATTAGAAACCATGAAAAAAGTTTTTACATATTTAGAGTCACACCCTATTATCGATATTGGAAAAACTTCTCTTGATTTGCAATTATCATATAATACTATTGCGAGTTCTACAGAACGCTTTGAGAAATTAGGGATTTTGAGTTTAGCAGAAATGAAAGATAGAAATAGGATTTATATATATAAAGAGTATCTGGATTTACTGAAGAGTGGTACCGAAACTTTTGTATAGTAGTCTTATAGAAATATTACAAAATCTGCAAATAAAAACTGGCTCTTGAATTCTTACTAGGCTTATTGTATAATAAATTAAGCAAATCTATTTTAAATATTAAGGAGGTGTCTTGATGGGAAGACACGGTACAATTGCAGGAAGAAAAGCAGCACAGGATTCTAAAAGAGCTGCTATGTTTACAAAATATGCTAGAGCAATCACAGTTGCAGCAAAAGACGGGGGAGACCCGGAGTATAATGCAGGCTTAAGATTAGCTATTGAAAAAGCTAAAGCTATTTCAATGCCTAATGATAATATTACAAGAGCTATTAAAAAGGGTACCGGTGAATTAGCCGGTGAAACTTATGAAGAACTTACTTTTGAAGGTTATGGTTTAGGTGGAGTGGCTGTAATAGTTGAAGCACTTACTGATAATAACAACAGAACTACTTCATCTGTAAGAGCTACTTTTGATAAGTATGGTGGAAATTTAGGAACTCCAGGTTGTGTATCCTATATGTTCGCTAGAAAAGGTGTTTTAGTTATTGAAAAACCTGAAGATGATACTATTGAAGAAGATACATTGATGGAAGCTGCATTAGAAGCAGGTGCTGATGACATGGTGGTAAATGAAGATTCATTTGAAATCTATACAGAACCTGAAGTCTTTGCAGATGTTCATAAGGCGTTAAAAGAAGCCGGTTATGAATTTGTAGAAGCAGATATAGAAAGAGTTCCGGATGTAGAAGCTACACCTAAGGAAGAAGATATTAAGAAATTAGCTAAGATGATTGAACTTTTAGAAGATAATGACGATGTTCAGAAGGTTCATCATAACTGTGCTATAGATCTTTTTGAAGAATAGTATAATATTACTAGAAAATTTTAAGTGAATTATCCTGGATTATGCGTCGAGGACTTATAATTGAACCTACACTTTTACATTGGGAATCCGTGTCTTGACTTTATTATGTCAGGCCTTCTTGTAAAGGAAGACAGAAAAAGTTGAGTAGGGTACCCGCCTATCGATCCGATAGGTGTCAATTATACCCTTAACGGTAATCCGGGATATTTTTTATTAAAGCCTTATAGGCAGGAGAGGAAAAATGGAAGGTAGAATTGTCATAATTGACGGAAATAGTTTGATAAATAGAGCATATTATGCTATGCAAAGACCTATGATTACTAAGGAGGGAATTTATACTCAAGGTATTTATGGGTTCTTAAATATGCTCAAAAAAATTGAAGATGATTATGAACCAAGCCATATATCTGTTGCTTTTGATATGAAAGCACCTACTTTTAGGCACCTGGAATATGATGATTATAAGGCAGGAAGAAAATCTATGCCTCCTGAACTTGCGATGCAGATGCCTATTTTGAAAGACATTCTAAAGGCTATGAATATACATACGATGGAATTAGAGGGATTTGAAGCTGATGATTTAATCGGTACCGTATCTAAGAAAGCAGAAGAAGCTGGGATAGAGCCTATCATAGTAACAGGAGATAAGGATGCTTTACAGTTGGCATCTAATATAACTAAAATCGTAATCACTAAAAAAGGGGTTACGGATTTTGACATATATGATGACAAAAAAATGGTGGAAAGATATGGGCTTACGCCGTTACAATTTATAGATTTAAAAGGGCTTATGGGTGATGCATCAGATAATATTCCGGGTGTACCGGGTGTTGGTGAAAAGACAGGAATAGCTTTATTAGAGCAGTTTGGCTCTATTGAGAATATGTTAGAAAACACATCTGAAATAAATAAAAAAGCTCTTAAACAGAAAGTAGAAGATAATGCTCAGTTGGCAATAATGAGTAAAAGATTAGCTACTATAAATAGGGATGTTCCTATTGAAATTGACTTTAAGGAATTAAAGTTTACTGAAGCTAATTACAGTCAACTAATAGAAATTTATAAAAAATTAGAATTTAATAGTTTTTTAAAGAAATTAAAAAATATTGACCCTAAAGAAAATTCTGAACCGGTAAAAGAAGTTTCTGCTAAGGTTTTAGAAAAGATTATAATTTCTGTTGAAAGGGATCTTGCTTTACTGGAGGAACTCAGCCCTATAGAAAAAGTATTTTTAAAAGTGTTTACTGATGGTAATCATGTGGGAGAACCGGAGATAACAGGTATTTGTCTAGCTACTGACAATAAAATTTTTTATGTAGATGCCTTAGCTTTAAGTATCAAAATTATAGTAGAAAAAATTAATGAATTGAATTTGAATTTTATAGGGAATAATATAAAAGCTGATTTATATAGTTTAATGTATTATGGATTGGATAAATTCAAGGTGATTTTTGATACTGAAATTGCTGAATATGTATTGGATTCCTCGAAAAAAGATTATAGCCTTAAGGCTCTGGTAATGGATAAATTTAATGGTATAATTCCTTCCGAATCTGATTTTTTTAAAGAAAAAGGTCAGATTAATATGTTTGGAAATGTGGTTGAAGATTATTTAGCTTATGTTGAATTGTTAACTCATTATACTTGGAAGGTTATGGAAGTACAAGGAACTCAGATTGATGAAATGGGTTTGGAAAAGGTACTTTATGATTTTGAAATTCCTTTAGTCGAAGTAATGGCTTCGATGGAAGTAGAGGGCATAGGGACTGACAAGGTTTTTCTTGAAGATTTTGGTAAAGAAATTCAGGGAGAAATTCAAGAATTAGAATTAAAAATTTATGACTTAGCAGGAGAAGAATTTAATATAAATTCGCCAATGCAGCTAGGTAACATTTTGTTTGAAAAATTAGGTCTACCTGCTAGCAAAAAAACTAAAAAAGGCTATAGTACCAGTGCTGATGTATTGGAAAAGATAAAAGATAAGCATTCTATTATAGAAGAAGTATTGACTTATAGAAATATAACTAAATTAAATTCCACTTATGTAGAAGGGTTAAAGCCTTTGATTTCAAACAAAGGTAAAATACACGCTCATTTTCAACAAACTGTTACAACTACCGGAAGAATAAGTTGTACAGAACCTAATTTGCAAAATATTCCAATTCGTTCAGAATTAGGCCGCAAAATCCGTCAAGCCTTTATTTCCGGTGATGGATATACTTTTATAGGGGCAGACTATTCTCAAATAGAGCTCAGGGTCTTAGCTCATCTTTCTCAGGATGAGGCACTGATAGAGTCTTTTAACAAGAGTGAGGATATACATAAAACCACTGCTTCTAGAATGTTTGATATTCCTATGGAAAAGGTTACAGCTTTAGATAGAAGCCGTGCTAAAGCGGTGAATTTTGGTGTTATTTATGGGATGAGTGGATTTGGTTTAAGTGAAAACCTTTCTATCGGTATTAAAGAAGCTGAAAAATATATTAAAGAGTATTTTATTAAACATGAAAAAGTTAAGGAATATATGGATAATCAAATAAAGTTGTGTAAGGCTTTAGGGTATTCTGAAACTATTTCAGGAAGAAAAAGATATATTCATGAAATCAATGCATCGAATTATATGGTTCGTCAATTAGGCGAAAGATTGGCAATGAATACACCGATTCAAGGAAGTGCAGCGGATATTATTAAATTGGCTATGATTAAGGTTTATAATGCTTTAAAGAATAGTTTTCCTGATTCAAAACTTGTGCTTCAAGTACATGATGAACTTATAATTTGTGCTAAAAATGAAGATGTTCCTATGGTTAAAAAGCTTTTAAAAGAAAATATGGAAAGTGCTATAGATCTTTCTGTAAAGCTTTTAACAGAAGCTAATGAAGGGAAATCTTGGTATGAGCTTAAATAAGAGAAGGATTATAGGTTTAACAGGCGGTATTGGCTCCGGTAAAAGTACAGTTGCTGATTACCTGAGGGCAAAAGGTATCTCTGTCATAGATGCAGATAAAATGGCAAAATCCTTAACTGATAAGGATACTCCTATAATGGAAAAAATCAAACAAAGTTTTGGCAATGTGTTTTTTGAAGACGGTTCTTTAGACAGAAAAAAATTAGCTGAAATTATTTTTTCAGATATGGATAAAAAGATAATCTTAGAAGATTTAATAACTAAAAAGGTTGTCGATGATATTATTATTAAAATTGATGATTTAAGAAAAGAAAACAAAGAAGGCATAACAATTATAGATGCACCTTTACTATTTGAATTTGGTTTAAATGAGATAATGGATGAAAATTGGCTTATCACTGCTAATATGGAGCTTAGAATAAATAGGGTGATGGCAAGAGATTCGGTTATTCCTGAAGCTGTTATAAGTAGAATAAAGGCACAGATGACAGATTTTGAAAAAGCAGAGAAGGCTGATATAATAATTGATAATGATGGTTCTTTAGAAGAACTTCATAAAAAAATTGATGTACTTTTAGAAAGGTTAAAATATGAAAGCAATTAAGTTTATAAGTAGATATTGGATTTGGATTTTAACCATAATTGTAGTTATTTCTGTAATCGTTTCAAGTATAGAAATATATAAAGAAGAAGTGTTGAAAATAGATCCGGATATAACTTTTGAGGAGCAAAATTATATAAGTGTACCGGCTCAGAAGATAGATACTTTAAATCCCTTAATTTCAAATAGTGAGGACATTTATTATCTGTCTAAGTTGATTTATGAACCTTTATTTGATTATGATGAAAATTTGAATATAGAGCCAGGTTTAGTAGAAAGTTTTACTGTGAATACTGCTAAAGCGAATATAAAAATTAAACTTAAATCCGGTGTAAAATGGCATGATGGAGGTACATTATCATCTACAGATGTAGCATTTACTATAAATGCCATTAAAAATGCAGGCAACCGTTCTGTCTATTATGATAAAGTAAGCAAAATCCATTCTGTTACAATTCAGAATAATTTAGAGTTTTATATATTTTTTAAGCATGAATTTAATGCGTCTTTGGATAATTTGACTTTCCCAATTGTACCATCAAAACAGTTTTATACCGGTTCTCAATTTGTAAATGCTAAAGACAATTTCAAACCAATTGGTACTGGAATGTATAAATTTAATTATTTTAATTCTCATAAAAAACTTAAATTGGTTCCTTTTAAAAATTATCATGGGCAAGTGGCAGATAAGGTAGTAAATGGGATTTTATTACCTGAAAAGGAACTGGCATCTAATTTAATGGATATAAAAGAAATAACCTGTTATGTAGATGATTCTGCTAATAGAAAATCCTTAGCTAGAGATAAAGAGTTTGAAATTATAGATATAGTTTCAAATAATTTAGATTTCATATATTTTAATGTTAAAGGTCAGTATACTTCCAACAAAGACTTCAGGCAAGCATTAGCTTATGGCATAGATATGAATAGAATTATTGAAAGCTCATATATGGAAGATGGAATAAAAGTAGACAGTATTTATTATCCTAATTTTTTAGGGGTAGAAGATACAGGAGAGTTTTATAAATTTGATGAAAAAAGGGCAAGTAAGATTTTGGATAAGCTTACTTATAAGGATTCCAATGAAGATGGAGTTTTAGAAAATCCTACAGGAAAGCCGATTTTATTGAAAATTTTAGTTAATAATGATAACTCTATGAGAACTGCTGCGGCTAAACAGATTAAAAAATATTTGAGTAAAATCGGTATAAATGCTGAGATTTTGAGTTTAGAAAAGGAAGATTATTTGAAAGCTATTAAAGGGAGAAAGTATGACTTACTTATTACAGGTCTTCGTATAGAAGAGGGCTTTGATCTTAGAACCTTGTTTAACGGTAGAAATGATTGGAAATATAGTAATTATACTTTATCACAAAAGTTAGGACAATTGGAAATGCTTCACACTCCGGAAGAATATAAGGAATCTTTTAAAGATATAAAAACCGCTATAAATGAAGAATTACCTTATTATCCTATTTGTTATAAAAAAATGAGTTTGATAGGTCTAAAATCTTTTAAAGCAGATAAATTACCTAAATTTAATAACTTATATGGAGCTGTAAACAGTTGGAGTTGGACTATAGAAAAGACTAAAGATACTAATATCACTAATGCTGAAGTAGATAAAAATTAGTTAATTTGATTAATTTGTTAAAATTTCATTTGAAATTGATTGCAAAATATGATATTATAATTTTGTTATGTATGCCGGCGTGATGGAATTGGCAGACGTGCGGGACTCAAAATCCCGTCCTGGCGACAGGGTGTGGGTTCGAACCCCACCGCCGGCACCAATAATAAATTATAATATAAATAAAATTATAGGAGATTAGATATGCCAGAAGCAACAATGCAGCAGATAGTTAGATTTGCACCTTTAGTACTTTTAGTTTTAGTGATGTACTTCTTAATGATTAGACCTCAGAAAAAGAAAGAAAAGCAAATTTCTGATATGAGAAACAGCATTCAGGTAGGAGATGAAATTATCACTATAGGTGGAATTTGTGGTAAGGTTATAAAGACTAAAGATGAAACTTTAGTTATTCAGGTTGGAGCTGATAAGGTTAAGTTTGAAATCACAAGATGGGCTGTTTCAACTGTAACTAAAGAAGGAAGCAGACCTTATGATTCAAAGAATACTGATGAAGAAGATGAACCTAAGAAGGCTATTCCTAAAAGACTTAGAAAATCTTCCGATGTGGATGATTTAGAAAATAAAGATGTAGAATAATTTGCATTTTCAAGAACCTCTTTTGAGGTTCTTTTTTGTTTTACTGTCTAATTTTGTTAAAATATGTTTTATCTGTTACACTACAAAATCTACAGGGGGAAACCTGTTTATGAAACTTTAGAGTCTGCAAAATCAAAACCTCAAAATGCATAGCTTATTTATCAAATCTTCTTGTCATACAAGTTTTAAAGTTTCATTAGGCATCTAAAGAAAAACATTAAAAAAAATTATAAAAAATATTGAAAAATACACTTTTCTACTTGTAACCGGAGGCAAAAAGTAGTAGAATAAAATGTATTATAAAATGCATAAACTATGTGCATATGAATAAATTTATTATGAGAGGACTTATGAAATGAGTGTAAACATGAAAAGAGCACTAGCCGTACTTACAATTATAGTTTTAGTAGCCGGCTGGTACATTAGCTTGTTTGGTATTGGAAAAAGAAGTTCAGTAAAAGAAGCTTTAAAGTATGGCTTAGACATCAGAGGTGGTGTTTATGTAGTTATGGAGGCAAAAACTGATGAACTTAAATTAAACGACCAAGAGCTAAAAGAACTTATGGAACAAACTAGGGCTGTTTTAGATAACAGAGTTAACGAACTTGGAGTTGCAGAATCTTCTGTAACTATTGAAGGTAAGAACAGACTTAGAATTGAAATGCCGGGTGTAGACAATGCAGATGATGCTATTGCAGCTATTGGTACTACTGCTAAACTTTACTTTATGTTAGCAGACGGAACCATTGCTTTAGATGGTAGCAATGTTAAGGATGCTCAAGTCGCAACTGCAGGTTCCAAATATAAGATTTTATTACAATTTGACTCAGAGGGTGGTAAAGCCTTTGAAGAAGCTACTAGAAAGGCATTTACAGGTGTGGTAGAGCCTAAGGTAGAAGGAATGTCTAAGAATGAAATCGCAATTGTTTTAGACGGAGCTATTATAGTACATCCTACTGTAAGTGAAGTTATAAGTGGTGGACATTGTGAAATGACAGGAAACTATTCTAAAGAAGAAGCTACCACAACTGCTGCTTTAATCAGAGGTGGTGCACTTCCGGTTGAATTAGAAGAAATTCAGTCATCTGTTCAAACAGCTACTATAGGTGCTGATGCCTTAGATCAGTCTATAATAGCAGGTGCTATAGGTTTAGGAATTGTATTCTTATTAATGCTTATATTCTATGGAATGTTAGGATTCATGGCAGATATCGCCTTACTACTTTATGTAATTATGTTCTTATGGGCTATGGTTGCCTTTAGAGTAGTATTAACATTACCGGGAATTGCAGCTTTAATTTTATCTATAGGTATGGCAGTAGACGCCAATGTAATTATATTTGCAAGAATTAAAGAAGAAATTGTAGCAGGTAAATCTATTAGAGCGGCTGTAGACTCAGGATTTAAGAATGCACTTTCCACTGTATTGGATGCACAGATTACAACTTTAATTGCAGCTATAGTACTTTATGAAGTAGGTACTACTTCTGTTAAGGGCTTTGCGTTGACATTGATGATCGGTATCGTATTTAGTATTTTCACTGCTGTAGTAGTCACTCAGATATTTATATCTTTAATTGCTAATAGCAAGAAATTCTGCAAAAATCGTTTCTTTGGAGTTAATGAAGATGGAACACCAAGACAACTCCTTAATAAATCTTTTAACTTTATTAGAAATAGAAAAATATACTATGTAGTCAGTGTTGTTATCATTGTAATAGGATTAATGTTCTCTGTAATTAGAGGAATGAATTACGGTATTGACTTTACAGGAGGTACTAACATTCAGCTTGAAATGCACAAGCAGGTGAATATAGACGAAGTAAAGGATACTATATCTGAATACAAGCTTAACCCTTCAATTATTTACACAGGTGAAGATAATACACAGGTTCAGATTAAAACTATCAAGGCATTAGAAAATGCTGATAGAGCTAAGGTTATTAAAACTTTATCTGACAAATATAACTTAACTGAAAAGGATATTTTAGCAGCAGAACAGTTTGGACCATCTGTTGGTGATGAACTTAAGGCTAATGCATTAAAAGCAGTACTTATTGCAGCTATTGGAATGCTCATATACATTATCTTAAGATTTAAGTCTTGGAAATATGGTTTATCCGCAGTAGTTGGAGTTGGACATGACGTATTAATGGTAATTGCTTTCTATGCAATCTTCGGCTACACAGTTAATAACCCATTCATTGCAGCAATTCTTACATTAGTAGGATATTCAATAAATGATACAATCGTTATATTTGATAGAGTAAGAGAAAACAAGTCTTTATTTAAGAAAAATACAAATGAACAGAACTTAGACTTATCTATTAACCAAACTTTAAACAGAACAATTATGACATCACTCACCACTTTAGTTGTTATGGTTCCACTTCTTATAATGGTTTCTACAGCTATAAGAGAATTTATTATTCCACTTATGGTAGGTGTAATTGTAGGTTGTGCTTCATCTATTTTTGTATGTACACCACTTTATTATGATTTATGTAAGAGTGAAGATACTTCAAAATATGAAAGAGCTATGCAGCTTAAGAATAAAAAGAAAAAATAAAAATACTTATTAATGCTAATCCGAGTACCAATGGTACTCGGATTAGTGAATACTTTCTAAAACATGAACAGGAGAATACAATGATAAATAAGGAAGAATTTTTAGAACAAATATTAAGTATAAATTCTAAATATGATACCAAACTCATTGGGAAAGCATTTGATATTGCTAATACATTGCACGAAGGGCAGCTTAGAAAAAGTGGAGAGCCTTATTTTGTGCATCCTGTTAGTGTTGCCTTTATTTTGGCTGAAATGGGTATGGATGATGAAACCATAGTTGGTGGTTTACTTCATGATGTAGTGGAAGATACAGAATATACCAGAGAAGAATTAGTAGAAGATTTCAGTGAAGAAGTGGCTCTTTTAGTAGATGGAGTTACCAAATTAGGTTCTATTAAATTTGAATCTAAAGAGGAAATACAGGCAGAAAATTTTAGAAAAATGTTCTTAGCCATGTCTAAGGATATTAGAGTTTTAATAATTAAATTAGCTGACAGACTTCATAATATGAGAACTATGCAATACATGAAGCCTGAAAAAGTGATAGAAAAATGCAATGAAACATTAGAAATATATGCACCTTTAGCTTCAAGATTAGGTATATCTACTCTTAAGTTTGAGTTAGAAGATTTAGCACTTCAATACCTTAAGCCTGAAGAATTTAAAGATTTAAAAATAAAGATAAATAAGCGCAAAGAAGAAAGAGAAGCGACTATAAATCATGTAATAGATGAAATTAAGGAAGCTATTTCTGATATGGACATAGAATACGAAATTTATGGACGCGCTAAACATTATTACAGCATATATAGAAAAATGAAGCATCAACATAAACAGATTGATGAAATATTTGATTTAATCGCTGTTAGAATTATTGTTGATAGCGTTAGGGATTGCTATGCAGTTCTAGGAATAGTACATACTATGTGGAAACCAATTCCGGGCAGATTTAAGGACTATATAGCAATGCCTAAACCTAATATGTATCAATCACTTCATACTACTGTAATAGGCGATAATGGAGAACCATTTGAGATTCAAATTAGAACAGTAGAAATGCATAAGGTGGCAGAATACGGTATCGCAGCTCATTGGAAATATAAAGAAGGGGATAATGTAGGCAAAAGCTCTGCTGATGATATTAAGTTAGCTTGGCTTCGTCAATCTTTAGAATGGCAAAATGACTTACAGGATCCTAAGGAATTTCTGGAAACTATGAAGATGGATTTGTTTGCCAGCCAAGTATTCGTATTCACCCCTAAGGGAGAGGTTATAGAATTACCGGTAGGGTCTACACCTTTGGATTTTGCTTTCAAAATCCACTCAGCTATAGGCTATAAGTGTGTAGGTGCTAAGGTTAACGGTAAGATGGTTACGATTGATTATACTCTACAAAACGGAGATATAGTAGAAATTGTTACATCTTCCAATTCAGCCGGTCCAAGTGTAGATTGGCTCAAAATAGCTAAAAGTTCTAATGCTAGAAATAAAATTAGAACATGGTTAAAAAAAGAAAATAAATCAGATAATATAGAAAAAGGTAAGGAACTTTTAGTTAAAAATTTAAGAAAAAAAGGTGTAGAACCGGCATTATTAACTAAGCAAAGTTTTATGAATAAGGCTATGAAAGCTATGAATTTTGCTAATTTGGATGAATGCTATTCTCAGATTTCAAATGGCGGTACTTTGCTTTCTAAATTCAGCAATCTTTTATTTAGCTATTACGCGGAAGAAAAGAAAGTCGAAATAAAAACTAATGATGAAATTATAGAAGAAATAAAGAAGGCAGAGGCTAAAAAAGAAAAGGCAGCTAAGAGAAAGAAAGATAATCCCGGCATTATAGTAAAAGGTGCTGATAATCTAATGATTAAATTGGCTAAATGCTGTAATCCTGTTCCCGGAGATGAAATTATAGGTTTTATCACCAAAGGTAGAGGTATATCTGTCCATAGGATGGATTGCTCTAATATTAAATCTTTACCGGAAGAAGAAAAAGCAAGGTTTATAGAAGTTGATTGGGAAGATCTAAAAGCAGGAAAATCTTATGATACGGATGTTTGTATTATAGCAGCTGATAGAAAAGGAATATTATCAGATATTTCTAAGTCTTGTGAAGATATGGATATTCATTTAAGTGGTGTAAATGCTAGAGTTGTGGGAGACGGAAGTATAAGTATGACCATTACTCTCTCAATTTCGTCAACCCAAGAAATCCAAAAGGTTTTAAGAAATCTTAGAAATATTTCAGGGGTTACTAATGTATATAGAGCAAGGTCATAAAAATTGCTTATAAACTTGGCTAATTGAAAGGATTTATTAGGGTATACTTTATGAAGGTAGTAGTACAAAGAGTTTCTAAAGCTTCTGTGTCAGTAGATAATGAAGTTAAGGGGGCTATAGATAAAGGACTTTTAGTTTTTTTAGGTGTTGAAAAAGAAGACACAGAGAAAGATATAGAATATTTATCGGATAAGGTTTCAGGTTTAAGAATATTCGAAGATGAGGAAGAAAGAATGAATTTATCCGTAAAAGATATAGGTGGAGAAATTTTATCTATATCTCAATTCACTCTTTTAGGAGATGTTAGAAAGGGAAAACGCCCTAGCTTTACACAGGCAATGGAACCGATTAAAGCAAAAGAGTTTTATGAACTTTTTAATAAGGCACTTATGGAAAAAGGTGTTCATGTTGAGACAGGTGTTTTTCAAGCAGATATGCAGGTTGAGTTATGTAATATGGGGCCTGTAACAATTTTAATAGATAGTAAAAGGTAGAGTAATGAAAATTGAAAGATATATTATAGGAAATATTCAAACAAACACATATTTAGCTTACGATGAAGAAAGCAAAGAAGGAATTTTAGTAGACCCTGCTGCTTATGCAGAGGTGATTTCTGAAAAAATTAAAGAAGAAAAAATTATTTTAAAGTATATCATTTTAACACATGGTCATGGAGATCATATTGGCGGAGTTAAACAATATGCTGAAGAATTTAAGGCTAAAATTATAGCTCACATAGATGAAAAAGAAATGTTGAATAGATCGGAATTTAATCTTTCAAGAGAAGTAGAAGGAATGGATATATCCTTAGAAGCTGATATATATGTTAAAGATAAAGATGAACTTAAATTGGGAGATAAAACTTTAACTTGTCTACATACACCGGGACATAGTCATGGTGGTATGTGCATATATGGTGAGGGTGTAATGTTTTGTGGAGACACTATTTTTAAACATTCCATAGGAAGAACAGACTTTTATGGCGGAGATTATAGAACATTGATTAACTCTATTAAAGATGTAATATTTAATTTTCCGGAAGATACAGTATTATTGCCTGGACATATGGACATTTCAACCATAGGAGATGAAAAGAGAGGGAACCCATTTGTATAAAGCGGAAATTCCGTCTAATCTTAGATATGAAGGCGAAGAGCTGGTAAAAATGTTTTTAAGACCATCAGAATATGAGGTTGTAGAAATAGAACCGGTTAAGGAAACTGAAAAGAAAAAGGTTAATAGAGACGAAAAAAATAAGTTTAAAAAAGAATTATATTTAAAGCTTTCAGAGTATACGGGCAAAACTTTGCCGTGGGGAATTATAACAGGAGTTCGTCCTGTAAAATTAGTGGCTGAAATATTTAAAAAACTTCAAACAGAGGAGAAGGTTAGAAAAACTTTATTGGAAGATTATTTGATTTCTGAAGAAAAGGTTAATCTGGTTTTAGAAATCCATTTTCATCAGGAACGGCTAGTAGGTGAACCATCGGAAAATTCTGTAAGTGTATATATAGGCATTCCATTTTGCCCTACACGGTGCAGATATTGTTCTTTTACTTCGAATCAAAGCCCTGAATCAGAGATAGTAAGATATTTAGAAGCACTTAAGTTAGAAATTGATTTTGCAGGTAGAAAACTGAAAGAAAAGAATTTAAAAATTGAATCCTTGTATATAGGCGGAGGAACTCCTACAACTTTAAATAGTGGGCAGTTAGAAGATTTAATTAATTTTATTGAGGAGCACTTAGATTTAGTTGACTGTAAAGAGTTTACTGTAGAAGCCGGCAGACCCGACACTATAACTATTGATAAATTAAGGGTTTTAAGAAATCATAATATTGATAGAATAAGTATAAACCCTCAAACTATGAAAGACAGTACATTAGAGCTTATAGGCAGAGCCCATAGTGCCGCACAGATAAATGAAGCTTTTTTAAAGGCAAAATCTGCAGGTATAAACATAATAAATGGAGATTTAATTGCAGGCTTACCGGAAGAAAACTTAGAAGATTTTCGAAACAGTCTTATGAGTTTAATTGACCTGGGGGCGAAGAATATAACAGTTCATACTTTGGCTATAAAGAGAGCTTCTATTATGATAGATGATGATCCTGAATATCACTATAAACAGGGTGAGCTGGTTGGACGGATGTTAAGGCTGGCTGAGGAGATTTTGAGGTATAATGGATATATTCCATATTATATGTATAGACAGAAACATATGACAGGAAGCTTTGAAAATGTAGGCTGGTGCAAGGAAGAAACGGTGGGCATATATAATATAAGAATAATGGCTGAAAATCAAAGAATTTTAGCCTTAGGTGCCGGCGGAATAAGTAAGGCTTATTTTCCGGAAGAAAACAGAGTAGAAAGAGTGCCTAATGTAAGTAACTATCAGGTTTATATTGAAAGGCTAGATCAAATGTTAAATAGAAAAGAAAATGATTTTTTTAAGGAGGTAGACATAAAATGCTGACAAATGTGCCAAAAGGAACCAAAGATATAATGCCGGAACAGGTGTATAAATGGCATTATATTGAAAACAAATGGAAAGAATTTTGTGAAAAATATGGTTTTAGAGAAATTAGAACTCCAATGTTTGAGCATACAGAGCTTTTTCAAAGAGGTATAGGTGATACTACAGATGTGGTGCAAAAAGAAATGTATACATTTAATGATTATGCTAATCGCTCTATTACTCTTAAACCGGAAGGTACTTCACCGGCAGTTAGAGCCTTTATCGAACATAAATTATATGCAGAAGTTCAACCTATAAAGCTTTATTATGATATACCTTGTTTTAGATATGAAAAGCCACAGTCAGGAAGACTTCGTCAATTCCACCAGTTTGGTATAGAAACTTTCGGAACACCTAATATGATGGCAGATGCGGAAATTATAGCTATGGGTTATGATTTTTTGAAAAGTTTAGGAGTTTCTGATTTGGCTTTAGAAATAAACTCTGTAGGATGTCCTACTTGTAGAGCTAATCACAGAAAGGCATTAAAGGAGTTCTTAGCACCTAAATATGAACAACTTTGTGAAACTTGTAAATCCAGATATGATAAAAATCCTATGAGAATTTTAGATTGTAAATCCCCTGCAGATCAAGAATTGGTAAAGGGAGCTCCTATGATGTTGGATTACCTTTGTAATGATTGTAAGGAATCTTTTGAAGAATTAAAGGCAAATTTAGATGCTATGGAAATTCCATACACCATAAATCCAAAGATTGTTAGAGGTTTAGATTACTATACTAAAACAGCTTTTGAATTTGTTACAAATAGTCTAGGTGCACAAGGAACTGTTTGTGGTGGTGGTAGATATGATAATTTAGTCGAAGAAGTAGGCGGACCTCCTATTCCAGGTGTTGGATTTGGTATGGGTAAGGAGAGGCTTTTAATGTTAATGGAAGCCAATGGAGTGGTTATTCCGGAGCCTGCTTGCTGTGATATTTTTATCGCTGTTATGGGAGAAAAGGCTAAGCTTTATGGTCAGAAATTGCAGCGTGAACTTCGCCAAAAAGGTCTAAAGGTGCAGATGGATAATCTTCAGAGAAATATTAAGGGACAGTTTAAGTATGCAGATAGATTAAATGCTAAATATACAATTGTAATTGGAGAAAATGAACTTGTAGAAGGAACAGTTACTCTTAAAGACATGACAAAATCTGAACAGAGAACTGTTAAGTTTGAAGACTTATACGAAGAAATTACGAAATAAATATAATATAGAAATATATAGAAGGAGATTAAATTGAATAATGTTTTTAAACGCACAGATATGTGCGGTACTCTAGGTATAAAAGATGTAAATAAAGAAGTGATTTTAAATGGATGGGTGGCTAAGAGAAGAAATCTTGGTGGTTTAATATTTGTGGACTTAAGAGATAAGACAGGTATTGTACAAATAACTTTCGATGATACTATTTCTAAGGAAATCTTTGATTTAGCAGATTCTTTAAGAACGGAATATGTTATAGGAGTCAAGGGTAGAGTCGCTGAAAGAAGTGCTAAAAATGAGAATATACCTACCGGTGAAATAGAAGTGTTTGCAACAGATTTAGTATTATATTCTGAGGCAGAAACACCACCTATTTACATCAAAGATGACGATAATGTAGATGACAATCTTAGACTGAAATATAGATATTTAGATTTAAGAAAAACTAAGATGCAAAGAAATCTTACATTTAGACATAAGGTAACTAAAATTGCTAGGGATTATTTTGATGAACAGGGTTTTACAGAGGTGGAAACACCTATGTTAATTAAATCAACTCCTGAGGGTGCAAGAGACTATATTGTGCCATCAAGGGTTTATCCTGGTTCATTCTATGCTTTACCTCAATCACCACAGCTGTTTAAACAGTTATTAATGGTAGGTGGAACAGATAGATATATGCAGATTGCTAAATGTTTCAGAGATGAGGATTTAAGAGCAGATAGACAGCCTGAGTTTACGCAGATAGATTTAGAAGTATCTTTTGCTGATCAGGATACAATTATGGAAATTCAGGAAGGCTTCTTAAAAAAAGTTTTTAAGGAACTTATGAATGTGGAAATTCAAACACCTTTACCTAGACTTCCTTGGGAAGAAGCAATGGAAAGATATGGTTCAGACAAGCCGGATACCAGATTCGGATTTGAACTCAAGAAATTAAATTCTGTAGTAAAAAATTGCAACTTTAAAGTTTTCACTGATTGTTTAGAAGCAGGTGGAGATGTAAGAGGTATTTCTATAGATGGTGGTTCTGATAAATTCTCCAGAAAAGATATAGATAAACTTACTGAAATGACTAAAGCTTATGGAGCAAAGGGTTTAGTATGGATTAGAGTCAATGAGAATGAGTTTAATTCTTCTGTTAATAAATTCTTTACTCAGGAAGAATTAGGGGAAATAGCTAAGGTATTTGAAGCCAAAGTTGGAGATTTAATATTTATTTGCTCAGATAAAGCAAAGGTTACATACGATTCCTTAGGTTTTTTAAGAAGAGAAGTAGCTAAGAGAATGGGATTATTAGATGATAAACAGTTTAATTTATTATGGGTTGTAGATTTTCCTATGTTTGAAGAAGATGAAGAAACTCATAGACTCAAGGCTATGCATCATCCATTTACTTGCCCTAAGTTAGACCAGTTAGATTTACTGGATACAGAGCCTCTTAAGGTTAAGGCAGATGCCTATGATATAGTTCTAAATGGTGTAGAACTAGGTGGTGGTTCTGTAAGAATCCATGATAAAAACCTACAGAGGAAAATGTTTGAGGTTATAGGCTTAACTCCAGAAGAGTGTGATGAAAAATTCGGATTCTTAATTGAAGCCTTTAAATATGGTGCACCACCTCATGCAGGATTAGCTTATGGCTTAGACAGATTCGTTATGCTTCTTTTAGGAGAGGCTTCCATTAGGGAAGTTATGGCTTTCCCTAAAAACCAGAATGCTCAATGCCTTGTAACTTCAGCACCGGCACCGGTAGAGCATGAGCAATTGGAAGAATTAGGTATAGATACTAAGTAGTAAAATGAATATTGAAAACAATATGAGCAACAGAATTGGAGTTTTCGGCGGCACTTTTGATCCTATTCATTTAGGTCATAAAGCTTTGGCGGAAGCCGCCATTTCTGAAGCAAATTTAAAAAAGCTTATAGTTATACCTGCCCATGTTCAGCCATTTAAAAAGAATAAAGATGTAACGGATGCTAAACATAGGTTGAAAATGGCAGAACTTTCTTTTAAAGATAACCCTATAGTAGATGTTTCTTCCTTTGAAATAGATAAAGGAACTATATCTTATACTTACGATACATTAACCACTTTAAAAGAATTTTACCCTTATGCAGAAATGTATTTTGTCATGGGAGCCGATTCCTTTTTAATGTTGGATACTTGGTATAAAGGCATAGAGCTATTAGAAAATTTCCCCTTTATAGTAAGTGTGAGACCCGGATATAAGGAAGAAGAGTTAGATAAGAGGGTGGAAGAATACAAATTAAAATATGGAACAGAAATTATTAGGGTGGCACTGGATATGCCGGATATTTCTGCTACTTCCATCAGAAAGCGTATTCAGAACTTTCAGTCTGCTAAAGACCTTATTACAGAAGATGTTGAAAGGTACATATATGAGCAAGGTTTATATAAATGATTTAAAAGATATAGATGAAATTTTAGAGTATATCGAAAACAATTTTTCTGACAAACGCAAAATCCATACAGAAGGTGTTCGTGAAATGGCTATCGCTTTGGCTGCCCACTATGGTGAAGATATTTATAAAGCTGAAATTGCAGCATTATTCCATGATATGTATAGAGGTGTTAGGGTAGATAAAATAAATTCGTATATTAAACTTTTAGGTTTAGATGAAAAATATTTAAATCATCCTAATTTAGCCCATGGCAAGATTGCAGCTAAAGTTATGGAAAGAGACTTTAATATTACAGATATAGATATATTAAATGCAGTTTCTTATCATACTACAGGTAGAGAAAATATGTCTACTTTAGAAAAAATTATTTATATTGCTGATGCAATAGAACCTAATAGAACTTATCCTAAGGTGGCAGAGTTAAGAAAAAAAGCTTTTTTAGACTTGGACAAAGCATGTTATTTATCTTTTTTAAATACAATAGAGTATTTGAATATGAGTAACACCAAAATTGACCAAGAAACTATTTTAGCTAAGGAATATTTAGAAAAAATAGTGTTGAAAAACAAATAATGAATCAGAGAGGAGAAAATAAATGTTAAATCAAGAAGTAGATAATAGAGCTTTAGCAGAGTTAGCCGGACAGATTTTATCATCAAAAAAGGCATTGGATATTAAAATTATTGATATTCAAGGAAAATCTTCTTTTGCAGATTATTTTGTAGTAGCTACAGGTACATCTGAAAGACAGATCAATAATTTAGCAGATTATGTTGAAGACGCATATTTTGAAAAAGGATTAGAAGTAAAAAGCGTAGAAGGTAAGCACAACTCAGGCTGGCTTCTCATAGATTTCGGAGATATTATAGTGAACTTGTTTACACCGGATATGAGAGAAAAGTATAACCTTGAAAAAGTTTGGGGAGATTGCGAATTTATTACAGTTGAGGATTAATTAATGGACGAAAGATATAATTTTAGTGAGATAGAAAAGAAATGGCAAAAATATTGGGAAGATAATAATTCTTTCAAAACGATTGAGAAATATGGGGATAAGAAATACTATGTATTAGAAATGTTCCCTTATCCATCAGGAAAACTTCATATGGGGCATGTTAGAAATTACTCTATAGGTGATGTGGTTGCAAGATTTAAGAAAATGGATGGCTATAATGTACTTCATCCTATGGGTTTTGACTCCTTTGGTTTACCGGCAGAAAATGCTGCGATTAAACATGGAATAAGACCTGATGATTGGACTTGGAATAATATTCATGAAATGGAAGAACAGCTTAAAGAGTTAGGGCTTTCTTATGATTGGGACAGAGAAATTGCTACTTGTCATGAAGAATATTATAGATGGATGCAGTGGATTTTTATTCAGTTATATAAGAAGGGCTTAGCTTATAAGAAGGAAAATCCTGTTAACTGGTGTCCATCTTGTCAAACAGTTTTAGCTAATGAACAGGTAGTAGATGGTGCTTGTGAAAGATGTAAAACGGAAGTTACTAAGAAAAACCTTTCTCAGTGGTATTTTAAAATTACTGATTATGCAGAAAGACTTTTAGATAATTTAGATAATGGTAAACTTGATGGTTGGCCAAACAAAGTTAAAATAATGCAGAAAAACTGGATTGGTAAATCTACCGGCTGTGAAGTGGATTTTAAGGTTAAAGATTCGGATGAAATTTTAACTGTATTTACTACAAGAGTTGATACAATTTATGGCGTATCTTTCATGGTTTTAGCTCCTGAATATCCTACAGTTTTAGAGAATGTTAAGGGCACTGAATATGAAGAAGCAGTAAAGAGTTATATAGAAAAAGTAAATCACATGAATGAAATTGAGCGTACTTCAACCACTAATGAAAAGACAGGTGTTTTCATTGGAAAGTATGCTATTAATCCATTTAATGGTGAAGAGATTCCTATATTTATTTCAGATTATGTTCTCATGGGATATGGAACAGGCGCTGTAATGGGCGTACCTGCTCATGATCAGAGAGACTTTGATTTTGCAAAGAAATTCAATCTTAAGATTACTCCTGTAATTAAACCTGAAATCAAAGAGGGTGAAGAAACTATCGATTTAGAAAATCTTAGTGAAGCTTTTGAAGCTGAAGGTACTATGATAAACTCACCTTTAATTAATGGTTTAAATAATAGAGAAGCTATTTCTATTATGATTAAAACAGCAGAAGAAAAGAAAATTGGTAAAAAGACTATAAACTACAAGCTTAGAGATTGGTTAGTTTCAAGACAGAGATATTGGGGAACACCGATTCCTATGATATATTGTGATTCTTGTGGCTGGGTTCCTGAAAAGGAAGAAAATCTACCTGTTAAGTTGCCTACAGATGTAGAATTTACAGGAAAGGGTCAGTCTCCAATAAGCAGCTCTAAGGAATTTGCTAATTGCAAATGTCCGGTTTGTGGTAAAGAGGCTAAGAGAGAAGTAGATACTATGGATACTTTCTTAGATTCTTCATGGTATTTCCTAAGATATTGTGATCCAAGAAATACCAAAAAGGCTTTTGATAAGGAAAAAGTTGATTACTGGATGGATGTGGATCAGTACATAGGTGGCGTAGAACATGCTATTTTACACTTAATGTATGCACGATTCTTCCAGATGGCTTTATTTGATTTAGGATTGACTTCTAAAGAAGAGCCTTTTAAGAATCTTTTAACTCAAGGTATGGTAAATAAAGACGGTAAGAAAATGTCAAAATCCATAGGTAATGTAGTTTCACCGGAAGAAATCATTACTAAGTATGGAGCAGATACTGCTAGACTTTTCATATTGTTTGCAGCACCACCTGAGAAAGAATTGGACTGGTCAGATGCAGGAGTTGAAGGGGCTTTCAGATTTTTAACTCGTGTATATAGATTAGTATATGAACTTAGCGGAAAATATGAGTTTGCAGGGGCAGATTTTGAAGTAAGTACTAAGGAAGACAAGGCGTTAAATAACAAGCTGCATTCTGCTATAAAGAAGGTTTCAGAAGATGTAGGTGGTAGATTTATGTTCAATACTGCTATTTCATCCATAATGGAACTTGTAAATGAAATGTATAAGTATAAAGATGGAGAAAATCCAAATGTGCCATTACTTATGAAGGCACTAAAAGATTTAATCCTGATTTTATCACCTTTTACACCGCATATTTGCGAAGAGATGTGGGAACATATTGGGGAAAAAGAATCTATCGTAAATATGAGTTGGCCTGAATTTGATGAAAAGGCTTTAGTCCTTGATGAAATTGAGATCGTGGTACAGGTCAATGGAAAGGTTAAAGATAAATTAAGCGTACCTGCTGAAATTGATAAGGCAGGATTGGAAAAGGTGGCTTTGGAGAGCGAAAAAATCCAAATGTTGTTAGAAGGCAAGACAGTAGTGAAGGTAGTTGCAGTACCTAAGAGACTGGTTAATATTGTTGTAAAATAAATAGTCAACTAATAATATATTAGCTATCTTTTCATTTAGAAAAGGACGGAAAAAATGAGAAGAAGACAAACAAGAAATAAAAAGGATATCGGTATAAAGGTAATTCCTATAGGAGGATTGAACGAAATAGGAAAGAATATGACACTCTTGGAATGCCAGGATGAAATCCTTATAATCGACTGCGGTATGTCTTTTCCGGATGACGAGATGTTTGGAATAGATATTGTAATACCGGATTTTAGCTATTTAATGGCTAATAAAGAAAAAATTGTAGGTATGGTTTTAACCCATGGGCACGAAGATCATATAGGGGCTATACCATATTTACTTAAAAATATAAATATACCTGTATTTGGAACGCGTTTAACCTTAGGCTTGGTAGGAAACAAGCTTAAGGAACATAATGTAATAGGTGATTTAAGAACTGTTATACCGGGAGAAAAATTCAAGTTAGGTAAAAACTTTGAGGTAGAACCTATTAGGACAACTCATTCTATAGCTGATGCAGTTTGTTTAAGTGTAAATACACCGGCAGGCATAGTGTTCCATTCAGGAGATTTCAAGGTGGATTATACACCGGTAGATGGGGAACCTATTGATTTTTCAAAGCTGGCAGAATTAGGAAAAGAGGGCGTAACACTTATGCTTTGTGATAGTACTAATGCTGTTAGACCAGGTTTTACAGCTTCTGAAAAAGTGGTAGGTCAAACTATTGAGAGTATTTTTAGAACAGCTAAAGATAGAATAATTATAGCTACTTTCTCTTCTAATGTGCATAGAGTTCAAAGAATCATAGAGAATGCAGTTAAAGTTGGTAGAAAGGTTGCAGTTTCCGGTCGTAGTATGGAGAATGTTGTTGCCTTAGCTATTGAATTGGGATATTTAGATATTCCTGCAGGCACATTAGTAGACCTTAGAACTGCCAGAAATATACCTGATGATAAGCTGGTTATAATTACTACGGGAAGTCAGGGAGAGCCTATGTCAGCTCTTTCCAGAATAGCAACCGGAGACCATAAAGCTATCAAACTTAAAAAGGGTGATATGGTTATCCTTTCTTCTACACCTATACCCGGAAATGAAAAAACCGTTTCTAATGTAGTAAACAGATTATTTGAAAAGGGTGCAGAAGTAATTTATTCTGATATAGCTGATATTCATGTATCCGGACACGCATGTCAAGAGGAATTAAAATTATTACATTCTCTTATAAGACCTAAGTTCTTCATGCCGGTTCATGGAGAGTATCGCCATTTAATTCAACATTCACACATTGCTGAAAGCTTAGGACTCTCTAAGGATAATATATTTGTCTTAGATAATGGAGATATTTTAAATGTAAAAAGAGATAAAGCTCATATTGACAGAAATCAAATAGAAGCCGATGCTATTTTAGTAGATGGATTAGGTGTTGGAGATGTAGGGAATATAGTTTTAAGGGATAGAAAAATGTTATCTGAATCCGGACTTATTATAGCTACAGCTGCTATAGACAGATTCGGAGGCATTTTAGTATCAGGACCTGAGATTATTTCCAGAGGTTTTGTTTATGTAAGAGAAAATGAGGCTCTTATTGAAGAAGCAAAGCAGGTAGTAAAGGACACTATAGAAAAGTGTTTGGAAAATAATATTAAAGAATGGGGTTCTATGAAAGCTAAGGTTAGAGAGAGCCTTAGTAGTTATATTTTCCAAACTACAAAGAGAAATCCTATAATATTACCTATATTTTTAGAGGTTTAAAAGATTTATAGTGGAATTTTGAAAATTAAAAATAAATTTATTTTATCTAGGAGGATTTATGAACGTATATGATCAAGCTCATAGCTTAGCTAAAGCTATAAAAGAATCAGGTGAATATAAAGAATATAAGGAATATGAAACTGAGATTGATAAAAATCCTGATTTATCTAAAATGATAAAGGATTTTCAACAAAAATCTATTGAATTACAAACTAAACAAATGCTTGGTGAAGAACTTACTGCAGAAATGACAGCCGGTATTCAGAGTTTATATCAGATTGTTCTTCAGGATCCTTTAGCAGCGAATTATTTACAAGCATCTATGAGATTTTCACTTATGATGAAAGATGTATATGAAATTTTAGGTGAAGTTTCAGGAATAGGCAGCTTTTTAGGTTAATTTTTAGCCATTTTAGGCTAAGATTTCCTTGTCAAATTAAAGTTTATATGATATAATATTACAGTTAGTTTGAATTGTTTTGGCATATGCCAATTCACATAGGTCAATAATAAAGATAAATAAAAGATTGGAGAAGGATAAAATGATTTATGCAAGTGATTTTAGAAAGGGTATTACTTTCCAGATAAATGGGGAGCCACATGTAATTTTAGATTTCCAACATGTAAAACCTGGTAAGGGAGCTGCTTTCGTAAGAACTAAATATAAGAATATTATTACAGGAGCTACAAGAGAAGAAGCTTTCAGCCCGGATGATAAGTTTGAACCTGCACTTATTGAAACTAAGAAGATGCAGTACTTATATAATGATGGTGAATTATATTACTTTATGGACCCTGAAAACTATGATCAGATTCCGCTTTCTTTTGAACAGGTGGAAGATGCGATTAAGTGGATTAGAGAAAATGATGAAGTAACTATTAAGTTCTTCCAGTCAAGTGCATTCTTAGTAGAAGCTCCAAACTTTGTTGACCTCTTAATCACAGATTGTGAACCTGGTGTAAAGGGTAATACAGCTACAAATGTAACTAAGGCAGCTACAGTGGAAACAGGAGCCATAGTTCAAGTTCCAATATTCATTGAAAGTGGAGAAAAAATTCAAATCGACACTAGAACAGGTGAATATTTAGGAAGATCTAAATAAGATAAAACTATAGGCGTGAGGTTTTTCACGCCTATTTTAAAATTAGAGGGGAAAAATGGGAAATAAAAAGGGTTTTAGTTTTATAATTGTCATATTAATAATAGGAATTATCGCTATCGGCAGTGGATTAGTATATTATAATTTATCCATAGGACCGGTAGATAAAAATGACAATAATGAAATTGAGGTTAATATACCTGTAGGCAGTACAGCCTATGATATAGTAGAAATATTAAATAATAATGGTTTAGTTAATGATAAATTAGTTGCTAAGTTATTTTTAAAACTTAATAGTTTTTATTCACTTAAGGCTAATACTTATATTTTCAATAAATCTATGGGTTTAGAGGAAATGTTTAATATAATAAACGGAGAAAATTCATCCTATGTATCTAATGAAAAGCTTACTATTATAGAAGGTTCGACTTTAAATGATACGGCAGATAAGGTGGCAAAACTATTAGGAATATCTAAAGAAGAAGTGTTAGATAAATGGAAAGATAAAGACTATTTAAAAACTCTGATAGAAAAATATTGGTTTTTAACTGATGAAATTCTTCAAGAAGGTATAATGTTTCCATTAGAGGGCTATTTATATCCTGAAACTTATTTATTTAGTAAGGCTGATTTATCTATAGAAAATATTACCTCTATTGTTCTAAATCATACTGACAAAATTTTAAGTGAAATTAAAGATGAAATAGAAAATTCAGGTTATACTGTTCATGAATTTCTATCTTTAGCTTCAGTAATCAATGGAGAGTCTATGAATAATGAAGACCAACCTATAATTGCAGGAGTTTTTGTTAATAGATTAAATAATGATATGCCTCTTCAAAGCGATATTACAGTATTATATGCTCTTCAAGAAAAAAGAGTTAATGTAAGTTTAGAAGATTTGAAAGTAGACTCAAAATACAATACTTATAAGTATAAAGGACTTCCAATAGGCCCGGTAGGAGCTACACCTAAGAGTACAATGGAAAACACTTTAAACTATACAAAATCTGATTACTTATACTTCTTTGCTACTAAAGAAGGTAAGGTTATTTATAGTAAAACTTATGAAGAACATAAGAAGGTTACAGAAGAAAATCTTTGGTATTAATGTAATTACTTATGACAAATAAGTAAAAAAGAGAAATTTTAATATGAATAGTACAAGAAACATCATAAATGATAAGGTAAGTGAATATTTAAATAGCTTTTACAAAGGTGTAACTGAGGAATTAACTGACTTCAGACTTAAGGCAGAGGCTGAAAATGTACCTATCATACTTAAGGAAACTGAAAGCTTTTTAAATACCTTTTTAGCGATAATTAAACCTACTAAGATTTTAGAGGTGGGAACTGCTGTAGGATATTCTGCTTCATTTTTTGCAGAAACAACAGAAGCATTAATTTATACTATTGAAAAAGATGAAGAAATTTATAATAAAGCGAAATTAAACATAGAAAACTTAGGGTATAAAGATAAAATCTTTAATTATGTGGGTGATGGAACAGAAGTAATTAAAAGTTTAGAAAATGAAGGCATTAGAGATTTTGATCTAGTGTTTATAGATGCTGCTAAAAGTCATTATAAAGATTTTTTAGATGCAGCACTTCCTTTATGCTCAAAAAATGCTATAATTATAGCAGACAATGTACTTTTTAGAGCTAGAGTTGCATCTGATGAATATGATGAAAAAGGAAGACATAAGACAAATATTAAAAAACTTAGAGAATTTAATGAATATATAAATGATAAAGAGAGATTTAACACAACTATTATAGCTGTGGGAGATGGTCTTTCTATTACAGTTTTAAAATAGAAAAAGGAAATATATGAGAAAAATAGAATTATTAGCACCGGCAGGAGATTTAGAAAAATTAAAAATCGCGGTTTTATATGGTGCAGATGCAGTCTACTTCGGTGGCGAAACCTTTTCACTTAGGGCAGGAGCAGGCAACCTGTCTTTTGAAGAAATGGTGGAAGGAGTGGATTTTGCACATGAACATGGAGTTAGGTGCTATATGGCACTTAATATATTTGCACATAATGAAGATGTAGAACCATTACGAGAATACTTGACCAGCATTAAAGATGTGGCTATAGATGCTTTTATAATTTCAGATCCGGGAATTTTTACTTTAGTTAGAAGCATTATGCCTGAAAAGGAAGTTCATTTAAGCACACAGGCTAATATGACAAACTATGAGACTGCTATGTTTTGGTATAATCTAGGGGTTAAGAGGATAGTTTTAGCTAGGGAACTAACTTTTAAGGAGATAAAAGAACTTAAGGCTAAATGCCCTGAAGATTTAGAATTTGAAGCTTTTGTTCAGGGAGCTATGTGTATATCATATTCCGGTAGATGTTTACTTTCAAATTTTATGATTGAAAGAGATGCAAACAGAGGGGCTTGTGCTCATCCTTGCCGCTGGAAATATGCTTTAGTGGAAGAACAACGGCCGGGTCAGTATTATCCTATAGAAGAAGATGAACGGGGAACATACATTTTGAATTCAAGAGATTTATGTATGATAGAATATATTCCTGATTTGATAGAGTCAGGTTTGGCTTCCTTAAAAATAGAAGGGAGAATGAAGAGTTCATTTTATGTAGCAACTATTGTAGCTGCCTATAGAAAGGCTATAGACGCCTATTATGAAAACCCTGATAATTATTCTTTTAAGGAAGAATGGTTGGCAGAACTTAAGAAGGTAAGCCATAGAGAGTTTACTACAGGTTTTTATTTCGATAAACCTACCAACCAAGATCAAAATTATCAAACCTCTCAATATCAAAGAGATTACACTTTTACAGGCTTAGTAAAATCCTATGATGAAGAAACAGGTTTAGCAATAGTAGAACAGAGAAACAAAATGATATTAGGTGAAGAAATAGAAATTTTTGGACCTAATACAGATTTTTTTACTCAAAAACTTACAGAAATGTATAACGAAAAGGGGGAGACTATTGATTCATGTCCTCATCCTCAACAACTGATAAAAATTAAAGTTGATATGCCCGTTAAAGAGAATTTTATGATAAGAAAGCGAAAGGAAAAATAATGGATAGCGACAGTAGGCCGAAAAGTTGGCTGGATATTTTTAGAAGAAAATCAGGAACGGAAGTTGAAGAAGAAATTATGTCTACTTTAGAGGAAGGTCAGGCAGCAGGTACAATTAAAGAAGAAAGTAAAAAGATGATAAACTCTATTTTTGCTTTTGATGATAAATTGGCTTATGAAATCATGACTCCTAGAACTGATGTGTTTTTAATTGATGTTGAAGATGATCCGGAAGAGTATTTGAAGGATTTAATGACTTTAAGATATTCTAGAATTCCTGTTTGTAAAGGTGATACGGATAATATCATAGGAATTCTTCATATTAAAGATTTTATCTTAAAAATATGGGAAGAAAAAACAGAAACTGTTGATATAGAACCATTGCTTAGAAAGGCATATTTTGTGCCGGAAACAAAGAATATCGATGTGTTATTTTTTGAACTTCAAAAAATGAAGCAGCAAATGGCAATTTTAATTGATGAATATGGCGGTTTCAGTGGTATTGTAACAGTAGAAGATATTATTGAAGAAATCGTTGGTGATATTGATGATGAATTTGATGAAGAAGTAGAAATCATTGATAAAATTGATGATAGCACTTATTTAGTAGACGGGGATGTTGACTTGGATGATTTAAATGAAGAAATTCATACAAACTTAGAGTCTGAAACCAGTGAAACTATAGGCGGTTTTATCATAGATATTTTAGGAGAAATACCTGATGAAAATGATGTAGGACGCATAATAGAATATGAGAATTACAAGTTTAAGATTATGGGCATTTCTGATAGAAGAATTGAAAGAGTTAAGATATATATCGAAGCTCCTACTGAAGAATAATTGTTTAAATTTGTTAATGAAATTAAGTGATAAGACTTAATAATTAAAATAAAGGAACTAAACGGAGGAACAAAAATGTTTGACAAACTAATTGCTAAGGTGAAAGCTGAACCTAAAACTATTGTGTTTACAGAAGGTACAGATGGTCGTATACTTTCTGCAACAGATAGACTTCTTAAAGAAGGCTTAATGAATGTAATTTTAGTAGGTAATGTGGACGAAGTTAAGAGTGCAGCAGAAAAAGATGGTTATGATGTTGCAAAAGCTGAAATTTTAGACCCTGCTACATACGAAGGTATGGAAGCAATGGTAGAAAAAATGGTAGAACTTAGAAAGGGTAAAATGAGCCCTGAAGATTGCAAAACTAATCTTTTAAAAGGTAACTATTTTGGAACTATGTTAGTTAAAATGGGAAAGGCAGATTGTCTTTTAGGTGGTGCTACTTATTCAACAGCAGATACTATCAGACCGGCTCTTCAGCTTGTAAAAACTAAACCGGGTGCACACCTAGTTTCTTCTGTATTTATTTTAAATCGTGAAGAAGGTCCTGAAGAATTAAGAACTATAGCTATGGGAGACTGTGCAGTAAATATTGATTATAAAGATGATGTAGATAAAGAAGGTAATATAACTTTCACAGCTGCTCAGAAATTAGCAGAAGTTGCAGTAGAAGCTGCAGGATGTGCTAAAATATTTGGAATTGATCCTAAGGTAGCTATGTTAAGTTTCTCCACTAAAGGTTCAGGAAAAGGCGGTACTGTAGCTCTTTCTAATGAAGCTACTCATATTGTTAAGGAAACTCATCCGGAAATTGATATTGATGGTGAAATGCAGTTTGATGCGGCAGTTTCTCCAACGGTAGGACAGCTTAAATTCCCGGGTTCCAAGGTAGCCGGCCATGCAAATTGCTTTATTTTCCCTATTATCGAAGCAGGTAATATAGGCTATAAAATTGCTCAGAGATTAGGTGGATATGCAGCTTACGGTCCGGTACTTTTAGGTCTTAACGCACCTATTAATGACCTTTCCAGAGGTTGTGATGCGGAAGAGGTATATAAGATGGCTATCATTACAGCTGCTTTATAATATTTGATATATAAGTTATAAATTAAATATGAATTTTAAATCCGTAGGTTTGATAAATTACCTGCGGATTTTTTACAATGATAACTTTTTATATGATGAATGGCTAGAAGTACTGTGAAATGCAGGTTTTGGTTTTTTCACAGTATAGTTTTTATGAAGTAATACTGTGAAAATAAAGAAGTCTTAAAATCACAGTATAAAATAGGTTATAAAAACTTTAGGGGTAAACAGAATTTTATTCAATGCTACCATAAAATAGTCCTATGATTTAGTGAATGTTATGGTTCCATAACCTTTAATATTGATTTCTCCTTATGTTTTAAGGAAATTTCGTTGCATCCACTGTCAAAATGTATGGTAGAAATTATAGGTTAGACGGTTTCCCTTTACTTTTGAAGGGATTTTTATTGTAATTGATTTGTTGCAGATTGAAAAATAGTTATTTTCAAAATATTACTATTTTTCATAAGCTAAGTGAATATAATGTAGTGCAGTTTACATACAAAATCTTATATATTATAAATTTGATTATAATTGTAAAATTCAAGGATTTCTGTTATACTACTAGAAAGGAGTTGTAAGAAATGGTTATGGAAAAACAAGCAGTAGATAAGATATCAAAAGAGGTTATTATTTTATCAGCTACTAAGATTGCTTCAGAAATTGAAGGGGTAAGTAGTGTTAAAGAAGTAAAAGTATCTAAGCATAAAGATGATCTATCTTTAGATATTTTAGTTAATGTTTTTTTAGGTGTGAAAATCCCACAAATAGCATGGGATATTCAAAATGCGGTCCAGTCTGCACTATTTCAACTCATACAAATAGAAATAAAAAAAATAGACATTCATATTGAAGGAGTAGATTTACTCAAGGAAGGGCAATAGATGAATAGAATTAAGGCAAGAGAAATGGCTATGCAAGCTATATTTCAAATGGAAGCACAGCATAATTGGAATATTGAAGAAATTATAAAAGATGTTAAAAATACAAATATTCATGAAGCTTTAGAAGAACAGGAAAAGTATGTAGTAACTCTTTTAACTAATATGTGCGAAAACAAACAGAATATAGATGATATTATAAACGAAAAAAGTGAAGGTTGGCCTATAAATCGTATGGGGAAAGCTGATTTAGCTATAATTAGAATGGCAATTACAGAAATCTTATATTTAGAAGATATTCCTAGGGCTATTTCTATAAATGAAGCTGTAAATTTAGCTAAGGTTTTTGGTACTGATAAATCACCTGCATTTATTAATTCTGTTTTAGGAAAAATAGAGGAATAATTATGAAAAAGCCTTTGGCATTAGGTATAGATACAAGCAATTATAAGTCTTCAATAGCTGTTACAGATAGTCGAGGCAATATTTTAGTAGATGAGAGAAAATTTTTAAAAGTTAAGGAAGGAGAGAGAGGGCTTCGTCAATCAGAAGCTTTTTTTCAACATATAAATGTATTACCCGAACTTTTAGAATCAGTTTTAAAAGATGAAAACCTAAGGAAAAATATAGGCGTAGTAGCCGTTTCTACTAAACCGAGACCTATAGAAAACTCATATATGCCGGTGTTTTTAGCCGGTAGTCAAATGGCAAAAATTATTTCGGAAGCCTTAGCTGTACCATATTATGAATTTTCTCATCAAGAAGGACATCTGGAAGCGGTAAAGTTTTATTCTAAGTTTAAAAAAGAGGAAAAACTAATTTCATTCCATTTTAGTGGCGGTACAACAGAGGCAATTTTAGATGATAATAAAAGTTTTTCTATTATTGGAGGTAGCAAAGATATATCTTATGGTCAGGTACTGGATCGTTTAGGAGTAGCTTTAGGAATGAAGTTCCCGGCAGGAGCTGAAATGGATGAAATTGCTATGAAAAATGTAATGAGCATAAAAAAGGGTTTGCCGGAGCAGATTTTGAGCAAAATAAAGGTTCAGGATGGATGGGTTAATTTATCCGGCATAGAAACTCAGTGCCAAAGAGCCTTATCCAATATAGATAAAGACAGTTTAATTACTATGGTATTTTATAGAATAGGTGAATCTATACTTTCCATAATGAAAAATTTAGCGCAAAATCACCAGATAAAAAAGTTTATTTTTGCCGGTGGCGTTTCTGATAGTAAATTTATTAGAGAATACTTAAAAAACAATATTTCTGATAATTTTGATTATTGTTTTTCAGAAGGAAATTTATCTTCTGATAACGGAGTAGGTATTTCTCTTTTAGGAGGTAAGGAAATATGGCATTAAAGCCTATATCTGTAACACAATTAAATAATTATATTAGTAGAATCATTACTACGGATCATCTTTTAGGTAATCTATCTGTAGTAGGAGAAATTTCTAATTTGAAATATCATTCCTCCGGACATGTATATTTTTCTATAAATGATGAAGATAGTAAAATTAATTGTTTTTTAGCTGCATCTTATGTAAATAAGTTAGATATGGCTTTAGAAGACGGGTTAAAAGTTATTATCAATGGTTATATAAATGTGTATAAAAAAGGTGGTACTTATACATTAATTGTGAGAGATGTGCAAGTTGAGGGGCAAGGTGACTTATCATATCAATTTCAGATTATGAAGGATAAATTAGCTTCTGAGGGATTATTTGATCCTAAACTAAAAAAGCAGTTACCTACATTTCCTAAGAAAATAGGTATTATTACTTCACCCACCGGTGCTGCACTTCAAGATATGTTAAAAATTATTACAGGGAGAAATGATTTTGTAGATGTTTTAATTTTTCCGGCTTTGGTACAAGGTCCGGAGGCAGCAGAAGACATGGCTAAAACCTTAGATTTTATAAATGACAATAAAGAAAAATTTAATTTAGATTGTCTGATTATAGGTCGTGGTGGAGGTTCACAAGAAGATTTATGGGCATTCAATGAAGAAATTTTAGCTAGAGCTATCTTTGCAACGGAAATACCTATTATTTCTGCTGTAGGGCATGAAATAGATTTCAGCATTTCAGATTTTGTGGCTGATAAAAGGGCAGAAACGCCTACAGCAGCAGCTGAAATGATAGCACCTGATATGAAACTGATAAAAAGAAAATTACAGGATTTTAAAGATAATTTGCTGATTCAATTGAATAATAAAGTGAACCATCATAAACTTATGACAGATAATATTTTAAATCAAATTAAAAATTCTATGGATAGAAGAATTTCTCAATATGAATATGAGATGAGCACTTGTAAGCTTTATTTAGAAGAAAATAATCCTAAAAATATTATGAGCAAGGGTTACTCAATTTTAAAGGATAAGACGGGTAAAGTTATACATTCTAAAAATAACCTTACAGTTGGTGAAAAATATTTACTTTCTATGCTAGATGGTGATATTGTAGTTAAAAATGAGGGAGAAAATAATGAGTTTTGAACTTTCAATGAAAAAATTAGAAGAAATGTCTGATAAAATCAGAAATAATAATACAAGTTTAGATGAGGCGATTTTGTGCTATGAGGAAGGTATAAAAGCCTATGACGAATGTAATGAAATTTTAAATAAAGCAAAGCAAAAAATCGAAACCTATACTAAATAAAATTGGAGGCATATATGGAAAGAATGTACGAAGATTATAAAAAGATAATAGATGAACATCTTTTAGATTTTATCCCTAATATAGATAGTAAAAGTATTTCACTTTATGAATCAATTAAGTATAGTTTAACTGCAGGTGGTAAACGACTTAGACCTGTATTGCTTTTAGCTGCTTGTGATTTTGCAGGTGGAGATATTCATGAAGCATTACCTTATGCTTGTGCTATTGAATACATACACACTTATTCTTTAATTCATGACGATTTACCGGCTATGGATAATGATGATTTAAGAAGAGGCTTACCTACAAATCATAAGGTATATGGCGAAGCTTTAGCCATTTTAGCAGGAGATGGACTTTTAACTACGGCATTTGAAATTATAAATAAGGATATGATGCTTTATTTTGATTCTCCGGATAAGATAGTAAAAAGGATTAAGGCATCTTATGAAATCGCTAAAGGCTCAGGTTGCAGAGGTATGGTAGCAGGACAGGTATCAGATATAGAAGGTGAAAATAACGAATATTCTAATGAAATGTTAGAATATATTCATATAAATAAAACCGGAGCTTTAATTTCAGCGGCTATAAAAGCAGGGCTTTTCTTAGGAAATCCTGACAGTAAGATGATTATTAATTTAGATAAATATGCTGAAAATCTAGGCTTGGCTTATCAAATTGCTGATGATATTTTAGATGAAATTGGTAATCCGGAGGAATTAGGCAAGGCTATTGGTTCAGATAAGAAGAAAAATAAAAATACATATTCCTCAATCAATGGTTTAGAAGCTTCTGTAAAAAGATTGAAAGAGCTTACAGATAGTGCCGTGGAAGCCATAGCACCCTATTATGATAATGCTGAATTTTTTAGAAATTTAGTACTCGAATTAAAAGATAGAAAGAAGTAATTTATAATGAAAAGAAATTTATTGGAATATAATTTCCCTGAAGACTTAAAAAATATGTCTCAGACAGAATTAGAATTATTAACATATTCCATAAGAGATTTTTTAATAAATAAGGTGTCTAAGACCGGTGGTCATTTAGCTTCTAATTTAGGAGTTGTAGAACTTACTTTGGCATTACATCAAGTTTTTAACTGTCCAACAGATAAGATTATATGGGATGTAGGACATCAATCTTATGTTCACAAAATCTTAACAGGCAGAGGCAATGAGTTTGATAAACTTAGACAATTTAACGGCCTAAGTGGATTTCCCAAAGCATCAGAAAGCCCTTATGACTGCTATGATACAGGTCATAGCAGCACTTCTGTATCTGCAGCTTTTGGTATGGCAGCAGCTAGAGATATAAAAAAGGAAAATCATGAAGTTATAGCCGTTATTGGTGATGGCGCCTTAACAGGTGGTATGGCTTATGAAGCTATGAATAATATTGGAGATTCTAAAACTAAAGTTATTATGGTAGTTAATGACAACGGTATGTCAATATCAGAAAACATAGGTGGAATTTCCAAACATTTAGGTAATTTGAGAACTTCTAAAGGCTATCTCAGTGCTAAAAAATTTATTAAAAATAAAATAAAAAATATACCTACTGTAGGTGAAGGCATAGCAAAGGGTTTAGCGGAATTTAAAAACGATATTAAATATTCTATGCTGGATAAGGGTGGTGTTATATTTGAAGAACTAGGGTTCACATATTTTGGACCTATTGATGGTCACAACTTACCCCAGTTAATAGATGTGTTTAATAAGGCAAAAAAATTAGATGAGCCGGTGGTTGTACACATATTAACTAAAAAGGGTAAAGGCTATAAAAATGCAGAAAAAAATCCGGGGAAGTTTCACGGTATAAGCGCTTTTAATCCTGAAACAGGGGAAATCATGGAAAAGACGGATAAACTGTCTTATTCGGCTATTTTAGGGGCTTATTTAAGCAGAAAAGGTGAAGAAGATAATAGTATAGTGGCAATTACTGCTGCTATGTGTGATGCGACAGGTTTAACACCTTTTATGAATAAATTCCCTGAAAGATTTTTTGATGTAGGAATAGCTGAAGAACATGCTGTTTCCTTTGCATGTGGTCTTGCAAAATCCGGAATGAAACCCTTAGTGGCTATATATTCCTCTTTTTTACAAAGATCTTATGATCAGTTAATTATAGACGCCTGTATGCAAAATCTGCCTGTAGTATTTGCTATTGACAGGGCAGGAGTTGTAGGGGCAGATGGAGAAACGCATAACGGAGTATTTGATATATCATATCTTACACAAATGCCTAATATGACTGTTTTAACTCCTGCTGATGGAAATCAATTCGAAGCAATGTTGGATTATGCCTTTAATCTAAATGCACCTTGTGCCATTAGATATCCTAGAGGCACTTGTGAATACAATAATAACATTATGTCAACTAGAACTTTTGACGGAAAAAATGTTCGAATTAAAGAGGGTGAAGATGTAGATATATTTGCTTGTGGCAAGATGTTAGATACTGGTAAGCAAATTGTAGAAATATTGAAATTAAATAATATAGATTGTGGGTTAGTGGATATTACTACAGTTAAACCTATGGATTTAAGTTTATTTAATAATAATGTTAAACTATTAGTTACATTAGAAGATAATATTTTGATAGGCGGTTTCGGACAGCAACTGACTTGGGCACTAAAAGATGAAAATATAGATATTCTTACTTTTGGTTGGGGTGATAATTTTATACCTCAAGGCACATTTAATGAATTAGCAGATAAAGAAGGGTTAACACCTGAAAAAATTAGTGAAAGGATATGTGAATATTTTGAAAGAAAGGCTTGATGTACTTTTAGTTCAAAAAGGATATTACAATTCTAGAGAACGGGCAAAAGCGGCTATAATGGCAGGTATCGTTTATGTTGATGAACAGAAAAGCGATAAGGCCGGAAATATGATTGATATAGAAGCTAATATAGATGTCAGAGAAAATTTGTGTCCCTATGTATCCAGAGGTGGTTTAAAATTGGAAAAATCCATAAATTTATGGAATATTAATTTAGATAATGCTGTTTGTATGGATATAGGTGCCTCTACGGGAGGTTTTACCGATTGTATGCTAAAGAATGGCGCTTCAAAGGTATATGCCGTAGATGTAGGTAGAGGACAATTAGATTATAGCCTTAGAATAGAACCTAAAGTTATAAATATGGAAAAATGTAATATTAGAAATTTAGATCCAAAATCTGTAGATGCCATAGATTTTATTTCTATAGATGTAAGTTTTATTTCCTTAAAATTAGTTTTTCCTGTAGCAACTCAAGTTTTAAAATCTAACGGTAAAATGGTTTGTTTAGTTAAACCTCAGTTTGAAGCCGGTAGAGAAAAAATAAGTAAAGGTGGAGTGGTTAAGGATAAAAAGGTTCATGAAGAGGTCATAAGAAATGTAATTTCTTATGCAAATGAAAATGGCTTTATGGCAGAAGGATTAACCTTTAGTCCGATTAAAGGTGCTAAGAGTAATAATATAGAATATTTATTATTTTTAGTGAAAAGTGGTAAAGATAATGTTATAATAGATGAAAATAAAATACAGGAAACTCAGATAATTAGTATGGTTAATAGCTCTCATGAAGAGTTAAAATAAAGTGTTAAGCTAAAGGAGAAGTAGAAAATGAAGCTATCAAAGAAAATCCAGGAGATGCAGTTATCTCCAATTAGAAAGTTTGTTCCATACGCTGATGCAGCTAGAGCAGCAGGTAAAAAAGTATATGGCTTAAATATTGGACAGCCGGATATTAAAACACCTAAAGCATTTTTTGATGCTGTAAAAAATTTCGATCAAGAAGTATTAGCCTATGCAAATTCACAAGGTATACCACAGCTTTTAGATGCTTTAGTAGGTTATTACAAGAGAATAGGCTTAGATTTTCAGAAAAAGGACCTCTTAATTACTAATGGTGGTTCTGAAGCACTTTCCATGATTATGACTGCTATATTAGATGAAGGGGATGAAGTGATTATGGCTGAACCTTTCTACACTAATTACAAGACTTTTATAGGTGCAGCAGGAGGTAATGTTGTAGCAATTCCTACTACAGCTGATGATGGCTATCAGTATGCAGTTAGAGAAAAAATCGAAGGAGTTATCACCCCTAAGACTAAGGCAATTGCTATTATTAATCCTGGTAATCCAACAGGTAAAGTTCTTACTCATGAAGAAATGCAGTTAATAGTTGATATAGCCATTAAACACGATTTATATTTAATCTGTGATGAAGTATACAGAGAATTTGTTTATGATGGCAAGGCTATGTCATCATTTGGTACTTTTAAAGAAGCTGAACAAAATGTGATTATAGTGGATTCAGTTTCTAAGAGATTCTCTGCTTGTGGAGCTAGAATTGGTTCAATTGCTTGTAAAAATGAAGAATTAATGAATAATTTAATGAAAATTTGCCAGGCAAGACTTTGTGTTCCTACTTTAGATCAGATTGGTTCTGCTGCACTTTATAATTTAGATCCTTCATATTTTGATGATATTAAAAAGGAATATGAATATAGAAGAAATGTTTCTGTAGAAGCATTAAATGAAATTGAAGGAATAAAATATGGAGTTCCGGAAGGAGCTTTCTATATTACATGTGAGCTTCCAGTTGATGATGCAGAAAAGTTCTTAATTTTCTTACTTGAAGAATTTGACGTTAATGGAGAAACTTGTATGTTTGCTCCTGCCGGTGGGTTCTATGGAACTAAGGGGGTAGGTCAGTCAGATATTCGAATTGCATATGTTTTAAAAGCAGAAGATATGAAGGCCGGTATTAATGTTATCAAGGAAGGAATTAAGGCTTATAATGCCAGATAATTACTTTAAAATAATAAGGAGATTTTTATGAAGTTATCGCCAATGATGTCGCAGTATATGTCCATAAAGGAACAATATCAAGACTGCATTCTTTTCTTCAGGCTGGGCGATTTTTATGAAATGTTTTTTGAAGATGCTAAGATAGCATCTAAAGAATTAGAATTAACTTTAACAGGAAAAAACTGCGGACAGGAAGAGAGGGCACCAATGTGTGGTGTCCCTTTCCACGCAGCTGAAAGTTATATTGCCAAAATGGTAGAAAAGGGATATAAAGTTGCTATTTGTGAGCAAACAGAAGACCCTGCACAAGCAAAAGGAATTGTGAAAAGAGAAGTAATAAGAATTGTTACTCCCGGTACAGTAACTTCACAAGCCCTTTTACATGAAAGAGAAAATAATTATTTAGCCACAGTATATGCTAACGAAAGTGCCATGTCTGTGGCTTATTGTGATATATCAACAGGAGAACTTTATACTACAGAGTATAAAGGTGAAAATGTATATGCTACGCTCCTGAATGAATTGGTTAAAATTAAACCTAAAGAAATTTTAATAAATAGTGATTTTGAAACTGTATATCCATTGGATGAAATCAGATATGTTACGGAAGCATATATAAGTGAAAAGGATGAAACCTATTATTCTGAAAAAGCTGGAGAACAATTGATCAAAGCTCAATTTAACTGTTTATCTTTAAACAGCTTAGGTTTAGATTTTAGACCATTTACGGTGTTAACAGTTGGAGCACTACTTACTTATTTAATTGAAACTCAAAAACAAAATTTAAAACATATTACCCAAATTAATATTTATGAAATTGGTAAACAAATGGCTTTAGATAAAGCCACTATTCGTAATTTAGAAATTACAGAGACCTTATATGATAAAAAAGTACAAGGTTCCTTACTTGGTGTTTTAGATAAGACACATACGGCTATGGGAAGCCGTAAAATGCTTAAATGGTTAAGAGAACCTTTGAATGATGCCTATGCTATAAATAAGAGATTAGATGGCGTGGAAGAACTGTATTCTCAGCTTTTAATAAGGAATAACCTAAAAGAAGCGCTAAAGGCAATTTATGATTTTGAAAGGTTAGCCGGTAGAGTCGGATGCGGCAATGCCAATGGTAAAGATTTAATAGCCTTAAAAAATTCTATTGCAGTATTACCTGATATTAAGCTCACTCTTGAAGGGACAAAATCTGAAATTTTAAAGGAAATTAATGAGAATATACATTCTCTGGATAATATATATGATAAAATCGATTCGGCTATTAATGAAGAACCCTCTTTCCTAATTAAAGAAGGGGGATTAATAAAAGAAGGATATTCTCAAGCTTTAGATGACTTAAAATTTTCTATAAAAGATGGTAAGGAATGGATAGCAAATTTAGAAGCTGTAGAGAGAGAAAAAACAGGAATCAGGACTTTAAAAGTAGGCTTTAATAGGGTATTTGGCTATTATTTAGAAGTAAGTAAGTCCTTTGTTTCCTCTGTTCCTGATACATATATTAGAAAACAGACTTTAACTACAGGTGAAAGATATATAACTCCTGAACTTAAAGAAATGGAAAACTTAGTTCTTAATGCTGAAGCTAAGATTAATCAAATGGAATACGACTTATTTACTCAAATACGAGACTATATTCAGGGTTACATAAAAGAAATACAAGAAACTTCAGCTGCTATTGCAACCTTAGATGTATTAACATCCTTTGCCCATATAAGTGATAAGTTAGGATATGTTAAACCTATTATAGATGAATCTATGGAAATAGAAATAATAAAGGGGCGACATCCTGTAATAGAACAGTCTGTTTCAGATGGGCTATTCGTTTCTAATGATACATATATAAATAATAAAGAAGAATCTATGCTTCTCATAACCGGTCCTAATATGGCAGGAAAGTCAACTTATATGCGACAGATCGCTTTAATAGTATTGATGGCTCAGGCAGGCTGTTTTGTGCCTTGTGAGATGGCTAAAATTGGTGTGGTAGATAGAATATTTACCAGAATCGGAGCTTCTGATAATTTAGCACAGGGACAATCTACATTTTTTGTAGAAATGAGTGAATTATCATATATTTTGAATACTGCTGAAAGTAGAAGTCTCATTATTTTAGACGAAATAGGAAGAGGTACTTCAACTTATGATGGATTATCTATTGCTTGGGCGGTAGTAGAGTATTTATGTAATGAAAACACTCATATTAGAACCTTATTTGCTACCCATTATCATGAACTTACAGCTTTGGAAAAAGAAAATACCGGAGTAAAAAATCTTACGGTAGATGTAGCAGAAGAAAATGGTAATATTATTTTTCTACATAAAATAGTAGAAGGTTCCGCATCAAGAAGTTATGGTATTCATGTGGCTAAATTGGCAGGTATTCCAAGAAAACTTTTAGACAAAGCACAATTTAAGTTAGATGAGTTGGAACAAGGAGAAAAAGTTTCTACAAGCAAAATCCATGTAGATGGAGATTTTGTTAATGAAACTCAATTATCAATGTTAGAACTTATTCCTAATCCTGTTATTGAAAAAATAAAAAAAATAAATCTAATGGAATTAACACCTTCACAAGCTTTGAAGGTTATAGAAGAATTAAAGGAAAATATCAATGATTAGGATTTTAGATAAAAGTATTGCTGATAAAATTGCAGCGGGTGAAGTAATAGAAAGACCTATTTCTATTATAAAAGAATTGGTTGAAAATGCTCTGGATGCAGGTGCAGATTCTATTACTTGTGAAATAAAAAATGGTGGTAAAACCTATATAAGAGTTACCGATAATGGTTCCGGAATTAAGCCGGAAGAAGTTAAAAAAGCTTTTTTACGACATGCCACTAGTAAAATAGAGTCCCTTAGGGATTTAGATGAAATTTATACCTTAGGTTTTAGAGGTGAGGCTTTAGCATCTATTGCTGCAGTTACGAGAACAGAACTGATTACAAAGGTAAGGGAATCTAAAACCGGTTCCAAGATTATACTGCATGGAGGTGAAGTTATAGAAGAAACAGCAACAGGTTGTCCTGATGGTACAACTATAATTGTTACTGATTTATTTTATAATACACCTGCCAGATTAAAGTTTTTAAAAAATGATGGAGCTGAAAGTGGGTTGATTATAGATTTTATGTCTCAAATAGCATTAGCTTACAAAGATATAAAATTTAGATTTATTAATAATGGTAATATATTATTTTCTACTAATGGCGATGGGAATAGATTAAATACTATTATGAGGATTTTCAAAGATGTAGAACCTAAAAATATGGTTCCTATAGATTATAAATCTGATAAAATGGCTATAGAAGGCTGGGTATCTACACCTGCAATGAGTAGAACTAACAGAGGTAGTCAAATTTTCTTTGTAAATGGCAGAGTAGTAAAAAGTAAGGTTTTAGAAAAAGCTGTAAATTTAGCTTATAGAGAAAGATTATTTGAAGGTAGATATCCGGTAGTCTATATTTTTCTTAATACTTCACCTTTGGATTTAGATGTAAATATTCATCCTAATAAAAGAGAGATAAGATTTAACAAAGAAGATAAAATTATAAGTTTTGTATCAAAAGGGATTGTGGATGCCTTAAATACTGAAACGGCAATGGTTAAAGCATCTAATTTATTTAAAGAAGATACGAATAAAACTATATTTAAAGATGAAAATAAAATAGAATTTTATAAAGAAAAAAGAGAAGAAGAACAACAAGTTGACATAAAATCATTATTGTCAAAGATAGAAAATAAATCAACGGAAGTTAAAGAAGTTAAAAATACTTATGATGAAATTAGTATAATTCATAATAGATCTACATCAAATATACCGATAATAGAAAATATATTGGAAACAATTCCTATGGATAGTGAAAAAGAGGAGTATCATAAGGTTGAACTAACCATAGAACAACCTGTACTTAAACCTTTTGATTTTGATGAGTTAGAAATTACAGGTGTACTTTTTAACACATATGTTACAGGTGTTATTAATGATACATTTTATATGATAGATCAACATGCCGCTCAGGAAAGAATTTTTTATGAACAGCTAGTTGGAGAGTATTTAACTTCTAATAAGGCTAAACAATATATAATGATGCCAATTATGATTAATCTTCCGTTAAGCAAGGCTATAGACAATGAAAATTGGCTAGCAGCCTTAGAAAATATGGGCTTTACCATAGATGAATTTGGCTCCGGTACTTATAAGATATCAGAAATTCCTTTATTTATGGATTTAAAAGAAGCAGAAGATTTCGTTAATAATTTTATAGATAATATTAAAGAGTCTACAGATTTTACAAACAGAGTAGTGGTGGATAAACTTATAATGATGTCATGTAAGGCTGCTATTAAAGCTAACGATGTATTGAAATCAGAAGAAATCACAGCTCTTATAAAGGATTTATCAAATTGTAAAAATCCTTTTAGTTGCCCTCATGGCAGACCTACTTTTATAAAATTAAGTAGATATGAAATAGAAAAAATGTTTAAGAGAGTTTAATAATATGAGTAGAATTATTGTAGTTGCAGGTCCTACAGCTGTTGGAAAAACTAAATATGCTATTGAAATAGCTCGAAGATTCAATGGGGAAATTGTATCCTGTGACTCAATGCAGCTATATAAATATATGAATATAGGTAGTGCTAAGCCAAGTTTGCAAGAACAAAATTTAGTAAAGCATTATTTAATTGATACTATTGACCCTAGAAAAGAATTTTCTGTGGCAGAATATCAAACTTTAGCTAAAAATGCCATAAATGAAATCTTACAAAAAGGCAAAACTCCTATAATCAGTGGTGGAACAGGGCTTTATCTTAATTCAATTTTATATGAAATGACTTTTAGTGAAGTATATAAGGATAATGAATTAAGAAAAACTCTATATTCAGATTTTGAAAGAGAAGGAAAGGATGCACTTTATGAAAGGCTTAAGGCCTTAGACTCAAAGGCTGCAGAACGTATTCATCCTAATAATGTGATAAAGGTCATAAGAGCCTTAGAGGCGGCAATTAAAGGTAATGGCATTGATGATTTCCAATCTTGTCAATTAAAAACTAAAGACTATGAACCTATTTTAATTGGGCTTAATAGAGAGAGAAGCCAGTTATATGAACGCATAAATATGAGAGTTGATATGATGGTAGAAGAAGGCTTGTTTAAAGAAGTTCAGGAAATTTTATACTTAGGGTTAAAAGCTTCTGATATTTCTATGAAAGGCATTGGCTATAAAGAAGTTATATCATATTTAGAAGGTGAAATAACCTACGAAGATGCTATAGATTTAATTAAGAAGAATAGTAGGCATTTAGCTAAGCGTCAACTTACATGGTTTAAACGATATGAAGATATGAAATGGTTTAATATCAGTGAATATCAATCAGATGAGGACGCTATAGAGGATATATTAAAATGGATAGCAAAACTATAAAAATTCATAATAAAAGTGATAAACCTGATAATCTAGTAAAAAAAGAAAATGATCTCTATTTAGAATGTGAAGCTATTGAAAAGGCTTTACCCAGTTTTTTGCGTGGCTTTTTTATTTATTTAAAGGGAAATGTACTGCTTAAAACCAGATTAGCCTATCTGGGTGATGTTAAATTTTTTTTACAATATTTAATTGAAGAAACAGATTTAACTGATGCACAGTCTTTAAATAAAATAAAAATTGAGGATTTAGAAGAAATTAAAGCTGTAGATGTGAACATTTTTATAGATTATTGCAGAAAATATAAAGTAGAAAAAGCTGATACAATCTATATTTATGAAAATTCAAGCAAATCATTAGCGAGAAAAAAATCTTCAATTTCAGTTATGTTTAAATATCTTTATAGAGACGGTTTAATTTCTAAAAATATTACAGATGGGTTTGACCCTATTAGAGTTCCTAAAGCAGGAGAGCGTGAAATAAAAGCTTTACAAGATGATGAGGTAATGCTTATGTTAGATGCTGTAACAGTAGGGTATGGACTGACAGAACATGAAAAAGCTTACTGGGAAAAGACTAAAAAGAGAGATAAAGCAGTTCTTATCATATTTCTTACTTATGGACTTAGATTATCAGAACTTCAACAGCTTAATCTTTCTTCTTTTAATTTTAATAGAGGAGAATTTAAGATTTATAGAAAAAGAGGTAAAGAATCTATAATGCCAATGAATAAATCTGTTACAGAAGTTTTATATGATTATATAGATAATGAAAGATTACCGGATGACAAAATCCAAACAGAAGATAAGGATGCTTTGTTCTTATCTTTACAGGGAAAACGAATGACGGATAGGCAGATAAGAGAATTAGTTAAGAAATATACTTCTATTGCTCTAAAAACTAGTCGTAAAGCCGGTTATAGTCCTCATAAACTTAGAGCTACAGCTGCGACCAGTTTAATAGGAAGAGGCAATTCTATCTTTGATGTGGCTGCCTTACTGGATCATGAACAAGTTACTACAACCCAGCTATATGCTCAACATAAAATAAATGTTAAAAGAGATTTAGTAAAAGATATGGAATGGGAAGAAGAAAGGAAAGAGAAATAAATGAATTTAACTAATAAGTATTTACAAGAAAATTTTAATATAGATGAAAAAGTGTTGGAATTAGTTGAAAATTCTGAAAAAGAAGTCTTGAAAGAATTTCAAAGAATTGATGATATTATGGCATACAATCAATATAAAGTTTTAGCTGCTTTTCAAAAAAATAGAATCAGTGATACACATTTTAACTGGAGAACAGGTTATGGCTATGATGACATGGGAAGAGAAGTTTTAGAAAAAACTTATGCTGATATTTTAGGTGCTGAGGCTGCTTTAGTTAGGCCTACTATTGTAAATGGAACCCATGCGTTGGCTATTACACTTTTAGGTATTTTAAGACCAGGTGATGAACTCATATATTGCACAGGAGCTCCATATGATACATTAGAAGAAGTAATCGGTATTGCCGGTGAAGATGGAAATGGTTCCCTAAAGGATTATGGTGTTACATATAAGCAGGTAGAATTATTACCTGATGGAACTATAGATTTTGAAGGGTTAAAATCTGCTATTTCTGAAAAAACTAAAATGGTTACTTTACAAAGAGCTACAGGTTATGGTTGGAGAAAAGCTATTACAATAGATAAAATTAAGGCATGGGTGGATTTTGTTAAAGATATTAATCCTAATATTGTAAAAATGGTAGACAATAGTTATGGTGAATTTTTAGATACTGTGGAGCCTACAAATGTTGGGGCAGATGTAATGGCAGCTTCACTTATTAAAAATCCAGGTGGTGGCTTAGCTCTCACAGGAGCGTATGTAGCCGGCAGGAAAGATTTAATAGATAAAATTCAGTATAGAATGACTTGTCCAGGTATAGGTGGTGAATGTGGACTTACTTTTGGTCAAACCAGAACTATGTTTCAAGGATTATTCCAAAGTCCTAAAGTCGTAAACGGAGCTGTTAGAGGTGCTATTTTATGCGGTAAAGCTTATGAAAAATTGGGATTTGAAGTTTGTCCTAAAGCTGAAGATAAAAGAAGTGATATTATTCAAGCTATTCGTTTGGGCAACCCTGAAAGAGTTGTAACTTTCTGTGAAGGTATTCAGGCTGCTGCACCGATAGACTCCCATGTAGCACCAATTCCATGGGAAATGCCGGGTTATCAAGATCCTGTAGTTATGGCTGCGGGGGCTTTTATTCAAGGTTCATCTATAGAACTGAGTGCTGATGCACCTATCAGAGAACCTTACAATGTGTATTTCCAGGGAGGACTTACATATGAACACTCTAAATTTGGTGTTATTAAATCTATAGATGCCTTATTAAAGAAGGGGCTAATTAATTTATAAAAAACTGTAATTTTATAAATGGAAAAAAGGGGGAATTTATGGGGTTAAATAATTTGAAGTCAACAGAAAATAAAAGAAAGTTAATCTTATCTATTATAAAAATCTCAATTTTAGGTTTGATTATAATAGGTATACCTCTTTATATTTTTATATTTCATAGAGAATTTTTACTATCTTTTAAGAATTTAGATGAAGTAGTTAAATTTTTAAAACACTATGAGGGAGAATCCATGTTGGTCTGTGTGGGGGCACAGATTTTACAAATTGTTATTAGTTTTCTTCCCGGACAAGTCTTTCAAATGGCAGCAGGTTATCTATATGGCATAAGTATAGCTTTATTGATATCAGTTATAGGTGCTATAATAGGTACTGCCATATCATTTTTATTGGCTAAAGTTTTAGGCAGAGATTTCTTACACTTATTATTTGGTGAAGAAAAAATGCAGGTTTATATAGAAAAATTAAATTCAAAAAAAGCATATGTAATGGTCTTTTTAATATATTTAATACCTGGTGTACCTAAAGATATGGTTAGCTATGCAGCAGGAGTATCTGAAATTAATTTCAAAGCTTTTTTAATACTTTCTACTTTAGGAAGATTACCGGGAATGACCGGCTCATTGCTAATAGGTTATTTTTTAGAACAAAAAAATTATATCGTAGTAGCAATAATAGGTGTTTTGGCAGTAATGGCTTTCTTACTTTGTATTATTTTTAGAAAAAGAATTAATACAGAATTCGATAAAATATATGAAAAAATGTTAGCGAAATAATAAATATCATTTTCATTCTTTAATAGTTGCTACATTAAAAGCATTATTTTCAATAGTTGACACAGTTTTTATATAAATTGCAACTGTAAGTTGACAAATTGAAAAGCAGGCTTTATAGTATGCAACTTTATTTTTTAGTAACATATTATCTAAGGAAAGTTAATATTTTTTATTATCGCAGGAGGTTAAAATGATTTTAGCAGATAAAATAATTCAATTAAGAAAGAAAAACGGTTGGTCGCAAGAAGAATTAGCTGAAAAGCTAGGCGTTAGCAGACAGTCCATTTCAAAATATGAAGGAGCTTTAGCTGTTCCTGATATGGACAAAATCTTAAAACTCAGTAAAATATTCGGAGTAACTACAGATTTTCTTATAAAAGATGAAATGGAAATTGAAGAATATACACCAGCTGAAAACTTGGATTTTGAGGAAAATAAGGTACATAATGTTTCTATGGAAATGGCAAATGAATTTATAGATTATAAATTTAACCATGCTAGAAAAATAGCTCTTAGTGTTATGCTATATATTTTATCTCCCATAGTTATAGTTTTGTTGGGCGGATATGCTGCATGTAAAGTTGTTACAGAAAATTTTGCAACAGCTGTAGGAATATCTGTATTACTAGTTATCGTTGCTATTGCTACAGGTATAATACTTTTAACCAAACATAAAGGGGAAAAATATAAAGTCTTAGAAGAAGAATATATAGAAACTGCTTACGGTGTATCAGGAATGGTTAAGAATAGAAAGGAAAAATTTAATCCTATATACATTAAAAATATGGTGATAGGTATTGCTTTAGCAATTTGTTCACCTGTACCAATTTTTGTAGTAATCTATTTAAGCAATAAGCAGATAAATCTTATTTTTGCTGTAATATTATTACTTATAATAGTGAGTTTAGCAGCTTATTCTATTGTAAAGGTGAGCATAATGATGTCTTCTCTAAATTGTCTTTTGGAAGAAGGGGATTATACCAGATATAATAAAAAGGCTAATAAGGTTTTAAATCCTTTTTATGTATGTTATTGGTTGTTTATTGTAGGCATTTATTTAGTTATAAGCTTTTTAACAGCCGGATGGAGTTTTACATGGATTGTATGGCCTATAGCAGGTGTATTATTTCCAATTGTTACAACGATTCTAAAAAGCATATTTGTAAAGAAATAATAGGTATTAATGAAAAATAGTTACTAACAAAGTAGCTATTTTTTTATATAAATATTTAAAATAAAAAAGAACAAATGTTTCAAAATATGTTGACAACGAACAAATATTCTGTTATATTAAATATATCAAAAGAACAAATGTTCCGAAAGGGGTATAAATATGAAAAAACATTATCATTTAAAAGTTGTCAATAGGTTTAGATTCACCGTATTTGTAGTTGCCACTATAATTACTATCAGTACTATGGTTAATTTTATGTTAGACTTAGATACTGCTGCAAGTTTATCATATAATGAATATGCTCAGGTTGAAATTCAATCCGGCGATACTTTATGGTCAATTGCTGAAAAATATATGCCTAAGTCTTTAGACACTAGAGAAGCTGTATATAAACTTTGTCAACTTAATAATATAGATGCTAATACATTATATGTAGGCTCTATAATTCAGGTTCCAATTTATCACTAGTATTTAATAAAAAACAGCTTTTAAGGTTCACTTCCTAAACTACACATAGAATCTTATGAAGGTAATTATGATAATTTCTTAAGGTATATTTGTATTAAATGAAATAAAAAACGGCTTAAAACGCAAAATAGAGCCTTTGTTTTATGGGGATTTATTTAGTTTATATACTATAAAGATTATGACTATTTATAATAATGAAATATGAATGATATTATAATGTAAGTTAAAAAGATACAATGATATAATAATAATCTAAATGATAAATATATATAAGATAATAAATAGAAGATATTAAAAGTGATTGGTAAAATAATAATATAATATTTCATTTATTAAACTAAACAATATATTATATATAATGAAAGGCTGTAGAATGGTTGAACAGAGCCATTCAGGCGGCTATTTGTTTTAACCGCACTAACTATTCCCTAAATTATGATTTAAGGAATAGTTTTGGATAATAAAGTAGAGAGAAAAGTATTACCCTTTCTCTCTTTATTTTAATGGCGCTCTAAATTATACAATATATTAATTTCTTATCTTAAATGTTTTAGGAGCCATATTATAAATTATGATTAAACCTATCAATGAATAAGTTATTGAAAATATTATACTCAATGTACCAAATACTAACATAGATAATTTTGCCTTTAATAAGAAATAACAAAATATATATGTTAGACCCATTACAATTTTATATACCCCACTTTTTACTTCCGTATTAATATTATATGGCTGAATTAGATAATACATAATTAAATAATGAATTGAGAAAAATACACTTATAGATGTTACGGACATAAAACATAACATATAATTTAATATACTTGTTCCCCCTGATACATATACTATAAGGCACATTCCTATACCTATTAATACTGCCGGCATTAAATTTATTTTTATAATTTCTATTAAACGGATTTTGAATAAATCTAATATATATCTGGGCTTTTTATAAAAAGAATAAGTCAGTAGACTATGGTCACAATTTACAAATAAAGCTCTGGTAAACTCACTCCCTCTATTTATAGAATACATTATGAAAGCTAAATATGAAACACTATTAAGAATATTATTATTTTTAGCAGATGGAAACATCATTAATAAAGCAATAGTTATTATAATTACAACCATAATGATTATTGATATATATTTTGAAGTTTTCCATAAGATTTTCCTATGTCTTTTAATAAATAATTCATTTAAAAAATGAAATCCTTTTTTATCACTGCTTATACCAGATTCATTCACTATATTATTTCTACTTTGTTCAATTAATATTTCGTTTAATCCATCACTTTTAATGGTAGACATGGATTCATATAAAATAGCCTTATATAGTTTTCTATAATCCTTAAATTTCACAATTACATTTATGGACAAAATTCCTAAAAGAATAAATGTAATCATAATACCTACATAAAAATAATTTGGTAATAAATATCCTAATTTCACAGGTAAATAAGCTAAAATTAGGAATAAAGCCACTATTAACCAAACAAACTTACTAAGTTTATTTTCATTAGGGTTCTTCCCCCCTCTTTTGTATTTTAATAAATCGAAGGCTGCAATAGATAATTTTATACTGGCTACAAAAAATGGTATTAAAACAATTACATACCAATTAAATTTATAAAGCAATCCATATATAGTACCTAATACTCCAAACCCTATTAAAATTTTTATTATAGAATAAAAGTAGTTTACTAAGGTATATTCCTTAGCATTCATATTTAACAAAATCAAGGCATAATATTTGTCCTTAGTCGGATTAAACATATATGTATTAAGTAAACTCCCTATGACAGATAAACATATTAAAATATTAAGAAATGCCTGCTCTTCCATGCTTACATCAGGTTTAAGCCAACCTATAGGTAGCATAATCATAAAAATAAAATATAAGATTTTCCCTGAAAAGGCAGAAAAAAACTCTGATATGACAGCTAGTATATTGGCAATAATTTTTAGGCTTCTATTTTGATATAAATTAGATGGTAATAGTTTTTTTAACAGAAAAATTTGCTTTAATCCATATAATATAGTATTTACTCTGTAAGTGTTTTTTAGTTTAAAGGAAATTTTAAAAGTTTTAAACATTACTATCCTCCCTTAAAGCAGCTATTATCTTTTCTTTGAAATCATCTTTGTTTAAGTTAGATTTTGATATAGGTTCTAATACACCTTTGTTCAAAAGAACGATTTCATCACATAAATCTAAGGCTAGATCCAATATATGTGTCGAAAATAAAATGATTTTATTTTCTTTTATATTCCTTAGTAAATTTTTCATTTCTTCAGCAACAACCACATCTAAAGATGTTAAAGGTTCATCTAATAAAAGAACTTTTGGTTTGGCTAAAATGCTGATGAGCATTTGCATTTTGTTCTTCATTCCGTGAGAATAATCCTTTAAAAGCTTATTACTGTCATCCTCAGATATACTCACCAATTTGAAATATTCATCTAATTCTCTAAGATCATATTCTCTATTATCATGTATATCTAAAAAGAATTTAAGAAACTCCCTACCGGTTAAAAATTCAGGGACTGTAGGTGTTGATAAAACATAAGCTATATCTTCTGCATCTAGCTCTTTTTTACCAAAATCTGTTTCTAAATAAAATTGCCCCTCATCTTTGTTTATATCTTCGTTAATACAGTTAAATAATGTGGTTTTTCCTGCCCCATTTCTCCCTAAAAGTCCATAAATCTTACCTTGTTCAAAAGAAAAATCTATATCTTTTAAAACTTCATTGTTTTCATATTTTTTCTTAAGATGTTCTATTATAAATCTCATATTATTTATTCCCCTGACTATCTAAGTAACTCTGTAAAATTAATACAGCAGCTTGTTTATCTATAACTTCTTTTCTTTTCTTTCTACTTACATCCGCATCAATTAACACTCTTTCAGCCATAACAGTAGTTAATCTCTCATCTTGCCATACTACCTGAACATCTTTAATGCCTGTACTACGCATTTTATTTTCTAACATATTTCTGAACTCATATACTTTTTCTGTTTGAGGACTTTCAGAACCATCTAAACGCTTATTTAAGCCTATAACTATAGTATCGCATTCATATTCTTTTACTAAATCTAATATTTTGCCCGTATCTTTTCTTATACCGACTCTTTCTAAAGTCATAAGACCTTGAGCTGTCCAACCTAATGGATCAGATACAGCTATTCCAACAGTTTTATCCCCTACATCTAAACTTATTTTTCTCATTAAATGTTACCTACCTTTAATATATATTACATATAATATTTTATAATCAAAAAGCGGACATAAATCAATCATATCCGCTTAAGTAATTACTTATTTAAATATTCTTTAAGCATTTCAGCTATCAACTCATCCCTATCGATGCTCTTAATAAGTGTTCTTGCATTGTTAAAACTAGTAATATAAGACGGATCGCCTGAAATTAGATAGCCTACCAGTTGGTCAACCGGGTTATAATCTTTTTCTTCCAGAGCTTTATATACTTCTTCAAGAATTTGCTTATTAGTTTTTTGTGTTTTAAATGAGTTAAACATTATTGTATTTCTATCCATTTTCAACGCTCCCTTCATACTTATATTATACTATTTTAATAATTGTTCTGCAAGTGCAAAAGCATTATTTATTTTAGAAGGATCTTTAGCACCGGCCTGAGCCATATTAGCTTTACCACCACCGCCACCTCCACAAATCTTAGCAATCTCTTTAATCATATTACCTGCATGATTACCTCTTTCTACCACATCATCTGATAAGGAAACTAAGAAAGTAACCTTTCCTGAAGATACAGTAGCCAGAACCATTGCTATACCCGTATTTTCTGCTTTTATGCTATCAGAAATGCTTCTAAGATCATCTATGGTATAATCTGCAAACTCTTTTGTAATTAGCTTTATTCCATTTATTTCTTTAGCATTTTCTATCATAGTTGATAATTCAGAACCTATAGAAGCTTTTTTAAGTTCTTCTAGCTCTTTTTTAATAGCCTTAAGTTCTTCTGCCTGCATCCTGATTTTATCCACTAAAACAGTTTTGTTACATTTTAGAACAGTCATTGAATCATTTACCATTGCTTCTAAATCATATGTTTCCTTTAGTACTCCGGTACCTGTAACTGCCTCAATTCTACGAATTCCTGAAGCCACTCCACTTTCAGATAAAATTTTAAAAGCACCAATTTCCCCTGTATTGTTTACATGGGTTCCTCCACATAATTCAATAGACCAATCACCAGCATTTACAACTCTTACAAGGTTACCATATTTTTCGCCGAATAATGCTGTAGCACCGACACTTTGTGCCTCTTCCATAGTCATTTCAGTAGTATTAACCGGCATAAAATTATTTATAACTTCATTTACTGTATTTTCAATGCTCTTAATTTCATCTTCTGTTAAAGCTTCAAAATGTGAAAAGTCAAATCTGAGAAGCTTTTCATTTACCATAGAGCCGGCTTGCTGCACATGATTACCTAAAATTTCTCTTAAAGCTTTCTGTAATAAATGAGTTGCTGTATGATTTCTTCTAGTGCAATTTCTTTTTTCAGGATCTACAGCGCATAAAACCTCATCATTCACTCTTATTTCCTGATCAAGAATTTTTACAGTATGATAGAAAATATCATCTTTTTTCTCTACTTTTAAAACTTCACCATCGAAGACTTCGTCGCTTTCAGGAACTACTGTTGACATAAAACCATTATCGGTAACTTGTCCACCACCTTCTGCATAAAATGGAGTTTGATCTAAAATTATCTTTACAGTATCACCTTTTATAGCAACATCTGTTAATTCTCCATCTTTTAAGATAGCCAATACCTTACCGCTATCTAAAAGTTTATTGTAACCTGTAAATACAGTTTTAGGTAAATCTATATCTAAATCATTATCTTTCCAAGCTTCATCATCTGTCGATTTTCTGTTTTTTCTAGCTAAATCTTTCTGTGCCTGCATATGAACATTAAAACCTTCTACATCAGCTTTAAAGCCTTTATCTGCCAAAATCTCTTCTGTTAATTCTATTGGAAAGCCATAAGTATCATAAAGTTTGAATGCTTTTTCCCCGTCTAGAACAGTAGATTTTGAAGCAATTAATTCATCAATATATTGATTTATAATTTCCTCACCCTTATCGATAGTTGCTGCGAAATTATCTTCTTCCACCTGAATAATTTTCTGAATATATTCTTTCTTTTCAACTAATTCAGGATAAGCTTCTCCTGAAACTTCTATTACTCTATTAGATAAGTCTACTAAGAAAGTACCTTCTATACCTAATATTCTACCATGTCTGGCAGCTCTTCTTAAAAGTCTTCTTAAAACATATCCTCTACCTTCATTGGATGGCATAATACCATCAGCTATCATAAAAGTAATGGAACGAAGGTGGTCAGTAATTATTCTAATAGAAACATCTGTAGGTAATTTACCGTCTTTATATTCTACACCTGATTTTTCTACTACTCCATTTAAAATATGTCTAATAGTATCAATATCAAAAATAGAATCCACACCTTGCATTATACAAGCCATTCTTTCTAATCCCATACCTGTATCAATATTAGGATGAGCGAGATTAGAATAGGAACCGTCTTCTTCCTTACTAAACTGGGTAAATACATGGTTCCAAAACTCAATATATCTATCGCAATCACATCCTGGTTTACAGTCTTCACAATCACAACCATATTCAGGTCCTCTATCAAAATAAAGCTCTGAACATGGGCCACAAGGTCCCAAACCTATTTCCCAGAAGTTATCTTCCTTGCCTAATCTTACAATTCTTTCTTCAGGCATACCTAAGCTTTTCCAAATTTCTACAGCTTCATCATCATCTAAATAAACTGTAGCCCAAATTTTATCAAAAGGCATACCTAAAACTTCCGTCATAAATTCAACTCCCCAAGTTAAAGATTCCTTTTTAAAGTAATCTCCAAAGCTGAAATTACCAAGCATTTCAAAGAATGTACCATGTCTGGAAGTAATCCCTACATTATCTATATCACCCGTTCTAATACATTTTTGGCAAGTTGTCATTCTCTTCTTAGGTGGTGTTTCTACCCCTGCAAAATATGCCTTTAAAGGTGCCATACCTGAATTTATAATCAATAAGCTCTTATCATTTTGAGGTATTAAAGATGCACTCTTACCTGCAAAATGTTCCTTAGATACATAAAAATCTCTAAATCTTTTTCTTATTTCGTTTAAACCTAATTTTTCCATATATTAATTCCTCCCGAATATTAACAAACATACTGTTTAAGTGTATCATAAAAAATACATAAAGTCTATTAAAACCTTTTATTCGATAAAGCCTCCACCAATCAGTAAATCACCGTCATAAAACACAATTGATTGCCCCGGTGTCACTGCTCTTTGCTTCTCCTTAAAAGTAGAAATAATCTTATTCCCTTCAACTTTTAACAACACCTCAGAAGCTTTGGCAGAATACCTAACTTTGCCTAATAAGGTTTTACCATCTAAATCTTTCAATTCACCATGATTAATAACATTATCTGTAGATGTTACAGTATAGGTAAACAAATCTTCATTATCCCCTAGGGTAACAGTATTGTTATTATAATCAATCTTTGTAACAAATGCAGGTTTTCCTAAGGCAATTCCTAGACCTTTCCTCTGACCAATTGTATAATTTAAAATACCTTTGTGAGTGCCTAAAACCTTACCATCTTTATCTATAAAATTGCCTGCTTTAGATATAAAACCTAAATCTGTAATATAATCTTTATAATTCGTATCTTCGCCTACAAAACAGATTTCTTGACTATCCTTTTTATCAGCATTAGATAAATCCTTTTCTCTTGCCAATTCCCTAGTTTTCTCTTTAGAATCAAATTCTCCTAAAGGGAAAATAAGCCTGCTTATAACTGCCTCATCCAATCTGTAAAGCATATACGATTGATCTTTTGCCTCATTAGCAGCTTTCATAATATAGGAAAATCCATCTTCTCCCTTATAGGTCTTACAATAATGGCCTGTGGCAATATATTTCGCCCCTATTTTATCAGCATGTTCTATTAATTTCTTAAACTTTACATTAGGATTACAAACTATACATGGATTAGGAGTTCGTCCCTTTAAATATTCTTGGCAAAAATTGCCTATTACAAGGTCTGAAAATCTATCCTTAACATCTTCACTTATTAGAGGTATATTAAGCTGCTCAGCAACAGATTTTGCTTCTTTAAGCCCTATATCATTATTGCCTGTGACATCAAAATAATATCCTACTACATCATATCCTTTTTCTTTTAAAATTAAGGCAGCCGTTGTACTATCCACGCCACCACTTAAACCTAATAAAACCTTATCTTTCATAATATTAACTTAAAGGTGTGGATTTTTTATCCACTATTTCTATATTATCTAACTGAGATTTCAAATTCGCCTTAAAAGACTCAATATATAATTTACGCAAAATCTGCTGTTCCTTAAATTCTTCTTCAGTCAGGCCTTCATTTTTTGACTTATGATACAACTCATTTATTCTTGCTACTTGTTTTTCTGTTATCATTACTTCCTCTATATTTCATACTAAATTTTAGAATACAATACATTAAATTATATCACTTAAATGGCAGAAATTCAACAAATTTGCCTTAAGTTTTATTTTAAACAATAATAAATTCCTTTATAGTTTCAAAAGTTTTATCTCCTATACCTGAAATATTTTTTATATCCTCTATAGTTTTAAAAGGCCCTACATTAGTTCTGTATTCTATTATTTTGTCTGCTTTAGAAGGACCTATTCCCGGAATTTCTTGTAGTGTTGCCGAATCTGCAGAGTTTATATTAATTTTACCATTAGCTTCACTCATATTATTTCCATAATTCCTATTATTTTCATTTGAGACCTCTGTGCTTATTTTTTGACTAGTTTCATCAGGTATTATCACCTTCTCACCATCAAAAACTTCCTTAGCCTGATTAATATCATCAGTAATAGCATTTCCCAGCAAGCCACCTGCCATTTCTATCACTTGAAACAATCGGGTTCCGGTATTAACTTTATAAACTCCGGGTTTAGTAACTGCTCCGCCTATATCCACATATATTTCCCTCTTAACATCAACTTTATTAACACTATCTAAATCTTTTTCCTCATAAGTCTCATTAGATAAAACCTTATGTTCACCCTTAGCAATCTTTATATCATCATCTTGATTACCACTAAACCAAAAAAATAAAATAGCGACCACCACTATAAAGGGTAATGCCACTATTTTTAACTTATCTTTATTTTCTTCTATTAAATCTTTAACTTTTTTAATATATACTTCCATATTGCCCTCCTTAATTTCCATAATTTTACATTATTTGGAAATGGGAGTCAATACTAAAACTGTAAATTATTGTAAAAAGTTAGTTGTTCTCTCTCTACTTCTATATTATATCTAGGGGTATCAATTTTTGCAAAATCTAAAAAGCTGGCAATAACCAATTCCGGACTGCAGTTCGATTGGCTTCCACAATCTAAAACCGTATCAATAATTACAACCTTTTCAACATTCATAAGGTCAAATTTTCTAATCATAGATTTTATATTAACCTCTTTAAGTTCTTTAGATTTTTTCTGTCTTTTAAGAGCCAAGATTTCATCTTGATTTAAATAGGCCTCTTTTAATGCACATATTTTATCTAAAGGTGATTTTACAGGTATATATATTCTATATTTTGCTTCCTCAGCATCAGCGGCTAAGGATTTTATATTAGAACTTAATTTACTGCAAAGTAACAGTTCTATACCTTCCGGCATTTCCGGAATCATTTTGCTTAAAATTTCATCTGTTTCCCAATTATCTATAGTTTCAAATTCTATTAATTCACATTTACTCGAATACCCTAATGATAAAGGTTGTGCGAATCCCATTTTGGGATGTGGATTAAATCCTTGAGAATAATTTAAAGCAATGCCCGTCTTTTTAAAACTTCTCTTAAAAAGCCTTAGCATATCCAGATGTGAAGTATATTTAGCATATCCGGATTTTGAAAATTTAATTACATATCTATTTTCTTTATTGTTCATTGTTCTTCTCCGAATAAATTCCTGCCATTTCACATTTTACACGACTATTTATGCCACAGCCTACACACCCTAATCTACAGTCATGTGTAATCTGCGCCTTGTATGCCTTTTCTGCCTCTCTTTTTAAGAAAGACTTAGAAACAGAAGAATCTATAATATCCCAAGGTAATACTTCATCAAAACCTCTTTCTCTTACAGTATAGAAATCTCTATCAATACCACTTATTTCAAAGGCTTTTTCCCATAAGTCTCGCTTGAAATATTCTGACCAACCATCCAATTTACACCCTAACTTAAAGGCTTCGTATAAAAGTTTACCGGTTCTTCTATCTCCTCTTGCAAAAACTGCTTCATAAGCACTTGTTGCATTATCATGATAATTAAATGTTACTCCCTTAATTTTTAATTTCTGAGTTAAGTAATTATGTTTTTCTGCAAAAGTTTCCTTAGTATTTTGACCTACCCACTGGAATGGAGTATCTGCTTTAGGTACAAAATTAGAGACACTTACAGTAAGCCTAAACCTGCCACCTTTATTTCCGTTTACTTCATAACTGATATTTTTAATTTTTCTGGCAATATCAGCTATTCCATCTAAATCTTCATAAGTTTCAGTAGGTAATCCTATCATAAAATATAGTTTAATATGATTCCAACCTAGTTCTATAGCCTGTCTTACAGAGTTTAAAATATCATCTTCTGTAACCCCCTTATTGATTACATCTCTAAGCCTTTGAGTGCCTGCTTCAGGAGCATAAGTAAGACCGGACTTTTTATATTCCTGAATCTTATTTAACACATCAAAAGCAAACCTATCAATACGTAAAGATGGTAACGAAAGGGATACATTGGCAGATTTTGAATAATCCGTAAGCTCCATAATCATATCTTCAAATTGAGAGTAATCACTGGTAGATAAGGATAAAAGAGATAATTCATCATGCCCTGTATTCATAAGTTGACACTTAGCTAAATTTAAAATCCTATCCTTACTTCTTTCCCTAACAGGACGGTATATCATACCTGCCTGACAAAATCTGCAACCTCTGGTACACCCTCTAAAAGTTTCTACCACCGCCCTGTCATGTACAGCTTCAATAGTAGGAATAATAGGATTTACAGGGAAATCAACTGATTCAATTTCAGGAAGAATAGCTCTTTTAACTTTATCCGGTGTGTCCGAATACAGTTTACATAATTTATTTATGGTTCCATCATTATTATAAATAACTTCATAAAATTTAGGTATATAAATCCCATCTATTTTACATGCTTCTTTGTAAAAATCATCCTTAGTTTTACCTTGTGCTTTCAATTCACCATAAAGTCGTAAAATTTCAGGTAACAGAGCTTCTCCATCACCTATTAAAAATACATCCACAAAATCTGTTAAGGGTTCAGGGTTATAGGCACAGGGACCTCCTGCAATTATTATAGGGCAGTCTTCCCCCCTATCCTTTGCAAATATAGGAATTTGAGCCAAATCTATCATATTCAATACAGTGGTAAAAGACATTTCATATTGTAGAGTAAAGCCTATTACATCCATATTCTTAAGAGGTACTTTTTTCTCTAAAGTTACTAGAGGCAAGTTTTCCTCTCTCATTAAAGTTTCCATATCCTGTGCCGGTGCAAAAGCTCTTTGGCAATATAAATCAGGCTCTTCATTTACAACATGATACAAAATTTGCATACCTAAATATGACATGCCTATTTCATACATATCAGGGAAACAAAAAGCAAAATTTGTTTTAACCTTATCCATATCTTTAGATACGGAGTTTACTTCTCCACCTATATATCTACCGGGTTTTTCAACTCTTTTTAATAATTTTTCTAATTTAAAGTTAATTTCTACTATATTACCATTCATCAAAATATTCCATTTCATAGCCATTAACTCTTATAAAACAGCCTTCTTCTAAGCCCATTTCTTTTAATTTGTCAATAGCACCACTTTTTTCAATATATTTATATAAATATCTTAAAGAACCCATATCTGTAAAGTTAGTTGAATTAAAAATCTTAGTAAGTTGTTTTCCTTCTACATAGAAAACATTTTCCTCAGAATCATAACCAACATTTACATCTCTGTATGTAGGGTCATTTTCTTCAGCTTCAAAATCAAAGTATTCAGTATCATCTACTTCCTCAGGTTGTCTTGCAATTTCCTGAAGTTCTTGTAATGCTGCTGTAAGAAGCTCTTTAACTCCCATATCAAAAGGAGCCGCTACAGGAAATACTTTGTATCCTTTGGCTTCTACATATTCTTTAAATCTAATATATTCCTCAGATTCTTCGCCGCCTTCAAGTTCATCTATTTTATTCGCACAAACAATTTGAGGTTTTTTAATAATCTTTGGGCTATAAGCTGCTAATTCAGCATTTATTTTTTCAAAATCTTCAATAGGATCTCTACCTTCAGAACCACTAACATCAACTACATGAATTAAGACCTTTGTACGCTCTATATGCTTTAAAAATCTAAAGCCCATACCTAAGCCCACTGAAGCACCTTCAATTAATCCGGCAATATCAGCTAAAACAAAACTTTCATCATACATGTGTACTACTCCTAAATTAGGATCAATAGTTGTAAAGTGATAATTAGCTATTTTAGGTTGAGCAGATGTGGCAACGGAAAGTAAAGATGATTTTCCTACATTTGGAAAACCTACCAAGCCTACATCAGCTAAAAGTTTCAATTCTAAAATAACCGTTCTGTCAACCGCTTCACCACCGGCTTCGGCAAAATTAGGTGCCTGACGAATAGAACTTTTAAAATGAACATTTCCTCTTCCACCTTTTCCGCCTTTAGCTACGATTAACCTTTGACCATCTTCAGTCAAATCTCCCATGATCTTTTTTGACTCATCATCAATTATACAAGTACCTAGAGGTACCTTAATAATTAAATCTTCTCCGTATTTGCCAAATCTGTTCTTTTTCATACCATTTTGACCAGCTTCAGCTTCATATTTTCTCTTATATTTAAAATCCATTAAAGTTCTCAGATTTCTATCAGCTTGAAATATTACATCTCCGCCTTTACCTCCGTCACCACCATCGGGACCTCCATTAGGTACATAAGGATCTCTTCTGAAAGTTACAGCTCCGTTACCACCTTTTCCGGATTTTAAAAATATCTTCGCTCTATCTATAAACATTAAAAGGAACCTCCTTTACTACTAAAAATATAAAAATAGACCCTGCGATAATAGTTCCACAGGGTCATAAAACTCATTAAGCTTCTTTTGGATAAACACTAACTTGTTTTCTTGTTTTATCTTTTCTTTCAAACTTAACAGCACCATCAATTGTAGCAAATAAAGTATCATCTCCGCCGATACCTACATTGTTACCTGGGTGGAACTTAGTTCCTCTTTGTCTTACTAAAATGCTTCCAGCAGTTACAAACTGACCATCTCCAGCCTTTAAGCCAAGACGTTTCGATTCGGAATCTCTTCCGTTCTTGGAACTACCAACACCTTTTTTACTTGCCATAAAAAGTACCTCCTATCTACTATAAGTCAATTACTTTAATGCAGCTTCAATAGTTTCGATGATTACAGCTTTAGTAGCCTTAGCATCTACTGCAATGTTGTTTTCTTCTGCAAAAGCAATAAGTTCATCTTTTTTCATGCTTGCTGAAACCTTTTTAGTTTCAACAGATTCCTCAACTACAGGAGTCTTTTCTGTCTTCGGTTCTGCCTTCTTAGGAGCAGCTCCTGTTAAGGATTCAATCTTAACCATAGTATATGGTTGTCTATGTCCTTGTTTCTTTCTGTAATCCTTCTTAGCCTTATACTTGAAGATTACAACCTTCTTACCTTTACCATTTTCTACAACTGTTCCTGTTACAGCTGTACCTACATAAGGTGCGCCTACTTTAATATCAGCACCTTCTCCTAATACAAGTACATGGTCGAAAGTAACTACATCACCAACTTCTAAATCAAGTTTTTCAACTGTGATAATGTCGCCTTCCTGTACTCTGTACTGCTTTCCGCCTGTTTCAATTACTGCGTACATTTAATTTATTCCTCCTCAATCCAGTCTCGCCATTATAGGCAGCAATTTAATTGCATTTCAAAAAACCTACTCTGTGCGGCTCAACTTAGATATGATAGCATATAGATTAAGTCATGTCAAGGGTTTTTATTGTTTTATTTGTGTTTCCAACTTATTCAACTTAATTATTAATTATATTACTACATACTCTATTTATAATTTAATTTTATTTTATCCACATATTTTTTCAACTCTGTACCAACATCTTTGCCAGAATTAACAGCCTTCAAATAAATCTTATCAATTATACCAAAATCAAAATTCAGATATTCTTCGTAACATTCTTCTATGATAAAATTATTATCTTTTTTTGATACAATAATATCTTGAACTTCACTAGACGTGGTTGTTTCATCATCTCCATTATAACCCCATGTCCTAATTGCTTGTATTTTAATTTTGTTTATTTCAAATTTTTCATTCTTACAAGGTCTGATTTTAATTTTATAATCAGTATATATTAATAATAAAAAAAGAGCCTTATTTAGATTCATCTAATTAAAGCTCTGTAATTCATTTTATTTTTCTATAATAACTCCATCTTCATCTATAAACAAATCCATAATTTCAGAAAATTCTTCATCAGAAACATCTTCTAATTCCGGTTTTTTAGGTTCTTCCTCTTTTTTACTCAAAGTATTTAAGAGTTTTTCTTCTATTTCTTTAATCATAGCCGGATTATTTTTAAGATTCTCTTTTACATTTTCCCTGCCTTGTCCTATGCGTTCACCCTCATAGCTATACCATGAACCTGCCTTAGCCACTATGCCGTTTAATGTAGCACAATCCAAAACATCTCCTGCCTTAGATATGCCTTCACCATACATAATATCAAATTCCGCTTGTTTAAATGGTGGAGCCACCTTATTCTTAACTATCTTAACCCTTGTTTTATTTCCAACAGTATTTTCTCCGACCTTTAAAGTTTCTACTTTTCTAACATCTAATCTCATAGACGAATAGAATTTTAAAGCTCTACCTCCGGTAGTTACTTCAGGGCTTCCAAACATAACACCTACTTTTTCTCTAAGCTGATTTATGAAAATAACACATGTATTAGATTTATTAACTGTACCTGTAATCTTTCTTAAAGCCTGTGACATAAGTCTGGCATGAAGACCAACATGAGAATCTCCCATTTCTCCCTGAATTTCTGCCTTCGGTACTAAAGCTGCGACAGAGTCAATGACAATTACATCCAAGGCTCCTGATCTAGCTAACATTTCACAAATTTCTAAAGCCTGCTCCCCTGTATCCGGTTGAGATACAATTAAATCCGCTACATTTACACCTAAGTTTTTAGCATAGACCGGATCCAATGCATGCTCTGCATCTATAAATGCCGCTTTCCCTCCGGCTTTCTGAGCTTCAGCTACTATATGTAAGGTTAATGTAGTCTTACCGGAAGATTCAGGTCCATATATTTCTACAATTCTTCCCTTAGGTACTCCGCCAATTCCTGTAGCCAAATCTAAACTAATAGAACCGGTAGGAATAGCTTCAATATTCATATGAGAATCATCACCCAGCTTCATAATAGCACCTTTTCCAAAATGCTTTTCTATCTGTGCCATAGCTTCTGCTAAAGCTTCTTCCTTGCCTTTTAATATTTTATCTTTATCACTTTTATTAGTTGCCATAATATCCTCCAATTAAACACCGAACATTTGTTCTTATATGTATAATATACTATTTTAATACTCAGGTCAAGCATTTTTTTATGGTAATTTATGTAAATATTTTACAGTAATATAATGTCTTAGTCAACTAGAATTACTGAAGTTTATAATTCAGCCCAAACTCTTCTCCGATTTTGAACAAATCGTCTACCGGTTTTCCTATTATTTTACCAATTTCATCTAACAAAATCTGTGTAGTCCTTTTGCTTTCTAAAATTTGACTTATTCTATTTTCTTCTTTAGCTTTTATAGCTTTTTCTATAATATAGTCAATTCTTTCATCTAAGCCTACATAAATATTTTCTTTTACTAAACGATCTCCTAAGCACATCAAATCAATTTCTGCAATATGTTTTATATCATTTAGTTCATAGTACATGTGAGTTCTAACCACATCTGCCAGTTCATAACAACCTAGAGACTCCATTTTATCAGCTATTACACCACCATGATCAAACTTTACTCTGGCTGAATCATGTATCAATCCTGCTACCCTAACAAGTTTTACATTAAAGTTATATCCCTTTTCATTTAAGGCTTCAGTTATTCTAACTGCTGTTTCCGATACAGCTATACAGTGAAGAATAACATGTTTTGGTGTATTATATTCCTTATAAATTTCTTTAATTTCTAAATCACTTAATATTTTCATAATAAAACTTTCTTATAAAAATTGATATACACAGAATGCAGCATAAACTGTCAATAAACTTATGCCTTGATATCTTTTAAGTTGTCCGGTCTTAAGCACAGGTAAAGTCAAAAATGCCATAACCAATATCATTAGAGGAATATCTATTATTAAAGAAGAATTCATTCCTCCGATTAATTTTTGTGCAGGTACATCAAAGGGTGCAAAGCTAATGGATATTCCACTCACTAAAACCAAATTAAACATATTTGCACCTATAACATTTCCTAAAGACAAAGCACCATGTCCTTTAATTAAGGATGTAATAGCCGTTACCAATTCAGGAAGCGAAGTGCCTAAAGCTACAAAAGTTAAGGCTATAACCGATTCCGGAAGTCCGAAGCCCTTAGCAATTAGAGTTCCATTTTCTACTAATAAATTAGCTCCGAAAGCAATTAAAGCAGCTCCTACTATGAGAAAAAACACATCTTTTAATCCATTTACTTGCTGAGTTTTTTCTTCTTGAATATCATCAAATTCTAAAGCGATTTGTAGCTCTTGATCATCTAAAGCCTGTTTAATTGCTAGAAACATATATAATACAAATATTCCTAAAAGAATTAAACCTGTCAATCTATTATAAGTTCCTAAAAAATATGCAGCAAAAGCATATATAGCCGCTGCCGTAAAAAAGAAAACAACCGGCATTCTTAAAGTTTTAGAATCCACCTTAGAAGGTCTTATAGTAATGGTCAACGCAGCTATTAAGGCTGTATTACAGATAATAGAACCTATGGCATTTCCATAAGCAATTTCTCCATGTCCTGACACAGCCGAAGTGGCTGAAACCATAACTTCAGGTAAGGTAGTTCCAATGGATACTACAGTAGCTCCTATTAAAATTTCAGGTACATGGAAACGCTTAGCAATAGCAGTAGCTCCATCTACAAACCAATCTCCACCCTTAATAAGTAGTAAAAGTCCTAAGGTAAAAAGTAAAACGGGTATTAGCATAAATTAAATTCCTCCAGTTTTTTCGTGTTAAGTCATTTTTAATTTCTTAAAATATTATTATTTAACTCTAATATATATTTCATATAACATGTTTAAAAGCATATAATTTCTGTTCCATTTTCTTGAAACATTTCTATGTTTAAACTCTATAATTTCTGTTTTTCCATTATAAGCTATGCCTATATAGGCTAAGCCGGCAGGTTTTTCAGGGCTTAAATCCTCAGGTCCTGCTATACCGGTTATGGAAATACAAAAATCACAATTAGTTTTTTCCTTAAGCCCCTCTACCATTTCTCTGCAAACTTCACCACTTTCAGCAGTAAATTTCAATAAGGTTTCCGGTCTAACATTTAATTCTTCCTCTTTTGCTCCATATGTATAAGTTACCAGTCCCCTGTTAAACACCTTGGAAATACCCGGAATTTCTGTTAAAGCTGCTGCCAGTAATCCTCCTGTACAAGATTCACAGCAAGCTATGGAAATGTTTTTTTTCATCAACAGTTTTCCAACAACTTCAGCTAAACTTTCATCATCATAACTATAAACATGGGCTCCTATAATTTGATTTACCTTAAAAATCATACTGTCAACTTCTGCTTTTGCCTCTTCTAAAGATTTCCTTTTAGAAGTTATTCTTATACTAGTTTCACCTTCCTTAGCATAGGTCGCAATAGTAGGATCCGTCTGTTTATCAATAAGAGGCATAAGCACAGTTTCTAAAGAAGATTCACCTATTCCAAAAGTTCTAAGAATCCTATAATATATAAAATCATTACTATCTTTTAATAGAATAGGCTTAAGTTTAAATTGAAACATTCTTGTCATTTCTCTAGGTGGTCCCGGTAAGGTTGCAACCGCCTTGCCACCTTTTTCTAAATATATTCCCGGTGCTGTTCCAATATCATTATCTAAAATAGTAGAATTTAATGGAAAATAAGCCTGTTTACGATTATTATCTGTCCATTTGTAACCGGCTTTCTTAAAATGTTCTTCAAGAGCTTTAGTATAATCCTTGTATTCTACTAAAGGTTCTCCAAAATATTCACATACAACTTCTTTGGTAAGGTCATCCTGTGTCGGCCCTAAACCACCTGTAGTAATAACTAAATCTACATCTCTATAGGCTAAATTAAGAAGCTCTTTCAATCTTTTAGGGTTATCCCCTACCGTATAATGATACATTACATCTATACCTATATTTTGAAGCTCTCTAGATAGATAAGCAGCATTAGTATTTATAGTCTGACCAAATAATAATTCAGTTCCTACAGCTAAGATTGCAGCCCTCATAATAATCCCCTTTTATTCCAAATTACTGTGCAAATACTTTTCTATTTTTTATAACATATTCTCCACCGGAATAAACAGTCATAACTAAAGAAGCCCACAAGAAAATTTTTGCGCTGATTTCTAATGGTGCAAAATCCACAAATACCGGCACTAATAAAAGTAAGCAAACTGCTATCATCTGCAGCACTGTCTTAATTTTGCCACTCATACCTGCAGCAATTACAATTCCCTCAGAAGCAGCTACAGTTCTCATGCCTGATACGGTAAATTCTCTAGCTAAAATTATAATAAGCATCCAACCCGGAACATATTCCGGTATCATAAGACAAAAAGCTGAATAAACTAATACCTTATCTGCTAAAGGATCCATAATTTTACCGAAATTAGTTACTAAGTTATATTTTCTTGCAATTTTACCATCTAACATATCTGTAAGAGATGCTAAAGCAAATAAAATAAATGCCCATAAATAAAATTCAAAAACATAAAGTATAATAAAAAATGGTACAGCCACAAATCTGGCAATTGTAAGTTTGTTTGGTAAATTCATTTTTCTCTCCTATTCTGCCTTTCCAACTAAATCATAATCAAAAGCATCAACTATATTTACAGGTATTATAGAACCTATTTTTAACTCTTTATCTGATGTAAAAAGTACGGCATTATCTATTTCCGGAGCATCAAACTCAGTTCGTCCGAAATAGCTTCCATCTTCATCTATACCTTCTACTAATACATTTAAAGTACTACCAACCTTCGCCAAGTTGTGTTCATAAGAAATATTAACTTGACTTCTCATTACATACTCTAAACGCTCTTGCTTTATATCCTCGTCAATTTGATTTTTCATTTCTCCCGCAGAGGTATTTTCTTCTTGAGAATAAGCAAACACCCCTAGTCTATGGAACTTAATTTCTTCAACTAAATCTAAAAGTTTTTCAAAATCATCATCACTCTCATCAGGAAAGCCTACAATCAGTGTAGTTCTAATATGTATATTAGGCATTTTCGCTTTTAATTTAGAAATTGTATCTTTTATCGATTTATTAGTAGAATGTCTTCTCATAGATTTCAAAATCTTATCTGAACCATGTTGAATAGGAATATCAATATATTTACAGATTTTAGGTTCTTCTGCCATAACTTCTATTAATTCATCTGTTATTTTATCCTCATAGCAGTACATCAGTCTAATCCACTGAATACCTTCCACCTTCACTAATTTTTTTAATAATTCAGGAAGCATTAATTTTCCATATAAATCAATGCCATAATTGGTTACATCTTGTGCAATCAGAATAAGTTCTTTACAATTAGATTTTGCTAAAATAGTGGCTTCTTCCACAATTTCTTCCATAGGCTTGGATCTGAATTTACCTCTTATGGAAGGTATGATACAGTAAGCACAACGATTATTACATCCTTCTGCAATTTTTAGAGTTTGTGAATAAGTTTTATCTTCTAAAACCCTAGGCTTAATATGTAACACTTCCTCAAGGCAAGGATTTACTTGCCTGGTTCTTCCACTTTTATCTAAATTCTTTAATAGTTTAGGTAAATTTTCATATTCATTTACTCCTATAAAAAGATCCACTTCCGGCATTTCATCAAATAAATCTTGAGAATATCTTTGAGATAAACAACCTGAAACTACCAACTTTTTATCTTCTATTTTGTAATCTGCCATTTCAAAAATCCTGTTTATAGATTCTTTTTTAGCATCGTTTATAAATCCACAGGTATTTACCATAATAACATCTGCCTTTTCAGGTTCATCAATTATTTTAAACCCCTGTTCTGTTAAAAATCCTTTAGCCACCTGTGTATCATTGAAATTTTTAGGGCAGCCTAAGGTATCAATATATATATTCAAAATCTATTCTTCCTCCAATGTTTCTTTATCCATCTCAAACTCTTCCATAGTCATAAGTACTTGACGCGGTCTGGAACCATCTTGCGCTCCTACCACCTGTCTTGCCTCTAACATATCCATAATTCTAGCCGCTCTATTATAACCTATTCTAAAGCGTCTTTGAAGCATGGATACAGATGCTTGTCCACTTCTAACCACTAGTTCTACTGCATCAGAAAGTAACTCATCTGTATCTTCAGGACTTTCCTGAGAATGACTTCTCTCAATCTTAGAAATAACATCTTCGTTATACTTAGGACTTTCTTCCTGAACCTGGCTCTTAACATAAGTTATCACCTTATTTACTTCATTTTCAGAAAGGAATGTACCTTGTACTCTAATAGGTTTACCCATGCCCATAGGATTAAATAACATATCACCCTTACCAACTAATTTTTCAGCTCCTGCCATATCTAAAATAGTTCTAGAATCCACCTGAGATGATACTGCGAAAGCTATGCGCGAAGGTATATTAGCCTTTATAACGCCTGTGATTACATCTACTGATGGTCTTTGGGTAGCTACAATCAAATGCATTCCTGCAGCTCTTGCCATCTGTGCAAGACGGCAAATTGACTCCTCAATCTGTGATGGAGCTGCCATCATTAAATCTGCCAACTCATCTATAATAATTACTACCTGAGGCATTACTTTTTCAGCCTCTCCCTCAGCTTTCATATATTCATTATATGACTCTAAGTCTTTAACACCGTTCTCAGCAAACTTTTTATATCTTTCAGTCATTTCTGCTACCGCCCAATTTAAAGCAGCTGCAGCCTTTGTAGGGTCTGTTACAACAGGTATTAATAAATGTGGTATACCATTATAATTTCCCAATTCTACAACCTTAGGATCTATTAAAATCATTTTTACTTCATCAGGATTTGCCTTATATAAAATACTTGTAATAATTGAATTTATACAAACAGATTTTCCTGAACCGGTAGAACCTGCAATTAACATATGTGGCATCGCTTTTAAATCAGCCACAATGGCATTTCCACTTATATCCTTACCTACAGCAAAAGTAATCTTAGATTTACTGTTCTTAAAATTAGCGGAATCAATAATTTCTCTAAGTCTTACCATAGTTACAGAATCATTTTCAACCTCTATACCTACAGCTGCCTTACCCGGAATAGGTGCCTCTATTCTAATTGACTTAGCTTCTAAGTTAAGAGCTATATCATCTGCAAGACTGACAATTTTACTAACTTTAACCCCAATCGCCGGCTGAATTTCATATCTTGTTACTGTAGGTCCCTGTGTAACCTGTAAAATACGGGCATCTACATTAAAACTGGCCAAAGTTTCCTCCAGCTTAGCAGCCTTAAGCTTTAAAGCACTGCTATTGGAATTATTCCCCATTTTATTAGGTTCTAACAAGTTAATATCCGGCATAATGTACTGTTTTATTTGAACATTATTCATTTCTTCCGTTGTCAGCATAGCCTCTCTGGCTTCTTTTTTAGAAAGTTTTTCGCTAACTTCCTTATCTAAGGTTCCATTAGGAATAGCCTCCATAGAAACTTGCTGATTCGATTTTGCTTCATATTTAGGTTCAAAATCCGCCTGACCGACATCTTTTCCCTTATCATACACATTGATGTTAGGCACAACCGGTTCATTAAAAATTGGCATATTTGGTTCGGCTACAGTCTTTTCTCCCATAGCAGCTACATTTCCATCTATTCCAAAACCTGCCACTGCCTGACTGGCTTCCTCTAGCCCTGTCGACTGACCGTTAGACTGACCATTTCTATCAAACAATTCCTCATCTGACATATATTTCAAAATATTATTACCCATCTGGGCAAATAAAGGTTTACGCTTTTCTACCTTTGCTGATGTATTATTTGCAGAATTATCTGTTTTAGAAAAATTACTTTTATAAGCAATAGGATCTAATTTACTTTGACTATTACTTTCAAAAGTTTCTTCATAATATTCATCCAAATGGCTATTCGCTCTTATAAGTTTTCGCTCTTCAATTTTATCTGCAATTTTTTCAACGAACCTTGACAAAGGAGTATTTATCAATAACAAGAGTAAAATCATAGTTACAACTAAGGTGAGTATCCAAGTACCTGCTTTGCCTAGCCAAATGATAAAAGCAGAACTGATCAGCATACCGAAAAAGCCGCCACTCAAAAGGCTCTGCCCTGTAATATAATAATCTTTTATTGTGCTCCATGACCATTTTATAGTTTCTAAATCCATAAACCTTATAGAATTCATAGTACAAAGCATGAGCAAAATCACAAATAACATACCTAATGTTTTTAATGAAAAATGAGTTGTTTGCTTAGCAAATAACAATATTCCAAAAACAATCAAATAGAAAGGTAATATGTAAGCCATAAAACCAAACAAGCCCTTCAAACCTGCTCCTACTATATCACCTAATTGTCCTGCTCCTTTAGTAAAAGTTGCTACTATTAAAAATACACCTATGGCGATGGTTATTATAGCCCAAATTTCATCAATAACTCTTTTATCAGCCTTTTTCTTGGCTTGAATTTCCATAGCCTTTGCCTTAGCTTTAGAATTAGTATTGTTATTACTTCTTTTACCTGTAGTTCCTTTACTATTTGAATTTTTATTTTTAGAACCGGCAGGTCTGCCAGGTCCTCTTTTTTTATCTGCCATACTCTCCTCTTTTAATACAATAATTTATACTTTGAATTTTATTAAATCTATAATACTTTTCAATTATGAAAATACTCCCCAAAATATAACTAAAATTCCTAATACCCATACATAATATGAAAAATAACTAAGTTTTTTATCTGAAACAATTTTAATCATAAATTTAATGGCTAATAAGCCTGAAATAGCTGCAACTAAAATTCCTATAAACATAGGCCCTAACTGGCTCATATCTACACCCTGTTTAAAAGCTGCAGGTGCTTCTAAAATAGCAGAACCTAGAATAGGTGGTATAGAAATTAAAAATATAAACTTTACAGCCAATTTTCTATCTAATTTGCAAATCAAACTACCAAACAATGTAGAACCGGAACGGGATACTCCCGGACATATTGCTATGCCCTGAACTATGCCTACAAATATAGCATTCCTAAAATTCATATTTTCTATAGTCCTCTTTCCACTACCTTGTTGTTCAGCAATAAATAAAATTATACCGGTAAATAATAATCCTATTCCTATAGGAATAATAGATGTATATAGTTTATCAAATAAATCTCCAAACAAAACACCTATTATCATTGTTGGTACAGTTGCAACTAAAATCATTATACCTAATTTTCTAATAGGTCTTTCTTCCAGCCTTAAGCCATTACCTTTCACTAAATCTTTAACTGTAAAGCCAAGTTCTAATATCAGCTCCCAAATATCTTTCCAATACACTATAAAAACCGAAATCAAAGTACCCACATGCAATAATACTGCAAATAAAAGCACCTTGTCTTCGTCGATTTTGAACAAGTTTTCTAAAATAGCTAAATGTCCTGAACTAGATACGGGTAAAAACTCTGTAAGTCCCTGAACTAAGCCTAAAATTATCCCTTCTAAATATGTCATTAATAATCTCCCATCTAATTTTATTTCTTAGTAATATATCCTAACTCTTTCAAAGTTTCAGCACATAAAATAGCCCCACCGGCTGCACCTCTTACAGTGTTATGAGAAAGTCCTACAAATTTAAAATCATAAACATTATCCTCTCTTATTCTACCGATGGAAATTCCCATTCCATTATCTCTATTAACATCTAAAGCAACCTGAGGTCTATTATCTTCTTCAAAATATTTTATAAACTGCTTTGGAGCCGAAGGAAGTTCGTGTTCCTGCGGAAAACCCTTATAATTTTCTAAAGCCTTTATGAGTGCTTCCTTAGTAGGTTTTTTTCTGAATTTAACAAAACCTGCTGCCGTATGCCCATTTAAGACAGGAACCCTTATACATTGACAACTTATTTTAGGTTCTGTAGCTATGATAATTTCTTCATCACCTACAGTGCCCCAAATTCTAAGAGGTTCCCTTTCGCTCTTTTCCTCTTCTCCACCTATATAAGGAATGATATTCCCCTTCATCTCCGGCCAAGAGTTAAAATCCTTACCGGCTCCTGAAATAGCCTGATAAGTTGTAATAATACACTCATAAGGTTCAAATTCTTTCCATGCATTTAGAGCAGGGACATAGCTTTGAATGGAACAATTAGGTTTTACGGCGATAAAACCTCTTTTAGTTCCCAGTCTCCTTTTCTGACTTTCAATAATTTGAAAATGTTCGACATTTATTTCAGGAATGACCATAGGAACATCCTTAGTCCATCTATGAGCACTATTATTAGATACCACAGGTGTTTCTGCCTTAGCATATGCTTCCTCTATCTTCTGAATTTCTTCCTTAGTCATATCTACTGCACTTAGAACAAAATCCACTTCTTTAGAAATTTTATCAACCTCTAATATATTTACTATTTTCAAATTTTTTACTGCTTCAGGAATAGGTCCTTCCATCTTCCATCTTCCGGAAACAGCATCTTCATATCTTAATCCTTCACTTCTTTCACTAGCACCAATTACAGTAACCTGAAAATAAGGATGATTTTCTAATAATGTTATAAATCTCTGACCTACCATACCGGTTCCGCCTAAAATTCCTACTTTTAATTTTTCTAACATGAACCTAACCTCCAATTGATTTCTATAACGGTTAATTATACCACTAATATATGCTTTTTTCAAGCAAATAGCCCTGTTTATCAATAGTTTATCTCAGTTTTATTCTATATTACTGATTAAAGGAATTAAAAAAGTCCGAGATAAATCTCGGACCTCTTTAATTCGTTTTTATGCTTCTGTTGACACTACTTCTTTACCATCATAGTAGTTGCAGTTAGGACAAACTCTATGAGGAAGTTTAGGTTCGTGACACTG
>CAMENZ010000004.1 GCA_945928865.1 uncultured Clostridia bacterium
AAGGTGAGTTGTGATATAGATTTCATCGTCTGTCTTATCTCCGTTACAGATATAGGCTATGAATCTTTTTTTGTGTGATACATCATAATAAAGGTACAGCCATATTTATCTATAAGCTCATAATACTTTGCCATAACCTCATAGATGTCATCTCCTCTCATTTTTTGTTATTGTTTTGAGTAAAAGAAAAAGCAGACAGGTTATTTTTTGTATCTTTTCCTATCTGCTTCATCAGTATATTTTTATTAAGTTTTGTGGTGTTTAAGACTTGCTAAAATCCCTTAGATTTTCTAAGGGCGCAATTATACACCCTAAAGGGTGCTTTACGTTCTGCGAAGCTTTTTGCCCTTGCAGGGAGCTTCTGTAAAAACTGAAGTTTTTTATTCTATTATTTCCTCAATAGTTTTATCCTCCATATCTTTCTTACTTATCATTTCCTCATAAGCTCGTCTGTATTCTTCTGTGTGAGTAGAGATATTTAACAGCTTTTCTATCTCCTCATTTGTAAACATAAGAGGATTTTCAACAACTCTTTCTACTATCAAACCTCTTTGGATAAGCCTATGATTTCTCTTTTTTCTTTCTTTAATACTTGCCATTTTCTTTAATTGCTTTTCCCTGTTTTGAAGTTGAACTAATTTCTTTTCGTATGTTTCTTTCTGCTCTTGCTTACTTTCAATCTCTGCTTTTACTTTTTGTAATTCTGTTTTATTGTCCATAAATTTCCTCTCCTTTCAATTTTTTTGCATAAGAAAAAGCGACTATTCCTTAATCGCCTTGTATCTTCAATATCTAGTTTTATTCAGCTCGACAAACTGGGATTGTATTTTTATCCATCACTAATTCATTTTTGAGCTTATATAAAGTTTACTATCCAACAATTCCTGATTTTCTCCTATAAATATTTTTGTAGCTTCAGTATCATTTTTTCATATATCATAATTTCTTTTTTTGTACAAAAAAATGTCATATACTTATTTATGCTTTATCTTTTTCAACTTTATATGCTCAAAAATTTCATTTACTCTTTTGTATCACTATTTTTCATACTTGCTACAATCTTAGCCACCTCAGATTTAAGACAGTTGTTCTTGTATATGGAAGAAACACTTAAAGGTATTATGAAAACAGGTAAGCACACAATTACTCCTACAAGAGCAACACCTCGATAGTGATTTCTTGTGTGTCTGCCTTCCGAAATAATATTGAAAAAATCTGCTGTCTTAGTAAGGATTTCTCCTCCACTTACTATAAATAGCAAAATAAGCTCTAAAGCCAATAAGCCTAAAATGATAATCATCATTTTCTTTGCTACCCTATTGCATATTTCTATTTTTGTCTCTAGGCTGATTGATTCAGCACCGGATATATTAGAAAACCATTTTTTTGCTCGTTCTTCTTTTGTCATTGCCACTCTCCTATATAACTTCTAAATAACTTCTAAATTTTATTAAGCCCCATAATCTGTGTTTGAAGATTTGCCAATAATAGTCTTAATATCTCTGCAAAGAGTCAATGCTGTCTCCATATCGTGTGTATCACTGGTTCCGAAAGGATTGGGATCTGACCATGCGCTTGCTGTTCTTTTCCATTCTTTGCCTCGAAGCCTGAAGCATATTTTATCCGTATCGGTGTATATAGTGACAGATACACCTGCTGTCGGCTTCTGCTCATATTTTTTCTGTTGCTCTTGGTACTTCTTAATCTGTTCAATGACACTTGGCTTTTCTCCTCTCTTAATCGCCTTGTCAATTTCAATAGATAAGTCGATACCATAATCATCATTTACAATCTTAAAATTTGTATTCACCCATCACAAGATACAAATCGATTCTTCACCCATTTTTCGATTCTTTTTTTATTGATTCCTTTCGAAACCGATAGATATGCCGGTTTATCTGTTTGAAAGGTTGTATCAAAATAGTTTTCCGCCTCTCTCAAAAATAAATCAAGTCTACATAAGTCAGGTACTTGGAGTGCTTTTTCATTCACATTGATGGTAAACACTCCGCTATCGGAAAATTCATCAAATCGGATTTTTTGTCGCTTTGCTGACATACTGTTTTGAATTTCAATTTGAAATGTGCTATGAAGGGTCCCGGGACTTCCAAAGAAGATGGTCATGGTATATTGTTTTTCCATCTGCTTCTCAGTCAAGCCGTTTGTAGTGAACCATTCGCCAAAATTGATAAGCTTTATCATTACATACCATTCAAATTTATCAGGAAGGGCAATATCTAATGCTTCCATTAACTTATAAGAAGTCAGTTTCTTCGATAGATTCTCATAGAAGTCGATAAGCATATCCGTATAAGGATGTTTGACATGCTCATGACGGAAGTAGGAAAGTAAATAATGTAAATAAAAGCTCTTATTCAAACTTTCTCCTAAAATCAGCCTATGAAAATAGTCAAGAACATTCTTCTCTCTTGAAAAAGCAAGTACCGCCCATACGGAACGAAGACTGATGACATCATGTTGTTCTCGATATTCCCGTGTTGTTTCGTCATATTTCTGTATACACTCCAACAAAAATGTACATACTTCAGGAGTTGCAATCTCCTGTAATTTCATGATATTTTTACCATCAACAAAATAACCATCGCCTTTTATCTTATTATAAAATTTATTTACAAGCTTTAAGATTGGTTTTGATAAGCTTTCTTTTTTTTCCTCTATTATTTGAAGCAGGTATCTCATTTCTCCTCCCAATTTTATAGTATGACTATTTTCTTTATAGTGATATATACGGTAAAGCTATACGTTCTGTAGCAATTCCTTTTGAATGCAAAAAATTTTCATTTTTGAACTTTAGTTTTGCAGCAATAATTTCCATTTTTGATAAATCTCTAAATATTTCTCTAAGTGTGGAGTAGAGCTTTTAAGGCATCTTGAATATCCTCAGCAGACTGGATATCATACTCCTGAAGCAAACCTTGTATAATATTTCTTTTCCCCTCAGTCATTGGTTTTGGTTTGTAAACTTCTTTTTTCTGTTTGCCATAATAAATATTCCCTTTATTTTTTATTCCAAAGGTACTATGTTATCAGGAATCTCAACATCTGACTGATACGCTGCAATATGTTCATAAGCAATCTTGTGCCAGTCATCCGTAACACTTTCGTCTGCATTCATAAAAAAGGTAGAATTCATGTATCTCTCTATAATATATTCGCTGGTCTTTTGGTCAAATCCATTTCCTTTGCTGAAATCAATTCCTCTGCCGTTGTTTTTTGCCATAACCGCTTCAAAAATTGGTAGCGTCAATTCATTTAATGGGATTGTCATGTCAGGCATATCCCAAAATCCACCTTTTTCTTTTTTATAAATAAGAAGATTGCATAATGTACCATTGCTGGCACACTTTACTCTTCTAATATCTGCAAGTTTAACTTGGTGTTTAGCACCAACAACTGATCCTTCCCTCAATCTGATTTCCTTTTCTTTTAGAGAAAAAGCGATTTGCAAATCAAGCGTATCTAAATTATCAGGGAATGCTTCTGTCAACTTATTCTCTGCAAAAGCAATTAGAATGGATTTTGTTTCCCACATATTGTTAAATTTATTGCCCACATTTTCTACATCTGTGTCAATCTCTTCCATATTTTTCCCTTCATGATTACGAAACATCAAAGTATAGCGATTATTGGAATTTAGATAACTAAAAGCATGAATAGATCCAACATCAGCAAAATTGATGCTCAAACTCTTTTTCCCATTTGCCGACTCATAATTGACACCTTCACTGCCGACACCAATTTGATATTTCCCATTATTGCTGAAATTGATTCCCTTGTTTCCAAAAATTCGTTTCACTCTACCTTTTCCTCCTAATTCATATTTTTTATGTCCGTACAACAAATATCATTGTTAATATTATACCATAATCATCATTTACAATTTTCACGGCACATTTGATATGATTATTAACTGCTATTATCCTATTTTACAAAGTGCTACTTCTTTTAATCCTTTGTCATAAAGAAAGGTAATGCAAATATCCCCTCTGATATTTTGCACATTATGCTCTGACATTCCTCTTGGAAAACCCACATCATAATATTCACTCGTAATAAGCGAAAAAAGCTTTTGTTTCCCCAGTCAAGTATCATTTTTAAAAAGAGGCGTCATTACTACATAATCCGAATCAGTAAAATATTCCGCTGAAAATTGCCTTCATTCTTCTTATTCATATTAACCACTTTTCAGCGACAAAATCCCCAGTATCAGATAAATTATTCCTAAAACGCATAGCACAACAAGCACTACGCCGGCAATTCCAAGCATCACCTTTGCCCATTTATGTCTTTGTGCATGTTCAATAACAAAGGCAGCAATGGATATGGCAGAAAGAAAAGAACCTACAAATATCCCGATTATCCAAATAAAGATTATCCAAGTAAACGGGACAACATTCATCCATAGTCTTGGTTCCTCTCCCACAGGACGATTCATTACGATAAAATAGGTAATGATAGCTGCAAGATAACAAACTATATTGACAATATATAGGTATCTGAGCGCATGATGTCTATGAAAAAATATCATTGCCGATAATAGAATTATCATAATAATCGGTACATATAGCCGAGCTATGATATAACTGTCCTCTGTCAACCTCTTCATCTCCCTTCTCCTAATGAATTTACAACCGCTTCACAAAGAAAATTATTCTTTATCAGTTCAAGACTATATCTTTTCCTTAAAATTGTTCCATCTCTTTCATAAAAAGTTCCAAGTTTTTTCTATCTGTGACTATGCTTACCGTACGTATCTTATTTACTTTCCTCTCATAGATACCACAAAAAAAGGGATTTCTAATTTTAATGATCAGCTTTGAACAATTAAACGGACGGTTTTTAATTTTTATTTGCCCTATATCCTTGAGTTCAAATTTAAAATGTAATACACTATGCCCTCTGCATCCATAAGTATAGTATTTAACAGCATTGTTTTCATAAATTTCCAATTTTACTCCATTTAGAAAAAGATAATATGCCATGAAGAATATAAGGATCATAGCGAAAATCAACGATATTACAATAATGAGCCTATCTGCAAAATCAGTTCCATAACTTGAAAGATGTTTCAATATCAATAGAACAATAACATCTAAAAATAGCATAGATAAGCCGTATATCATACTGAATTTAGACTTATGAAGATATGTCAAAATAAGCTTCGGTTCATCTTCTAAAAAATCCAATTCCATAATTTACTTTTTCACCTATCATTTCATTTTATTTATTCTTTTCTGATTATCCAATCATCTTTTTTACTATTTCTCTCTGCAATTTATATAGGTCTGCATCATAAGTATGTGCCTCCTTCGAATGTAGTTTTTTATTTCCATAAAATAAAGTCTGTCGGATAGAGAGACCGTTTCAAATCTATCCACACTATTTTAGTAAATCGTAATCAATACATTGCCCTCTGCTTCTAATATTTTTTTATAGAAGTCTTTCATATTTTGAAAATAATCCATAATTTCTTCTTTCGCAAAGTTCAATTCTAACTTGATGTGCTTCTCCAAAACTGACCTCTTCCGGAACAAAGGATTGAATGAGATGATGAGCTAAGGTCTTCGTCCTTGAGTTAAATTGCTTTTTTGTGAGTTCAAATTCCTTATTGGCATTTTCTCTACTTCAAAGGTGAGTTGTGATATAGATTTCATCGTCTGTCTTATCTCCGTTACAGATATAGTCTATCGCCTTTTCAGCATTTGATTTTATTCACTTAATTAACTGTAATTCATGGACCAATTCTATAGATTATTTTTCCAATATTATATATGTTGATTATTGCACTAACAGGCTCTTTACCCTCTTGCCAAATCCATCCGGAATATATTGTACAGTATCCGTTATACCCTTCAGACAGAATCTCAAATTCAGCATTTGAGTACTGTTTTGCATACTCAGTTAAACTTATGGCTTTTCCTGAAAAATCCCCTTCATAAACTGTTTTATCAAAAATTAATATATTACAATCATCAATGTCAATTTCTGTAAAATCGATTTCGCCAGTATAAATAATTTCCCGTTCTTCTGTATATTGAAATATCTTATCTAGCTTTAATCTAAGTAACCTCTCTTGGTATTCAATATTTATAATACGGCTATCATGTAAACTTAGAGGAATATTGCTTTCTCTATTTCTTATTAATTCCTTGCTCATAGTAACCTCATGAATTCGAATTTTTCTTCCTGAATTTTTTTATATTCTTTCATAAGCTTTTCCTTATCTGTCTTATTCATAAGAATCCCCTCTTCAAGCTTATTCCTCATTGCTCTTCAATCTCTACAAACTTGAAAATTCTTTATCAAATGATAAGTATCCTTAAATCTCAGTCCCCAAATCTTTTTATCTCTTGTAATTTCATCATAAATATCTTCAAGTGTAGACGCCGGTGATAGTGTTCCTAAAATATAATCTTCTAATTCAACTTGCCCTATTTTTTCTATTTTATCTAATAGAACTCCCAAATCTTTATGATTGAACCAACAATCTGTACTAAGACAATATGATGTGTTCTGTTTAGTACACGCAGTTTGACTGTTTAAGAAATCGTTCATATCGGGTTTCTCTTTTTGCAATAAACGGGTACAAGCTAAATTGTATTCTAACTTTCTCGGTCTTTCATCTACTGATGAAACGAAACAAACTCCATATTCATTATCAAACTTTATTACAAGGACATCTCCCGTATTAAAGTACGGCACTCGTTTTATCTTAACTTTTGGCACTTTGACGGGTTTGAGATTTTCACGCTGTAATTGAATTGCTAGTTTATCTAAAACCTTTTGTCTTTGTTTCAATGCTTTGCTGTCGATTTCAAGCCAAAATTCGTTAGCACCTTTTTCAATCACTTCTAAAGCTCTGTTTTTTATCTCATCGGGCAAATGTCCTATTTTCCATAAAGAATAGGCAAGGGAAGTCCAGTAAATCTCTGCGTAAAAATCATTAGAGCAATAAATTTTTTCGTCTGCCAGCATTTCCGCTATAATTTTTTCTGCACTTACTCCGTCCTTATAGTTTTCTACAACATAGTTGTAAATATCATATCCGTCATCACTGTCTATTATCTTTACACCGTCTATTGCCATAGAAATACACTCACTTTCATTCCAATTTATAATTTATCTACCAAACATTGTTTCAAGCCATTTCTTTGCATTTTCAGAATTGCCGTCTATGGGCGTTGTATGATTGTTTGTAAAAGCTTCCCACTGCCAGTCCTCACCACCTACACAGCCTATTTTTGTGTACTCTTCCAAAAATTCTACAAACGAATTTGCCATAACATAACCATGTAAATCGCTTCCATCATGGCTCAAATATACGATTTTTCCATAGGTCTCTTCTTCTAAATCAATAGCCAATAAATCACCATTTTCTACATCCTGAAATGCCAATTTGTTGTGAAAAATCTTGTCATATGGGTTGTTATAGTCAGGATAACAAACATCAATCCAATCTTTTCTGCTTTCTTCACAAATAGCAATGAGGTCAATACCAAAGTGTAAAGAACCCGCAAATATTCCCGCTAACTCATCCGGCAAGGCTAAAAGTTCTTTATCTTCACTGTAAAGACTCCAGAAAAACTCTATGTTAGAAGATATAGTCATAAGTGCCCGGCGAAAATCCTCCGGCAGCTCATAGCCTAATTCTTTTTCAATGTTTGAAATCTCTTTTTCTGTTGCAACTTCCTTACAGATAATTTTGCTCGTATATCCGCCTAATTCATCGACTCTATCTTTAAAGCAGGTGAGTCTCTCCAATATTTTCTCTTTCATGGCACAAATCCTTTTCCCTTCATAAAACCGGTTTTTTTAAGATTCAAGACTTACCTTGAACACAATTTTCCTTCAGATACAAGCATAGTAATAAACTCCTCAAAGCTATTAGCAAGAACTTGAATCTCATAATCATGTTCTTGAAAACATACTGATACTTTTGGTTCTCCCTCGTTGCCACAGTCTCTATAATCTAAATAAATCATTTCATGTCCGCCGGATTCTGTATCTGCAATAATAATTCCTATATCCCGTGGATATTCCCATTCTGTAAACCAGAATTCATTGCCATATTCCCCAAATATGGAATGGCTTTTTTTGCTTTCTATACCAAAGAAACCTGTAATACCAATTTCTTCTACTTCATTTCCTTTGGCGTATTCGTTTATCCAATAGTTTTTTATCGGTTTCCCACCATTTTGAATTTTCATCAGTTCAATATACGATTCCGGCAGCCTATATCCGAGCTTACTTTCGGTCATAGAAACCATTGCGTCTGTCAAAGTTTTTTCGACATAGTTTTCAGTAAAATATTCATGTTGATGCCAAAAATTTTCTAACTTTATTTCTTTTTTATTCTTCAAACTTTTCCTCCACATTAAAAATCACTTCGCAATCGCAGCCGGCACCATTTTCTTCCAAAAATTCTATTACCTTTTCACTTTCTATATTTTTAGCTTTTATGAACTCATTTGTTAAAGAAAAATCGTGCTTACATTCTACTGTTTCTGATTTATCATCGAGGTAATCAAATAATTCATAAAATAGCTGCCTCTCCATGGGCAAGCTATCTTCAAATTCTTTTTCCTGAGCTTTTTTATATTCATCTATAAGTTTTTTCTTAATCATCAATTCTCACTCCTTTTCCAATAATTTTATTGCGTACTCCATATTTTACCCTTTACTATAAATGCCTAAGCTACTTCACAGCAATACAACCCCAACCATCATAGTCCCCGTCATATTCTTCTGCCAAATCCATGATATACCAGACAATTTCATCGATATTTTCAAAGGCATCTTCTCTTCCAACTACAAGTTGATACCTATATTCCGTATCATAAGCTTCACTGTCATCATTTTCTAACTCAAGTTTTTGAAACCCTTCTTCCATCACTTTCGTTAAAAATGCTTTTCTTTTTTCTTCGGTTTTAAAATATAGGCAATGCTCAAGAACTCTTGGCACCATACTGTCGCCATCATTTTTTATTGCCTCGATGAGCCTCATATTCATAATACTTTGGTATTCATAGTTGTCAGGGTAAAGTCCATTAAAATACATTCCCCAGTCCTTATCTTCAACTGCGGCAAATGTATATACATAATCAGGGAAGTTTTCTGACATCATCTCAGATATTTCATCCGCATATCCCGACTCATTCTTAGCATAGGCAAAGATATGTACACGCTCGTCGCATTTCACTACGCCTGCCAAAATATCTCCATGTTTTTCAATAATCTCTAACACGGCGTCTTCTACCCGATATAAATATTCCCCTTCTTCTCTTGTAGGAAATCCGTTGTCATCAACATGCTTATATAATATTTGTAATCGTAGTCTTTTAGGGTAATTATAAGTTGACTCGAAGTCCATAAGAGCTAAATTGAGCCTAATCACAGCCGGCAAATCGCAGGCAAATGCTCTGCATAGATAAATGCCCCAATCTTCATCAATTTCGGCAGTTTCTTGAGTTATAACCCTCTCAGTAGCCGCATTTACGCTTTGCTTTCTTTTTTCCACTTCTTCTTTACATTCTTTCACGACGTCCAAAGCATTCTCATCCTCAGGATCAAGCTCCGCCCAGCGCATTGCATAGGGAATAGCTTTTTCTTCCTCATCTGCTAAATACTGATACCCATATGCCATACGCATATTCCATTCCGCTTTGTCTTTACCCTCTGCTCTAACTGAATTTAAAGTGTCTATGGATTTTAACAACATCTTATCACCAATGAAATTAGGAGTTCCTTTATCATCGTCACCAATAACAGCGAAGTTTTGATATGCACGAGCAAGCTGATAACATACCTTATAATCTCTTTCTCCGATTGAAATACTTTCCAATGCATCTATACATTCCGCATACTTATCTTCGTCTGTAAGCTTGTCTATATACGCAAAAAATTCTTCCCTGTTTTCTTTTTGATATTTCATAATTACTCCTTATTTATCTCATTTTTAATCTATTTTCTTTTCCGAAAAATCCATCTATAATTTCGTTTGTAAGATGAAAGTTGTATGTTTTGTTATTATACTTTTTCCCATCGTTTTTATCCTTTTCCCATTAATAAATTTTATTTTTCTATTTCAATACCATTCAGATATGCGAATTTAATCATAATTGCTCCAGAAAATTCCGAATAACTCAAACTAATATTTTCTGTAGGTATACTTTTTAATGATTCATAAAAGCTGATATACCTACTTTTCATTTTATTTTCCTTGAGAATTTTATTGAAATACTGCTGTGCTTTATTTTTCCCAGCAAAATAGTATATATAGTATAACAAACTAGCTGATGTACAACTTCCTTCTAAAATTCTATCAATATTGGCTTGAGTGTTCTCAAAATAATCAAAAATTGGAATAATGTGTATTTTAATAAGCTTGCTTACTTCTTCCACAGTATATTTATAGCTTGCACCTGCAAGTTGCCACCACTCATGCGGTTTTCCTGAACTTAACGAGCCTAAATCCCCGCCATATATAAGGCCATGATTAATACCAACCTTTTTTATGAATTTGGAGTAAATACCAATATGCGGAATAAATTCTACGCTATATTCGCAATTGTACCTGCTTGCCTGAAAGTATATTTCAAAAATAATATCTTTATTTTTAGCAACTCTCTTTAATTTTTGGCCTTTAGCAAGCACCTTAAAATCAGGGAATTTACTTACTATTTCGTGCCATGCTTCTTCACATAATTTTCTGGGTTCCATTTCTTTATTATTGACTTTCATTCATTTATCTTTTATCTAACATTAAAAGCACAACACCGCAAATCGCAAGTATAAGTCCGCATATTCCTATGAAAACTCTATATCCTTTCTCGCCCCACACTTCAAAGATAAAGGCATGCCTTGCTTTAGCTCCTGATGTTGCTTGATATACCCATTTCCAGTCTCTTATTGCACCTATTAAAAATAATAGCCCGACTGCTATCAACACATACTGATAATGCGCTTTTAGAAATTCAAATACTCCGTCCATATTGTTTCTCTATTTCCTCCACCAAGATTTCTTTGCTTCCGCTTCATAGGCAATTTTCAATGTGTCTTGCTCCGGAAGAGCAATCCCTTTGCTTAATGTAATTTTATGCTTGTCTTTTTTTGAAAGCCCTATGGTCTCACCATCCTGTAGGTCTACATCCGTAAGGAGTATGTATGATACGATTGAAGATATAAACTCCATTAGCTTCCCCGGATTTTCATCTGCATCTATTATCTCAAGTTCATACTTTCCAAACACGTCCATTCCATAAGTGTATGCGGATATTCCCTTGTCAGTTTGATAAAGACCGAACCATATCCAGTTAAAAATAGGCAATGCCTGTTCTTTAATCATTTGAGCGGAGCCAATATAATAATTTGGTTCAAAGACCACTCCGCTTGTAAATACGCCTATGGCATTTTCCTGCATGCTGCAAGCTGACACAATCTCAGTATAAATAAGTCCTCTTTCTTTTATATCTTCTCCGTCACCTAAAACGGCAACGACAATATGTGCCTTATGGCTTTTGGTAACCTCTACCGCTTCCCTCCACATATAATTATTGGAAGCATTGATTTCCGCCTCTTCGTTTGGCACGGGAGCCGGGAATTTACTGATAACCACCCGATATCCATTGATATCTGTAACGATTGCATCGTCAGCTTCATCTGTTAAATCTTCACTTGGGATTTCAATCTTCCACTCATCTCTAAGATCTTTTATCAGTTTATTCTTATCCCAACAATCCTCTGAAAGCAGAACGCTTCCACAAAATTTTCCTATGTTATCGCTATTCAAAACTTGCACCTCCACTCTCTCATTTAATTAATAAATCGTAATCAATACATTACCATTGGCTTCCAATATCTTTTTATAAAAGTCTTTCATATTTTGGAAATAATCCATAATTTCTTCTTTAATTTCATCAGCTTCTTCCTCATAATCCCAAATATTCGGGTACAAGTTTGCTTTTTTACACTCTTCCATACTAAATTTTTTTAAAGCCTTTTCTATATCGAAACTTTCTAATGTTAAAACTATATCTTCAATCCTTTCTTTCGTTTTTTATTGCCGTTCTATCCGAATGAAGTTCCAGCAGGTATTCCCTGTTCGGTACTGTGCTGTCCCGACATACCGTAATAAGTCAGGCCCTCGCTTGCTGTCTGGCAAGGTCTTGGCGGTTTATACTGTTCGGACGGTCATTTTGTTTTCATTAAACTTATTTGTTTAAGTTTTAGTTCATTATACTAAGCATATTTGTTTGTGTCAAGTGGCTTTTCGGAAAATATTAAACTTTTTTATTTTGTATTATCTTGACTTCTCCTAAACATATCTGCTATACTCATTGTAAAATACATACAAGGAGTGGACACGTTATGGCGATTGGAGAGAGAATCCATTTTTTCCGCATTCTGCGTGGAATGACACAAAAATATCTTGGTACGATTGTCGGCTTTCCTGAGCGAAGTGCCGATGTGCGTTTAGCACAATACGAAGCAGGAACAAGAAAACCAAAGGCGGAACTTACTGCTGCACTGGCACAAGCTCTGGATGTTTCCCCTCATGCCCTCGATGTGCCTGACATTGACAGCTATATCGGGCTGATGCACACTTTGTTTACCCTTGAAGATTTGTACGGTCTGACTGTCAGTGAATCAGCAGACGGAGAAATCTGTCTGAAAGTCGATACTTCCAAAGGCAAAGACGCTCACGAACTCCGGAAAATGCTGTATGCCTGGAAAGAACAGGCTGACAAGCTATCTTATGAGGAAATCAGTAAAGACAAATACGATGAGTGGCGTTACCACTACCCAGAATGTGATACTACGCAAACATGGGCAAAAGTCCCATCACAGGCACTTAGTGACGCTTTGGTTGAAATATTGAAAGAAGGTGGTAATTAAATGCAACATACTCGACATAACAATGCTCGAAAACTTTTTTCAGAGATTGATCTTAACCCTCAAAATTATTTGATTATCCACTATTCCTGCGAAAGCTTTTATGACATAAAGGATGGACATACTCCTCGAATTACTTCTATTGCAGTTTACGCCTATGCCACCGCCCAAACAGATTCTTTTTCTATTCATAAAGTTGCCGAAAAATCACATATTCAAATTAGTGATATTGAACTCCATTATGATGAATTAGAAAAGAAAATGCTGGATGAATTCTTCGCGTATGCCAAAGAACATAGTAATTTTTTCTGGATTCATTGGAATATGCGTGACATTAATTACGGATTTAAGGCTATTGAACATAGGTACTCTGTTTTAGGCGGTATCCCTTATAACATTCCTGATGAAAAAAAGATTGACCTTGCCCGTCAGCTAATAAACTGTTACGGTGTTGGTTATTCAGGACATCCCCGTATGGAGAAGCTTTTAGAACAAAATGATATTAAAGCCAAAGACTATCTTAATGGTTCGCAAGAAGCTGCTGCTTTCGCAAATAAAGAATACGTCAAGCTACATATGTCCACGCTACGTAAAGTTGATGTCTTTTCAAATATCCTCAACAGAGCAATTAACAACACACTGAAAGTTAATTCAAAATGGACAGAAATATATGGAATATCCATTCAAGGAATCCTAAATTATTGTAAAGATACATGGTGGATCCAAATCCTTTGGACACTTATTTCTATGGTTATTGGTGCTGTAATTGGAGAATTTATTGGAAAAATTATCTAACCATTACTTATTTTACCTAATTCAACACAAATAACGACAAAAGGTCCTTAGCCATGAGTTTTATACCCACAGCTAAGGGCTTAGTTTATAATACGGATTTATTTGTTGCACAACCGCCTGTCAATCATTCTCTAACCCTAAAACCACTGGATTACAAGAATAATGGCTCTCATGCAACCGTTATCAATTTGTTATCAAAAGACTTTTAAAAATGCTGCAAACCCGCATAAACGCTGGATTCACTAAGCATTTTTGTTTACGCCCACTCGACCACCGATGTTATATTCTTTGGTCTGATGGGTTTGAAATCAAGTGATTTCAGTATGTATTTTCTTTCTTCTCCGCACATTCTTTTGAGTCAGAGAGGAAGTTGGTCCCATTTGTGGACCCACGAATTATTTGCATATTACTACGAGAGTTAAATATATACAAAAGATTGTGGTGCCATTCTTAACCCATAATCTTTTAACTCTTTTTTCTCTTCATAAACCTCTACTCTTCCTAATTTGTATGCATATGCAGCCTCTCTGTCTTCAAAATATTTATCAAAAAAATCTTTTGTAATTCCAGATGCCTCTTTTGTTTGTTGCCACAATTCTTCTGGGGGAAGTTCTATCACATCTAATATTTCTGCTTCCGCTACAATTTTTTTAGTTGGTACTGTTTCATAAATAATAATGGCAGAGACATCCTTTTTCGCCGCAATTTTTCGGTATTCATATTTTTTCTCTCCAGAAAGAATATTTTTCACATGTTCTGGATTTATTGATATAAGGATTTTTCGTTTCATGATAATCATCTCTCCGTTCCATATTTAAGAATACTCTCATATTGTTCTTCTGTAATCGGATCAAAAGTTTGCGGTCCATTTGGGAAATTAAGAATACCTTGTTGCCATAGATAATCTAACGTAACTTTGTTAACAAAAGGTTTATAATCAAGCAACTTAATGACTCTTGGTCTTTTCCTGTGCATTTCTATTATTTCTTTTTCCTCAAAAACAGAACGATTCTTGCATAATTCCAAGCATTCATCTACTGATTTTGTATCCGTTATGCTTTCTATTACCGCTATTCCTGTAATAACCGATGAATATTTTTTAGGGCATGATTCACCAGTTCTATAGATCATCATAATGTCCCCAGGCTGTGCATCTGTTTTATATAATCCCGATAGATATATTTTTTCTAACGCATAACGATGTGCTTTTTTCTCTTCGTATAAATGCATGTCTTCATTCTTCAATATCATATCAGGAAACAAGTCTGTATGATACTGTGGAAATATCGGCAGCCAAAAGAATTTCGGATTTTCTTTAATTACAGGGAAGCTACACTTTGGTGTTTTAGCGTCGTCATATTTTTCTAAACTCTTGACTAATACAAGTTCATCATTATCTTTGTACCCATGTCGACAAAACCCCCAACGCTCCATCAAATCCTTCAATTGTCTAACATCATCGCGCTTATTTTCAAAGAGAGTTACATAAATTTCATCAACATTTCTTTTTAAAGCATTATCAAATATTATTTTTAAAAATCTTTCACCGAGTCTAAAGCCAGTACTATCAATCTTAAATGTCCCAACTTTCAGTCGACGCTTTGGTAAAAGCACAGGGGTCATCTGTAAATACCCAGTTTCATTAGGCTCTTCGTCTTTTAGGTACAAGAATCCTTGGATAATCCCTGATTCATTTTCAAAAACATATGCCTTTTCTTTATTTCTCGCTTTCTTCTTAAACCAATTATCAAAAACTATTCCATCGTAATCTTCTCTAAGTGTATCAAAAAACGGCGAATCAAGATTCACTTCAGCAAAATCTTTTAATTTTACTGCCAACATTTTATACTCAATATTTTGGGGGTCTGAATGCTCAAACCGGGATAACAATTCAGCCGAAGTTAATACTTTATCTCTAAGATATAGCTGCTCCGCCTTTTTAAGCATAAGATTGTCATCAGTCAATAACAAATCGACATTACCATCATATACTTCCTTTAATAGTTTATTATCAATTTCGCCATTCTTATCTTTAGAAAACTGTGAAACTACATATTCAAAAAAAGAGTCCGTTATATAGGAAAAGGATGGCAACTCATCGTATGAATTAAGTTTAGTTAAAACAGCCTGCTTCACTTTTTCATCGCCATAGTTAGCAATTTCCTCTTTAGAAAGTTTATGCACAAATATACGATTTTTCTTTTTTGAAAACCAGTTAAACAGCTTTGCAACTTCAAAAGAAACATTATTGACACTTTCTCTTTTGATTATAATATTAGTGTCAATCAATACACTTACATCTGATAGGTTTTCTTTTAAAGGTTCTATTCCATATACATTTATTCCATAAGCGTCTACTTCGCTCTTGGGATAAAATCTATAACATTCTTTTAGTGCTTCATCCATTGTACTATATAGGCTTTTAAAGTCTTTCTGCCAATTTTCTTCCAACGCTTCTTGCCATCCAGAAAAATGCTTAATGCTTTTTATGGTTGTTTTTATAAAAATATTTTTATCTTGGTTGGAAATAAGCACTAAAGTATCCCCAACTTTAATACTGGCTCTATCGGTAGAAGCTAATCGATATTCATGCGTTTTATTACCCGCTTCTATATCCGGAATAAATTTTTCTCTTATCTTCAAATAGTAAGTTCTCATTCCCTATACCTCTTTTTCTATATTTAGTAATGTGTAGCCACTATCCATCTATATAAATTGTATCACACTTACAACTCGTGAACAAGTGTTCTTTTTCTGTGCCAATCCCATTTTACTATCTTTATCAAAGAAAACACTTTTTAAAAATGCTTAAACTAAAACAATCTATCTTTAGTTAAAGCATTTTATCTGTAACATTTTTTTACCACGGCTCTGACTGTGCGTAAATTGAACGTGGTAGAGAAATCAAATTAACATCGAACTTCAATGATGGCTCAACCTTCGAACTTGCACTATGAATTCTCATTGAAATTTCCCAACCTTCATTACAGACAATCTGTATAGTATTATCTGAACCCGGTTTATAACCAATATGATAAATTCTATCCGGCAACTTCAAGAGTGGAACCTTTACTATAGGCGCATGTGTTCCAGCCTTTTGATTAAGTGTACCGTTAATATTTATCGCTTCCACCCTAGTGAAAGACCCTTTATCATCAGCAATCACCTTATAAAAGTCATTTCTACCAATCAAATATCGAATCAATCTCTCTGGTATTACTCCTGGATTTTCTTCATCTAACCTTTTAATTTCTTCCATAAATGCATTCAGTACAGGCTTGTAGTAGTGATCTGCTTTATCATCTACATCAGCCCACAACATAGGTGTTTCCGCCACTCTTGATGTATCTCTCATTTCTTTCAGTTCCCCAAACAAGGAGCCAACCTTAATGAAATATGTATACGAGCATGGAATATCAAACCACTCTTTTCCAAAGTCAATTGTAGGCGATAATCTTGAATGTTTTACAGCATGATGGTTATGTTTACAAGAAAAACCAACTTCCCATCCATTCTGATTTCTCACACACAAAACATCTCTTACATCTCCTGCCTGACCTTTCGCATCAGTCTGCAATGATAAATATAAAGGCAAATTTGCTTCAGGGTATGTCAACTGTGGTTCAAGCCTAACAATTACTTTTGAAGCTGCATCTGCGGCTTTAATTATACTCTCCTTCAAATCAGCAGTTGCATTTTCAAAAAATCCTCGTGCTGTTTCCAATTGCGGTGATTCTTCTATTACAATTTCCTGATTTTCAGACAACATTCTATATAATGAGTCTACACAAGCATATTCAAAAGCTTTACCATTACTTGTTTGTATACCCTTTGCCATTTGTTCATCCTATCCCTTCAATGAATTTTCAAGGATCGAACGCACTGCACTTGCAACAAATTCTGCCAACTTAACTGGAACTGCATTACCGATTTGCTTATATTTTGAAGTCAAGTTTCCAGCAAATTTCATGTCACTCGGAAAGGTTTGAATCAAAGCAGCTTCTTTATAGCTTAATCTTCGGGTTTCACCCTCTCCAAACGACCAGTCATCTTTACCGTGCTTAATCATATCGGGAGACCCTGGCCATATAGCAACTTGTTTCGCCATGGCTGGTATCGTATATGAAACTTGATTCCACGCACGCTTTCTATTACGAGACATATAGCGAGATGAATATGCTGCATCACTCACATCTTCCGGTCTTGCTTCTGGTAATCCTCCAATAGCATCCTTCAACGTTATAGTTTCACCTTCATATTCCGGAATTCTGAACTCTTTCACATTCAGATCCTTGCGAAAACCGGTAATTATAACTCGTTCTCTATCTTGAGGAACTCCATACTCTTTTGCATTAACAAGTTGTGTAAACACATCATATCCACATTCAGCAAAATCATTAACAATAGCTTCAAATACTTCTCCATTTCCCATTGTAAGTAAGCCTTTAACATTTTCGCCTACAAACACCAATGGGCGTTTTGCCTTTATGAATCTGACATATTGATGGTATAATTTGTTTCTTTTGTCGTCGATTTTCCTTGGTCCTGATAGTGAAAACCCTTGGCATGGAAAACCGCCCAGCATAATATCGCAGTCAGGAACTGTTTCTAAGTCCACCTCTTCAATATCTCCACAAATTACTGTTGCTCCGCTCCATGCACGATGGGTTTTACAAGCATCTTTGTCAAAATCATTTGCCCATAATGTTTTGAATCCTACATGGTCAAAGCCCATGTCCAATCCACCAGCACCACAGAACAGACTGACAGCTGTAAATTCTCTCATCTGCATCTCCTTGAATATTATTTTTTTATAAATTTCATTATATCACACTTCTATAAATCAATAAATGTTTTTTTAATTACACATATATAAGCTCCTGCAACACGAACTCTTCTGCCATATTCATTATCGAGTTCATCTGCCTTACCCATTCCATAGGATTTTCGGCTTTTAATTCTTCTGTAATGCCCTGCACTTCTTTTGTTTGGTTTACGATAGTGTCAAACAAATCTTGTGCCTGATTATCAACTTCCGCAAGGTATGCCGTCAGTTCTCCACTGGTCAGTAATCTGTAATATGTAAGTTTCTTAGTTTTCTTCAGAAGTCTTTTATGTTTCTGTCCCCATCTGCCAATAAACACTTCCTCCTCTTCAGGAAATTTCAAGTCAGGATATAAATATCCATCACGCTCGGTGTAAGTAATTTTCTTTTTCATGTTCTCCACGCTCCTATTCTATTCACCTAATATAAAAGATTCCGCAGTAAGTCTAACCCCCAACGATACGCCAAGTCTGAATGTCTCCTCGTTATATATGGCATCATGACTGTTTTGTATTTCCAAAAAATCTTCAAGCATTTCCATCTGCTCGGTAGTTAAATGCTGTTTCAACTTTTCCATTTGCCTCTCAGCCATCGAAACTTTGCTGTAGTATTCTCTGTTTTGCGAATAAACTCTTTCTGTAAAACTTACGCTCTCATTAAACAAATCCAGTATTATTGATTTTTCTTCCATGATACTATCTCCCTTCACAACACTACTATGTATCGACAGAGCAGCATAACATCTGCTCTAGAAAAACGCAAGAAGACCGTAACAACTAAGCTACGGTCTCATTTTTTGTATTTTGTTGTAAAGCCACTTGAAACTATTATTAGATTTATTCTTTTTGAAATCTTTACCCAATTTTGTCCCAGTCGCTCATTCTAACAGGCTGTAAACCTTGATTTTAAGCCATTTTAGAGAAAATCTACTCTACTCAAACTCAATAATCACCATATCATATTTGTTTCTTTAATTCTTTATTAGTATCTTTTAAGCTTCTGTTTTCAGCTATTTTTATACCTATTTTTTATGGTTTTAGAGTTTTTTAGTATCAAAACAGTATCAAGAGTGATACTATTATTCTGCACTAAAACTAATAATTTATTTATTGTGCATACACCCTGTATATCATATAACTTTTTCACATTCTACAATTTCTGAAATATCACAGTCTAATGTATTACAAATCCTAAGTAAAACATCTGTAGTTATATTTTGCCCATTCTTTATTTTATAGAATGTACTTTTACTCACATTTGCCTTTTCCATAAGTTCATTGTTTGTCATATCTAAATCAATTAGTTTTTTAAACAAATTTTTATATGAAAACTTTCTCATTTTCATCTCCTTTACTCGCTTCCAATTACCAATAGTTCTTGAACTTTACCCGTATTTTTTATAAATGCTGATGCAGCAGAAAGTATAGTTCCAACTTTATCCGGGATTTCAAGAGACTTACTGATTGCAGGTTGTACAACATATACTTTTACTTGCAATACTTTCGGTCTTTGCAATATTTTTTTTAAGGTTTTAAACTCTCCCCTAATAAATTTCTCACTACTTGCTCTCGATACCCTATCATTAATTTTCTTAAGAAGCATCGCCTTAGATGAAACCCAAATAGAACTTTTTATCGCCTGCTGAGTTACTTCATATACATCTCCTACTGACGAATTATATGCTCGCCCTTTCTTTGCTTTGCAATGGTACATTTCCACATAAATGAAATCTCCATTTTCTTCAATAGTAATAAAGTCCGCAACTTCACCTGTCCCATGATCAAATATAATATGTGAAAACTTGGATTCTTTTTCTAGGTAATTTCTAAGTCCGTCTTGAATGGAAATCATTCCACCAGTTCCAGTTCCGCATTCTAAACTTGTATCGACCTTCATATCCTCCCATTTCAACGCACAAATTCGTTTTGAATCATATTTTTCCAATTCTAAATTTCCTTTTAAGACTTCTTGTCCACAATAAACAGTATCATTCGCCGTCTTGAAAGAAAGAGGATTATTGGAAAAATATTCTGCCAAAGAATATTCTTCTTTTCCGTTTTTACAAATAAACTCTTCCTTTTCTGAGCTATAGTTTCCCAATAAATTACAGTTTAGAACTTCACTTTTATCAAATAGCTCCACTTCAAATTTAATATTGTTCATATTTACCGCTACAATTTTAAATGTGACATCTGTAATCAACGCCTTTTCATCCAGATTTTCTCTATCTGCTATGGTACAAGGAGATATATATGATTTCTTATCCAAGAAGCAAAACAGTATGTCGCTTTCATATTCTACAATCCTAACAGGGATTGGTAATTTATCATAATTTGTATTTGTTTTTACTTTTAATTTATCGTTAGAAATTTTTTCTCCAAATAAATCGCACCACTTAATATATTCAGGAATAGTAAAGTAGGAGCTACTCCAAAATTTTGATCTACTACTATAACCAATTGTACTTTCATAACCATCTTTTTTAACTTTACAAAATGCATGCCCAGCAGAAAGCATTTTACCCGTTGTTTCATCAATTGATGCAGCAGTATTTGAGCCAGCGTAAATCCTGTATGATTCTCCGCTTTCTGAATACCTATTCTGCATTCCCGTATTGAAAAACTCATAATCAGAAAACTCTGCCAGTACTCTATTCATTTCATCTCTTGGAATCTTATCGTAATGTTCCACAAAAGATTCTACTATCGATTCATACACCGCTTCTGTTTTATTTTGTGAATATATAAACAGCAACTTGGTTCTTGGTTGGTAATGGACAATATATAAGCCAAACTCATTATTTAATACACTATCTCCAGCTAACCATAATGGCGTACTACTTATCTTTGAGATTCCTACGATAGAATTCGTTTCTTCACTCCTATATATATTTTCTCCAACTTTTAATTCTTCTGGAAAACTTCCATATATATCGAAATTTGAAACTTTATATACTTTTGCATGGCAATTAGGTCGAATATTATTCAGAGATATCGATTCATCCTGTTCTTCAGGTTTTGTAAAATGATTCAAAACTTCATTAGCTTCTAAATTTCCCTCTATTTTTTCTTCCGACATACTTATTATCATATCCTGCCATGCAGCATCACTTGAATATAATTTGTGATTTTCAATTTTAAGGTTATCATCATTCATAGCAATAAACTTTGCGGTACCTATTTTTTCAGCATTAGTTCTTGCAAAACGACCGATGAATTGGAGAGTACTAGCAAGAGATTTATGTGGTTCATGTATTGCCGCAATTTTTAAATTAGGAAAATCGAATCCTTCGCCCAACATATCTACACAAATCACACCATCAAGTTCTTTTTTCTTAAGTAACATTATGGTTTTTTCAACAGTTCTTGTAGACATCGCACTATCAATTCGTTTCAGTTTTAATTTTGTAATATTTTCATATAGCTTTTCTAATTCTTTTGCTTTATCTTTAGTATCAGTTCTTACCATCAAAAAATGATCATATCCACTTTCTCTATCATTCAGTAGAATTCTTTCTGCCTCTAAAGCAATTCTTTTATCCTTTTCAGTCCCTTCCTCTATTGGATTAAACATTATTTCGCCAAATATTCCGTCCTTATATGCTCTAGATAGTGGATAATTATAAACTGTCTTCCCTTTTATTTCTTTTTTATCCAATCTAAAAGGAGTGGCTGTAACAAGTAAAGATGGAACATTTATCATATTTTTTAATATTCTTTGCCATGTTGGAGCAGGAACATGATGCGCTTCATCAATAATAATATAGTCAAAAACATTTTTTATCTGCGCCTCCGAAATTGATGCAGCCACCTGATGAGTAGCTACCACTACATCAGCATTTAAAATGTCATCATCTACGTCTATACTATACAGATGCTTAGCTTCATATATGTTTGGAGCATTAGTATCTTTTGAAAACACTCCAACATATTTTAACGTTCTTAAACTTGTGTAGTCGTTTGCAATTTGTCCCCTAACCATAGCACTAGGAGTAACAATTAAAACCTTTGCTTTTTTTAAAATATATGGCGCCATCATAACAACTGTCGTTTTTCCCGAGCCTGTGGGCATAACAATAACAGCGGAATCTTTTGAATTAAGTGTTGCATAAGAAGCAACCGCATGTATTGCTCCTATTTGAGCATTTCGAAGTCCCACCTCTTTCCCCTCTGCAATTGGAAATCTTAAATTTTCATATAAATCGCTAAAATAACTGATTATAATCACCTCCAAATATTTTATTTTATTATACAATACTAAATACTCTTTTTCAAATAATATATTCTCTTTTCCCGAACTCGTATATATTTAGAAAGGTTAAGCACCTTTTTTGACACTTAACCTTTTCAAGTTTTTAGATTTTATCTTTCAATAGCTCTCTTAGTTTCTCTAAAGTCTTATCCCTCCTTTTTCCGATTGCTTGATAACTTACTTTTTCTTTTTTACCGATTGACCTTAGACTTTCTTCTCTGTAGAAGATGGCTTCCATTAACTCTTGTTCTTCTTTTGTTAGTGTGGCTAGTGCCTTGTTTAATTCTTCAATTTGCATTTTTACTTCTACAATTTTTTCTAAGTCTATTCTTTCATCTATGATGTTATCTATAAAGTGTCCGTCATAATCCAGTGCCGAAAATGATATAACATTGTGCTTCCAATCTTTTCTTTGGAGATACTTTTCATGCTCTGTTATCTTCCAGTAGGCTTTATAAACTTCTTCACTTACAGGTACGGCTTTGCCTTTTACATAAATGTAATATTCTTTTGCCACTTAGTTATCCTCCTTTTTAAGTTCTCTGTTTTTGCTTTATGAGAATAAAAAAGGAGGACTTCTACACTTTGGCGTAAAATGTCCTCTTGAAAATATCTCTATATTTAATTTTATTTTTAGTTCATAGGTATTTTCTTCACATTACTTGCAAAAATTTATAGATAGACTAACTCTATATAATTTTTGACGAACAATAAGCATTAAGGTGCATATTATAAGCATTGTTACTTGATATGACAAATGCAAGAAAATCATCATTATAACAGGAACTGCAATCATAATTATTGCAATAAGATTGGTTAGTATGGCTGCTGTACTATGCTTAACTACACTTATCTCATCATTCCATTTAAGTTTCATGTATCGCATGTTTAGATAAAGACCTACAACAGAAATAAATAATGAATAACATATCGGAACAATCAATACAAAACTCATTTGAAGCACATTCAATTTAGTTTTCAAAAGAATCATCATTACTGCAAGTACATATCCAACAAAGTGTATTAAAACATTAACCGCTATTTTACTATTTATGATTTTCCTTGTAGACACTGGTGATGATTGTAATATCCATAGGTTATTGCCTTCCAATGATATGGACGATGATGTAGTGCAAGACATTATTAAAAATGAAGCAATAAACAATGAACCATATTGAGTAAGTATTGATTCCAATGAGCTTATTCCTAACAGATTTTCTATATTAGAAATTCCAAATATAATACATCCCCATGATACAAAACACAAAATCATAATGCCCAAAGAAGTATTTATCACATAACTACTTGAGCCTAAATACCTCCTCAATTCTTTTTCAAACAACGCTCTAAATGGTGTTTTTGTCTTAATGATTAAGTTACTCTCTCTTTTCCCTTGAAAACATCTATTTAGAAATAGATGTATTTTATCGTAATTTTTCATTGAGAAAGTGAAATACAAGCTAAATATCGCAACTGAAATCAACAAGAAAATAACAAGTCTAATTTGTAAACTTTCTCCGATATAAAATAGCTTTGCAAAAGGAAATATTTTTATAAGTTTATTCTCAATAATTTTTTCTAACGCTAAATATTTCGCCCCACGATTTATTGATATAACTATAAAATATCCCATGAAAAGCAAAAATGATAATGTGATGTTCACAATATTTTTTCTTTTACATAAACTACCTAACATCTCAATTAAAATCGCCAAGCCAGAAGCCACACACATAGGAATAATAGGGATAATTATGCTTGCTACTAAAAAAATCAAAAATAGTTCAATTGAAATGTATTGTTTTAATAATAATAAAATTACATCTGGCAGCAATACGCTTTCACATATAATTAAGTCTATTAAATATAATAGAAAAAACTTACTTGCAATGATTTCAGATTTTTTTACCGGAAAAGAACTAAGCATTTCAAAATCTTTGTTATAAAAGAAAATAGAATTACTTCTAAAAATCGTTGCTAAAACCACAAAGAAAAACGATATGGAAACTCCATACGATACAGCATACTTATATAACCCAATTTCTATAATTGATTTTATTGAAAAGAAATTGTACAAGCAAACCAACATAAATACAGAAAATAGACTCAATGAAGTATATATCAATGTTTCTTTTTTGTTTTTCTCTCCATTACCGATATTAAGGAGATTGATCACTTGATTTTTTACAAGTATGACAGTATTTTTCATTTTTTAATCATCTCCATAAAATATTGCTCTAATCCATCAGAGTTTTTTAATATTTCTGTTGTTTTACCCTCAAAAATCAAATGTCCATTATCTATCATGGCAATTTTATTACAAAGCTTTTCTGCAACTTCTAAAACATGTGTTGAAAAGAAAATTGCTCCACCATTTCTCGCTAACTTTCTCATTTCTTCTTTTAGCAAATATGATGATTTGGGATCTAATCCCACGAAAGGCTCATCCATTACTAATAACTTAGGGGAATGAATCAATGCTGAGATAATCACAATTTTTTGTTTCATACCATGTGAATAGGATGAAATTGTATTGTTTAGAAAGGATTTCATTTCAAACAAGTTTGAGAAATAATCTAACTTTTCCTCTCTTACATTTTTTGCGACTTCGTATAAATCAGATACAAAATTGACATATTGAAAGCCTGTCAAATTTTCATATACATCAGGATTATCCGGTATATAAGCAATATCTTTTTTATAAGTTTCATTTTTTCTGCTTACTTTTTTACCATTAACAATGATTTCGCCATCAAAATCATGTATTCCCACGATAGCCTTTATAGTTGATGTCTTACCTGAACCATTAGAACCAATAAACGCATATATATCACCTGCTTCTACCGTTAAATTTAAGTTAGCAATTGCAACATGACCATTACTATAGGTTTTCGAAAAATTATTTATTTTCAGCATAATTCCTCCTAAAAATAGCCCCAGCAGAATAATCTGTCTGGAGCTATTTTACTCTGCACTATGTTCTTATCTCAAAGCTAAAAATATTACCAAGAAACTAATTGCTATTACACTTAATGGTACAAGATAGTATTTCCATGTTGCTTTTTCACTTCCTTGAAACTTTGCAAATGCAATAAAGTTAATAAGCAGATATGCAAATGGCACTCCGTAAGTTAAGTAGGTTTTGGCGATAGTACCATTAACATTTCCAGATGAATCCCAATGTACTGGTACTATATCTGGTAAATTCTTACCAAATACCAAGAAAATGCCAACTGTAGCTAAGCATAAAATACTACTAATAATTAGGTGCTTAATCTTTGATGATTTCATTTTTCTCCTCCTTTTCTTTTTTTAATAACACAATGGAATATATCAATGGAATGACATATAGCAGCATTGCATAACTAATCATCCAAAACCATTTATTTGAAAGACCAACGGATAGTATCAAAATGCCAGATATAATCCATAAATATCCCGCCAACCTATGCACTTTAAACCATAGTACCGGTCTATCTAATAACCAGAAAAATTTCAGTCCTACAAATCTACTTGGTTTTGTTTTTGGCAAATAATTCCCAACTGCAATAATGATTAAAGCTACTAAAACATGTATTATTTTCTGAGTATAGTTTTCATTCGCTTGATTAAAAACATACTTTCCATATTGTGATATAGAAAATAACACAGGAACACTCATTGCAATAGGCAATACTAATTTATGTGGCAATCTATCTCTTTTCGCCAGCATCCCACCAATTATATCTAAGCCTATGCTAAATACCGAAATTATCATTGGTAGTATATACAGCTTATAGAAACTAATTTCTCCATTTCCGTTAGTTAATAGGTATATACTTGCTGAAAAACTAAGTAGTATTATTACCACATACCATTTTTTATTCTTCATTTTCCACTCCTTGAAACTGTGATAACCAAATTATCAATTCCTCAAATACGGATATATTTATGTCATAGTATATAAAATTCTTATACTTCCTCTCCGTTACTAATTCTGCTTTTTTTAGCAAGGATAAATGATAAGAAATGGTTGAATTAGATAAATCATATTTTTCAGCAATTTCTCCTGCTGTAAGTGATTTTTGCTTCAAGGAAAGTAAAATATCACGCCTTACAGGATCTGCTAATGCTTTAAATGTATTCGGGAATCCCACTCAAATTACCTCGTCTAATCTATTTTAAACTTCAAAATTCTATTTCGATATATTTCTAAATAGATTATACTTTTTTACAGAATGTATGTCAACTCTATTTCGAAAATATTCGAATTTCTATTTAGATTTTACCACTATAAATAGTAAAAAGCCGGTGCAGCCCTAAGACCACACCGACCATAAATTTACCTATCAGCTTCTTTGTTTGCTTCTTTCTTTTCTTTTGGCTTTTCTTTTTCCTTAGCCTTATGCTTCTTTATGACGTCGATAACTGATTCCTTTTTCTTCTCAGTTTTATCTCTGCCAAGATAATCATTCATGTTATTTTTCAGATGTTCCAACTCCTCATATTTTACTGATAACGCATTATGTTTCTCGGCAATATCCTCTTGTTTAATCTGTAATTCTTTGGAACGCTCATTTAATTTTCTGAAAAGAATTTTACCTGATTTTGCTTTTAACTCTCCCAACACCATATGTATCAAATGAGGAAATTGTTTAAGGAAAATATCTATTTCCTCATAGGATTTTTGATAAGCTTCCACATCTTTTCGATTCATCATCAAATAAATTTTGTCATTCGGATTTTTGCGATAACCCTCATAATGTTCTCGCTTGTTAATACAGACTTGAATATGCTTTACTACTGCCTTTATCCTCTTTTGTTCCAATGACAGCTTATCAAATTCTCGTTTCAACTCATTCTTTTCAATGGAGATTCGGCTGATGCCACGCTCCAATTCTTCCATTGAGTTAAAACCTTTATTCCTAATTTCAACAAGTGTGGAAGCAGCAGTTTTAAGATTATGTTTCGTTGCCCAGTGTTCATACCCTTTGTTCAACTTTGCTTTTTCGTTGTTCTTAATATCAATGATATTGCCAATTTCTTTCTCTTTATTTAGGATTCTGTCCTTAATCTGTTCTTCAGTGTAGTTATTTCCAATGATCTTTGCTCTGGTAAATCTTTGCTGATTTTTACTTCTAAAAGCTATGTGCTTCCCAAACTTGATTTCATAACCATAGCTTTCCATTTTAGATAAAAAGTCCTGCCAGTTGATTGACTGCTTTATGATTCTATCAATATCAAATTGAAGTCTTGATTTATAGCTACTGCCCTTTTTATCTTCATTCCAGTCGTACCAATTCACAAATTTTCTTCGCTTAATTTCATTGATTTCTTTTTGCGTTTCAACATCTATTACCGATAAATTATGTTCCTTGCACAGTCTATCGCTTTGATTTCTGATGTTCATATAGGAACCATAGTAGGAATGATAAACTTTACCTTCATCAACATCTATGGAATTAAAAATGATGTGATTATGAATATGGTCTTTGTCAATATGAGTAGCCAATACATACTCATATTTCCCGCCTAAAATCTTTTCACAGAGTTCAATTCCAACTTGATGTGCTTCTTCAAAACTCACTTCTTCCGGAACAAAAGATTGAATCAAATGATGTGCTAAGGTCTTGGTTCTTGAGCTAAATTGTTTCTTGGTAAGTTCGAACTCTTTATGAGCATTTTCTCTGCTGCAAAGGTGTGTTGTAACATAGATTTCATCGTCTGTCTTATCTCCGTTACAGATATAGTCTATTGCCTTTTTAAGAGTTGTTTTAATCGGATGTATCTTTGTAACAGCCATTATCCTACAACCTCATTGATAATATAGTCGGAAACCTTTTCTCTAAACTCTGATAGAAAAAGAAGTTCCCCCTGCAAAGCTTCCTTGATACTTTCAATATCATCTTTGTAAATAACTCCTGTACTGTTTACCGCCTTTGCAATCTGATTCAGGTTCACTGAGTTACGACTTATAAGAGAAGATAAATCCCTCAGTTCTTTTCTGAAGTCTCCAAAAATATCAATGCTGATAATTTTGTTCTTGAAAATACTATCTCTGTAAAATTCTCTCTTGCTCTTAAAATTGGTCAATGCAAATCTTCTATTTAATTCTTTCATATCTTCTTCGTTCACCATAAAGTGAACGGTACAGTTGTTTTTACGATTAACTATCTTTGGCATTTTTCATCTCTCCTTTCTCATTGGGGTCTTAGGGTACTCCCTAAAATTGATTAAGGTGAATTAGCAGCTTACAAGCCTACTTTTTGGACTGTGGTCAAAAAGTATATGCTTGCTATCTCACTGAAAATAGTGCTTTTACTATCTCACTGAAAATAGTGCTTTTACTAATAAGCTCTTATGACTATCACAGAAAAGACATATGAACCGCTATAATCAATTTATCTAAAAAATCATGTTTTTTTCTTTTCTACAAAAGTTTAAAAGTTGTCGCTACCACTACCTCGCTACCTTTTAAGCCAGGTAGCAAAGTAGCGGTAGCAGACTTTTTCAAAACTCTTAAAATGGTATTTCCATATCTTTTACTTCCATAAAGTCTGCGGTTACATTTCTCTTATAGAACTTCTTGCTTACTCTAACGATTCCGTCAATCCTTACTTTCTTGCTTTTTACATTAGGCTCTAAAATCCATTCGTCAGCCATCTCATTTTCCATCAGTTCCGAAAACACCTTTTCATTTGTTTCAGGATACTTGCTTGTAAATTCTGCGGAACATAATATATTAGGAGTATCAGACTTCGTTACCTTCCATTCCATGAAGTCCAAGAAGTTTTGCACATGTCTGTTTTCGCTCTTATGTGTTTGAATGACATAATCCAAATCACTTCTTAGTTCCTTCGGCAAATAGAAATCATGCAGCTTGTTTTTGTAAAGATGTACCGCTTCTGCAATAGCTCCTTCAAAATCATTTTTCAGCATTTTTTCATGTTTTTTTCTTGTGATAGTTTCCAATACAGGAAATTTTTCCGGATCATACATCAACGGAATTTGTATCTTTTCACTGTTCACTTTTACAGGCAAGTATCTTCTTTCTCCTGAGAAGTCTCCCAAGAATGTAGCGTCGTTTGTTGTCGCAATCAAAACACAGCTTCGTTTAACATCTGTTGAAAAGCGTTCATATGGAAGTCTTACCGTGCTTGTTCTTGCCGAAATAAACAGTTTTGCTTCATCAGCACTTTTCGCATTTCTAAGAGCAACAAATTCTTCAAGCTCAACAACAATCTTACCTACCAAATTACTGACGGCATCTTTCCCTTTTATATTGTTTAATGAGCAATACCATTCAGGAAATAGTGCCAGTTTTTCAATAAATGAAGTTTTCCCAACGCCCTGCACCCCTGTAAGAACCATCAATTCATCAAACTTACATCCGGGATTAAATGCTCTTTTTACCATACCGACCAAGATATGTTTCATAATCCAAGAATTTAATTTTGTATCCTCTGCTCCAAGATATTTGGGTAGTAATTTTGAAATATATTCTTGCCCGTCATAGGGTAGCGATTCCATATACATTGCCGGTAAATTGATTGACCTCTTATGAGCAACAAAAAGAACGGCATCTTCCATACGATTTTTCGAATATTTAATTCCAAATTCTCTTTCGATTTCAACTCCGAGGATATTTGTCATATGGTCATTCCATTTTCGTATTTCTAAATCAGTACATCTTTCTCCTTTTAACTTTCCATAAAAACGAATTGTTCTGCTGCAAGTGTCAAAGAAAATATATCCTGATAAAATATCTTGTTCTTTACAAAAACGGGGATTCACTAACACAGTTATGAGATTGGTTGTTGTACTTTTGACTTGTCCCTTATCTGTGATTTCAAGTTCACGATCTAAATAATCGCTTAGCTCCAAATCATCAAATTTAAGCCAATTATTCAAGCGAGTATCCTCCTTTACTTCTGTGATAGTTATAATCCCAATATCTCTTATTTCCTCCCTGTATCGCTTTTGAAATGCTGTCCTCTAAATATTTCAAGTATCCTTTTTCCGTACTTCTTTTACTTCTATCTCCCATTCGATTAAGTGCAGATTTCAAAAATATTTCTTTCATCATTTCTGCATTTCCGTGAGTAAAACTGTTTAGAAAAAGAAGCAATGAAAAGTCATCTTTACTGGCGTCTCCGCTTGTATATGAGCCTTCAAATAACGCTTTTGCCTTTGCGTTATACCTGCACATGGTTTCTATAACTGTATCACTGTCAGGAACACATTCAGCAGCTTCCTGATATTTTCTAATAACTTCTCTGACACTTCTTTTTGGGAAAAATAACTTGTAATATTTGTCCAACTCCTTTTGTTTCAAGAGAACTTTGTTCGCAACAAAATCATTAAATTTGTAGATATTACCTGTCATAGCAATACATCTATTTTCTTGATACATCTCCACTTTCTCAAGCTGGTTATTAAAGTTCTTTTCCATTTTCCCCTTTGCAAAAATGTGTAACCCTCTTCCGGATTGTGATACTTCGATATAAGTGTCATTAAAGTCATTTATAAACATCTCAAGTTTTTTATTGTCCACATCGTCCAAGTCGATACACACAAACGGATCGTCTTTACTCAACACAAAAGACAATCCGTCACAGCCACTACTTTTCAAATTATTAACCGCCGTTTCAAAATCTGCCCAATTTTCTTTTTGATTCCAAAAATTCGATTTCAATGTTATCGGGCTTACAGGTATCTTTATAACTTTTTTCATTCCGTGCCTATCAACATTTACTACCCTTTTAAACCATAACCATTGACTACGGTCTTTTAAGTCTTGCGGAATATTTTCAATATATTTCTCTCTGTTTATCATCGTAACCTCCTATCTTTTTATTGCTGATAGAAGTACAACCTGATAAAATAATCTTGTCAGGGATGAAATACCAAGTTGTACTTTCATCTTGCCTTTAGTCGTATGGCTAAAGGCTTTTTTCTTGCATTGCCGCTTCTATTATTTCAATAATCATCCTAAGTTCATGCCTATAATTATCATCCACTTCTCCATATTCTTTCACTCGTTTCAGTTCCGATAAAATTTCCTGTAACTCACTTTTACAACTGTCTATGACATTTCTTGTAGCAAACACCTTTATAGGAGCATTAAGAATTGCATTAGTCATATAATCCTGTCTACTCAGCCCGGACATCGCAATTTTATTGAAAATAAGCTCTCTGTCTTTTCGATTTGTTCTGAATGCTATGGTTACATCCTTTTTCCTGTGATTAGCAAATCGCTTGCCTTTATCTCGTTCCTTTTGTTTTCTTTCCTCTTCCAACGTTTGCCATTCTTCTTTACTCATCAAATTTTGGCACTTTTTCTTTTTACGATTAACCGCCTCATCATAGCTTGGAAATTTCGGTGCTTTCACTGTATTCGCCCTCCTTGTCCAATTTATCAGCCATATCCACCTGTTTATTGGGGAACATATGACTATAATCCATTAACACCTTTATGCTTTCATGCCCTGTTCTCGCTGCAATATCTACCGGTGTAAAGCCCATTTCTATAAGCAGCGATATATGACTGTGTCTTAGTGCATGAAGTTTTATTTTCTTTACGCCCGACTTTTTTATTCCTCTTTCCATTTCCTTATTGAAATATGTTTTGCATTTAGGGAAAATCTGCTCATCCTCTGAAAAGTACCCGATTTTAAGGAAGTAATCCTGTAGCTCTCTGATTAGGAAATCAGGAAGCATTATTGTTCTCTTACTTTTAGGTGTTTTCGGGTCTGTTATAACTTCTTCTCCGTTAATTCTCTGAGCTGATTTACTGATTCGCATTGTCTTTTTATCAAAGTCAAAATCCCCTTTTGTCAATGCTCTGAGTTCTCCTAAACGAATCCCTGTCCAATAAAGAATTTCAAAAGCATAAAATGAAATATCCTTATCTTTAACAGCTTCAATAAATTGCAGATATTCATCTTTAGTCCAGAATTCCACTTCCTCATCACTCTTTTGCTTTCCGATTCTGCCTGTAACCTTACAAGGATTTTGTCTTAGTCCGTAATACTTAACGGCATGGTTGAACATACAGCTTAGCTGTGCGTGAATTGACTTAAGATAAGTTGGCTTATAGGCTTCCCCTTCCGCATTTTCAATATTTAGAAGCACATTGTGCCATTTCTTAACTACCACAGGTTTTATTTCGCTTACTTTCATTCCTGTAAAAAACGGCAGTATTTTTGTCCTAATCATGTGTTCTTTTGTCATCCATGTATTAAGACGAATAGTTCCTATAACATCGGCTTTATAGAGTTCAAAGTAATCCTCAAAAAGCATATTGAGTGAACCGGACATCTTTACCGTGAAATTTCTCTCGTAAGTAATTGCCTCTTTCTTTGTTTCAAAGCCTCTTTTCAGCTTCTTCCTGCTTTGTCCATCCCAATCCTTGTAATAGAACGAAACGAACCATTTTCCATTTTTTTCGTCCTTATATGCAGGCATTATTCTCCCTCCTTTGATTTGTATATTTGTTCCATAAAATATTTCTTATTGATTCTTCCCCTTAGGATAAGAAAGCCGTGTTCAGCCAGCTGCTTATTCATATCACGAATGATTTTATAAGCCTGCTGCTGCGATATATTTAGTAAATCGGCAACTTCATTTGAAGTAAGAAATAATTTCTCCATCGTACTTTCCTCCTTTCTTTTCAGAAACTTATTTGTTTCTGTTTCTATTTTAGATTATAAGTAGCTTTTTTGTTTCTGTCAATACTTTTTTCTAAATTTTATTTTTCTATTGTATTTTTTCTTATTTTCGATTATATTATTAAAAGAGAAACAAATTTGCTCCTAAGGAGGTGTTAAAATTGAGTTTGGGTAAAATAATTAAGAAGTTCCGTGAATTACGGAGAATTACTCAAAAGGCATTAGGAGACAGAACACATTTAGATGATGTCAGAATCAGACAATATGAGCTTGATATTCGTACTCCTAAAGATGATGTCTTAGAAAATATTTCCGCTGCACTCCATGTAAATAAAGACTATTTGAAAGAACCTGCCTATCCGTACACAGAGCATGACCTTATGCGATTCTTGTTTAAGCTGGATGACAGTATTGAGGTTAATATAAGACAGGTTATTATGAATGACGAAGATCCCGCATATACTACCACAGGTATATATTTCGGCAGCGAAGCTATTCTCAGAATCCGTAATATGCTTGAACAGTGGCAGGAAATGAAAGAAAAATATGAGAATAACGAAATTACAAAAGAGGCATTGCAGGATTGGAAAGCAAACTATCCCGATAGCTTGAAAAAAGATTATGTTCCTTTTGAAGAAAGTAATCTCAAACGCTTTAATAACGCCATGTCAGTCAAAGTCCCACCGGAAATAAAATAGGCACAGAAAAAACACATAGCTGAAAGATTTTACTCTTCAAGCCATATGCTTTTGTGTTATTTGATACTTTAAGATAAGCTAAAGATTTGAATGGATTTAAGTTAGAATATCTTAAATCCATTTTTTCAATTTGTATTTATAATAGGCAATCCAACTTTCAATACCTTATCAACAAGATGATGTATATTAATTAGTTCCTCATCAACAGTAACAACCGAATATTTTGCTGATTCCCCAAATTCTCCTGCAAAATTTAACGTTTGAGCTATCAGCATTCCAAATTCATGTATGTGAATACCATGAGGCAAATCACAATCTATTAGAAGAATACTACCCATATCGCTTCCTGAGAAATCAAGAGTTATATCTTGAGCAAAAATCTTATAAAATTTGCTCACAACTGTGGAAACATCTTTTTCGATACTAATTATATTATCATTATTCAAAACAAACAAATCAATACCGCAAATTGCCCTATATAGCAGACGGCAAGAAATCTTTAACGAATTCTTCAATGCTAACATCAATACCGAAAACGCAAACATCACATCAGTAATATCATCCAGTTTTGTGTGCAACTTCATCGAAAAATCTTTTATATCCTTAGAAATTTCTTCTCCAAGGCTTTGATTAATTTCTTTTTCTAATATACTAACTAACCCACGCATAGCATCAATATCAATTTTTTTGAACATTTTTATAAAATTAGCATCCATAAGAACTTTATAGACTCTACCATTCTTGAACGCTGATATTGCAGGAATTAACTCCTCATCTGAGAGTAGTGTGCTTACATTTTCTGAAACACTGACTTCTTTATATAGAAAATACGGATTCATTGAATCTGCTACTTCATTTGATTCAGAAGCAATTTCAGACAAACATAAATCAATAAATCGAGTAAGCGTTTTATGTCCTTGCTCAATCAATATTCTTTCTGTTGATGACAAATGCTCTACATTGAAAAAATTGGGGATATCTATTTTTTCAATGTTTTCATCAAGAAATATAAAACCATGAAATTCAGTATTACTATGTTTTGCCATATAAGCAAAATCATTACGGGAATCTGTAAACTTTTCACCAATTTCATTTGATTCTATAACAACTGACATGTCATAAATCATTTTTCTTATTTTTTGCGAAGCTTCATCCTTTTGAAGCTTTTTACATAACTTAAATACTTCTGTTCTAAAATTTGTTGACATCATTTTATCTCCTAAATTATTATATAGAAAGAAATTTTATCTTTTCTCTTTAAAGTCAATGTGTTGTTTCTCCAATTCATTCTGCACTTTTCTTTCAATCATCTCTTGCACCTGATGTTCACCTACTAATTTAACAGTATCAGTTGCTGTATATCTGCTCGAACTATACTGTATAGTATTTTCTAAAAGATTATTAAGTACATAATTAGGAACGAGCCTTCTTGCATAGAACATAAATTTTTCAATTAAAAGTTTTTCACCAGTTATATCCTTAAGCACAAAAGGGCTCCAACGTTCCGGGAAATAACGGCATAGTGAAGATAATGCAAATAAACTGATGTATATATTAAGTAATGTTGGGATAGTTATCAATTTGCTATTTTTTATATGCCCTGCCTGTAAATATGGTTGTCCAGAATAGGATTGTTTACTGATATCCTCACCTGTCAATTTATGGCGAAGGACAAAATATTCTTTGCCCGTTTTGAAGTCTGTAGCAGAAGTAAAGCGCAAATATGATTTTTCAAACCCTTCAACTTTTTTCAATAGTTCAATCAAATGATCCTTGTTTTCTTCCGAAAAATATATTTTTTCAGCCTTTCCATCTGGAGTATTAAAAATATCAAGCATAATAGTACAGCCAGTTTGTAGATCATAGCATTGTGTAAAGTCAGATTGTATTTCTGCAATCGAATCTAAAAACTCTCTCAAACTCCAATCACCAAATCCTGTTAAGTCAGAAGTAACACCTATCGCTCTTGCAATTACATGAACTCCACCATCTACTGGACTAAGAAATCTGATTTTCGTGTCTGCAATGAAATTCATTTGATCAGGAATGAAAATCTTCATTCCATGGTTACTAATCTTATTGATACTGCCACTTAAAAGGTTAACCATTCCATAAAGAAGATTTGTTGAGCCATAATATAATAGTAATGGTGAAATTTGAAGATTATCTTCTTTAGCAGCCTTATAGTATTCATTTGCTTGTAAAAACGAACCTGCGATGCAATTTATAGTATCTTCGTCTACCTCATGCCCCTTTTTTGCTAAATACCGTTTTATATTAGCCTCATATGTAAATTGTAATAATTCTCTCCAAAGATCATTTTCGGGGTTTTCAGAAAAAATTATAGTCATAGAATCTCACCTTCCCATTTATTATACATTATCCGTAAATTTCGTAATAGTACATCACAACAAATGTAATACATATCTTGTATATAAGTCCACAATAACAAAAATATTTCATTTATGCATACATGTAACTATTCTAAAACAAAAGCCAATTTACCATTTATAATTTTCAACAAAAGCCTCCCACCAAAATGATGGAAGGCTTTCTAAAATTTTTACCTAAATTCAACAACTCCCTTTCAGACCTGCTTTTTCTTACTTTTAGTATCAAAACAGTATCATTTAGAGAATTTTACTACATCAAAACCGCTCAACTCCTGTATTTTTAAGCCTTTTGTAACAGTAACATATTTGCTTCTACTACTCCCACTCTATCGTTCCCGGCGGTTTGCCTGTCAAGTCATAAATTACACGGTTGACGTGTTGAACTTCATTTATAATCTTTGTTGTAACCTTGGAAAGTAATTCCCATGGCAAGTTAGCCGCCTCTGCGGTCATAAAGTCCGATGTTGTTACAGCTCTTAAGGCTACTGCATAGTCATAGGTTCTAAAGTCTCCCATAACTCCCACAGAGCGCATATTTGTAAGGGCTGCGAAGTACTGATTCGGTTCTTCCATCTTTCCTTCTGCCACAAAATCCGCCACGCAGGCTCTATATATCGCATCAGCTTCCTGAACTATCTTCACCTTTTCTTCAGTCACTTCCCCGATTATCCTGATTCCTAATCCGGGTCCCGGGAAAGGCTGTCTAAATACCAAATGTTCCGGCAACCCCAGCTCTAAACCGCAGGCTCTAACCTCATCTTTAAATAACATTCTAAGGGGTTCTATAATTTCCTTAAAATCTACAAAATCCGGCAATCCCCCTACATTATGATGAGATTTAATTACGGCAGATTTTCCTAGACCACTTTCAATAACATCCGGATAAATAGTGCCTTGAACTAAGAAGTCAACTCTACCTATTTTCTTCGCTTCCTCTTCAAAGACACGAATAAATTCTTCTCCGATGATTTTGCGTTTTGATTCAGGGTCTGTAACGCCCTTTAATGCATCATAGAATCTTTGCTGTGCATTTACACGAATGAAATTAAGGTCATAAGCACCTTCCGGTCCGAAGATTGCTTCTACCTGGTCTCCCTCATCTTTCCTTAAAAGTCCATGGTCTACGAAAACACAGGTTAACTGCTTACCTACTGCCTTTGAAAGAAGCACTGCTGCCACAGAAGAATCGACTCCTCCTGAAAGTGCGCAGAGAACTTTGCCATCCCCTACCTTTTCACGAATAGATGTGATGGTGCTTTCTACGAAAGAGTCCATTTTCCATTCACCCTTACAACCGCAAACTCCTAAAACGAAGTTTTCAAATACGGTTTTGCCCTCTTTTGAGTGCATTACTTCAGGGTGAAATTGGAAGGCATAAAAACCTTTTTCAGCATTTTCCATAGCTGCTACAGGACAAACCGGTGTATGTGCGGTGATTTTAAAATTTTCAGGTACTTCCTGAATATAGTCAGTATGGCTCATCCAGAACACTGAAGTATTAGCTAAATCACTGCCTGTAACAGATTTTGGACCTAAACCAACTCCGGCTAAAATTCCCATACCACCGTCTAAAGTAACTTCTGTATGACCATATTCACTTACAGGTGCTGTCGCAACCTTCCCTCCTAATTGGTGTGCCATAAGTTGAGCCCCATAGCAAATACCTAAAACAGGAATACCCAATTTATATATTTCCAAATCCGCCTGTGGAGAATCCTCTCCATAAACGCTGTTAGGTCCTCCTGTAAAAATAATGCCGGAAGGAGCCATTTTCTTTATATCGTCAATTGACAATGTATAAGGATGTACCTCACAATATACATTACATTCACGGACTCTGCGAGCAATAAGTTGATTATATTGTCCGCCAAAATCTAAAACTAAAATATTTTCTCTCATTTATTTTCCTCTAAAATCTATTTTATCACATTAGCACTTGCATCTTTTAAAATAACATCATGGGCACCACCTTCTACGATGGAAGTTGCAGATACTAATGTAAGTTTAGCCTTTTCCTGAAGTTCCTTTATGGACAAAGCACCACAGTTACACATGGTAGATTTAACCTTAGTTAAAGAAACTCCTACATTATCGTGAAGTGAACCTGCATAAGGTACATAGGAATCCACACCTTCTTCAAACTTCATTCTAGGGTCTCCACCTAAGTCATATCTCTGCCAGTTTCTAGCACGATTAGAACCTTCGCCCCAATATTCCTTAACATAATTACCGTTTAAGTTAACCTTATTAGTTGGAGATTCATCAAATCTGGCAAAATATCTACCGAGCATAATGAAATCCGCTCCCATAGCTAATGCTAAAGTCATGTGATGATCATAAACGATACCACCATCAGAGCAAATTGGAATATACACTCCTGTTTCTTCAAAGTATTCATCTCTAGCCTTTGCCACATCTATTACAGCAGAAGCCTGTCCTCTTCCGATGCCCTTTTGTTCACGGGTTATACAGATAGAGCCTCCACCTATTCCTATTTTAACAAAATCCGCCCCTGCATCAGCTAGATATCTAAAACCTTCTCCATCGACTACATTACCTGCACCTATTTTTACAGAATCTCCGTATTTACTGCGAATCCAAGCTATAGTTTCACCCTGCCACTCAGAATATCCTTCAGAAGAGTCAATACACAAAATATCCGCTCCTGCTTCAATTAAAGCCGGAACTCTCACTTCAAAATCTCTAGTGTTAACCCCTGCACCTACAATATATCGCTTATGTTCATCTAAGAGTTCGTTAGGATTAGACTTATGAGAATCATAGTCCTTTCTAAATACGAAATGAGTTAATCTCTGATTTTCATCTATAATAGGAAGAGCATTCAGCTTATTTTCCCATAGGATATCATTAGCTTCAGAAAGTGTAACCCCTGTTTTTCCATAAATCAGTTTATCAAAAGGAGTCATAAATTCAGAAATCTTAGTATCCATACTCATTCTGGAAACTCTGTAATCTCTGGAAGTTACTATACCTAAAATCTTTCCCTCTGAAGTTCCATCTTCTGTAATAGCAATAGTACCATGACCTTTTAAAGCCTTAAGTTCTATTACATCTTTTAAAGTCTGTTCCGGTCTAAGATTAGAATCGCTAACTACAAATCCTGCCTTATGATCCTTAACCCTGCGTACCATTGCCGCCTGATTTTCCACCGTCTGTGAGCCAAAAATAAAAGAAATTCCACCTTCTTTAGCAAGTGCCACAGCCATATTATCATCAGATACCGCCTGCATTACCGCTGAAACTAATGGAATATTCATAGTGATTTCCGGTTCTTCGCCCTTCTTAAATTTCGTAATAGGTGTTCTCAAAGAAACATTGTCAACTGTATGCTCTTTTCCGGTATAACCCGGTACTAAAAGGTATTCGTTGAAAGTTCTTGATGGTTCATTAAAATAGTACGCCATATTTATTACTCCTCTTTACTCTAAATTAAACAACATTTTTCAATATTATATGACAAAACCTATGAGGTTTCAAGGGATTTTACTGGATTATTTTGAAAAATTATGATAGAATTTCTTTTGTATTATCTAAAAGGAGAAACCTATGAATTTAGTTAAAAAATTAATAAATATTTCAAAATCCACACTACCAATATTTCTAATATCAGCATTAGTCTTAAGCTCCGCAAACTTGGCTTTGGCAGAAAAAAAAGTAACCGAAAATGCTAAAAAATCCGAACCTTCTGAAACCCTGACCATAATGATGACAGGAGATTTAATGTGTAAAGGAGCTCAGCAGCAGGCAGCATATAACGGAAAGACCTATGATTTTACCCCTACTTTTAAGTATGTAAAACCCATCTTCGACAAGGCAGATTTTGTCGTAGGTAATTTAGAAACAGTAGTCAGCGAAACTTTACCATATTCTAAGGATAAAGCAACTCTACAAGGCAGACCCTACCTAAATGTTTCTAAAGACTGGCTGACAGCTTTAAAATGGGCAGGTTTTAATGGTTTAGTTATGGCAAATAATCATTGTACAGATGGTGGAAAAATAGGAATTTTTGAAACCATAGATGCAGTAGATAAAGAAGGTTTTCTCAGAACGGGACTTTTCAAATCTAAGGAAGAACCTAGATATATGATTTTAGAAAAAGGTTCTTTCAAAATCGGAGTTCTAGCTTATGCCACTTATTTCAATCGTAAGGAGCACTTTATTTCTGCAGAAGAAAAGGAAACTTATCTCAATCTCTTCGATAGAAGCAAATTAGCTAATGATATTAAAACTCTAAAAGAGGCAGGTGCCGACTATATAATCGCTTGGAACCACTTAGGAACTGAATATTCACAGGTTCCGGCTAAAAGACAAAAGGTTGCCGCAAGAATTATGGCAGATGCAGGAGTAGATTATATACTCGACTCTCATCCTCATGTACTACAGAAATATGATGTAGTTTATGATGGTTATAGACCCGTTCCGATAATTTACTCTATGGGAAATTTCACTTCCTCTATGCCCGTAGATTTAACTAAGGAAACCATGATTCTGTCCTTAACCCTTAAAAAAACTTCATCAGGAAAAATAAAAATAGCAAGGCAGAAATACTATCCTTGCTATATTATGGATGAATATAAGGGGGATTCCTTTGTGGTTCTCCCCGAAGATCCTGCCTTTAACGGCAATGCCTATATACCAAAATCTCTAAAGAAGAAATTTGATCATATAAGAAAAATCATCGGTAAACTTACTATACCTAACTAAAATCCTATAGACCTGCTTGCTGCTTTAAAGTTTCAGCCTTATCTGTCTTTTCCCAAGGTAAGTCAATGTCCGTTCTTCCGAAATGACCATAAGCTGCTACCTGTCTATAAATAGGTTTTCTCAAATTCAGACCTGTAATTATACCCTGTGGAGTTAAGTTAAAGTTCTTCTCCACAAGTTTTGCGATGTCTTCATCAGAAATTTTGCCGGTTCCAAAAGTATCGATTAAAATAGATACAGGCTCTGCTATACCTATGGCATAAGCTAACTGAAGCTCTACTCTTTCAGCTAAACCTGCTGCCACAATGTTTTTAGCCACATATCTAGCTGCATAAGTAGCAGAGCGGTCTACCTTTGTAGGGTCTTTTCCTGAAAAAGCACCACCACCATGTCTTGCATATCCACCGTAAGTATCTACGATAATTTTACGACCTGTAAGTCCGGAATCCCCGTGAGGGCCTCCTATTACAAATCTACCGGTTGGGTTAACATAGTACTTAGTTTCATCATCTAAAAGTTCCGCCGGAACTATAGGTTTAATTACATATTCAATTAAATCCTTCTTAATCTGCTCCTGGGTTGCTTCCGGATCATGCTGTGTAGAAATCAACACTGTATCAATTCTCTTAACCTTATTTCCATCATACTCTACAGTTACCTGCGTCTTTCCATCAGGTCTTAAGTAAGTCAGTATACCCTCTTTTCTCACATCTGTAAGTCTTTTTGCCAGCTTATGCGCAAGAGCTATAGGCATAGGCATAAGCTCAGGAGTTTCATCACAAGCATAACCAAACATTATGCCCTGATCCCCTGCACCACCAACGGTATCATTAGTTCCCATGGCAATATCCCCTGACTGCTCATCTAAAGCAGTTAAAATGGCACAAGTATTGCCGTCAAAACCATAATCACCCTTGTCATATCCAATATCCTTAATTACCTGTCTAGCCAAACCGGGAATATCCACATATCCCTCTGTAGTAATTTCGCCCATAATCATTGCGTAGCCTGTAGTTGCTGTAGTTTCGCAGGCAACTCTTGAATTTGGGTCCTTCTCTAAAAGCGCGTCTAAAATCGCATCTGAAATCTGGTCACAAACCTTATCAGGATGACCCTCTGTTACAGATTCTGATGTAAATAATCTTCTCATTTCTATTCCTCCTCCAAAATCTACCTTACCAAACAATTTTGCCGCCTAACTTCATGTCAGTCAGCCTTTGTGAGCATATTCCAAAATCCGCCTGTCCAAAGCCTTTCTTAATATAAAGAAATCTCTGCAAATACAGATTTTGAAACAAAAAGCCTCTCTAGAAAGAGAGGCTAAAAAAATCTTATATAGATTTTACCTCATCTTTCAGAAACATTCTTAATATTTCTGTAGGATTTAGCACCTTCTCCTTCATAAAATATGAAGGCTGGGTTGCCGGGCTTCATCGGGCCTATTCCCTCTGCCACTCTTGATAAGGATATGTTATTTACATATAAATTATACTATTTTTTCTATATAAATGTCAATCCCATTTATATGAATTTTCTTAGATACATTGTAAATTTATAGCACCCATCGACTTTCCATTGCTCAGTTTTCAATATCAATAATAGTTGAAATTAACCCCATTCGGTAATATAATATAAGAAACTTTAGAAAGAAGAGGACAATTATGTTTGAAGTAGTAAAGGGCGGACTTTTAGAAAATGCCCATAGCAGCTCTAAAAAGTTCTTATCCGCCTATGTTACAGATACACGACTAATGGGTGTAATATCCATACATGCCATCTGGTCATTGCCGGAAAACAGTAACTTCACTGAGTATCATCAGATTTTTTCCTTAGATGCAGAAGAATATGGCTTAGACACCTACGAATCCATAACTGTAAATCCCGACGATGAGGAAGCCCTAGAAGAAGTGAAATCTTCGACCATTAAGATTATGGGAGGTTTAGGGGCTAATTTAATTCCTCTAACAGAAAGGGAAACTAAGTATTTACTCCAAAAATATATACTTTTCAATATAGAAAAAGGTATAGAGCTACCGGATATTAGAGAAGTAGATTTTCTCTTAAGCCCTATCATAAAATTAACAGCTGAGGAAGAAAACATACTTAACTACAAACAATGCACCACACTGACTAATGAATATGAAACCATCAACTACTTCATAATGAGATGTGTAGGCAGAGATTTTGAGGCAGCTAAACTGCTTACAAAAAACTCTATGAGAACCGATTTGTTCCCTGAACTTCCCATAGGTGCTTTACTTAAAAACACAATAGATGAAGCAAGGGATCAAATTAGCGGAACTAATTCAGACTACTACGCAACAGATGAAGACAATGCTTTCGGAACCTTTGAGACTAGAAAAGCATATATGTGTGAATCCTTAATAGAAATAGATGGCATTTACTATGTAGCCATAACTCAGGTTACCTTAGATAAGCTTATGGTCGCAAAATATGAACGAATATCCTTGTTCAAAATCAGCCTTACCGAAGCTATGATGATGTTAAAGAGAGATGAATATATTACACTCTTAGACGCTTCTTATTTAGAAGATCCTTTAGAAAAGGAGTCCACCCCCATGCTTCATCACGCAGGCATCTTAGAGCATGAAAGCGGTATGTTGTTTATGATTTTTAAGACGAATAACGACCATGTAAAAGAGAGAATCTTCAAACTTCACAACGATGTTCAAGGTATGTACTATCTGACAGATTCAAATCAGTTATTGTTAGTAGCTTATTCTAAAGAAGATATTGAACTTTTAGAAAAAGACATTATGAATTTTGATAAAGCAGGTAAAATCCTACCTCTAGGGAAATTTCATTTTCTAGAGTCTGTAATAAATGACTTCGTAGAAAGCGGCATACCTGATTTTGAATTTTTCGTAAGTCTAATATCTAACAACTTTGAAGAGGAAGAATAAATTTACTTTTTAATTATACAACTATTTATTACATAATTTAGGTTTTATGTAAACCAGTGTTCTTACAACGCAAACACTTTTCAACATAATTAAAAGTAAATATTTTCAATGCTTAGGACAGTTTATCCACACTTTATGGTAAAATCGTATACAATTTTATCCTAGTAGGATTGTGGATAACTTTATACCACTTAACCCCTGTGTTTATAAGGGGTTTCAGAATATTTATATTTTGTCAATAGGAAGTTATCCACAGATTTTTATAATGAAAACTATCATATTTTGTAGTCCTTTTATCCTCATAATAATTATTAGTTATTTTCAAGGATTGAGGACTTTTAGGCATTATAATTATTCAGCTTAAACTTCTAAAAGAATTATACATATTATGCAATATTAAATAAAAAAACCAAAAAACATTAAAGGAGATTTTTAAATGACACCATTACACAGAGCCAAAACCGTATATACTTTTGACGCATATAGAAAATTATGCCTTATAACTTGGTCAAAATTCACCAAGCACTACTTAAAAAGCTTAATTATTACAGGAGCCTTCTTGGTCCTTTCAATTGTATGGTATTACTCAGATAATATAGAAATGGCAATGATGTTCCTACTCAGTGCTGTAGGCTTTCCACTTCTATTTAGTTTCAGAAAAAGCTCATCTATCAAGCGTTCTTGGAAATCTAATAAGATTATGCAAAACATGGCAGTAATATATGAATTTTATGAAGACTATTTCACTCAAACCAATTCAGTAGGTTCTTCCGAAATACAGTATAAGGACTTGCTGGCAACACAGGAAACACCGGAGTATTTCTATCTATTCATATCCATAAATCAAGGCTTTGCTATAGATAAATCTACTTGTTCCGAAGAACTATGCCATTTCTTAAGAAACCTAAATAAATAATCCTAAAAGGCAACTTATTAAAAGGAGATAGAATTCATGACAACCCGTAAACTTTTCAAAGAAAATGTTTATCTACAGGAAACTGAAGCTGAAATATTAAAGATAAAACAAACAGAATCAGAGATTGCCCTCATTTTAGACCAAACTGTTTTCTTTCCGGAAGGCGGTGGACAAAGTAGCGACACAGGCTTTATCAATGATATTCCTCTAAAAAACCTCTACGAAGAAGATGGGGATATATATCATATTTTAGATAAAAACTCCCTATCAGACACAACGCTCTTAAAAACAAATGCAACAGTAAAATTAAAGTTGAACTGGAAGCATCGTTTCGATAATATGCAAAGGCATTGTGGAGAACATATTTTAAGCGGTATTTTTTATCGTGAATATGGCGGTGTAAACAGGGGTTTTCACATGGGATTAGACTATATGACCATAGATATAAGTATGGAAGAAAACCCTCAATTCACTGAAATCACACAGGAAATGTCAGATAGAGCAGAATTATTAGCCAACGAAGTAATATGGCAAAATCTTCCTATGCTTACCTCTCATTTCACCACAAAATCCGATGCCCAAAAGGTTCCCATGAGGAAAACCTTAACCATAGAAGAAGATATAACCTTAGTCGGTATCGGTTCTTCTGATAATGGTTGGGGATGTGTAGCTTGCTGTGGAACCCATCCTTCTCACACGGGAGAAGTGGGACTAATTAAAATATATAAAGTTGAAAAAAATAAAGGAATGTTCAGAATATATTTTGAAGCCGGAAGAAGATGCTTTGAAAATATGCAAAAAGACTATGCTTCTTTAAACCGACTTTCAGAAAAATTAAGTGCAGGAAGAGAAGATATTTTAGAAAAATACCAAGCACAACAGCTGAAACAAAAAGAAAAATCAACCCAGCTACATCTGCTTAAAAAGGCAGTTATAGACAGTGAGGCTGAGGAGATTTTGAAAAATCCCAAGTTGGATAACTTCGGCTACCCGATTCATAAATATGACATATTAACCCTAGATGATTTATCTCAAATAGGCAACAAAATCGCCTCAGATTTAGACAAATTAGCCTTCCTTATACATAATCCTTCAAATACAGTTTTCCTTGTTTCTAATGGCAAAATAGACTGTGGCAAGCTGGTCAAGGATAATGCACACATATATAACGGAAAAGGCGGCGGCAACAAAACTCAGTCACGCGCCATTTTCACAAAAGCTGAATATGTAGACATTTTTATTGAACTTATAGAAAAGCATCTTTGTTAGTTATTCTAGCAAAGATGCTTTTTACTGAAATAAAAAAGATGCCTCAATTAAAAAGCATCTCTTTTTCTTTTCTACAAAGTTGTTATTTCGGGCCGTATCTTACTACATATACGTCTACATTTCTAGCACCCCAGATGCTACATTGTATGCCCTTTTCCATATATAAATCTACTTTTTTCCCCTTAATTCCGGTTCCTACATCATTAGCTATAGCATAGCCATAGCCTTCTATATAAAGTAATGAACCTAATGGTATTAGTTTTGGATCTACGGCACAAGTTCCATAAGTGCATTTTTTCCCATACGCACCGTGTGGATTTCCCCTCATATAATAAGAATATGCCTTAACTCCACTTATTTTTCTAGTATATTTCTTTGGTCTACTTGATGTAATTTTAGTTCCATACTTGACAACTTTTTTTACTGCTTCTTCTTTCACAGTCGTATCCACTAATTCACGACTAACTTCTTCGCCATCCTCATATCGAACTTGATATTTTTTTTCTATTTTCCCGTCTTTTCCCTTAGTTACAGTCTTCACCTTGCCAACTTGCATAGATGAGTCTGCCTTAACTACCTCTTTGTAATCCACTGTCTTAATTACAATGTCTTCGCCAAAGGTAACTCTCTTTATAATAATCTCTTCATCCTTTACTTGAATTTCATCCTGGAGACTGAAGTTCATAGTATCATCTTCGCCTAAAGTAATTCCCGCTTCTTTTAGAGCAGTTTCAACCTTTACAGGCGGTACTTGACTATACTTTAACTCCTTTCCGTCTGCCTTAATACTTATGTCGATAGCCTTCGTAATCTTGATTTCAAGTCCATCATAGACTCTATCATCCAGCTTTACATTCATTGCATCTTCCTTACTGTCGAAATCAATACTATGGCTTTCTATAAAGCTCGCCACATTTCTTTCAGTAGTTTCATAAGTCTTAGAAATAATCTCTTTGGAATCATCCAAATTAACCGTTACAGTTCTGGGGGTTGCATACCCTACAATTACTAAAAAGCAAATTGTAAGACATACGATGGCAGTAACAACCTTGAAAATTCTAGGGTATTTCTTAGTTAAACCTAAGAACTCCCTATTAGGTCTGTCAATCATAGCTTTCTCCTTTTCTGTTAACTTGTGTATTTTAGCACAAGAAAAGCAAAAAGTCAAGAAAATGGCTATTTATCAAGCTTTTAGCAGAGTTTTAACCACTCTTTTGTGTGCATTTTGTGTTGTAAATATGTTATGTTTTCGTTTTAGAACACAAATTAGACCTATAGAACAATGAGCCTTTAGATTTTGCTGTGGGAAGGCCAATCAAACTGGTAATTTATGGTAAAAGTTGGCTGATAAGTTAGCTTTAAGGTTTTAAGACAACTGTAATAAGCTCCTATGGTTCATCCTAAACATCCTATGAAAAAAGAGAGCCGAAGCCCTCTCTTTAATCATATAATTATTCTTCTTCCATTGCCTTCATATTAGGGTCAAAGTGAAGTGTACAACCTGTAGCTGCCTGAATTTCTTCCTTAGTATAATCAGGATGTAATTCAGTTACCCAGATTCCGTCTTCTCTTACTTCCATAACACCCATTTCTGTGATGATTTTGGAAACGCACTTTTCAGCTGTAAGAGGAAGAGTACATTTTTCTTTAATCTTATGAGCACCCTTCTGAGTGTGAAGCATAACTACGATAACTTCAGGGCAACCTGCACAAAGGTCCATAGCACCACCCATACCTGCAACTTTTTTGCCAGGTACAATCCAGTTTGCTAAGTCACCATTTTCTGCAACTTCCATAGCACCTAAAACTGTAGCTTTTACATGTCCACCACGAACTAAACCGAAGGACTCAGCTGTATCAAAATATTTAACTCTTGGTACTGCTGTTACATAAGTACCACCGGAGTTAATTAGGTCTACATCAGGGTTTTCTGTTGCAACAGAATCAATTCCTGCGAAACCGTTTTCTGAATGAAGAGTTACGATAACATCATCGGAAATATAGTTAGCAACCTGTGTAGGAAGACCAATACCAAGATTTACAAATTCGCCATCTTCAAATTCTTTTGCACATCTTTTAGCAATTCTTACTTTTAAATCTGCCATCTCTTTTCTCCTTCCACAATACCGTTTACTAATACACCAGCTACATGGAATGTATCTGGATCTACTTCACCAATTTCAACTAATTTCTCAGGTGCTATAATAGTCTTAGTAGAAGCTCCAGCCATTACATAGTTAAAGTTCTTTGTAGCCTTAGCACACATAAAGTTACCAAATTTATCAGCTAAGGAAGGTCTACAGAATGAGAAATCACCGAATAAAGGTAATTCGAAAAGATATTTCTTTCCGTCAATAACTATAACTTTCTTTTCTCTTCCAAGTTCATCTACTTCTGTTTCCATTGGTGTAGCAACACCTGTTGGAGTTAAAACTCCGCCTAAACCGTAAGCAGCAGCTCTGATTTTTTCAGCTAAAGTTCCCTGAGGTACTAAAGTATATTTTAAAGTGCCTTCAACAATCTGTTCGTTGATTCTTGGGTTAACACCTATGTGGGATGCAATAAGGTGATCTACCATGTGGTGATCTAATAACTTACCTACACCTCTTGATGTTTTACCTGCAAATTCACCTGCTGGCTGTCCTTCTGCAAGTCCACCATCATTAGCGATAACTGTTAAATGTTTTACTCCCTTTTCTACTAAAGCATCCATAAGGATTTCAGGGGATCCTGTTGCAAGGAATCCACCAACCATAATGGTCATACCGTCTTTAACGCCGGCAACTGCTTCCTGTGGAGTCATGATTTTGTTAATCATAGTTTTCACCTTCCTAAAAAAATATTACAAATCATTAATCTCTTATACTCTACATTGTTTTAACAATGTTGTCAAGACTCAATGGCATATTTAAGCCTGCGAGTTACCCCGCAGGCAAAATTAACTATATAATCTATCAGATTAACGGTCAGCGATGTTAGGCTTCTTTTCCCAACCTCTCTTCTGAACTTCCTGCATTACATATGACATTACATGTTCTGCATATTTTCCTGGTCCGAAACCTGCATCATAACCTAATTCCTGTGCGAGTTCGTGGGAAATTCTTGGACCTCCGCAAGCAAGGATAACCTTATCACGAAGACCTTCTGCTTCCACCAGTTCAACCATCTTAGTAAGGTTCATAATGTGGATATCTTTCTGAGTTACAGTCTGAGAAACTAAAATAGCGTCTGCATTTACTTCCTTAGCCTTAGCAATAAGCTGTTCGCAAGGAACCTGTGAACCCATGTTGTAAGGAACAACATTCTTAAATCTTTCAAGACCGAAGTGACCATGGAAGCCCTTCATCTGGATAATAGCGTCAATACCTACTGTATGTGCATCAGATTCAATAGAAGCACCAACTACTACGATATCTCTACCAATGTTTTCGCCAATCCAATCTCCACATTCTACTCTATCCATTACAGTACCGGAAACCTTAGGTACAACGATGGAAGTATAGTCAATAGTCTGCTGTGCAGCACCATAAACTACGAAGAATGTATAGCCTGGACATAACTCCTGATAGTAAGCTACGTTTGGCTCGTCAAATCCCATTTTCTTTACTAATTGTTTTGCAGTTTCTTCTGCTTCATCACCGTAAGGAACCGGAAGTGTAAATGCCATTTCCACCTTACCGTCATTTAATGTATCTCCATAGGGTTTAACCTTAGTTAAATCTACCTGAGTATTTGCTGTTGTTGTGCATGCTGAACTCATTATATTTCACCTCCAAGCATCATTGGTATGAATGGGTTGAAATAATTGTCTCCCTTAATGGAAACGCCTTCAAGACCATGTCCACCATCTTTAGGTCTCTTAACTCCACCGAATTTACCTTTTTCGATTGTAGAGAATAAACCTTCTTCTTCGATTTCTGCTAATAATGCATCTGCTTTCTTAATAACGTCCTGTGCTCTTGACTGAATGATTCCGCCTTCTTTGAATTCGATTTCATCTCCTAAGTGTCTAGCGTTATTGAAAACATATTCTGCATTTTCGATTGAAAGATATCTATCGTGCATATGTGGTGTATGAATAGCTTCTGTAAGCATACCTAATAACTGTAGTGACTGGTTAGTCCAAACAGCGATAAGGTTAAATAAAGCATCCTGTACATGACCCTTAAAGATATTACCTGTCATGAACTTTGTAGGAGGCATGTATTTTAATCTTGCCTTAGGGAATACTTCTCTTGTTAAAGTTGCCTGTGCTAATTCATAAAGGAAACCGTCTTCGATGGAAGGATCCATTTCAAATGCGTGACCTAATCCCATCTGTTCTTCCTTAATATTAGCAAGTAAAGCGAATGCTTCGTTGATGAACTGAGAAGATGTTACAGTATGTCCTGCTTCATAAGCATCGTCTGTAGTTAAGTAGTTATCTTCTCCGGAGTTGAAGATGATACCGCAGTAACCGATAATAACTCTACTCATGAACTGGTCAACGATAGTTCTCTGCATGTTAATATCTCTGAAAAGAATACCATAGATAGCGTCATTAAGCATAACGTCTAATCTTTCTAAAGCACCCATTGCAGCGATTTCCGGCATACACATTCCAGAGGAATAGTTACATAATCTGATATATCTACCGATTTCTTCACCAACTTCATCAAGAGCTTTTCTCATGATTCTAAAGTTTTCCTGAGTAGCATAAGTACCACCGAAACCTTCTGTAGTTGCACCAAATGGTACATAGTCAAGAAGTGATTGAGCTGTTGTTCTGATAACCGCAATAATGTCAGCACCCTGTCTTGCAGCAGCCTGTGCCTGAAGTACGTCTTCATAGATATTACCTGTAGCTACGATTACATACTTATAAGGTTCTCTACCTTCTCCTAATCTTCCGATTAGTTCTTCTCTCTTTGCAGTCTGAGCCTTAATCTTCTTAAGAGTCTCATGAACTATAGGCATAATAGCCTGCTTAGCTTCTTCCTGAGTACAAGTTGGAAGCTTAGTAATTTCAAGCTTTCCTGCTCCAACTTCCTCAGCAATTTCCTGAGGGTTTTTACCGGTCTGTACCATAGCATTACCAATCCAGTATGCAACTCCTGTTGGAAGTCCACCTGCTTCTTTAATTTGGTCTACTACTACGTTTGGTAGAGGATTGTCTACATCATCGACACCGTCAATCCCCAAAAATCTTAAGATTGTTCTTTCTGTAGACACTGTTGTATGTCTTTCAATAAAGTCCTGCATGTCACGAGCGATATGGGCAGCATGAGCACGAGCACTGTCAACAACCTTTTGATCAAGATTTAATTTGCTTTTCATCCTTATTCTCCTTACTTAATATATTTTTTAGCTCCCTCTATTATCTCACTGCTAATTCCTAGCATCTTGGCAATATTAAGAGCGTCCTTAGGTACTTCACCCTGCTTTTCTACTCTACATAGTCTGTAATCCATGTATTTTGATATTATATTTATCCTATCACGACGATTTGCATATCGAATTTCTCTGTCCAGTAGGGTAAAATCTGCATCGGCTAAACCTTTAACCTGCATATTAACCACCCCTTCCTTCTCAGTAACAGTCTCAAAATGCGTCGTAATTAAGGAAATATACGGTTTATTTATTAAATAATCCACCAATGATCTTGTTAAAGCCAATCCTTCTACCGGATTAGTTCCACTGGCAATTTCATCTATTAAAATAAGTGTTCTGTCTACGCTGTTATCTAAGATTTCTTTTAATTCTTCCATCTCAGAACCAAAAGAGGAAAGCCCTCTCTCCACAGACTGACTGTCACCTATTAAAATCTGAATATAATTGGAAAGTCCCAGCACGGCAGATTTTGCAGGAACAAAAAAGCCATACTGTGCTAAAATAGGAATCTGTCCTGAAAGTTTAAGGGAAATAGTTTTACCTCCCATATTCGCTCCTGTAATACAGGTTACACCTTCCTCTAATCTAATAGATACAGGACAATATTCTTTTTTCTTAGAATGTAAAATATCTTCAACCTGAAGATTTCTGCCTTCTTCAATATCTATTATATATTCATCTACAATTTCAGGCTTAGTACATTTATGTTTTTTTGCATAAATAGCCTTTGCAAGAGCTATATCCAGCTCTCCCATCTTTTGACAATTTCTAAGAACCTTATCCCCATGTTCAGAGATTTTAAGGGATAAATCCTTACGAATAATCTCTTCTTCTTGATCAATTTCTACATTCAATTCTTCCATTTCCTTAATGTAACCGAAAACTACATCTGTAGCTTTTAGTTGGAATGTAACAGACATATAATCTTGATCTATTATCTCCAAATCCTCTATAGCTTCAATTTTCTTAAAATCCGGATTATTCTTAGAAACTACTATATCAAATTTCGGTGTAAGATTTACACCAAAGTCTTTACGAATTTCTTCTCTTTTAGCCTTTTGTTCCTTACGGATTCCCAGTTCTAATTCACGCTTTTTCTTTCTAAGCTCAGTCAACTTCTCAGAAAACTGATCATAAATATAAAATGTATTTATTCTATCTTTTCTAGGATCCAAGTGGTCTAAAAGTTCCACCGTATCCTCTAAGAAATAGCTTTCTAGAATTTCCTTATTATCAGTTAATTTCTTAAGTTGCATCATTTGAAGCAATAATGATTTAACCTCATAAATTTCAATTTCCGATAAGGTTGAATTAGCAGAGCGTTCTATGGTAGTGGAAGCTTCCTTCACTTCCATAAAAATTTCCTGAATTTGATCAACTATCCTAGGATAACTGATGGTAAATTCTATAACTTTTTCAATCTTATTCAGTTCTTTCCTTAATAAATCTTCCTCTCCCGGATAAAAAGGTTTCGTTTCCTTCAAAATCCGCCTAGCGAAAGGTGTGTTAAGGTCCATGTTTTGAATTACATAGTCTAAACCTGTTTCATGTCTTGTTTTTACATTAGCAAGTCTTCTATTCTTTCCAAGTATCATAATTCTTACATCCTAACATCAATAATCGGAAGTCCTGGAACGGCTTCTTCCATAGCTTTTACTAAAGCTTCACTCTCAAAGGTGTATCCGCTTGGAGCCCAAGGGTTCACCGTAATAGCTGCAATCTCAATGTTCTTAAGGACATTAACCCTGAAGCCTTTTTTTCTGAAAATTCCCCAATCCATATTGTTTATAAAGATTTTTGTAGGGTCTTTTAAAATGAATTTAACCTGTTTAAGTTTTTTAGGACTTATATCAGCTATCACACTGTTCGTAAAAGCACCGGGTATAAATATATATTTTGTATCCTCATCAATAGCTTCATCTATATATCGGGAAGCTCCTAAACCTGTAACTAAGTTTAGCTTCTCTAAATTTCCGAATTTATCTATGAGCATAACCTTGTCTTCAAAAATATGTTTTTCTATCAGCTCTCTATCAGATCCTTGTTCTAATTCCTCTGTACTATAAAGAGCTACTATATGAGCTGTATCTTCTACAACTTTTTTCATAGAACGGGATAAAACCGCTCCTGTTGCTAAAATAATAGCATCTGATGTTTCCGGTGAAGCGATAGATTTTCTGTCTATAGCTCCATCTATTATTATTAGTTCACATCCAAGCTCAAACATGTCTTGGCACATTCTTTTCGTATCTGCCGCAGCTACAGGTCCTGCAATCTGCACATAACCTGCATCAGCTACTCTACATAAGAGTAATTCACCTATTGCTGTCGAATAAGGTGTTCTTTTTAATATTTCCAAGCCTGCATCTGCCAGCTGATAAAGCTGTGATGGGACTGAAACTATAGTATCCTGGTCTAAGTAAACCCTTGGTTTTTCAGTACCGGTAACAAGATCTTGCGTTTCTCCATCTCGACCTGTAGATGTAATACCAAGTTGTATACCTTCGTCCATGGCTTCTTCTATTAAATAGTTTAGTGCCGTCGTCTTTCCTGCGTTTTTTGACATGCCGACTATGGACAGGGTTCTGTATTTTCTTGCCAAATCTGACATTAACGCCATAAAAATACTCCTTTGCCAAACAGTTTTAATTCTGTCTAAATCATATCTTAAGGAGACTCAAAGGAGCCTCCTTAAGAATAAAATTATTTTTTCTAGGAACTACACTAATTAGTGTTTGTTTCTTTCATGTCTTGCTAAGTTAGCAGGTTCAATAGTTCTGATTTCAGGACCTTCTCCAAGAGCGGATACACCCTGATACTTGTAAGTCTTCTTACCTGTGCAGTAATCACAGTTGCAAGGAACATCAGGAAGTGAAGGCTCTGTATAAGTTGTAATGATACCTTCGTAGTTTCTCAAGATTACCTTGTGAGGAGTCTGAGAAATAACATACTGAGGCATTACAGGAGTCTTTCCGCCACCACCAGGAGCGTCTACTACGAATGTAGGAACAGCATATCCGGAAGTGTGTCCTCTTAAACCTTCGATAATTTCAATACCCTTAGAAACTGTTGTTCTGAAGTGTTCGATACCCATGGATAAGTCGCAGATATAGATGTAGTAAGGTCTAACTCTATTCATTACTAACTTATGCATTAAGTCTCTCATAATGTGCTTACAGTCGTTAACGCCTCTTAATAATACGGACTGGTTTCCAAGAGGAATACCGGCGTCAGCTAACATCTGACAAGCCTTAGCAGCTTCTTCTGTAAGTTCCTGAGGATGGTTGAAGTGAGTATTTAACCAGATTGGGTGGAATTTCTTAAGAAGTGCGCAAAGCTCAGGAGTAATTCTCTGAGGAAGTACTACAGGAGTTCTGGAACCGATTCTTACGATTTCAACATGATCAATCTTTCTTAACTCGGAAATGATGTATTCAAGAGTTTCGTCTTCTACGCAGAGAGCGTCACCACCTGAAAGGAGTACGTCTCTAACCTGAGGAGTCTTCTTGATATATGCGATACAAGCGTCGATGTCTTCTCTGGATCTTGCACCGTCAGTTTCACCGGCAAGTCTTCTTCTTGTACAGTGTCTGCAGTACATGGAGCACTGGTCAGTGATTAAGAATAATACTCTGTCAGGGTATCTGTGAGTAAGTCCTGGAGCCGGAGAGTCAGCATCCTCATGAAGAGGGTCTAAATCGTCAGCTTCTGATCTGTGCATTTCAAGTAATGTAGGAACTGCCTGCATTCTAACCGGATCTCTTGGATCGTCCGGATCCATTAAGGAAGCATAGTAAGGTGTAATACCTACACGGAAACCACCCATAACTTTTTCAATATCTTCCTTTTCTTTTTCTGTAAGGTTAACAACCTGCGCAATTTCTTCTACTGTTGACAGTCTGTTTGCAACCTGCCAATGCCAGTCGTTCCACTGCTCTTCTGTAACATCCTTAAACAAAGGAATGTCTTTCCAATTTCTTCTAGCCATTATTATTCTCCTTTAATTTGAATAGGTTCGGTTCTTCTGAAGCTATGCCTCAGAAGAACCTTTATATCTATTTTTTATTAAACCTTTTTATTTGTACTATGCGTACATTTCCTTAAATAATTCTTTTAATCCAGCATGTTCTCTTAAGCACTGAAGAGTAATTTCTGCATGACCCTTAGTGTATCCATTACCAACGATCATATTAACATCTTTACCAACACCTTCAGCTCCTAAAGCAGCCTTTGTGAAGCTTGTTGCCATGGAGAAGAAATAAACAGTTCCATCATCCTTACAAGCAAGGATAGAAGCCATTTCAGTATTTTCGATAGATACGCAGTTAATAACTACATCGAATAATTCTCCGTTAGTTAATTCCATAGCTTTGTTGTACATTCCAACTGCATCTGTTGCGTCCATGTGGAAGTATTCATCAGCAAGATTAAGGTCTCTTGCTCTCTTTTCTGATCTTTCAGAACCGGCAGCACATACTACTAAGCCTGTAACACCAGCTCTCTTCTTTGCTTCATATAAGCAGAGAAGTCCTGATTTTCCGCCACCACCGATAACAAGAACTTTCTGTCCGGACTGTACTAATTTAGCAGTCTGTGCAGGAGCTCCGGCAACGTCTAATGCGGATAAAGCTAAGCCTTCTTCCATATCTTCAGGTAATTTAGCATAGATACCTGACTGGAAAAGAATAGCCTTGCCCTTAATGTCAACCTGGTCAATTGCAGGTCTCATTTCTAAGATTTCATCGATTACTAATGGTGTAAGAGAAAGAGATACTAATGTAGCAATCTTATCTCCAACCTGTAAATCACCAACATAATTGTCGCCGATCTGGGATACTGTTCCGATTAACATTCCGCCGGAACCTGTCCATGGATTCTTATGTTTTCCTGCTTTAGCAACTATGCCAAGCATACATTCTTTAATCTTTTCGATATCAGCCGGGTCCTTAATGTCTGTAGGCTTCTTACCATCACAAGATCTTCTTACGATTTCAGTAAAAGAAGCTGAGTCAACATTTAAGGTCTTAACATCGATAAGAACCTCATTATCATAAATTTCCATGTTGTTATCAACAACGTCTGCTGGCTGTGGTAATACTCCCTTTGGGGAAATTACTCTGTGTGTACCATAAGGGCATCCTTTTTTCATTTTCAAAATCCTCCTAGAAAAATTGTTCTCATATTCTATGCAGTATTTTAAGCATAAAACACTATGTTAATTATATATCACTAATTGGTTTTTTACAAGTGAAAACCACAATATTAATCTATTTTTTTAATTTTTCTTTAGCATAATCCAAGTAAAGTCGGATTTTGATGTATATAAGCTAATTTCAAACAAATTTTGTATGATTATATATCTATATATATTGAATATTTGTAAGAAATTAAGCGTAAAGCTTAGCAAATAAGTCTCTTACTTTTTCGTCTTCTCTTAAGATCTGAAGAGCTACTTCTGCGTGTCCCTTAGTGTAACCATTACCTATTAACATATTAACGTCTTTACCAACACCTTCAGCTCCTAAAGCAGCCTTTGTGAAGCTTGTTGCCATGGAGAAGAAGTAAACCATTCCGTCTTCCTTACAAGCAAGGATAGAAGCCATTTCTGTATTAGGAATGTTAACTACATTAATAACTACATCTGCTAACTTACCATCAGTAAGAGCCATAATTTCATTGTACATTTCTACAGCATCTGTAGCATTTACTACTTTATATTCATGAGCACAGTCGATAGATCTAGCTCTGTCAAGAGAAGCTTCGAAACCGTCAATACAGATAACCTTACCATTGATACCTACCTGCTTCTTAGCCTGCCAGCAGCAAAGCATTCCGGACTTGCCGCCACCACCTAAGATAACTACTGTATCACCAGGCTTACAAATCTTAGCAGTCTGTGCAGGAGCACCTGCTACGTCTAATACGGAAAGTGCTAATGTCTGTGGAATATCTGTAGGTAACTTAGCATAAATTCCTGACTGGAATAAAACTGCCTGACCCTTAACGTCTACCTGATCGATGTCAGGTCTAACTTCTGTGATTTCTTCTAATTTTAATGGTGTAAGAGAAAGAGATACTAATGTAGCAATCTTATCTCCAACTTTTAAATCGCCAACATAGTTAGGACCTACTGCAGCTACAGTACCGATTAACATTCCGCCGGAACCTGTCCATGGGTTCTTATGCTTACCTGTAGTTTCAACGATATTCATGATAATCTTTTTGATTTCTTCTACATCGTGGTTAGCTCTCTTTTCAATTTCTGTGAAAGAAGCAGAGTCAATGTTTAATGTGCTAACATTGATTAAAACTTCGTTGTCAAAAATGTTCATGCAGTTATCAATTTTTTCTGCAGGCTGAGGTAAAACTCCCTGTGGTTCGATAACTCTGTGTGTTCCGTAAATATCACCTTTTTTAAATTCCATAATTCGTTCTCCTTATGATATATATTATAAATTAACATTTCGTCAAGTGCCCCGCCTTGTATCTCAACTATCTGTCGGGCACTTCAATAGTATTAAGCAAAATCTATGCCAACAGACCTTTTATTTTTTTCATACCCACCTTGTATCCCAAGTACATTTCTAATCTTTTTATTCAATGTTTTTTCAAAAATACATTATTTTTCTCTAAACCCTTGGTTTTTAGCCCTTTCTCAATTTATTTTTAGCAAAATCCGCCCCTTCACCCTCTTATTTATCCCTACCCCTTATAACTTATGAACCGTTTTAGTTTCATAAGCAAAATAGACGAACCTAAATCGGTTCATCTATTTCTTCTGTATCTATTCCATACTTTTTCTTTTTCCTGACTAACTGAGTCTGACTAATGCCTATTGCCTTCGCAGCCTTCCTTGTAGAGCCATATTTCTCACAAGCATACTTAATTAGACCCTTTTCATATTCTCCTACAGCCTGCATTAGATGCAGCTCCGTTTTAACATCCTTTATACTTCCTATACCCCTTTCTTCCCTTTCAAAGCTAACCTCATTAAAAACATCTCCATTAAGCTCATTCACCACATCCATAAGAGTAATATCTTCACCACGGGCAGAAATCATCAGCCTCTGAACAGAGTTTTCCAACTCTCTTATATTACCCTGCCACTTCAGTTGTTCCAAATACTCTATAGCAGAATCGGTTATACCTCTACTTATATTGAATTTTTTAGCATATTTTGAAAGAAAATGATGTGTCAAAGGTTCCACATCCTCCGGTCTATCTGCCAAACTCGGAATCTTAATAGCATATACATTTAGCCTATAATATAAATCTCGCCTAAAACGCCCTTCCTCTACTAACTTTTCCAAATCCCTATTAGTTGCAGAGAAAATTCTCACATTTGTTTTTATGGGCTGTGTTCCACCAACTCTGTAAAATTCCCCATCTTGAATAACCCTTAAGAGTTTAGCCTGCATTTCTAAAGGCAGTTCCCCTATTTCATCCAAAAACATGATTCCATCATTCGCTACTTCAAAATATCCTTTTTTACCTGTATTGCTAGCCCCTGTGAAAGCTCCTTTTTCATAACCGAAGAACTCCGACTCAATCAAGTTGGGAGATATAGCACCACAATTAATTTTAATGAAGTTCTGCATTTTTCTATCACTATTTTTCTGAATCAAGTTGGCAACCTTTTCTTTGCCGACTCCCGTTTCACCGAAAATGATTACATTACAGTCGAATTTTGAAACCTTCATAATTTCTTCCAAAACCTGCCTCATGGCCCTGCTTTTAAACACAAAATCCTCTGTCATGGTATTTTCTAAAACAGTTTTGCTATACGGATTTTCTCGTTCTTCTGAAAGCATCAACTTCTCCGCCTTCGCCATTCTGGCTCCCTCGAAGTATCCCCCCAGTTCTCTTACAATTTCTATATCAAAATCCGCATATCCGGCGATATACCCTTCTGCACTCTTTACATTTAAAGACTTCGATATGGATTCTGTAATATATAAAGCTATCTTTAGATTGTTTATAAGATTTGCAAAAAGTACAGTGCCGCCCTCCTTAGTAGCCAAGATATTGATGGTTTCCGCTCCGGGAATTTCTGCACAGTTTACAGACAGATCAAACAAAGACTCAAGTCCCAATTTAGCAAGGCACTCCATAGGTTTCAAAATGTCCAAGAAATGCACCTGATTGAAAACTTCCGCAATCAGCTTATCTATGCCTCCATCTGTTATTTGAATATCCGTTTTCTTATCTAAAAGACAGATGATTTCGCAATCACTGCCTACTTTTCTCCTGATAGCATATCCAAAAAGCAGGTTAGTAATAATATTATTCCCAACTATTAAGAATTTTTGCTGGTCTACAACCATTTCGCTAAGTTTGTAAAGGGTTCCCGATTCATCTAAGACAAACATGAGAAGATCCACAGGCAAGCCTTCCTCTACCTTAACTATACTTATTTCATCAGAAAGAATAGCATAACCTGTAGCTTCAATTTGATTAAACACAAAGTTAAGCCCTTTTATATCTTCAATATAAATAGGAATAGAGGTGGACGATGCATTACATATAACTTCATCCCCCACCTTAAGGCCTCTCGGGTTATTATAATTTTCGCCTATAGCCTCCACCTTACCTAAAATCATGCCACCCGTATCCGTTACAGGATTATGTAATTTCCCTCTTCTTATAACTATATCTATAATGGTTCTTTTAATTTTTTCTTCATTATTGTTAGATTCTGTACAAATTTGCTTGAAACTTGTCCCTTCTAGGTGTATCCTAGTAAGAGAAACTCGAATTTCATTATCTTCTATGTTTCTGCTGTTGTCCAACTTCCATGCGGAAGTAGGTAGTACATGTTTGGGTTCTAACACTCTATTTAATCCATACTGCATCTTTTTATGTTCGCTCCTTTTTATGTGAACACAAATTGGTTCGTTTCTATCTATTTTCAATAATATACTATTGGCACAGCTTTTGCAACATATTATTTTGTGAATTTCGAAGTTATTTTATGCAAGACCATGAAATAGAAAAGGAGAATTAAAAATGGCTGAAGAAAAAATTACCTCATTATTAAGAATGAGAATGTCCGCTAAGGATGCTCACTACGGTGGAGAGTTAGTTGATGGAGCACACATGGTACACCTTTTTGGTGATGTTGCTACTGAATTATTAATTAAGTTAGACGGAGATGAAGGTTTATTCTGCGCTTACGATAACGTAGAATTCTTAGCACCTACTTATGCTGGAGACTATATCGAAGCTTATGGCGAAATTGATAAAATCGGTAACACTTCCAGACATATGGTATTTGAAGCAAGAAAAGTTGTTGTTTCCAGAAAAGACATCAACGCATCTGCTGCTGACTTCCTTGAAGAACCAATCGTAGTTGCAAGAGCTTCCGGAACTTGCGTTACACCTAAAGAATTCAAGAGAAAATAGTAAACACGAAAATTACTAATACATCTTATGCGAAACCCTGTAAATATTGCAGGGTTTTTTGCTATCTATTACAAAATTAAAAGCGGTAAATAATCCTTTACGAATCACTTACCGCATTTCACATCCCCACCTACATCTGTCCTCTTAGGTACTCTATTTCCTTAGGTGTCAATTTTCTATAATGACCTTCTCTAAGATGTCCTAATTTAATTTCTCCGATAGATACACGCTTTAACTCTTGCACCGGATTCCCAACTGCCTTGCACATTTTTCTAACCTGCCTGTTTTTTCCTTCGCTTATGGAAATTTCTACTATAGTAGAAGTCTTAGTACCCTTAACCACAGTAACTCTAGCAGGCTTTGTAACATATCCGCCTATATCCACACCTTTTCTAAGCTTCCAAAGTTTTTCCAGAGATAAAACCCCTGACACCCTTGCCATATAGGTCTTAAAAATTTCATTTTTCGGATGTAAAAGCATATTAGCTATATCCCCATCATTAGTAAGAATCAAAGCTCCGCTAGTATTATAATCTAATCTCCCCACCGGAAAAAGCCTTGCATCAATATCCTTAACCAAATCCATAACAGTAGCCCTGCCAAATTCATCCTTGGATGTAGTAACCATACCCAAAGGTTTATTAACCAAGACATATTCCTTCTTCTGATTAAGGCTTATAACTTTGCCATTTACCTGCACTTTATCTCCGTCAACCACATCATAACCCGGTTCACGCATAACAGCACCATTGACTTTAACAGCACCGTTAACAATCAGCTCATCTGCTTTCCTGCGGCTAGTAACTCCGGATTCAGCAATATATTTATTTATTCTCATATTCCACCTTTCGCAAAATCCACCTGCCCAACCTTTCTAAAAAGCCGAAGGCTCAGATTTTGTACTACACTAAATTTCAAACCTAATTTGACCCTCGAAAGCCTTTCCGCCTTCTAACGCCTCTTCACCATCTTCCCAATCTTCTCCCAGATTAATGGCAGTCTCAATATCTTCAATTTCAGGAAGTTCCTTAATATTGGCAAATCCGAACTTCTTCAAAAACTCATCTGTGGTTCCATAAAGCATCGGTCTTCCGATACCTTCGGAGCGCCCCACCACCTTTACCAATTCCTTTTCCATAAGACCTTCCATAACCCTATCACACTTAATACCTCTGATGGCCTCTATTTCACCCTTAGTTACAGGCTGTTTATATGCCACAATGGCTAAAACTTCTAAGGCCGATTGGGATAATTTCTTAGTCTTTACAGGAGTACATAGCCTCTCTATATATTCCACATTTTCCTCACGGGTAACAAATTGAAAAGCACCATTCACTTCCCTTATAACTATGCCGCGATATTCTTCCTCGTATTCTTTTTGAAGCTGATGCATAGCTTCTAAAACCTCTTTATTACTTATGCCTATTACATCAGCAGCCGCCTTAATTTCCAAAGGCTGACCCCATACAAACATCATAGACTCTAATGCTGATTTAGTTAATTTGTTACTTCCCACTATAACTTGCCTCCATATCTTGAGCTTCACTATACTTTTCTAAAACCTTGTCCTCGTTTACCCTTTCACCGGAAGACACTTGAATATTACCATAGATACCCTTTTGCTCTACCTTAATAACTCTTTCTTTTGCCATCTCTAAAAGGGATACGAAGGTAACCACTACATCATACCTGTCTTTCTTGTTAGGAATCAACTCCTTAAAGTTAAAGAACTCTCCTATTTTGCTTCTTACCGCCTTTAAAATAGAGCGGATTCTACCTTCCATAGTAGATCTATCCCTCTCTATTCTAGTATAATGTTTTCTGACAGCCTCCACCTTTTGCTTTTTCTGAATAAATAAGGAAAAGGCATTAGAAAAAGATTTAATATCCAAGCTAAGATACTCATCAGGATTATCTAAATAAACAGAAATATCCTCTTGAGGTTTTTCAAAAATCCTGCTGTTTCTCTCTTCCTTTTCACGCAAAATCTCCCCAGCCAGCTTAAACTGTTTGTACTCTAAAATTCTCTCTACCAACTCAGTCCTAGGGTCTTCCTCTAATAAAGTTTCACCCGAAGTTGCCATTCTAGGAAGAATGAGCTTAGATTTTATCTCTATTAAAGCCGCTGCTAAAACCATGAAATCCTGAGTAACATTTATATTATTTTCTTCCATAGTCTTAATATATTCTAAATATTGACTTGTAATTTCACTTATCCTTATATCATATATGCTCATTTCCGCATTTTCAATGAGATATACTAAAAGGTCAAAAGGTCCTTCAAAGGTTTGAAGCTTAACTTTATACATCACTTTCCCTCTCAAATTTATTATAAAAAAGTAGTGCCATAACTACTATTACACAACCGATCACTTCATATATATTCGGAATTTGCCTAACCAAAACAAAAGCAACTATGGTCGAAATCACAGGATCTCCTGCCTCCCATGTTGAAATATATAGAGAACTTACATTTCCCAAACATAGATTCCATACTGCATGAGAACCTATCTGACATACGAAAGCCATAATCACAATTAAGAGATAGTCCTTCAAAGGATATATCATCATAGGCGTTTCTGTCAAAAACACACCTACTAAAAAGCATATCCAGCAGCTCATAAAAACCAAGAGTACATAAATATTCCCTTTAACCTCTTTTCTGACTTTCCCACCTATAGCAAAATAGACTCCCATACACATAGCCGAAAGAAAAGCGAATATGTTGCCTAAAAAGTGGCTGCCTTCCAATGCTCTAATATCTCCACCCATAATAATTCCGCCACCTATCAAAGCCACAATTATAGCTACAATCGACTTATATGAAACCTTTTTCTTATATATAAAAATCGTTATTCCTAACACTACCAAAGGGTGAAGAGAAGCTAAAACAGCTGCTCCTGACACATTAGTACTTTTAACAGCACTAAACCAAGTAAAAAAGTGTCCAAACAAGGCAAATCCGGCCAATAGGCACAGAAAAAGATTCCTACCGCCTATGGATAACAGGTCTTCCCTATAATCCTTCCTAAAAACCACAGGTAAGATAAAAAAAGGTAAGGAAACTGTCAGCCTCCCTAAACCTATAGCCATAGCTGGAGCTGAAATCAAGGCTCCTAAAGACCCCGACATGGCTCCACATATTACTGCTAATCCTACAAAAAACTTGGCATATTTACCTATAAAACTTTTTTCTTCGCTCATTTATTTCTCACTATCTAATAATTTTCTTAAGTTCACATCATAAGGCGGTCTAACTATACCTTTCTCAGTTATTACCGCCGTAATATATTTATTATCTGTCACATCAAAAGAAGGGTTAAAGGTTTTAATTCCGGATGGTGCCATTTCCTTTTCATACCACATCTGATAAATTTCCTCTCCTTTTCGAAGCTCAATTTCAATATCATCTCCGCAAGCAGTTTCTAAATCTATAGTAGAAGTAGGTACAAACATATAAAAAGGAATCCCATGTTCTTTCGCCAAAATCGCCACCTGTGAAGTTCCAATTTTATTTGCGCCGTCTCCATTAGCCGCCATACGGTCGCAACCCACTACTACAGCTTGAATCCAGCCTTTTTTCATAACTGTGTTAGCCATATTATCACAGATTAAAGTCACATCCACACCGGCCTTATTTAGTTCCCATGCTGTAAGTCTTGCCCCTTGAAGTAGAGGTCTTGTTTCATCTGCAAAAATTTTAAAATCATAGCCCTTTTCTTGCCCTAAATGTATAGGTGCCAAGCAGGTTCCATACTTAGAAGTGGCAATAGTCCCCGCATTACAATGAGTTAAAATCCCCATGTTCTTTTCTAATAAGCTGAGACCAAACTCCCCCATTTTCACGCAGGCTTCAACATCTTCTCTGTGAATCGACTCTGCCTCCTTTAAGAGTTTTGCTAATATGGATTTTGGACTAAGATTTACATCAGCCAAAGCCACCTTTACCATTCGCTTAAGAGCCCATGATAAATTCACCGCAGTAGGTCTGGCTCCATTGATGTACTTAGCCTTTTCCTTAACCTTCTCTGCGAATTCTGCACCAGAGCAACTCTCCAAATCCAATCCCTTAGCCACAACATATAGCCCATAAGCCGCTGCAACTCCAATAGCAGGAGCTCCTCTAACCTTAAGATGATAAATGGCATCCCATAAATCCTCCGCTCCCTTTATTTCTAAAAAACTCTCCTCATTAGGAAGTTTCGTCTGATCTAAAAGTATAAGCCTTTCATCTTCAAATATAAAAGGCACTATATCTAAATTTTTCATAGGGTTTTTAAATCTCCTTTAAAACACTTCTGTCTACCAATCTTCTGAGTCTTCATCTTCAAAGGCTTCTGAAACATTTTCATCTGTATCCGCACCGAAATCCTCATCTTCATCGAAGTATTCGCTTGTTTCTTGCGTCATATTAACCACATTATTATCATATGTAGAATGAATGCTGCAGGATCTAACTAAAGATGCAAACATTATAAAAAATATAAGCCCGCTTAAAAGAACTGAGAAAAAGTTCTTAGCAGTTTTAGTATCTCTCTTTATTTGCTTGTATTTCGCCTTAGCCCCCTCAGCAATATTATCAAAGTCTATGGGACTATGTATTCCTATTTTACTAGGCACAACCTTAGAGGATTTCTTTCTCCTAAAATCTCTATCTACTCTTCTGTCACCTTTTATATCAAATATATCTACCGAATCTCTATCTCCCCTAGAAATCAGAGTATTAGATTTTCCTTTACTAATCCCGTGCCCTTTAGTTTCAATTTTATCAAAAGCATAAGGTTTGCCTACAGCAGCATTAAATGCCTGATTCGCCTCAGCTAATTTTTTAGACACATACTCCGGATCATCATCATAAAATTGTTTAATCTTTTTAACCTTTTCGTTATAGGCACGGCGAATATCTTCAGATTTTGCACCCTCTCTAACTCCTAAAAACCTACAAGCCGTTCTCTTATCCATAGCACCCCCCTATGCACACATAAAAAATCTTCTTTGGTAATAATACCACAAAATCCGCCTCATCACAAATATATTATTGAAATTATTGGACTTTAACCCAAATTTCCCTTATAATATTTCTTAAGATTTATTACAAAGAATAGGAGACCAACTATGAAATTTTATATTGTAGATGCCTTTACAGAAAATGTTTTCGGAGGTAATCCGGCAGGCGTTGTAATATTACCGGAAGGTGCAGATTTTCCTTCTGATGAAATTTGCATAAAAACCGCTGCAGAGCTCAGATATTCAGAAACCGCTTTTATAAAAATCTTAAAAGACGGACATTTTAATATACGATATTTCACACCTGTAGCAGAGGTGGATTTATGCGGTCATGCCACCGTGGCATCTTTTACAGCTTTAATAGATGCAGGTTTTGTCAAAAACGGATTTAAATATATTAACCATACCTTAGCCGGAGACTTAGATATAGAAATCAAAGACGGATTTATACTCATGGATATGGCTACCCCTAAATTTATAGGTGAAATTTCCGAAATAAATAATATAAAAGAGCTTTATAGAATTATGGGTATAGATTATAAGACTCAACTGGATAAAGGTTTAACCTTAAAACCACAACTAATTTCTACAGGTTTACCGGATATTATGATGCCAGTAGCCACTTTGGAAGATTTAAACGCTTTATCCCCTGATATGTATGCCCTCGCCGAGCTATCCAAAAAATATGAGGTTACTGGTGTTCACGCATTTACTTTAGAGGGAGAAGACGCTACCTGCCATGCTAGAAACTTTGCACCTCTTTATGACATTGATGAAGAAGCAGCCACAGGCACTTCCAACGGAGCTTTAACTTATTATGGTTACTTAAACGGTTTTATACAATCCAGTGATAATAGCCGATTCATACAGGGAGAGAAAATGGGTAGACCTTCCCTCATCCTAAGCACCATAGAAGAACTCTCTAAAGATACTAAAGAGTGCAAAATCCGCGTTGGCGGAAACAGTGCAATTTTAGCAAAGGGAGAAATTCATATCTAAGCTATAAACTTTAACCTGACTCATTGAAAATAGAGATTAAAAAAGGGTTGGTATACACCAACCCTTGAGAATTTTAGCCTCTAGTTTCAATAAGTTTAGCCTTTAATTCGCCTTCTATCTTAGCAAGTTCCACTTCGGCTGCCTGTCGTTTCTCATGACCTTCTTTTTGGATTAACATTACTTCATCAATGGTCTCAATAAGCTTTCTATTGGTTTCCTGTAAGGTTTCAATATCCACTACACCTCTCTCAGATTCCTTAGCCACTCCTATACTTGTCTGTTTAAGTGCTTCTGCGTTCTTTCTAAGAAGTTCGTTAGTTGTATCAGACACAGCTCTCTGTGCCTTAACAGCCTCTTCACTATTAGCCAAACCTAAAGCTAATACCATCTGACTCTTCCAAAGAGGAATAGTATTAACCAATGCAGTCTGGATTTTTTCAATCATAAGAGTATCATTGTTTTGTACCATTCTAATCTGTGGTGCCATCTGTAAAGATACTGTTCTGGTTAAATCCAAATCATGAATTTTCTTTTCAAAACGATTTAGGAGCTGTTCGTAATCATTTGCTGCCTGAGCATCTTCAGGAGCACCTGTTTCAGCAGCCTTACTCTTAAGTGCCGGCAATGTCGTCTTAAACTCTTCATCTAATTTTCTCTTTCCTGCTACAATATACATGGAAAGCTGTCTGAAATTATCAGAATTGGCTTTAAACAATTCATCTAAAACGGCGATATCCTTAGTTAAAGTAACCTGATGTCCCTCTAAAACATTTACCACCTTTTCTACATTTGTATTTGCTTTAGTAAACTGGTTCTTCATCTGCTCTATAGGACTTAAAACCTTGCTAAAAAGCTTTGCTAAACCTTTCTTCTCTTCTAAAGCATTAAAGCCCTTTAATTCAGATACTAAAGTTCCTAAACTATCACCTATGTCTCCTAAATCCTTAGTTCTAACCTTATCTAAGGCTGAATCAGAAAATTCTGCTAATTTAGTCTGCGCCGCTGCTCCATACTGCAAAATATGATTAGTGTTATGAAGGTCTATCTTGCCCATAAACTCAACCACTGCATTTTCTTCTTCCGGAGTTAGCTGTATCTTATCTTCTACATTAACTACAGCAATCGCCTCCTCTACCTTAGTTGCATCTTCCTTAATTTCTTCTTCTAAAGTTAAAGTAGGTACTTTTAATTCTCCCACATTTTCCATATTCATTTCCTTATCTGTCATTTAACTTACCTCCTAGTTTTATTAAAATACTTAAATTTTATCAATCTTTATAAGCTGCTCTAAAGCATTTACATCAGCATTAACTTCCATCACATCTTCTGAAAAAAGCTCATTTAAAGCCTTCTTAAGAGATTCAGAAGCACCCTTGATACCCTCTTCAATTTTCATCATAGATTCTGCCACATTCTCTATAGTCTGATCCTTATCTTGAAAACTTATATACTTGTCTATGAGCTGGAGTAACATATCCCCATAATAATTGGCAATTTTTCTCACTTTTTTCCTGTCCTTAGGGTCTCTCTCCACTTCATCCGCCATAAGCCCCAAAGTCAGCTCTAAACCGGATAAATCTTTTTTAACTTCATCCTTTTTGACCTTTTTAATCCTGCTATTTATGGAATCCTTTAATTTTCTCAGCTTAACGATAACTTCTTCAGACTGGTCTTTAGGAAAAATATCCCCCTGACCTTCCAAAGCCTTTTTCTTATAAGCTCTTTTTTTCCTGCTGATTATATCCAGCAAAACAGCCATAGCCAAACCAACTCCTATGAGGGTCAAAATCATCCATAAAGCTAATGTTTTAAACTTTGTGAAAATTATAATACCAATTAAAATAGGAATGATATATCCTGCCCAAGAAGGCATAACCCATTTAACTCGGTCAGCCTTTTTATCATTATTTTTCTTTTCTTCTAAAACAGGACTAACCTTTTTTACAACTTGACCCGTATCAGTGTCCTTTGTAACCTTGCGTTTTGTAACATTTTTATAATCTGACACATCACACCTCCTCTATAAAAACACCCAAATGCCTTTTAACTTATTTTACTTCAATTTAAAGCAATTTACAACTAATATTCCCTTTTTTATTTATCATAATTATACTGTGGAATGGGGTAATTGGCCTGATAATTTATGGGAAGGGGTGGCTCGTTCTTTAAAATAGTGCTGTTTTGGGATTTTTTAGGATGTTGACACTACATCGTGTGTTGCAAATCCATCAAAAATAGTGCTAGTTTTAGATTTTGCCGGAAACTGCACTATATTATGCGGTATAAAAATCTTGTGAATAGTGGGTATTAGAGATTTTGCCGGTACAGTTTTTCCTTTATCCCCTTTATTATCTTGAGAGACTTTTATGCAACCACTGAGTGACAACACAATCAACAAACATACTATCAAAACCCAATTTTTTATATCGCTCTATCCCTTCCCGTCAATATATAAAAACTCTAAGAATTAAAAGGTTCTTATGCTTATAATACATATGTCCTGCGATTTTATTAAATAATTATCGAATTTGTGCTAATACAAATTAATAGCCACCTGTTCTCTACTTACCTAAAAATCGTTTCCTAATTTCTTCTTCCTTATCTAAAATCTCCAATATAAATTCACTAGATGATAGTCTTAAGGCTCCATCTCCCATTGCTCCCATTTGCACTTCTTGGTCAGAGGATACAATCGTAACTTCTTCTTTCTTGCCTCTATCAAATATAAGTTTTGCGATATAGCCATCAGCAGTTTGCCCCTCCCCTGTAAATACCACCTTAAGCCTTCCTATACTTAAATTAGACCCTCTGCTGCCCTTAACCTTATATCCGTCAAAAACTACTACCGTTTCCAAATCCATATATGCAGCATAATTCGATAAAATATCCAGTAGCAATCCCCTAGCACCATCTAAATTATCTTCTGCCAGCTCCTTCAACTCTGTCCAGCAAAATATTAAATTATAACCATCTATAACTAAAATCTTGCCTTTTAACTGCCTATATCCCTTTTTAGCATATACAGGAAAATCTAAAATATCCTTAGATTTCCTAATAGGTTTGCCCGAATTCATCTGGCTTACCCTGTTAGCTCTTCTTATAGCCTCATCCCTCTTACTTCGTCCATAAGTTTTCAGGAAAATAGCCTCCAGTTCTTTATTATCAGCATATATATTTTTCCCATTTCCTAAAGCTTCCATATCTAAACTTTCATCTAAAAGTTCTTCTTCCTGTCCAAATACCTCTTCCGTATTAAATCCAATTTCTTTAATTATGGAGTCTTGCATTTCACAAACATCATAACCTTCCGGAATTATAGATAAATTCCCCTGTCCTTTGCCTACTTCTCCTATATTTTTTTGTAAATCATTTAACCTGTCTAAGGATGCCCTACCGGAAATAATAGTAGTTTTACCATCTTCCGACAACTTAGGCAAGTCAGATTTTGCACCTATTTTATTTAAATAAGTCATAACCCTACCTATGATTTCAGATGGCAGAGTCATATTAAAACTGGCTATAGGTTCCAATAGATTAACCGAGTTTTCTTTCAACCCTTTTAGAAAACTTTGATTAAGGGCTTTATCCATTGCTACCCTAAGTTCTTCTGTTTCTAAAATTCTATTGCTGCCTTTGATTTTGTCAACTACAATTTTGAAATCTGTGAGAGGAGAACCGTTTAAAGGTCCTACAAAGGTTTTTTCTGAAAAATAATTAATAATTTCTTTTCTTAAGTTTGCCGGAATCTTATCCTCTTCATCCCGAAACTCAAAAGCTATAGTAGAGCCTCTCTCTAAAGGCTGAAAATGTAGATGAATTTGGCAATAATATTTGCCATTTTCATATCTATATGCAGTACTGATAGGCTCCTTTATAGTTTCTTTATATATAATCTTACCTGTGCTAAACTCCGCCTTTAGCCCAAACCTGTGTTCCAGTTGATATTTGATACTATCTAATTCCAGTTCTCCCATAGCAGATATGAAAAATTCTCCTGTTGCACGATTAAAGCTAGGCTTTAGGTTTATATTTTCTTCTCCTAAAATATTTAAAATATCTAAAATCTTCCTAACATCTTGCTCATTTGTAAAAGTAACCCTATATCTCATAGTTGGTTCAATAAAAGATTTTCCATTGCTCTGAGTCTCGAAAAGTCTTTCTATAGTATCCGCTTCACTACCCACAAAACCTCCTACATAGGAGCTAATCAAACCGGTAACAGCTACGGTCATTCCCCTTTCTGCTTCATCCAAATCATATAAAGAGCCGCCTTTAGAAACCCTTATCCTATCCACCTTTTCTTCCCAAATATTACCTTCTAAAGAAAGGCCCCTTAGGACGCTCTTATTTTTTAATTTACCACTTAAAATTCTTAAATGAGTATATCTTAAGCCCTTAGAATCTCTGCTGATGCCATAAACCTTACATAAAGTTCCTTTTTCCTCACAAAGCTTTCCGCCCAGCTCCTCTGTGGAGGTTTCTAAAAACTCTAAAAGCCCCTCTATACCTTCACTCTTCAATGCAGAACCAAACATTAAAGGAAATATTTTTCTTTCCCTAAAAGCCCTCACTAAATTATCCTTTGATAAACTTCCCTGTTCTAAAAATTCCTCCATGAGCCCTTCTGAACACATAGCAGCGTCTTCTTCCTTATATGGCTTAGATGCATTAAATTTACAAACCCCCTCTCCGAATGAAACTTTTATTTGATTGAAAAGTTTTAAACTATCAGCTCCGACTTGATCCATCTTATTTACAAAAATCAATGTAGGAATTTTATAATCTCCTAAAAGTTTCCAAAGGGTCATAGTATGACCCTGTATGCCCTCGCTTCCATTTATCATTAAAATGCCATAGTCTAATACGCTTAAAACCCTCTCCATTTCCCCTGCAAAATCTCTGTGTCCCGGCGTATCTATCAAGGTAAATTCTTTTTCCCCCAAACTAAACATTGTAGCCTTAGAGAAAACAGTTATACCCCTATCCCTTTCTATTTTCTCATCATCTAATAAACTATTACCCTTATCCACTCTGCCTAATGTCTTTATAGCCCCGCTATTAAACAAAATCGCCTCTGACAAGGTGGTTTTTCCACTATCCACATGGGCTAATATCCCTATAGCAATATTTTCTTTTCTATCTAAAGCTCTATTATCTGACACTTCGCCCAATTCCTTTCCTATAGTTTACTACATGTCTAATTTATTAATTCCAAAATCTCATCTGTCAAACTTTCCGCATCTTCTCTTATGTGAGTTATTAAAAGCAAGGTTCTGTCTTTCGTTTCCTTATGCCAAAGCCTGTCTATAATCCTTCTCTTTAATTCTTTATCCAAGCCTCTAAAAGGTTCATCTAAAATAATGTTATCTCTTCCCGATAAAAAAGTTCGTCCTAAAGCAACTCTATGCCTCATTCCACCACTTAATTTATTAGGTAGCAAGTAAAGGGAATCTTCAATTTCTAAAGCCTGTGCCATTTCTAAAATTCTATCCCTATCTTTTATATCCATAGTTAAAGCCATATTATCGAAAACATTTAAATAGGGTAAAAGCCTGTCTTCTTGAAACAACACTGCAAAACGACCGGATCCGTCTATTGAGATTTTGCCCTCATCGATTCTTTCTAAACCTACCAGTATTTTCATAACCGTTGTTTTGCCTATACCCGAATCGCCTATTAGACCAATATGTTGACCGGATTTTACAGCTAAACTAAAATCCTTAAGTATGGTTTTCCCTTGAAAAGCCTTTGTTACTTTTTCCAATTTCCAATTAGAAGAGAATACGGATTTATCCTGAGACTGAACCCTAACTATTCTATTTCTAAGGACTCTAGACCACTTATACTCTTTAACTTCTAAAAGTTTTAGTCCTCTATTAACAAAGTATTCCATTATCATACTAAAGACTACTATAACCACAATATATGCAAACAGTCTTGGCGTTTCTAAATAATATTTAGAATTAAGCATTGGATAGCCTAAAGAGTGTGCAGGAACAGAAAGAACCTCAGCGGCAACTACCGCTTTCCAACTTAATCCACTAATTAAACTCAAACTACCTTTGATTTCAGAACTTATTCCGTAAAAATATACAAATTTTAGCTTAGTTAAAAAACTCAAATCATATACCTGAGCCAATTCCAAGTATTCTATATTTATACCTTCTAAACCTGACAATAGATTGGTATAAACTATGGGGAAACACATTAAAAAACTAACTACAACCCCCACCCAATTAGCTTCAATGACCAAAATTATATATATGATAATCGCCATCACCGGTACTGCCTTGAAAAAGGTTACAGGAACACTAAGCAAAGCCTTTATCCAATTATATCTATAAGACAAAACTGCACCTATGGAGCCTAAAACAAAAGCCAGAAGCATAGAGGTTAAACATCTGAACACAGTCCACCCTATATTAAGGTAAAAATCATAAGTTTTAAGCTCTGTCATTAAAGCTTTTAATGTTGATAAAGGACTAGGGAGTATTAAGTCCGACCCTACACCCTTAGCTCCTAAAATCCATATTAATATCCAAAAAAGGCAGACCAATATAAGTCTGCCTATTTTTCCCTTAAGGAATTTTCTATTTTTATTATTCTCCATAATACATTTCTTCATTAGGCAATTTTCCACCTAAAGCCTTAGGATTTATATTAAATAAGTTTTCATTGAAAGTTTTTAACATGTGCTTACTATAATCTGCCTTATCACCTACAAAAAAGCTCAAATTACAATTCGGTATCACCTTTTCCGCAATAGCCTCATCTCCTAACAATCCCTTTGCAACTATAAGCTTTGAAGCCTCTTTAGGATTATCATTTACATAGTCTATAGACGATTTAATATCTTTAATAAGAACATCTATTAATTCCTTATTTTCTTTTGCAAAATCTTTATTTACTACGAACACGCCCATAGGGAGTTCAGTGTTATAAGCCTTTCCCCATATCAAATTCATATCTATTAAAGATTTAATTTTTTCTCCGCCCTTTGTTAAGGCAACGGAAACGAAAGGTTCCGGAAGCATAGCAATAGTGCCATCTTCTTTTAGAAGTCTACTATTAACATCTGTATGAGAAGCAAGCCATTCTACTTTAACATCTTCACCTAACTTCATACCGAACTTTTCTAATAAAGCCTGTAAAATGTACTCAGGACTTCCGCCTTGACCTGAAGCAATTATAGTCTTGCCTTTTAACCCCTTTAGACCTTTAATATCCTGATTGTTGCCCACAATATGTAAAACACCTAGAACCATAGGGCTTACAGCTACAATTTTTCCCTCTGTTTTGTTAAATAAAACTGCCGCCATATTTGACGGAACGGCTGCTGCCTTTAATTCTCCTGAAATAAGTTTAGGCATAATATCTGTAGGAGCCTGATAAGTGGACACTTCGTACTTGTCAGCCATATCCATCAGTTTAACCATTCCGATACCTGTAGGTCCATTTAAAGCACCTATTTTCATCGGATCTAAATTACCCTTTTCGCCGCCCTGCTCATTTACAGTAATATCATTAGAAGTTACATCCTTATTTGTTTGATCTTCCTTATCACTACAAGCTGAAAGCATTGTAAAAACTAAAATAGCAATCAATAAAAGAATTAATTTTTTCTTCATTCTACACCTCCTGATTTTCCTTATTTATCGGATTATCCTCATCTAAGTTTCTAATACAAGGCAAATAATGATTTGCATCAGTTAAGAAAATATAAATCATTAAAGCCGTTATAGCAAACAATCCTAAGGTTTCTACCCACAAATCTCTTGAAAAAGTTACAGCTGCTACTCCCATAATGCCGCTGACACAATAGAGCATTAAAGTTGCCCTTCTCTGACCATAGCCTAACTTCATAAGCCTATGGTGTAAATGCCCCTTATCAGCTTCCATAATAGGTCTTCTATTTATAAGTCTCCTAAATATAGCAAATGCTGTATCAAAAATAGGTAAACCCAATACCAATACAGGAATTATAACAGCCACAAAGGTCGCACTTTTAACAGTTCCTAATAAGGACAAGGTCGAAAGCATAAACCCTAAAAACAGAGAACCGCCGTCTCCCATAAATATAGATGCCGGATAGAAGTTATAGGGTAAAAATCCTAAAGCACCACCGGCTAAAGCAAGCATGGCAGCCGCAACTATATAAACACCATGTATATAAGCCACATAAGCTATACAAAGGGAAGAAATTGCCGCCGTTCCTGCTGCAAGTCCATCTAAACCGTCTATTAAATTTACCGTATTAGTAATGCCCACAATCCAAAGCACTGTAACAACAAAAGTAAGAATAGATCCTAAATCCGTTCTTCCTATACCGAAAAAATTAGTTATAAAACTTATCTTAATATTGCCCGTATACATTAAAACAGCAATAGCTATCTGAATTAAAAATTTCACTTTGGCAGGCAGATTTTGTAAATCATCCACCACCCCTAAGACATATATCATAAGTCCACCTATGAGTATCCATAGGATTTTTTCATTTTCATTTAGAAACATTAGCATGGCTATAGTTGTTCCTAAAAATATTGCCATTCCTCCAAATCTAGGCATAGCATGAGTGTGCATTCGCCTACCATCCTTTGGAATATCCACTGCTCCAATTTTATGGGCAATTTCCATAGCAACCGGCGTCATAGCCAAAGCCACTAAAAAAGCCACTAAAAATGAAAGCCATAAATCTGTAAACATATTCGTTCCCCTTAGCTTTAAAAATAAATCCGCATATAATCGTCCAATAAACTAACATCAAAAAACCAGAACCTTATTCTCCTAATTTTTCAATCTTAAGACCTGCTTCCTCTAAAATCTGCGCAGAAAGTTCATCAGGGTAACCCTCACGAATTACAATCCTATTAATACCTGCGTTGATTATCATCTTGGCACATATAGCACAAGGGTGATGAGTAATATAAATCGTACCTCCATCTATAGAATGTCCCATAGAAGCCGCTTGAATTATTGCGTTCTGTTCGGCATGAAGAGCCATACAAAGTTCATGTCTTTGACCCGAAGGTACCTGAAGTTTTTCTCTTAGGCAACCACCTCTATCCTCACAATGAGCTATACCCATAGGTGCTCCATTGTACCCTGTAGCAATGGCTCTGTTATCCTTTACAATTACAGCCCCAACACATCTTCTCATACAGGTTGAACGCTTAGCAGTTAATGCCGCCATCTCCATAAAATATTCATCCCAGCTGGGTCTCTTCATAATACACCTCCATCAAATATAAACCTTCCGCAGGTGCCGTATGCCCCGCCCTTTGCCTATCTCTACTCTCTATAATATTCTCAATATCCTGTGGCAAAATCCGCCCTCTCCCTACATCTACCAATGTACCAACTATAATTCTCACCATATTGTAAAGAAATCCATCACCCTTCACATCTATAATAAGATACTCTCCATGACAACTTATATCTAAATCAAAAATAGTTCTCACAGTTGTTTTTCGTTCATGTCCACCGGAAGCTTGAAAAGACTTAAAATCATGAGTTCCTATTATGGCATTTGCCCCAATCCTCATGTCCTCCACATTCAAAACATCCTTAACATAATAAGTGTATTTTCTGCGAAAAATGTCCGGTTCACCCGAATTTTTAATAATATATCTATAGTGCTTACCCTTAGCATTATATCTGGCATGAAAATCCATAGGCATTTCACATATATTAGAAATCCTCACATCTCCTACAGAATTAAGCACATTCATGCCCCCTGCCAAATAATTATTGACAGCAAACATCAATTTATCAGTAGGTATAGCAAAATCTCCAAAGAAAGATGCCCTCTGCCCTAAGGCATGAACCCCTCTGTCAGTTCTAGATGTTCCATCAATTTTAACTTCAGTTCCACAAAACTTGCTCAGCCCCTCTTCCAATACAGCCTGAACAGTTCTCTTTCCCTCTTGCCTTTGCCAACCGCTAAAGCCTGAGCCGTCATATTCTATTGTCATTAAAATATTTCGCATCATAACTTTTTATATATTAAAGCCTTATAATAAAGCCCTCTCTAAAAATCAAACTATTCGCCCAAACCATGTAAACCACCGTACTTAAAAAGATATAAGGCACCATCGGTTTACTTTCCTTCATACTTATCTTTCTTAACATTAAAAGTATAAGAAAATGTATGGAACTTATAAATACGGTTAATATCATTATGAGTATAATACCCTCTAATCCTACAGAAAGACCTAAGGCACCTAAAATTTTAATATCTCCTCCACCTATAATGTCTTTTCTAAATATCAATTTACCGATTAAGGCGATTATACTTAAAATCCCGAAGCCTGCCAAAGCTCCATATAAAGCCCAAAGCACACCACCATTAGTTTTTCCCATAAAGCCTATGCCACATACTACCAAAAGCATAACTAATTGATCAGGTATAATTCTATATTTTATATCAGAAATTGACATTTCCAGCATGAGCCAAAAAACCGCCATAGTAGGCACTAAATAATAAGGCTCATTAACCACCATATATATGCCTGATACTATAAAAAATCCGGAAAATACATATTTCCAAGGAGTACTTTTTACTCTCTGGTAAGTTGGATGTTTAAGTTCTTCATCCGGTTCTTCACCATAATCTACCAACCATTTACCTGGTATCTTATTAAAAAAGAAAACTGATCCATTACCTAAAATCAAGCCTAAAAGTATAGCAAACAAGCAAAATATAATCCTAAGACCATATTCCTCTAACATTTTATTCCTCCTATTTTATAAAGGTACCTAAAATGCTTCTAAATAGCTGTGCTCCCACATTACCGCCTAAGGTTTTGCCGAACTTTCCTCCTACAGCCTTACCCATAGATTTACCTAATTCTCTACCCACAGTACCTGCTGCTGAGCTTGCTACCTTTTTTATATTAGATTTCACTACCTTAGCTTCTTTTTCTGTCTGTTTCTGTGCAGCCTTAGCTAATTTTTCCTGCTCCTTCATTTCAGTTTTTTCAAGCTTAATTTTTTCTTTATCCTCTATTTTCTGCCCTTCTAAAGAGTTTTTTTCTTCTACTGCCTGCTGTTTCATTCTTTGGAAAAATTCATAAGCAGAATCTCTATCGAACATATTTTGGTATCTTAAGTAGAGATCATTAGAAAGAATTTTTTGCTGTTTTTCTTCAGATGTAATTTTTACATCCATAGTCTTAGGTGGATATATTTTAGTCTTTTCAACTATATTAGGTATACCATCTTCTCCTAAAGTTGAAATTAAAACTTCTCCTATACCCAGATTTAAAATTTCTTCATAGGAATTCAGCTTCGGGTTAACCCTAAAGGAATCGGCAGCAGCCTTTACAACCTTTTCATCATTAGGTGTATATGCCCTCAATCCATGTTGGATTTTGTTTCCTAGCTGAGAAAGAATAATATCCGGAATATCCTTAGGGCTCTGGCTTATAAAATACACTCCTACACCCTTTGACCTTATAAGCTTAACAACCTGCTCAATTTTTTGGAGCAAAGCCTTTCCTGCATCTTTAAAAATCAGATGGGCTTCATCAAAGAAAAATACAATTCTGGGTCTATCCATATCTCCTACTTCAGGCAATGTTTCAAACAATTCAGAAAGCATCCAAAGTAAAAAAGTGCCATACATGGTAGTGTCATTTACAAGTTCCTGACACTCTAAAATGTTTATCATTCCCTTGCCATTTAAATCTCTCTGAAACCAATCGGCAATATTTAAAGCAGGTTCTGCGAAAAACTCATCAGCTCCCTTAGCTTCCAATGCAACTACATTTCTCAAAATAGTATTAACACTGGCTTTAGCAATATTTCCATACTCAGCAGATAAGACCGCATTATTTTCACCTACATAAGTCAACATAGCTTTTAAATCCTTAGTGTCCACTAAGAGCAAACCCTGATCATCGGCGATTTTGAAAACTACGGTTAAAATATCCGCCTGTGTATCATTTAAATCCATTAGTTTAGCAAGAAGGATAGGTCCCATTTCTGAAATAGTAGTTCTGGCAGCAATTCCTTCCTTACCGTAAATATCCCAAAAAGTAACCGGATATTCTTTAGAAACTCCTGATAAATCTCCCTTTATATCGGAGAAAAATACAGGAACTCCTGCTTCACTAAAGGACTCAGCCATAGTTTTAAGAGTGGTAGTCTTACCTGTACCTGTAGCACCGGTAATAAGGCCGTGTCTATTAGCCATCTTAGCAGGAATATAAAGTTGTCTGCCCTCTACTTCTCCTAAACAAATTTTGTTATCCACATACATTTCTAACTTACCTCCTTACTAAATCTTATAAACCTTCCATGAAAATCCATCTATAAAAGGTCTACTTTAATTTTATTTCCAAGAGCTCTTAAGCCCTACAATTTCATTAAACACTAAATTATCTTCATTAAATAATTTAGGCTCTGCGTTAAAATATCCATGTCTAAAGAATTGGAATCTTTCGCCGGCTTTAGCTTCCTTAAGGGATGGCTCAGCGTAACAAATTTCTTCTGTTAAAGAATCCGTATTGCCAACCATCTTATCAGGATCTTCAGCACTTGGAACCATCAAATATCCAAACTTTCTTATCTTAATAGGCACACAATTATTTGCATCTACAAAATGTATCGTTCCCTTAACCTTTCTGCCTTCAAAGCCTAAACCTGATTTGGTTTCAGGGTCATAGGTACAGTGAATTTCTTTAATAGTTCCATCCTCATTTTTAACCACAGCTTGGCAAGTTAAGAAATAAGCTCCCTTAAATCTAACTTCATTGCCTGCCTTATCTTCCTGTGGTGGAAATAATCTGAAATATTTTTTAGCAGGTACCTCCATAAAGTCTTCACCATCTATCCAAAGCTCTCTTGAAAAGGTTAGTTCTCTAGTTCCCATTTCCGGCACTTGAGGATTATTTTCAACCTGACAAACTTCTGACTGTCCCTCAGGATAATTAGTCACAATAACCTTAATTGGATTAAAAATAACATTTCTGGATTCAACCCTCTCCTTAAGATCATCTCTTACAAAATGTTCTAACTGAGCAATATCTACCATGGAATTACTCTTAGAAACACCTATTTCCTCACAGAATTTTCTTATAGCCTCCGGAGTGTATCCTCTTCTTCTAATACCTGCAATAGTCGGCATTCTAGGATCATCCCAACCATCTACTATACCATCATCTACTAATTTCTTTAAAAACCTCTTAGACATAACTGTATTAGTTAAATTCAATCGAGCAAATTCAATTTGCTGTGGAGGCTTCTCCCAGAATCCAATTTCCCTAAGTACCCAATCATAAAGAGGTCTATGATCTTCAAATTCTAAAGTACAAATTGAATGAGTTATACCTTCGATAGCATCCTCAATAGGATGTGCAAAATCATACATAGGATAAATACACCACTTATCTCCGGTGTTATGGTGAGTCGCATGAGCAATTCTATATATGATAGGATCTCTCATATTTATATTAGGAGATGACATATCAATTTTAGCACGAAGTACCATCTCTCCGTCCTGATACTTGCCCTCTTTCATTTCTTCAAACAATTTAAGGTTTTCTTCTATAGGTCTATTTCTATAAGGGCTTTCCTTACCGGGTTCCGTTAAAGTACCGCGATATTCTTTGATTTCTTCAGGAGTAAGCTGGCAAACATAAGCTTTTCCTTTTTTAATAAGTTCTACCGCTCCCTCATACATAGTATCAAAGTAGTCTGAAGCCCATAGTCTTTCATTCCACTTAAATCCTAGCCATCTTACATCTTCCTCTATGGAATTGATGTATTCCATATCTTCCTTAACCGGATTAGTATCATCATATCTAAGGTTGCAACTACCACCATACTTAGCCGCAGTGGTAAAGTTAAGGCAGATAGATTTTGCGTGACCTATATGAAGATATCCATTAGGCTCAGGTGGGAAACGGGTAATAATTTCTCCTGTTTCATACTTATGATTTTCCAAATCCTTCTCTATAATCGTATGTATAAAATTGGTTTCTGACATGAAAATCCCTCCAAATAAATTTATCTAAATATTACCCTTTAGTATAACACGAAATTAGAGCTTTTACAATAATTTAGTAAGGTATAAAAGGGTGTAAATTCAATTAAAAAAATACCGGAAAATCCACAAAGGAACTTCCCGGTATCAATATCACCTTATCCTGCATACATATATTCGCCACCAAATTCTTTAGCGAAGTTATCATTTAATTTTTCGGTTCTAATATTATAACATAAAAATTGTTTTTAACACACAATTCACCCTGATACCGATTTTCAATTTTTACTTATTTTCAGGATATTTTTCTCTCTCTTTATAGTGAGTGTGTAACAACTGATGAGCCATAGTGCCTCCTGCCATACCTAAAAAGTCTTTATACAACCTCTTAATTGCCGGATTATTATGGGATTTTCTATAGTAAGATTTCTTATCTTCCCTATATAGAGCCTTTGCCCTTAAAGCACTCACTTCACCCCAGTTTCTAACAGAAGACCCCTGAATAGGTTGTCCGCCGCCATTTATACATCCATGAGGACATGCCATAATTTCTATAAACTGTAAATCTACTTCCCCTGCCTTAACCTTTGCCAAAAGCTTTCTGGCATTAGCCAATCCATGAGCTACAGCAGCTTTAAGCACCACATCACCCACCTTGTATTCTGCCATTTTTACGCCTTCAAAGCCTCTAACTTCCTCATATTCAATAGCATCTGTAGAAGCCCCTGACAAAATATCCGCAGCCGTACGAAGAGCTGCTTCCATAACTCCTCCTGTGGCTCCGAAAATCACTCCCGCACCGGATGCTTCGCCAAATGGGTCATCAAAATTATCATCAGGTAGATTTACAAAATCTATTCCAATATCATTTATCATATTGGCTAACTCTCTGGTTGTTATGACCACATCCACATCTCTAAGCCCCTTAACATGCATTTCAGGGCGCTTAATTTCAAATTTTTTAGCCGTGCAAGGCATGACGGAAACGACCACTATATCTTCCGGATTTATATCCATTTTTTTAGCATAATAACTTTTAATAATAGCTCCAAACATCATATGTGGAGATTTGCAGGAAGATAAGTTAGGTAAAAACTCAGGAAAATTATGTTCACAGAATTTAATCCATCCCGGTGAACAGGATGTAATCATAGGCAGTTTTCCACCGGAACGGAATCTGTCAATCAATTCAGTAGCTTCTTCCATAATAGTTAAATCGGCACCTGTGTTTGTATCAAATACCCTATCAAAACCTATCATTCTTAAGGCAGACACCATTTTGCCCGTTACAGGTGTACCCATTTCTATACCGAAACTTTCACCTATGGCTGCACGAACAGCCGGTGCTGTCTGAACTACCACGTGCTTAGTAGGGTCGTTTAAAGCTGCCCATACTCTATCTGTATCTACACATTCTCTTAAGGCCCCTACAGGACATACATTAATACACTGTCCACAGTTGACACAAGGGGTTTCCCATAAAGACTTCTCAAAAGGTGAGCCGATATGAGTATCAAACCCTCTGCCTATTGCCTCAATAACTCCTACCGTCTGCCTATTGTGGCATACACTTACGCATCTTCTGCACAAAATACACTTGTTATTATCTCTTACTATAGATATACCCACATCTATATCATACTTCTTAGCCTCTCCGGAAAATCTTTCTTGATCTACCCCTAACTTATTAGCCAAAGTCTGAAGCTCACAACTTGTCCAAGACCTATAACAAGTCTGACATCTAGCCACATGGTTAGATAAAATAAGCTCCAAGTTAACCTTTCTGGCTTCTACGACTTTCGGAGTGTGAGTATTTATATTCATTCCCTCCACTACAGGAGTTACACAAGCTGCCTGAAGTGCCTTTGCACCGGTATCTACAAGACACATTCTGCAACAACCTATTTCATTAATATCCTTTAAAAAACATAGAGTAGGAATATATATATTGGCTTCCTTCGCCGCCTGAAGAATTGTATAATCTCCCGGCACATTTAATTTCATACCATCTATGGTTATATTTACATTTCTCATTTTTTACCTCTTTAATGATGAAGAACTGAGTTAAACGGACAACGCTTGAAACATTCTCCGCACTTAATACAAGCTTCCTGATCTATAACAAAATCTGTCTTTCTGTCACCCGATATAGCTGCCACAGGACAATGTTTCTTACAAATTCCGCAATGCTTACAAGTTTCTTTGTCAATGAAAAACTTAGTAATAGACTTACAAACTCCGGCAGGACAAGTTTTCTCCAAAATATGAGCCATATACTCATCCTCAAAATATCTCAATGTTGAAATTATCGGGTTAGGAGCCGTTTGTCCTAAACCGCAAAGAGCAGAATTTTTAATATTTCTTGCTAAAACATTTAATCTATCTACATCTTCTACCTCACCTTTACCATCGGTGATTTTGCTTAAAATTTCATACATTCTCTTAGTGCCGATTCTGCATGGTGTGCATTTTCCACAGGATTCATCTACAGTAAAGTGTAGGAAAAATCCGGCTAAATCGACCATACAAGTGTCTTCGTCCATTACTATAAGCCCACCGGAACCCATCATTGAACCTAGTGCAATAAGATTTTCATAATCTATAGGAGTATCCAGATGAATGGCAGGAATACAACCGCCTGATGGACCTCCTGTCTGAGCAGCTTTGAAAGCTTTATCCTTAGGTATACCTCCACACATTCCAAATACTATGTCCTGTAAGGTAGTACCCATAGGTACTTCCACTAAGCCGGTATGGCGGATTTTGCCACCAACTGCAAATACTTTAGTACCTTTAGAGCCTTCTGTTCCTATTGAGTTAAACCAAGCCACACCCATGTTAATAATTCTAGGAATTGTAGCATAGGTTTCCACATTATTTAAAATCGTTGGCTGTCCGAAAAGTCCTTTAACAGCAGGGAACGGAGGTCTAGGCTTAGGTTCACCTCTGTTGCCTTCGATAGAGGTCATAAGGGCAGTTTCTTCACCGCACACGAAAGCTCCTGCTCCCAATCTTACTTCAACATCAAAACTAAAATCTGTGCCTAAGATTTTCTTTCCTAAAAGTCCGTATTCCCTTGCCTGCTTAATAGCTTCATTTAAGGTCTTAACTGCAACCGGATATTCAGCCCTGACATAAATATATCCTTGATCCGATCCTATGGCATAGCCTGCTATCGCCATAGCTTCCAGCACACTATGAGGGTCTCCTTCTAAAACAGATCTATCCATAAAAGCACCCGGATCTCCCTCATCTGCATTACAGCAAACAAACTTTTTTCTCTCCAGCTGAGATGCCGCAAACGCCCATTTAGTTCCTGTAGGGAAGCCTGCACCACCTCTACCTCTAAGATTTGATGCCTTAATTAAGTCTACAACTTCTTCCGGATCCATTTCCTTAATGACAGTCGCCAGTGCTTTGTAACCATCTACGCCTATAAATTCTTCTATACTTAAAGGATTTATAACCCCACAGTTCTTAAGGGCAATCTTTAATTGCTTAGTATAAAAAGAGTGCTCATCTAAGGCGTGTGCAACCTTTCTACCATCACTTTCCGTAGCAAAAAGTCTTTCTACAGGTTTACCGCCTAATATATGAGAATTCCAAATTTCTTCCACATCCTCCGGCTTCACATGGGTATACATAACCCTATCAGGATACACTACCATGAGAGGTCCCTGTGCGCAAAGCCCCATACACCCTGTAGATACTAACTGTATATCTTTTTCCTTGCCGCTTTCTTTAATTAATCTATCCATTTCTTCGTAGATTTTGAGGGATCCTGTAGATAAACATCCCGCAACCCCACATAACAAAATATGAATAGCCGCTCCTTCTTCAAATCTAGGCTTAAGCTTTTCTTTCATCCTCTCACGGATTTCATTAAGCTGTTCCACATTATCAATTTTTCTATTACAATCAGCCATTTTACCCCTCCTATAATTGATAGTTGGCTAGAATGGATTCCACATCATCAGGACTCACATTCCCGTAAACATCATCATTTATCATTACAGCAGGTGCTAAACCACAAGAGCCTATACATCTACAAGCTTCTAATGAAAAAATCTGGTCTTCTGTACAATCACCTATATCTATACCTAAAGTAGTTTTAAATCTATCTAAAATATTCTCAGAACCTTTAACATAACAAGCCGTGCCTAAGCAAACATTTATTACATATTTGCCCTTAGGTTTAGTATTAAAACCTGTATAAAAAGTAACTACACCATATACGTCAGCCAAAGGAATTCCCAGCCTCTCTGATATATGTAATTGTACCTCAAAAGGTAGGTAGCCATAAATTCCCTGTGCCTCGTGTAAAATAGGAATAAGTGGTCCGGCTGTATCTTTATACTTGTCAATAACTTCATCCAGCTTATCAAGTAAAGCCTTGCTCTCTGAATTTTCTAAACAACAATTAGCCATAAAATTCTCCTCTCTATATCATCAATAAAAGGTCTTTTATTTATAAATTATCTATATTGTATAACTTTTATGCACAAAAATCAATGTTTTAAGGGATTTTTATTCATAAGTTATTATTTTATCATTGCTTTTGTAATGACCATTAAAGAACTATCCCCATTAAATTATTTTTCTATTTTGAGCAACAAAAAACTGCACCCAGCAATGTAATCGCCAAGGCACAGTCTATATTTTGGTGCGGATAAAGGGATTCGAACCCCCATGGTTTCCCACACGGACCTGAACCGTGCGCGTCTGCCAATTCCGCCATATCCGCAGAACCATCATAATTATATAACAATTCCTATAAAAAATCAAGATTAACCGAAAAGGCTTAGGGTCAGATTTTGAATATTTTACAAAATCTCCAAATGCCGACCTCTACTCTATATCCCCCTTATGAATAGCCCCTGTTTCTTCCATCTTTCTAATAACCTGCTGCCTTCGTTCCTCTGCCAACTTAGGACTAACATCCGGAGAATAGGCTGAAGGTGCATTTGGTATACCTGCCAGCATAGTAGCCTCATAATCATTCATTTGGCTAGGCTCCTTGTTAAAATATCCCTTCGCAGCCTCTCTAACATTATAATAACCGGAGCCAAAATAAATTCTATTCACATATAATTCTAAAATCTTCTCTTTAGAACAGAGCTTTTCCACATCCCTAGCTATTAAAATTTCTGCAACTTTTCTAGCAAATTTCTTTTCCTGCGAAAAATACATAATCCTAGATAGCTGCTGAGTAATGGTACTTCCGCCTTCCAGGATTTTTCCATTAGTCAAATCCGTCCAAGCGGCTTTCAAAGTAGATCTAAAATCAACCCCACCATGAGTATAAAATCTAGGGTCTTCTACCGCGATAATCGCCTTAACATAGGTCTCCGGCAATTCCTCAAACTTAGTATAATTAGGTTGCTTTTCAATTCTTTCGACTCTACTAGCCACACTCTCATGAGCTATAGCTTTACTATACATTAAATAACCCTTAGCACCAATAATAATACCGGTAACTAGAGCTATGAAAATCACGAAAATAAAAATAATCTTTAAAATCTTGCTAAATATCTTCATTATACTTTCCCCTCATTTTTCAAAATCCCCAAGAAAACTATAATATATATCTATAACCTTGTCAAATATGAATTTTAAGACTTATAAGACAAAAGTGGTAATAAATAAGGGATGAATTAGGTGGTTAGATTTTGCAGCGTAAGAGGTTAATGAAGCTGGTAATTTATGGTAAAAGTTGGATGTGGCTTTAAAATAGTGCTGCTTTGAGATTTTTAGGATTCTGACACTATCTCGTATGTTGCGAATCCATCAAAAATAGTGTTGGTTTTAGATTTTGTGGGAAACTGCACTATATTATGCAGTCTAGAAGTGTTGTAAATAGTGGGTATTAGAGATTTGATTAAAAATCCCACTATTTTAGTTGTGGGGTATCAATAGAATCTTATATGTAACACTATTTCAAGTCTTGTATAGGTTAATCCTGTAGTGAGAAATATGCAAAATCTGTCGGGTGACACTATTTCGTGCTTACAAATATGCCTGTGCAGTTAAAACACTCCTAGAAAATAAGGGGAAATCGTATAACACACAAGTTCTCCCATACATTTTCACAGCGTTTCTATCCGTTAAGCATTTTAACTTGCATATAAAAAGCAAAAAAAAGAACATCAGCTCCGAAGAGCTGACATTCCCTTTATTGTATGAAGATATATCATTCTGAGAAAGTTTAATGGTCTTAAAACTTCATCATATTGCAAATTCGATGGGAGTTTATGAAACATAATATTTCAAAATTCGCCTCCCATAATTTTTAGGTGTTTATTCACCTTGCCCTTCGGCAATATGTTTACGACTTCTCTGTCGGATTTTTAGGCTTTAGGGCTTATTAGATAAGCCCTATTTGGCTAATTGTTATTTGGTTAGTTTTGACTAACCCTGCACTTGAAAAAATAGCTAACTTCCGTTAACATACAGTTAGTATACGCTAACTTTCGTAATTTGTCAATACCTTTTATGAATTTTTTTGTGTTTTTTATTTACGACTAACTTACACATTGGTTAACCGATTATATAATTGACCCCTACACCTTTCTTTTTATATTTTTTCTCTTTTTTCTAAAATTGTTCTTGAATTTTATTCGAAAAATGTATATAATAGAAAAGTACTAAATAAGTTATGCGGACATGGCGGAATTGGCAGACGCGCACGGCTAAGGACCGTGTGGTGAGAGCCTTGCAGGTTCGAGTCCTGTTGTCCGCACCAAAAAGCCCTGAATTAAATTCAGGGCTTTTTCCTTTACTATTTCCAATTTTCTTCCACAAAAGTTCTCTTAGTTTTTTTATTATATAAAATATAAGTAGAACTTTCTTTTACATATTCGCCTGTTTCAAAATCAGTTAATATCATAGAAGCTCCAAGCTGAGCCCCTTCCTTCATATCCGCCACTAAATATCCCGGAGTATATAAAATAAAATTCTTTCCCTTTTCTAAACCGTAAGGTTTCTCCGGTATATAAAGCATTTTATTTTTGATATAAGGTTTCTTCTTACCTGTAGTAATTTTTAATGATAAAAGCTTCAAAGAAAACTCTTTTTCACCAACTTGCATGATTTCTCCGAACCTGCCTTATCTTAGTTGTCTCTGCACACACCATAACTGTCGCTGAAACTAAGGTCATTAAGATTAGCATAAAACCTGCTATCCATCTTCTATAAATTCTTTTATCCATTTTATACCTTCACTAAATCAAACATTGTCTTAGTTAAATATACTATAAGCCTATAACAAAACTATGTCAAACCCATATACCCCCCTTTTCCCCTCCCACTCTTGCAAAAACCTGAATTTTGATGTATGATAATCCAATATAAATTAACTAAAGGAGTTGGCATTATGACCGGAAAAGAAGCAAATAATTTAGTAGAAACCTTAGGGTTAATGTATGATATTGTCAGGTTCATAGATGTGGCTGAGCTTCAAGTTTGTAATTTCGATAAGAACGGTAAAAAAACTGTTTCTCCTAAACAATGTAGTGATATTTGGTTTAAAACCGGCCGCTGTGAAAATTGCATTTCTGCTAAATCCTGTACAGAGGGTAAACGAACTGAAAAATTTGAATTTGCAAAGGAGCAGGTTTTTCATATAACAAGCCAAGCCGTAGAAATAGACGGCAAAATTTATGCCCTAGAAGGTGCTACCAGCGTAAAAGAAGACACCATGTTTATGTCTATGGACAAAACTCATTTCATAAATGCCGTTACAGAAAATAATAAAAAGCTATATATAGACCCTCTTACCAATGCTTACAACCGAAGATATTTTGATGAACAGCTCGCCAAGTTAGGTAGCGAAAGTGCCTTAGCGATAATTGATATTGATAATTTCAAAGGCGTAAATGATACCTATGGTCATGTAGCAGGAGACTTAGTCCTAACGGAAGTTGTCCGTATTATCAAGTCCAAAATCCGCCCTGCCGACGCTGTCATAAGATACGGCGGCGACGAATTTGTTATTACTTTTCTGACCATACCACCACAGGTTTTCTATGATAAATTAGAATCCATCAGAAAAGCCATCAGTCTGCTCACCTTCCCTAAGGAGCTGGCAGCAAAATTAAAAGTTTCCGTAAGCATAGGCGGTAAGTGTGGTAACACCACAAAAGACCACCTATTAAAAGATGCCGACAAACTTTTATATAAGGCTAAAGAGACTAAAAACAAGGTAATAGCTGAATAACCTATAAAGCAAAAGAGATTAGACTCCTTTAAGGATAGTCTAATCTCTTTTTATATCTTGTTTTATAGCAATCTTTATTTATTCTCTTTATACGGTCTAACAAGTAGATAAATTCCTGCTGCTAAGATTACCAATGCGGCACCTAAGCCTATTACATTTATTCCACCTGTAAATACTAAACCTATCTGATAGATAATCAGGGCTACAGCATAAGCAAATCCACACTGATAAGCTACAGCGAACCATGTCCATTTAGCACTATTCATTTCTCTCTTAATAGCTCCGATAGCTGCGAAACATGGAGCACAGAGTAAGTTGAAAGCTAAGAAAGCATAACCTGCTAAAGGTGCTAAGCCTTCAAAATCTAATACTCCAAATACTCCTACAACTTCTTCCTTAGCTACAAGTCCCATTACAGTTGCCACAGTAGCCTTAATATTTCCGAAACCTAGAGGGCTGAAAATCCAACTTACAGCTCCACCTATTATTCCTAAAATACTGTTTTCTAATTCCATATCAGGATTGAATGCAAAGGAACCATCTTCTATTCCCAATTTAGAACCTGCCCAAATCACAATAGTAGCAAGGAGAATAATAGTTCCTGCTTTCTTAATAAATGACCAGCCTCTTTCCCACATACTTCTTAAAACATTTCCTACTGTAGGCCAGTGATATGCCGGAAGTTCCATAACAAATGGTGCCGGATCTCCTGCAAACCTCTGAGTCTTTTTCAAAATAATACCGGAAACTACTACTGCTGCCATACCTAAGAAATATGCACTAGGGCCTACCCATGAAGCCTTGCCGAATAAAGCAGTTGCAATTAAAGCAATAATAGGCAACTTAGCTCCACAAGGTATGAAGGAAGTAGTAATAATGGTCATTTTTCTATCCCTATCATTTTCGATAGTTCTAGATGCCATGATTCCCGGAACACTACAGCCCGTACCAATTAACATTGGAATGAAAGATTTTCCCGATAGACCAAATTTGCGGAATATTCTATCCATGACAAAGGCAATTCTTGCCATATATCCACAGCTTTCAAGGAAAGCAAGGAATAAGAACAATACCAACATCTGAGGAACGAAACCTAATACCGCTCCCACACCGGCGATAATACCATCTAAAATCAAGCTCTTAAGCCATTCCTGAACACCTAAAGAATCCAAGCCCTGTTCAGCTAAAACAGGAATACTAGGAACCCAAATTCCATATTCAGAAGTATCCGGTGCTTCCTCTAAGGCTCCGTCTACTAGCTCTGAAATATCATATCCTTCACTAGCTAAAGATTCACCATAAGTTTCATAGTTCTCACTGAAACCGTCAAAATCTTCCTCTTCAATAGCTCCCTGAATATCTTCAGCGCCTATAACTTTAGCTTCTACTGCCTTATCCACAATAGCCTTAACTTCATCTGTCCAAACATTAGCCTTAGCATATTCTGTCGCTTCTTCTTCGTATTGTGAAGTGCCTATACCTAATAAATGCCAACCATCACCGAATAGTCCGTCATTTGTCCAATCTGTAGCATTTGTTCCCACAGTAGAGATAGAGAAATAATAAACTATCCACATTACTAAAACGAAAATAGGTAAAGCTAAAAATCTATTAGTTACGACCTTGTCGATTTTGTCCGAAGTTGAAAGTCCACCGGCATTATGCTTTTTATAGCTGCCTCTTAAAATTTCTGAAATATATACATATCTTTCATTGGTGATTATAGATTCTGAATCATCATCCAGCTCCTTTTCCACCTCTTTAATATCCTCTTCAATATGAGCTAAAACTTCATCATTTAACTTACATTTAGGGTGATTCTTAAGACTTTCTATAGCCTTTTCATCTCTTTCAAAAATTTTAATAGCAAACCATCTCTGCTGCTCTTGCTCCATATCATGTAAAGCAGCTTCTTCAATATGAGCTAAAACATGTTCTACAGTACCATTAAAAGTATGCTGAGGAACCATTCTTCCCTTGCCGGCTGCTTCAATAGCTGCCTGAGCGGCTTCTTCGATACCTTTGCCCTTTAAAGCTGAAATAGTAACAATCTTACAACCTAACTGTCTTTCCAGCTCCTCTATATTGATTTTATCTCCGTTTTTTTCTACTAAGTCCATCATATTGATAGCGATAACTGTAGGAATTCCTAATTCTACCAACTGAGTGGTCAAATATAGGTTTCTCTCTAAGTTAGTACCATCCACAATGTTCAAAATAGCATCCGGTCTTTCCCCAATAAGATAATTTCTAGCTACAACCTCTTCTAAAGTATAGGGCGATAAAGAATAAATACCGGGTAAGTCAGTAATTATAACATCATCGTGCTTCTTTAATTTTCCCTCTTTCTTTTCTACCGTTACTCCCGGCCAGTTACCTACGAACTGATTAGAGCCGGTAAGCCCATTGAACAAAGTAGTCTTACCGCAGTTAGGATTACCTGCCAATGCAATTTTCAATTTACCATTTTTATTCATCTTCTCCTCCTACTCTGCGATTTCTATAATTTCTGCGTCTGCTTTTCTCAAGGATAACTCATATCCTCTAACTGTAACTTCAATCGGGTCTCCTAAAGGTGCAACTTTTCTAATGCTGACTTCTACACCCTTTGTAATGCCCATATCCATAATTCTTCTCTTGGTAGCACCTTCCCCATGTAATTTCACAACTTTTACCGTCATACCAATCGCAACATCTCTCAATGTTTTCATTTCTTACCTCCAAATAGTAACTATTCTTTCTTTCCTATTTCAAAATCCGCCTAGCAAACCTACTGCTAAACCATTATTTTCTGTGCCATCTCTCTACTTATGGCAACTCTAGCTTCTTTTACATTAACAATTACATTGCCTCCTAAGGCACTTATAATAGTTACATTACCACCTGCCACAAAACCTAAATTCTCTAAATGTTTCTTCACTTCAGGATTTCCGCCAATTTTCTTAATTATATTGGACTCTCCTTGATTCGCTAATGTTAAAGGCAACATATATCCTCCTCTTCCTAAATCTATATTTATAGTTAGAAAAAGCTAACCTCTCCTGTTTAATTAAGGGCTTATCAAAAATCCCTGTAACAGTTCCTATTCAACGGTTTGGGGTTAGTTTTGTCTAACCAAAATCCTAAAAAAACAGTTAACCCACGCTAACATATAGATAGTCTACGCTAACTTAATTGATTTGTCAATAGTTTTTGTAGATTTTCTCAAATAAAATAGGGATAGCTGTTTGAATTTAGCCATCCCTGTTATAATACTGTACTTAAGCCGTTTCTAATAAAACCTGAGCCTTAAATAAATCACCGTCTATATTTATATCAAAAGCTCCGCCCATGATGGTTGTGAGGTCTTTAGCGATTGATAGTCCTAATCCGCTACCCTCAGTACTTCTAGCTTCATCACCTCTTTTAAATCTTTCCATAAGTTCTTCCGAAGATATATTTAGCTTTTCCTCAGATATATTTTTAATTTCTATTAGAGTGCACTTCTTACTATAAAGCATATCTTCCAATTCCATATCATTTAAGGTTCTGTCCTTTTTATCAGCCTTGCATAAGGCTACTAAGTCCAACTTGCTAGGTTCTCTAAGTGAAATATAAACACGGCTATCCGGTAAGGCATATTTTGAGATATTACCTAAGAGATTTTCTATAACCCTCCATAAAAGCTGTCCATCAGCTTTTACCTTACAGCTTTCGCACTTTTTCTCCACTATTATATCTAAATTCTTCTCTGCCAAACGGGAACTCATTTCGCCCAGACTTTGATTTATAATAGCTTCTAAATCTATTTCTTCCATAGAAACCGGAATATTCCCCGAAGACGCCTTTGCAGCTTCGAAAAGATTGTCTGTTAAAGCCTTAAGTCTATGAGTTTTCTCATCTATAATTCTAAAGTAGCTCTCTACATTATCGCTATCTAGACCTTCTGTTTTAATAAGGTCTAAATAAGTAATCATAGAAGTCAAAGGAGTTTTTATGTCATGAGAAACATTACTTATAAGTTCAGTTTTCATGCGTTGATTCTTAAGCTCATTTTGAATAGCTATATTAGTTGCCTGTGAAATATCGTTAATATCCTGTGCTAAAAAATCCAGATCGGATTTTGGACCTTTAAAATCAACATCTACATGAATTTTGTAAGTGAGGTTTCCGTTCTTGACTTCTTTTACACCTTTGCGTATCTCTAAGAATTTTTGAACTTTCTTAGGAACAAACATAAATATCAAAATAACATCGGCAATGGCACCTACCCAAGTCATAGCTAAAATTACCATTCCTATTAAAATAATCACATAATTTCTAATTATTTTATTATGTCCATCTGTCAGCTTGCTAAGATTATCCATTCCCCTACAAGCATAAACAAATAGAGAACCAAACATAGAGTGTCGCCAATATTTTTTAGCCTTCAATTTCTTTACAATAGCTGTAAAAATTATAATGGATAATATAATTAAAACCAACATGCCTAAAAGACACATCTTAATTACTAAAACATTGTCAATTTCATAAAGCCTATTAGTAGCTACACCCGGCTTATAAAGGTCAAACCAATTTTCGCAAGGCACTATATTATAGATGGGAACACCACAAGCCCCTGCTCCGAAAATAGTTAAGCATAGCAAAATGATATGAACCTCAGACCAAATTTTATCTAACCAATTTAGTTTAATGGTTCCATCTAAACACCTGTTAAATCTACCTGTTAAGACCCAAATTCCTATCAAGGCTGCCAAACAAACAGCACCTGCTATAACAGTCCACATACCTAGCTGAAAGCCAAAATCTATAACTGCGTCCTTGTTTTCCATATAGACTCCCCAACTAGGCCAGCCATATTGTACTTCTTGAATTATATCCTCTGTAGGAAAATCTTCAATCCCTGTTGCATCGTACATACTTGGAATAGCTACAAACAGTGTCAAAAACAAGGCTGCCAAAAGTCCGCTTATACTAGCTACCAAATAAAATAGTGCATCCAACCACCAAATAAGCCCCCACTTATTGTAACTTTTCAATTTTGTATCCAATGCCCCACACCACCTTTAAATATTTTGGATTTTTAGGTTCAATCTCAATTTTTTCCCTAATTCTTCGAATGTGGACAGCTACCGTATTTTCAGGATTATATGCCACCTCATTCCAAACTTCCTCGTAAATCTGCTCTATGCTAAAAACTCTGCCGGCAGATTTTGTTAGAAGCTTAATAATGCCAAACTCTCTTGGCGTCATAGCTATAAGTTCCCCATCTAAAGTAACGGTTTTCTGATCATCATCTACAACCAACCCCCCGGTTCTGTAGATACCTTTAGTGTCAGACACATCCCCCGAAATGCTGCCTAAGTTAGTATACCGTCTAAGCTGTGAGCGAACCCTCGCTATGAGTTCTAATGGATTGAAAGGTTTAGTTATATAGTCGTCAGCCCCTATATTAAGGCCTCTTATCTTGTCATAATCCTCTGACTTGGCTGAAAGCATGATAATAGGAATATTTTTAATCTCACGGATTTTGAGAGTTGCCTGAATTCCATCTATCTTAGGCATCATAATATCCATAATAATTAGATGAATGTCTTCTTTTTCAGCAATTTCTAAAGCTTGAAATCCGTCATAAGCCTTAAAAACATTATACCCTTCGGTTTTCATATAAATTTCGACAGCATGTGCTATTTCCTTATCATCATCAGCTACCAAAACATTAAACCTTCCGTTTAAATTTTCATTACTTGCCATTGTCATAGGAACCTTCCTCTCCCCTTTTGCATTTACTATATTATCCCCTTTATATTACATAAAAGTCAATAAAATTATTAAGAAATTATTAATATTTTCGAATTTACCATATATTTTATATATTCTACAAAATCCACCTATGCTCACCTACCATTATGCCATAATTTTTATGAAAATGAAACTCAAGTTTAATCACAAAATAAGAAATCCCACATTTTCAAGGAAAACCTTGATTTTGTGGGATTTGTTTTAGAGAATTTACTATCTCTTTGAGAACTGTGAAGCTCTCCTTGCTTTTTTCAAGCCGTATTTCTTTCTTTCTTTCATTCTGGAATCTCTTGTTAAGAATCCTGCTGCCTTTAAGGAAGCTCTATAAGCTTCTTTATCAGCTACGCAAAGAGCTCTGGAAATACCGTGTCTTAAAGCGCCTGCCTGTCCTGTAAATCCACCACCGTGTACAGTAGCGATTACGTCGAACTTTTCTTCGCAGCCTGCGATTTCGAAAGGTCTCTTAACCTCTCTCTTTACGATTTCCATTCCAAAATAATTATCTAAATCTTTCTTGTTGACAGTGATTTTTCCAGTTCCAGGGATTAATCTAACTCTAGCAACAGAAGATTTTCTTCTACCAGTTCCTTGATATTGAATCTTAGCCATTTGTCATTTCCTCCCTTTCCTTAAAATTCCCAAGTTTCAGGCTTCTGTGCAGTATGAGGATGCTCAGTTCCTGCATAAACCTTTAACTTCTTAAACATCTGTCTGCCAAGAGCTCCATCAGGAAGCATGCCCTTAACAGCATGTCTGATGATTTCGTCAGGCTTCTTAGCCTGTAATTTTTCAAATGTGATTTCTCTTAAACCACCTGGATATCCAGTGTGTCTCTTGTAAATCTTTTCTTTTCTTTTCTTACCTGTAACCTCAACCTTTTCAGCATTGATAACGATTACATAGTCACCACAGTCTACATGTGGAGTGTAAATAGGTTTTTTCTTTCCACGAAGGATAGAAGCAACCTCTGATGCAAGTCTACCTAAAGTCTTGCCTTCTGCATCTACAATGTACCAGCTACGCTGTACTTCTGCAGGTTTTGCGATAAATGATTTCATCTTTTTTCCTTTCTACCTACTGAGTTTATTATCATAAACCTTTTCGGCTTTTTCTACTTGGTTTTAACGCTTGCGGACGAAAAAACTGTTTCGATACACTAAAACTTTTTAGTTTCGAGCCACGGACGGTTATCCATCCTGAACTCTATTGCCAATTCTATAACACAGAATCGCTAATATAATATAACAGAAAAACCTTGCAGTTGCAAGGTTTTTTTGCTTATATATAGTTTTTTATTGTAATTTTTTAGTTTTTTACCACTATTATGACAAAATCCCTTCAAAAATACCCTAGATACGAGTCAATAGCCAAATAAAACCACCAAAAACTACGGCATAGCACAACCAAATGAGTGCCCCTGCCTTTAAAGCCCCCAGTATTACAGTAAACCTTTCCTTATTAGAAAGCTCTACCTTTTCCCAAGGTCTATCATTTTTGTAATCTCTTTCTTCATCGTCGCTATAAAACATCTCTTACCTATTTTTCTGTACTTTCAACTACTACTTCATCAACTTCCGCATTGATATCTTCTACAATAGTTCCCTGATTTTCATAGAGGTGGCAAACTACATAGTGACCTGGCTCAATTTCTCTCTGAATCGGCACTTCTGTCTTGCATTTTTCCATACACTGTGCACATCTTGTATGGAATTTACAACCTGATGGCGGATTTGCAGGAGAAGGAATAGCTCCTTCCAGAACAATTCTATTTTGCTCAGCCTTAGGATCCGGAATTGGAATAGCTGAGAAAAGAGCCTGTGTATATGGGTGTAACGGATTTTTAAATATATCATCTGTTTCGCCATATTCTACTAAACTTCCCAAGTACATAACACCTACTGTATCAGATATATGCTCTACAACTGAAAGGTCATGAGATATAAATAAATAAGTAAGCTTATACTTTTCCTGTAAATCCTTAAGTAAGTTAATAATCTGTGCCTGAATTGATACGTCTAATGCGGAAACAGGTTCATCACAAACTATAAATTCAGGATTTAAAGCTAAAGCTCTGGCAATACAAATACGCTGACGCTGCCCGCCGGAGAATTCATGTGGATAACGATCCTTATGGAAAGGCTGTAAACCACAGTTAGCCATAACTTCATCTATATATTCTTCATATTTTTCCTTAGGAACGATATTATGTTCTCTTACAGCTTCACCAATGATTTCGCCTATAGGCATTCTTGGTTGAAGAGATGAAAATGGATCCTGGAAAATAATCTGCATTTCTGTTCTAAGATCTCTCATTTCCTTACTGGACATATCATAAACTTCTTTACCGTTAAAAAGTACGGCTCCGTCTGTTTTGTCCCCTGAAAGTCTTAAAATAGTTCTACCTGTAGTAGTTTTACCACAACCGGATTCGCCTACCAGACCCATAGTAGTACCTCTCTCTAAGTTAAAGGTTACTCCGTCTACCGCTTTAACATGATTAGTTACACGGTTGAACATTCCGCCTTTAATAGGGAAGTATTTCTTTAAGTTTTTGACTTGAAGGATATAATCTTTATTTTCCATTATTCTTCACCTCCATTGTCCTTATAATGTCTGTAGCAACTTACTTCGTGAGTATCACTTAACTTTACAAAGCAAGGATATTCGCCACTACAAGGTTCGATAGCCATTTCGCAACGATCCTTAAAGTAACAATAGTTAGGCATATTGATAGGGTTAGGAACCTTACCCGGAATAGAGTAAAGTTTATCTACCTTCTTACCAACTACAGGTTTTGATGCCATAAGACCGATAGTATATGGGTGAGCCGGATTTTCGAAAATTTCTTCAGCAGTGCCCTTTTCAACTACTCTACCTGCATACATTACTACGACAAAATCTGCCATTTCAGCAATTACACCTAAGTCATGAGTAATCAAAACTATAGATGAATTTATTCTATCCTTAAGACTTCTCAAAAGGTCTAAAATCTGTGCCTGAATAGTTACGTCTAAGGCAGTAGTCGGCTCATCGGCAATAATAACTTTAGGGTTGCAAGCTAGGGCAATAGCAATCATTACACGCTGACGCATACCACCTGAAAGTTCGTGAGGGAACATAGAATATACTCCTTCACTATTAGCAATTCCAACCATTTCTAAAAGTTCTAATGTTCTAGCCTTCATATCAGCTTCTGTCTTTCCTTCGCCATCATGAAGTGCTATAACTTCTTCAATCTGTTCTCCAATACGGAAAACAGGGTTTAAACTTGTCATCGGTTCTTGGAAAATCATAGAAATATGATTTCCTCTCAATTTCTGCATAGCTTCAATTGGAACCTTAGGAATGTCATAAGCCTTTTTACCTAAGTTTAACCTAATTTCACCCTCTACGATTTGACCCTGTGGTCTCTGAAGAAGCTGCATAATAGAAAGGCTGGTTACAGATTTACCGCAACCTGACTCTCCTACAACTCCAACAGTCTTACCTAGAGGTACATTAAAGGAAACTCCATCTACAGCCTTTACTACTCCCACATCAGAGAAGAAATAAGTATGTAAATTGTCAATTTCCAATGAGTTATTAAAGTCATGCATCTTTGTACGATATTCCTCCTCAGGAACATTCTTACGCTTATGCTGTTTTTCTAATTTATCAGTTATTTTACGATTTTCCTTCGCTATACGGCGGGATTCTTTCGCAGATAAATAACCTTCACCTTTTTTCTTTGCCATAAAAATCCCTCCTTCCTATCTCTTCATCTTAGGGTCAAACGCATCACGAAGACCGTCACCTACCAAGTTAAATGCTAATACTGTGAGAAGTAACAGCACTCCTGCAGGAATCCAAATAAACCAATATGTTGTTAATACGAAAGTATTATTTACATCATTTATAATATTACCCCATGAAGCAAATGGGAACTTAACACCTAGACCTAAGAAGGAAAGGGTTGCTTCTGTAATAATTACACCACCTAATGACATAGTACAGTTTACAATAAGCTGTGGAATTACATTAGGAATAAGGTGCTTAAATATTCTGCTGGAAATCTTAATACCTGTAGCTTCAGTTGCTGTCATAAATTCCTGTTCTCTTAAAGTCAAAATCTGACCTCTAACAAGTCTTGCTATAGCAGCCCAACCTAATATACCTAAAATAAGCATTAAGTAAATCATTCTCATTGTAGGGTCTACACGCTGTGCATCCATAGCTGCACCAAGTATAATGATTATAGGCATAGATGGCAAGCAGTAGAAAATATCTACCATACGCATAATTAAACCATCAATCCAGCCACCGAAGTAACCGGCAACACCACCTAATATTACACCTAAAGCAGTTTCAATAAACACTACGATAAAACCGATAAGAAGAGAAACTCTTCCGCCATACATAAGACGGGTTAACATATCCATACCATATTTATCAGTTCCAAACCAGTGTGCCTTACTTGGTTCAGAATATGTATCATATTTATGAGTTTCTATTGACTGAAGAATTTCCCAAGTATTCTTAGAAGCCTTAAATTCTATATCATATTCTGCAGTTGCCTTGTTTTCTTTCTTAGAATCTTCAGGCATTTCCATGTTTTCTGCAGGCATATCCATATTTTCAGACATCATACCTGTAGAATCTGCTGAATCCGTCATAGGTTCTTCAGTATTTTCTTCTTCAACAATTAAATTTTCATCTGTATAAGTAAACTTTTTCTCATTAGCTTCAATGGCTGATAAAAGTTTGTCTTTAAAGTCACGGCTTAAAACGATATCCGGCATAAGAGCCTTAACAATATATCTGCTTACATAAGCAGTTTCTTTTCCATTCTTAAGAATGTTGCCCTTTTCGTCCATTTCATACTTAACTCCATCAGCATTAAAGGACTTCTTTTCATTAGCAAATGCCTTAAGAGCATTATACTTAAAGTCGAAAGAGAATTGATCAGTTCCTGTAGTAGAGTTTACAATATCCTTGAAGCAAATTCCTAAAACTTCTCCACCTAAGGAAACGCTATAGAAATCTTGTCCTTCTTTTTCGATTTTGTAAGAAGCTCCATCATAAGAGAACTGTGACTTACCCTGTATAATTGCTAACATTGTCTGTGCCTGAACAGAAGAATCAAAGGCAGAAGCATTGGAAGTTGCATATCTAAACTCTGTATTTTGAGTAACAGCAGCGAATTCCTTTCTCTGTGCTTCTTCACGATAGAAGAACTGATCCTGTCCATACGGAGATATTAAACCTCCAATAAAGGAAAAGACAAACATGAAAATCAATATGCCCATTCCTATAACAGCGATTCTATTTCTAAAGAATCTCTTAGTAACTAAAGCTCCCGGTGAAAGGGCTTTAACACGACGGTCGTCGTTTAAAGAATACTTTTCTGTAGAAGTTTCAGGCTGATTTGTTTTTATTTCTTTTTCATCATTTTTCATTTCAACCCCTCCTCTACGCTATTCTTACACGTGGGTCTACCACGGCATATAAAATATCAGAAATCAAGTTTCCTAATAATGTTAAAATTGACATAAATACTAGGTAGAACATGGAGAAAGGAATATCTCCCGCTATCATAGCATGATAGGAAACGAAGCCGATACCCGGAATACCGAATAAAGTTTCTGTAATTAGGGCACCTGCAAAAAGTCCCGGCAATGAACCACCTATAACTGTAACCAACGGAATTAAGGTATTCCTGAAGGCATGATGATATATAACAGATTTTTCAGATAAGCCTTTAGCTCTAGCTGTTCTTACAAAATCTGCATTTAAAACTTCCAGCATATTAGTTCTAGTATAACGCATAAGAGAACCCATACTTATAACTACCAAAGTAACTATAGGAAGTACCAAGTGATTTCCCTTATCCATAAGCTGTCCAAATACAGACATTGTATCATAGTCTCTACTAATTAAACCGTAGAGGTCGAACCAACCTAACTTTACTGAAAAAAGTAATTTCAATAATGACGCAAAGAAGAAAGTTGGTAAGGATATACCCGCTAACGCTACAATAGAAATAGTATAGTCCGCTCTGCTGTACTGCTTAGTTGCAGCGATAATTCCTAAAGGAATAGCGATGACTATTTCTAAGAAGAAAGCTATAAATCCCATAACGAACGACAACCATACAGTGTCATTAAACTTCTGTAGGACAGGTACTGTATAGAACCAGCTGTCCCCAAATTGCCCAGTTAATGCTTGACCAATCCAAGCAAAAAAGCCTACAATAATCCCCTTATCCAAGTTATACATTACTTTTAGCTGAGCCATCCATTCTTCAAAGCTCTTAGAGTTAGGCTGCATTGACTTCTGACGAGCAATACTCTCAATATATGAAGTCGGCAAGCATCTCATAAGAGCATAAATAATAAATGCTACAAAAAACAAGATAACTACTGAAACAAGGACTCTCTTTAATACGTACTTACGCACTTTATAATCCTCCATTCTGATGTTAGAATTTACTACACATCAAGCAAAAGCGTTTTTTGGCTTCTCCTTGATATGTAGTTTTTTACAACACTAAACCCGGCGATCCTAAAATCGCTGGGTTTAGATATGTTTTATGAAATATTTTATTAAATATCGCTATTTCATTTCAAGTTTTTCAATTTCTGAATACCAGTTATAGAAAGTTGTAATATCAGGTGTTACAGTATCCATATTAATCTTCTGAGGATTAAATACGATAGCGTTCTGTCTCTGATATACAGGAACTTCTACTGCCCAATCAACTATAATGTCTAAGCAAGCCTTATATACTGACTTACGATAAGTAGTATCGAAGGAAGCACGAGCATCTAAGATAAGCTTATTTAACTTCATATCGTTGATTTCATAGTGATAATTGGATCCGCCTGCCTTCATTCCGTTCATTCCGGAGAAGTAAACCTGATACATATCAGGATCTGGAGTTGCACCCCATGCAGCAGCCCAGATATCAACCTGACCGGCTTCTAATTTATCCCAAAGTTCTGAACCATTAGCTAAGTCTCTTACTAATAGCTTCATACCGATTTTTTCTAATGCCTTGGAAGATTCAGAGAATACCATGAATGTTGGGTGGTCTCCTGTTCCATCTGCAGGAATCATTGCTTCATATTCCATCTTAGCACCCTTAGGAGCAGCAGTAATCTTTCCATCCTTAACTGTATAACCGGCAGCTTCGAAGTAGCCTAATGCAGCCTTTAATGCAGCAGCATACCTATCTTCAGCCTTCATATCTGAAGTGTAGATGTCCTTACCCTTTACATCCTGAGAGAATGCAACCTTATAACCATCATCTGTAGTCTGTGGTGCAGCCCAAGATGTATCGGAAATTGGATAGTTGATAATGGAAGCAGCTTCTCCATAATAGGAGTCGATAGCTACGTTTCTGTAAGCAGCAAATACTGTTGCGAATGCTTTACGAAGGTTCTTAGAAGCTTCTGAACCTCTATCATTTCCAACTATAACATTCTTAGAGTTAATTCCGATATAACCATATCCAAGGTTATTTACTGTACTTACCTGAATCTTATCTCCATTAAGTTCTCCACCATTTGCCTTCTGAATAGCCTTAACTGTATCAGCAGAGAAAGCTGGGTCTGTAATATCGATAGTACCGGTTGTTATACCGTTTAACTTATCTGTTTCCTGAGTTTCTAAGAAGTTCATATACTTAACCTTAGGTTCGCCCAAGAAATAATTTTCATTAGCTTCAAATCTAACTGTACCGCTTTCGTACTTAACAAATTTATAAGGACCTGCTCCTAAAGGCTTAGTTGTCTTAGCCTTTATAGATGATAAATCACCCTTTGTAAATCCAAACTTGTTATTGTCGTAATCATACATAGCCTTATCACCATAGTAGTGTAAAGGTGCTACATATACAGCTAACTGATAAATAGCTGCAGCATCAACCTTAGTCAATGTAACTCTTAAGGAGTTGTCGCCTGTTTTTTCGATACCTTCAATGTTGTCAGCAGACTTACCGGTCTGAACACCGGCATTAATTTCATCAGCCTTATCGCCTAAAGCTGTATCGATGAAAGTTCCGATACCGTCACTTGCTTTTTCTCCATCAATAGCAGCCATATCATAACCATATTTCTTTACTATTTCAGCAAAGAAATCAGCAGCAGTTGCATCATCTTTTAAAGTGAAACCCCAGTTAGCAGCACATTTAGCCACTGAGTCGCCTTCTTCATTATATCCGGCTGAGATACAGTAGTCTGCGATGGACTGAGCGAAAGCAGCACCACCTTCATCAAAAGCAATCCAGTATGCATCATACTGTTCCTGAGTGAAGTATTCGTTTTCCTTATAACCTTCTCTCTTTGTTGCAAGAATAAGTTTAGCACGACTTTCAACACCGGCTCTGTATTCTGCTAAACCTTTAATAGGTAATGCAAAGAATGTAGTAGTTCCTGAGTATGTAGGGTCTGCAAATGCGTACATTGAGAAAATTACATCATCTACAGTTACAGGTTCTCCATCAGAGAATTTTACATCATCACGAAGTGTAAAGTCATAAACTACACTACCGTCTTTCTTTTCAGTTATTTCACAATTTGCAAGACCATTATAAGTATAATCTGTTCCATTATAGCTTACAACTTCTCCGTCCTTACTGTTTAAGAGAACTGCACCCTGTCTATCTGTTGGAAGTAAAGATAAAGCTGTCATCTTCCATACATCTTCATCATATGCAGTTTCTGAGAAGAATTGTGAGAATTTGCTGTTGAATGGTGCATATCCTACTACCAATGTATCATTACCACCGGAAGATCCACCACAACCTGCAAGGAAGCAGAAGCACATTACGAAGCAAAGCGCTAATGCTAAGATTTTTTTTGTCTTGTTCATTTTTTTCCTCCTTTAGCTTAAGTTAATAAAATTTGAGCTAATATATAAACGAATCTTTTTCGTTTATGACTTTAATTATCGCTCTCTAAAGAGCCGTTTTTTTCGTAGGTTGTATTACCTACCAGATTTTTAATATTAAAGGCTACCGCCATAACTAAAACCTTAAGTACTAAATATATTACCGTAGCTAATATCTTTCCCTCAAAACCATTTAAAATTACATATATGAGATTACCCACCAGCCCCATAGTACCACCTACGAAACCTACCATAACTCTAATTGGCATTTTTTCAAAAGAAGCCTTGTAAATATATTCTCTTATTCTTTCACCCTGCTTATAAAACTGGATGAAAGCCCACAAATAAGTTCCTGTACCACCCACTTCTATTATGTACGGTAAGATAACATAGAAACTATTTGTAATGCCTGCCCCCTCTAAAAGACCACCTGAAATAGTTGAAATCACTAATATAGAAGTGAACAGAAGCAAATTTCTCTTTAATAAGGTTAAATTCATGGATTTTGCACCGGATTTGAATATAAAATAGGAACCTTGATAAGTATATTTCCCATTTACATCCGGCTTAAAGTCTCTTAAATAGGCTTTCTTACTTTTCTTATTTTCTTTATCCATAATTACACAAGTTTAGCACTGTCAAAATCGTCTAACCACTTGCTAGCAGCGTCGCTAACTCTCCTTAAGCAATTTTCATCAAAAGGACTGTCTAAGTTAGCATTTTCTAAAAGCTTAGTAAATACCTGACTTCCACCTTGTCTAGTATAAGCCATATAGTGCTTCCAAGCTTTGTCGAAATCTTCCTGCATCATTGACCAAATTTCTAAGGCAACAGTCTGTGCTAAGCAATAATCTATATAGTAGAACGGCATTTCATATATATGAAGCTGTCTCTGCCAGCCCTCACCCTCTGAATAGAAAGGAATATCTCCATCCAACTTCATCCAAGGCTGATATATGCCAACTAATTCTTTCCATATATTATGTCTTTCTCTAGGTGTCATTTCAGGTTTTTCATAAACCAAGTGTTGGAAGTGATCTACCATAGTTCCATAAGGAATAAATGTTAATGCAGAAGCCAAATGGCTATATTGGAATTTATCCTTGTCATCACCGAAGAAATCTTCTGACCAAGGCCATGCTAAGAATTCCATACTCATAGAATGTACTTCACAACCTTCCATACTTGGCCAACGATATTCACTAGGGATTCTATCTCTATTAGTATAATCTGCAAATCCGTGACCGGCCTCATGAGTAATTACAGTAACATCTCCTATAGTTCCGTTAAAGTTGGCGAAAATGAAAGGTACCTTATAGTCAGGTAAACCTGTACAATATCCACCACCTGCTTTTCCTTCAGTAGAAAGCACATCCATAAGCTCATTATCAAGCATCAAGTTGAAAAATTCAGAAGTTTCAGGAGAAAGTTCATCATAGAATTTCTTACCCGCCTTCAAAATATCTTCTGCACTTCCCTTAGGGCGTGGATTTCCTGAACGGAATTCCAAATTATTATCTGCATAGCTCATAGGATAGGACTTACCTAACCTTTCAGCCTGTTTCTTATAAATTTTTTCTGCTACAGGAACGATATAGTCTACAACTGCCTTACGGAATTTTTCTACATCTTTCTTATCATAACAATTTCTTCCCATACGATAATATCCTAATTGGATGAAATTATCATATCCCAGCTTCTTACCTATGGCATCTCTTTGATGAACCATTTTATCGTATATATCATCCAGCTCTTTCTGATGTTCCTTATACCATCCGCCCTCAGCCTTCCAAGCCGCTAATCTCTTTTCGTCATCAGCATTATCTTTAAAAGGTGTCATCTGAGATAAGGTATAAATTCCATCCATAAATGGAATCTGAGCAGAGGCAATTAAGTTCTGGTATGCCTGAGCCAAATCATTTTCTTTCTGCATATCGGAAATGATTTCAGGAGAGAAACATTTTTGACTGATTTCAGCATTTATAAACATTAAATCCCCGTATTCCTTAGCAAAATCTGCTCTGAAAGGACTTTCTAACATAGCCTTCTTAAATTCCTGCTGATACTCCTCAATTTCAGGTCCTGCATTATTCCAGAAAGATACTTCCTCATCATAGAATTTATCTCTTGTATCTATTGTATGTCTAACTTCTGCCAAAGTTGAAGCAGTATTAACATTATCTTGAAGCTTCTCTACTTCTAAGAAAATAGTTTTCGCCTCTTCATAAGTAGCAGCTTTATTAAACTTTTCAGTAAAACCTTTCAGTGCAGATTTAATTTCTTCTAAATTTTTACGCACATAAGGCATATCTTTAAATTTCATAATTTAGCCCCTTTCTTAAAACGGCACTACAGTAAAACCTTTACTATAATGCCAACGGTGTTATTTTACCACATTTATAGAACTTTAGCAAGTATTAGAGCATTATTAAATCCCTATTTTTTTTTGGGTTTTTTGTTTTTGAACACAATGACTTTATCGTAGTAAAGTAAAAAGCTGACTTTGCCAAGGGCGACATTAACTATAAAACCCTTACAAAATCAGCTTTCTTTAATTTTTCATCACTTTAATATGCATTTAAATTTATGCATTTGTGCCCCAAACAATATCTATAATCTGCTGTAAATCTTCTCTACAACCACCACATTTATTGCCTGCATTGGCAGTTTGTGCCAGCACATCTACGTCTGTAATACGATTTTTTCTTATAATATCTTCAATTTCACCCTTAGATTTTCCTCTACAAGGGCAAACTATGAAGTCTCTATCTTTATTTCTCATATCCATAAAGACCATCTCCTTTCAAGTGCTTTTTATAACCTATATTAACTCTACCATCTGGAATTTTTTCTTTCCTTTTTGGATGAGCAACTTGCCTTCTTCATCAAACATATCGACAGTGACCATAAGTTTCTTATCTGTAACCTTTTCTCCGGCAACTGTAAGACCACCCTGTTCGATAGTTCTGAAACCTTCAGAGGTGTTAGGTACTAATTTTAATTCTTTTATCAAAGTTATTATTCCCATACCTTCACCCTCAAAATCCGCCCTCGCAAGCTTTGTATGAGGAATGTTTGTCATATCTCCGCCACCGCTAAATGCCGCCCTTGCTCCGTCTAGGGCTTTCTTAGCTTCTTCTTCACCATGCACCAGCTTAGTAACCTCATATGCCAAAATCTCCTTAGCCTTATTTATTTCTGCACCGGGAAGATTGGATAATCTTTCAACTTCTTCCATCGGTAAGAAAGTCAACATCCTTAAGCACTTATTAACATCTGCATCTGCCACATTTCTCCAGTACTGGAAAAATTCATAAGGCGGAGTCTTTTCTGCCTTAAGCCATAAAGCCCCTTTGGCAGTTTTGCCCATCTTCTGACCCTCAGAATTAGTTAAAAGGGAGAATGTCATGCCATAAACTTCCTTGCCTGTAACCTTTCTTGTAAGATCTACACCACCTATAATATTAGACCACTGGTCATTGCCGCCGAACTCGATTTTTACATCAAAGTCTCTGGCCATAACCATAAAATCATAGGACTGCATAAGCATATAATTCAGCTCAAACATAGTAAGACCGCCTTCACGCTCCATCCTTTGTTTGAAACATTCCGCTCTAAGCATAGTATTTACATTAAATAGGGAACCGATTTCTCTGATAAAATCAATATAGTTAAGAGGTCTAAGCCATCTTGCATTATTTACTGCCACAGCCTTGCCCTCAGCCGGCTTCTTGTTTTCATGTCCCGGCTTATTAACACCTTCATTTCCCACATACTGCCATTCATCGTCAAACTCTAAGAATTGATCAAACAAACCCTTAAATTGCTGGCAATTATGTTCAATAGTTTCAACAGTCATAAGCTGACGCATATCAGATCTTCCGGAAGGATCTCCTACCATGCCCGTACCTCCACCGATTAAAACCACCGGTGTATGTCCGAATTTCTGCATATACATCATTATAATCACCTGCATAAAATGTCCTACATGAAGACAGTCTGCAGTTGGATCAAAGCCTATGTAAAATTTAACTTTTTCATTTTTTAAAAGTTCTCTTATTTTTTCTTCATTGGTTGACTGCTCTATGAAGCCTCTTTCTTTTAACACATCATAGGCATTGTCAAACTTACTTACCGTATCCGGTATAAGCTTGGATATATCCACTTTCTTCCTCCTACCCTTAGCTGCTTCTATTTTGTTCCAAATAACCTATCTCCGGCATCGCCTAAGCCGGGAACGATATAAGCAGATTCATTTAATTTTTCATCCTGCATAGCAATATAAATGTCTACATCCGGATGAGCGTCTTGAAGCGCCTTTATACCTTCCGGTGCAGCTATCAAGCACATAAATTTAATATTCTTTCCGCCCCTCTGCTTTATGGATTCAATAGCATCTATTGCAGAACCGCCTGTTGCAAGCATAGGGTCAACTACAAAAATATATCTCTTTTCAATATCTGAAGGTAATTTACAATAATATTCTACAGGTTTATGAGTCGCCGGATCTCTATAAAGACCTACATGACCTACCTTAGCATTTGGATAAAGTGCCAACATACCATCTACGAAACCTAAGCCTGCTCTTAAAATTGGAATAATAGCAATGTCTTCACCCTTTAACATTTTCTGTGTAGTCTTACATATAGGAGTTTCAATTTCCACATCCATCAAAGGCAAATCTCTGGTAGCTTCATAACCCATAAGTGTTACAATTTCCTTAGCTAATTCTCTAAATTCCTTATTATTTGTATCGGTTCTTCTCATTAAAGTAACCTTGTGTTGAATTAACGGATGATCAAATACTAATACTTTTCCCATTATTTTTCTCCTTTTCTTTCTTAAAACCTACTCTGCATCTAACATATCCACTCTTCTCTGGTGTCTTCCGCCCTCAAAATCCGTCTTTAACCACTCATCTACTATCCGACAAGCTAATTCCGGCGAAGTCGTTCTACCACCTAAAGAAATCATATTGGCATTATTATGTTGCTTAGTTAAATGTGCCATTTCTACAGAAGTACAAAGTCCACACCTAACACCCTTAACCTTATTGGCTGCAATGGAAATTCCTATTCCTGTACCACAAAATACGATTCCCAAATCCGCCTTTTTAGAAGCTACCGCTTCTCCACAAAGCTTACCATAAACAGGATAATCTACGGATTCCTCCGAATTAGTTCCTAAGTCTACCATTTTAATATCCTTATAATTTTCTCTTATATGGTTTTTTACCGCTTCTTTTAAAGAGTAACCACCATGGTCACAGCCTAATGCTAAAATCATATTTTGCCTTCCTTTCCATTTTAATAAGTTTAATTTTCAAAATTTATATTTCGATTATATTATAGCCGGCAGACTTGAACATTCTATTCATCACTGCCATACCCACTCCCTCTTCTTTAAGAGCCGCTGCTAAAATAACATCTACACCTTTTTTATCACAATCCCTGAGCCTGCTAAAAAATTCATGAGCCGCTTTCTCAGGTTCAGTTTCATCGAAAATAATAATTTCTATTTTCTGTCCATTCTTTATTCTCTTCATTTTTTCTTCAGCCATAGCCAAAGAAACTTTCTCTCTGTCACCTCTGTATATGACCATTTCAGCCTTGGGAGCATAATGCTTATATTTCATTCCCGGTGCCTTAGGCTTAAATTCTCCCTTAACGCCCTCTCTAAGGCTAGGGTCTATCCTGACTTCCTTATTTAATGCCTCTGAAATTTCTTTTTCCGTAACTATGCCCGGCCTTAGAATCATGGGAATTTCTTCTGTCATATCTAACACCGTAGATTCTATACCCACTTGGCAATCCTTACCTTCTATAATTGCATCCACCCTGCCATAAAGGTCATCTATAACATGACTAACCTTTGTAGGGCTTGGCTTGCCGGAAAGGTTGGCACTAGGTGCTGCTATGGGGCAGGTAGATTTTGAAATAAGACTTAAGGCTATAGGGTCAGAAGGGAATCTAACTGCTACCGTATCAAGTCCACCGGTCGTTACCTTAGGAACTATATTTTTGGCATGACACACCATAGTTAAAGGTCCCGGCCAGAATTTTTCTGCCAAAATCTCCATATCCCTACTTATACGGTCAGTCAGCTTAGATAAATCCTCCATACCGGCTATATGAACTATCATAGGATTATCTGAGGGTCTGCCTTTAGCACTATATACCTTACCTACAGCTTCAGGGTTTAAAGCATCAGCTCCCAGTCCATACACAGTTTCTGTAGGAAATGCTACTAATCCCCCATTTTTCAGGATTTTAGCCCCCTCTTCTATTTCTTCATTTGTCGTACCTAAAATCTTAGTGTTTATCATTTTCTATAAATTCTTCATTCTTTCTGCTTGATCTCCGGTAATTAAACCGTCAATGATGCTATCGATTTCACCATCTAAAAAGCTATCTAATTTGTATATTGTAAGACCTATTCTATGGTCTGTAACTCTTCCCTGTGGGAAATTATAGGTTCTAATTCTTTCGGAACGGTCTCCGGAACCTACTTGGGATCTTCTATCCGCTGAAATAGCATCGTTTTGTTCCTTAAGCATCATATCATAAAGTCTAGCCTTAAGAACCTTCATAGCTTTTTCTTTATTCTTTATCTGAGACTTTTCGTCCTGACAGGTTACCACTAAACCTGACGGAATATGAGTAAGTCGAACAGCAGAGTCCGTTGTATTAACGCACTGTCCACCATGCCCGGAGGATCTGTATACATCCACTCTTACATCGTTAGGATCTATCTGAACCTCTACATCATCTACTTCAGGAAGAACCGCTATAGTGGCTGCGGAAGTGTGAACTCTTCCGGAAGACTCCGTTTCAGGAACTCTCTGAACTCTATGAGTACCTGACTCATATTTCATTCTGGAATAAGCACCTTTTCCCTTAATCATGACTTCTGCTTCCTTAATTCCACCTATTTCAGTTTCATTGGCATCTATGACTTCTGCTTTCCAACCCCTTCTTTCAGCATATCTAAGATACATTCTAAGTAAATCTTTACCGAAAAGTGCTGCCTCATCTCCACCTGTACCTGCACGGACTTCTAAAATTACATTCTTTTCATCATTAGGGTCTTTAGGCAAAAGTAGAATCTTAAGAGCTTCTTCTAACTCAGGAATTTTGCCTTCTAAATCTGAAAGCTCCATTTTAGCCAATTCCTTAAGTTCTTCATCTCCTAAGGAAAGCATTTCCTTAGCTTCTGCTATAGATTCCTTAGTTTTCTTATATTCCGTATATTTAGAAACAATAGGTTCCATTTCACCCATTTCTTTTATGTGCTTCTGCCATAGAGGTTGATTGTTTATAACCTCAGGGTCAGAAACCTTCATAGAAAGTTCTTCATATTTTTCTAAGATAAAATCTAATTTATCAAACATATTTTCTCCTTATATAACTATTAATTACATTTTCCATAACTTAAAATTGATAATTTTCTAAATATTCATTTTACCATAAAAACCCTGCTTTGAAAACACGAAACAAGGACTTTTTTTATCAAAAATACAAAATACGGTAAAACACAGGCTATTTTCTGTGTCTTACCGTATAAATATCACTTTAATCAATTTCAGTTTAACAGTTTAAATTAAAGTTCCCCAGCCTTTTTCTTGCTTATACGCTCTTCTTCACGGGCAAGGTCGACTGAATTATCAAGCCCAAGTTTGTTTTCAATCATAGGTTCCCTTACCTTTCTCAGTTTCTGATAAGCAGATTTTACCGTCTAATTACTATTTAACTTAAATTCTTATCTTTCTACGATTAAAGCAGTTCCCATTCCACCGCCTATGCAAAGAGTTGCAAGACCGTATTTGGAATCTCTTCTAACCATTTCATAAATTAAGGAAATAAGAATTCTAGTTCCGGAAGCTCCGATAGGGTGTCCTAAAGCGATAGCTCCACCGTTTACATTAGTCTTTTCAGGATCTAAGCCTAAGTCTTTTCTAACTGCTAAAGACTGAGCTGCGAAAGCTTCGTTAGCTTCTACTAAATCCATATCAGCAATTGTAAGTCCGGCTTTTTCTAAAGCTTTCTGAGAAGAAGGAACCGGTCCAACTCCCATGATAGAAGGATCTACACCTGCAGATGCATAAGATTTAATTGTGCAAAGAGGCTTAAGTCCTAATTCATCAGCTTTTTCCTTAGACATTACTACTACAGCAGCACCGGCATCATTGATTCCGGAAGCGTTTGCAGCAGTTACAATACCGTCTTTCTTGAAAGCAGGTTTTAATTTAGCAACCTTATCAATAGTAGTACCGAACTTAGGGAACTCATCAGTATCAAAAATGATTGGATCACCCTTTTTCTGTGGAATTTCTACAGGTACGATTTCATCTTTAAACTTTCCTGCCTTAATAGCTTCTTCTGCTCTATTCTGAGAAATTACGGAGAATTCATCTAATTCTTCTCTTGTAAGTCCCCACTGTTCAGCAACATTTTCAGCTGTAATACCCATGTGGTATCCGGCAAAAGCATCTGTAAGACCGTCATTTACCATCATATCGATCATCTGAGTATTACCCATTCTTGCTCCCCATCTTGAAGAAGGAACAGCATAAGCTGTTGCAGACATATTTTCTGCTCCACCTGCTACTACGATATCAGCATCGCCTGCCTTAATAATCTGTGCAGCTAATTCTACTGCTCTTAAACCTGAACCACAAACCTTATTTATTGTGAATGCAGGTGTTTCGATTGGAAGACCTGCGTCTAATGTCATTTGTCTTGCTACATTCTGACCTAATCCACCCTGTAAAACAGCTCCCATTACTACTTCTTCAACCATTTCAGGCTTAATTCCGGCTCTTTCAATAGCTGCCTTAATAGCGATAGCTCCTAACTGTCTTGTAGGTACTCCTTTTAAAGTTCCTCCAAAGCTTCCCATAGGTGTTCTAACAGCACTAACAATTACAACTTCTCTCATTTTTAACTCCTCCTTGGGCAAAACCCATTTTGTAAAATTTAATACTATATATATAATACCACATCGACCCTTAAAATCAACCCCTTAGCAAATTTTTTATGTCTTATGGCACTATTTTGATATTTTTTTAACATTATCTGAAATGCTTTTATGTTTTCTCGCCTTTACCTTAAAAATCTTGCGGAGTATTTTTCTCCCATTTCATAAGGTTTATAACCTAATTTAGACTGTCTTAAATTTTCCAGTCCCATATCTTCTTCACGATTTACATACTTGGTTTCAGGGGGTAAGCGTTTTACAAATTCATTATTTATAGCTTGATAAAGACCCCTAATCCTGTCATCCGCCTTTTCTACATGAACGATAACCGTTTCCTTATCTGTACTTCTGGCAAACTCACCTATAGTAACAGCCACAATCTCCCCATCTATTCTTATAATACCTGTTAAAAGCCCTTTTCCGACAAATTTCAAAAGTTCCTTTACAGCCTCATTTTCCTGTTCTAAAATTTCCTTCCACTCTTCCGGAGTTTCCCCCAGTTTATATTCATTTTTATAATAAATATATTCTAATATTTCAGGAACCATTTCAGGAGTAGCCTCTTCATAGGTAAATTCATAATTTTTAAGAAAATAATTCAGATGATTCTTCTTATTATGAAGTTTTCTCCCCTTTAAAAATTCCAAGTCTTCCCTCAAATAAATATAATCGTCATCATCTCTTTCATGCTCAATCATAACTTCACCGCAGTAACATTCCTTAAGATAATGAACCAGATGTCCGGGAATTAAGCCAATTCTAAGTTCTTGACCCTTTTCTCTAAAAATTTCTCTCGCCTTAGTAATAGTCTCACAAAATTTCTTTTGATCATACTCTCCGGTTTTAGTACAAGGAAAGGACATTACATATTCTTTAGGTTCTACATCCGAATCACTTAAAGCGGAAACACATAAATAATCACCTATAATTTCCCAAGAAATTTTATGAGTATTTCGCCATATATAATTCGCCAGAAAAGTATGTCCCGAAGATTTGTAATCATAGCCATCAAAATAACTACTAACTTCTTTGATTTCCTCTTCGCTTAAATTATCAAAACTATTTTTAAAAATCATTTTCTTTCATCCATCTCCTTAAAGCCTCCGACTCCTCATAATCGTTTAAGTCGTAAGCCATAACTCCCATAGTGGCATATCCTTCTTTAATAGCGATAACATCCGCCTCTTCATGCCATCTAGGATCTACATCATAAGAATCTGAGTGAGTATATTCTATATTCCCATCTTCATCTAATTCTATTTTATATTCCTCTGAATATTCAACAAAATCCAATCTTCCAACCTTTACACCTTTGATTTTCTCCTTTGGTAAATTAGGTGTATTTATGTTCACTAAGGCCCTTTTTCCCTTTAACCCCATAGCAAAATCCGCCGCCTTAAGAGCTAATTCACAAGCATAACCAAACTCTTCCGCCTTATGACTTTCTACTGAAACCGCCACCGAAGGAATACCGGCTACCATACCTTCATACGCCGCAGAAACCGTACCCGAATAAACCGTATCAGAACCTAAATTACCACCATGATTTATACCTGTATAAACCATGTGGATAGGTATGTTTTGTTCCTTCAAAATATTGATTCCCCCTCTAACGCAATCTGCCGGAGTTCCATCAACCCCATAAGCCATTTCTGCATTAGGGAAATCCTGCTTAATCAATTTAAAACTTTTTCCTGTAGTAAGGGCGTGGCTGAAAGCACTTCTTTGACCTAGAGGGGAAAAAACATACACCTTTCCCATAGTGCTTAAGGCTTCCACCAAACGCCTTATTCCCACTGCGTTTATTCCATCATCGTTTGCAACTAATATATTCATAAATCTATCTCCATAACCTTTCCGATAAACTCATTTATGACTAAATCTGCATTTTGGTCATAGGGAGTCTTATCCTTATTTATTAAAACTAAATGCTTTCCACGAAAATATCTGATTAACCCTGCTGCCGGATAAACCACTAAAGAAGTGCCTCCAACTATTAAAGTGTCAGCCTTACTTATCTCCCTAACAGCGCCTCCCATCACATCCATATCTAAGGATTCTTCATAAAGAACTACATCAGGTCTAACCACACTGCCACATTTAGAACATATAGGCACACCTCTCCTGCAATTCCCTTCACTCATGACAAAATCCACATCATACTTAGTATTACACTTCATGCAGTAATTTCTAAGAACCGAACCGTGAAGCTCATAAACCTTAGTATTTCCTGCCATCTGGTGAAGTCCGTCTATGTTTTGAGTTACTATGGCTTTAAGTTTTCCTATCTTTTCTAAATAGCTTAACGCTTCGTGAGCCTTATTAGGTTTGGCATCCCTATAAATCAAATTCTTTTTATAATAGTCAAAAAAAGTCTCTCGATTTCTCATAAAATAACTATGACTCAAAATCTCCTCCGGCGAAGCTCCATATTCTTTTCTTGCCTTAAAAAGTCCCTGAGAAGAACGGAAATCCGGAATATTGCTCTCTGTGGAAACTCCTGCCCCACCGAAAAACACTATATATTCACTATTATCAATAATTTCTTTTAGTCTCTTATCCATAGGACGCCTCCTAGATTTTATATTTTCTAATAGCATTTTTTAAATTTCTGTAAATTAAATCTATATAATGTAAGTATATCATTTACCGGAGCTTTTTGGTAGGGAAAAAGACAAATTTTCTTTGTTGATGTTGTGATATTTTTGTGTTATTTGCAGTACTTTAATTTCAATAGATTTTGTGGTAAAATTTAATAAGAAGTTACGAATTTATAGTGTTGCAAAGAAAGTGAGGAAATTACTATGTCTACTAAAACTGCTTTAATTTTATCCGGTGGAGGTTCCCGTGGTGCTTATCAGGTAGGAGTGTGGCAAGCTTTGAGAGAGCTTGGTATAGAAATAGATATAGTAACGGGAGCTTCTGTAGGGGCTTTGAATGCCGCTATGGTTGCGCAGGCGGATTTTGATGTAGCTAAAAGATTATGGGAAGAAATGGAGACCCATAGGGTTTTCGATATTCCAAAAGACAGCAGCCCTCTAAATTATGTGAAAGAAATGGCTATAAATCAAGGTGCAGGCACCAGCGGACTCAAGGCCTTAATGGATGAATACATAGACGAAGATAAAATCAGAACTTCCAATATCAGTCTGGGAATAACTGCATTTTCTCTTAAAACTCTAAAGGGGCAGCAGCTCTTTGTAAGTGAAATTCCAAAGGGTCAGCTAAAAGATTATATCATGGCCAGTGCTTCTGCATTTCCGATTTTGCACCCCTATAGAATTGATGGGGAAGCCTTTATTGACGGAGGTTACGAAGATGTTCTGCCCGTCGATTTAGCACTAAAAGAAAAGCCTACCCATGTAATTACGGTGAATTTGAGAGGCTACGGCGTTTTAAACAAAGAAATCTTAGAAAAATGCCCTAATTTGAAATGGATTGAGTCTCCTTGGGATTTAGGTTTTCAATTCAAGTTTGATACTTCCAACAGCAAGAGATTACTTCGCCTTGGATATTTAGATGCCTTAAAAGCTTATGAAGTTTTAGAAGGGAATTATTTCACTTTTTCCAAAGGTGCCTTCGATAAAAATATGACCAAATATGCGGATATTTGTGCTAAAATTTTTCAATTAAACCCTTTAACAATATACACTAAAGAGGTGTTTTTAAGTTGTCTTAAAACAGCTATGGAAAAATCCTTAATAAGCTTCAACCCTGACTTGAACCCTATATCAAAATTTGCCGATAAAGGATTCTCTTTAAACACCTTTACTCACAGCCTTCCTAAACTTCGTGATTTAATCAGCTATGAAAACTTAACCTATTTAATTGCTAAAAGCATCAAAGAAAAACAAGAGGATAGCCCTTTCTTAAAAAGAACTGCCCTAAAGCTTTTCCATGATGAAATTTTAGCTGCAAAATTTTTGATAAAATTTAATTTAATTTAATATCTCAACTTAATTATGCCCAATATATGGCATTCAAATCAATTTTTATCTTATTCTTGGAGATAGATTGTTCACTATAGTCTTTGTAATAAACAATGTAATTCTTCCTTAAGAATACATAAGCATATAACCTGCCTCCTACATCATAGATTCCCCATAATTTATCTAACCCCTTCTCTATTTACCCTCTTTCAATCTCTCAAAATCTGCAACCTGAAGTTTTATTCTTTCATATTCTTTTATCAACATCTTATACCCTTGAATTTTAGGGGGAGCAGATTTGGTAGTGCGACACTATTTTCAGCCTCTAAATAAGCCTGTGCAATTAAAACTCGCCTAAAAGTAAGGGTAAATCGTCTGGCCTACAGGTTCTACCATACATTTTGACAGTGAATGCAATGAAAATTCCTAAAAACAAAAGCCACTACCTGCCGGTAATGACTTTCATTAAACTTCAATATTTCTTATGTTAGACTAAAATAATCTCTTTAGTTCCATTTGTTTCTTATAAGCAGAGCAGCCTATTACAATTCCCACAATGACCACGCCTGCAATGGACACACTTCTTACAATTTTGTTCACATCAATATTGACAGTAACCTTTGCGTTTTCTTCACTTCTCATAACGCCACCTCCCATTTTCCTCATTGTATCACAAAAGCATAAAACTTTCCATACAAACTTTTATCATAAACAATTTACAATTTCAATTTTACTAATTGGGATAAAGTAACAGACACCCGGCTTATGCCGGATGCCAGCTACTTTAGCAAAAGGTGCCTTTCCGAATTTAAACTTATTTGTAGAGCGATAGATTTCATAACCATCGTGATTAGCAAGACTAACAGCTTGCTTGATTTAATCTTCCCTTTCATAATGATTGCCTCCTTTGTTTGATTAGATAGCACACATATAAAATGTTGCTTTTAGTTCTTCTGCCTCTAGTTTATATTTTCTTTTTTCATTTCTTTTTTCATTCCCTTAACTAATTTACTATATCCATATTGCCAAGTGATAACTTTTATAATATACTTTTAATAATAGTACCTTTGTAAAGTTAGATTTTGTTAAATAAAAAAGAGTACAGATAGGAGATTGTGATTGTGAAACCTATAATTTTAGACAAAAATCGTGATAACGGTGAGTTTATATACATACAAATTTATGAGGCTATAAAAAATGAAATCGTAGCAAAAACAATTTCAGAAGGTGAAAGACTACCCTCTTTAAGAAAATTGGCAAAGGATCTGGACCTTAGTGTAACCACCATTGAATTGGCATATAAGCAACTGGCGATAGAAGGTTACATTAAGAGCTTGCCCCATTCAGGCTACTACGTTTCGCATCTAAAGGTAGCTTTAGACCTTGAGGAACTGCCTTCTAACAAAAATCATAAACTTAACCCTTTGCCTTATAATCAAGCCAAAGTTTTAAGAGAGTTTGACCGGCTCCCCAGAAAATTTGAAAGGGCTCTGTTACCGGGTAAACAGGTAATCAATCCTTACATATATGATGTGGAATGTTTCGATTTTGGGAAATGGAAGAAATGTATGGCAAAAATTTTTTCTTCATACCCAGATAGGCTCCTCTATGAAAGTGATCCTCAGGGAGAAGCCGCTTTAAGAGAAGAAATCGCTCACTATGTATATAATCATCGTGGAGTTTTTGCCCAGCCTGATGAAATAGTAATAGGTGCAGGTACTCAACAGATAACTAGCCATCTTTCCAGGATTCTTCTTAAAATGAATATAAATTTAGTTTCTTTAGAAGAACCGGGATATTTACCCGTTCAGAGAATGTTCCACGATGCAGGTTTTCAAATCAAGCACATTCCCGTAGCAGAAGATGGTATAGAAATCGCCCAATTACCGGCTAATATTTCCTCAGCTGTATATGTCAGCCCATCAAACCAATTCCCTACAGGTTCCATCATGCCTGTCGCTAGAAGGTTTGAACTTTTAGAATGGGCTAAAAGAAATCATAGTTTTATTATAGAAGACGATTATGACAGTGAGCTTCGCTATTTTGGAAAACCTGTTCCAGCCTTGCAAGGGCTAGATTTGAATCAGTCCGTAGTATATCTCGGTTCCTTCTCCTCTACCCTGTTTCCTGCAATAAAAATAGCCTATATGGTAATGCCTAAACCTATGGCTGAACTTTTCCAAAGCATGAAATCCGAATATACCCAGACCTGCTCAAAATCCGAACAGTTAGCCTTAGCTATTTTCATGAGAGATGGTCACTATAAAGTCGGTATTCGCAAACTTCGTGCCCTGTATGCTAAAAAATTAGAAAAAACCCTAGATAGTTTCAAGAAGTTTTGCCCTGATTCCGTTTTACCTGTGGACACAAAATCCGGCTTGTCGCTGATTATTCGTGTGAAATCAAACAAAAAAGCCCCCGAACTTTGCCAAGAAGCAAAATCCATAGGGCTTCAAATGATTCCGATTTCTCAAATTACAGACCAAGATACATCAGCGCTGTCCTTTTATTACAGCCAGCTGCCATTGGATAATATAGAACATCTTATTAAAAAACTTTCAGAATTATGGGCATAAACCTACTCTGATGTTATGAATTTACTATTAGGATTGGAATAAGATACCTTACCTTCCCTACTGAGAAAAATAGCTTCATAGGTATCTTTTCCGGCTTTTTTATTTGCCTGATTAACCAGCTCAATCCCTTTTTCAATCCCCAGTGCCAGACAAGAAGTAGAAAGTGCATCGCATTCTGCCGATTTTCCTCTTTTAGAAATAATAGTAACTTGAAGCACATCCTCATCAGTAGGAAAACCATTTTTTGTGCTTAAAATATGATGATATCTTTTACCTTCAAACTCAAAATACCTCTCATAGGTTCCTGATGTTACTAGAGTGAGATTTCCACCTTCCATCATACCCAATAAGCTGCCTTCCTCTGATAAAGGGTCCTTAACTCCCAGCTTAAAGGCTGTAATTTCATCATCTTTTCCATAACTTTTAATATCTCTAGCCTTACTTCCTACTGCCACAATATTTCCTCCCAAATCTACTATGGCACTTGTAACCCCTTCTTTTTCTAAGAACTCGGCTGTTTTATCCGCTATATAACCCTTAGCCACGCCACCTAAATTAAGTTTCATTTTAGAATCTTTTAATGTAACATAACCTCCATATAAATCCAACTTTATTTTTTCATAGCCTATATGCTTTAAAGCTTCCTCAACCACATCCTTTTTAGGAACTTTTCCGGAAGCCGATTTTCCTGAATCCACATCGTGAAAATCCCATAAATCAGTTAAGGCTCCACAGCTAATGTCGAATATGCCTTTAGATAATTTGCTATATTCTACGCCTATCTTTATAACCTCTAACACATCTTTAGAAACCTTAGTAGCCTCTCCTTTAGCTCTATTTATAAAGGAAATCTCCGACTCCTCTCTTGTATAGCTTAAAAGTTTTTCATATTCATTTATCTTATCGAAAGCCCTGTTTATAATTTCTTCCGCTTCCTTATTCACCTCAGGATTTATACCATAAACTGTAAGGCTGCAAACTGTATCTAAGGCAAAACGACTCATAGAAATGCCCTTATTTACATTTTCTGAAGAATTGGGACTTGGATTTTGCTTATTCAAATCACAACCGGTCTGTGTTATAATCAAAGCAAGTATTAAAATGAACATTAAAATTCGTATAATTATTCTGTTTATTTTCATATTAAATTACCTTTCTTAAGGAGATTTTATGATTAAAAAAGCCGATATATTTTTACTGATAGTCCTAATTCTGATAGGCTGTTTCAGTGGTTTAAATTCCATAGGTCAATTTCTAGGTTTAATACCATGCGAAGCCCTTTCATCTGCAAAAGTAGTCGTTTCCTTAGACGGAAAACTATACGGTACCTATGACCTTTCTAAAGACCAAACTGTCAGCATTACCAGAGGTAATGACATAAACAATATTATCATAAAAAATAAAAAAGTACAAATGACTTTTTCCAACTGTAAAAACCAATATTGTGTTAAAGAAGGTTCTATTTCTATGGTGAATGACACTTTGGTCTGCCTTCCTCACAAACTTATTGTCGAAATAAAAAATGATGAGAAAGCCAAGATAGGAGGTGATGTAGATGTCATCTCCGGTTAGAAATCAAAATTTAAATCAAGGGAAAACTTTGGCCTATTGTAGCATTTTCACAGCTTTAGCTCTAATCTTTTCCTATGTTGAATTTTTACTTCCAATTCCGATTCCTCTTCCCGGAGTCAAAATCGGAGTTGCCAATTTAGTAATAATCCTAGCCCTCTATCGCTTAGGTTTCAAATATGCTTTTACTGTAAACATGGTTAGAATCCTCATATCAGGACTTCTCTTTAGCGGAGTATTCGGAATGTTATATTCCTTTGCAGGAGGAATTTTAAGTATAGTTATTATGTATATACTATATCGCACTAAAATTTTCAGTATGATAGGCATCAGTATGGCAGGCGGTGTTGCCCACAATATAGGTCAGCTTTTAACAGCCTCAGCCCTTCTATCCAGCACCGCCCTATTATCATACTTCCCTATATTAGTATTTACAGGTATCATCAGCGGTATATTAACAGGATTTTTAAGCTATGAAATCGAAAGAAGGCTTCCTTCACATATAAAACTATAGCCAAGTAAAGGAATTAAATTATGACTACTCTTAACAGAATTTACAGCATATACTTTAGTCCAACAGGTAACACTAAAACCGTTGTAAAATCCTTATCCCATCATATAAGTACAAAACTTGCTCTGCCGGAATCTGATTTTGATTTTACACTTCCTGAAAGCCGAACCTCTTTTCCTCTACTTTCGGATAAATATCTGGTTATATTCGGTATGCCAACTTATGCAGGCAGACTTCCCAACTTAATGCTAAAGTACCTGGACACCATAGAAGGTAATGGTGCCTTAGCAGTAGGCATGGTTACTTTTGGTAACAGAAGTTTTGACAACTCACTGGCGGAGCTTTGTCGGGTTTTAGAAGTTAAGGGCTTCCAAGTTGTTGGCGGCGGCGGATTTTGCGGTGAACATAGCTTTTCCTGTACCTTGGGTAAAGGTCGGCCGAATTTAAAGGATATGGAAGAAATTCAAGTTTTCGCAGAGCAGATAAGTAATTTATTAAAAGAAAAGTCTATAGACAGCATAATGGCTAAAAAACTGGAGATTATAGGCGATTACAATAGTGAATATTATAAACCAAGAGACCGATTTGGTAATTTTATCGATATTAGAAAGGTTAAGCCTAAGACTAATGATGAATGTATAAATTGTGGTTTATGTGCCGAAATATGTCCTATGGGAGTTATTTCTAAGGATGATTTTAGTCTCATTACAGGAATCTGCATTAAATGCTGTGCCTGTGAAAAAAGATGTCCTGCTAAAGCAAAATATTTCGATGATGCCGGTTATATTTACCACAGAAATGAGTTAGAGGCAATGTATGGAAACACCCTTGCAAAAAATTACCGGAAACTTCGATAATTGCAAAATTTAAAAAATAAGGCTTTCCCAATTACAGGAAAGCCTTTTATTTTTATTAGAAAGTATGTCTATGCTTCCGCAGCCTTAGGAGCTTCTGCTACCGGCGCCGGTGTCGGTTCAGCTTCCTTAGCTACTGGAAATTCAGGTTGGAATCTTGTCTTCTTTAATCTGATATTGATTATAGCATTTGTCGGACAAACCTTTGCACATGCACCACAGTTTTTGCAAGTTTCCGGATCAATATAAGCTAAGTTATTCTCAACCTTTATGGAATCAAACTTACATACAGTTACGCACTTTCCGCAACCGATACAACCGTTTGAACAAGCCTTTCTTGTAACTCCGCCCTTTTCATTAGAATGACACTGAACTAACACTTTGTTCTTTTCAGGTGAAATTCTAATTAAATTCTGTGGACAAGCCTTAGCACAAGCTCCACAAGCAGTACAACGCTCGCGATCTACAACGGCTACGCCGTTTATAATCTTAATAGCATCAAACTGACAAGCAGTCACACAATCGCCTAAACCTTGGCAACCAAACTTACAAGCGGAAATTCCACCAAAATGTTGTTTAGCCGCTGCACAAGTCATAAGACCCTGATATTCCATAATTTTCTTGGCTGCAAAATCATGACCGTTACACATAACTACAGCCACATCCTTAGCCGCTGCTCCAGCTTCCACTCCTAAAATTTCTGCTAATTTAGCAGCCACTTCAGCTCCACCTACAGGGCAGAGGTTAGGTCCTACCTCAGGATTTTCTGCCATAGCATTTGCATAGTCATCACAACCAGCATATCCACAAGCTCCGCAGTTTGCTCCAGGCAATTCTGCTCTTAAATTAGCCATTGTTTCATCTACAGGTACGAAGAAAACCTTCGCTGCTATAGTAAGAATTACTGCAAAGACGAAACTTAAGGCAACTACTAATAAAACAGGTATTAAAATTGCTTGCATCTTTTCGCCTCCTTATCCTACTAAGCCGCCAAATCCCATAAATGCAAGGGATAAAATAGCAGCTGCTACCATAGTAATTGGCACTCCCTGGAAAGCTACAGGAATATCTGTATTTCCTTCTAATTTTCTTCTCATACCTGAGAAAATAATCATAGCAATAAGGAAACCTATTCCTGCACCAAGTGAATTTACCAATGCTTCTAAATAATTATATCCTTCATCTATATTAGAAATACATACTCCCAGTACAGCACAGTTAGTTGTAATCAACGGAAGATATACACCTAAAGATTTGTGAAGTGCAGGTAAGAATTTCTTCATTACCATTTCTACAAACTGTACTAAAGCTGCAATTACTAAAATAAATACGATAGTCTGTAAATAACCTATTTCAAAATAGTTAAGAATGCCCATGATCGGCCATGTAGCTGCAGTTGCTAAAAGCATTACGAATATAACCGCAATACCCATACCGATAGCAGAATCTAATTTTTTAGATACTCCTAAAAACGGACATATACCTAAGAACTGAGCTAAAACATAGTTATTTACTAAAATAATCCCTACTAAAATCGTCAAATAGTGTCCCATTACGCTTCAGCTCCCTTCTTTATTTCAATTTTTTCAAGTTTTGAAACATCTACACTGCAACCTTCAGTTCCACAAGATCCTGACATAGCACAGCTGCTGCATCCAAAACCGTCACGAGGTTTACCACCATTGCTGCTGATAATTGTATTTACAATCGCTATAGCACAAGCATATACAAAGAAACCACCCGGTGCTAAAGCTATAATCATCATAGGATGTTCACTAATCCAAGGAAGTGCGAAACCGAAGATAGTTCCTGCTCCAAGAAGTTCTCTGATGGCACCTATGAAAGTTAAGGAAAGTGTAAATCCAAGTCCCATTCCGATTCCATCTAAAGCTGAATCTACTACACCGTTTTTAGATGCAAACATTTCTGCACGACCTAAAATAATACAGTTTACAACTATAAGAGGAATGAATAAACCTAGTGATTCATATAATGAATTTACAAATGCCTGAAGTAAGAATTGTACTAATGTTACGAAGCCTGCAATTACAACTATGTAACATGGTATTCTAACCTTATCAGGTATAATCTTAGCTAATAAGGAAATTACAATATTTGAACAAATCAAAACTGCCATAGCAGATATTCCCATACCTGCACCGTTTATAGCAGATGAAGTTGTTGCAAGTGTAGGACATGTACCTAACAAAAGCACCAAACTTGGGTTTTCTTTAATTATACCCTTAGTAAGGATTGCTAATTTACTAACTTTATTACCCATTACTTAGCACCTCCTACTATTTTAAACTGCTCTAATGCAGCATATACTCCATAATGAACACCATTGGAAGATATAGTAGCTCCACTTACATGGTCTACTGCAGGATCAGATTTTGCATTAGTTGCTGTAAGTTCTGTAAGACCCTTGTACTGATCTAAATGGCCTTCTAAATGAGCCTTTGTTCCAAGACCCGGTGTATCAGCATGATTAGTTACCTTAACGCCTGTAATAGCACCTTCTCCATTGATACCTACCATTTCTGTAAGTAAACCACCAAAGGATTTAGTCTTTACAGTTACTACGATTCCTGCACCATTATCTGCAACAAAACAATCTTTTATGAAAACTTTACCTTCTTCTAGCACAGCTAATTCTCCGGTAAATTCTGAAAAATTGTCTGCTTCAGGAAGAAGTACCTTTCTAGTTTCGTTAGCTTTTTTAATAGCATTTTCTTCAATAATCGGTGAAGTGATTGAGTTTACATAAGCTAAAGCAAAAGTAATAACTAAGCAAATAGCTACTAAAACTACAGTAGGTGCGAAATATTCTTGATATTTACTATTTTTCATGTTTTGCACCTCCATACATTCTCTTTTGGCAATAAGCATCAATAAGAGGAGTTAAGCAGTTCATAATTAAAATTGAGAATGAAACTCCTTCAGGATACTGTCCATAAAGTCTGATTAACATAGTAATTAGACCGCAACCAACACCGAAGATTACTCTTCCGAGTGGTAAAATAGGTGTAGTTACATAATCTGTAGCCATAAAGAAAGCTCCTAACATTACACCACCTGCGAGTACATGGAAAACTGCCATTTCTAAAGCTTCTCCACTACCTGTTGCCATATAATAAACAAAGGCAAATACAAATACAGTTCCTATAAAACAAGCCGGAATAATAGGGCTTATAATCTTCTTCCAAATAAGGAAAAGTCCGCCTACTAAAAGAGCTATGGAACTTACTTCACCCATAGAACCGCCGATAAATCCTAAGAACATTTGCATATTATTAGGAAGAGCTGTTGTTCCTGTTTCAGCTAAAATTCCTAAAGGAGTAGCTGAAGAAGTAGCATCAGATACCATTCTAGGTACCGGCCATGTTGTCATTTCTGTTGCAAAAGAAATGAATAATACTATACGAGCGGTGATAGCAGGATTTACTATGTTTTTACCTATACCACCAAATAATTGCTTAATAACTACAACACCTACGAAGCATCCAACAATTGCTATCCAAAGTGGAAGTTCAGAAGGTACATTATAGGCAATCAACAAACCTGTAAGAGCTGCTGAAAAATCCATAACAGTCTGGCGTTTCTTCAAAAGCTTATTCCATGCCCATTCAAAGAACATTGAAGCTGCCACACAAACTGCAGTTAAAATCAAGGAGCTAACTCCAAAAACAAAAGTACTTACAACTAAGGATGGAATCAATGCTAAGATTACCATAAGCATTGTTTTCTGTGTATCCATTGCAGTTACTAAATGTGGAGACGCTGATACTATCAAATTATTATAAATTTTCTTTTCCATTATTTAATTCCTGCCTCCTTTAATACAACTTTACCTAAAGTGTTGATAAATCCTAAAGGCCTACGAGCAGGACAAACGTAGGAACAAGAGCCACAGTTCATACACTGCATAACAGCTAAATCAGAAAGAGCCTGTGCATCTCTTCTTTCATAAGCATCTGCCAAAGCTGTAGGAATAAGCTTGAACGGACAAGCATAATGACATCTGCCACAGTTAATACAAGCCGTTTCTTCCGGCACTAAAGCCTGAGGACCTGTAAATGCCAGAATAGCATTATTATTTTTAACGATTGGAAGCTCATCTGAGAAAATAGCTCTTCCCATCATAGGTCCACCCATTAAAATTTTCTTAGGTTCCGCTTTGTATCCACCACAAAATTCAACTATATCAGTTATCATAGTTCCTATTGGAGCGATAATATTCTTAGGTTCATTAACTGCATCACCATCAATAGTAATTCTCTTGGAAATAAGAGGCATACCTGTCCTAAAGTAAGAACCTACAAAGGCAATAGTAGTAACATTAGATAAGATAATTCCTAAATCTGCAGGAAGAACACCTGCATTCATAGTTTTACCTGTAATTTCATAAACTAGAACTCTCTCAGCTCCCTTTGGATATCTTGCCTGTAACTTGAAAGTTTTAATATTTGTAATGCCCTTGCTCTTAAGAAGCTGATCTAAATGCTCAATAGCATCCATCTTGTTTTCTTCAATACCAATATAACCTTCATCTAAACCGATGTATTTCATAACTAACTGACAACCATAAATAAGATCCTCAGCATCTTCTAACATAAGACGATGGTCAGAAGTAATGAAAGGTTCACACTCAGCGGCGTTAACTATTAAAGTATGTACATCATCAATATTCTTAGGGTTAAACTTAATGTGAGTAGGGAAAGAGGCTCCACCTAAACCAACTAAACCGCTTTCCTTAATTGCTTTAACAAATTCAGGTAAGTCTTTAGCTTCAGGAGCTTTTACCTCTTCAAAGATTTCTTGATTCTTGTCTGTTTCAATCACAACTAGAGTGTCCATACCGCCTGCGGCTGAGCGTTGCTCTTCGATAGCCTTAACAGTACCCGAAACACTGGAATGAATAGGTGCACTAACGAAAGCTTCAGTGTCGCCAATTTTCTGACCCACTTTTACATAATCACCCTTTTTAACTAAAGGTTGACATGGAGCTCCAATGTGCTGAGACATAGAAATTTTTACAACATCAGGTATAGGCATTACCTCAGTAGCACACCCGGCAGTATGCTTGTAATGACTAACATGAATGCTCTGTAAATGTTTTTGACTCATGTTTATGAGACCGTCCTTTCTAAATTTTATATAATCATACATGGTTTATTATACTACACCTAAATAAAAAAATCATTATTTTTTTATCAAAGTCTATGTTTTTATTAAAAAACACTGATATTTCAATATATTTGCACTAAAATTTTCAGATTTTGAGGTTGTAATAATCCTAAATTTTTCTTAAATTAAATCCTTTTAGCAAAAATCCCAAGCATAAAAACTTTGCTAAAATTTATTGAAACTACGCCATCTTTATGTTATATTTATTAAGTCCATATACAAAGTATACAGTGCAAAGATTACACGGAAGCGTATCGAAGTGGTCATAACGAGCTTGACTCGAAATCAAGTTGCCTCTCGGGGCACGTGGGTTCGAATCCCACCGCTTCCGCCAATTTTATGGATAATCAGATTTTGCAGGAGACATTTCAAAATATGCCTAACAAAAACGAAGTATTTGTGCGTACAAAAAATTTAATTGAAAGAGTGAGCTTAGCAGATATACTCTTCATAAGGCAAGAAGCAAGAAAAATTTATCTAAAGACAGAATATGCTGAGTATTGGTTTTATGGAAAACTTTTGGATTTTGCTAACAGTTGGCCGCCCTATATGTTCCCCTGTATGAAATACACTTACATCAATTTTGATAAGGTAGAAAAACTTAGAGACCATCAAATCTATTTTATAAATGGTGAAATTTTCAACAGTATTGGTCTAACCAACTTCTTAAAAACTCGCAAAGCTTTCATTGAATATCTAAAAGCTTATTCGCCTACAACCAGAGGTCCACACACTATACGAACTCTCCGCAAGCAAGATAATCCCAGGATTTCCTTTTCTAGTAAATCTAAAACAAAAAATAACAAAAAATCATAACCACCGGCATAGCCGGTGGTTCTTTGTTTCTCAGGCTCTGCCTTCGGAACCATAGCTAAAGCAGACCAATATAATAAAGACCGCTAAAATTCAAAAGCGGTCTTTTTTTATATCGCAATATTTATTTACACCCTAGAATCTTAAAGATAAACAAGTCAAGCTTCCATCAATCTTTCTAAATTCACCTGTATCTACAAGTTTAATAGGATAACCTAAATCCTCTATAATCTTCTGAGTCTTAGGATAGCCTTCAGGAACTAAAACTGTACCATTGATATTAAGACTGTTGATTGCATAAAGTTCATCAGGATCAACTACGAAACGATTGAAGTCTTTAAATGCAGGTTCTTCGTTCATTACTGCTGTAACAAGCATATTGTTGTTTTCAAGATAAATCGCAAAATCCTTAAGGTGAAGTCCTTCTGTTACAGGAACAGTTGAAGAAGTATAACCAAATTTAGTAACAATATCATTAAATTGCTTTGCACCTTCTTCATTAGTACGATCAGAAAGTCCTACATAGAAATGATTTCCAACTTGCATTACATCTCCACCTTCCATAGTTCCAGGAGCTTCAATATAGAAAATCTGTGAATCATCATAGAATTTTTTAATAACATCTAAAATCTCTACTTTTTCACCATTTCTAGATTCTCTTGCAGGGTTAGTTATTACTGCACAATGTTCCATAACTACAGCAGGGTCTTCCACGAAACAAGAATCCGGATATCTTTCATCACCTTCCAGATCTGTAACCTGAAGTCCTAATCCTCTTAAAGTTTCTACATATTTATCGTGCTGCTTAATTGCGTTTTCATAGTCAGGTGTACCATCACAGAATTGACCTGTGGAAATACCATCGATAAGTGCCTTGCAAGGTTTTCTTGTAATTACTTTTGTAAACATAATTTTTTCTCCTTTTCAAAACTTTCAAAATTTGACTTTGTCTGTAATAATAGTGTACAATACAAATTAAATAACGTAAAGTGCAAGTTTATTATGTTTTATATGATTAAAAGTCATATAAGCAATCTAAGGAGGTAACTATGAACCTTTCCCAATACGAAGTATTTATAAAAGCTGTAGAATCCGGAACTATGACACAGGCAGCAGAAGAACTGGGCTACACTCAATCAGGTCTCACCAGAGCTATAAATGCCCTGGAAGAACAATGGAATTTAACACTCCTCACTAGAGGAAGACGCGGAGTCCAGCTCACTACTGAAGGAGAATTATTACTACCATATATAAAGGCAGTTCTTTATCATCAACGCAGGTTATCTGAACGCATAAGCGAAATTAACGGTCTTAAGGAAGGCATCATTAGAATAGGAACCTTCAATAGCGTGTCTGCCCAATGGCTACCCGGTATGATTAAAAACTTTCAGGCAGATTACCCTAAAATTAAATTTGAATTATTACACGGAACAGATAAACAAATAGTAACTTGGTTACAGGAAGATCAGGTAGATATTGGATTCATCGCCTATCCAACCATACCTGAATTAGATGCTGAATTTCTATACAGAGATCCTATTTTAGCCATTTTTTCTCAAACTTATTCTCTAGCAAAATCTAAAAGTTTTCCGGTTTCTAACCTGCCAAGCCTACCCTACATAGCCCTTAACGAAGGTGTCGAAGATGAAATCACAGCCATATTAAAACAAAATCGAATCAAGCTGGATGCAGATTTTGTGGAAAGTGATGACCACGCAGTAATCGCTATGGTGGAACAAGGCTTAGGTGTTAGCTTAATGTCGGAGATGATGCTACAAGGCTTTGAACGAAAAATCATATCTCTCCCTCTTAATCCACCTGGACATAGGGATCTAGGAATTGCCTGCCACAATAAAAGACTTTTATCCACAGCCGCATCGAAATTTTACAACTATGCTTGTAACTGGGTGAGGGAAGAATATTCTCCACACTAAAAGATATTTATCTGTTTTATCATAATAAAAAAAGAGGGTTGCCCCTCTCTAATAAAGTATCAAAATATCAGTACCATCGGCTAAGCCTTTGGTACTGTCTAAACATCTATACTGTTTCCTTCTTCTTATAGCGTTTCCAAGCCCATACTACAATTAAGAAATATACTACATTGGCAATCATAGTAATAATCACATCCTTTTCTGCATATCCGCCAACTGCACTGGAAGCATTGAAATCTCTACCTCCTAAAGCCTTCCAGAAGGTATCCCCTCCACCAAAAATAGTCACTATCAGTCCTAATACTCCAATTAACACTATAATCACCAAAGCAAAAGCCATAACAAAAGCAAAATAGACAATACTAACTTTGTCCATGTCCACTCATGTTCATTAAGCTTGTGTATGTAACTCTCACCCTGAACGTTTAATTTTTTTCTCATACTCTCATTCAACATTCTAATACCTCTCTCGTTTTTATAATTCCATAAGTTTTGAATAAATTGCATTTCCATTAGTTTTCAAAATGCTCTCAAGTAGAATATTCTCAAGAATGTGAGCCGCAGATTTATTGTTTTTTTGAAGAATCAGACTAATAAAGTAAGCATATAAAAAAGCACCCAACATTAAAGTTGAGCGCCATCACAGTATATTTTATTACATATTCATACCTTTTCCATATTCAATTCCCAAATTAAATACTAAGGTTGTAGTCCAAACAAAAATAGATACTAGCCCTATTCCAAATAAAATTCCGGTAACAAATCTCCTAATATTATTACTTTCATAGCTCGTTAAAGCCTGAAGGCTACCATCTAAAATCAAAGGTAGCATTATCAAAATTGAAATTATAACCTTTGGCTTCCAAAACCAAAACAGAATAAGACTTAGGATAATCCCTGTTAATTCCCCTGTACACCTGGCACATATAGGAAACTTATAACCTTTATAATAAAAAGAACGACTACTACGGCAGTGGCAACCAAATATTCGCGGAAGCCACCTATAAATCCAATTCATCATAAATTAAAATGAATCAATAGAGGATATCATAGTAACGCCTGCTGCAAAAACAAGAACATAATAAGCAACACCTATAAGTACAGAAACTAAGGCACCTATTCCTGCCGCCTTAGCAGTTTTAGGCTTAGTATCTTGCCATACTAAAAAAAGAATTAGGCCGGCAATGGGAATACAACATCCTAAAACGCCCCATCCAAATCCACCATTGTCAACAACCTCCGCTTTTTCCTTCTGAGAGACCCCACAATTAGGACAAACAACTGCAAAATCATTAATTTCTGAACCGCAATTTTTACAAAACATTTCTTTCCTCCTGAATGATTAACCTTTACAATCAATTATATTCAAAGGATGCCTCTATGTACCCTTCACACAACTGAAGTATATCATTAAACATTTCATAATTCAATATTTTAAGCTCTGACTTATTTAATTTTTTTGCATAAAAAGGCGATAGAAATCACTTTTCTACCGCCTTAATTTTAATCATTTACTAAATAAAAAGTTATTAACATATCCTTTTTATTTTGTATTTTTTCTATCTTTACATCTAATTACAAATATAGCACTTCCGGAAACTAACATAAGCAATACATATAACATTTCACTATTATCTCCACCTGTTTTAGGTACAATAGGATTAGGGTTATTTTTAGCATTTGTTTTTGGTATATCCGGTTTAGTTTCTACCTTTGGTGTAATGGTTATTTTAGGTACCTTAGGTGTTTCAATTATATCCGGTACTTCCGGCTTAATCGGTTCTTCTATAACAGTTGGTTTATCAGGTTTATCAGGTTCATACGGTATATATGGTCCCGGCTCCGGTACAATCGTTTTTTTAGGAATTAATGTAAAGGTAATATCCTCAGGATCGCCACCTTGCAATGAATATACATAATCCCTTCCACCTTCTTCTTGCTTACCTATCCAATTAACAAAGAGAGAATATACATTTGTATCATATTTTCTTCTTGCCCCTGCATCCTTTAATAACATTGGAACCACTTCATTGAATATTTCCGGATGCTTTACCAACATATAATCTACAGCTTCTTCAAGTTTGGTAGAGTCCCCATTAAAATGCAAAACATTCCATGTATCATCTTTTTTTACAATATCATTACCAAATTTTTCTTGTAATTCATCTTTGTATTCATTAGCCACCCAATCATCAACATCTGTAATAAAGGTGAAGAACACTTTTCCACTTACGGCTCCTTCAATGGTATAATGCTTATCATATTCTGTTCCACTAGATAACTTTAAACCTTTTACCTTTAAATACAAATTATCATCTACACTGCTAATCAACTTGCTTAATGCATGTAAAGAAGGCATAGATTTCTTCGCATTATCAGTTAATGGCATATAAACCTTTAACAAAGTTTCTTTAGTAACCGGATCTACAGTTTTTTCCAACTTAGAAATAGCAAAAATCTCTTTAGCTCCAAGTAGTTCTAAGGACTCCACCTTTATATCTTCCGGTACTATAATTTCCTGAGGAAATCTCAAAGTAGTTGAAAATTCACTACCTAAGTATAATGCAGGCCAAAATTTAAAAGTCTGCATATCGGCAAATTTTTTCCCACCTGGCATTGAACCAGACAGTGTACCTAAAGGATCTCCTACCACACTCTTAATTGGTGTAACATTCAACTTAGTTGTAAGATCAAAAACTTTATCCTTATCAAATGAATATAAAGCCTCGCTTTCGCTATTATCACCTACTGCCATATCTCCATCCAACTGTTGCTTAAGTGGAAATGCTTCAATATTAGCCTTAGACATATCCATAGGTAATAATGGACCATGTAAAATATCTAATGCATTATCAGTAAGCCCTTCAAGTAACACTTCGCCTTTTTTATCCGCTATTTTAATACTATGCTCTAAATCTACAGCATATTCAAAAGCGTTTGTATCCTTTTTATAATGAATGTCTACAGGTAGACTTATCTTTAAAATTTGCTTATTCCAATTTTTTGAATCATCAGAAATCCAGCTATTCGGTTTGGAATTAATGGGTTTTAAATTAAGAGCAATATCGGACTTTAAAGTTTTAAACTTAGCCTTGAAAATAATAGTATTTCCCTGAACATCCGGTTTTTGTGGCTCATATAAGGATGCTAAAAAGTCATCATTATTTTCTCCCTTTATATCCAAATTCCACTTGGAAATGAATTTTTCTCTATCGAAAGTCATATTCTTAGGCAACTTCACTTTCAGTTGATAGTATGAATTGTCTAAATCCCAATCCATTCCATCCCATTTCTTGCAAGCCTCTTTCAATTGATCATTAGCATATTTATCTTGTTCCACTCCATTTGTTATACCCTGCTCTACCAACTTTTGCTTATCTTCATCACTACTTGTATCCGGAATCCAAATTTCCATTGCCTGCTCTAGATATTGTTTTATATCATACCCTAGAACCCCACCCGGACCAAACTTGGCACTGGTCACATTAAGTTCATTGGTTCCTTCTGAATCTGCTTTAATATTTAGCAAATTACTAACATCCTTAGTATCAGAATACATCTCCACATCATTTGCTTCTTTGAATTTAGCACTTTCAAAACTCGGTAAATCAATCTGAATCTTTTTAATGCCCTCTGCATACGCATTAACAGATGCTACCGAAATCATCATTATTAAAACCATAGCTAAACTCATAGATTTTCTTAATAAATTTTTCATTTGTTTCCTCCTTACACCTTCAAACTTAAAATAAAAATTTAATAAAATACGTACTTTTATGTCACGTATCTCCTCTTACCAAATATAAAAACTTACACCACAACAAAACAAAGCCAATATCACTCTGTCCATCTATGGATCTGTCCTTATTTTTGATAATTTCCATCACTCTTAACACAATTCATCAACTCTTTTCACACATATTCAATACAATTATAACATATTATTTTATTTTGTCTACCATAGATAAGGTACTACCATTGAAATTTCTTGATATTCTAAGCAAATGACACAAAACTCTATTTTTATACAGTAAACCGAAATTTACTGTTTCCCATTAATTTTATTAAATTTATCTCACATATTACCAAGCTTCGAAGAGCAAATGTTGTCTTTCTATTTATCGAAGCCCTCAAAGCTTTGAATTTACTGCAAATTCTACTCCACAGGCTTCATTGTAGGGACGATTTAGGACATCGTTTCAATTCTTGCTATAACCCAACATCGTTCAAAATAAGTCGCAAATCAGATTTTTTCAAAATCTTACTTTACTTTATTTTCGATTAGTTTCGTGGGGGCTTTGTTAAGGCTCTACGCTTCTCGGTCTGAAAACAATGGGACTGTTTCAACTCTTTAAGCACATTGTTTGACGGGTTATTCCTGATGTAGTCATCATCGACCGCCATATCCAAAATCTGATGAAGAACCGTATGAATATTATCAATGGTCGCTGGCTTCAGATGGCGTTCTATGTCCTTGTTTTAGTTGGGGTTACACTTTTTATTATAATCATATTCATTTCGGATGGAGATTCAACCATACCACGACCTATCCATTCTTCTATTAAGCCATAAATACCATATGCAAGCCAGGCACGACCATATGCGTCACTATTAGGGAGGGATGGTGTTAGTTCCATTTTCTTTTTTATTGTATCAAGCAATATTGAGGACAGTCCTTGTTTGTGAAGGGATAAATAGAATGTCCTGTTTTCTGCGAAATGATTAAAAAGATGCTCAAAGAAGTTTAGTATATTGGCTTCAGGATTCTTTTCGAGAGCTTCTCCCCAATTGCTGATTAATTCATGTGCATATGTCGCAATTACATTATCTTTGGAACTGTAGTTTCGATAAAATGAAGCTCTACCAATCATTGCTGTGTCACATAGTTCTTTGATTGAGATGTCACTAATATCCTTTTCCTCAAGCAGTTGAATTAGAGTGCGAGTAATTTGTTGTCTGACATACGTGTTTTTTTCTTCATTATTCATGATGATACAATTCCCTTCGTTTGTCTCATTTTTGTCGAGACACTTGTCTCAACGTATGTCTTATGTTAATATATATTAAAACAAAAGTCAAGAAAGAAGGTTGTTGTGATGAAGAAATTTTTTAAAGTATCTGGCTTTATTTTGACAGTATTATTATTAATTTTTAGTATTTTATGTGTGAAGAGTTATTTTGAAAGTAAGAAACCGGTCATATCAGAAGGTTATTATAAAGACTTTAAAAGTTCTGCAGAACTGGAGTTGAAGTATTCTGTTCCGGGACCATATGAAATATCTTCATATATTTTTGATATTGATGATAAAAGCATAGATAAAATCAGAGTGTGGTATCCTTCAGAATTGGAAAATGAATCAAAAAAATATCCAATGATTATGGTGGTAAATGCCAGCAATGTTCAAGCATATAAGTATGAACCATTCTTTGCTAAGCTTGCATCTTGGGGATTTATCGTTGTTGGTAATGATGATGGACAAACCGGAACCGGTGAGTCTTCTGCATTTACATTAGATTATGTGTTAAATGTTGGTGAAAACAATATTTTATATAAAAAAGTGGATGAAGATAATGTTGGAATCCTAGGTTACTCACAAGGTGGAGCTGGGGCTATTAGGGCGGTAACAGAGTTTCAGAATGGAAGTATATACAAAGCAATATTTACAGGTAGCGCAGCATATCCATATTTGGCCATAAACATGGGATGGGAATATGATTCTTCTAAAATAAGTATTCCGTATTTTATGACAGCAGGAACCGGGAAATCTGATGATTCAGGTAAAAATCCAGAAACAGAATTCGGCGGAGTGTGCCCACTTAGCACTTTAGTAGACATATATAACAGTATATCTAATGATACTGAAAAAGTGATAGCTAGAGTAGTTGGAGCTGAACATGAGGACATACTGTTAAGAACAGATGCATATATGACGGCATGGTTCCTGTATCAGCTACAGAATGACAATGAAGCTGCAAAGATTTTTGTCGGAAGTAATCCAGAGCTTCTGCAAAATGATAATTGGCAGGATGCAATGATACAGGAGAGATAGGAAATGGTAGAGAAAAGTACAAATAGCAAGGCTTTTAAGGTGATAAAAGTAATTGGTATTATTATTGGAATAATTGGAATTCTTATATTTGGGTTATACTTCTATATAACAACTCATCCACAAATCATCGTTGGGGTGATTCAAAAAGCAATGTATCAAGATGCTGGACCAAATTCTTTTGAACCAATTTATACTCCAGGTGAAGGCGAAAAGGCTGATGGTCAGTACAAAATAAACGATATTGCCTATGGAACGGAGTACCCAAACAGCTTTCTGGATATTACATATCCTGACTCAAACAGAGAAGAAGATAGACCAACGTTGTTTTATTTTCACGGAGGAGGATTCTTTGGGGGGAGTAAGAATATGGGTGATCCAATGGCTGCAAGTGATTCTACTGCATTAATAGATGACCTTTGTATGCAGGGCTATAATATAGTCAATGTTGATTATGCATTGGTTCCTGAGTATCATTTCCCGGTTCCGCTTATTCAGATGAATGAAGCAATTAGATTCATTTCTGAACATAAAGATGAATACAATATCAATATGGATAAAGTAATCATTATGGGAAGTTCTGCAGGAGCTATTATGACTGCTCAGTATGGAACTGTTATTTCAAATCCTGAATATGCTGCGCTTTTATCTATAGATCCTGCTATAAACGTGGAACAGATTTCGGCAGTAGTGGTGGATGATGCGCCAATTGATTATCAAAATATGACACTATTATGTAAAATGCTTGTTGGAAATTATGTAAAAGGTTCTATTTATCTAAATAAAGATGAACTGAATAAATATGAATGCATACCATATATGACAAAGGATTATCCGGCAGCTTTTTTGCTTGGTAGTGAGTATCGTAATGATATGAATTCAATGGCAGAAAAATTGGAAACGGTTGGGGCGCATTACGTTTTAGTTGATCCATTTGCGGAGAATGGTATCGCACAGCCGCATTGTTTTGTTGCAGCTGAAAGAGTTGATCCTGTGGCGGCAGAAGCATTTAAAAATCTTACAGGTTTTCTTAAAGAAAGGATACTCTATAAGGAACATTAAATTGAAATTTTATCTTTGCAAGTGAGACGGCAACTCCCAGTTTGTCGGACTTACTCTAAATTAGCAAAGACCGCTTACGTCGTGTAGGCGGTCTATTTTCGTGCTTAGATATATTTGATTTTGAGCTTTCTTTTCTTGGCTGAAAGCACCTTGCAAAGAACATCGTCAACTACATCGGTATACCCTCTATTACTCTCGCTCCTGAGCATATCGGGCATTTCTCCCCCTTTGAACGAGCTTTAACGTTCGTTTCCCATTCGTGACCGCAAGCACCTTTCCACCACACTCTTTTATTTGAACCGAAAGTAATGTCATCAGGTTTAAGCGGTAAATTCTTCTCCGACCACTCCGAAGCAATTTCAGGGTGTACTTCTGCTAAACTGTTATTCATAGCCAACCCTCAACCTCCTTGTGCTTAGAGTATATGAAGTTTTGGCTTTATCTTGTAGTTTGCGAATATCCGTATAAATAGAAAAAGCCCTTTGAGAAAAGGATTTCTCCTCTCTCAAAGGGCAAGTTGGCAAACTTGAATTTGTAATTACATTCTATACATATTGGCATTCTTTACAATCACTCTATCTCCTATTTCTAATTGTTCCTTAGAAACTCCTCTTAACCCAATTCCAACATGTTCTGTTTTATATCCACAACCATTTGATTTTCGTTGTTTTGTATGTATATCGATGGTAGTAATTTTAGTCTCTAATACGCCTCCATTTGTTTTACAAACACACGCATTTTCTCCTACTCTACACATTCCTGTTGATATGTTTCCTGTTACAACTGTTCCAATCCCCATAATTATAAATACATCATCAATAATCAATTCAAAGTCTTCTTTTAAGCATAATGGAACATCTAATCTGTTCATATACTCTTTTTCTCGCTCTTTTCTGCTTTTACCAAATAATCCCATAGTGTTTCTCCTTTATAAATACCGATTTGTATTTCTGTTTGTTTTAAAAATGGGCAACTCCGATTGGAATTGCCCACTCATTGCACTAATTATGCGATTTTTTCTTGCTTGCACCGATTTCTGCATCAATTGATGTAAGTTTGATGTAAATCGCTGTTTTTTTAGTTTTTTATCAA
>CAMENZ010000005.1 GCA_945928865.1 uncultured Clostridia bacterium
AACCCGCATAAATACTGGGGTTTTCTTACTTGTCGTTCGGTAAGGACTTCATTGTAGGGAATAGAATTATATCCCTAATGCTTGGAGCATCAGTTATAAGCATAATAACTCTATCAATTCCCACACCTAAACCACCTGTTGGTGGAAGCCCTACTTCTAAAGCATTTACGAAGTCCATATCCATTGGATGAGCCTCATCATCTTCGCCGGAATCCAACTGTGCCTGCTGGGTAACAAATCTATCGTACTGGTCTATAGGGTCATTTAACTCTGAGAAGGCATTAGCAATTTCCCAACCATTAATATATGCTTCAAAACGGCGTGTGATACGCGGATCTTCCGGATCACGCTTTGAAAGTGGTGAGATTTCTACAGGATGTCCCACAACAAACACCGGTCCATCTAAGTAACCCGGAACATCTTCACAGTACTCCTCAAACATTTCTGCTATGAGTTTTCCTCTAGTCATCTTCTTAACTTCATCCGCTTCCATTCCATACTTAATGCAAGCCTCTCTAGCCTCTTCATCTGTTTCGATTTTGTCAAAATCCACTCCGGTAATTTCCTTTACAGCATCCGCCATATTTAATCTTCTCCAAGGTGGAGTAACATCGAATTCCTTACCTTGATACTTCAATATAGGTGTTCCATTTACAGCTAAGGCAGCCTTATAAACTAACTGTTCTGTAACTTCCATTGTATCTTCCATATTTCCGTACGCCATATAGCATTCCATAGAAGTAAACTCAGGGTTATGGTTTCTATCCATTCCTTCGTTACGGAACATTTTTCCCATTTCATATACTCTATCTAAACCACCTACTATAAGTCTCTTTAGATAAAGTTCATTAGAAATACGAAGCTTCATGTCTAAATCCAATGTATTATGGTGGGTCTCAAAAGGTCTGGCATTAGCTCCACCTGCTATAGTTGTAAGTATAGGTGTATCTACTTCTAAATATCCATAATCCTCTTCTAAAACTCTCTTGATTTCGTGGATAATAGCAGCTCTCTTATAGAACATTTCCCTTACATTAGGGTTCATAATAAGATCTACATATCTCTGACGATAACGCTGCTCCTGATCCTTTAAGCCTTGCCATTTATTAGGTAAAACCTGTAAGGACTTAGAAAGAAGTACTACCTTAGATACCTTTATAGAAACTTCACCTGTTCTAGTTTTGAATACAGTACCTTCCACACCTACGATATCACCTATATCATAAGTTTTAAACCACTGATATTCCTCAGTTCCTATAGCATCTCTTCCTACGAAACACTGAATTCTTCCCTGCTTATCTTGAATATCAATAAAGGAAGCCTTTCCCATGTGTCTAAATGCCATAATTCTACCGGCACAAGACACTTCCTGCTCTTCCATAGCTACGAAATTGTCTTTAATGTCTTCACTATGAGCAGTAACATTCCATGTTTCATGTACGAAAGGATTTCTGCCTGCTTCTTGTAGAGCTTTTAACTTTTCTCTTCTAATCTGTCTCTGCTCCGTTAATTGTTCTTCCGTAACTTCTTCAATTTCCACTTCTGGATTTAACCTATTTTCTTCGCTCATTTCTCTTTCCTCACAAATATTTTATATTATCTATTTATTTCCAAAACTTGATATTTGAATGTTCCATCCGGAACTAAAATTTCTACTACATCATCAACTTTTTTGCCTAGTAGATTTTGTCCTATTAAGGATTCATTGGAAATTTTTCCTACAAAAGGATCAGCCTCAGTTGTTCCCACGATTATGTAATCATAAACTTCTCCTGATTCTAATTCCTTTATCTTAATTTTTGCACCAACGCCGATGAAATCATTGGAAACTTCCATTTCATCGATGATTTTCGCACTTTTAATCATCTTCTCAAGTTTGAAAATTCTATCTTCCATTTCCGCCTGCTCATCTTTAGCTGCGTCATATTCAGCATTTTCTGAAATATCTCCGTAAGAAATAGCTTCCTTAAGTCTTTCGGAAACCTCTCTTCTCTTTACGGACACTAACATTTCATATTCTTCTACGATTTTATCATACCCTTCTTTGGTTAAATATTCTTCTGCCATTAAACTATTCCTCCTTAATGAATATGTTTTACATATACTTTCTAAATAATCAAATATATGCGATATTTACATTTTTACAGCTTGTTAAATATACCATAGTTGCGTAACACACATCAAATTCCATTATGTCACCAACTTTATAGTCCTTTTCACTATCTTGAACATCTATGATAGTGTGGTCGGAAGAAGCACCCAAAATCTCTATTTCCTTTTCCATAGGAATAAGTTCATTCGGTGAACCATAGTCCACCTTGCCCATGGCAAGTAACGCCCTTCTTCTTATACCTCTATCTAAATATTCAGGTTTATGCCCGAAAGCATCTACACCAATTTCTCCTACAGGATGAGTAGGTTTGTCTTTAACCTCTATAACCTCTGCTTTAAGTCTAAAAATATCTTTATGCAAAGGTTCCGTCTTATGTCCATAATATTCTTCTAAATCTCTTGCTAAAAGAATACCCTCTCCAACCCTAAGAAGATTTACTCTATCCGGAATTTTGCCTTCCCAAATTCTCATAAGGCTGCTGGTAGCACCACCTGCGATATACTCCAGCTCTCTGCCGATACGCTTTTCTACCGCTTCTGCCACCTGAACTAATTCTTCCAATTTCTCATTAGTAGGTAAAATCGAACCATAGCAGCCTACATTGGTACCAACACCAACTAACTGAATATTGATAAGTTTGTTTTCAATATATTCAGCTACATTTACCAGTTCTTCTTTATCCCAATAGCCTTCTCTAAGATCCCCTAAATCCGCCATTAAGATAACCTTATGAAGCTTGCCTTGAGCCTTAGCCTCTTCATTTAATGCTTTTATCACTTGAAGTTCGCTATTAAGACTGTATTCACAGAGCCTAATAACTTCTGAAATTTCGCTGAGCATAGGAATTCTAATGAGCATCATAGGTTTTTCGATACCTAAGGCTACCGCCTCTTCAATCTGCTCTAAACGGGAAGATGCTATAAAAGCCGCTCCACCTTCATCAAAAGTTTTAATAACTTCTGAAAGACCTGTGGCACCCTTAATAACTCCTGCTACCTGAACGCCCATTTTTCCACATCTTTCAACTACTTCTACTACATTTTCCTTCAAATGCTTCAAATTCACTTCAAGTCTTGGATATCTATTTTCCATAGACACCTCCTAAATTCATATATCTTAGTATTTTACCACTATATTGAGAATTTTTCAACAAAATCCGCCATTTCTAAAGGTTTTTCTAAAGTTTTCCTGATCTAAATCTAGCATAAAGCACCATGGCTGTGACTACTAAAACTAATAAAAACTTAGTTCTGGTATTCATAGAATCAAATTTATCATTTATCTTCCTAAGCCAACCATTTTTTTGCTTTTCCTTATCATACATATTCATTATGCTATTTCCAACGCAATCTTCATCATATTAGTGAAGCTTGACTGCCTTTCTTCAGGAGTAGTCGCCTCTCCTGTAAATGGATTATCAGAAATAGTACATATAGCTAAAGCATTCTTTCCTGCGCGTGCTGCATTCATATAAAGACCTGCCGCCTCCATTTCAGTAGCTAAAACGCCCATCTTCTGCCATTTATCTAAACCTCTGGCGTCATCATAGAAAATATCTGATGAGAATAAGTTTCCTACTAATGGTTTAAGCCCTAACTCATCAGCAGCCTTAACTGCTTTCTGTAAAAGTTCAAAAGAACAGATAGGTGCAAAAGTTCCCGGAAGCTGATACTGAGCCCCATAATTAGAATTTGTGCAAGCTCCCTGACCTATAACAATATCCCTTACCTTAAGGTCAGGTCTAACAACTCCCGCTGTTCCAATTCTAATAATATTATCCACATCATAGAAATTAAATAATTCATAAGAATAAATTCCCATAGACGGGATACCCATACCTGATGCCATTACAGATACTTTTTTACCCTTATAAGTTCCTGTATATCCATGTATTCCTCTTACATTATTAACTAAAACTGCATCTTCCAAGAAAGTTTCCGCAATGAATTTAGCCCTTAATGGATCTCCCGGCATTAAAACTGTTTTCGCGAACTGATCTTTTCCTGCTTCTATATGTGGTGTAGGTGTATTTGACATACTAAATTCCTCCCTTTGTTTTTTACATATTTTGTGCTATAATTCTATCATACTTTTTGAAATTTTCCAAGTGAGGTTTTTGATGAAAAAAAGAGTTTGTATCTTGTACACAGGTGGCACCATAGGAATGGTACCTACAGAACACGGTTTTGCACCGAAAAAAGCATATTTTTCTACATTATTAGACGAAATTTATCAATTAAAGGATCCGGATATGCCCCTATGGGATATTGTAGAATTTGATCCACTCCTAGACTCTGCCAATGTAGCCTATGAACAGTGGGTAAGTATAGGTCGAGCCATTAAAGAGCGTTACGACTATTATGATGGTTTTGTAATACTTCATGGTACGGACACCATGTCCTATACAGCATCTGCCCTGTCCTTTATGTTGGAAGGCTTAGCTAAACCCGTAGTCCTTACAGGAGCGCAAATCCCTCTATGCCAACTACGTAGCGATGGAAGGGATAACCTGATAAATTCTATGGTTATAGCCTCCGAAGGAGTAGTAAACGAAGTATGCTTATATTTTGCAGGCAAACTTCTTAGGGGAAATCGCTCTACCAAAACCTCAGCAGACGAACTAATGGCATTCACATCGCCTAATTTCCCTGCCCTTGCCAATGTAGGCATAGATATAAAGTATAACCACCATGTTTTAAACCAAATTCCAAAATCCAATAAGTTCAAATTGGTAGAATTCAAACAGACACCTATCGGCGTACTAAAAATCTTTCCGGGCATACAATTTGAACTCTTTGAGCAAATTATTTCTGAAAAGCTGAAAGGTGTGGTTTTAGAAACCTTTGGAGACGGAAACATTCCAAATAACGAAAGTAGCCTAGTAAACAGTATCCAAAGAGTGTCCGCTAAAGGTTCAGTAATAGCTGTATGCTCTCAATGTTATCAAGGTACAACAAAACTAGGCACCTACGCTACCAGTAATGATTTGAAGAGCTTTGGCGCTGTAGGTTGTATGGATATGACCACAGAGGCAGCCATAGCCAAGCTTTATTATCTATTTAGCATGGATTATGATATAGAAACCATTAAAAACCTTATGGGTAAAAACCTAAGAGGCGAATTAAGTGAATAGATTAAATTTCAAAATCCAGTTATATAAGTTTTATAGAAACAAGCAAAAAGCTACCGACAAACTTGCTAATGCAAGTTGTCGATAGCTTTTTTATATTATAAGTATCTATTCTCTATTTTTATTTATATTAAAAATTATTATACCTACACCCTTTAAAGCCTAAGTCAAACATACATATACTACCATACTCACAGTATTCGCAGGCATTTTTGTCCTTACTCTTCATAGGATAAATTTTCACTTCTCCTTCAGCTATGGCTTTACAAATTTTTTCGAGATTTTCCTTAGTCTTAGCTTCCAACTTGGCAAATTCCTCTTCTTCCATTAAAACGCCTCTTTTAGCATATTCGCCACTTTTCAACTTGCTAACATTTACTACCTCTGACTTTTCCAAAAAATCTCCTGCGACATCTCTGATAACATCACTGTCTGCCACTAAAACTCCATCCATCTTATATAGTTCGGAAATTATGCTCAAACATTCTTCGTCCGAAGGAAGTTTTTCATTTAGCTCCACTCTAGGCTCTTTGATTTTAAAATAAAAAACACCTGCCGGTCTTCTTATATTCTCTTTCGCCGCCTCTAAATAAGTCATAAGTTGAAGGCTATATCCGACTTCTACTTCTTCCTTATTAAAACTTGTTTTGCCTGTTTTATAGTCTATAATTTTAACTCTATCACCTCTTAAAAAGTCTACCCTGTCAATTTTGCCCTCTATTAAAATCTTATTGCCATCTTCATCTATAGGAATTTCAATGGGCTGAATCATCTTATTTGCCCCAAAATCCACTTCGAATCGGCTTTTTACGATTAACCCCTTTTTTACATGAGAAACCATAATCCAACAGATTTTGCGACAGATTTCCAAAGCTCTCTTACTTCTATATTGCTCCTCTTTGCCTTTAAGAAAAATTCCTTCTCTATAATTAGCTATTTTTCCCTCAAAAATTTTTTCTACTAATCCATCACATTCTTCCTTTGTCAAAGTCATCCAAGGAGATTCTATATCAGTTAAAGCAATTCCTCGGCCTTCTAAATTTTTTGATAAGGTTCTGGAAAGCTCCATTAAACAGTCATGATAAATATCTCCTATTTCCCTACTTGAAATCTGGAAAATTCTTCTTTCCTCAGGTCTTAAACCGGCGGATACGAAAAAGCTAAAAGGACAGCGTGAAAATTTTTCTACTTTAGAAGGACTTAAAGTTAAATACTCCTTAACTTCATTCCTCTTTTCATAAAGCCCCTTCGCCATATCCTTTCCTAATTTATATTGGCTATTATCAAAGAACAAACCTTTTTTTATGCTCTCCAATCTATCCTTTTCGTCATTCTTAGTCCTATACCAGTCAAACACTTCTCTCCATGTCTGACTTAACTCACCCTCTTCACCATAGGTCTGTATAACTTCCGTCAAATGCCTTAAACAAGAAATGCCACCATTTACTAAAAGTGTATCATCCCCTCTATTCAAAACATCTTCTTCCACCGACTTGTCCGGGAAAAGCTCTCTTACCCTTTCAAATATTCCTGATGCCTTTAGCACTTCTCCACTTTCGTCAGAACCACTATAGGACAAATAGAGTTTCTCACAGGCTCTGGAAAAACAAGCATATATTCCCATTTTTTCTTCCATAGCCATGACAGAATCAAGTCTACACATTTCACTGCCCTTAAACTTAAAAAGCTCTCTCTCATCTTCTGTCAATAAACCTTCTTGTCCACTTTCCCTAGGTAAAACTCCCTCATTCACACCTAAAACCATGAGAACCTTAGCCTTACCCGTTCTAAGCCTCTGAGTCGTACCCAAAACCACTGAATCTCTCTTAGATGGTAAAATCCCTATGGTAACCTGAGAAAGCCCTGTTTTCAACAGTTCTAAAAAATCATTTTTCTTAAAAGGCTTATCTCCCATAATTTCCTTTATCTGATCTAAAATCCCTACTAAATTTCCCCAAATCTGTTTAGTAGCTTCTGCTAAATCTTCTCTTTCCTTAGACTGATTTTCAGCCAAAGCCCTTATTTTATCCGGCAAATTTATCTCCTCATAAAGGAATTTATACAAACCATCTATAAATTCGCTATAGGTCTTAACCTTAAGCCTGCCCTCAAAATCCACCATACCTTTAATAGCCTTTTCCCTAAGGTTATTGATATGTACTAAATTCTCGCCATATTCAAAACTCCCCTTAACAAAAGGCTTCTTCCACATGGTTCCACGAATTTTATATTTGATTGCATAATTTTCCAACCGGCTGACTTCCTCAACATTAAGAACGCTAAATCCGGTTTTTAGATTGGCAATTATTGCCTCTGTCTTATACCTGCCAATTATAGCTTCCAAAAAGGATAGGACATATTGGTTAATTGGATTTTGCAGCGCTTTTACCTTCTCATTTACAAATAGAGGTATTTCATATTCCTTAAAAACTCTTTTTAGAATATTAGTTCTAACATCTTGGTCATTTAGAACCACTCTAATATCCCTAAAGGCATATCCCTCGTCCCGAACCAATCTCAAAATCTCCGCCGCCGCAGTCTCCGCCTCGTTATAAAGATTTGCTGCCTGAATCAGTTTCACAGAAGATGCTTTGCCTTGCTCTATTCCCTTATAGGCTTCAAAAGGTAATGCAAAGAGGTTTTTCTCTATGACCCCTATTTCTTCTGCCATATCCTTTCTGGCAAAATCTGCCGAAATAGGAATTTTTCTAAAGTCTACCTCATGAGCCTCCGCCTGTCTCACTAAATTTGCCATAACAACTTCAGACAGTTGAAATAACTCCTTATCATTATCTCTTTCATCGGTGTAACAGTTCAATACAACATTGACCTCTTGAGAAACGGCCATAATCTCCCCTAAAACAGCCATAGCCTTAGGAGCCAAACTGTCAAAGCCGTATACCCAGACTTTATTGTTTTTAAGAAGTTGAGACTGGCGGATTTTGCTCAAGAAAAGGTCTATATAATCTTCAGAATCCGTGTATTTTCCTTCAATCTCAGCTTCATACTGACTGAAAATCAGGTGTAAATCCTGAAGCTTGTATTTAAGATAACTCTCCTCGTCCAGATTTTCCACAATTTCCAAAAGAGTATGACTATTTCCCTCATACTGTTTGAACTCTGAAATAAAATCGTTTACCATGGAAACAAAGGATTCTTTAGTCTCCAAACCCTTGAAAACCTTCAAATCTTCGCCCTTATTTCTGGCAATATGGGATAATATCATGTGTCTGCCATATTTATCTATAAAAGTTCTCTTCACACCGCCCAATTCAGAAATCAAACGATGACCCAATCTGGACATAGACAGCACTTCTATATCCATAAGGCAACTGGAAGTATCTTTAAGAGTATCAAATATGCTATTTTCCGCTTCTAAAGTATATTGATCCGGCACTATAACTATGGCCCGCTGTGTATTCTTAAGGCTTTCAAATAAAAAAGCCTCTTTATCTATACTTTCTCTACCATAAAAAAGATTTAACATTTCTAAATTCCTTTATTTCTTAAGACCCTTCATAGAAAGACCTATCTTTCCTGTTTCATAATCTATAGCAATAATCTTAACCTTAACTGTATCTCCTACGGAAACTACATCCATAGGGTGCTTTATATATTTATCACTTATTTGTGAAATGTGAACTAAACCATCGTTTTTAAGTCCAATATCTACAAAGGCACCGAAGTCTACCACATTTCTTACAGTTCCGGTCATTTCCATATCCAAATTCAAATCTTCTAATTTCTTAACATCGTTTCTGAAAATAACCGGTGGAGCATCTTCTCTAGGGTCTCTAGCCGGCTTTTTCATTTCCTCAATTATATCCAAAATGGTAAGCTGACCTATTCCCATTTCCTCTGCCATCTTCATAATACTCTGGTTTAGAGATTTTGCCGGATAAGATTTTTTAATTTTTTCTTCAATTTCCTTATCTCCACCCTTCGCTAAGTCAGATTTATCTACATTTAATTTAACAAGCATAGCTTCCACCTCTTGATAGGATTCAGGGTGAATAGCTGTTCCATCTAAAGAATTTTTTCCATCAGAAATTCTCATAAAGCCTGCACATTGTTTGAAAGCCTTTTCTCCCAACTTGGGAACTTTCATAAGTTCCTTACGCTCTTTGAAACTTCCATTTTCTTCTCTATATTTAACAATATTTTTAGCAATACCCATATTGATACCGGCTATATAGGAAAAAAGTGATGGTGACGCAGTGTTTAAGTCAACACCTACTCTGTTTACGCAGTTTTCTACCACATCTGTCAAAGCTCCTTCTAAAAGCTTTTGATTTATATCATGCTGATACTGACCTACACCTATGGATTTAGGGTCTATCTTAACCAATTCTGCCAATGGGTCCTGAAGTCTTCTTCCCAAACTCATAGCACCCCTAGTGGTTACATCTAAGTCCGGATATTCTTCAGTAGCCAACTTAGATGCAGAATAAACGGAAGCTCCTGCCTCATTTACAATTGTGTATTGAACATTCAAACTGTTTTTATTTATAAAATTGGAAACTACTTCCTCCGTTTCTCTGGAAGCCGTACCATTTCCTATTACTATAATATCCGAATTAAATTTATCCAAAATCGCTTTTAATACCTTCTCCGTTCCTGCTATGTCCTTCTTAGGTTCAGTAGGGTAAATAGTGGTATATGCTTTAAGTTTACCTGTTTCATCTAAAACCGCCACTTTACAACCGGTTCTAAAGCCCGGATCTATGGCGATTACCTTCTTTCCCTTAACAGGAGGTGTCATTAAAAGAGCTTCTGTATTTTTAGCAAAGATTTTTACAGCTTCCGCCTCTGCTCTTTCAGTCAAAATATTTCTCATTTCTCTTTCCACAGAAGGTGAAATCAATCTCTTATAGGAATCCTCTATAGTTTCCTCCATTAAAGGCTTAAAAATTGAAGCTTCATTTGTAATATATGAATCTCCCATTAACTTAAAAATCTCTTGGTTTTCCAACTGTAATTTAACCTTAAGTTTCTTTTCTTTTTCACCTCTATTTATCGCCAACACCCTATGATTAGGAATTTTCTTAAGAGCCTCTCCGTATTCATAGTACATAGTATAAACAGTCTTTTCTTCCGGATCTACCGCCTCTGTTACCACGACACCTATTTCCCAAGTTTTTTCTCTAATGGCTTTAATAAGCTCGGCATCTTCCGCCATCATTTCAGCAATTATATCACAAGCCCCTGCTAAAGCTTCCTCTTTAGAATTAACACCCTTTTCTTCATCTATATAGGCTTCCGCAAAATCTGCCGCCTCTCCCCCTTCGGCTGCCTGAGCATATATCACCATCGCTAAAGGTTCTAAGCCTCTCTCCTTAGCCTTAGAGGCTCTTGTTGCCTTCTTTTGTTTATAAGGTTTATAAAGATCCTCAACCCTCTGTAGAACTTCTGCCTTCTCAATTTCTGCCTTAAGCTCCTCTGTAAGTTTCCCCTGCTCCTCAATTAGCCTTAGAACTTCTTCCTTTCTTGCCTCCAGATTTCTGAGATACTCTAATCTATCATTCATTTCTCTCAAAATCACATCAGAAAGCCCACCTGTAACTTCCTTTCTATATCTTGCAATAAAAGGTATAGTATTCCCCTCATCTATCAAAGCTACCGTCTGCTCTACCTGACTAATTTTTACCTTAAACTCTGCTGCTAATACATTTACAATATCCATTATATTCTTGGTCTCCTCTTAATCCTTTTTCTTAAGCTTTTCATTTATAAAATAATCTATATCTCCATCCATCACTTGACTGACATTGGCAGTTTCAGCCCCTGTCCTATGATCTTTTACCATAGTATATGGCTGAAATACATAGGATCTAATCTGGCTTCCCCAAGTATTCATACCTAAATCGCCCTTAAGCTCTTTAATATTATCCTTATGCTCCTTTTCAGCCCTTTCCAATAACTTGGCCTTCAAAATCCCCATAGCCGTTTCCTTATTTTGAATTTGACTTCTCTCATTTTGACAGGTTACTACTATGCCCGTAGGAAGATGTGTTATTCTAATGGCGGAATCCGTCTTATTTACATGCTGTCCACCGGCTCCGGAAGACCTGTAAGTATCTATTCTTAAATCTTCCGAATCAATTTCCACATTTATATCCTCACTAAGTTTAGGAATCACTTCCACCATAGCAAAAGAAGTCTGCCTTTTACCCTGAGAATTAAAAGGTGAAATTCTAACTAGACGATGTACGCCCTTTTCATTCTTTAAGTAGCCATAGGCATTTTCACCTTCTACCATGATAGTAGCGCTCTTAATTCCCGCCTCTGTATCATCTTGAAAATCTGTTACCTTTACAGAATAGCCTTTGCCGTCACACCACCTCATATACATTCTAAAAAGCATAGATGCCCAATCCATAGCATCTACACCACCTGTACCGGCGTGGATAGATAAAATAGCACTCTGCTTATCATATTTGCCCGTTAAAAGAGTTTTCAGTCTTAGATTTTCTAAATCTGTCTTAAAATCTTTAAATAAGTTCTCTATTTCCGAAGCCGTTTCTCTAAGGTCTTCTTCCGACCTGCCTTCAGCCTCTTCCATTTCTGTTATCTCAATTAATTCTTCAATATCCTTAATACCTTTTTCTAAAGAAAAAATACTGTTTAAGGTAGCCTCCATAGATTTCTTTTCTCTCATCTTATTCTGAGCATACTCTAAATTATTCCAAAAATCCGGCTCCTCTATTTCTCTGTTCACCCTCTCCAGTTCACTCTTTACTTTATCCAAGTCAAAGAGAGTTACGAACTTCTGCCACTAAAGGCAAATAAGCTGGAATTTCTGCTTTAATATTATCCAACTCTAACATAAGTCTTTCCCCTTTCTTTGAGCCCTCTTTATAGAAAGAAAGCTTAAAACCTCTCGTATATTTTTTATTATCCTATAACAAAATCTGTATTTATTGTCTCACTGTTGACAATTTAGTATAACATATTCTAAGGTGATTTTGAACAATTGGTTGTCAGAATGTTTATACAATCAAACTGAAAATGTGAAGTTTTTGTGGTTTTTTGATGAAATTTCAATCTGGCACTATGTTTTTTTTCTGAACTGGTACTTCACATAATCTTTACAGGTATATAGAATACAATTATTACATAATTATATGTATATGTCATTATTACATTTTTTTAATGGAGGTAAATATGGACGAAATTAAAACAACAGGCTCTGACAATAAGTTAAGTTTAGTATCACTTATTGCCGTAATCATGGGCTCCACTATCGGTAGTGGTATCTTCACCATTACTGGTGACATGGCAGGTGCCGGTGCACACACTGGTGCTATCCTTATCGGTTGGCTTATCGCAGGTATAGGTATGTTCTCACTTATGATGTGCTACTATGGCCTCAATAAAGTAAGACCGGACTTAACAAACGGTATCTATAGCTTTGCTAAAGAAGGCTTCGGCGAATATGTTGGATTCACTTCAGCATGGGGTTACTGGATCAGTGCATTACTTTGCAACGTATCCTACATCACTCTTTTATTCGGTGCTATCGGATACTTCTTCCCAATCTTCGGAGACGGAAACAACATCTATGCAATCATTGGTGCTTCAATCGTTGTATGGGTATTCAACTTCTTAGTTCTTCGTGGAGTTAAAGAAGCTGCTGCAGTTAATATTGTAACTACTATCGCTAAGTTAGTTCCTTTATTCGTATTCATCGTTGCAGTTATCTTTGCTAGATCCTTCAAACCTGAAGTATTTATGGAAAACTTCTGGGGAGACGGTTCTATGGCTCTTGGTGAACAAATCAAGGCTACTACAGGTTCTACAGTATGGTCCTTCATCGGTATCGAAGGTGCTATCGTAGTATCCGGAAGAGCAAGAAAGTCTTCTGACGTTGGTAAAGCTTCTGCTATCGGTTTCTTCGGAATCCTTGCTATCTATGTGTTAGTTGCAGTTCTTTCATTAGGAGTTGCTCCTTCTGCTGACCTTGCTGCATTCAAGAATCCACAGATGGCTCAGATCTTAGAAATTGCAGTTGGACCTTGGGGTGCTGCATTAGTAAATATCGGTGTTATCCTTTCACTTACAGGCGCTATGCTTGGTTGGACTATCATCGCTGCTGACTGCCCTTATGCTGCTGCTAAGCAGGGTGTATTCATGAACGTTTTCGCTAAAGAAAATTCAAATGATGCTCCTTCCTTCTCATTATGGCTTACTAACGGAATCATCCAGATGTTCTTAGTAGTTATCTTATTCAGTGCATCTACATACTATGCATTCTATAACTTAAGTGCATCCATGATCATGATTCCTTACTTATTAAGTGCTGCTTACTACTTACTCATCTCCATCAAGGGAGTTGAATGGAAAGACGGTAAGGGTGGTTCCTTATTCTTATCCAGACTTTTCGCTTTAGGCGGAACTGTATATGGAATATGGATGATCTACTCAAGTGGTCTTATCTATGCATTAGTAACAACTGTACTTTATGCTCCTGGTATCATAGTATACGCTCTTGGTAAGAAAGAAAAGAACCTCAAAGTGTTCAATACACCTATCGAAATGGTGCTTGCACTCTTAATCGCAGGACTTGGAGTTTACTCCTTAGTTATGGTTCTTAATGGAACATTCGATGTTCTCTAATATTTGAAAAAACTAAATTAAACAAACTAAAAGCCTCACTTCATGTGAGGCTTTTTAATGTAGTTCTATGTCAAATTGGGGATTATGTTATGGGGGATTTAGGCTTATATCAAGTGTTGCTTATATTAGAGAAGCTTTATTGAAAAGTTGTCCAAACTATTTGTATCTAGAAAAAATGGATTTCTACGAAGAGAAACCCATTTATAAATCTTATACTTTTCTTTTGTAATCCTTAGCCTAAGGCTACATCTAAAATCATCATAATAGCAAAGCCTAAACCAAAACCAATAGTTCCTAAATTAGAATGTTCTCCAACTTGAGATTCAGGTATAAGTTCTTCTACTACCACATATATCATAGCACCTGCCGCAAAGGATAACACATACGGTAACATTGGCACAACTAAAGCTGTTAGCAATATAGTTATGAAACCACCTATAGGTTCTACTATGCCCGATAAGGCTCCATAGGTAAACGCCTTAATCTTAGATAAACCTTGTTCTTTAAGAGGCATAGAGATTATCGTTCCCTCCGGAAAATTCTGAATAGCTATACCTACAGACAGAGCTATAGCTCCTGCCAAAGTCATTCCACTATGACCCTCAATAGCACCTGCGATAGCTACACCTATTGCCATACCTTCCGGTATATTATGTAAGGTTACAGCTATAACCATCATAGTAGTCTTTTTAAGCTTTGCCTTAGGGCCTTCAGGTTCCTCACTTTTAAGATGTAAATGGGGAATCAAGTTATCTAAAATTAAAAGAAACAAAATTCCGAAAACCAGCCCTATGGTTGCCGGCAGCCAAGCTATGCCTCCTGCTTCTTCTGCCATATCTATAGATGGAATAAGTAGAGACCAAACAGATGCCGCCACCATAACTCCTGACGAAAAGCCTAAGAGAAACCTCTCAAGCTTATCATTCATCTTATTTCCCATAAAGAAAACCATGGCTGAACCTAAGACCGTACCTGCAAAAGGTATCATCAATCCTATAAAAATATTCATATTTAAATCAAAATATCCTTTCAACAAATAATTGAATATTAAGAGTCAACTATTGACCACAGCAATTCTTATATTTCTTACCACTACCACAAGGGCAAGGATCATTTCTTCCTACCTTTGGATCTTCCCTCTTATAAGTTTCAGGCTTTTGGCTATCCTGAGCTTTAGGACCTTCCTTAGGCATTCCCTGCCCATCAGTCATAGTCCTTCTTTCGTCAAAATTTTCTTTTTTCTCTTGACCACCTGAAACTACTCTTTTTCTTTCAGTATTTGTATTGACTGTAACATTATAGCAGAACTTAACTGTTTCCTCTCTAATGTCTCCAATCATTTCTTCAAACATATCAAAGCCTTCATTAGAATAAGCTACTGCCGGATCTATCTGACCTATAGCTCTAAGTCCTATACCCTGTTTAAGCTCATCCATAGCATCTATATGATCCATCCAATGTCTATCTACAACTCTAAGCAGAATCATCTTTTCTACTTCACGCATTGTTTCAGAACCGATTTCATTTTCTTTTTCTTCATATAATGCTTTGAAAACATTGAAGGCATCTTCTTCCAGCTTAGCTGCATCTAAGTCCCTTAGACCTTCTTTGTCATAAGATAAATCTGCCACCATAGGATGTATTCTCTTTAAATTTTTATTTAATAAATCAAAATCCCATTCTTCGGCGAATTTGCTCTCAACAGTAATAGGTGCAACTATATTTTTAACTAAATCCTCCAGCATGGATAAGATAGAATCCTTCATATCTTCTCCAAATAGAACCTTACGACGCTGCTCATAAATAACTTCTCTCTGCTTATTCATGACATTATCGTACTGAAGCACATATTTTCTCACTTCAAAGTTTCTGCTTTCTACCTTCTTCTGAGCGCCTTCAATAGTTCTAGATAACATTCCTGCAGCGATAGGCTCATTATCCATACCGAATTTACCCATTACGGACTGAACCCTATCTCCTCCGAAAAGTCGCATTAAATCATCTTCTAAAGATATAAAGAACTGAGTTGAACCCGGATCCCCTTGACGACCGGAACGACCTCTTAACTGGTTGTCGATACGCCTTGATTCATGTCTTTCAGTACCGATAATACAAAGACCTCCTAAATCTCTAACCTGCTGTTGTTCTTCACTTCTTTCTGCCTTATATTTATCTAATAGGGCTGCGAAAACTTCCCTTGCCCTATTTAAGTTTTCTTCGTCTGAATGAACAAAGCTAGTTGCAAAAGAAATTTCTTCCTCTGTAAAACCATCTCTTCTCATCTGGCTCTTAGCTTCAAATTCAGGATTACCACCTAAAAGAATGTCCGTACCTCTACCAGCCATATTTGTAGCTATAGTTACAGCTCCTAAACGACCTGCTTCTGCTACAATTTCTGCTTCTTTTTCATGCTGCTTAGCATTTAAAACATTATGCTTAACGCCTCTTCTTCTAAGCATATCGGAAATCTTTTCTGAGTTTTCGATAGATATGGTACCCACTAATACAGGTTGTCCTGTGCTATGAGCTTCTACTATTCTATCTGCGATAGCCTGGTATTTACCTTCTTCTCTGGCAAAAATCGCATCATCTAAATCTTCTCTTATAACAGGTTTGTTTGTCGGAATTACAACAACATCCATGTTATATATATCTCTAAATTCATCTTCTTCTGTCTTAGCAGTACCGGTCATACCTGCCAACTTCTGATACATTCTAAAATAGTTCTGGAGAGTAATAGTCGCTAGAGTCTTAGATTCAGATCTTACTAATACGCCTTCCTTAGCTTCTATTGCCTGATGTAAACCATTAGAATATCTACGACCAAACATTAAACGTCCGGTAAATTCGTCTACGATAACGATTTCGCCATCTTTAACTATATAGTCCACATCACGCTTCATAATAGCTTTTGCCTTTAAAGCCTCTAAAACATAATGGTTAATTTCCATATTTTCAGGGTCTCCAAAATTTTCAATTCCGAAGAATTTTTCTGCTCTAGCTACACCTGCATCTGTAAGACTCACTCTCTTTTCTTTTTCTTCGATGGTGTAATCTTCATCTTCACCCTCTCTCAAACCTCTTATAAATCTTTCAGCTTGCTGGTACATTTCGCTGGAATCATCTCCCTGTCCGGAAATAATAAGTGGAGTTCTGGCTTCATCTATTAAAATAGAGTCCACTTCGTCCACAATAGCAAAATTAAGATTTCTCTGAGTAAGCTGTTCTTCATAAGTAACCATGTTATCTCTAAGATAATCAAAGCCATATTCATTATTTGTTCCATAAGTAATATCCGCTCTATAAGCTTCTTTTCTCTTCTTATCTGAGATTCCATGAATTACACAGCCTACAGAAAGACCCATGAATGTGTAGATTTTGCCCATCCATTCTGCGTCACGCTTTGCTAAGTAGTCATTTACAGTTACAACATGAACACCTTTTCCTTCAAGAGCATTTAAATATACAGGTAATGTAGCTACTAAAGTTTTACCTTCACCTGTTTTCATTTCTGCAATCCTACCCTGATGGAGAACTATACCACCTATAACCTGCACCTTAAAGTGTTTCATTCCTACACTTCTTAAGGCTGCTTCTCTAAGGGCTGCAAAGGCTTCTACTAAAATATCATCTAAGGTTTCTCCCTTAGCTAATCTTTCCTTAAATTCAGGAGTCTTAGCCTTAAGTTCCTCATCGGTTAACTTAGCCATCTCCTCATCCAGTGCCATAACTTTATCAGCAATCTTTTCCACCTTCTTAACTTCCTTTGCATTAAGGTTGCCGAAGATTTTTTCCATAAAACTCATATTAACTTCCCCTTTCTATTCCTCACGCGGTAAATCCATTACCACCATATTTATTTCTAATGATTTCCTTCCATCTGCTTTCGTAACAACTACTTCAAACCTCTTGTAATCAACTTCGTAAGCAAAGTTGTCTCCCACTTCCGGCAGCCTGTCTAATTCCAAGCAAACCCAACCATTTACAGTGGTTACATCCAACTCGTCTTCCACATCAAAGTATTCAAACATCTTGTCCAAATTCGTGTTGCTGAGAACTCTATATGTGCCATCCTGCATCTGAATTATATCTTGAGTTTTTTCCTGATCATGTTCATCGTAAATTTCACCTACTAGCTCCTCAATTATATCCTCCATAGTGACGAGACCTGAGGTTCCACCATATTCGTCTACTACTATAGCCATTTGAGTCTTAGCCAACTGAAGTTTCTTAAGTAAAAGCGAAATCTTCATAGAGCCGGCTACAAATATAACCGGTTTCACATATTCAGATATAGGTGTATCTGTTCCCTTTATATAATTATGGAAATCTTTTTGATTCAAGACTCCCATTATATTATCTAAATCTCCGTCATATACAGGAAGTCTAGAAAAGCCTGTAGACCTGAACAGCTCTCTTATTTCTTCTTGGTCTTCATCTATTTCTATAGCTACTGCATCTACTCTAGGAGTCAAAACATCCCAAGCCTCTAAATCATTAAATTCAATAGCATTTTGTATTAACTCACTCTGTTCGCCGTTGATTCCCCCTTCGGTTTCAGCTTCCTCCACTAAGGTAATAAGCTCATCCTCTGTTATAGGAGAATTAACATCTATATGAAATATTTTAGCTAACAGCTTCTTCCACATAGCAAAAATCCAGTTAACAGGGGTTAATACCCACATTAAAATTCTAAGTAAGGGAACCACTGTCATAGCTAATTTTTCGGAATTTTCCTTAGCTAAACTTTTAGGCGAAATTTCTCCAAAGACTAAAACCGTTAAAGTGGTAACCACAGTTGCGATAGTCGCTCCGTGTGTTGGATAAAGTTCTAAAAAAAGTACTGTAGCCATAGCTGTCATAGCGATATTTACCAAGTTATTTCCAACTAATATGGTAGATAATAATGTGTCAAATCGCTCAGATATTTCCATGACCTTTTTGGCTTTAGCATCGCCATCATTTGCCATATTTTTAATTCGTATTCGATTTACCGAAGTAAAAGCCGTTTCTGTTGCCGAAAAAAAGGCTGAACAGCACAGTAAAATCAAAATACCTATTATTTTCCCCATTCATTTCCTCCGTTTAATACTTACACGACATTCAAAAGCTGATAATGCCTGTCTAAATAAATATTATACCATTTTTTATACATAATTGAAAGTGAAAAGACTGTGAACTTAAATCCCTTACACTTTATTAACACAACTTCTTTGTCAATGGTTTGTCAACCTTTTTAAGCTATGGTTGACAAATATTCCTTTTGGTGTATACTATTAATAATAATATAATTTATTAAAAAAGGAGGTTTATATGTCAACAAAATCTAAACTTTTAGCCTTATTAAATGAAAACCTTAACACCTATATCTCAGGTCAGGAAATAGGCGATAAATTAGGCTTATCCCGAAATGCCATTTGGAAAGCAGCCAATGCCTTAAAAGAGCAAGGCTACAACATAAAAAGTTTCCCTAAAAAAGGCTATAGGCTAATGGAATTCACAGATATTATTAGTGAAGATATGATTAAATCTAATGCAGAATTTCCTTGTCAAGTTCATGTATATGATGCAGTGGATTCTACCAATAATATGGCTAAGGAAATAAGAGACTGCACTGTTCCTCAAATCCTAGTGGCAGAAGAACAAACCTCCGGTAGAGGTCGCTTAGGGCGAACTTTCTTTTCTCCGGCAGGAAAAGGATTATATATGACTATGGCTTTCAAGCCGGATTTTGGACTGGATGAAGCTATGCTGGTAACTGCGACCGTTGCCTTATCCGTATGTAATGCTATACAAGAAGTTACAGGGCTGAACCCGAAAATCAAATGGGTCAACGATATATATTTGGGTGATAAAAAGATATGCGGTATACTCACAGAAGCGGAGAGTAGCTTTGAAACAGGGGCTATTGAGAAAATCATAGTCGGCATAGGCATAAACTGTTTCAAAGGGAGCTTTCCTAAGGAGCTTTCTGAAACTGCCGGTTATCTGGAAAATCCGCTGAAACCTTTCACCAGAAACGATTTAGCAGTTGCCATATTTAATAATTTCTTTGAAAGAATAAACAATTTTAACAAAGTCCTTACCATAAGAGAGTATAAGGCAAAGTCTTTTATTCTGGGAGAGCCTATTCTAATTTTTAACCCTGCCATAGCACGCGCCTTAGGCAGAACCGAAGATAGACTAAAGGAAGGAATTCGTGCCAGAGCCATAGATATAGATGAAAACGGTGGTTTGGTAGTAGAATACATGGAAGGTATTAAAATGCGAACTATGGAAACCCTCACCACGGGAGAAATAACCATTAGAAAAGTATAATATAAGGAGTTTTTTATGATATTAGTGTTCGGAGGTAGTTATCAGGGGAAATTGGATTTTGTGAAAGAAAATTTCTTACTTAAAGATGAAGATATAGCTACTTGTATAGAAGATATTAAGTTGAATTTATCCACGAAGTGTATATATAAATTAGAGGATTTCGTTTATGCCTGTGCTAGAGAAAATGTAGAGGCTAAAGAAGTTTTAATGGCTTGTAAAGAAGAATTAGAAGATAAAATTTTAGTTATGAGTGATGTTTCTCAAGGGCTGGTTCCAATGGATCCCCTAGACAGAGCTTATAGGGAAATGGCTGGTAGAACTTTAGTTTATCTGGGTCAAAAAGCAGATAAAGTCATTAGAATATTTTGTGGTTTAAGTCAAGTTGTAAAGGAGTAATTTAGATATTTTATGGGTTCATATATACATTTTTTAAGACATGGTATTACTGAAGGAATTTTGAAAAAATGGTACTACGGTTGGACTGATTTGCCTCTTTTAGAAGAAGGCTTTCAACAGTTAAAAGATTTGAAAATAGAAGGAATCTATAACCAAATGGCAGAAAAATTAGGTATAGACCTTAATGAAGCAAAGGAAGAAATCTACGATTTGACGGAAAGAAAAGCGGATTTTTACACCTCCGGAATGTTGCGTGCCAATCAGACTTTTAAAGAAATTTTCCCAAATAGAGATTTCCTCACCCTTCCGCTGCTTAAAGAAATGAATTTTGGAAATTGGGAATGTAAATCTTTCGAAGATCTTCAATCAGAACCGGAATTCGATCAGTGGATGAGCTGTACAGATGGCAGCTTTTCATACCCCGGTGGTGGAGATTCTGTAAACAGTTTCCTAAGCAGAATCAATTCAGGAATGAAAGAACTATTAGATAGGCATAGTTTGTTAGAATTGTCCCTTAGACATAAGGAGTGCCATGCTAATTCTGTAGTGGTGTGCCACGGAGGCGTTATCGGAAGTGCTATGCAAGGTTGGTTCCCTAATCAGAAAGAAAATTTCTGGAAATGGATTCCGGAACCTGCACGTGGGTATACCATTGAGTTAAAAGATGGAAAGCCTGTGGATTTTCAAGAGATTTAATTAAATCGTTTATTGACGATAAACAGGGTAGATTATAGAATTACCTATTTTCTACCCTGTTTTTTTGCATCTTTTTTGCCTCATGATACACAGTAAATTATAGTATATTTTTATTGTATCAATTTAAAATGCGTACAATATTAAAACTCCCAAAATATAAGGGATATCAAAGGTTTTCCTATGTTCTACTCCACCTTTATACCCTCATAGTTGGCAAGGAAAGTTTTAATTAAACTCATAATTTCTTCTACACTACCCTCTTCAACTTCTACATTTAAAGGCATAATAGGGTCGTGTAAAGATTTTCTTAAAAGGCACCACCCCTTTACACCGGAATCCAAATTGAAATTCAATCTAACTCCCTCAAAATTAGGTTCTACTATGGAAATGCCTTTTTCTATTTGCTCCGGCAACTTCGCCCATAACAATAAATCTTCTAATACCTTTTCCCCATAAGTTCCAAAATCCGCCGCCTCTATAGGAAAACGAACCTCTACGGCTTCCTTTGCCGCCTTTAAACTGGAAATAAGCACATCTATACCCACGCCCTTAGCTCTAAGCTGAGCTGCCTTAATCACAATTTTAGTAGCTAAATAAGCACCGTCATCTAAAAAGAAATTTTCTTTATATGCAGCATGACCTGAGGTTTCAATAGCTAGCTGGCAATCCACTCCGGATTCATTCAGCTCTATAGCCTTATTTATTACATTTTTATATCCTCTCTTAAACCTTAAATGCTTAAGCCCCAAACATTTTTCTAAATACTCTGTAAGTCCATCACTGGTAATACTGTCTGTTACCACTGTAGTATTAGGATGCTCTAAGGCAATAAGGGCTGACGCCATTGCCACTATACTATTTCGAGCAATTTCCCTACCATTTTTATCTACAGCCGAAGAACGATCCACATCCGTATCAAAAATTAAACCTAAATCTGCCTTATTAGCTATTACAGCTTGAGAAATTGCCGCCATAGCTTCCTTATTTTCGGGATTAGGTTGATGATTAGGGAAGTTTCCATCCGGTTCTAAAAACTGACTTCCACCTACATCTGCTCCTAAAGGTGCTAAAATTTTCTCTGCAAAAAATCCGCCTGCTCCATTGCCTGCATCTACCACAATTTTTAAATCTTTGAGAGGTTTTTCAAAATCCGCCGCCCCAACCTCTCTCTTAATTTTTTCCCTTAAGAAACGGCAGTACACATCCATGAGAGGTACGGCTTTTACGGATTTTGCAAGAGCTATCGGTTCCCAAAGGCTACCGGCTTCTTCTTTTTCGGCAAAAGCTATAATTTCCTTAATATCTCCCTTATCTAAGCCACCAGCTTTAGAGAAAAACTTAAACCCGTTTCTGTTAAAAGGCAAATGGCTGGCAGTTACCATAATGGCTCCATCACAATCAAATTCTTCAAACACAGTAGACATAAACATGGCAGGTGTAGACGCAAGCCCGGCCTCTAACACTTCCACTCCACTATTAGATAGAGTTTCACCAATAATCTTTCTAAAAAATTCTGCTGTCAATCTGCTGTCATGACCTACAGAAATCCTAATATCCTTCCTATTTTTCTTAGTCTTTTTCTCTAGCCAAACTAAGAAGCCTCTCATAATTCTCTCTGTTTCTTCTTGACCTAAGTTGACACTTTCCTTAGAAACTCCCTCTAAGGCTATACCTCTTATATCACTGCCGTTTTGAAGTTTTTTATAGTCCAAAGTCATTTAATTTCCTCCTGCTTTTAAGCTAAAATATATGTGCCTTTTCTTCTCCTGTAATAATTCTATAAGTGCCTTTAGCTAAGGCTAAAAGTTCATCTTCTCCCGGTAAAACAATTATTTTACCTACATGCTGAGCATATTTCGTTACATTAGCAGTAAGTTTCTTTGAATTAGCTGCTCCTCCTGTTAAAATTATGCCATCTATTTTACCTTCTAAGGGCACCGTAAGCTGAGCTATACTCTTAGCTACTTGATATGCCATAGCCTCATATACCAGTTTAGCCTCTTCATTTCCCTCAGAAATCAGTTTCTCAACCTGTCTACAGTCAGTTACACCAAGATAGGAATACAGCCCACCTTTCCCACAAATCAATTTTTCAGCATTTTCCTTATTATGAGCCAGATTAAAGCACACCTGATTCCAGAGAAGAAGTGGCATACCGCCTGTCCTTTCCGGAGACATAGGTCCATCATCATAGGAAAGCCCATCTATAATTTTACCATTCTTGTGGGCAGTAACCGTAATTCCACCGCCCATATGAGCAACGATTAAGTTCAAATCTTCATATTTTGCGCCAACGGAATCCGCATAATTTCTGCCCTGTGCCTTCGCATTCAAGACATGATAAGCTCCATATCTCTCATAGCCCTTAAGTCCTGTAACCTTAGCTATATCCATAAGTTCACAACCCATAGGAGAATCATATATATATGCAGGAACCCCTAGCTCTCTACCGATTTCAAAGGCAATCATACCGCCTAAACTAGAAGCGTGCTGTGGATTGTCAGGACTTTTCAAAGCCTCATAGAGTTTCTCATTGACCTCATAACCGCCCCCTAAAAGACCTACAATCATACCGCCTCTGCCTACGATAGCATCTATATTTTTAATATCGTACTCCTTATTTATCAGTACCTGATTTATAACCTTAACCCTATAATCTAATTGGTTAGGAATACTTCCCAATTCTAAAATTACATCCGGATTATGAGTAATAGTTTCCTGAAAAACAAAATCCCCTTCTCTATACATACCGATTTTAGTCGTTGTAGAACCCGGATTTATTACTAAAATATCTTTAACCATAGCCCTCTCCTCTTTCTTAATTATCTTCATTTTAACATATCTTACACCTTAAAATCCACCTCAAAATTCAACTAAAAAATCTTATATTTTAATAACACTGCCTCCCTACAAAGAAACTTTATTAAAATTCATCAAAAAATCATTTAGGGCGTAAGCCCTGAGTTACCCCGGAGCCACGCCCTAAATGTTCTAACACCAAAAAACTTGTAGTTTGCTTGTTTTCTTTTTTGTTTTTCTATTTTTATTACTTACTAAGAAACCTTCTTATTTTGCAGGTTTTGCATACTGGAAGAAATGGTAACCCATCTTAGTATATCCGATATTTCCAATCTTCTTATTGCAGTAAGGTAATGTGTAGTAATAAAGCGGAATGAGTGGGAATCCACCTTCGCTAAATATAGCAGTTTCTGCATCATGAAGTTTCTTATCACGATCTTCACCTGCAGGCATAGCCTTAGCTTCATTAATCATCTTATCTAAGTCCTTATTAGTATAAAGTCCATAGTTGTAGCTATTACCGGTAGCCATAATTTCTAAATAAGTGATAGGGTCGTTATAGTCTGCAATCCAACCCATACGAGCTAAACCGAATGTATGCTCACCTAAACCTGCTGTATAAGTGTTCCATTCCTGATTTGCTAAAGTAATATTTAGTCCTAAAACTGTCTTCCAGTCCTGACCACAAGCTTCAGCAATCGCCTTATGCTTATCATCTGTATTGAAGTTATAAACTAAAGTAGTCTTAGGATTCCATTTACCATCATCTACAGCTTCTTTATAAAGCTTTTTAGCTAATTCACAGCAATCTTCATAAGAAGAAAGATCATAATCAGGATATTTGTCCTGAAGCTGATTGTAAATAGCACCGATACCAGGTGTATTCGCTGCGAAATCTTCGCCCTTAGAATCTAAAATACCGGCTGCAACTAAGCCCTTAGCAGGTACTTCACCGGCTTGGGTTGCATTAGTTACTAAGTTTTCTCTATCTACGCATAGAGCCATAGCCGCTCTTACTCTCCAATCCTTAACCTTATCACAGTTAATATATAAGAAATAAGTTCCTACATACGGATCTATAAAGCAATCGCCGGAGCTTTGAAGAGTTGCTGTCATATCTGTTGGGAAGGATTCAACATAATCCCATTCACCGGTCTGATATGCAGAAATAATAGCTGTCTGATCCTTAGATAACCAGAAATTAATTTCGCTTGGTCCTAAGTTTGCAACATCATAATATTTCTCATTTGGAGCAAACTTAAGACAGGAATCATGAACCCATTCTGTAAGCTTATAAGCTCCATTTACAACGATATTTTCAGGATCTGTCCAATTTTTACCCTTTTCTTCTATTACATCTTTTCTAAGTGGAACTAAGGATGCGAATGCACAAATTTCAAGGAAATATGGGCAAGGACTCTCTAATGTAATTTCAAGAGTTTTTTCATCTAAAGCCTTAATACCTAATTCAGTAACCTTTTTTTCTTTTGCCTGAATTGCTGCAGCATTTAATACGATACCGTCTAAGAAATAGCCATAGTCAGCAGCATTTTTAGGGTCTACCAATCTCTGCCATGAATAAACGAAATCATCTGCCTTTACAGGTTCTCCGTCAGACCAGAAAATATCATCTCTAAGTTTGAATGTATAAGTCTTTAAGTCATCAGAAACTTCGTAGGAAGCAGCCTGACCTTCGACAACTTCTGTGTCAATTACATTACCACTTTCATCTACTGTATTACCATTCATCTTATACTTCATAAGACCTTCAAACTGATGAAGGGTATAGGTTGAAGCATCTATTGAACTTGCTAAACCCGGATCTATGGTTTCAGGTTCCGATGCTATACAAGCATTGACCACAAAAGGTCCTTCATTTTTGGCTTCATCTTTATCGCCACAAGCAGCCAGTGCAAATACCATGCACGCCATTAATACTAAAGCAACTATCTTTTTCATTTGTTTCCTCCTTAAATAAAAGTTACGCTTTTATATAAACAGTATTTAAACTGTCTAAACCATTATTTTTATTATTTATGCTCCATAAGTTTCAAGCATATGACAGGCTGCAAAATGTTCCTTGCCATACTCTTTAAACTGAGGAATCTCTTCCTTACATCTAGCCGTTGCATAAGGGCATCTAGTATGGAATTTACAACCCTTAGGTGGGTTCATAGGACTAGGAATATCACCTTCCAAAATCAGCCTTTCCCTAGCTCTAGTCTTTTCAGGATCCGGTATCGGTACCGCCGACATTAAAGTCTTTGTATAAGGATGTATTGGATTTTTATAAAGCTCTGTACTCTTTGCAAGTTCCACTAAATTTCCTAAATACATTACTCCTATTCTGTTGGAAATATGCCTTACTACCGAAATATCATGAGCTATGAATAAATAGGTAAGCCCTAATTCCGCCTGTAAATCTTCCAGCATATTTACTACCTGAGACTGAATCGATACATCTAAGGCTGAAATAGGTTCATCACATACGATGAATTCAGGTTCTACAGCTAAAGCCCTAGCTATACCTATTCTCTGTTGCTGTCCACCTGAAAATTCATGAGGGAATCTGTTAGAATGTTCAGTATTCAGCCCTACTGCATCTAACAAACTCTTTATTCTTCCCATTCTTTCATTTTTACCCTGATAAAGTTTATGAATATCTAGAGCTTCGCCTACTATTTCACCAACTGTCATTCTAGGGTCTAAAGATGCTGACGGATCTTGGAAAATAATTTGCATCTTCCTTCTGTAAGGAAGCATAGGTTCCTTAATTTTTTTCTCTCCGTCATATATGGTTTTATCATCATATATAATCTGTCCTCCAGTAGGTTCATAAAGCCTTATAGCAGTACGCCCTAAGGTAGTTTTACCACAACCGGATTCACCAACTAAACCTAAGGTTTCCCCTTTATAAATATCCAGGCTTACGCCATCTACTGCTTTTACAAAGGTTTTATTTCTAAAACCTCTTTTTATAGCAAAATGCTTCTTTAAATCACGAATTTGGAGGAGTTTTTTTCTTTCTTCCATTTATTTTACCTCCTCTTCCTTTTTCATAAAATGTAACCAGCAAGCTGAAATATGTCCTTTTCCCAAGTCAGCCACCGGCGGTTTCTTAGAAAGACAAATCTTCATACAAGATTTACATCTAGGACCAAAATTACATCCCTGTGGTGGATTGAGAAGGTCAATAGGCGTTCCCTCAATAGGAATTAATCTCTCATGTTCAACTGCATCTAATCTAGGCATAGACTCTAAAAGCCCCTTAGTATATGGATGAGCCGGTTTATAGAAAATATCATCTACATCTCCCTGCTCTACTATTTTACCTGCATACATTACTGAAACCTTATCGCACATTTCTGCTACTACTCCAAGATTATGTGTAATGAAAATAATAGATGTGTTTTCTTGCTTCTGTAAGTCTTTCATAACTTCCAAAATCTGTGCTTGAATGGTTACATCCAAGGCTGTGGTCGGTTCATCGGCTATTAGCAATTTAGGTTTACAGATAAGTGCCATAGCTATCATTGCCCTCTGTCTCATACCACCGGAAAATTCATGAGGATATTGCTCCATTCTTTTTTCCGCATTATTTATACCAACCTTTTCAAGCATTTCTATAGAACGCTTTCTAGCATCTTCTTTAGAAATTGACTTATCATGACAAGTAAGAGCTTCTATGAGCTGATTACCTATGGTATAAACAGGGTTCAAACAAGTCATTGGATTTTGGAAAATCATACTAACTTTGTTTCCCCTAAACTTACGCATTTCTTCTTCATTATAGGCTAAAATATCTTCACCTTCAAAGATTATGGAACCACCCGTTACTTTGCCCGGATTTTGTAAAAGACCTATAACAGAATAAGCCTCTACACTTTTTCCCGAACCGGATTCACCAACAATTCCCATCACTTCATTGTAGCCCATATTATATGATATATCGTCCACTGCCTTTACTTCACCCGCAGGAGTGAAAAAGGACACCTTCAGATTTTTTATTTCTAATAAATTTCCTTTTTGTTCCATCTTTTCCTCCTACTTCTTAAGTCTTGGGTCTAAGGCATCCCTTAAACCGTCGCCAACTAAGTTAAGGCTTAATACTATAATTGTTAAAATGATGCCCGGGAATAAAAGCCTATATGGGAATAGAGTTATAGTCGCCAAGGCATCTGAACAAAGAGAACCTAAGCTTGCCATCGGTGCTGAAACTCCCAAGCCTAAAAAGCTTAAAAAAGATTCTAGGAAAATAGCCGATGGGATCTGTAAACAAGTTGTAATTACTAAAGGACCTACACAGTTAGGAAGAAGATGTCTTCTTATAATTCTTACATTGGAAGCTCCTAAAGCTCTAGCCGCAGTAACATATTCCTGTTCCTTAAGCTGCAAAACTTGTCCTCTAACAATTCTTGACATGGTAACCCAATAAAGAAGTGCGAAGGTTATAAAAATTGATACAATGCCCGCTCCTAAGTCGGAAAGCACTGCTACAAAAGCACTGTCTGAACTCTCAAACCACGCCTGCAATGGTTCTTTTAATACTACCTGTAAAAGCAATACTATTAAAACCTCCGGCACAGAATAAATCAGCTCTACCAATCTCATCATCACGAAGTCTACTGCTCCGCCACAAAGACCGGAAATGGCTCCATATATAGAACCTATAATTAAAACTATAAGAGCTGCTGCCATACCTATTATAATAGATACCCTTGCACCATACATAGTTCTCGCCATTAAGTCTCTACCAACAGAGTCGGTACCAAATACATGAGGGAAAACGCTCTTGCTTAAAGCCAATTCCTTAGCCTCAGATTTTGCTGTATCTGTAAAGGAAATAGGTGTTTTCATCAATACTTCACCATTTCTGATGGCAGTTTCTTCAACTATGAACAAAGGTTCCTTTTCATCAGCCTTCACTGCGATAATGCTGTTTTTAATCTTTTCTGTAAAGGTAAAGGCATAAGTTTTGCCCTTAAAATTAATCACATAGTCGCCCTTGTTTAAAGCTGTAAAACTACCTCTTTGAAGAGATGTGGCATAAAAGCCGTCAAACTGTCCTTCGACAGACTTAATAGTTTCTTCAACCTTAGAATACTGATTAGGACCTAAGCCCTTAGCCTGTCTAATTTGACCTTCATAATCATAAGGTATCGCCATAGGGCCTATGAAAGCAAATATTACTATCAATATAAACACTACGAGCGCCACCATTGACACTGTATTTTTCTTAAATCTGCGTGCAGCATCTCTCCAATAGGAAACACTCTTTCTAACCTCTACCATAGATTCTTTTTCTACAGTAGTCGCAGGCTCAAAATCCGCTGCCTCTAAATTTAATTCTGTCCAAACTCTATCCGGATTCACATGGAAAGGACTTAAATCTTTAAATACTTCTTTCATTATTAAGCCTCCTTCGATGTGTATGTAATTCTAGGGTCGATAAACTTATAAACAATATCTACCACTAAATTCATAAAAATAACTAATGAGGCAAGTAGTACAGTTGTTGCCATAATTATAGGATAGTCTCTGTTTAATACACTTTCTACAAAATATTTTCCTAATCCCGGAATAGAAAAAGTAGTTTCTACTACAAAGCTACCTGTAATAATTCCCGCAGTTAAAGGACCTAAAAAGGTTACTACCGGAATCAATGAATTTCTCAAAGCATGTTTTAAAACAATCCACTTATTCTTAACGCCCTTAGCCTTAGCTGTACGAATATAGTCCTGATTAATAGCATCAAGCATACTTGTACGCGTAAGTTTAGCTATATAGCATATATCATAGAAAGCTAAACTTATAACCGGCATTATATATGCGAGCGGATTATCCAGACTTCCCGAGAGAGTTGGTAACCAACCTAATTTAACAGCAAAAACAATCAAAAGCACTGCCGCCAGTACAAAGGTTGGTACAGCTACACCTACCGTAGTAATTACCCTTAAAAGCCCGTCTATCCAGGAACCTCTATGATAAGCCGCATAACAACCTAAAGGAATACCTAAGATTATTGAGGTTAAAAGGGAAAGAAGACCTAGTTTAATGGAAATCAAAAACTTATTTTGACCAAAAATAATGGTTCCCACATCTGCACCTTCCTGCATCTTTAGAGAAACCCCTAAGTCACCTTTGAAATAATTTACTACATAATTTTTTAACTGAATTATGTAAGGCTCATTTAAACCATACTTTTCATTAGCAAGCTCTATCTGCTGTGGTGTAGACTTTTCTGTCAGGAATGGACTTCCCGGAATTGCATTCATTAAGAAGAACGTAATGGTCATAACCAACAGAACTGTAGCTATAGCTGCTAAGATTCGTTTTACAATGTAACTAAACAATTTATCACTCCCTATCTCCAGTATCCGTGGCAATTACTTATTTTTAGTGTTAGAAGACACCTTCTTTTATGTTCGCTTTACCATTTTAATGCGATAAAGGTTTTCTGATTATTTGTATATTGCCACAAAAAAGTTTTTTGTTGTTAGTTTACATTAACATATTTTCACACAATCGTCAAGAACTTTGTTCGAAAAAAGTTTTTATTCACTAAAATTTAGAAAATTTGAGTAGTTAAGATTTGCAGATTTTGCAGTATCGCACAATTAAAAAACGACTAAGATTTTACTCTTAGCCGCTATAATGGTCATATAGCTATGATTTTTTATATTTTTCTAATTCTTTCTATTAAACTTTCGTCCACTTGGAGTTTGTAAAAGATTTTCGTGAATAACATTCCAATAGTAATATTAAATATATTCACCAATATTAAAGGAGCCAAATTTGTGGAATATGTTGTCCAAGCAATAGAATTAATAAAATCTTTTAATATAGTGAAGTCTAATATAATTCCCAAAGTTAAGGATATAATAAACCCACCGACAGAGTATATTAAACTCTTTCTTATCAAATAGGATAATACCTCTGTTTTAGTCATACCTATTGCTTCTATAATAGACAAATTGACCTTATTTTTCAAAATATCACTTGCTATAATATTTATGAAATTCAAAATTCCTATTAAAAACAAAATAAATGATGTGGCAAATCCTATAAACTCTACCATTTTCTTGAATTGATTGAAGGATTTTAATTGCATTTCTCTTGAATCAAAGGCAAAATCAGACCTTGCATCTAAGGACTTCAACAAAATATCAAAGTCTTTTTTTAAATCATCTTCAATATCAAACCCATAAGACATAAGGCTTGAATCCCCTGTCAGTTCCTTATATGTTTTAGTATTGAGATAGATATATTTAGAATCAAGGGTTGCATCTCCCTCTATGCCTTCCAAACTACCATCTTCATACACGAGGCGGAAGTACCGCAATCCGTTGGAAAATGAATATCTAATTTTCCCTAATATTTCTACTGCTATTTTCTTTCCGTTACATTCCACTTCTATCTTATCACCGATTTTTAAATCCGATTCATTATTTGTATCTGCTCTTTCTCCTACATAGGTATAATAACCGGTTTTCCATTTTTTATCATCATAGAAGCCTTCCAGATAAGTCTGCTTTTTTAATAAATAACTATCCATTCCAAATATCTCCGCAGAACATTTTAACCCTAATATACGTACATTCGGGTATGTGTAATCCATTCCATAAGAATAGATACCGCCACCTGCCATAAAACCTTTTTGAGTTTTTAAAGTCTCTACATAATCCTTATTGATTGTCGACTTTGACCCCTGATACAAATATCTAAAATATTCCGGACTTGCAATGTTATAATCTGTACGAATATTATCAGATAAACCTTTATCCAAATCTATGCTCCCTGTATAAGTTAAAACACTATTTAAAATAATGGCTGATAATGAAATGGATATAACGATAGAAATATATTTCTTTTTATTTAAAAACACTTGCCTAAATGCTAATTTGTTAAGAGAAAATTTCTTGTTTTTAACATTTTTTATTTTATAATCCCCTTGGTATTTTGTGGCTTGTATCGCTGATATTGTGGCTGCAAACTTAGCAGGCTTTAAACAAGATACATAAACTGTAATTAAAGAAAATATAGCTGAGAAAATCAAAACAAAAATCAAGTCATTATTGAACAAGTCAACTTTTTCCAACATAAAATTGCCTGATATTATTTTGCTCAATATAGTATTGCCTAAAAATAGTCCTATGGTATTTCCGATAATTATCGAAGGAAAAGATAAAAATAATCCTTGCAAATTAACTATCTTTTTTATTTGTTTACCGGTTGTTCCAATTGTTTTCAAATTACCATAAAGCTGAATATCTTGAATAATAGAAATTTCAAATATGTTATTTATCAACAGATAACCTACAAATAAGATAATTCCCATCATTATTAAAACAGGTATAAACATTGTTAGAAAATTGAAATTGTCTCCATTGCTTAAATAAGCATAGTTAATTCCAATTCTAATATGATTTTTTTCTGTTGATTCAACAATATCATCTACTACAACATACCCATTTCTTTCTGCCACCTTTACTAATTTATCTTCTATTTTCCAAGAATTAGAAAAATTGATACCCATTTCATTTTGTCTTATAGGCAATTTCAGTTCTTTGCAATATTCTCCGGACACAAAGATCTGTCCAACTTGAATGTTACTATCTATTGGTATTTCATAGGTTCCCGAAAGAATAAAATCATCTTTTCTCCTTTCGATTACCTGGTCTGTAGCCAATTCTTTTACTTCATAGGACAGGGTGATTTCTTCTCCTATTTCACCCTTATATCCAAGAGAGGTCAAAGTGTTAATATCAACAAATACTTCATTATCTTTATTTGGAAATTCCCCTTTGACAGAATTCATGATAGACCAACTCATCGCATTCTTATCTTGATATGATATTTCAGCACAAGTTTTCCCGTCCATCAGAATCCCTATCATAGTTCGCCTTGAAAAAGATTTTATATCCGAATCTTTAGATAAAAGCTCTATATCCTCCAATGAAACATCTTTAAAAGAACCATGAGCGGTTGTTCCGATAGATTTCATAGTCTGATATTCTATACTCTTTTTTAAACCTATGGAAACAGAAAAAAGAGTGGTAAAAAGTATACAGGTTAAAGCTATAGCTAATATTGATATGCCGGTTCTGGATTTTTTTGCACACAAAACATTTTTAGCAATTTTGCGAAGATAGCATTGGTTTTGCACTTTCATTTGCTCACCAGCTTCCCGTCTTCAATTCTTAAAATTCTATCTGTAGTTTGAGCAATAGTATCATCATGGGTAATCATTATGATTGTATTCCCCATTTCATCATTGACCTTTTTCAAGTATTTAATCACTTGAGATGAAGACCTTGAATCCAAATTCCCCGTAGGTTCATCAGCTAAGATTATTTCCGGTTTTGTAATTAAAGACCGAGCTATCGCGACCCTTTGCTGTTGACCACCTGATAATTCATTGGGCATTTTATATTTTTGATCCGAAATTTCAAGCATCGATAATATTTCATCAATAAATTTTTCTGATATTTTTTGCCCATCTAAACCTATTGGCAAAACTATATTTTCGTACACATTCATCATTGGTAAAAGATTATAACTTTGAAAAACAAAGCCGATATTTCTTCTCCTATAAATAGTTCTTTCATCATCTGTCATTTTATAGATGTCTATTCCATCTATAAAAACTGTGCCGTCAGTCGGATAATCCATCCCTCCTAACAGATGTAAAAGAGTTGATTTTCCGCTACCGGAACTACCAACTACAGCTACAAACTCTCCTCTATCTACAGAAAAGTCAACACCGTCTAAGGCTTTTACAGTTATATCACTTTTTCCATAATATCTTTTTAAATTTTCAACTTTGAGCATTTTATTAGTCCTTTCTATAATTCACTAATAAAATTATACCTTCTAAAACTTACAGGCATCTTTCACCAACTCTAACAGATTTGTAAGAATTTATCTTTTATATAGGAAAATCCACACAAAATTTTATTTTATTGCCATTAGAATCAACATGAATCATACCCTCTTGCTTCTCAATTATTGTTCTGGTTATAAAAAGTCCCAAGCCCAAGCCTTCTTTATTTATTGAATTTTTTCCACGATAAAATCTTTGGAAAATTTTAGATCTATCTTCTAACAGTAAATCTTCCGAATCATTGGAAATAGATAGTCTATAAAATATATGCGATTTTTTGATAGTAATTTCAACCTCTCCATTCTCAGAACAATATTTTATAGCATTATCAATAAGATTATGAACAGCTTCTTTAGTCCATTTTTCATCTAAACTCATTATTATTTTTTCAAAACTATAATTAATTTTAATATTTTTTAATTGTGCGATTTCTTTAAATTCATTTATTACATCATTAACCAGAATTGACATATCAATAGTTTTTTTATGCAACCTAATCATTCCAACTTCCATTCTGGATGATTTTACTAAATTATCAATTAAAAAACTGAGTTTATTTAATTCATATCTTAAAGTTTCTATATACTCTAACTTGTATCCCTTCTCTAACAAATCTAAATATATAGATAAATTTGCAATGGGTGTTTTGGTTTGATGGGAAATATCCGAAATTAACATATTAGTTTTTTCCTTTTCTTCAATTACTTTCAATTCCCTCACTTGCTTTGCATTTAAAAACTTCAGTAAAAGATTTTTTAACTTTGAAGATTCTTTCTCATCATAAACAACCGATATTTCCTCTCCATCAACAGCCTTATTCAAAAATTCTCCAAACTCTCTTAATGCTCTACGATAAACCATATTTTTATACAACAAAATCCCTACCAAGGCAGCTAAAATCATTATCAATAAGTCCATTTATATCCCACTCCATATACTGTTTCTATCGGGTCATAAGGTTTTAATTTATTTCTCAATCGGTTAATATTGACGCTAATTGTATTGGAATCAATAAAGTCTACTTCCAGTCCCCATACTTTTTCTAATAAACTTTCTCGGCTTAATACCATTCCCTTGGCAAATATCAGATAATAAAGAATTTTAACCTCCGTAACTGACATAAATATTTCCTTATTGTCTACTAAAAAAATATGGGCATCAAAATTAAAATCAAAACCCTTTTTTCTATAAATACTGTGCCTATTACAATTTACTCTTTCAAATAACCTGTTAACCTTAGCCTGTAAGATTCCCAAAGAAAAAGGTTTTGTAATATAGTCATCCGCACCAAAATTTATTGCAGAAATCACATCCATTTCCATATCTCTAGCTGATACAACTATAATAGGAACCCTTCTTATCTTATTAATTTTTTGGATAAAATCCAGACCGTCACCATCAGGTAGATTCAAATCAAGCAAAATTAAATCACAATCATCTATTTTATTTACAGCTTCCTTAATTGAATAGGCTGATTCAATAATAAATTGTTTCTCAAAAGACAGCCTTAATCCCTTATTTAAATTTTTATCATCTTCCACTATTAGTATTTTTTTCATTCCCTAAATCTCTCCACATGCTTAATGATAGCTTACTTGTCTTCTTTAAATTCAATCACTTGACTCAATGATAAATCCATTGACCGACATATTCTTTCAAGATTTTTCATAGATATATATTCGTTGTTACCCATTTTTGCAAGAACATTTCCTGATATTCTGGCTATTTTTTGAAATTCAGTTTTCATCAACTCTCGTTTTGCTAATTCTATCCATAAAGGTCTATAAGAAACTGCCATTTATTTATCCTCCCAAATTAAACATCTCATCAACTTTAAAAATATTATAGCAACTATATTGCGTTTTCGCAATCTATTCTTTTGATATAGAAAAAACCAATCTTTTCCGACTTACTTTCCTAATATTTATTGAACCGACAAAAAATATGCCCACTGAATTTAGCTAAATCGCCTTAAAGCTATGAACCTTCAAAATTCAGCATATACAGGAACAAAATTAAAGAAAAATGTCAAAATTATTAAAGGTATGACACTGCATAAATTTTTTTGAAAAAAAGTTATATTTTTTAAAAAAAACACTTGACTATTCGTTCAACTGTGATACAATATAACCATAACAAAGGTTGAACATATATTCAACTGTTGTCCTATATATTTAATGTACCGTATAGACTAAATATGTAGGTCAGATAACAATTGAGCGTTCATTCAACTGTTATGAAGATATATTAATGTAAAAGTATTTTATTAGGAGGTACTAATATGGCAAGTTGTGGAACTATGAAAAAAGGCGACATCTATGTATGTGCAGATTGCGGTTTTGAAATCGAAGTAAAAAAGGAATGTAATTGTCCTGAAGAAGATTGTCATCCAAACGATGCAGGCGTTTGTTGCGATTTCCAGTGCTGTGGACAGCCAATGAAATTAAAGAAATAAAACATTGCAATTTTCAACATTTTGTCTCTATAAAGCCCATCGGGAAACCGTGGACCTTTATTTTTTTATTAAAAAAAACAAATAGTGTTTATATAGATGAGGTTTGCAAAAGTTGTCTGAACATAAGGGATTTTCATTGCATCCATTGTCAAAATGTATGGTAGATTCTGTAGGTTAGGTAGTTTCCCCTTACTTTTAGGAAGGCTGTAATTGCACTTACTTCTTTGTAGTATGAAAAGAGTGTCATCCGGCAGATTTTGCGTATTTCACACTACAAAATTAACCTATACAAAACTTGAAGTAGTGTTACATATAAGATTTTTAACGCACGAATTAGGTGGAAATAATAAAAAACCTTTGTGCTTTCAATGAAGAGCCAAAGGTTTTTTCATACATTATATAATAATTTTGTGAAATTGCTACTTATCTTATATACACTTTATTCACATATTCAGAAGTAGCTAACTTGAGCATAGCACCATATTCAACCTTAAAAGATATAATATCTCCTACACGATATGCATTTTTGGATTTTGTTACATCTAAGATAGTATGGTCTGATGAGCCGCCTAAAATTTCTATGTCAGAATCTAGCGGAATCATTCCACCTAAATCAGTATCCTGCTTACCTATCCCTATTATAGCACGCTTAATTACACCACGATCTTCATAATATGGTTTTTCACCAAAAGCATCTACACCGACTTCGCCAATAGGAAGAGACGGCTTTTCTTTAAGCTCTACAATCTGAGCTTCTAAAATCAAAGCATCATCTGTAGTTCCTTCTAACTTGGTTCCATAAGCAGTATCATTTCCCAAAAGGAAGGATTCGCCTAATCTTAAGTTTGTAATGCCTTCAGGCATTTCTCCCTTACCTACTAAATAAATGGAAGAAGAGTTTCCACCGGAAACCATATTTAATTTAATATTAAACTTTTCTTCAATCTTTCCGGCAATTTCAACCAAGCCGCCGAGATTATCAGATTTTGGAATAATCGCACCATAACAAGTAAGGTTTACACCTATTCCATAGAGATTAATATTTTCCAGCTTAAGAATTTCTTCAACAGTCTTGAAAATTTCCTCTTCATTCTGGAAGAAGATACCTTCTCTAAGGTCTCCCATATCAACCATTAGAAGCACATTATGAGTTTTGCTCTGCTTTTTAGCCTCTTCATTTAGTAACTTAATAGTAGAAAGCTCTGAGTTGAAGCTTAAATCAACATTTTTAATCACTTCTTCAATTTCGCAATGCATTGGAATTCTAAGAAGTACAGTCATCTTATTATTAGCATGAGCCCCATCAACATAGGTAGCAATATTTTTAACTCTTGAATCCGCCATAAAATCTACAGCAGGATGTTTTGCCACCATTTGAGTCATTTCTTTGTCAGCAGCTAAGCCCTTAGTTACTATCATAAGAGACATTTTACCCTGCTCTTTAGTAATTTTAGCAACCCCGTTAATATTGGATTCTAACTTCTTTAGGTCAATTATAAGTCTTGGATACATCTTCTTTTCTCTCCTTTTACATTTAATCTATCTCTTTTTTCTATAACCACAATGGGTTCTAAAACAAGTATCACATTCGTTACTGCAATTAGGCTTTCCATCCACTTCGCCACAGGCTCTCATAACATGAGCATTGACAGTTTCACATTTTGCGGCAAAATCAGCTCCCCCGACCTTATCCTCAGTCCCACTCTTATTTTCCTGCAAATGATCCGCAGCACGCGTCATGGCTCTATCCTTTTCCAAAGCTTCCTTCTTAGCTGCTTCCACATCTTCGCGAGTAGCTCCACCTATCTTTTCATTCAAAGCCTCTTTATAATCACTAAGGTCATATCCCATTTCTTCCATAGCCTTCATGTGAGCCTTATGCTCTTCTTCCTTAGCCACTCTTGCTTCGGTCATTTTGCGAAGTTCTTCTACAAAGATGTCCTTATGTCCCTCAGTTTCTCTTTCCTTAAGCTCCATCTCAAGGCTGTTAGCTAAAAGTTTTATAGCTCCCTTTCTATGAGTTTTAGAAAGAACCCCTATGGAAGCCATAATATAATCATTATCTACCAAAATCTTCGCAGCCTCAGGTGGATAAAGTTTCATACCTGTTTCATTATCATGTGCTATCTTTTCCATAAGCTCAACTCTATGTGGGAGTCTAGTTAATGCACCACCAGTACCAACTATATATTTTATTTGAGTCAAGTCCTTACCCTCTGCTAAAGTCTGTCTGCCAGATGGACCATATACATAACGAATAGTTCCCGCATGTCTCTCAACAGCTCTTAAAACAGCCTCTTCCGTAAGTCTCTCTACTAACTTAAATTCATCTTCCGTCTTAGGAATTGCTACATAACTTTCTAAAGTCTTATCTAAGTCAATATTAAGCTTCGTATCACATTCCTTTCTAAGTTTTTCCTCGCCGATAGACTCTATAACCTTCATTCTGTTTACAAAAACTCCCAAGTCTCCTTCTACAGTTCTCTTAGCCTTAGGCTCTGGTGCCGTCAAAATTCTAGCCACTGCATCTGAATCTTCTGTAACTGCATGAACGTCTGTAGTCGCCCCACCTACGTCAATAGTCATAACATCGCCTATACAATCATATAAAAGCTTAGTACATTCCATAACCGCACCCGGTGTAGGGATAATAGGCCCATTTACCATATCCCTCACATGCTCCATACCTGGTGCATGAATAATATGATCTTCAAAGGCATCCTGAATAACCTTTCTACAAGGCTCTACATTCAATTGGTCAATTTTAGGATAAACATTATCCACTACATAAAGATATTGCCCACTTTCCTCATCAAAGATAAGTCGCATTTCCTCTTGGTTTTCAATATTTCCTGCATAAACCACAGGTGTATTTAACCCTAAAGTCCTTATCATCTCTGCATTATATATAGCCGTATCCCTCTCTCCAAAATCCACACCGCCGGCGATTAAAATCAGATTAGGGTTTATTTCTTTAATTTTAGCTAAATCACTTCTTCTAAGCCTACCTACAGTTATGTTGTGAATAATACCTCCTGCACCTAAAGCTGCTTCCTTAGCCGCCTTAGCTGTCATATCATACACTAAACCGTGAACTGTCATTTTAAGACCACCGGCTGCGGAAGAAGTAGCGAGCATTTCGTTATACTCTAACTCATCTATTCCCATCTTAGCCTTTAAATCATCAATAGCTCCCTTAAGCCCTATTCTCACATCACCTGCCATTACAGATGTGGGCGCCTGCCCCTGAGCCCAAAACACAGGATGGTCAGAATCCAAGTCCTTAAAAGCATTTACAACCGTTGTAGTGGAACCAATTTCCGCTACTAAAACATCTACTCTCATAATATATCCTTTCTATCAAAATATTCTTTCCTTAGCATTGAGTAAATTATCTGATCAAGATAACCTCTCTCCGCCTTATAGTTCTATCTAAGTATGCCGTCTTTATGCATACCCAGACTTTCATATAAATTTATGCCAACAATATTGTCCGGATAAACATCCAGCCAAAATCTATTTATTTTCAAATTTTCAAAAGCTTCTTTTAGTAAAGCCTTAACCCAATCTCACCCTCTATTATATTCATATCTATATTACCATCTTCATCATCATAAGTTACAATCAAGTTATTCCAAGGAGTTATGCCATTTTCCTAGGATTTTGTTGCACAAAATCTTCATATCACAATTATTGTACAACATTTTCCAGAAATTTACAATTCTGTACAATGATTTTCTTTCAGTTTTTTCCATTTAATAATCGCTTCTACTTTTATTCCGGCAAAATCCGCCCCAGCCATTTTCGAAATCAATTTCCTAATCGACTCGCCAACAACCCACAGCAATCGCCGCCCCAAACCTTCGCGACTATAAAATAGGGAACGGGCCAAGCCCGTCCCCTAGGGGTGCGTACGCACAAATACATATAGACTTACATTCTTACTAACAGTAATCAGTTAGACTTACTTGTCTCCTCTTCTTCTCTGTCTTTCTTCTGCTAAGAATGTAGCAACATCGATACCGTGGGAGTTTCTTCCGAATCCCATGTCTACACCTGTCTTAACAGCTTCTTCAGGAATAACCTGAGTACCACCACCACAGATGATGATCTTATCTCTGATACCCTTTTCTACTGCAAGTTCATGAAGTCTCTTCATATTCTTGTAGTGAACGTTATCGTGAGAAATAATTGTAGATGCTAAGATTGCTTCTGCATTTTCTTCGATACATGCGTCAACCATCTTTTCTACAGGGACAGAAGTTCCAAGGTAGATACATTCGATACCCCACTTTTCAATTCCGCCGTGCTTGATGTTGATAATTTCACGCATACCTACGGAGTGTTCGTCTTCACCAACTGTACCGCAAATAACCTTCATGTGTGAATGTCCTTCGAATTCAGCATAAAGTTCCTTGTCTGTTAAGTAATGTGGTTCCGGTGGAATTACTAAAGAGTTAAGATCGATATCAAAGTTTACTCTACCCTTAAGTTCGATTCTTGTAGCTTCAGCATCCTGCATTACTTCAGCAGAAATAACTTCAGGATCTTCTAAGCCTAACTTAGCTCCTAATTCAACAGCTGCAGCTTCAGCAACACGCTTGTTGATAGGTAAGCACATTGTAAGCATTACAACTCTATCTCCACACCATTCAACTTCAGGAGTGATGCAGTCGCCGGTTCTGTACTTAGCAACCTTTTCAAGTCTTGCATTTACGCTATCTGTTTCATCTAATTCATCAATGTAAACAATCTTGCTTCTGTCTTCGAAAGTACAACCACCGATTAAAGCAGCCGGATCTTCCGGATTTCCGCCGTACTGAGCCACATTGTTATATCCATAGTGAGCAGTTACAGGAGCCATGTAGTCTTCATCTCTTTCGAAAATAAATCCAACACCTACGCCGCCTTCGATTTTACGCGCGATACCGTCTCCGTTTCTTTCAGGATACTTAGCAGAGTCTACGAAGAAACCTTCCTGAACCGCTTTGAAATATCCACCAACTTCTACGATTTCTTCCATGTAAAGAAGTGCTCTTTCCTTAAGATCTCTTGCTGTTTCTCTTAAAGGACCATCCTTCTTGAGCTCAATCATATCCATGATACCATCTAAGCCGATAAGAGTCTGTTTTGCTGTATCACAAGCTTCGATGTTATAAATATGCCAAGGAACGTTTCTTCCTTCGTCAGGTGTAATTGTAGACTGAATGTCAGCTCTTGTAAGTTTTGAGATGAACATATTCATTACATGAGTTACTGTAGCTTCTCTAGCGGAAGACTGAATATACTTAGTGTTCATCTGAGCTCTCATCTTATATCTATCACAGATGTCTCTTAAAGCTACTGCATAAGGTAAGTCCATATACATACATGGAGCAGGAGTAGCTGTAGGAGGTACTGTTGATAAAGAAATGTTAGAAGGCTTAAGTCCAACTTTTTCAGAGAATCTGGAGTTAATAGCGTGCTGAACGATAAGTTCAGGCATTACTTTCCAAGCTTCTCTAGCTGTTGCGTTAGCATTATGAGCTCCGTCTATCTGTAAGATTTCAGCCCATGCCATAATCTTCTTGGATTCGCAAGCGTCTACGAAAGATCTTACCATGTTAACGTCTCTATAAAGTACATTATACTGAGGGTCCTGGTGAGCTCCGTTGATACCTTCTTCTGCGAAAAGAACTGCAACGTCCGGTCCTGCAACTCCTGATACATAGGAGTGGTAGTTAATTGGACGACCAACTTCATCTTCAATCATATCAAGAGCTTTTCTCTGTGCTCTGATTTGCTTTCTTGTAATAGGAACACCACCGATACCCTGTGGAGTACCTTCCATAAGTCCGTCAATGTGAGACTGACCCATGTGTCTGATAACCATTATATGGTCAGCACCATGCCAAGCACCCATTCTCATTCTTCTGATATCGTCTTCAAATCTACCGGAAGCGATTTCAGTTGTAATAGTCTGCATTGGTTGAGGGTCTACGTCTTCCATAAATTTAGCTGGAGGAAGTGGAACTCCCTGCTTTAAAGGCTTAGAAATTTCGTGGTACTCAAAAGGTCCCATGTGCTGATTTTCAGCTCTTTCTCTCCAAACCCAACCTCTTCTTCTTGGCTCATACTTGTCAAGGTCCTTAAGAATATTGACAACATCAAGCTTTTCATTTCTCTTTAATTCTGTCATTTTACTTACCTCCCTTGAAAGCTGCTGAAACTACATCCCAACCTTCGCCTTTAGCCAATTTAATGCTAGCTTCTCTGATTGTAATGTTTTCAATTTTTGATAATTTGTATACGCAGTGTCCTGCACCTTTACCCATTAAACCATGATCGATACAATGGTTTACAATAGGCATGCAATCTAAAGAAGATACTCCCATCCTTAAAAGTACTGATCTTTCAACTGATGGAGTTGTGTTCTTCTTTCCTAATTCAAGAAGTGGATCTACTACCATATCGGTAAGTTCCCAAAATCTTGCGTAAAGTTCTTCGTCTGTAAGATTAGCAATATGCTGTCTTCTTACGGCGAAATCGTCTTCTCTTCTCATCCTTTTTCTCCTTATAGTTAGTTTACTATTTTTTAGATTAGTCCAAAATCTGCCACGGCAATTGCCTCGGCAGATTTTGCACCATGATAACAATTTTATAAATTATAATAAGCCTTCTGCTTCTAAAGCAGCCTTAACATAATCAACATTTTCCTTAATTTCTTCAGCTAAGAATACTAAGTCAGCTTCTGTTGGCTTAACGCCTGATTTCTTAACAGCTTTCTTAACTAAAGATTTCTTAAAGCGGTTAATATCAGCTTCTTTGCACTTAATAAGTTCAGGGCTTGATGGAAGAATTACATTAGTTCCCGGCTTATCTTCATCAGGGTTACCAAATCTAACATCGATACCGTTTTCTTTTGCGAAAGCAAGCTGTGGCTGAATATGTTTTCCTGCACCTGTGTACTCAGTTTCGGAAACTACTAAAATTGCATCTTCAGGAAGTTCCTGTGCTAAGGAGAATGCAGCTGCTAAAGCTGTATTTCCTGCAGGTCCTCTTTCGATACCTTCAAGGTTAGCTAACATTTCTGTCATGTACATTACTTCACCCTGAGTTGTAGTTACATATCTATCCATATATCTAAGCGGTCTTGCAGCTGAACGAGGTACATCACTATGGTCAGGATCTGTAGCATAAGGTACTCCGAAACCGGTATGTCCTGTTGTGCAAGATTTCTTGTTAAAGTCAACATCAGATGCCATTGAAAGACCTGTTAAGTCGATAGATGCTGCTACGATATCAGCCTTGCAACCGGCCTTAATTAAGCCTCTTGCAGTACCTGTTACCATTCCACCACCTGCAGTAGTACATACTACCATATCCGGGTCTTTTCCTAATTTTTCACGACACTGCATAGCGATTTCATAACCTAAAGTTTCAACACCTGCGATACCGAATGGTGAATAAAGGGAAGCATTGAAATAACCTGTGTCTTCTAAGATTGAAAGGAATGAATAAAATAATTCAGGTCCTACTGTAAGCTGAACAACTTCAGCTCCTAAAGCTTCACATTTTCTAGCCTTTTCAACGATTTCAGGCTGTCCAACTCCCTTAGAGTCGTAACATTCCTGTACGATGATACACTTTAAGCCCTGCATAGCAGCCTGAGAAGCAACTGCAGCACCGTAGTTTCCGGATGTAGCAGCCATAACTCCCTTATAGCCTAATTTCTTAGCATGAGCAACTGCACAAGCAGCTCTTCTATCCTTAAAGGAACCGGAAGCATTACAAGCTTCGTCTTTAACGAAGATTCTAGCACCGAATCCCGGTTTAGCATATTTTCTTGCTAAAGCTGTAATATTTCTTAATTCTAAAAGTGGTGTGTTTCCAACACCGTGTAATCCCTGGATTCTTTCGATTTCTTCTAATGTATAATTAGTAGCCTTCATTAAAGCATCGTAATCGAAAGCTATTGGGGAAGTTTCAAAATCTGCATAATCAAGACCTAATGCAGCCTTCTGGATTTCATTAGATCTACCCATTACGGATTGATAGTCTTTAGCTAATGTCATTATTCTTCACCTCCGAACTTCATGATTTCTCTAAGCTGTCTGTCGATTTCAATAATTTCAGGTACGAATACGCCATAGCTGTGAGTGTAATATGGTGTTTCTTCAATTAAAGTTCCCTTTTCAAGACGACCTACTGCAGTCTTAACAGTTACAACATCGCCAACCTTTGCAGTTTCGTCCTGTAAATATCCCTTAGTCCATTGTTCTAAATCACATTTCTTAGTATCGTCAGGTAATTTAGCAGTTCTTTCTTCTGCCTTCAAAACGACACTATGAATGCGAACCCAATCACCTTTTTTAGCCATTTTAATTTCTCCTAATTCTCTTTTCTATATAATATGTGGGGCAAAATCTGCCTGCCCCACACATCTTTTTTTATAACTATTTTACGATCTTCTTGTCTTCTTTGATTAAGTTTCTGAAATCACCCATGATTGCGTGAGGTACTGGAATATCAAGCATAGTGATAAGACCGGCATCAGCGTTAATGCAGTGAGGAATACAGTTCATAATCATAGCCATAGTTCCGATTCCGCCTTCGATTTCAGGGCTGTTAGCCATGTTTACAGGAGGAACAGCATCTAAGATTACATAGTCACCGGTGTGAACGCCAACCTGTTCAGGTTCAATCTGCTGAGGGTGATCCATGTCAATCTTTCTTTCGCCATTAATGTCAACCCAACCCTTCATAGCAACGCCTGCTACTGAACCTGCAGCTGCGAATCCATAAGGAGACTTTCTGTCAACATCTGTTACGATAGCTTCCATGTCCTGTCCAAAGTTTTCTTTGCTCCATTCCCAACCTAAAGCGTCACAAATCATCATTGTAGATTCTGCGAATCCTACGTGTCCTGCCATAGTCCCATCAGCTTTTCTAGCTTCGAATTCTTCTACGGAGATACCAATTCCCTGTTCTTCCATAACAGCAGGTCCGAAAGGTGATAAGGAGTTAACTCTTCTTGATGTAACATGGTTAACTTCTTCGCAAGCAGCAGTCCAAAGAACTACTAAAAGGTCCATGATAAGACCAGGGTTAATACCTGTACCCATTACAGAAACATTGTTAGCCTTAGCGATTTCATCTAACTTCTTAGCTAATTCAGGTTCCTGAGCCTGAGGATATGCCATTTCTTCAGCAGAAGTAATAACGTTCATACCTCTTTCCATTACATAAACTAACTTGTCAAATACATCTTTTGTGAATGAGTTTGTACATACTACTACGATATCAGCAGCACCCGGCTTGATAACTTCTTCAGCAGTAGCTACGATAACATCTTCTCTGTCTCCTCTTTCGATTCCAGGAACAACTTCATATAAGCTCTTTCCAAGCTTAGCTCCGATGTCGATAGCACCAACGATGTCAACACCCTGTTTCTTAGCAAGCATCTTACCAATTCCACCGCCCATAGCGCCTAATCCCCAAAGGATTACTTTTACATTTTTCATAATATGATTCTCCTTCTAAAAATAAAATTTTTAATACCTTGTTGTATTCCGTAGAAATAACCAACTCCTTTAATATATAGCAAAACTTGTGCCACCTCATGTTTTGAATATTGTATACTTAAAAAGCCTTGTTTTTAGGGCATTTTCATAATTTACATCAGCTTTTTTGTGCCTTTTGCCTAAAAGTTTTCTAAAGCAGAGGATAATATGTAAGATACTTCCTGTTAGCTAAAACTAACAATTTAATTGATTCTTAATTTTGCCTTCTAAAATATCATTTAGTGCAAAAAAAATTGCACCAATGGTGCAAAATATTTTGCGTTTATCTTCTAAAACGCTGTTTATGATTGAATTTTCTATATATGATATTTTTTAAGTTTATATTGTAAAGTCTGCCTCTTAATTTGTAAACTTTCTGCGGCTTTAGATATGTTTCCATCCCATTCCAACATGGCAGCTTTTAAAACTCGCCTTTCAACAGCGGCTAAATACTCTTCTAAAGGCTGAGAAGGATCATGAGTAAGATGACTATCTTTGGCTTTTTTCAAAGCATCCGGCATATTTAAAAGTTTTTCCGTCAAAACATGCTCCCTGTCTATCATAGATACCGCCTGCTCAATAATATTCTCTAATTCTCTAACATTACCCGGATATCCATAGTTTTTAAGTCTTTTTATGACTCCATCTGATGCCATATAAACTTCTTTGCCAAATTTTTTATTATGCTTTTCTAAAAATTGTTCTACAAGGACAGGTATATCATCCAATCTTTCTCTAAGAGGTGGAATGGAAAGATTAATAACATTTAATCTATAATAAAGGTCTCTTCTTAATTTCCCTTGTTCTATCAAGTCTTCCGGTCTTTCATTTACCGTAGCAATAATTCTTACATCTACCGGAATATCTTTGCTTCCGCCTATTCTTCTAATATAAGATTCCTGAAGAACTCTTAAAAGTTTACTCTGAAGATCATAAGGCATGGCACTAATTTCATCTAATAAAAGGGTTCCGCCTGAGGCCTGCTCAAACAGTCCGGCTCTATCCATAGCTCCTGTAAAGGCACCCTTAGAAGTTCCAAATAAAATCCCCTCTAAAAGAGTTTCCGGTATGGCAGCACAGTTTTGGGCTAAGAAAGGTTTTTCACGACGGCGACCTTCGAAGTGAATACTTTGAGCCAGTAACTCCTTACCTGTTCCCGTTTCACCGAATATAACTACGGAAGCATCATTTTCCGCCGCCCTTTTAGCACGATTTATAACAGCTTTGAACTCAATATTCTCACCATATATATCGCTAAAAGTATATCTTTTAATCCCCGGTTGACCTATAGGAAGTCTATTTTCCAAAGAATTTTTCTTATCAGAATTACTGTGATCCATTGAAATTTCCTGTAATTCCAACAAAGTATCTGACATCTTTCTAATACCGGTAATGTCCTTAGCCACTTCTAAAGCGGCTACAGTTTCACCATTGGCAACTATAGGGATGGTACTGTTTATAGTGGTAATTTCTTTTCCATAGAGATTTTTATAGGTTTGTTGCTGCTTTACAGTAGGAGCATTCTTCTTCAAGGCCCCGAAAAGAGTGCTTTCTCCCATACTAAAATCAGGAAATGCCTCATTAAAAGGTCTGCCTAATACATCATCAACATTTACCTTTTCCATATCACTCATAGCCTTATTATAATGAATGCCTATGCCATTTTTATCTACAATATAAACGCCTTCATCTATTATAGCTATCAGTTCCTCGATAATAGTCTTATACTGCTCTGCTGTAAGTTCGATTGCCTTGCTCATAAAAGCCCCTCTCCATTAAGTAAAAAGTATTTTCCAGCTACATTGTATCATACATTTACATCTAGTGCAAATTATTTTGCACTAGATATTTTCACCCTGTAAATAAATGGTATATAAGCCTGTGCAATATTTAATGAACCTAAATAAATTATTAAATAAGATTATAAATTCTGACTCAAATAAAAATACTGTGAATCGCAGATTTTGTTCTGAAACTCACAGTATGTCATTAAACTTTATTCTGTAGGGAACTTTTTAGTTTCGCTGAGGTATTGCATGAACATTCCCAAGTTGGCGAAATAATAAGAAAACTGTTCCTTTTTCTTTATTTCCACTAAGCCTGATTTCACCAGCTTTTTCATGTGTTGCGAAATCGTGGCCTGTGCATAGTCAAAAGTTTCGACTAAATCCTTATTACAAACCTCCGTCATTTTTCTGTTAGCCTGCATTATATGTCTAAAAAGTACCACTCGAACCGGATGGGCTAAGGCATCAGACACCTGTGCAATAAGCATAACTTCCTTAGAAATATCCTCTTTTTTATTTTTTATTATCCTCATTAACTATCTCCCAATAGAATTTTTTACCTTTAATCTGGCAAAGGCTCTACTCATCTCTGCTTGTGCTTTTAAGTATTCATCTCTGCTCTTTCTCTGAAGCATAGCTTCCTGTGCTCTATCCGCAGCTCTTTTAGCTCTATTAGCATCTATTTCTTCCGGTAACTCTATGGTGTCCACTAAAACTAAAACATCATTGTTTTGAATACGAACTAACCCGCTGGCAACAGCAGCTACTACTTCTTCCTCTCCAGCCACCCGATATTTCAAAGTACCCGGTAAAACTGCAGAAACTGTATTGGAATGATGAGCTAAAATTCCAATGCTCCCATTTACTGTAGGTACAGAAATGTATTCACATTCGCCTTCGTAAAAATTTCTGTCTGCAGCCAAAATAGACACATGAAAATTACTCATTATATCTCACCTGCTTCAATCTTCTTAGCTTTAGTAATAACATCATCTAACGTTCCAACATTATAGAAAGCAGCTTCCGGATATTCGTCCATTTCTCCATCAATAATAGCTTTAAAACCTCTAATAGTTTCTTGAAGCGGAACATAAACTCCCGGAATACCGGTGAACTTTTCAGCTACGAAAGTCGGCTGAGAAAGGAATCTTTGAACCTTTCTAGCCCTCTTTACTATCATTTTATCCTCTTCACCTAATTCTTCTACACCAAGGATTGCGATAATATCTTGAAGTTCACTATACTTCTGTAAAGTTTCCTGAACTTTACGCGCCACATAATAATGTTCTTCCCCTACAATATCTGCCTCCAAAATTCTAGAAGTAGATTCTAAAGGGTCTACTGCCGGATATAAACCTTGCTCTGCAATTTTTCTGGATAAAACAGTAGTTGCATCTAGGTGAGAGAAAGTAGTTGCCGGCGCAGGGTCTGTAAGGTCATCGGCAGGCACATATACCGCCTGAACAGAAGTGATAGAACCGGATTTTGTGGAAGTGATTCTTTCCTGAAGGGCACCCATTTCTCCTGCCAATGTAGGCTGATAACCTACTGCAGATGGCATACGACCTAATATAGTTGAAACTTCTGAACCTGCCTGAACAAATCTAAATATATTGTCAATGAATAAAAGTACATCTTTGTTTTCCACATCTCTGAAATATTCAGCCATAGTAAGTCCTGAAAGTCCTACTCTCATACGAACTCCCGGTGCTTCATTCATCTGTCCGAATACTAGAGCAGTTTTATCCATTACTCCCGCACTCTTCATCTCATTCCAAAGGTCGTTTCCCTCACGGGAACGCTCACCAACACCGGTAAAAATCGAATATCCACCATGTTCCATTGCTACATTATGAATAAGCTCTTGTATAAGTACAGTTTTACCTACACCTGCACCACCGAACAAGCCAATTTTTCCACCCTTTGGATAAGGTTCTAATAAATCTATAACCTTTACTCCGGTTTCCAAAATCTCTACAGCCGGACTCTGTTCATCGAAAGTAGGTGGCTTTCTATGAATACGCCATCTATCTACTCCCTCTTCTACAGGGTCTCCACCATCTATAGGTTGTCCCAATACATTAAACATTCTTCCTAAGGTACATTTTCCTACAGGAACCTTAATGTTGTCGCCTGTAGCTTCAACTTCCATTCCTCTGCACATTCCCTCTGAACCGGCTAGCATAATACATCTAACTACATGGTTTCCTATATGCTGTGCAACTTCCATAACTCTAATATCACCGTTTACATCTATGGTAAGAGCTTCCTTTATTCTTGGTAATTGACCCGGTTCGAAAACCACGTCAACTACTGAACCTGACACTTGAATAACTTTTCCTGTCATTAGGATTGCACCTCCTTTTCTATTTCATTCCCATTTTCTGCTTCTTCTTGTCTTAAAGCTTCCAATTCTTTTTTCTTTTTAATTCTTTTTTCTATATTCTTAGCCTGTCCTCTTGCACCGGAAGAAATTTCTGTAATTTCTTGAGTAATAGCCCCCTGTCTAACATGGTTATACTCTAAGGACAAATCTTCTAAAAGTTCTTCCGCATTTCTGTTAGCCGAATCCATAGCTGTAGTTCTAGAGTCCTGTTCACTACAGAAACTGTCAACTAAAGCACTATAAATAAAGCCTGTAAAATAGCTAGGTACTATGGCATCTAAAACAGCCTCAGCCGAAGGCTCAAACTCAAAATATGGATCTTTAATTTTTTCATGGTTCTCTGTTAAGAAATCTTCCTTAGAAAAAGGAAGTAATTCTTTTACACAGGTTTCTTCTCCACTCATTCCACCCTTAAAGTCCGTGTAGATTACAGAAACCTTTCTAATTTCACCATTTTCAAATCCTCTAATTAAAATTTCTGCCATATCTCTAGCTCTATCTAATGTCGGATTTTGAGCTGTATAAAGAAACGTTTCTTCTACATGAATATTATGGGCTTCAAAAAAATGTCTTCCATATTCGCCTACTACATAGAATTTAGCATCTTCAGGGTGCTTTACAATTTTCAAAACTTCTTTAATTACATTTTGGTTATAAGCACCTGCCAAACCCTTATCTGCAGTGATAATCAAATAAGCGTCACTTCCCTTAAGATACTTCTCCGATTCTTCATCATAAAAGTATTTACCGGAAACTTCAGTAGCTGTTCTAAAAATTCTTTTAATTTCCTCTTGAAGATGGTCGAAGTAAGGTCTGGTAGCTTCCAAATCCTTCTTCGCCTTTCTCATTTTAGTAGATGCTATGAGATACATAGCATTTGTTATTTTTTGAGTGTCCTTAACACTCTTTATTCTGTTTTTAATTTCCTTTGTGGTTGCCATATTAAAGCCCCCTATCTATCCAGATATTTTTCAGCAAAGGCTTTTGCGATATGAATGATTTCCGCCTTATCTTCATCATTTAAAATCTTTTCATCATCCAATCTATCACAAATATCAAAATGCTCTCTTTCAAACATTTCAATTAAATCACGGGTAAAATCAGTAACCTTTTCTACAGGAATATCTTGCATAGTATGTGATAAAGCAGATACTAACAAAATTACCTGTTGATGCTGTTTCTTAGGATGATACTGAGGCTGTCTTAACATCCTCATAAGACCCTGTCCATATTGAAGCTGTCTTCTGGTAGTATCATCTAAATCACTGGCAAACTGAGTAAAGACTTCCATTTCTCTATACTGAGCCAAATCCAGTCTTAAAGCTCCTGAAGCCTTCTTCATAGCCTTAGTTTGTGCATCTCCTCCTACACGAGATACAGAAAGTCCAACATTTACAGCCGGACGCTGACCTGCAAAGAAAAGATCGCTTTCTAAGAAAATTTGACCATCGGTAATAGAAATAATATTTGTAGGAATATAAGCAGATACATCTCCCGCCTGTGTCTCTACAATTGGAAGGGCAGTCATACTTCCTCCACCTAATTTATCACTAAGCCTAGCCGAACGCTCCAACAACCTTGAATGAAGATAGAATACGTCTCCCGGATAGGCTTCACGGCCTGGAGATCTATCTAAAAGCAAGCTTAAGGTACGATATGCAACAGCATGTTTTGAAAGGTCATCATAGACAATTAAAACATCTTTACCATGTTTCATAAAGTACTCCCCTAAGGCACAACCTGCATAAGGTGCTATATACTGAAGAGGTGCTGCATCAGAAGCAGAAGCTGTAACTACTACTGTGTAATCCATAGCATCATGTTTCTTTAAAGTTTCCACCAACTGTACCACAGAACTTGTTTTTTGACCTATGGCTACATAAATACAAACTACATCCTTACCCCTCTGGTTAATGATTGTATCTAAAGCGATAGCAGTCTTTCCGGTCTGTCTATCACCTATAATAAGTTCTCTCTGTCCTCTTCCAATAGGGAACATTGAGTCAATAGAAAGTATACCTGTCTCCATAGGTGTATCTACAGGCTGTCTTTCTATAATTCCCGGAGCCGGATATTCTATAGGATAATAACGGCTAACTACAATTTCACCCTTGCCATCTATCGGTACTCCTAAAGAGTTTACAACTCTTCCTAAGAAAGCATCTCCGGCAGGAAGGCCTGCAGTTTTACCTGTACGACGAACAGAACTTCCTTCGTTGATTTCATTATCATCATCGAAAAGAATACATCCTATTTCATCTTCCCTAATATCCTGAACCATACCTCTGGCACCATTGGTGAAAAGTACGATTTCTCCATAATTTACAGTATCTAAGCCCTTAACCGTAGCTATACCATCTCCTACAGTTAAAACGCTACCAACTTCCTGAGCTAAAACCTCAGGTGTCCACTCCTTAACAGTTTCCTTCAAAAGTGGAATAATATTCCCATTATGCGCAGGAACATTTACTAAAATATCTCTAAGTTGTTGGAATCTGCCATTTACAGACCAGTCATAGATTTCCGAACCTACTTCTAATCGGAAACCGCCCGGAAAGGCATTTGACTTTTGCCAATCTAACTCTAAATCTCTATTATATGTCTTCTTTAAAAAAGCATAAAACCTTTCTTTTTGCTTCTCATCGGGAGCTTTATCAGAATAAAGCTTAGCTATTTTAATGTCCTTATTGACATCACTCATCTTCACTACCCCTTTCAGTTGCTTCTAAGAATTGGTCAAAGGCTTCAGACGCAGTTGCTTCTAAGGCTAGCTTTTCTGTAGCAGTAGCAACCATAGCGGAAATTTCTGTTTGGGCACCATTTATAATTTTCTGACACTCTAATTGTGCATCTCTCTTAGCCTTATCCATAATTCTAACTGCTTCTTCTTCGGCATCTCTAAGTTTTTTAGCGGTAGCCTTTTCTAAGTCTAATCTAACTTTTTCCTTACGAAGTCTAATTTCTTCTTCGGCTTCTGTAAGCTTATTATTATAGTTAACTTTAATAAGTTCTGCCTCGTCTAACTTTGCCTGAGCCTGCTTATCTATAGCCTTATAATATTCCTCTCTTTTAGCCATAAAATTCTTAACCGGCTTATACAGTAAGAAATATAATATTGCGAATAAAATTACAAAATTGAATAAATGGAGCAGGATCTGCTGCCAATCTATATTCAATGGAATTCCGCTCATAACACTTGCCTCCTTTATGTTATCTTAGTTCTAACTTTTATTTTTTATAATTGGATTTTGAAAATTTCAAAATCCCCTCTGCCAAAGGCAGCCTCAAGTCTTATAGCACGAATAATATCAAAATTACTACTAATAGTGCATAGATGATGGCTGTTTCGATGAAAACTAAGCCCAGCATAAAGGTACTACGAATTTTACTCTCCGCTTCCGGCTGGCGTGAAATACCTTCAGTTGCTTTACCTGCAACGATACCCATGCCTATACCGCCACCTCCGGCAGCAAAACCGATAGCAAGTCCCATTGCGATAGCCTTAAGACCTAATGAAGAATCCGCCTGCATTGCCTGAACTGCTGCAGCACCTGTTTCTGTATTAGCATATACAGGAATAGCGATGCTTAAAATTACTATAAAAAGTCCTAATAAAATTATTAATTTTCTTAATTTTTCTCTCTTGCTCATTTTATTTCCTCCAAGATTTTTGAATTTCTTTTACATTCCTAAATTTATTTTATTTTCATATAAGATAGAAGTCTACGCGGCTTCTTCCGTTCCATGCCCTTTAGGTGCATACTCCGCTACCTCTCCATAGAACAGAGATGTAAGCATTGCAAGGACATAAGCTTGAATAACTGCATGCAGCAAGGTAAACATAACTCCTACTAAAACGGGCAGTACGAAGCTTAAATTTCTGTAGTAGTAAACCAGCTCTGTTACAAGAGCTCCACTTAATAAAGCACCGAAAAGCCTGAAACTCATAGATATAGGTAAGGAATATTCTTTCAAAGTTCTTACAATACCTTTCATACCGTTTCCTGCTACTCCACCAGACATAATTACTAAATAGGATAAACAACCCATCATTATCGCACCGTTTATATCTGATAAAGGCGCTGACAGAGTAACTATATGCCCTGTAGTCGTAACTGCTTGAAATCCGAATAGTTCAAATAGGGTTCCTAAAAATATATAAGTGCCGGCGGCAAATATATAGGCTCCTAAAAAACCATTTATCTTCTCACTATTAGCCTTAGCCATGTTATCAAAGGTGTTAACCGCCTGTTCCAACACAAGCTGAACCTTACCAGGCACAATTGTAAATTTCGGTATAACTGCAAATCTTATTATCAATGATAAAATCAAAATCATTGCCGTGACCACAAAGCCTGAAATCAATCCCGGATTAACAGCTTTAATGCCAAATACACTTACCTGATGTAAATCATGCAGTACCTGATCTCTCATTACTTCTTTAATAGTCAACTCAAAGTTTCCGTTGCTTTCTATTATAATAATTCCTATGAGAATTAAAGATAGAGCAATACCAAATACTAATGCCGTTAACTTTTTTGCCCTTTTCTCCATGCCTTCATCAACCCCCTCTCATCCTTCCTGTTTCTTTAAAAATGCAAGGAAAGGCAACATTTATATATCAAACATTACCTTCCTAACAAACTTCAATTATAGCACTATATTTTAAAATGTAAAGTGAAGATTTTACTTAAATTTCACTTTTTATGCAAGTTTGTTAAAATTCTTTTTGCAAGCCATCTAAAATGTAATAATTTATAATTAAATTGTCATATTTTACCGTTTTAGTGGACTGAACTTTACTTATGATAAGCTTCATTCTTAATAATTTTAAAACTTCTATAAATTTGCTCCAGCAATATTAGTCGCATCATCTGGTGAGGAAAAGTCATATCCGAAAAACTTAATTTAAAATTAGCTCTTTCACTTACCTCTTGACTTAAACCTAAACTTCCTCCTATAACGAAAACTATATCACTCTTTCCTTCTACAGCCAGAGTTTCGATTTTTTCTGCCAGCTGAGGAGATGTTAGCCTTTTTCCTTTTATTTCCAAAGTTATTACATAACTGTCATCACTGATGGATTTCAATATGCTGCGACCTTCTAGTAATTTAACTTCCTCTTCATCTTTTAAAGATGCCTTATCCGGAAGTCTGGCTTCTTTAAGCTCATTAATAGTCAGTTTACAATATCTGCCCAATCTTTTAGAATATTCCTCTATACCATCTTGCCAGTATTTCTCTTTCAATTTTCCTATACATACTATCTGAACATTCATTTAAACCACCACCATTTCACTTAAGGCTTCTCTTTCTGCCACCTTTAGCTCAAAATCCGCCCCCTCAAAGAAGCCTGCCTCTTCCAGCATATTTTTAACCGTAATATATGCCTGCAAAGGCGTATTATTTTCTTTACTCAAATGGGCTAATATAATGTAAGGTTTTTTTCTTCCCTTTAACTCCTTTAAAATTCTCAAAATACAATTAGCCGAAGCCTCATTGGATAAATGACCTCTATCACTTAAAATTCGTTGTTTAAGTTGATAGGGATAGCTACCATAGAGAAGGAAATTCACCTCATGGTTTGCTTCTAAGAGAAGAATATCCGAATCCTTAATATTTTCATATATTTCTTCAGAAATATAACCTGTATCTGTAACTATAGAAATCTTTTTTTCATTTTTAATAAAAGAAAACCCCACAGCCTCATAAACATCATGGGAAAGATTAAAGACCTTAGCCGTAACATCACCTATATCTACTATTGCTCCCCCTTCAACAGTATGAAAATTTTCATCTATAATCAACCTGTATCTTTCTATTAAACCTTCCATCGTACCTTCCGAAGAAAAAATTGGCACACTTGGATTTTGCTTTCTAAAGGTTTGAATGCCTTTAACATGGTCTCCATGGTCATGAGTTAAAAAAACCCCATTTAACATAGAAGGAAGTATATTTAACTCCCTAAGGTTTAATGTGATTTTTTTATTGCTAATACCCATATCCACCAAAATATTAGCTCCTTCACTTTTAATTAAGTAGCAATTTCCACCGGATCCGGATGCGAAAGTATATATTCCTAAATTCATAAATAATTCCTTTTTAATGCTCTGTATTTTTTGTATACTATTTATATATTGTATCACTTTTGACTTGTAAATTCTACAAAATATGAGATAATTGTATTCAGCAGTATATAGCTACTATATAAAAGGAGTTTGTTTATGGGAATTTTGAAAATATATACTGATGGTGGTTGCTCCGGTAACCAAAGTACCGAAAATACCGGTGGATGGGGAGCAATTTTAGAATATGGAGAACATAAAAAGGAAATCTATGGCGGTGAAGCTAATACTACCAACAACCGCATGGAACTAACAGCCGTAATTGAGGCCTTTAAGGCTTTGAAAAAAGAGGGTATGGAAGTAGAAGTCTTTTCTGACAGTTCCTATGTTTCCAACTGTTTTCGTGAAAAATGGTATGTAAACTGGGAGAGAAACGGTTGGAAGAACGCATCTAAGAAACCTGTGGAAAACCAAGACCTTTGGCAAGAGTTAATAACCTTGACTAAAAAGCACAAAGTCAGATTTTATAGAGTCAAAGGGCATGTTAATTTGGCAGGGAAGGCGGATTTTGAGAAATTATATAAAAAGTTTGTGGAGTGGAACGGCGAAGCCTTCGATTTCGATGCTTTCAAATATGTAACAGAAATGAACAATCGTGCAGACCAACTGGCAAATATGGGAATTTCAGAAATTAAAAAGCCTTAGGTTAGGAAATCCTATCCTGAGGCTCTTTAATTTTGACTATTGAAATTGGCATCTTAAATGCATTTTTAGGCAAATTCTCAATAAATTTAATTTTAGAGTAATTTGCTGCTTCTATTCCAAATCCCCATTTTTTCTGCTTGAGCAATTAACTTTTCATGAAAATCCGGATGAGATATGGAAATAAGGAGTTCAGCCCTCTGCCAAGTCGTCTTTCCCTTTAAGGAAACGGCACCATACTCTGTTACAATATAATCTACTGCCTGTCTTGGACTGGTTACAATGGCTCCCTGAGGTAAGAAAGGCATAATCAAAGATTCTCTTTCACCATCTTTAGTAATTCTAGATGATGGGGTGCATAAAAAGCTATGTCCACCCTTAGACAAAAATGCTCCCAGCACAAAATCAAGCTGACCTCCGGTTCCCGAAATTTGCCTTTGCCCTGCAGTTTCCGAACATACCTGTCCATATAAATCTACAGCTATACAGCTATTTACCGATATAAAATTAGGAATTTTCGATATGGTAGAAACATTATTTACATAATCTACCGGTGCTGCGCAGCAAATAGGATTGTTATCTATGAAATCATAAAGTCTTTTTGTGCCTCCTGCAAAGGTATAGACAGCCTTGCCCTTATCCACAGACTTATTCCCCGTAAGCTTTCCGGCTTCAAACAAATCCACATAAGCATCTGTAAACATTTCTGTGTGAGCTTCCACATTTCTTATATCAGATTGAGCAATTTTCTGACCAATACATAAAGGTAATGCTCCGATACCCAGTTGAACTGTACAATGGGATTTTATATTTTTAACCACATGATCTGCAATCTTCTGATCAATTTCTGATGGTGGTTTGATCTTAAGTTCCGGCAACGGCGAATTACTTCCTTCAACCACATAATCTATGCCATATAAGTTAAGCTGGGTTTGATTTCCCTGTGCCTTAGGCATATTGTGATTAACCTCTACAATCCTCATTTTAGCTGACTTAAGAACACCCCACATATCCGCAACCTGTGGTCCAATATTGAAATTCCCGTATTCATCCATAGGACCAACTTGCAAAAAGGCAATATCCACACCATTATCATTGTTGGTCCATAGAAAAGGTAATTCGTTAAACATCATTGGCATAAACCAACATCTGCCATCTTTATTCATCAACCTGTCATGACTAGAAAAATGGGCTGACACAAATCTTACCTGATCGTTGCTGTCTGTGGCAAAATATGTTTCAAAAGGCTTCTCTCTTATGGAAACCGTACTTATAATCGTAACGTCTTTTAACTCTTTAGCCCTCTTTGCTAAGGCTCTATCAATATCAACTACAGTTCCGCAACCTAAACCAAAATGTACACGGCTACCGTTTTTAATCTTTGCAGCAGCCTCATCAGCACTAATCAGCTTTTTAGCATATTCACTTTGTAACTCTGATACTTTATACATTGCTACCTCTCAAATTTTCATCCTAAAATATTTGCATTATTCTTTTCTTACTTTTACATTATCTAATTTTTTATTTGTCTTTTTTTTAACAACAAATGTATTATACTATCTTTTAAAACAAAATTCAATAAATATCTATGAAATTTAAAAAAATTATGATATACTGTTTATAATATATTCTTAATATGTCTCCTTAGTTAAATGGATATAACGGAGCTCTCCTAAAGCTCAGTTGCCAGTTCGATTCTGGCAGGGGATACCAACACCCGATAAAACTTTCTATTGGGTGTTTTTTTTGTGCAAAAAAGGAAAAGACTGAGCTTTCGCTCAGTCAATTCCTTTTTTAAAAAAAGAGGACAATAAATAAGGTGATTATTTTCTAGTCTCTTCATGCCATTTCAATCCTAAATAAGCAAGTACTGCTTCTACTGCCACCGGAAGAATCATAGGTATAGTATACTTATCTACCATTCCCATTGGCTGTGTTAAATCTTCCGTCATAATAAAGGCAATTACTGCAATTATAGCGACTACTATTCCTATCGGCATATACTTACCATGTCTTACCTTAGCAATACCGCTCTTATCTTCTTTATTGCGTTTTGCAATAGCAAGTACAAATGCAAGGATTATAGCTCCTATAGTAAGTAAGAGATTTACTAAAGCCCAAGCGTTAGAGCCGTCAAGCTTTTCAGATTTTGCATTAGCATCATCACCTGAATCCTTCTTTCCATTCTGGTCATCAGAGCCCTTGTCACCTTTGCCACCTTTATTATCAGAAGCTTCTCCATCTTTATCCTGATCTATCGGATTAACATTCTTATCATCGTTGATAATATTATTTCCATTCGGAGATTGACCATCGCCGATATGTTCTCCTTCATCCTTTGGATAAATAGGAGTAATTGGCTTATGTGGTCTATCCGGAATTTCTTCTGAATCTTCCCTTGGATTTGGCTTAACTGAAGGTTTATCCTTCTTAACTACAATTTTCTTTACTTCATCACTTGGAGCCTTACCTTCACTGTTAGATATAGCAGTTACTGTATCTCCGGCTTTAATCTTAGTTCCCTTAGGTACATCTACTGTAAACTTGCCATCAGCATCAGTAGTTGTAGTTACCTTAGTTCCATCCGGAAGAGTAATTACAACCGTAGAGTCCGGCTCTGCAGTGCCTGTAATCTTAGTATCTCCATCTTCAATCTTGTCAAGTTTAGGTGGCTGTGTTTTTTCAACCTTCTTCTTAACAATTTCCTGTGCAGGAAAACTTTCTACTTCGCCTGGCTTTGTAGCAGTAGCTGTAACAGCTCCACCTTCCTTAAGAGGTTTTCCATCAGGTGTATTAACTGCCCACTTACCATCAGAGTCAGGTGTAGCGGTTAATACTGTACCATCCGGTAAAATCACCTTAACAGATGAACCAGGCTTTGCTGTACCTGTAACCTTAGTATCACCGTCTGTAACAGGATCAATCGTAGGTTTTTCTGTAATAGTGCTGATAATTGGTGGCGTAGGTGGTACCGGAGGTGTTCCCTTCTTAGTATACTGAGCTACATATGTAGTAGCCATATTAAAGGCGGTAAGTACATCCTTATCCCATCCACCATGTTCTGTGTTAATAGTATAATCTGTATTTGGAATTATAGTAGGAATAATAAAGTTGGATCCCACTTTTTCTCCTACATATACATCGTAATGATATTCTGATAATCCACTTACTCCATTAACTGTGAGTGTACCATTATCACCCTTTAGGAAGATAACCCTTACATAATTATCAGGAGTAGGCGCATCTTGATTTACAATTACAGTGTCTTTATACTGTGCTGTAAAGGTCTTAGCTGTTACCCTATCATCTTCTGTACTAACAGCAGGGCTCCAAGCATCAAATACTTTTCCAGGTGCCTTTACATCAAGAGCCTTTATCTTAGAATCAAGTGTAGGATCCTTCCATTCCATATCCTTTGGTACATACATCACTGTAGTTGGTTTTCCATTTACTGTTCCACCATTTCCATCAAAGGTAAGAATTACCCAGTTTTCCGCATCTGCTGGGATAGGATCCGGATTAACCTTAATCTGTGATGCTACATACTGTGCCGTAAATGTGCCTGAGTTATTAAATGTATCAGGTATAGGATTATCCCAACCACCATTTTCAGACTTTGGTGCATAATCATCATTAGCCACTATTGTAGGAACTATAAACCCTGCAAGTTCTGCAGCTGCTTTAGTAGTACCCTGCTTAACATCATAAACCTTAGTAGATAAATCACTATTTGTATTAACTCTTAAGGTTCCGTTAGCTCCCTTATTAAAGGTAATTCTTACATAGCCATCTGGCATATTTTCTGTAGGATCTGTTATCACTAGCGGTTTGTCAGGTACAGGTGGTGTACTGATAGGTTCATACTGAGCAGTGTAAATATAAGGAGCTTCAGCCTTATCAAATTTTGCTGCCATCAGTTTATCCCATCCAGCATTGGTGTCAAGTGCCTTAAACCCATCATTTGGCTTAATTTCAGGAATTTCAAATTTAGGTGTAGCTGCCTTAGCATCTTCTAAAGTTGTTCCTTCCTTAATATCATAAACTTTTTCATTAAGATTATCTACTGTTCCTAACTTAAGTTTACCATTGTCTCCTGCCTTAAATGTTACTCTTACATAACCAGTCTTAGGGTCTGTAGTTGTCGGATCTACTACTACAGTAGGCTCTACCACTGGAGTAACATCCTCATACTTGGCTGCAAACACTACATCAGCCTTAATAGCTTCTTTATAATCTGCTAAATCTGTACCATATTCCTTTTCACCGGAAATCCAACCCGTAAAGGCATTGTCTGTATTAGCTTTTACACCCGGAACTTTTAATGCCGGTTCTGCATTTTTAGCTTCTTCAAGAGTCTTTCCATCAAGTACAAAGAAGATTCTCTTTTCTGTACTTTCTATGGTTCCTCCTGTGCCTCCTGTAAAGCTAACCTTATGGTATCCTTCCGGAGTTGCAACAGTGTCATCTTGTTTTTCAGGAATTATAACCATATACTTAGATTTATACTCTGCTTGATATGTAATATCTTTAGCAACAACATCTTCATCTCCTAAAGTTTCACCTTTCCACTTATCAAATAGCTGTGTTATGGATTTATGTGTAGGAGCCGGAGGAGTTACCTTATCCTTAACCTTGCCCCATTTCAAGTCCTTCTTAACAAAGAATCGTTTAACTTTACCAAAATCTAAGTCTCCGATTTTTCCTTCAGAAGTAGGGTCGAAAATTACTGTCACATAGCCTGTCGGCGGAACAGCATCCTGCTGAGTCACTTCTATAACATCTCTGTCTTCTTGGTAAACCGCAGTATATGTAGCACTATAAACTTCCTTGTCTTCTTCTAACGGAACCTTATCACTCCAAGAATCAAAGACTTTTCCCTCTGCTGTAGCCTTTCCATCAACCACTGCCTTAAGCTTAGGTTGAAGGTCTGTATCATTATATTTTGTACCCTTAAGAATATCAAATACCTTGTAACGATTTCCGCCAATATTTCCTAAAACAACTTCTTGTGTAGTCTTTTCCTTACCATTTCCATCAAAGACAATTCTTACATAACCCGCCTCTATAGTAGTTGGAAGTTCTGTATATTCTATAATCTTTGTCTTAGTATCATACTGTGCAGTGTAGGTAGTTGTAGTCTTCTCAGCTAATTGAGCCGTCTTATCCATAGACTTATCCCAACCACCATTTTCTGTCTTAACTATATAAGTATCATCAGCTGTTATAGTAGGAATCTTAAGACCCGCTTCTTCTAAAGTCATAATCGTCTCGTCTTTAAGGACATCATACATCTTGATACCCTTTTCGACCTTAATACCGTCAATGCTTAAATATCCGCCATTACCTGCCTTAAATACAAGTCTAGCATATCCGTTAGGTATTTCTCCCGAATGTTCAGGATCAGCGACCTCTTTAATCTTATTCGTCCACTGAGCGGTTATAACAGTTTCATCTTTTATAAATTGAGTATTTTCAAAGTTTCCATCCCAGCCTGTAAAGGACCATTCGGAAGATATGGCTTTTACCTTAGGTGCTGTAAGAGTAACTAACTTAGTTTTATTTACATAGAACTGAGATACTTCACCCGCATCAAATTTACCGCGATCTCCTGGTTTAAATTCAACCTTAACATAACCTTCTGGTTTTTCCGGTGGGGTTGAAGGATTTTCAATCTTAATCACATCACCTAAATCTGTAAACTGTGCATTAGTCGTTAAATCCTTAGTGATTTTTTCAGGAATTTCTTCATTACTCCAAAGTTCATTACCTGTCTTAGCCTTATATCCCACATTGGCACTAACTGTTGGTCTAATTATTTCCCTTGAAGCAGTGTCAGGTTTAACATAAAATTTAACCTTACCGTCAAGACTTCCCTTAACAGGGTCGATTTTGAACCAGACAGTATGATAGCCTTCCGGTTTATCCCCATCTTCATTAGGAGTGTCGTCAGTTATAACATTACCTAAAGTTTCGTATTCTGCCTTAATAGTCGTGTCTACAGTATAGGTTATTGGATTTTCAGGGTTATTATCCCAATTCTTAAATCTATATCCAACTGTTACACCTGTAACCTGAGGAACTTGACTTGATTGGAACTTCACTTCCTTATTCTTAACTACATAATATGTAGAAGTGCCGGTAATAGTACCCTTATCCTCTGCACTGAAAGTAACCTTAACATAATCATCAGACGGTTTATCCCCTGTAACGATGTCGTTATTGTATATAGCAGTAAAGGTCTTTTCACCTTCATCTACGGTTTTATCCTTTGGTAATTCAGGACTCCATTTAATAAAGTTTTCTCCCGTCTTAGGTGTTGGTTTTACAACCTTTCCTGCAAAATCTGCCCAATTAACAGTTTTCTTCACATCAAAACTATTGGATTTTACAGTAGTTCCATTTTTATCAAAACTTCCTTCTCCTGCATTAAATGTAATTCTTACATAGCCTTCAGGGGTTTCTTCTGTAGGATCCGGAATTATATCATCTCCATACTGAGCAGTGTATTCCTTAGTAACCGTATCCTTAGCCACTTCTGTATCCATTGGAAGCTTAGGATTCCATCCCACAAAATTCTTTCCTGATTTAACAGGATTTAAAGCAGCAACTTTTTCTTTAATTTTATTCCAAGTAACAGTATTCTTAACTTCATAAGTAATTTCAGCCTTAGAATCTGTAAACTTGCCGCCATCACCCGCTAAGAATTTAAATCTTATAAATCCCTCTTTTTCAGGTATAGAAGAAGAAACTTCAGTAATATCATCTTGATATTTAGCATTAAGTAATATATCCTTATCAAACTTTTCAGGATATTCATTATCCCAACCTATAAAGTTTGTATTAGTCTTACTTGCCGTCTGTTTCTTAAAGCCGGCAGCTAGAGCCTCTGTCATAGAAAGACCTTTGCTTACAAAATAAACTTTCTTATTTCCTGTTGCTGGGCTTAAAATGCCTCCATCACCTGCATTAAATGTAACCTTTATATACCCTTCTGGAGTTTCGCCAGGTGTTTCGGAATTAGTAGGCTCTTTTATTTTATCCTTGATTTTAATTTTGACAGCTACACTTCCTCCTGTCACTTTATTACCAAAGATATCTGTAGCTTTAATAATTAGTGGATCCTTAGTATTATCAACTTCTACTGCTGATTTACCGCCTATCTCCCATTTCTTATATAGTTTACTAGCGGAATCTTGTTCTTTTTTAGTATATGTTAAATCTATAGGAATTTTCTCTAAACCTTCTACATTAGCAGGTTCATCTGTATTAAAGTAATAACCTTCAATATCATATCCTACGTATCCTTCAATTAAAATTTCAGAAACTTCGCTTCCATCCTTATACAGCTTAACTACAGGACCTACTGTATCTACAGTAACCGTATCAGTTGTAGTTTTCGGAAGTCTTTCAGGTTCTTCAACTTTTATCTTATATGCCTTTCCATGATTATCAATACTATGAGGTAGTTCAAATTTAATTTTGCCCTTATCTGCACCTTCCTGTATAGCATAGGCTATTAATGGCTCTCCATTAATTTTAACTTCTTCACCATTTTCTTTTAAAAGAGTATATTTAGTTTTCTTTGAAATAATAGAACCTACATCTCCTAATCCTGGAATTGCAGTATTTTCAGTAGCTTCTATTACTGTATACATCTTACCGTCTTTAGTAACATTAGGAATTTGCTTTAATCCTGTTGGAACCCTACTTTCCTCTCTATCTACTACTGTAACCCTTTCCTCAGATGAAGTAGTGATACTATCGTGAGTATGAGCTTTTGCAGTAATTTCTTGAGCCTTGACAAATTTTGCAGTTGTGTCCTTAAAGGATATATTCAGTTTATTAGGATTAGAAGAATCAGCTGCAATACTATACTTATCCGAACCCTTGCCATCCGTAAACTTCCAAACACTACCTTGCTTTACCAGTTCGTATTCATTGCCCTGAATACTTCCTGTAATCTTATCTGAATCTTCGTCATTTATAGTTAATACAAAGGATGTATCATCGGTATATACCTTGGAAATCGTCGGCTTTTCTACCGCCAACTTGGTGTTTGTGACATTGATATAATAACCAATTGTATCATATTCTCCCACTGTTACACTTCCTGATGCATCTGGATTTATGCCAGTTGAACCACTTGTAGTAGTGACATGATTTCTCTGAGTTGCTGCAGTATAAGCATCTACATCATTTATCTTAATATCCTGTGTCTTATAGCCTTTCTTAAAGTCAGCAGTTCCTACACCTGTAGACTGAACTACTGTAACTCCATAGTGTGACCAATCATCATCGCTATAAAACTTATCCTTATTCTGAGCATTTAGCTCAACTACTAAATAAGAAATTCTTCTTCCTTTATTATCATAAGAAGGAAGGGCTGTCCATGTCATATCTTTTCCATCTTCGTATTTCTTTATAGAATCTTTTACCGGATAATACTTAGCCGCTTCCGCCACAACTTCGTGACCAAAGGAACCTACAGCAGTTCTTGTTATGAGAGCCATATACATTTCGTATGAACCTTGAGGTTTTTTATTATCCTTCCAAATCTTATGAGCGGTAACATCAAAATTCTTTTTCCATACAGCATATAACTTTATCTCTTTATTAATAAAATCTGTCGGAACGGGGTATTTGCTCATATTTACCAATTTAGAAGATGTGTTATCATTGAGTATGACAGTATCAGGAACCTGTGCATCCTTATCCTTAGACCATCCAATCATAGAGTATCCACTCCTATTAAAATCATCTTTTTGATAAACATCCGGTAATTCCTTATCTTGCCCCGCATAATTATCTGCAAGAATCATAGTCTTAGTGCCTGTCTTAGGTTGACCATCTGTTCCCTTATAATTAGGATCTAAGATAATCTTGGAATTCCCCCAAACTGCATAGACAGTTTTATCTGTGAAATTCTTAGTATTTTCAGTAAATCTACCATCTCCAACCCAATCGGCTTTTTCTAAAATTTCCTTTATCGAATCAAAATTCTTGGCTCCGATATTATCCTTATTTGCCCAACCTATGAACTTATAGCCTTCCTTAGTAGGCTGTCCTATATCTGTTTTAATTACATTTCTTCCATATAAAACTTCCTTCACATTTGTTTCAGGATTTCCACCTTTGCCATTAAATGTAACTTTAACAAACTGAGTAATTTCCGCCTTACTTCCTTTATCTAAGTCTGTTGTGAGGGTAATCTGCCACTTAACTCCATCTTTTGTTATATGGTAAACTGTAACATTTCCACTTTCGCTTTGTCTGTTACCACCCTTGATTGAAAGCTTTCCACCATCAACAGTCAAATCTAAATCATCGATACCCTTAGCTTTATGAAAATAAGTACTTTCATTGTTCTTAGGTAACACTAATTCACCTGTTTTACCATGAATGTTTATAATTCCGGTAATATCAGGTCTCTTAGAGTTTTCTATATCAGTATTCCATACTACATCTAACTTTGTATTTATAAGTTGCTTAATTACATAGTTAAACTTAGTTCTTTCTGTATCTGTATGTTTTTCTTCAGTTATAAACAAGTTATTAGGAACTAAGTCAGATGTCGCCTTATAATATAAAGGTTTTCCAGCTTCATCTTCTATATCTACCATTCCATTAGGAATATTTAAAATATATTTACCACTTACTATATCTGACTTTTGTAATGTAGCCGTAATATTTGCTAATCCTGTAGGTTCTTTTAAATCTTTATCCTTATACTGGGCTATGGTAAAAGTAACCTTCTTATCGGCACCTATTACCTTGTCCCAATCAAAACCTGACGTACCTATACCTGTCGTAGCTACATCTACAACTAATTGTTCCTGTTTAACATATTTGGCGGTATAAGTTTTAGTTTCAGATATTTTAACCGCCTTATCCGGTGGTAAGTTTACAAATGAACTTCCATCTTTCCATTTTCTAAAAGACATATCAGATATATTACTAATTGCCTTAGGAACATATAAACCTGCCGCCTGTGCATTTTCCCATGTAAAATCCTTTTTAACATCGAAAATTTTCTTAATACCCTTGCCTAATTCAACCTCTTTTCCATCTGCCGCCTTACCGGTTAAATGCCCACCATCTGTAGGGTCAAATGTAATTCTTACATAACCATCTACAGGTGAGCCAGTTGTAGGATTCTCTATAACCTCTCCTTTAACAGGAGTCCCCACTTCTTGAAGTGTGAAACCACCTATAGTTACTATAGCTTCTACCTTATCACCTACTTCTAAATTAATTTCAGTAGGTATATTTGTAATGAATAGCTTGTCTGCTGTATCATACTTAGCATCTACATACATAGGTGTAGAGCTGTCTTTTTTAGTAATCTTAAATTGAACCTTTGAACTGCCTTCAGAAGCTGTTAGTTTTACCGTCTTATCTCCAGCTAGTATCTGGTTAAACTTAGGTCCTTGAACTACTGTGACAGGTTTGCTATCAACTTCTTTTAAATCTCCTTGTTTAGCTTTAGCTGTAATAACCGTACCGGCTTTTAAACCTCTTCCTGAATTCATTTCATCTCTTTCCTCTAAGAGACCATTTGATTCCAACAAAGCCTTAACCTTTTCATTTTTCAGATCTATATTCCAATTTCTATCATCTGTCTTTATTAAATATTCTCCTGGAATCTGTACACCACCGATAGTAACCTTAACTTCATTTGCTAAATTCTTAGTGCCCGAAGGGATAGTTCCTCTAACCTTAAGTTCAGTAGAATATTGAGGTTTAATTTCAGTAGGTGTGGATTCTCCTACAATTCTAAAATCAGAAATTTCCGGTCTGCTAAAAGCACTGTCTGAACTTACACCATCCTGCCAAAGTCTTAAAACAAGTCTATCACCGGTCTCTAATTTTTGACCGGCAGGAACATTGACAATTAAAGCTCCACCCTTTGATTTCAAGTTGCTTTCTGTAACTAAAACTGCTCTTGATTTATCATTTTGCGTAACAAAAGCAACATCATTAGTGCCTATAGATGTATCCGCATAATTTTTTCCATCACTATATTGATTTTTCTTAATTAAAACAACCTCTAAGGCCTTATCCTTCCAGCCATCAGGTATGTTTTTAAATTCTATCTTACCTGTGCCGGCAGAAAAAGTATTATGAGATTCTTCCCAAACAGGGATAGGAGTATTTATACCTGTTCCCTGATAAGAATAATTTTTCCCACCGTAAGAACTAGGAACTGAATCATACTTAGCATAAATATCATTTATGTTATCAAATTCATCTCCATCTTTCTTTCCATCGCCGTCTGTATCTGAATTTTTATAATTAGAGCCTATCATTTTTTCAAAATCATCTAATAAACCGTCTTCATCTGTATCCATGATTCTAAGCATATTAGAAGAAAACGAATTTAAAGAATATCGATTCTGATATGTGAAAAAGTTTTCAAACTGAAGAACATCCTCTTTTTTATAAGTTCCATCATTTTTTCTAAGTAATGTGTCTAAATTACCATCTAAATAAAGAACTATCCTAGCCCACTGTGTGTTGCTACTATTAAAATTCATAACAGCATCTATTGTGGTTTTTCTCTTAGTATTAATATGCAGCTCCTTAAATTTACCATCTTTAGAATCACACCATTCATATCCAATGTTGTCCATTTCAAAGTCCCCAATTTTCAAATCAGGTCCGGTTCCTTCCATTATCCCACTTCTTTTTGCCAAAGAATGAGGTGTATTTGGATCACTGCTTCTAACCTTAGTGCTTGCATATGTTGTTAGACGAATTTTACCTAATTGTAATTTAGGAGCATAGTGATCATTATTATTTAATCCTATTCTCCACACCTCAAAATGCTTCAATCGTTCTTTTAATCTTGGATCTATTCTCAATACATTGTTCCAATCAGCAGACCACCCGCCATAAGGTCTATATTTAAGATCGATTATAATAGCATTCATACCTACTTCATATTCAATGTTCATTCCTATATCAGTATATTTGAACACATACCTCGCCTCTGTGCCATAATCGGCAGCAACGCTAATATTTTCTAATGAGGTAACATTAATACTTGATACTGTAGTCTTTTCACCAGTTCTTACTGCAGTTTTTACATAATTACTAATTTGACTTTCTCCAATGAATTTTCTAATATCCAATCCATTTTCAAAAACTACTTTAATATTTACTTTATTATAACTTTCCCCTGTACCAGACATATTAAAAAGTTGCCCGTTACTACCTTCATATACATCATATCCTGAAATTTTACTAAATCCAAAAGTATATACATCTCTATCCTCAAACTTAGTCCTTTCACCTACACGTTTATATTCATTATAATAATTTTTTTTATACCAAAATGTAGATCTTATTTCTTGAATTTTAGAATCAAGTTCCTTATCAAACTCAAAATATAACTTAGCATCTTGATGATTATTACAATAGCCCCCATTAGACACTTGCATATAATCAAAGGTCAACACATTTCCATTAATGTTAATATTTGAGATATTGCTTCTTGAAAATCCTAGATTATACTCGAAGCTTTCCGCAGCATCCGCCACCTGTGGATAAGAAGAAAACATAACTACAGTGCTTAAAACTACAAAAAGCGCCATAATTTGTGCTATTCTCCTCCTCGTTTTAGTTTTCATAACTCTCCTCCTGTTTTCAACAAATCACATTTATAAATGGCTACAAGTATACAACTAGATTATACCATGTACTATGTATACTGTAAAGTACACTTGTTCAAAAACCAAGATTTTGAGCCATTTTTATGTGCCTTTTTACAAATTCAAACAAAAGAGTTTATATACTTTTAATATCCTTACCTCTTTAATCCCTTTTATCAAAAAGATATATCGACATTATCAGTCTTAAGTGTTAAAATAAAAGGTACTGTTAATTTAATTTATTATTAGAGAGGTTAGGTTTTAATGGTTATTATTAAAGAAACGCCCTACAAAATGGCAGGACGTATGTATCATATAGAAGACAGTTTAATTTCCGTAGGTGGTCACAATTCCGAAAAAGTTATCTTTGGTGAAAAATTCCAAATAATAGGCGGACCTTGTACTATAGAAAATCGTAAGCAGATGTTGGAAACAGCTAAATCTGTCAAGGCATCCGGTGCAACAGTTTTAAGAGGCGGTGCCTTTAAACCCAGAACTTCCCCCTATTCCTTTCAAGGACTAGGTGAAGAAGGTCTAAAGTACCTGTCCGAAGCGAAAGCACTAACCGGACTCCCAACAGTTTCAGAGATTATGGACAGCAGTCAATTAGCTATGTTTGAGGATGTAGATATTCTACAAGTAGGTTCTAAAAATATGCAAAACTTTTCCCTACTTAAAGCCCTCGCAAAATCCAACAAGCCAATTTTGTTAAAACATTCCTTCGGCTGCACCTTAGAAGAATTTCTACTATCTGCAGAATATATCTTAGCTAACGGTAATCCAAATGTGATTTTATGCGAAAGAGGTATAAGAACCTTTGAAACGGCTACCCGCTTTAGCTTAGACCTAAGTTTGATTCCACTTATAAGAGAGCTTTCACATCTACCAATTATCGTAGATCCAAGCCATTCCTCCGGAATCAGCTCCCTAGTTAAGCCTGTTTCTAAGGCAGCAACAGTTATAGGAGCTCAAGGTCTTATGATAGAAGTTCATGACAACCCTTGTGAAGCTTTATGTGATGGTCCTCAAGCCGTTAGCTACAAGGATTTTGAAAATATTGTTAAAAGCTGCGAAGAATTACTGCCCTTTGCCCACCAAACTAAAAATCCTTTTTTAGGAAATTAGTTTACCATGCACGAGCTGACCTACTACACTATATCGCACAAAAGCCACTACCTTCCGGTAATGGCTTTTATTAAACTTAATTATGTTCGGCTTTCCCATTCTTCTCTGAGCAAAGAAAAAATTCTGCTATCTCTAAGGCTGCCATCATATATTTTATAGACTTTTCTTAAAGTACCTTCGTAAGTAAACCCACATTTTTCAATAACTCTTGCTGAACGAGTATTAGTAGGAGAAGTTCTTATAGCAATCACATCTAATTCATGCGTCTTGAAACCGTAATCTATAACTGCTTTAACAGCTTCGGTCATATAGCCTTTACCCCACTCTGCTTCATCTAAATTATATCCAATTTCCATTGAATTAACCTTTTCTCTAATAGTATCCTGAAACAAACTTATATGTCCGATAATAATATTATTATCCTTATGTCTTATAGACCAATTATCAATTTCACATAAAAACAACTCTCTAATTATCTTCAAAGATTCTTCTACAGATTTATGGGGTGCCCAACCTGCATTGGGTCCTACATTAGGATTTTTAGCATACCTAAAAAGCCCTTCCGCATCTTCCCAAGAGTCCGTCCACGGAGTCAGTATCAATCTTTCTGTATAGAGTGTGACTGACTTTTTTTCTGCTAAATTTTTTTCTTCCATCCGATTTCTCCTAAAATCTATTTAAAATTTACTCAGTAGTACTTAAAATTTCCTTACTCTTATTCTCTATCTGGCTAACCTTCATATTTACAGCTTCTGCCGGATCTACATCATCTAATAGACCAAGTACCGATTGTCCTAGGAATATGGTATTTAGAGTTTTGCCATCTAAGGTGATTTTGCTATAAGGGGTAAAGTTCTGGCCCTTAATATAATAACGATCTCCAACTTTTACTACTTTTTTAACCTTTATATCCTTGACGCCCATCTTAAGTTTGCTAGGTTCATAAGGTTTTGTTTCACCATATATATATTTCTTTCCATATAAAATATCATAGCTCAAAGCCTTTAAATCTTCTAAGAAAGTTTCACTGCTACCATGATTCTGTTGATAGGTAAATACAGTGCCTGTATGCATTCCCAACCTCTTCATAAGATGTGCAGATAATCTATATGCATACATTTCTTCGGATTCTCTAGGTAAGCCTATATTATCCCAAATAGCATACTGTGTCTGATAAAGATTATGATTTTCATAGTCCTCTTCAGTCATATCAATAGCCGGAATATGGTCTCCATACATAACTAAAACGGTAGGTTCATCTCTTTTCTTAAGTTCTTTAATGAAATCTCTAACAAAACAGTCCATTTCATAAACCTGATTTGCAAAATATTCCCATCTCCACTTTAAATCCTCTGTAGGAGCACTTTCTACAGTAATTTTAGGATTTTTAATTTTCTGTTCGCTAGGATATTTACCATGTCCCTGTACAGAAATGGTATAAATCATGTCTCTGGACTTAGTCGAATCTAGAGCATCTAACATACAATCTATTAAAACCTGATCCTTAGCCCAGTTATTAGGAGTTTTTTCAACATTATTCATATATTCAACACTAGTAAAAGTGTCAAATCCCATGTTTGAAAAAACCTTATTTCTGTTATAGAATACTGCCCTATGGTTATGAATTGCATGGGTACCATAGCCTATATTTCTTAAATCATAAGGCAAGCCTTCACATGTAGTCTTAGTCAAAATCGACTTATATGGATATTCACCCGGTCCAAAGAACTTTACACTAATTCCCGTCATAACTTCAAATTCTACATTGGCAGTACCTGCACCGCAAGCCGGTACAGTTAAAAGTCCTGAAGAATAATCCTTCATTAATTTTCTAAAAGTAGGGCACGGATCTCCTTTGATTTTAAGATATTTAACCCTTGTCGGATCTATAAAAGATTCTAACTGAAGGAAAATAATATTAGGGTGTTTATCATCTTCATCCCTTATTTCCGGCAAAATCGCCTTATCCTTACCTAATTCCTCTTCAGTAAACATACCTGTTATTCTCTCAGAATTATATTTACCGGGCTTATCTATACCCGTATTTAACCATGTGTTTATAAAGCAATAAACTACACCATAATCCCTATAAGCATAAGCCAAATTACCAAAGAAACTTTCAATCTTATGAACGCTTAATAATAAAGATGTGCTGCCAAAGGATGTTGCTACAATAAGAGCAACAGCAACTAAATTTCGCTTCCACTTAAGATTTTCCTTCTTCGGACCTTTTATAAAAAGTAATACCAAAAGCCCTATAATTAAAACTATACCTACGCCTGCCAAAACTATTTGCCAAGTTTTCATATAATTTGTAGCTAAGGTTATACCATCCCCTAAAACGCTTAGGTCATTTACAGTAAAAGGTGTCATTCTCTGTGTCAATACCACACCATTTGCGACACCTATAATTAGCCAAAACATACTCACCAGAGTAAAACCAAAAGCTCTTCGTTTCATAAGAGATACCAAGCTCAGCATGGCAAAAAGCAATATGGCATTGTAGAAAAACACTATCGGGTTAGTGAAAATAAACTTAACTCCACCAAAAATAGACTGTGTTGGAAATCTACCTAAGGTTTCAATTATCAAGTTCAATACCAATGAAATAATTCCAGCCATAAAAATACTGGTCTTAAAAATTTTTCTTTTATCCATATTCTCTACTTCATGGATAGTGCTTTCGACCTTACGGTCTAACTGTTCAAATTTGTCAAATTTCTCCATAATTCCCCCTATTAACCCTACACAGGTGGATTTTGAGCAGTTGAAATATTATTCCCTCTCCTCGCTTCACCCATAAGTTTAAAAATTTCGTTAGCAAGCATGCCAAATTCTTCAAGTGTCAAGGTTTCGCCCCTTCTTATGCCATCAACTCCTGCATTATCTAAAGCCTCTTTTATCAAGTCCTTACTAACTCCACCCATACCCGAAAGAGAGTTATTAAGGGTCTTTCTCCTTTGCCCAAAGCTAGCTTTAACACAGTTAAAAAATGTATTCTTATCTAAAAGTTCTGTCGGTGCCTTTTCTAAAAGTTTCAATTTAAGCACTGTAGAATCAATTTTAGGTCTTGGATAAAAAACTTCCTTAGGAACATTAATACTGCCGGCGGTTTCGCAATAATACTGAACTGCCACAGATAACGCCCCATAATCTTTAGTTGACGGCTTTGCTTTAATACGATCCGCCACCTCTTTTTGCATCATAATAGTAATGCTTTCTGCCTCAATACCATCTTCTAAAACTTTCATAATAATAGGTGTGGTTATGTAATAAGGCAAATTTCCGATTATTTTAACCGACTTTACAGGCGGATTTTGTATAGAAAGCTGCCTACTTTTAGCCTCTTCAATTATGCCATTTATATCAGTCTTCAAAACATCTTGATTCACTACTCTAACATTTGAAAATTCAGCTAAAGTGTCCTGTAAAATAGGTATTAAGTTCTTATCTATTTCTATGGCTATGACTTCTCTAGCCTTTTTAGCAGCTTCACAAGTTATAACCCCTATTCCGGGACCAATTTCTATAACTAAATCGTCAGGACCTATGTCACAAATATTTATAATTTCGTCTATGATATTTTTATTTGTCAGGAAATTCTGCCCTAAACTTTTAGCAAATTTAAAACCATATTTTTCCTTAATTTCATTTATTGTCGATGGTGCGTATAGCTTCATAAAAATCCTCTTTTTCTACGCCAAATTTATTTAACTTTTTTAGAAGTGCCTTACTATTTCCATAGCCTATACCTAAAATTTCTCCAAGTCTTTCCCGTCTCTCTTTAGAAGCCTTTCCTCCTGCAAGTCCGGCTTCTTCTAAATCTGTATTGTTAAAAAGGTCTTCATAAACAGCATTTTGAAACTTTGCCTTTTTAAGTGCATCTATTATGTCTTCCGGCTCTGCATTTTCAATGCCTATATCACCTTTTTTAGTAGCTTTATTTTTAGATAAAAAGGCTTCTTTTGCCTCCGGAAACCTGGCAAGAATTTTTTTCCTTATTTCTTCTCCGGAAAAATCCGGATCTGTAAAAACAATTATACCCTTTTCCTTATATGCCTTTTCAATTAAATCCCAAGTTTCTTTCCTTATGCCGAAACCATGAGTTTCAATAGTGATGCCCTCTACAGCTCTATTTATAGCTATAGTATCATCTCTACCTTCAACAACTATAGCTTCTTTTACACTAATTTTTTCCATAAAGTTAAAACCTCTTAAATTTAATAGCTTTTATACCTCAAAGTACCAATTATTGCCCTTCTTTCACATCTTCCTCATTAGTAAATTTCCTAAATTCAGGCAAGATAAAAATCAACTCATTGGCTTTAACCAGTTTTAAATCCTTTCTGGCTAATCTTTCCATATAATCCTTTGAACTTATATTATTAAGCTCCGTTTCTAAATTTTCTTTTTCCTTTGTAAGCTTGGCATTTACTTCTCTTACTTCTGCTTCCTGACTTTTTAAACTCAAAATCTTAAGCCCGAAGAATATAAAATATAAAGCTAATGCCAGTAAAAGCCCACCAACTAAGAGGGTTGAAAAACTCATTTTTTTCTTACTCATAATTCTACCCCTTTAAACATAACCTGACGGATTTACATTTATTCCATTTTTTTTAATTTCAAAATGGCAATGTGGACCCGTACTTCTACCGGTACTTCCTATAGCACCTATAGTTTCTCCCTTGAACACCTTCTGTCCTACATGCACATAAACTCTGCTGCAATGTCCATATAAAGTAACAAAGCCATTATGATGATTTATAGTAATAAGATTTCCATAAGCTCCTGACCAGCCCGCCTGAACTACTACTCCACCATCTGCTGCATGAATGGCAGTTCCAACAGGTGCCGCATAGTCTAAACCATAGTGCATTCTTCCCCAACGCATTCCATAACCACTATAAACGGCTACATTTACAGGTTTCATAAAGGCTCCTGTACCATGTTTTGGCGGTGCTTTCCTAGTTCCCTTAATTACTAACTTACTTACAGGCTCCTGAATAATTTCCTTTGTAATATCATCTCTGTCTACAGTTTTGCCGTTTACCTTAGTAAGTCTGGCTGTAACCCTTGCCTTACCATCCTTACCTTTTCGTTCTACTACTGTATCTCCCTGATAGTACTTAGAAGATTTTTCATGTATTGTCTTATATTTTACTTTTTCAGCAAAATATGCCGTCTCCACCGTTTTAACCGATAAAAGAGCTACTTGTTGAGTAGTAACAAATTCATCTCCTACATGAAGGAACATATCTTCCTTAACATTTTCATTCATTGCCTTAAGCTCATCTAAAGATATTCCTAGCTTTTCGCAAATTCCATAGAGAGAGTCCCCCTCTACTACCTTATACCTAACTTCTTCCTGCCCACCATTTTTAATCTTCTTTACAGCAGCAGATTTACTACTAACTCTGGCTAAAATAGTATTATGAGGTTCTATCTTAATCTTTTCTTCAAAGCCTATATATTCATACTTGCTTTCTTTGCCCTTAACATATATCTGTTTTATTTCATCTAAAACTTCGTCAGCAGTTTTCCTACTATCTACTATGGCTATGGTTTTTCCATCAGCTTTTATAGCGAAAGATTCTACCTGAATATCTCCCATATAGGTAAATCTCTTAAGAACAGTATCTGCATCATCCACATCTCTACCATAAGAAATTACAGGTCTAAAAGTAATATCCGTTGTAGGATCTATGGTAATACTTGCTCCATATTCAGCAGTAAGTTCCTCACTAACCAAATCCATAATTTCAAGAACATCCCTCTGTTCTCTAACTATACCTAAAACTCTACCGTTATAGGAATACTCATAGTCTATAGCTGCACCATATATGGCTAACATTCCTACACCGACTATTAAAAACAACACCCCATGATTTACTAACATCTTTCTGTGCTTTAACAGATTCATTCGTATATCATGAATATCTCTTCTCGCTGTAACATATATTTTGGTCAAAAACCACTCTATTAAATCTCCCGTAGTATCCCACCAAAATATAAGCCCGGCACCAATTTCAACTAACAAATGGTCCCCCGCTTCTAAGAGTTCCCTTATTTCCTGACAACCTTCCTTTAGCCAAGGTAAGATTTTTGTAAGCCAAAACTCCTCCGCCCTATCTAAAGCTGCGTCAGTTTTAAATATAATCTTCGCTCCCAATTCCCAAAGCAAAGCCATTATTTTATATATTATACTGTCTTTTGCCATAATTCTGCTTCTCCCATTCTATCCCTAATGCAGCTGCACTGACCGCCATTTTCATCTACCCCTGTATCCTGGCATTTATCGCACCTATATTTCACATTAGTATAGTCAACACTAAAATTATTTTCAGTTAATAAAACTGCTCTATTAGATTCTAAATTGCTAACTTCCTCTTTAATTCTCTCTATATCCTCAGCCTTAAGCCCTTTAATTATAGCCATAGAAGCCTGACTTCTAAGGTCTAAAAGGCTCTTATCAATTCCCTTTATTTCCGGAACCTTTTCATACACCTGCTGCTCATGACTTTTAGCCACATCTAAGGCTTCCTGTCTTATATGCTCATAATATTTACGCAAAAGCTCCTTAGTCACGGTTATTTTTTTATTAACGCTTACACCGGCAGATTTTGCCTTTTCAGCCCAATTTTCTAAAATTCCATTTACATAACGCAAGTCCGGATAAGCAGTAAAACCTGCCTTTTCACAAGCTTCTAAAATCCTTTCTTCTGAAAAGCCCATATCATCAGTCCAAGAATCTATCATATCCTTTTCAACCTTAGACGGACCTCTGTTAAGACCTAAATTAATTAAAACCTGGCGGTACAAGGTCTTCCTTCCAGCCATTTCCTTTAGGAAATCTTCCACCTCTTCTTCAGTATTTAAGCCTTTTTTATTCCACTCAAAAGCAACCTTTTCTATATAATTTAGATTACCTTTAAGATTTTCTGTGCAATATTTATAAACAGCCTTAACAATAATCGGTTTAATGCCGTCCTCTAAAACCCAATGGGTTATAGCCTGAATTTCCTGAGTTTTAAGGAAATTACCCTTTATGATTTCTATGTCATTTAACAAGGTTTTAATGTCATAATTTATCATTTTAGTGGATTCAATAATTTTCTCGCCTTCATTTTTTGTATTATTTATGTCGGATTTTACCCTTTTACTTCCTATATCGGAAAGAAGTCTAAACACTATATTGCCCTTAGCTAAAGTAATCAAACCTTCCTTTTCCCAATATTCCCAAGCCATTTCAACTATTGAAACTTTCACGCCTAAAAGACTGGCAACTTCTTCAGCCCTAGCCTCTATATTATGAGTAGCACAAAAAAGCCCATATAGATATATCTTTATAAAACTATCAGGTGCCTTAAGCATATATTTTGTTATAAAAAGATTATCAACCTCTGTGGTTAAAAAATCTATATTTAACTGCTCTTTTGTGAAATTCATCTACACCTCCTAAAGTGCCTTATCACTAAACTTAGTATATCTGGAAACCCATGTAAGCTCTACACTTCCCGTTGAACCACTTCTGTGTTTAGCAATTATTACATCACAAATTCCAGGCTTTTCAGTAGTTTCCGGATTATAATAATCATCTCTATACAAGAATAAAACAATGTCCGCATCCTGCTCTATAGCTCCGGATTCTCTCAAATCAGAAAGCATCGGGCGTTTATCGGAACGCTTCTCAACTTCTCTGGAAAGCTGAGAAAGCACTACTACAGGACAGTCCATTTCCCTTGCCAGAAGCTTAAGGCTTCTGGATATGGAGCTGACTTCCTGCTGTCTATTATCAAATCTGCCTCCACTAGTCATAAGCTGGATATAGTCAATAATAATTAAATCCAACCCCTGTTCTCTCTTAAGGCGTCTACACTTATTACGCATTTCGATAACGGAAATATCCGGTGTATCGTCTATAAAAATTTTAGCATCTTTATAAGCGTCTAAGGCTAAGGTCATTCTCTCCCAGTCGCTCTGATCAAGTTTAGAACCATTTTTAAACTTTTCCATATCGACCCTGGCTTCTACAGCTAAAAGTCTCTGAGAAAGCTGAGTCTTAGACATTTCCAAGCTAAAAATCATAACTGATGAACCGGATTTAATCGCACTCTGCTGGGCAATATTTAATGCAAACGCTGTCTTACCCATAGCAGGACGGGCAGCTAAAATTATCAAGTCTGATTTTTGGAAACCACTTGTTTTTTCATCTAAGGCTTTAAAGCCTGTAGGTGTTCCCATCAGCCCTTCATCGTTTTTAGCCGATTCACTGATTATCTCTATATTCTTCATCAATAAGTCTTGGATTTTCTCATAAGAACTTCTCTGTTTTTGCTCTGCAATACTAAATATACTACTCTCTGCAAAATCTAAAATTTCCTTAGCATCTGCCTCTCCACTATATCCTTTATTGGAAATATCTTCTGATGCCATTATCATCTGACGAAGTAAGGATTTTTCACTTACAATCTTAGCATACTCTCCTGCATTAACAACAGCCGGTACAGATGCTGTAAGCTGAGCTATATATCCTCTTCCTCCGACCATATCTAAGGAATTTCTATTTTTTAATTTATCACACACCGTCAACATATCCACAGCAGAGCTTTCTTTCTGAAGCTCCCAAATGGATTTAAAAATCTCACGATGATTCTCTTGATAAAAATCGTCCTCCCTAACTTCTTCTAAAATTTCATATAAGGCATTTTTATCTAGCATTGCTGCCCCTAAAACCGATCTTTCGGCTTCATCATTATGGGGGGGAATTCTATTGATCATCTAAAGTCCTCTTTCCTATATTTCATCAAATATAATATAATCCTACTCTTAGCTTTATTCCGCTACAATTACAACCTTAAGCTGTGCTGTGATTTCTGTATAAAGCTTAATTCCAACTTGGAAAGTTCCAACCTGTTTAATCGGGCTATCTAACTGAATTTTCTTCTTGTCCACAGAAACCTTGTGTGTTTTTTCTAAAACCTCAGCAATATCCTTAGAAGTTATGGAACCAAACACTTTGCCACCTTCTCCTGCCTTAGTCTTAATTTCTATATTTAACTTTTCCAGGCTTTCCTTAAGCTCTAAAGCTGCAGCTTTTTCTTCAGCCTTTTTCTGAGCCTCATTAGCCTTCTGTCTATTTAACTGTTTTAAATTTTTATCAGTAGCCTCCATAGCTAAACCCTTTGGAATCAACATATTTCTGCTGTATCCATCGCTTACATTTACTACATCACCCGCTTTTCCGCTACCCTTAACATCTTTTAATAAAATAACCTTCATATTTCTAAACCTCCATTATTTCCTTAATTTTCTTTACAGTTTCATCTATGGAAGTTTCCACCTGTGCGGCTGCTGTAGTTAAGTGCCCGCCGCCACCAAATTTTTCCATAATAACCTGTACATTTACATCTCCCAAGGATCTGGCACTTATGACAGTCTGCATATCTTCATTTCTTCCAACTACGAAAGATGCCCTCGCCCCTCTAACAGTAAGGAGCTGATCTGCCACCTGTGCACAAATGAGCTGTGCATCTCTTTGAACTTGCTGGCATGAAGAAATAGCAATTCCATCTCCAAACAGTTCTGCCTCCGATATTGCCTTAGCCTTTAATTTAATATTTTCAAAATCTTCCTGGAAAAACCTTTTAACTTCTGTAGGGTCTGCCCCCTGTCTCCTAAGCCACGCTGCCGCTTCAAAAGTTCTGACCCCAGTCTTTACTGCAAAACCATTAGTGTCAACCGTAAGCCCTGCCAATAAAGCCTCAGCTTCAATCTTAGCCAAAGATTTCTTGCTTCCGGTATACTGCAAAATCTCCGTAACCAGTTCTGATGCCGATGAAGCGTAACTTTCCATGTAAGCCAGCACAGAAGTGTCTATAAACTCCTCTACCTTACGATGATGATCCACAACTACAATTCTTTCACATTTTTCAAGCAATTCAGGACACTGAACCATACTAGGTCTATGAGTATCCACAACTATAACTAAACTGTCCTTATCTGCCAAACCTATAGCCTTTTCACAGCTGATAAAATTATATTCTTCATTAGCCTTCGCTTGCTTAAAAATACTGGTTAAAGATTCATTATAATCCTCAATAACTATATATGGATCTCTTTCCGAAATTACGCAAAATCTATACATACCCATAGCTGCACCGAAGCTATCCATATCAGAATACTTATGTCCCATAATAAAAATCTTGCCTGATTGAGCTATGAGCTGATTTAAAGCATGTCCAACTATTCTGGATTTTCCCTTATTGCTCTTTTCCACTGTAGGAAGAGTTCCGCCAAAATATTCGATTTTGGAATTCCTCTTTATAACTGCCTGGTCTCCTCCTCTACCTAAAGCTAAATCCAGAGCAACATCTGCAAACTCCTCAGTTTCCGCTATAGTATGTCCGCCTATACCGATTCCTATACTCAAACTTGCAGGGAAATCATAACCGGTTTCTAAATTTCTAACCTCATCTAAAAGTTCAAACTTATTATTGATAATCTTATTTAATTGTTTGTTTTCAAACCAAACTATATACTTACTGCTCTTAACCATTGAAACAGCACCATTTACTAGGCCTGCCCATCCTCTTATAATTTGATCTATTTCAGAAGAAAGACCTAATTTAGATACAGAGCTGTCCGCTTCAAATAGCTGATCATAATTATCTAACAAAATCTTTGCAACACAAGGTTTCTCGTCCCTATATTTTTCCTTCAAATCCTCATAAGAAGTTATGTCCTGAAATAAAATTCTTAAATTTGGAGATTTTTCTTCTAAATAATCGTCCGCATTTTCGGATTTTGCCTCTATCTCCTCTAAACAAACTATTAGATTAAAAATTTTTTCGTTTCTTTTTAGCACAGGAAATTCTCCGCTGGCTGCAGCCTCATAGAGATCTACACACTTGATTCCTGTTAAAGTAAATATATCAGCATCTACGATGCCATCATATAGAAAAACCTGCCCAATATGCTCATTGGCACTCAAAACCTTTCCTTGATTGTTTATAACACATACAGGCAATGGTATATTAAAAGCCATGCTTTCCTCCAATTAAAATTCATTAAAAACCTTTAGATAATAGGTATACTAGGTTATTATATCATAAAAGCTCAAAAATTTCATCTTTTAATGTAAAAAAGGGTGTTAAATGAATAAAAAAGAGGCTATCAAACCACTTCAAATAGCTTAACTTGCCTCTTTTTATATAATTTAATAAATATGCTTCTTATGGTTCCTTCCAAAATCAAAACAGAAACTATTTTTATTATAACAGCGCCTTGCTTTTATTTATATGTTTTTCCAATAAATTCTGTAAATGAAGATGCTCCTATTTTTCTTTTTTTATTTAACATGCTTGCCCAAATAGTATTACCTTCTTGTTCTGTGATAAGTCCTTTTTGAAAAGCTTCAACTAATATGTCCCCTGTTGTAACATGTTTTAACGAATACTTATTTATATAATAACTAATATCTCTAAGGTTATTACTTTCTAAAATTCCATTATACTTCTTAGTAAGAGATATAGCAGCAGCTTCTCCACTACCAATCACTTTATTATTTCCAGAAAAAGTTGTCAATTTTCTATATAATGCATATTCTTCTGAGCTAATATCCATACTCATAACAACAGCCGAACCATTCGCTATAAGTTTGTCTATTCTTGCTTTTAAATGAGGTATTGTTGGTCTGGCAATTTCATTATAAACTTTTTGAGGAATAACAATTTTACCCGGATAAATTTTTTCTAACAAGCTTTCCTCATTAGTCCATAAAAATGCACATATGCAGTCAGTGTCAAAAAACAAAGAATCAGTCAAGAGGTATCTCCTCCTCTCCATCAATCCCATATACTAAATCATCTCTAAAAGCATCTAACAACAATCCTTTATATTTACCTTATGAGATTATATCTTTTTCCAATAGCTTCTCACATGATGTAATATAACTGCCAAGAACTATATTTTTTTATTTTTCATTGACGGGCTATAAAGAGTTATATCATATCCTAATCTTGCTGCAGTTTCTATGATGCCAATTTCCATATCTTTAATTTGCTCACTTTTGAGATAACTCTCATTTAATAGTCTATATATCATAGCAAACTTTCGTCATAAAGTAAGCGATTAAATTATATCATTTTATGACTAAACTGTTTAATCTTAATAATTAAGGCAACAAAAAAATGCCTGAATTTTCAAGCATTTTTACTTTAACGTCCTGAATAAAGCACATATTATCCCAAAGAGCGTAATGTATCTATCAATCTTTCCAGCTCTTCTTTACTAAAATACTCAATCTCTATTTTACCCTTTTTACCATTTTGCTTAATATAAACACGAGTTCCCAGAGCTTGTTTTAAATCCTCTTCTACCTTTGCAACATTTGGATTTTTAACCTTCTTGGCAGGTCTGCCTTTTACTTTTCCAATATTACTTGCCAGTTTTTCCGTCTCTCTTACAGATAAGCCTTCAGCTATAATCCTATCCAAAATTTCTTTTCGGATTTCTTCTTTTTCTATAGTTACTAAAGTTCTACCATGACCTGCTGAAATTTTTCCTTCTAATATAGCCTCCAGAACATATTCAGGAAGTTTTAAAAGTCTTAAGGAATTAGCTATATAAGGTCTGCTTTTCCCCACACTCTTAGAAACTTCTTCCTGAGTTAAGCCAAAGGTAACAATCATCTGTTGTAACCCTTCCGCTTCCTCTATGGGATTCAGATCTTCTCTTTGCATATTTTCTATTATAGCAAGAAGCATATTTTGTTCATCAGTGAGCTCTCTAACCAAACACGGAACCTTTGGAAGTTCAGCCTTCATAGCTGCTCTCCATCTTCTTTCTCCCGCTACAATTTCATAACCTTTGTCCTTTTTTCTAACAACTATTGGCTGTATTATTCCATGTTCTAATATTGAATCAGAAAGTTCCTTTATCTTTTCTTCATCAAAAGTTTTTCTAGGCTGATTAACATTAGGCATAATACTGTGAATATCTAAATATTCTACAAAATCTCCTTCTCTAGCCCTTTGATTATCCGCCTTTATAACTTTCTCTTCCTTAAATCCGCTATTCGAAGCTTTATTTGCACCTATTTTTTCAATGGATTTTTCAATAGATTCAGTTTCCGCATCTATGGGCACCCTGTCTAAAAAAAGTGCATCTAAGCCTCTTCCCAGTCCTCCTCTTTTTTGACCTGCCATATTAGTTCTCCTCTAAATCTAAAAATTCTTCTGCAAAATCTCTATAAGCCTCTGCTCCTTTAGATTTAGGATCATACTCTGTTATAGGCATTCCATAACTTGGAGCTTCTGCTAATCTAACATTTCTAGGAATTACAGTGGCATAAACCTTCCCACCAAAATATCTCTTTACTTCCTGTACAACCTGTGCTGAAAGATTAGTTCTGCCATCAAACATACTTAAAATAACCCCCTGTATTTCAAGTCTAGGATTCAAACTTTTCTTTACCAATTCTATAGTGCTAACCAATTGACTTACCCCTTCCAATGCGTAGAATTCACACTGAATAGGAATCAAAACACTATCTACAGCAGTTAAGGAATTAATAGTCAAAAGACCTAATGAGGGAGGACAATCGATAAAAATATAATCATAATTATCTCTTATCTTATCCAATCCTTTTTTTAAAGTCCTTTCCCTTCCCTCTATGGATACCAATTCAACTTCTGCACCAGCCAAATCTACACTTGCAGGAATAAGATCTAAATTCTCTACCTTAGTCTTTACAATCGCCTTGCGTGGATCATAGTCTTTATCAATCAACATATTATATATTGTATTAGTTAAAGTCCTTTTGGCAACTCCCACACCACTGGTTGTGTTGCCTTGTGGATCTATATCCAAAATAAGCACCCTCTTGCCTTTTAAAGCAAGGCAAGCTGCCAAATTTATATTAGTAGTGGTCTTACCGACACCACCTTTTTGATTAAAAATTGCTATTGCTTTTCCCAAAATACTGCCTCCTGTTTTTTTAAATGTACCTATATTATATAACACAAATTTATTTTTTTCTACTATTCTTTTATGTTTTTTCAAAAAATATAAAGGCGATGTTTCACATGAAACATCGCCTAGTTTTATCTGTGTTTTTTATCAATCACCCAAATGTTTCACATGAAACATTTATATGCACTCCAATTCATAACACTCATATATACTTGCATTCTCAAGGCTTTAAGCTATTATATTTTTCATAATAAAAGTATAGCTCTTTTAAACAATAGGGTCCTTTGATGGCGTTCCCGCTTTTCTAGGGTACTTTTTAGGTGTGGATTTAATTTTTCTTATTACGACAATATTGTGTGAAATTCCATATTGCTGCATTATACCTTGACTTATTCTTTCTACTTTGCCACCTAAAATATTAATCGCTTTTTCTGCTTCTTTAACTTCTTCTTCAACATCCGGCCCCTTATAAGCTAAAAGGTATCCGCCTTCTTTAATAAAAGGTAAACTATATTCAACTAAAGTTGCAAGCCTTGCTACAGCTCTGGAAATACAAAGATCATACTGCTCTCTATGTTCTGACAGTTTAGCTAAATCTTCCGCTCTTCCATGACAAGTTTTTACATTTTTGATATTACTTTCCATAGTAAGCTCATCTACAATTTTAAGTCTCTTTAAAAGAGAATCCGCTAAAACAAAAGTCTTTTCCGGAGAATTTATCGCTAAAGGAATGCCTGGAAATCCGGCTCCTGTCCCAATATCTATAATTTTTTCTGCTGACTTATACTCCTCAAAATCCAAGCATACTAAGGAATCAAAGTAATGTTTAACTATAAAATCATCCTTTTCCGTAATGGCAGTAAGGTTAACCTTTTCATTCCATCTAAGTACTCCTTCCATATAGGTAAGAAACTTAGTGTTTACACCCTCTATCATCATATTTTCTCCTAAATCCTTATAGTAACATAGCAATAAATGTAACAACATATCTTACTTATATACCTTGCTATATTTTACTATTTTCTCTTCTCTTCTTCTCTAAATATACTAACAACACATTAATATCTGCAGGTGAAACTCCTGATATCCTTGAAGCCTGGCCTATAGATAAAGGTTTAACCTGATTTAACTTTTGAATAGCCTCTAATCTCAAACCATCTATTAAATCATACTCTAGGTCTTCTCTAAGTTTCTTATCCTCCAACTTTTTCTGTCTTTCTACCTGTTTAAGCTGTTTTTCAATATATCCCTCATATTTTATCTGAACTTCCAACTGTGTAATCTGATGATAATCTAAATAAGGTCTGGTGTCATCATCTATAACCCTTGTATCAGCATAAGTAACTTGAGGTCTTTTAAGTAAATCTGCTAAAGAAATCCTACCTTCTACAGGAGAAGTTCCACAATTTTCTAAAAATTCATTTACCTCTTTAGGCGCAAAGGTTTTTTCACTAAGTCTAATAAGTTCTTTCTCAACTGCTTCTTTCTTTTCTATGAACTTAGCATATCTTTCTTCACTTGCTAAACCTATTTTATAACTTTTCTCAGTAAGTCTTAAATCTGCATTATCCTGTCTTAAAATCAAGCGATATTCGGCTCTGGAAGTCATAATTCTATAAGGTTCGTTAGTACCTTTAGTTACTAAATCATCGATTAGAACGCCAATATAAGCCTCATTTCTTCCCAAGATGAACGGATTTTGTCCTGAAATCTTAAGTGATGCATTTATTCCTGCCATTAAACCTTGTGCTGCCGCTTCTTCATATCCGGAGCTACCATTAAACTGCCCTGCACAAAACAGATTTTCTATAGTTCTATATTCTAAACTTAATTTCAAATCCTGTGGATCAATGCAATCATATTCTATAGCATAAGCAGGTCTAACAATTCTAATATTCTCTAAACCTTCTATAGTCTTATAAAAAGCGTGCTGCACATCTTCAGGCAAACTAGATGACATACCCTGAATATACATTTCATCTGTATCTAAACCCTCCGGCTCTATAAAAAGCTGATGTCTCTCCTTGTCACTGAATCTATTCACCTTATCTTCTATAGAAGGGCAATATCTAGGGCCTATTCCCTCAATTTGTCCTCCGAAAAGAGCAGATCTATGGAAATTTTCCCGTATAACTCTATGAGTTTCATCATTTGTATAAGTTAGCCAGCATAAAGCCTTATTTTCACCTATTTCTTCATTCATAAAGGAAAAAGGAATAACCTTTTCATCTCCCCTTTGAGGAGTCATCTTAGAATAATCAAGACTTTGAGCTAAACACCTGGCAGGAGTTCCCGTCTTAAACCTTCTAAGTTTCATACCCTTCTCACTTAAATTTTCTGCCAACTCCATAGATGGTGCTAAGCCATTAGGTCCGCTGTAATAAGCACTACTGCCTATGAAAATTTTGCCCCTTAAGAAAGTACCGGTAGCTAAAATTATGGCTTTAGCTTTATACATAGTGTGGGTCTTAGTAACAACACCGTATGCCTTGCCATTTTCCACCAAAATATCTACCACTTCTGCTTGAAGCATATCTAAATTAGGCTGAGCTTCAATGGTTTTCTTCATTTCTAAATGATATTTATTTTTATCTGCTTGCGCTCTGAGGGAATGTACCGCCGGACCCTTAGCAGTATTTAGCATTTTTACCTGGATAAAAGATTTATCAATATTTTTACCCATTTCTCCGCCTAAGGCATCAATTTCTCTAACTAAATGTCCTTTTCCGGTTCCACCTATTGACGGATTACATGGCATCATAGCTATAGCCTCTAAATTTATAGAAAGCATTAGGGTTTTATTCCCCATTCTGCTAGAAGCTAATGCCGCCTCACAACCTGCATGACCGGCCCCAATAACTATAATATCATATTCTCCCATAAAAATATGTTCCATTAAATTCCTGCCTTTTCAATTAAATATAATTATATAAATTCTCTTATTTGCCTAAGCAAAACCTTGCAAATACTTGATCTATAATATCGCCTTCTACAGTTTCGCCTACGATAGAACCTAAAAGTTCATAAGCTCTATTTACATCTATTTCTAAAAATTCTAATGCCTCACCACTCTGAACCATGACTAAAGAATCCGCCACAGCTTCTCCTGCCAAGTCCAAAATTTCCTTATGTCTAACATTAGTGACCATTAGGCCTTCTCCTGCCTTAACCTTGCAACCATAAACTAAGGCTTCGATTTTTTCTTCTAACTCTTTTATTCCAACTTCTTTAGAAATAGCTACTTCTAAAATTTCTGCCTTAGGCAATCTTTTCTCTATTTCCTTTAAGTCTATCACTCTTTCAAGGTCTGTTTTATTAACTAAAACCAAGGCATTTCTTCCTTGAATTTTTTCTATTATATCAAAATCCGCCTCTTCCAAAGTCTTACTATTATCCAATATGAAAATTATAAGGTCCGCGCTATTAAAGGCTTCCTTGCTCTTTTCTATACCTATCTTTTCTATTACATCATCCGTTTCTCTAATTCCTGCTGTATCAGTAATAATAATAGGTATACCCCTTACACTTAGGCTTTCCTCTATAGTATCTCTAGTAGTTCCCGGTATATCCGTAACGATGGCCCTTTCCTCTTTTAAAAGAGCATTCATCAGGGAAGATTTACCCACATTAGGCTTGCCTATAATAGAAACTCTTAAACCTTCTTTCAAAATTCGTCCCGTCTGGAAACTTTCTCTTAAACTGTCTATGCTAAACTTAACCGCTTCTAAGTCCTTTAAAAGTTTATCATAAGTAATTTCCTCAATATCCTCATCGGGATAATCTATGTTTACTGTAATATTTACAAGTATATCGACTAACTTTCCTCTTATATCTTTTATCTTTTTAGATAATTTTCCTTCCAGTTGACCTAGAGCCACAGTAAATGTCCTATCAGATTTTGCACGAATAAGATCTATAACTGCCTCTGCCTGACTTAAATCCAACCTTCCATTTAAGAAAGCTCTCTTAGTAAATTCTCCATTTTCTGCCAGTCTAGCGCCATTTTTTAAAACTAGGCTTAAAATTTTTTTAAGTGACACTATACTTCCATGACATTGAATTTCCACAACATCTTCCGCAGTATAAGAATGAGGTCCTTTCATATATACTGCCATAACCTCATCTATAAGCTCACCTGTGAAATTATCATAAATATGTCCATATATCAGCTTGTTTGCTTGAATTTCAGCCTTTCTACTCATACTATCTTTTGACAAATTATCCAACTTATCCACAGACTTATCCACAGTTTTATTTTTCAAATCCTTATTAAAATAATCAAAGATTTTTTCTAAAATATTTAAAGCCTCATCTCCGCTTATTCTAACTATACCTATGCCACCCTCTCCTAAAGAGGTTGCAATAGCGGCTATGGTTTCATCTCTCATAATAACCTCAATTTACTAATTCTACATAAATAGCCCGCTTTTGCGGGCTATTTAAAACTATTTTTTTAATTCTATTATAACCCTTCTATATGGTTCTTCACCCTCACTCTTAGTTGTTACATAAGGATGGCTCTGAAGAGTTGCATGAATTACCTTTCTTTCGTAAGGATTCATAGGCTCCAGCTTTACGCTTCTTCTAGTTTTAGAAACCTTACTTGCCAATCTCTTTGCAAGAGTTTCTAAGGTTTTTTCTCTCTTAGCTCTGTAACTTTCAGCATCTATCACAACTCTTGTGTAACCTGATTTTCCCTTATTAGCTACAAGGCTGGTTAAATACTGGATAGCGTCTAAGGTTTGACCACGCTTTCCAATAATTGTACCGGAATCTTTTCCCTGAATATCAATATAAAGAACATCTTCGCCTTCTTTACCTTTAATTTCAAGATCTAATCCCATTTCTTTAGTAACCTCTTCTAAAAACTTTAAGGCTACATGATCTTCACAAGGAGTAAGTTTATCCTCTGGAACCCTTTCAATTACAGGTTCTATAGAAACTTCTCTCTTTTTAGTGAAGATTTTTTCTTTTTTAATTTCTGATGTATCTTTCTTTTCTTCCTTAGGTTTAAAAGTTTCCTTTACCTGAGGTTTAGCTGCTTCTACTTTAATGTCAGAAACAGGCTTCTTCTCAAATTTATCCGCTTTTTCAGCATTTTCAAAATCTGTCTTTGCAGACTTTTTCTTTTCTACTCTAACTAAGGCTAACTTAGAACCTATACCAAAGAAACCTCTGGATGGTTCTTCAAGAACAGTAACATCTACTTCGTCTATGGAAAGTTTCAAATCGTCTAATGCCAATTGAACAGCACTTTCAACATCTTTGCCCCATTTATCAGAAAAATCCATATTTATTTTTTCCTCCAATGTACTATGCTTTTACTCTTTTTCTTTTAGCTAACTCTTTTTTTGCTGCAGCTTCTTTTCTCCACTTACTAAATCTCATGTTATAAAAAATTCTAATAACCTGGCTACCGAACCAATAAATAGCTAATGCAGCAGGATAACTTCTAGCCATCCAAAGAATCATTACAGGGAAGAAGTATTTCATCGCTCCCATCATCATCTTTGACTGCTGTGCATTCATGGAAGGCTGTGTAGCCTGTGATTTACTAAAGGATAAAAATGTAGCAACTGCTGCCAAAATAGGTAATATCCATCTATCCGGCTGAGCTAAATCAGGAATCCAAAGAAAGGACTCGTGGATAGCATAAAGCATTTTGTCTGATGTTATATAAGCCATCGGATTTCTGAGTAAAGTAAAAAGTCCCATGATTACTATCATTTGGACTACCGCAGGAAGACAGCCTCCATACATGGAAACTCCTTCTTTTTGATAAAGTTCCATGAGTTTTTCATTCATAAGTTCTTTATCTTTAGCATATTTTTGCTGTATTTCTCTCATCTTTGGCTGAAATTCAGACATTTTTAGGGTTGACTTAGTCTGCTTCGCATAAAATGGATATAAGCAAAGCATGATTATAACAGTTAGGATAGCAATTGATACTCCGTAATTGGAAGTAATATCATACAACCAAGTGAGCAAATATCCTAAGGGTGTTGCTAATAATCCCATTAAATTTCCTCCATTATTTTAAGGGGTCATATCCACCTTCGTTCCAAGGGTGACACCTTAAAATTCTTTTAATTCCTAAATAACTACCTTTAAAAACTCCATATTTTTCAAGAGCCTGAATAAAATATGTAGAACAGGTAGGATAAAACCTACAAGTAGGTGGAAATAAAGGTGAAATAAATTTCTGATAAAATCTAATCATCAATATCATTATTTTCTTCATTATTTCTTCAATACTCCGGTTCTTTTAAATGCAGAAAACATAGAAGCCTCTACATCTTTACATTTTTTCTCTAAAATAGTGTTTCTAGCAATTATAATTAAATCATAGCCAACCTCTAAATTATCTTTAAGGTGGCGATAACTTTCTTTCATAAGTCTTCTGGCTCTATTTCTTTTTACACTATTTCCTACTTTTTTGCTAGCTAAAAATCCTGTTCTATTATAGGGAAGATTATTTCTTTTATAAAATAAAACCACATATCTATCCCCTATAGATTTTCCCCTCTTATAAATGATTGAAAAATCTTCTTTTTTTCTTAAAACATTCTTTTTAAGCATTTTCTCTAACCGAAATTATACAGTTAATTTCTTTCTTCCTCTTGCTCTTCTTCTCTTAAGAACATTTCTACCGTTCTTAGTAGCCATTCTCTTTCTGAAGCCGTGTTCCTTCATTCTTTGTCTTTTCTTTGGCTGGTATGTCTGTTTCATCTTTAAGACTCCTTTCTAAATATAAAAATCAGCTTATCTAAATTACAATAAGCATATACGATAAGATATTATATTTTATTACACATAAAATGTCAATAAAATTATCTAATACTTATAGCAAAATCTAACTTTTCAGCCGCTTTTTTTATAAAAATCTTTCCAAAATAAAGTTATCCTACTTATTTATCCACAGGCTGTGGATAAATTTTAGGATAAGTAATCCTTTACAAATTCAATGTTAATTAAACTTTTATAGGAAATATAGGCAATAATCAACAATATTTATAGTTGCTTTTAATAGATTTTCGTTATAGAATAGAAATAATAAAATGGAGAAAGTGAAACTGTTTATGGATAATTACGAAAGAATTTGGGAAGCTGTTTTAGAAATTTTAAAAGAAAATAGTACTCCAACCAGTTTTGAAACTTGGTTTAAGCCTTTAAAAATTTCTAAAATTGATTCTGAACTTAATATCATTTATGTAGAAATTATTTCTGAAAAAAATATCGGAAATGATATTTTATTAAATGTTTTGAAAAATAGGTATTTACCTTCCATAGAAAATGCTTTTAAAATTGTTTTAAATGATGATTTTAGAGTTATTATTAAAGAAAGTGGTGATAATAACTTTAAAGAAGAATTAGACTTAAAACCAAAAAAGAAAGAAATAGATAAAAAATTAGATAAGGAAAATATTTTAAATCCTAAATACACCTTTGATAATTTTGTTGTTGGAAATAATAATAAATACGCTCACGCTGCTGCTTTAGCAGTTGCCGAGTGTCCTTCTGATGCCTATAATCCTTTATTTATATATGGAGGTTCAGGTCTTGGAAAAACTCATTTAATACAAGCTATAGGAATTCATATATTAGAAAATAATCCTGATTTAAATGTTCTATATACGGACAGTGAAACTTTTACAAATGAGCTTATAAGTGCTTTAGGTGAAAGAAAAATGAGTCAGTTTAAAGCAAAATATAGAAAATTAGATGTTTTAATAATAGATGATATACAGTTTATTGAAAATAAAGAAAGTACTCAAGAAGAATTTTTCCATACTTTTAATAGTCTTTATAGAGAAAATAAACAAATTATAATTTCAAGTGATAGAGCTCCTAATAAATTAACAAATTTAAGCGAAAGATTAAGAACTAGATTTAATTGGAATTTAATTGCTGATATTCAACCTCCTGATTATGAAACAAGAGTTGCTATTCTTGAAAAAAAAGCTCAGGACTTAAAAATTAAAATAGATGAAGATATTGAAGATGTAATCAGACTTATAGCTGAAAAAATAAAGGATAATATCAGAGAAATGGAAGGCGCTTTTAATAGTACTTTTTCTCTTTCTTCTCTAGTTGGAGAAAAACCTGATAAATCTATGGCTAAAAGAGTTTTAAAAAATATTATTTCAAATAGTGGAGAACTGGCAGTTACTCCTGAAAAAATTAAAAAAGTTGTTTGTAAATATTATAATATTAGTTTATCTGATTTAGAATCTTCTAAAAAAACTAATAATATAGCATATCCTAGACAAATAGCTATGTATTTAATAAGAGAAATGACTGAAAGCTCACTTCCTCAAATAGGTAAATATTTTGGTGGCAGACATCATACAACCGTTAAATATGCCTGCGAAAAAATAGAAATAGATTTAAAAAATGAGGAAGAATTAGTTAAGATAATAGATTCTTTAAAAGAAGAAATTAAGGAATAATTTATCCTAAAGGTTATTATAAAATTTAGGATAAATTTTCTTAGTTATCCACAAATTTTAAACTATAATTTTTAGTAGAATTTCAATAGGTTTATGGGTTATCCTCATAATCCACAGCCCCTACTACTACTATTACTACAAATAAATATAAATATTATTATTTAGAGGAGATTTTTTTATGAAATTTTTATGTAATCAACAAGCTTTATCTAAATGCTTAAACATAGTTCAAAAAGCAGTTACTTCCAGAACAACTATTCCTATTCTTAAAGGTATATTATTAAAAGTTTCAGAAAATGGCATTTTAACTATGTCTGCTTCTGATTTAGATTTAAGTATAGAAAAAAGTATAGAGGTAACAGATTTTGAAGTAGGTGAAATAGTAGTACCCGCTAAATTATTTGGTGATATAATTAGAAAGTTACCTAATGAGAAAATTCACATAAAGGCAGAAGATAGAAATTTAACTATAAATTGTTTAAATTCTTCTTTTAATTTAATTTGTTCATCTGCTGATGAGTTTCCTACTATTGTTATGGATGAAAATTCAGAAAATATAGTTTTAGATAAGGAAATTGTTAGAAAACTTATAAATAAAACAGCTTTTGCAGCTTCTATAGATGAGGCAAAGGGTGTAATAACAGGTATTTTGATAGAATTAGGAGAAAGAGAAGTTAATTTTGTTTCTTTAGATGGTTTTAGAATGGCTATAGCTAGAGGAAAAATTGATTTTGATGGAAATAAAAAGATAATAATTCCTGCTAAGATGATGATGGAAATAGGAAAAATTATTTCTGAGGATGATTCTGATATAGAAAACATAGAAATAAACACAAATGAAAAGAGAGCTGAATTTATAGTAAATAATACTAGAATTATAATTAGGCTTTTAGAAGGTGAATTTGTTAAGTATAAAGATATATTACCTAAGGAAGCTAAGATAAATATTATATTAAATAAAAATGAACTTTTAAATTCTATAGAAAGAGCTTCTCTTTTAGCAAAAATTGGAAAAAATAATTTAGTTAAGTTTGAAATAAATAATGAAACTATAGAGATAACTTCTAAATCGGAGGAAGGAAATGTAAATGAAAGTGTTAATATTTCTAAAACCGGTGATGATTTAACTATAGGATTTAATTCAAAATATTTAATTGATGCTTTAAAAGTTATAGAAGATGAAAATATTTTAATGCTTTTTAATAATAGTATTTCACCTTGCCTTATAAAACCTATAAATGGTAATGAATATGAATATTTAATTCTTCCTGTAAGAATAACAAATAATTAAAATTGTAATGTATGTAGAAAAAATTAAATTAAAAAATTTTAGAAATTACAGTGATATAGAAGTAGAATTTAATAAAAAAGTTAATATTTTTATAGGAAATAATGCTCAAGGTAAAACTAATTTATTAGAATCTATATATTTAACTTCTATAGGAAGATCTTTTAGAACTAATAAGTATATGGAAATGATACAGTTTAATAAAGATTTTTTAAAGGTAAATGCTAAAATAATAAAAAAAGATTATGATACAGAAGTAGAAGTAACTATAGAAAATTCCAATAAAAATATAAAAATAGATGGAATTAGTAAGAAAAAAACTTCTGAATTATTAGAAAATTTATATATAGTAATATTTTCACCGGAAGACTTAAAAATAGTTAAAGACGAGCCGGAAAAAAGAAGAAGGTTTATAGACAGAGAACTTTGCCAAATAAATCCTTCTTATTTTTCAGATTTCACTAATTATAAAAATGTTTTATTGCAAAGAAACTCTTTACTTAAAGAAAATAATATAAATTTAGATTTTTTAGATATTTTAGATATACAATTGTCTAAATATGGCAGTGCAGTTATAGAAAAAAGAAAAAAATTCATAGAAAAAATAAATTCAATAAGTAGTGAAATACATAATAGTATAACTAAGGGTTCAGAAAAACTAGAAATTTTTTATAGTCCTAATATTGAGTATAAAAAGAATAATTTTGAGTTGGAAGAATTATTTTATAATAAATTAAAAGACAATAGAAATAATGATTTAAAACAAAGAACAACTACTTTAGGTCCACATAAAGATGATCTGCAATTTTTTATAAATGGAATAAATGTTAGGAGTTTTGGTTCTCAAGGACAACAGAGAACTACAGCTTTATCTTTAAAATTGGCGGAAATAAAAATAATAAAAGAGGAAAAGGATGAAAATCCTATTCTTCTTTTAGATGATGTAATGTCTGAATTAGATAAGGTAAGGCAAGAATATTTAATAAAATCCCTTTCTGAAGTACAATTATTTATTACAACTACAGAAATATCAGAAAGTATTTTAAATAAATTTAGCGATAAAAAAATCTTTTATATAGAAAAGGGGAATATATGAGTACAGAGCAAAAAGAAATAAAAAACTATGATGCGGAACAAATCCAAGTCTTAGAAGGATTAGAGGCTGTAAGAAAAAGACCCGGAATGTACATAGGAAGTACAGGACCTAGAGGTCTTCACCATTTAGTATATGAAGTTGTTGATAACTCTATAGATGAAGCTTTGGCAGGATTTTGTAAAATTATAAATGTTACTATCCAAAAAGATAATTCTATAGTAGTAGAAGATGACGGAAGAGGCATGCCTGTAGATATACACCCTAAAATGGGGATACCGGCTGTAGAAGTTATTCATACAGTTTTACATGCCGGCGGTAAATTCGGTGGTGGAGGATATAAGGTTTCCGGAGGATTACATGGAGTAGGTGCTTCTGTAGTTAATGCTCTTTCAACTAGAATGGAAGTTGAAATTAAAAGAAATGGAAATATTTATAAACAGGCTTATGAATATGGTAAGACTGTAACTCCTCTTGAAATAATAGGAGAATCTAAAAAAACAGGTTCTAAAACTACCTTCTGGCCGGATCCGGAAATTTTTAAAGAAACTACAGTTTATGATTTTATAACTTTAGAACATAGGCTTAGAGAAATGGCATTTTTAAATAAGGGTGTAAAAATCGTATTTAAAGATGAAAGAGATGGTAAAAAGAGAAATGAAACTTATCATTATGAAGGTGGAATCAAAGAAATGGTTAAATATCAGAACCATAATAAAGATTCCTTACATAATGAAGTTATATATTTTGAAGTAAAAAAAGAAAACTGTGAAGTCGAAGTAGCTATGCAATATACTACAAGTTACAGTGAACTTATTTTAGGCTATGCGAATAATATAAATACTACAGATGGAGGAACACATATTGTAGGTTTTAAGAGTTCTCTTACAAGAGTAATAAATGATTACGGTAAGAAGTCCAAAATCTTAAAAGAAAATGATGATGCTCTTTCCGGAGATGATGTTAGAGAAGGGCTTACAGCAGTAGTATCTGTAAAACTTTCTGAACCTCAGTTTGAAGGACAAACTAAGGCAAAGCTTGGAAATACTGAGATGAGAGGTATAGTAGAGCAAGCTACTAATGAAAATCTAATGTATTTCTTAGAAATGAATCCTGCTCAAGCTAAGGCTATAGTTGAAAAATGCGTAAAGGCAGCTAGAGCAAGAGAAGCTGCAAGAAAAGCTAGAGATTTAACTAGAAGAAAAGGAGCTTTAGATAGTTTCTCACTTCCAGGTAAGTTAGCAGATTGTTCTGAAAAGGATCCTAAATTATCAGAAATTTTCCTAGTCGAAGGAGATTCTGCGGGTGGGTCTGCAAAAGATGGTAGAGATAGAAAAAGACAGGCAATTTTACCTTTAAGAGGTAAGATTTTGAATGTTGAAAAAGCAAGATTGGATAAAATCTTAAATTCGGAAGAAATTAAAAATATGATTACAGCTTTCGGTTGTGGTATAGGTGAAGAATTTAATGAAGAAAAATTAAGATATCATAAAATTATAATCATGACCGATGCCGATGTTGACGGAGCTCATATAAGAACACTTCTTTTAACTTTCTTCTATAGGTATATGAAACCTTTAATAGAAGGTGGTTATGTTTATGCTGCTCAGCCTCCACTTTTCCAAGTTAAAAAAGGTAAGGATATGTGGTATACATATTCTGACGCAGAACAGGAAAAATTATTAGCATCCTTAGCTGATCAACCGGGCAAGATTGATATTCAAAGATATAAAGGTTTAGGAGAAATGGATGCTGTTCAACTTTGGGATACTACCATGGATTATGAACATAGAACTTTAGTTCAAATTACTTTAGAAGATAGTTCTTTAGCAGATGAAATTTTTACAACTTTAATGGGGGATAAGGTTCCGCCAAGAAAGAAATTTATTGAAGAAAATGCAGAATATGCAACGATAGATGCATAGAAAGGGGGAGAAAAACATGGTGAATTTATTAGAAGATAGCAAAATGCTCCAACATGAAATTCATGAGGAAATGAAACAAAGCTATATAGACTATGCTATGTCAGTTATAGTAAGCCGTGCTCTTCCTGATGCAAGAGACGGACTTAAGCCGGTACATAGAAGAATTTTATATGGAATGAGTTCTTTAGGTATTACTCCGGATAAGCCACATAAAAAGAGTGCCCGTATCGTAGGTGAGGTAATGGGTAAATTCCATCCTCATGGTGACAGTTCTATTTATGATGCTATGGTTAGATTGGCTCAAAGTTGGAATATGAGATATACTTTAGTTGACGGTCATGGTAACTTCGGTTCTATGGACGGAGACGGAGCTGCGGCAATGCGTTATACAGAAGCAAGAATGACACCGTTTTCTTTAGAAATGCTCCGTGAAATTGAAAAGGATACTGTCGATTTTATTCCTAACTTTGATGGTGAAGAAGAAGAACCTGTAGTTTTACCTTCCAGAGTACCAAATTTGCTTATAAACGGTTCAAGCGGTATAGCTGTAGGTATGGCGACTTCCATACCACCACATAATTTAAGTGATACTATAGATGCTTGTATAAAGGTTATAGATGAACCGGAAAGTTCTATTGATGATTTAATTAAAATTATTAAAGCTCCTGATTTTCCTACAGGAGGAATAATTTTAGGTAAGGGTGGAGCTAAAGATGCTTATAGGACAGGACAAGGCAAGGTAATAGTTCGTTCAGTTTGCCAAATAGAAGAAACTAATAGAGGTAAACAGCAGATAATAATTTCTGAAATACCATATCAGGTAAATAAGGCTTCTTTAGTTGAAAAAATAGCTGATTTAGTAAAAGATAAGAAAATTGAAGGAATATCTGAAATAAGAGATGAAACTTCTAGAGAAGGTCTTAGAATTGTTATAGATTTAAAGAAAGATGCTAATGCTCAAATAATTTTAAATAGATTATATAAGCATACCCAGCTTCAGTCTAATATTTCTATGATTATGCTTGCTATTGTAGATGGCAGACCTAGAATTTTAAATATAAGAGAAATTATAGATGTTTATTTGAAACATCAAAAAGAAGTAATAACTAGAAGAACTGAATTTGATAAGAAAAAGGCTGAAGCAAGAGCTCATATTTTAGAAGGTTATTTAATTGCTTTAGATAATATTGATGAAATTATTAGAATTATCAGATCCAGTTATAATGATGCTCAGGAAAAATTAATTGAAAGATTTGGATTAACAGAAATTCAGTCTAAGGCGATTTTGGAAATGCAATTAAGGCGTTTGCAAGGCTTAGAAAAAGAGAAAATTCAAAATGAGTATGATGAACTTGTAAAAAGAATTGCTTATTTTAATGCTCTTTTAGCAGACGAACATATGTTAATGGGCGTAATTAAAGATGAGCTAATCGAGATAAAGAAAAAATGGGGAGATAAGAGAAAAACTGCAATTCAGGCTTCCGAAGAAGAAATTGATGAAGAAGATTTAATTGCAGAAGAAAATGTTTGCATTACTCTTACTCATTTAGGATATATAAAGAGAGTTCCGGCAACTACATATAAATCTCAAAAACGTGGCGGCAAGGGAATTACAGGACTTACAACTAGAGAAAATGATTTTGTAAAAGATTTAATTATGACTTCTACTCATAATTATCTCATGTTCTTTACTAATTTTGGAAAAGCTTATAAGATTAAGGCATACGAAATTCCGGAAGGCTCCAGACAAGCTAAGGGAATACCGGTAGTAAACTTCTTAAGTTTGATTCCTAAGGAAAGAGTTACAGCAGTTCTGCCGGTTTCAGATTTTGCTGAAGATAAGTTCCTAATAGCTGTAACTAAAGAGGGAACTATTAAAAAGACGGCTCTTTCTAATTTTGACACTAATAGAAAAGCAGGCTTAATTGCCATGAACCTTCAGGAAGGTGACGAACTTATTGGAATTCAGCAGACTAATGGAAATAATAATGTAATCATTGTTACTAAAAATGGTAAATGTATTTGCTTTAGCGAAGACGATGTTCGTCCAATGGGAAGAATTGCAGCCGGCGTTAGGGCTATAAAGCTTGAAAAGGGTGATGAAGTTGTTTCTATGGAACTTGTAGAGCCGGATCAGGAACTTTTGGTGGTAACTAAGAAGGGTTATGGAAAGAGAACCAAGGCTAAGGATTATAAAATTCAGGTTAGAGGCGGTAAAGGTCTTCTCACTTATGATAAGGCAAAATTTGCGAAGACCGGTGAATTAGTCGGTGCAATGGTTGTAGATGAAGATGACGATATTCTTCTTATAAATTCAGATGGCATTATAATTAGAGTTCCGGCAAGACAGGTTTCCAGACTTGGAAGAGCAACGCAGGGAGTTAAGATTATGAATGTAGCTGAAGATACAGACATAATTGCTTTAGCAAAGGTTATAAAAGATGATGAGGAAGAAGAGGTTGAAGAACAGGAATAATCGATGAAGTGATTAAATCCTAAATATTAAACCTAACTTCATATAAACAGATGAGAGGAAATTAAATATATGAAAAGAGTATTTTCAGGGGTTCAACCTACAGGAAATATACATTTAGGTAATTATCTGGGGGCATTGAAGCAGTTTGTGGAACTTCAAGAAGATCATGAATGTATCTATTGTATAGTTGATGAGCATGCTATAACTGTTCCTCAAAATCCTAAGGAACTCAAAGAACATATTTTAGATGTGGCAGCTTTGTATTTAGCCATAGGAGTCGATCCTAAAAAAGCTATTGTTTTCGTTCAGTCTCAGGTGGCAGGACATGCAGAGCTTGGTTGGATTTTGAACTGTTGTGCTAATACAGGAGAGCTTTTCAGGATGACACAGTTTAAGGCTAAAAGCAATGGTAAAGAGTCAGTAGGGGCAGGACTTTTAACATATCCGGTACTTATGGCGGCGGATATTTTGCTCTACGATACTGATATTGTTCCTGTTGGAAATGACCAAAAGCAACATATTGAGCTTACTAGAGACTTAGCTATTAGGGTAAATAATAGATATAAGGACACTTTCGTAGTGCCGGACGGTAGATTTATGAAGGCTGGAGCTAGAATTATGGCATTAGATGACCCTACTTCTAAGATGTCAAAATCTGCTGAAAATATCCATTCCAGAATTTCTCTTTTAGATGAACCATCTAAGATTAAGAAATCTATTATGAAAGCAACTACAGATTCAGATGGAATTATTAAGTATGACTTGGAAAATAAGCCGGGCGTAAGTAACTTACTTTCAATATATAGTGTTTTAAGTGGAAAAACCATAGAAGACTTGGAAAAGGAATATGAAGGTAAGGGTTATGGCGATTTCAAGAAGGATTTAGTGGTGGTTGTTACAGAAGCCTTGGCTCCTATAAAGGAAAGATTTGAAGAAATTAGACATTCTAAGGAATTAATTGAAATTTTGGAAGATGGAGCTAGGAGAGCTGACGAAATAGCTAAGAAGACTATGAAAAGAGTTAGAGATAACTTTGGATTAGGGATTTAAAAAACAAAACACGGTGGAAACTGTAAATAGTTCAGTTACCATCGTGTTTTTATATTCATAGAGTACACAAAAAAACATTGCAAAAGAGAAATTACTGTATTATAATGTTAGCATATGCTAACTAATTTTGTTAACAGATTTATTTTATGTACTTATAGGAGGATAAAAGTGAATAATTTCAAAATGAATTTAAAATCATTAATAGCAACGGCTCTTTGCCTTTGCATTTTAGGAAGCTCATTTTATGGAGCTTATGGTATAAACAAGGATGCAAAACAACCCTTTTCAATTAAGAAACAGGTACTTATTAAATATAATGGCGATAAAAAGCATGTTGTAATACCTAAAAATGTTACAGTTATAGGAAAAATGGCATTTTATAAATCACCGAAGCTTAAATCTGTAATTATTTCTAAGGATGTTAAGGAAATTAAAGCCCTAGCTTTTGCTAATTGCAAGATGCTCAGAAAAATTAGGATATTAAATCCGGATATAAAGATTGCAAAATCTGCTTTTAAAGGTTGTTTTATAAAAGCAATAGAAATACCTTTTAAAAATTTGGAAAATATTATGGATAATAAAGAAAATATAGATAAAAAGGATAGTAAGAAAGAAGAGAAAAAGGATGTAATAAACCCTGTTACTCCTTCTACACCATCAAATCCTATTGTTGGGCCAACCCCTAAACCAAATCCGGAGCCTGTTAGTCCAGGACCCATACCGGGACCGGTAAATCCGACACCGAATCCGGAGCAACCAAAGCCAACCCCTAATCCGGTAAACCCAACACCGGAGCCGGAAACTCCTCAGGAGGTAAAAGACCCTGTATTTGCAGAAGATTCTAACAAGTATACATATGATCAAAATCCTGTATTACGAATAGAAAATTGGTTAGCAAAATATGAAGTAACAAGAATATCCGCTATGAAAAATGGATATTTCCATAGAAATCTTACAGAAGAGGATTATAGTTTAGATAAAGAAAAAGGAACTTTAACTATAGATACAGATAAGGTTTTTGCAAGTCCTAGTAAGGATTTCTTAAAGGAGAATAAATTAACTTTATATGTTGAACTTAATAACAACAATGATCAGGTTATAAATACGGTAATTACATATATACCTAAGCCTGCAGTAGAATTTTCCGGAAAATGGGATATTGAAATAATGGATGATCCGGATAATTACTATCCTATAGAAGTAGATGGTAAAAATTATTATTTAATACCTTATGGGGAATATAGCAATATTAAAATAAAGCTTACAGGAGAAAATTTGACTAAGAAATATGCAGACGAAAATCTAATAATAGAAATGCAGAGTGGCAAAAAACAAAGATTTGAAATCACTAAAAGCCAAGAATTTGGAAAATGGCGTACAGAAAATAAGGGGGAATATATTCGCTTAAATGTACCTACAGATCAAATGTATATTGAAAAGAAAAGTGGAGATTATAAGCCACTGACGACAGTTTTTGTGACTTTAAATGGAGTTACAAAAGAGGTAAAATGCGTAATTTCACCATTTTAAGATAACTACTTCAAAATCCGCCTTGAAAAAGTTTTTGTTAGGCGGATTTTGAAATTTATAAATAGGAGACAAAGATTTAATGAAAAATTATAGAAGAATTTTTAGAATAATATCTACTCTAATGATGGTGATGGTTATAGGGAGCAGTTCTATACCTTCATTAGCCTCAGGAATAGATTTTGATAATAGAACTTTAGTAAATTCTAAGATTGAAGGAATTTATGAAAATCAAGATAAATATGATATTTTGATTAAATTTTCTTCAGAAGGAATTAGTATAGAAAGTTTAGATATTAAGAAAAAAGCTGAATTTGCTCAAAGAGAAGCGAAGGAAATTCTAAAGAGAGCTCAGGTAGAAGATAGAGTAGAAAGCTGGGAATCTTTTTATATTGTAAATAGTATACATGCAGTTATAAAAGATTTTAAGCTTATTGAGGAGCTTAGTAATTTAGATTATGTAGAGAAAATAAGCAATAATGGAAAAATCTATCAAATTGAGCCTATTAAAGAAGAAAAAAAGATTAGAAAAAGAAGAAGTTTAGCTGTTAAAGAAACACCCACTATTTTTGTTCCGGATAAGAGAAATATAGATTGGGGAGTTACTGCTGTTCATGCTGATAAAGTATGGGAAGAGTTTGGAATTAAGGGAAGAGGCGTAACAGTAGGAATCATAGATACAGGAGTAAATTACAAACTACCAGTTATTAAAAAAGCTTATAAGGGATACAATGAATCTAATGGTTATTTCGATCCTAGTTTTTATAAGGATTGTGTAAATGGTTTTTTGGAGCCGGAGGCAGACAAAGAAAATGATCATGGGACTCATGTAGCAGGGACTATATGTGGCAGCGAAAAAGCTACTGATGAAAAGGGAGTAGGGCTGAATCAAATAGGTGTAGCTCCTGAAGCAAAATTTATAAGTGCAAAGGCTTTAGATAAAAATGGTGGAAATACGGCAGACCTTTTAGAAGCTGCGCAGTGGATGTTAGAAAAAAGACCTGATATTATAAACAATTCCTGGGGAGGTTCTAGTGATGATGATCCGTGGTTTAAAGAAATTGTTATACAGTGGAGAAATGCAGGGATACTGCCTGTGTTCGCTGCAGGAAATAGAATGAGTGGAGAAGAAGTTCCAGGCTTAGGTACGATTTCTAATCCCGGGAATCTTATGGAAGTATTTTCAGTAGGTGCAGTAGATATAAATAAAAAAATAGGGGATTTTTCTAAGAAGGGACCATCAGCTTTTGACAAGGAAGGTAAAACAATTAAGCCGGATGTATCTGCTCCCGGAGTTCAAGTTAGATCCTGTGATGCCTTAGGAAGATATGTTTCTTGGAATGGAACAAGTATGGCAACTCCTCATGTAGTAGGCGTTGCAGCCTTAATTAAATCAGCAAAATCTGATATTTCATTAAATGAATTAGAAGCATTAATGCGCGAAACTGCTGAAAAATTAAATGATGAAAATTATATAGAAAAACCTAATATGGCTTATGGTCATGGGTTAGTCGATGCTTACAGTGCAGTAGCCAAGGTTATAGATAATAGAGGAATCGGCTCTATCTCAGGGGTGGTTTTTAAGGAAGGAAAGGATAGCGAAAAGGCAAAACTTAAGATACTTAGCGGAACGGAAGGTTATGTAGGAAGAGATTTATCTATAATTGCAGAGGCAGAAGATGATGTTTCTGTTAGGAATGTTAAGCTTTTTTATAATATGGATGGGGAAGAAACAGAGTCTAACAATATACCTGCATCCAGTGTTAAATCTGTAGATTTTAAGTTAATAGAAGGAAATATTAAATCAGGTAAATATGAAGCCATCATACCGTCAGCGGAATTAAAAAAGCAAAACTTATATATAAGGGTAGTTGTTACAGATTTTGCTAACAAAATCACCGAAGAAAAGAAAACTATAAATATTAAAGGTGGTATAAAACCGGAATATAATAATGGTTTTGAAGAAAATATAGATGGTTTTATTTTATGTGACGATTGGAAATGGGGAGAAAAGGGTTCTTTAGCAGAACCTGCACCAAAGGATGGAAAAAAATATTTAGGAATAAATATTGGTTCAAAACATTTTCAATTACAGAAAGACAATTATTTGTATTTACCGCCTATTGATATGTCGGAAGTAAATGAATTAGTTCATTTAAGTATGGACGAATATAGAGGTTTTGAAGGGGCAACTGTTGCCCAAATTCAAGTTTTAAATAATGGGAAGTGGGAAAAAATTCATAACTTTGCAAGCCGTCCGGATTATGAACTTTCTAGCAGGAAGTGGGAACATCACAGCTATTCTTTAGAAAGCTATAAAGGGAAATTGGAACCTCTCATGATACGACTTTACCTCTATGGAGCGGGAGCTGAAGAGGGATGTGGATGGTATTTAGATAATATTCATATAGGACGTGATAAGGTTCTTCCGGCAAAGGTAGAAGACTTAGTGGCAAGTACAGAAACAGAAGGTATAAAGCTTAGTTTTAGAAAAGTTGAGGAAGATGATATATCTTCTTATGAAATAATTAAGTCAGAGATTAACAATGGCTTAGGAGAAAATATTTCTGAATCTAATGTAGAAACCATTAAATATGAGAAGTCTAAATGGATAGAAGAATTTATCCCTAAAGAAGAGAGTAAATTATCACATTTTAGAATAATATATTTAGATAAGGCTGTAAAAGATGGTAAAAATTATCAATATAAGGTAGTTGCAGTTGATGAAGCAGGCAATAGAAGTATAGAATCAGAAAAATTAAATATTAAGTATGCTGCAATTTCCGCTAGTTATAAATATGATTTTAATAATAATGATGGTGGTTTTGAAAATAAATCATTAAATAATAATGTATCAGATTGGGAATATGGTGAGCCTGTGGAACCGGAAAAGGTCAATGAAATGACTATTCATTATAGAAATTTCTGGGAAGGCATTAAAAAAAGACCGGAAGGCTTGAATAAGATGTGGGGGACTAAAATAAATGGCATATTTAGTCATAATCAGGATTCTGTTTTGATTACACCTAAGTTTACAGTTAAAAAAGGAGATGTTTTTTATGTAGATTCCCTTTGTACTACCAGTGCTGTTTCACCTACAAATACTATGAAAGTTGAAATTTCTGATAATAAAGGAGAAACTTGGAGTGAGCTGTTTAATAAAGAAGTAATACAAAGTGGAGCTAAGTTGTTTGATTGGCAGACTCTTAAAAAGCCATTAGAGTCATTTACAGGTAAAGAAGTGCAAGTTCGTTTCCATTTAATATCAGGAAATGGAATTATAGACAAGTATGAATATGGCTGGTACATAGACAATCTCAAGGTTATAAATGAAAGTAGAGTGATAGATACATCAAAGGAAAACGGAAGTGGAAATTTGTCAGGAAAGAGAATGAATTCAGCCAGTTTGATTTTGAGCCCTAAAGAATCTATAAAAGAAAAACAAGGTATTTGGAATTTTGGAAGTGCAGACACAGAAACTTTTACAGGAATTCCTTTGGGAGCTAAAATTACCATATTAGAAACCGGTAAGTACACCTATGCAAGCCCGGTAGATGGAACTTATCTATTAGAAACACCTGTAAATAAGGATAATAAGCTTTATCATTTAGAAGTTTCTGCTTATGGATATGAAAGTCAGATAGTAGAAGTAGATATGAAAAACCATATTCATATTAAAAAGGATTTTAAATTAGTTACTGCGAAAAAGGCTAATTTAAGAGGAAAGGTTATAGATGAGGCGGGGAATTTTATAGAAGGTGCAACGGTTAAGCTTATAGATTCTTTTAATCAGTTTGAAGCTAAAACAGATGGCAGTGGTAATTTCAATTTTAAGGAAGTATTTAGAGGTAAATATAAAATTAGAGCTTTCAAGGCAGATTTTGGGGGAAGTGAAAAAGAAATAACCCTTAGTGAAGCAGATAATGAGGTTGGCACAATATCCATAAAATCTAAACTAGGAAAACTAAAAGATGTGGTAGATTATGGTTTTAAGACTGTGGAAAATAATTTTGGGCAGTATCAGACAACTCATTTTATAGGAAGTATTAAGGGAAATGCAGTTAGATTTCAGCCTAATTATAAGGGAGCTGTTTTAGATAGTGCAGAAATTTTCTTAGTTAGAAATGATGTTTACTCAGGAAATCATATAAAGATAGCAGTTTTAGGTTATGATAAAGAAGGAAGACTTAGAGAATTAGCTCCTTTTAGAGAAGTAGAAGACCCTAAATATAATCAATGGAATCTTCTTGATTTTTCAGAATACAGCATTAAAAGAGATGAGCCTATATACATAGCTACAAGATATGAAAAACCCGTTAAAGATAGCCTAGGTGTTTTTTATGATGTAGATGCGGATGAAATAGCTAAGAAGAGATCTTTTATTTATGATGGAAGTTTTATAAGTACTGATTTAATGACCGTTTCAGGAGCTTATGCCATTAAAGCAAACTATTTATATGACGCAGGAGCAAAGAAAAATACAATACTGCCTGAAGATGAAGCAGGTTTAGGTAACGAGATGGGAGAAATAAACCTAAACCCTGAAGATATGTTTGAATTTGATAAGGAAAGTCAGACTATAATCAAGTATAAGGGTAAATCAGCGAATATAACAATTCCAAGTAAAATTGGAGGAATTCCGGTATTAAAAATTGGCGATAATGCTTTTGATGGAACTAATACCGGAAATAACAATCCTATTAAACTCAAATCAGTTGTAATATCAGAAGGCATTAGGGAGATTGGCAAAGACGCATTTAAAAATAATGTACTTTCTAAGATTACGCTTCCTAAGAGTCTTGAAAATCTAAAAGAAGGAGCTTTTTCTTATCAGTGGCAACAGGGTGAAAGGAAACTGTTAGTTGAAATTCCGGAAAAAATTACTTATATTCCAAAATCTGCCTTTGAAGGGGCAGGAAGTCCTTTAGTAGTTACTGGAATGAAGGGTGTAAAAACTATAGAGACGGATAGCTTTGCAGCAAATAGTGAAGTGGAAATAGAAGCACCTATATTAGAATTTATTAAAGAGGGGGCTTTCGGAACACCATCAGCATCAAAGATGATGTATGCGAAAATATTTACTGAAAATAAGAAATTGGAATCTAAAGAAGGGGAATATTTGATAAATCCTGCTAAGGTGATTTTGAATATGAACGATGCTAAGGATTCAGAGAGAGTTATTAAAATCGGCATTTTATTTGGAAAGAAAATAAATGGTGAACCTAATCCTGAAAGTTATAGCAGAAAGTTTAAATGTGACAAATTTTATAAAATAGGCGAAACAGTATCCATAAATCCCCCGGAAATTCAAGATGAAAAAAGAATAAAGTATGTAACAAATGATAAATTAGAAAATATAGTTCTCAAAAAAGAAAATATTTTTGAACTGACATACTATAAAAAAGAACCTGAAATACGAACTTTAGTTGAGGGTGATGAAACAGTGTTAGGCTTTACTCTTCCTAATAGCAGTATTGAAATTTTAGTTAATGAAAAATCTGTCAAGAAATCTATAAGCGATGAAGATGGTTATTTTAACATTGAAATTTCTCAATTACAGAAGAACGATGATTTAGTTATTAAGGTAAATGGAAATAGCTATTTAACTTCTAAGGTTAGAGAGAAGGGTTCGGAACTCTATTTAACCGAAGGAAAAACAATCTTAAGATATTTGGGAGATGATGAAAATGTTATTATTCCATCATCTGCTAAGGATGGAGCAGATTTTGAAGAAATAGGTAACTTTGCATTTTATGGCAGTAATATAAAAAAAGTAACTATTCCTACAGGTATAATAAGTATAGGTTCAGGAGCCTTTATGGGAAATCAAATTGATGAATTTGGGTGGAATCTTAAGGACATTAATTTAGCAAAGTTGCGTTTAATAAAGGAGTATGCTTTTAAAGATAATAAGTTAAAAGAAGTAAAATTGCCTGAATTAGTTCATAATATCCAAAAGAGAGCCTTTGAAAACAACTTGATAGAAAAGGTAGAGGCACCAAAATATTTAGGACATATTGGTGGATATGCTTTTGCGAAAAATAATTTAAGAGAAGTAAAACTCCATGATGGTGTAGAAGAAATTCATGAAACAGCCTTTGATAATAATGGTAAATCTAAAGTTAGGGTTTATTGTGAAAATAAAGAGTTAAAAGACGGAAATAATTTTATCATTATAAGAGCAGGGTCAATAGGCACGGGAGGAGCTTATATCGTCACCGCCTTAAATAAGGGGGCTGAAAGTAATGATGAAGGTAAAAAACAAATAAATAGAACACATAAAAAGAATCCGGCTATCCTAATCTTTAAATCTTTGGAACTAAAAAAGATACCTAAAAATGGTTTACAAATATCAGTTTATAATAATAAAACACATAAGTTAAATCCGGTTTTCCTTTGGAAATTTGCAGGAAAGTATTTAATGTCAGTTAATTTCCATAAAAATAACGGATTAAAAATAAGGGCTGATTTGAAAATTTATGTAGGTAAGAAATATAGAGGAAAGCTTGTAAATCTTATTGCATTAAATGATAAGGGGAAAAATGTAAGGGTTAAAGCTATATCTAAGGTTTCAAAATATGGATATGCTAGATTTAGTGTAAATGAATTGAAGGAATATGTAATTTCTATAAGGGTATAAGAAAATAGATAAAGTAGGAGGGGAAATGTATCGAACACATTTCGGTTCGCGATATTAATAAGCATAGACCGTTTTTGGCTCAAAAACGGTCTGCTTTTGTATTTTTGTCAATACAAGGTAGGTGTTGTTGTTGAAAGGTGAAGGAATTGTGATGAAAAAATGAATGGTTAAAAATTTGGCATGATAATTGCAACTAATTAAAGATGTATTTATAATTAATTTTTTAAAGGAGAAAAAAATGAAGATTTTAAAAGGATTTTTAAAATTCTGTCCGGTATTCTTACTTATGTTACTTATGATCGGACTTCCTGAATGGGCTGGCCCATTAGCATTCGAAAAATTGGATGCACTTATCGCAGCACCTATCGCTTGGTTAGCTGCAGTTCTTATTGCAAAATTAACTGAAAAAGTTAAGTTCCAGGATGCAATTGACGCATCAATGGATTCCACAAAGAACATTTTAGTGGCATTATTCATCTTAATGCTTGCATATGCTATGGCATCTGCATTCATGAGCTATGGAGTAGGAGCTTCCGTAGTAAACATCGCATTAAAATTAGGTATCACAGCTAAGACTGTTGCTTCCGTAGGTATCGTTTGTACAGCTGTTCTTTCAGTTGCTACAGGTACTTCTTGGGGAACATTCGCAGCATGTGCACCAATCTTCTTATGGTTATCACACATCGTTGGTGGAGACATGAACTTAACACTTTGCGCTATCGCAGGTGGTGCATGTTTCGGAGACAACATCGGTCTTATTTCCGATACAACTATCGTCTCTTCCGGTATTCAGGGAGTTCAGGTTGTAGACAGAGTTAGACACCAGGGTGTTTGGTCAATCGGTTGTTTAGTATTAGCTATAATCGCCTTCTTTGTAGCAAGTATGGGACTTTCCGGAACTCCAGTAGACGGAGCTGCTGCTATCGATAACATTCCAGCAGACGTATTCACTTTCCTTGAAGCTGAAAGACCAGCTGCTGTAGATTTATTACATCAGGTTGAAAGCGGAGTTGCTTTATACATGGTAGTTCCTCTAGTTTTAGTAATTGCTCTTGCAATTATGGGAACTAACACATTCTTATGTATCGGTTCCGGATTAGTTTCTTCCTATATCCTTGGTATTTTTGCAGGTACAGTAGGTACTTTCAGAGAATTCCTTGATATGTGCTGTTCAGGTTTTGCTGATGCAGGTAGCTGGGTAGTAGTAATGATGATGTGGGTTGCAGCTTTCGGTGGCGTAATGCAGAAGATGGAAGCTTTCGCACCTCTTGCAAAGTTAGTAGTTCTTTTATCAAGAAAGGTAAGACACCTTTTAGGATGGAACGCAATTCTTTCCTTAATCGGAAACTTTGCTTTAGCTGATGAAATGGCTCAGATCGTAACAATTGGACCAGTTCTTAAGCAAATCACTGACGAACATGTTGAAGCTAACGAAGAAGATATGTACAAGTTAAGATTAAGAAATGCTACTTTCGGAGACGCAATGGGTGTATTCGGATCTCAGCTTATTCCTTGGCACGTATATCTTGCATTCTATGTAGGTATCACAAAGGGAGTATATCCACTTGTTGCATTCGCACCTGCTGATTTCATCAGATACAACTTCATGGCTATGATCGCGGTTGGTACATTACTTGTTCTTACATTCACAGGACTTGACAGATTAGTTCCGTTCTTCAAGCTTCCAAGTGAACCAGACGTAAAGTTAAAATAGTTTAATCTATTTATAAAATTTAGAAATTAGGGCTTCCGAAAGGAAGCTCTTTTTTAGTTTTTTGTAAAACATAAAGATGCGCCGGCTGTTAATAAAACAGATTTGGAAAGTTCATCTTTAGATATTTATTATCTTCAATTTGATGCAGCCAAAGCATCTAAGAAAACAAGAAAAAGATATTATTGAAGCTAAACATTTTTGGAAATATAATAAGTCAGTTGTAGATAATGCCGTAAATGCGGTGGAGGCTGAAAGATTGATGGATGAATTTACATTCAAGATTTTAGTAGATAAGAATCCATTGGTTAACCATAGCTATAAGGTATTTGATGCTAAGGGTGAAGTCGGAGGAACTACATTTAGAACTGACGAAAACGGAACGCTTAAGCTAAAAGCGGGTCAGACAGCGTATTTGTACGATATTAAGGGTGCGAATTATGAATTGGCAGAAATAAATGTAGATAAAAAGAATTATGAGGCTATGACAGAAGCGATAAAGGGAACATTCGATGATGATTTAGTTAAAGCTGAATTTATCAATAAGAGAATTACATAAATCCCTCCACTGCCACCGATAGAGCTTGTTAATCCACCTACACCGCCGATTGACCCAATCAATCCACCTGTAATTCCTGTAGTGCCAATTGAACCTACGCCGGTACCAAATGTACATGGAACAGTTAATCCTGTAGATCCAACTAATCCTACAGATGTTGGACGGGTTGAAGTGGTAAGGCGAAAAGCATTGAAAACAGGACTATCTCAAAAAATACTAAT
>CAMENZ010000006.1 GCA_945928865.1 uncultured Clostridia bacterium
GGTGGTTCTTTGTTCCTCAGGCTCTGCCTTCGGAACCATAGCTAAAGCAGACCAAAACAAAAAAGGTAAGCCTATCCAAAAGATATAGCTTACCATTTTTATAATTTACTTAAAGACTATTTATTTATAGCTTTTACTCTTTTTTTCATAAGAAGTAAAGCTCCGCCTGCCATAGTCATCATTCCTAAATATAAAGTAGAATCAAAATCATCTCCTGTCTTAGGAACATTTTTGTCCTCTTCTTTAGGTTTATCCACATCCGGAGTTTCCGGAGCGTGGGATTTAGGTACATCCATATCCTCTATGATAGGATTTTCCGGTTTAACAGGCTCGTCCATAACCGGTTTATCAATTTCTACAATCTTATTTGATTCAGGCACATTTGGCACAGTCAGGTTAGTCGGAACGAATACATAAGTTTTTTCTGTGTCCTTTTTCTCCGGCTGGCTTGGTTCCTCTTTTTTAGGTTCTACTACAGTTGGAACATTCGGCTGTTTTTTATCAACTTCCGTATTTGTAGATGGTGTCGTTACAATCGGCTCTTTCGGTGTTTCTGTTTCTACAGCAGGTTCCACCGGTTTGTCAGGTGCTGACCTATCGGTTCCTATCGTAGCTCCGAGAGTATCCGGTGCAGAAGCAGTTGAAGGTTCTTTATCTTTAATTGGTTCATCTGGTTTAACTGCAGCAGGAGCTTCTAGCTCAGCATTTTCTTCTTTTACAGGTTTTGCTTTTTTGGTATTAACAAAAATCAATACTCCATTTTCAGCAATAGTGAATCCCTCTGCTTTATAACCTTCTGCTGACCAATCGCTACCATCTGCATTAACTTCCTTTATAGTATAAAGTCCTAGTTCCTTATCATCAGCAATATGAAAAATCACATCCTTATTTTCATACTTGATTTTTTTACCTTCAGGCTTTCCATTTTTCATAAGTTGAAAATATACTTCAGGATAGCTTTCCCCATCTTCCAGCGCAGCCCCTTCCCAAGCCTTGTTAACTACTATATAAGCCGGAAAAGTGGTGTCTTCATAGGTTGCAAAAGTTGCAGTAATAAGGTTTTGATAAGAGCCACCGTTACCGGGAACTTTTTCCATAGGCTCAAAAAGTGAAATGTCAGTTGCCCTTCCAGATTTGAGTGGCTTGATTTGTTCTTTTGTAATATCGCTACCTATCTTACTTACTCTATCTTCTATAGGCACTTGAATCAAGTTTGCAAGAGCTTCCCACATCATACGCTTTTTAGCAGGATTCTTTTCTCTATATTCTCCTCCAACAATATCTTTATCTCTATTATACAAAGAAGGTGCACTGCCTGTAACCGTATTATGCTCTCTATAATAATTTGCACTTGAATAATACCAAACAGCTGCTTGTGTTACATCATAGGCTTCATCCTTTGTTAAACCATCCATCAGCCCCGAAGCATTTGATGGGTAGCCGTTATATAATATGTCAACCAAAACTTGCTTTAACTTAGCACCATCTGAAATGCGTGGTCTAAAAACAGTTTGCCTACCATCATATTTACCATCATTTAAAACCTGTACAGCCTTCTCTACTAAATTATCTGCTGTAGCTAAAATTTTATTATATTTTGTACTTCCTGATTTCGCCCCGGCATCATTCTTCACTACCATTCTAGGTGGCGCATATAATCCATTATAGCAGTATGCTACATAAGTTTTACTATCATCATCTATTTTCTTCATATTAAGCACATGGGCTATTTCGTTTTTAATATTATATGCTTCATATTCCTCTGTCGCGGCACTGGCATTAAAAGGTATCGCCCCCACAGCCATTAACCCTACTAAAACAATGCCTAAAAGTCTTTTGATTTTTTCTCTCAATATATACCTCTCTTTTACATTAGTATAATATAATTTTTTATTATTTTTGATTTTTATAGATGGAATTTTTTCATTCAATTCCACCGGATTCATACACTTTATTTTCTTGCGTACGAGTCTATATTATATCAAAAAATGTAAAGGAAAATCTACACATTCACAAAAACTACTAATTCATTTTACCCGCACTTTACTTTTCTTCATAGAAAGTTTTCATAACCTTAATTAAGTGGTCTAAGTCACTAGTCCCAGCGGTTTCATAAGCTGAATGCATAGCTAATTGCGCTACCCCTATATCAACAGAAGCCATTCCAACCTTAGTATTAGATATGGAGCCTAAGGTAGAACCGCCTGCCATATCTGATCTATTTGCATAGACTTGATAAGGTACCTCAGCCTTATTACAAATATCCTTAAAAACGGCTGCCGAAAAAGCATCAGTAGTATATTTCTGATTAGCATTATATTTTATTACCACTCCGCCATTTATAATAGGTGCATTTTCTGCATCAGAAAATTCCGGATGATTCGGATGTTTAGCATGAGCATTATCAGCAGATATCATAAAGCTATCAGCTATCATTCTCAAATAATCCTCTTCCTCTAAGCCTAGACTTATGGTAATTCTTCTCAATACATCTCTTAAGAAATTAGAACCTGCCCCTTGCTTAGTATCACTGCCCACTTCTTCATTATCAAAAATCCCACATACAGCTATGGCATTTTTTTCTCTCGCAAAATCCGCCTGCCCAGCTTCAATGAACCCCACAAAGCTTGAAAAAGCACACTCTAAGTCGTCTAACCTAGGGCTTCCTATAAATTCTTCCTCAGGCCCTAAAAGGCTTCCCCTTTCTCTAAGGTAAAGGAACAAGTCCTTGCCTAAAATTTCTTCCGGCTTATGCCCTACAGATTTTGCTATCAAAGTATCAAAATCTAAGGAGCCAACTTCTTCTCCATCCATTCTATATAACGGAAGAGTATCCACATTTGCCTTGTATTCAAAACCCGTATTAGCATCCCTATTCATGTGAATAGCTACGGATGGAATGATGAGAAGATTTTTGTCAATATTAACCAGCTTAATTTGAAACCCCTTTTCATCTTTTATGACCACCCTACCTGCAACGGATAAAGGTCTGTCAAACCAAGTAGCTATAAGCATTCCGCCATATTTTTCAGTAGACAACTGAACTACGCCGGCAGACTTTTTCTCGCTATTCTCCTTAATTTTAAAGGTCGGGGAATCGGAATGGGAAGCTACTAGATGAAAGGCTTTAGGCGTGGATTTTGGAATACGAAACGCTATAATAGAAGAACCGTTTCTATTTACAAAATATTTGCCACCTTTTTCTATTTCCCAAGCATCTCTTTCTTCCAGCTTCCTATAACCATTTATTATTAAATTTTTTTCTACATTATCTATAGTATGAAAAGGGCTGGGACTTTCATAAATAAAGTCCAACAGCCTTTCTGCATTTACATTTGTTATCATATTTTATACCTATTTTTCTTTAATAGATTCATTATTTACCGATAAATTCTACATTACCCATATATCTCTTAAGAGCTTCAGGAATCTTTACAGAGCCGTCTGCCTGCTGATAGTTTTCAAGGATAGCAGCTGTAGTTCTTCCTACTGCTAAACCGGATCCGTTTAGAGTGTGAAGGAATTCCGGCTTGCCGCCTTCTCTTCTAAATCTAATATTAGCTCTTCTAGCCTGATAATCTAAGAAATTCGAGCAAGATGAGATTTCAACATATCTATTATATGACGGCATCCAAACTTCAATGTCATAGGTACAAGCAGAGGAGAAGCCTAAATCGCCTGTAGCCAATCTAACTACTCTGTATGGAATTTCAAGAATCTTCAATACTTCTTCTGCATCTCTGGTTAAAGTTTCTAATTCATCCCAAGAATCTTCCGGTCTGGCAAATTTAACCAATTCCACCTTATTAAACTGGTGCTGTCTAATTAGTCCTCTAGTATCTCTGCCGGCAGAACCCGCTTCAGCTCTAAAGCAAGGAGTATAAGCAGTGTAGTGAATTGGTAATTCCTCTTCTTTCAAAATCTCCTGTGCCAAAAGATTAGTTACAGGAACCTCTGCTGTAGGAATTAAGAAAAAGTCCTTCTGCGGAACATAGAACATATCCTCTTCAAACTTCGGAAGCTGTCCGGTTCCTGTCATAGCAGCTCTATTTACCATAAAAGGCGGTAAAATTTCTGTATAATCCTGATCTATAGTGTGCAAATCCAACATAAAGTTCATAACGGCTCTCTCTAATCTAGCACCTAAGCCCTTATATACAGTAAATCTTGTACCTGCAATTTTAGAAGCCCTTTCCCAGTCTAAAATATCTAAGTCCACGCCTAAATCCCAATGTGCCTTCGGTTCAAAATCAAAGGCTGTAGGCTCTTTAAACTTTCTAACTTCCACATTAGCACTGTCATCTTCACCTACCTGAACAAAATCCGCAGGTACATTAGGTATATTAAGTAAAGTATCCTTAATTTCCATATCTACCTGTGAAAGTTCTAAATCCAATTCTTTAATTTTAGTAGAAAGCTCTTTCATTTCAGCCATAATTTCAGTAGTATCTTTTCCCTCTTTTTTCATTTTAGGGATTTCCTTAGATACAACATTTTGTCTGTTCTTCATAGCTTCTACCTGAGCTAAAAGTTCTCTTCTCTTGCTGTCTAAAGCAGGAACTCTTTCAATTCCAAAGGTTCCCTTAGTTCTTCTTTCCACACCGGCTTTAACAGCCTCATAATCTTCTCTTATTTTTTTAATATCTAACATTTTCCTTCTTCTCCAATCTCTTTAGTTAATATTAAAATAAATTTCTTTTATATATACGGTAAAGATTTTTTAAATCTTCCATTTTAGACTGTATTTCTATCTGAAGTTCAGAGGCTAAGCTATAATCCCCTAAAGCTAAAGCCTCCCTTGCTCTAGTAAGCAGCGAGCTTTCGCCTTCCTTATCCTTAGCCATATATTCTCTAAGCTCTGCAACTTTAGACCAGTTATTAAGATCCAAACTGTTAGCTTCTCCATCATGTATAGCCTTACATGCTTTGATTTCCATAATACAGTTAGGTATAAGTCTGGAATGGAACTCTGTTGCCCATTGACTTATAATATACTCTCTATAGGACTCTAGTGCTAAATCAGAAAATACACCTTCTCCGGAAATAGCCTTTACCTTATCAGGAAAATCTGCAAAGCCTTGAACATTTTCCCATACTGTCTTTGGTGGCTTACCAAAAAGCTTATCTCTTTCAGAAGAAGTGTAATCTTCAAACACATCCTTTTCACTTCTATATTCTCTGTAAGTTTCTAAGTAAAAATCCTCTTCTCCATAGATTTTGGAAATAGATTTTTCTAAGTCCTTAGGAGTTTTTTTAGCCTCTAAAGCCGCCTTAATGCCATCTAACATAGCCATATAACCTGAGGCTAAAACTAAATAGGTATTCGATTTAGGGTTAGGAGATCTAAGCTCAAACCTTGTAGCTAAAGGGCTTCTCCTATCTCTCACCAAACCGACTAATATGGTTCTGTTTCTCGAAGGCTCATCTGCACTTTTTCCCAGAGAAGTAACTACACATACAGGTGCTTCATATCCAGGCTTCAATCTCTTAAGAGAATCAGAAGTAAAGCTTACAAAAGGATTTATAGCCTCATAGTTTTTCAATATACCCATTAAAGCACCAAAACCTATAGGGCTTAAGAAATCTTCATCAAATTCAGGTGCAGTAAATAGGTTCACCAGCTTACCATTTTTAAGTTTAGCACAAACTCCCATGTGAGTATGTTCACCACTACCGGCAACTCCCTCTATAGGTTTTGCTTGGAAAGTAGTATTCAAACCTACCTGATTAAAAACATCTCTAACCACATATTTAACCTGTTTTTCATTGTCAGCAGCCTGCATAGCATCTGCATACTTCCAGTCAATTTCCAACTGTTCCATAATGTGATCATGGTTTCCGCTGCTGGTAAGTTTAGACTTAACTCCACCAACTTCCTTATGACCCATTTCCATTTCAAAACCATAGTAATCTAAAAGCTCAATGGATTTTTCCAAAGCAGTTCTAACAGGTCCATAAGTCCTCTTCCAATACTGCTCTTTAAGTTCCTGAGAGGTTGACAGTTCTTCTCTATCTGCCTTATCATCAGGTGTCCTTACCCAAAATTCCAGTTCCGTAGCACTGGTAACCTGAATTTCTTCTATTTCTTCTACAGAATCCACGCCTTGAATATACTTGAAAACATAAGGATTTTCAGCCAAAAGTTCTAAAATATCCTTCTTAAACTTCCTAAGAGAATCTCTCAAAATCACCCTAGCCCCTACTTCTCTTTCATCATTATGTAGAAGAAAAGCCGGAATTCTAAGAGTTCCCACAGGAAGTCCTGTACTCTTATCTATATTATAGAAATTATAATCCACATACCAGTTCACAGAAAGATCAGGTATCATGTCTACCTTAGCATTATTAAGCTCCGCTATCTTAGGCAGATTTACACTGGAACCATCTGTCTGAACTCCTGTAGCTAAAAGTTTTTCCATGTCCTTTATGAAAAGTTTTACAGGAATTCTCTCATCCGTATCATTAGCTGCAATATCAAGTCCTACGAAGGATACAAACTGAACCTCCGGATGAGCCTTTAGAATTTTTTCTAACGACTCGGTTCCGTGATTTTCCGGTTTAATATTAAACAGCATTTTATCAAAATCAAAATGTAGCATCTTTACTCCTTAGCTAAATCAGTCAGATAATTTCCAACCTTTTCTATATATTCGCCATACTTAGCCCAGTCTCCTGCTTTCTGATATTTTAAAGCTTTTTCATAGGCTTCAGAAGCCGCCTTAGCTACTTCACTCTTAGTTAAATCTTTGTCCTCAGGTTCTTCTCCCGGATCACTATTGGGTTCAGAGCCTTGACCCTTATTATCTCCAAACAGTTCTTTAATACACTCTCCTAAAGTTTCCTTATATGCTATCTGATCATCATAAGCCATAATAACTCTCTTAACCTCAGGGATAGATGAGTTTTGGGCTTCTAAATAAACAGGTTCCACATAGAGAACGGAACTTTCAATAGGAATGACGAAGAGATTTCCTCTTCTGTATTTAGTCCCTGAAGAATCCCACAAAGCAAACTCTTTTGAAATTTCTGTACTCTGATTGATTTGAGCCTCAATCTGTTCTGGTCCATAAATATTCCTTGACTTAGGGAACTGATAAAGCACTAAATCGCCATAATCATTGCCATCATTTCTGGCTACCATTAAGGCAGTCATATTTTGCTTCTGCTTAGGGGTAAAAGGTACAGAATTAAAGAATTCCGCCTTTTCTTCTCCCGGCAATTTAGCTATATAGTAACTAGGCTTAATTTGAGATTTTTCCATTCCATATATTTCAGAAGCTATATCCCAATGGTCTTCGTCCTGATAAAAAACATTTATATCTTCCATGTGATACTTACCATAAACACCTGCCTGAATTCCAAATAGTGTATTAGGGTATCTTAAATGGGATTTAAGTCCTTCCGGCATTTCTTTAAAGCCTTTGAATAAAGTAGGATAAATCTTAGCCATAGTCTTAGCTACAGGGTCTTTTTCATCTACTATATAAAAATTAGTGTCTCCATTATATGCGTCAATCACAACCTTAACAGAGTTTCTAATATAGTTGACACCTTCCTCATAAGGTTCGGAATAAGGGTAATTTCCACTGGTAGTATAAGCATCTAACATCCAGTAAAGTTTACCATCCACTGTAACCATATAGGGATCTCTTTCATAATTGAGATATGGCATTATAGTCTGAACACGCTTAGTAATATTCCTGTTTATTATAATTCTGGAATCAGAATTTATGTTAGAAGAAATCAACAGCTTCATAGAGCCTTCTCTAATGGCAAATAATGCTCGATTTAAGAGATTTAACTTTATCCCTGCTTTTCCTTCGTAACGACTATAGGCATTTTCAGTTCCATCAGGATAATCAAATTCATCTTCCTTAGCCCCTACTACAATATATTCATTGCCCAATTCACCAAAATATATTTCCGGTCTGGTTATTTCTATTTCAGAAACCTTAGATGCAGGTGGAATATTTCCTATTAGAACATCCGGTTGTCCGGAGCTTGTAACCTTGTCAACTCTGGAAAGTGCTACACCATAACCATGAGTATACTTGAGATGCTTATTTAACCAAGTATCATTGATTTTGTCCTCATCAATTTCCCTAGCCGTCATAAAAGTCTGAGTATACTTACCATTTATCATATATCTATCGTTATCTACATCATTAAAAGTATAGTAGCGACGAATAGACTGGGTCTGATTATAGAACTGTTTAGCCGGTTCAAAGTCATTAACCCTAATATTGTTTATAGTTTCAGAGTTCTGAGCAATTAGATCAGCTGTCAAAGTATTATCGGCTGCAAAAGGCTTAACCTTAACATCATCAATTCCATAAGCATATTGAGTATATTCAATATTCCTCTTAAGATATTCGCCTTCCATTCTAATTTCATCAGAGCTAACTACGAAGGTCTGAATAAGGTATCCGGCACCTCCGCCTAAAAGCCCTACTACAACCATTAAAACAGGTACAATGAATATCCTCTTATACTTCTTCTTCATCATATTTATTGCAAAACTTGCCCCTGCAACCAATGATAGAACACAAAGTATCCTATACATCCAAAGTGTAATGTTTACATCTACAAAGCCTGCGCCATAAACCACTCCCGTATGCTCATGTAAAAGTTCAAACTGCATTAAGAAAAAGTCAATTCCCAACATCAAGAAAAATATAATACCTAAAAGAGTAATCTTTCCTGAAGCTATCTTCATAAGCTCCTTAAAGTTATTATCATCAAATTGTCTCCTAGGCTTAGTTTCTTTATGAACCTTCTTAGCCTGTTGGAATCCAAAGGATTTAAACAAGGCTCCCAAGAAATCATCCGGACTATTGACACCTGCATTGCCACCGAAAGGATTTTCGGAGCCTGTATGCCTCTCCTCATCAGAAGCTGTGCCAGTTGGATTTTGTCCGAAAGGCGCTGTGTCCTTAAATACATCAGGCGTTCTCACAGTCATTAAGAAAATATAATATATTACTGTCAACACCACGAAACCTACCACTATAAGTAATAGAATTTCATTTAACTGAGTTAAGAAATCTAATTTGAAAATATAAAAGGATATGTCTAAACTAAAGAGTGGATCCTTTATATCAAAATCTGTACTTGCCGCAAATTTCAATATTTCAAACCAAAGTTGAGATACTGTCACTACCGTTGCCATAAGCCCTGCAACTACTGAAAATCCTATAGTTGCTAACTTGAGTTTTTTCATATTAGGTTCTTCCTTAGAAGCTATATGAGCAAAATAGCTTTTTCTAAGATGACCTAAATAAAGTTGCAATAGCAAGGTTGTAACTATGAAAGCAGGTACGCCTACCTTAACCATAGTAACGATTTGTTTCAGAAACACATCTAAATATCCCATTTCACTGAACCACATAAAGTCAGTGATGAACTGTGTCAATGCAAAGAAGGTACCTAGTACAAGTACTAAAACCAAAACTACAAGGCTTAGTCTTCTCTGAAATTTTATTTTTGCATCCATTATAGTTTTTCCTCCTTATGACTATCTACATACATTGATTTATCTGATATCTTAATGTAGAGACTTTCATATCTCTTTTCGCTTATCTGTGTGCCTGCTGCTTCATCAGTTTTTAAATAGGTAAGCTCGTTTAAGATGTAGAAACCTTCTTTACCTATACGCATTTCACCGATAGTTAAATTTTCTATGCCTACATAATTGTCTTTTGAAGGCTGACTAGGATTTTCGTTTCCTCCTGACTGACTATTATCCAACCATGAATCATAGAATTTAACTGTAGTTTCTATAATCTTATCAGCATAGCTGACAATAGTACCATCTTCTGTTTCATACCATTTCGCATCTACAAATTTAGGTGCTTCGCGTATTTCTGAAAAGGCATAATCTGTATTGTCTTGATATATTAAATTAATATCATAGTCTACACTGCTTATAGTCTTAGCTTCTGCACCATAGGCTGCTACTAATGAATTCATAAGTTCCAAAGGTTCATTTATTTCAGGTTCATCTATAACATCCTGCTCTTTGGGTTCTTCACCATTAATAAGACCTCTAAAATAATCTACAACCTTCACTATAACTTCATCAGATTTTTTAGCTACTGCCCCATCCGGTTGAATTACTCTAAAAGCAAACACAACACCTAAGGCAAGAAGAATTATCAATAAAAGTGATATTACTATCTTTCCAAATATGTGCTTCTTTCCTACATCTTCTTCCTCTAAAAAAATATTATCTAAAGAAACTCTAGTATTTGTTAAAGAGTTTCCTTCCCTTGCTCCTGCTTCTTCCTCTTCAGCAAACTTTGACGATTCTTTAGGTATAGAAACATCTTTAGCCTCATCAACAGATGAATTAATAGGTAATGGTTTTAATTTATAGTTAGTTTCTATAGGGTTTTTAGTAATATCAACTGCAATAGTCACAGGTGGCTGAGCAACCCCCACAACATTCTTATTAATTATGCTTCCCTCTCCTGAAACATCTGATGCCCTATTACCATTTTCGGATAATACATCGGATTTCTTAAGGTTTGGCAATACCTCTCCTACCCAAGTATAATCCATATTTGCCACATTCTTATTATAATTATCTTCTAAATTTAGAAGTTTTGCTCTCTCTTTTTCCAATAAATTTTGGAAAGCATCTTGTTTCTGATTATAAGTGTAGAACTTCTTGCTTTCATCCGACTGGGTTTCCCCACCTTTTGTTATAGAATCTTCAACTAATTCTTCCAATTTTGGCTGTGGGGATTTTGCATCACTTTCAACAACTGCTATATCTTCACTTTTGAAATCAATGGAACTTTCCAAAGGTTCCGGCTTACTGGAATTTACAGCAGAAGCCTCAGGTTCTAAATTTTCAAACTTTTCTTTTTTAAAGCTGGCTCTGTCCATAATCAAAGTAGCTTCCGGAGTCTGAACCTTTCCCATATTACCAAAGAGTTCCGCCTCTAAATCTTCAATTTTTTTCGCCTCTTTTTTACTATCTCCTCTTAAGGATGAAAAATCTATAACAGGAACGCTGCCTAAAGTTTCTCTAGATAAAGGCTTAATCTCAGGGCTTTCCTTAATTTTTCTAACTTCTAAGTTTTCTACATCCCCTAATTCATCCATGAAGCTTTTTACAGCTTCTTTTGTGCTGTGACCTTCAGAAATTTCAAATGCTGGATTTTCTCTTTCCATGTTAAAATCCACCTTGCTTTCTTCTTTGGCACTAGCCCAAGGTAACCAATCAGGCTGAGAAAATTTCACTTCTTCCCTTCCGGAAGTGCTAACAGGTCTGAAATCTGAAATGCTGTCCCAAGGAGTTTTGAAAACTTCTTCTTTGTTTTCCGGTTCAATTTTTTCTATTTTAACTTCAGAATTTTTTCTGTGTCTTTCTTCTACAACGCTTCCCCAGTTAAAGTCTATAGACTCTGTTTTCTTTGGCTTATCCGTTGGAAATCCATCTAAGTTCCAATTCAGCTCTAATGGAGCTCTAATAGGCTTCTTTACCGGTTCTTCCCAATTTCTCTCAAAAGGGCTTTCTATAGCCTCTCTTTTTTTCTCCTCTATAAAAGGTGGGCTAAAAGGCATATCCCCATAACTATGCTCCATATCCTCTCTCACCGGCTGACCACATTTGGCACAAAATCTATCATCATAATTTAATTTTTTTCCGCACTTGGTACAAAACATTACTTGCCCTCCGTCTATCAATCTTTAATCTGTCGTCCCAATTCTTCTTCCGAAAAAACTCTGCCTGCTCTATTTATATTCATATTATCAGGTCCAAACCTCTTAGGTGGGCCGTTTTTAATCAAATTGATTTTTTCTAATAAAACTTCGCCTTCTGAGTTTTCTTTTTTGTTCATTTCTAAACCTAAGATATTACAAGGATTTTTAGGAGAATTATTTTCAGATTCATCAGAAGTCGCTCCTTTAGATTTCATATTTACTTCCATAGCCTTTCTTAAAAGCTCTGCAGGACTCAAATCCCTTTCTCCTAACTTTTGAAACAAATCTTCTTTCGGCTCTTCATCAGTAACTGTTCTTTCCATTTCTCTACCGAATATATTTTTTTCAAAAAGACCTATATCCTCAACTCTATCTATAACTAAGTTAGCTCTCTCAATTTTTATGTTGTATAATTTATCTTTAATTTCTTCTAAAGGATCAGATTCTATATTTGCTTTATTTAGCTCTTTATCTTGTGGAAAATCGCCCTTGCTCATTTCAAAATTTAATTTAGTCGGGGTGCAATTATCTTCATAGACCCTATGCTGGGAGAATTGATTTTCCTGATTAACTTGTCCCTTCTTAACATTAGCAATGATTTTTTCACCGTCATAAATAAATTCATTGCAATCTAAATCAGCAGGCTGAATCTTCTCCGTATCGGTAAGCTGTTCACTTCCCTTGTTACAAACACAATTTTCAACCGCCTCTTTAACATCAGTATCTGTAGATTCTGACATTTTTACATTCGAAACAGGCCCCTCTTGTGTTGTTTCAGGAGCATTAGCTATTTCTTCTGCCACAGTATCGGCTGGTTGGATTTTATTATCAGATCCATCAAAAGGAGATTGCTGAAACTGTTCTGCTAACCTATCTCTCTTCCTTCCCGATCTGATTAAGGCTGCAAAGGCTAAAATCAACGATAAAATTACGCCTACGCCTAAAATCCAAATATAATTTTCTTCATAAAATACTTTGAGCACTTCCAAATTATTTACTAACTTTTCCACTTTAAATCTTTCCTTTCGTTAGAAATATATAATCCATTTAATTATAAACCAAAATACTTATAAATGCAAAGAAAATAGCAGGATAAATGAAAATTTTCACAAGAATTTTTATGATTTTATAGGGGCGGTGAACTAATAAATTTTGTATTTTGTAAATGTACTGTGAAATACAAAAATAGTTGATTTCACAGTATTTATCGTATAAAGGCAATGAACCTGAAATGTACCTTCCAATATCTGATGTTTTCTATCCAACAAAATCCAAACCTCTGATTTTTATTAAAAAAGTCTCAAAAAAATCATTTTTTTGCGATTTTTTCTTGACATTTTCGTTTCAAAATGTTAATATAACAAATGTGCCAAGTGAACACGGGTCATTAGCTCAGTTGGCAGAGCACCTGACTCTTAATCAGGGTGTCCGGGGTTCGAGCCCCCGATGACCCACCAATTTATAAAAAAGCCACCCAAAAGGGTGGTTTTTTTATGCGAAAATATTAGGATGGGGCGAAGAACCCGCGAGGGCAGTGGCGTTATGAAGAAAGTCCTGTGGACTTTCGAATAGCCACCGTGCCGATAGCACCTGTTAAGGTGCTGAGGTGGCAGCCTGCGAAGCAGGCGGCGAGCCCCCGATGACCCACCAAGAAAAAAAGCCTTGAAAATACTGTAAATTGCAGTAGTTCAGGGCTTTTTTTGTTTTAACTGTAATTTTAGTCTAAAAATATTCCCCAGTACCTCAAAATGCCCCCATAGATGGTTTACCCTTAAAGTACGGTACCGCTTTTACTCTCAAGTTTTCCCAATCCTTTTTAGAAATATATGATTTTTGGTTGTATGAAACCCTTAATCCAAGTCTTTGAATGTTAAAATCAAGGAAATCTTCTCCTCTTTCATCTTCTACAGACCTTTAGGAGATCATCTCTCCCAATGATGGATTAGGCATATACCATAGTTTTTTCTCACTCTTGTATCTGACTATTGTTTTTTTATATAACTGTATTGTATCTCCCCCTAAGGTATTAGTATTGCCCTCATTCTTTTCCATAATTTTTATCAAACCAAATTTAGCAATATACTTAAACAGCGACTCAAAGGAGTCGCTGTTTAAAAAATTGTTTTATTTATTACATAGCTATCTTCCTAACACCGTAGAAAGAATCCGCCAGCTTTGTTATAGTTACTGTCTTTCCATCTTTCTTCAATATCAGTTTTGCCTTATAAAAATATCTTCCCTTTACCGTTACTTTCTTATCTAAATATGTTAAAGCATCCTGTTCCCTAATCTTTTTATAACCTGCTTTGGCATTTTTACTTCTATAATATGCTACATTTACCTTTATACCGTCTTTTTTCAAAGATTGCATTAAGGCTTTCTGATTTTTATCTAACTCAACCCTCACTTTTACAACTCTATTCTTTAAAAGTTTTGTCCTAACTTTTATTTTAGATTTGTTTAAAATACCGTCAATTAAAGTTTCGGTATCCTCTTTTCCCTTAGCAACGTTCGGATTTTCGCTCTTATTTTCTTCCGACTTTTTAACAATATTATTATCTACAGGTACTTCATTCCACTTTTCAGAGCCCTGCTCTAATCTGTAATCATCCGTATAATGAAAGACTATTTCACTTCCATTTTTAACCCCCTGTTCTTTAACACCATACATAGGATGTATTCCATCTAAAGTATACATCCAACCGGATTTTGAACCATTATCAAATTCTGCTAAAGTTTTTCCGTCAGGTTTTGTTATGGAAGAAACATAGTTGCCATTAAATTTTTCAGGCTTAGTACATTTATAACCATATTTTGCAAAAACCTTTTCTATAACGTCTATTACCTTGGCATCCTTCGCCACTTCAACTTCTTCTTTTGCAATCCAAGTTTCAAGATTCTTCCCTTTCAAGGTCTGCACCATCCCTGTTTTCTCTGGATCATTTTCCTTTGCACCAAGCAAGGTAAAGTAAACCTTAATATCGCTTCCTGCAGGAGAGGTTCCGCCTGGATTTACCGGATTTTCTGTGCCCGAATTTCCGCCCGGTGTCGTGCCCGGATCCGAACCTGTATTATCATTAGAAATTTTCTTCTTTTCTATATTTTTAAAATCAAATATATATCCGGCTTTAAGACCTATAAAATATTGAATAGCTGCTCTATAAGTCTGCTCTGTAGCCATATCGACAGAGCCGCTGCTTTTTACCATCCAATTATACTTATAGCTATCTTTAATTTCGTATTTTCTCAAAGCATGAAGCATGGTTTTATTATTTGCCGTAATATCTTTTATATATTGGGAATCACAAGAAGCCAACCCTCCGATTACCATAGCTAAACTGTTGGAATTATTGGATACATCGCCATCAACATCTAATTTCAACTGTATCGCACTAACCGCTTTTTCCACCGCTGCCTTAACCTCAGGTTCTTTGCAATATGGTCCCAAAGCATAGAGGGCGAACCCCGTAGCATCCTGCCATCCATAAGAATCCCAAAGGCCTTCCGCATTTGTCATAGCTAAAAGTGCCTGTACCATCTCCTTAGTTACTTCCTTTACACCCGGAGTTTTATAATCATCTGAAGAAAGAGCATAAATAGCTGGAGCTAATATATATATATCATCTTTAACTTCCTCTTTCTTATCAATTAATGCCTTGATTAAATTCTTGCCGTAATAATCTTCCGGGTCGTATCCAAGCGCTCTAAGTCCGAGAATGCCCTTATCTAAAGCCTTTAAGTTCTTAGCAATATTATCATCTTCTAATAAGGTCTTTATAATCTCCAATTCTTCCGACTTACTCACATATTTTTCTGAAAATTCATCACCTAACTTTATCAGATCTATAATCTGCCAAACATCCTTGTTTACTTTGCCCTTATTATCATTGAAGAATAATCTAACTCTTTTATAGAGATTTTCCTTTACGCTTTCAAAATCTTCTGCGTCAACATTTCCAACGATTTCAATAGGTACAGATACCTTATATTCAGTTCCGTCAACGCTAACGGAAAATCTGATAACTGTATTACCGGCAGATTTTGCCGTTACATTATAATAGTAATTTTTCTCAGTATTATAAAATTTATCCTTACCCTTACTTAAATCCAATAAATCCTTTTCATCATACTGAGCTTTAATTTCTAAGTTTTTAAGGTTTTGTGAATAAAACTTTTTAGAACTCTTATCCTTTCCATGAATAAACAAACATATTTTATCCCCTACGTTCATGGTAATGCCGGAACTGCTCAGGGCTATATCAGGGTCATAATCCCAATCGCTCACCTCATCATCACCATAATTATCATGTTCTTTCTTCCAATGAACCGTAAGCTCATCAGTTTCTTTACTTCTGTCGACAGTATCAAATTTAATATAGTTACTTGCACCGCTACATTTTGCTATAGCTTTTACATGACCTGTACCTATAACATTAAAGAAATATTCATTAACTTTGCCGTTATCAACTCTTTTAATTAAATTGCTTCCCTCAGAAATTTCCCATTCCACACTATCATTAGAACCTTCTACCCTTGCTCTAAAACCATATTCGGAACCATTTTTAATTTCTTCGTATGCACCTGCAAACTGATGTTCCCTTAAAAGATCTACCCACTTAGGAGTTATACCGGCATTATCTCCATAATTGTATCTCTCAATAATAATTCTAACTTCACTGCCATTTGTAGAATTATCTGCGTATCCATAAGAAGTACTCATAGGTGTAAAAATGCTGATAACCATTATAAATGCCAGCAAAATCGAAATCTTTGCTTTTATATTTTTTGTTTTCATAAAAACTCCTTTCCCCAATATTTAAACAACAGTGGCCCTATTGAGCCACTGTTATCTTAAAATTACCTCACTGCTTTTCTTTTACCGTACAGAGAATCACTTAACTTTGTTATGGCTATTTTCTTACCATCTTTTTTAACACAAATCTTTGCTTTATAAAAATATTGTTTGTCTGCTGTAACTTTATCATCTATATAAGTCATACCCTGTGTTGTCTTAATTTTCTTGTATCCAGTTTTAGCATTATGACTTCTATAATATACTATAAATATTTGCTCACCCTTTGCTTTCAAGGACTTAATTAAATTTTTCTGATATTTATTCAATTCAACCTGAACTTTTATGCCCTTATTTTTCAAGAATACAGTTCTAACCTTGATCTTGGCCTTATTAACAACATTATCGACCACATCTTGGACATCTACTTTTTCTTTTTCCTGCACCTTAATTTCAGCATCTTCTTTTTTAACATCATTCTTTACATCACTGCTGCCGACATTAGCGCCGCCTCCGCCAATATTGACGATGGCAGGTCCGCTTGGTATATCCGTTTTCTTAGGAGCAACATGAACGACGAATTCAATAGTCTTTGCCTTAATATCTCCTGTTTCATCGAAAGGAACACCGGTTACCTTTACAGTGCCGGCTTTTTTAGCTATTAAATTATGAGTTGTCCATTTTTCAACATTTACATCATTAGGGTCAGTATTAACTTTATCAGCAACTAATACTTCTCCATCTCCTTCATAAGTCCATCTAAATCTCTGTTCGCTGGCATTTTGAGGAGCAACGTCAATTTTTAAATCCCTTAAACCGTTGACAGTCATTTTAATTTCTTTTTCTTTAACTGTCGCCTTTTTCAATTCATGTCTATACTTAAATTCTACTGTAAACTGCTTTGTGATACTTTCATCATCTAACAACTTAGCAATAAATGTCGCCTTACCCGGTTTCTTAGGCACTAAGCCGTTGGCATGCAATGGATCATATACGGCAACATCAGGGTTTAAAGATTCCCACTTAATGGAACTGTAGCTGGCATTACGTGGTAAAACTCTAAGAGTATAACCCTTACTTCCATACTGTTCTACCTCTTCCATAGGATTATATCTCATTCCTACGAAAGCATCTCCAAGACTGTTCCAATCATGGATTTCCCAAGTAGCAGGAACTTCTCCCTCAAAGCCTGTCTGCTTTACATAGGATGAAGTAGTATCAAAATTTAATGTAGCAGTATCATCCAACATTCTGATGGAAACAGTATGTTTGCCTGGAAACAGAACTTTAAAGCTGCTACCTATAATATGTTGTCCTGCCTTATATTCTAATTCATAAGAAGTTTCATGGAGCTCCTTAAAATCAGTTTCACCTTTTTTCCTACCTTCTACTACTACATTTACTCTTTCCGATCCTGCAATCGGTAATTCATCCTTGCCTAAATAAACTTTTTCGCCATTTCTAACAGCATAAGATCTTATTTCTTCAATATCACTTTTTATTACTTTTAATTTGAATTTCTTGGTGAAATGGTTTCCTTCATTGGTATAACGAAGAATCACTTCCTTTTCTCCAACTTTTCTTGGGTGGAAACGATTTGTTCTGTCTACCCAGAACCAATATGAATATTCATCTCTTTCAGGATGATGTACATATTCCTCTGAATCCCACTTTTCTACTACAATTTTGTCTTCCTTTTCACCTTCCATGTGGAAAGTGCCGAAATCTGTCATTTTAAGAGTAATTTCGCCGTTTTCTACATATATTTTTTCACCGGTATCCTTATTATCAAAATATATGTCCTCTATATTAGTTTTCTTAATATTTATAGTCTTAACATCTTCGACATTTCCTACCTTAGCAGTCACCTTTACAACACCTTCTTTTTTAGGTGTTAATTTCCCTGTCTGTGAAATATCAGCGATTTCTGTTTTATCAATACTCCAAACAATACTGTCTGTAGCATCATGTGGCGTTACCTTTGCCTGTAAAGCAAGCTCTTTATTCGGCTCAAGCATAGTCGGAGCATTGATAATTTCCACTTTCTCCGCCTTAACTTCTGCAACATTTATTACATATTCTGCTTCGCCGGCATCACATTTTACTGTTACGGTAGCTCTACCTGATTTAACAACCTTATATTGAAGCCCCTCTGTAGGCAATTTGTCTTTAACAAGAATTGTTCTATCCAATATTCCGTCTATATCTTCTACTTTAATATCGTATTCATAAAGATGGGGAACAGCAGGTATATCGCATTTAAGATATACCATATTACCAATCTTTTCTTCAATTACATTATCATTATGAGTATAGGATTTTCCCTTTGTATCTACTGAGAGTTTAGGATACGGTCCATCCACCTGAACCCATCTCATTCCCTGTCTTATAACAATCGGTTGACTATGTTTTACATTTATGGAAATGGTTCTTTCTATCTTTCCGTCGACTTTTACATCTAAAGAAAATTTACCTTCACCTACAGCCTTTACACGGAAAGCTCCATTATCTTCTTTTCGATTAACCGCTAACTTATCCTTATCAGCCTCCTGCGGTACCATTTCAACATTCACACCGGATTTTACTACAGGTTTTATATATAATCTCTGGCCGGAGATTATATTAAGTTCTGCATCTAATATCTTAAAATTTGTATTTCTCTCTAAAGTAAAATCAACTCTCTCTAACTTGCTTTCTACCTGAGGCTCTTCTTCTCCACTTGGCTCATCAGGATTTCCCTTAACTAAAACCGGTATTTTTAATTCATAATCAAACCCGTTAACCTTTGTTTCCAACAGTATATCAACCTTACCCGGTTTTAAAGCTGTGAGAATTTGATATTCATGACTTGGGTTTCCTTCACCATCGAAGTCAGGATATGGTACTAATGACGCAACTCCTTGATCTCCCATAAAGGAACATTTCCATTCTATTTTTTCAAGTTTCTTACCCTCTAAAATGTCTTGATGAGCATCGCTTTTAATAGCTATAATTACTTCATCATCTTTGCTCATTTCAATCGGGTTTTGATTATCCTTGTTAATTATGGGTGACTTTACTTCAAGTGCCTTCATTATACCTTCTTTAGTCCAGACACAATATACATTGCTCTTTCCCATATTTTTAGTACCTTCTGCATATCCATATGACATAGGTATAAAGGTGCTGACAACCATTAAAAATGCCAACAGTATTGAAAGTGCCCTCCTACATTTTTCAACTTTCATAAAAACCTCCTTTAGTTTAATAAAATTTAGACCTCGACACAAGGCATAAAAAAACCCTTAATTTCCGTAGAAACTAAGGGGAGCATAACAAAAAAAGAGGTCAAAAAACCGCATTATATTTGCATTGCTCCCTTGTCCCAAGAGTTCAGCGTGTATTATCAGCAGGTCTTCCGACTTAGATTCTTCCTCTGGATCCCTTCCCATCTTTCGACAGTGGCATGATCCTTCGTCCTCATTACGGCAAAGGCAACTGTGCAGGATTTTCACCTGACTTCCCTATTAAAAGCATAAATTTGCTTACTGACCATACATTTATATCATATTTTGATTTTTTTTGCAACACCCAAAACCATATTTTATCCAATGAATAACAATACACCGTTATCCCATCGAAAAAAAGCCACTTTAGAAAATTTCTTCTTCTCAAGTGACTTTCAATATATTCACAGTATTATTTTCATAAAATAAAATCAAGACTTTATATGATTTTCTGTCCCATTATTACACCCATGACAGATGCCATCATAAGTCCACGTGTCCAACCACTGGAGTCGCCTAAACAGTGTAAATTTTGGACATTGGTGTTAAAAGCCTCATCCATTTTAACTTTATTACTATAAAATTTCAGTTCAGGAGAGTACAACAATGTTTCAGGACTTGCAAAGCCCGGAACTACATGATCCATAGCCTGAATAAAATTGATAATGCTTATCATGGTTCTATATGGTATTGCCGAAGTTATATCTCCTGCAATGGCATCTTTTAGGGTTGGGCGAACATTGGAACGCGCCAATTCATTTTCCCAAGTACGCTTTCCATCTAAAATATCTCCATATCTTTGAACCATAATTTTGCCAGCTCCAAGCATATTGCTCAGTTCTCCAACCTTTCTTGCATATTCAATCGGTTGGTTAAAAGGTTCATTAAAATTATGAGAGCATAAAATCGCTAAGTTTGTATTATCAGATTTCAATTCCTTATATGAATGACCATTAACTACAGCTAAGTTGTCATCATAGTTTTCTTGACTTACGAAACCACCCGGATTTTGGCAGAAGGTTCTAACCTTATTCTTAAAAGGTCCAGGATAACCTATGAGTTTAGACTCATAAAGAACCTTATTAACCTCTTCCATAACTTCATTTCTAACTTCTACTCTTACTCCCACATCTACAGTGCCCGGTTTATGAGCTATGTCATATTTTGCACAAAGCTGTTCTAACCACTCTGCGCCTCTTCGACCTGTAGCTATAACCGTTTTGTCAGCATATATTTCTATGGCTTCTTCCTTATTCCTAAGGCTTTTAATTATAACCCCTTCGCAGCAACCATCTTTTAAAATCACATCATTACAATCATGGTCGTATATTATTTCAACTCCATTTTCCAATAGATAGTCTTCAATTCTTCCATATATAATCTGAGCTTTTTCTGTGCCTAAATGACGAATAGGACAATCCACCAGCTTAAGACCTGCCTGAATTGCCATCTTTCTGATTTCTTTAATTTTATCGTCTTGCCCTATACCTTCCACTGCCTTGTCGGCACCGAATTCCAAGTAGATTTTGTCTGTGTAATCTATCATTTCCTGTGCATAGGATTCACCAATTAAAGAAGGTAATTCGCCTCCAACTTCATAACTCAAAGACAGCTTGCCATCTGAAAAGGCACCTGCACCTGAAAATCCTGTCGTAATATTGCAAGGCTGACAATTTACACATTTAAGAGTCTTAGTCTTAGGGCAACTTCTCTTTTTAATAGAATGTCCCTTTTCCACAATCAAAATCTTCTTTTCGCTTTTGTTTCTAAGCATTTCAAGGGCGGTAAAAATGCCTGCCGGCCCCGCCCCGATGATTAACACATCATATTTTTTCATACAATTTCCTACTCTTTACTTACTTTTTTATTTTTTACTTATTACCTAAATCAGTAAAGCAGTATGCTTGCAAAATCCGCCTGCGCTTACATTTTCCTCACAGAAAGAGTGCGAATGGCATTCAAAACAGCCAAAACCAAAACTCCTACATCTGCGAAAATCGCAAACCACATATTCGCTATGCCCACTGCCCCTAAAACAAGGCACAGAAGTTTAATGCCGATAGCGAAGTAGATATTTTCATAAATAATTCTCATTGCTTTATTTGCAATCTTAATTGCCTTAACAATATTCATCGGATTGTCATCCATGAGAACTATATCCGCAGCCTCAATAGCCGCATCAGATCCTAAAGCACCCATTGCAATTCCAACATCTGCTCTAGTCAATACAGGTGCATCGTTAATTCCATCTCCCACAAAAGCGATAGCATCATTTCCCTTTTTTGCACCTAAAAGTTCTTCCACCTTTGCCACCTTATCCTGTGGCAATAGCTGGCTGAAAACCTTATCTAAACCTAAATCTTTTCCTACTTTTTCGCCGACAGCCTTAATATCTCCTGTCAGCATTATTGTATCTTTAATTCCAATTTTTTTCAAGAGTTTTATTGTATCTTTTGACTCCGGTTTTTCCATATCCGATATCAAAATATGCCCACCATATTCTCCATTTATAGCCAAGTGAACCAAAGTTCCCACACTCCTGCAATGTATAACATTTTCAATGCCTAGAGCCTCCATTAATTTCTCATTCCCTGCTGCAAAATCTAAAATCCCCGACTCATCTTTTATCTTACCGATTACACCCTGCCCGCTTACTTCCTTTATGTCTATAAGCTTGGTCTTATCTAAAGCCTTACCACTTGTTTCATGGTATGCTTTTGCGATACTAACGGCGATAGGGTGATTAGAATAGCTTTCCACTAAAGCGGTATATTCTAAAAGAGTTTCTGTATCTAAAACCCCATGGTGAATTCCTGCCACATCGAAAACTCCCTGCGTCAAAGTACCTGTCTTATCAAAAACTACAGTTTTAACCTTTGATAAAGTTTCTAAATAATTGGCTCCCTTAACTAAGACTCCCGCCTTAGAGGCTCCGCCGATTCCTGCAAAAAAACCTAAAGGAACGCTCACCACCAAGGCACATGGGCAGCTTATTACTAAGAAAGTAAGAGCTCTATATATCCACTGTCCCCAGAGAGGCGGATTTTGCGATATAAGATTAAATAAAGGAGGGGCTATGGCAAGTAATAAAGCCAATATACACACTATCGGAGTATATATCTTCGCAAATTTTGATATGAATTTTTCGGATTTTGATTTCTTATTACCTGCATTTTCTACCATATCCAAAATCTTCGAAGCAGTAGAATCACCAAACTCCTTAGTCGTCCTTATTTTCAAAAGTCCGTTGATATTTACGGAGCCACTTATAACCTCATAACCCGAAAAAACATCTCTAGGAAGGCTTTCACCTGTTAAAGCCGCCGTGTTCAAAGTAGAATTCCCTTCTATCACTATACCATCAATAGGTATTTTTTCGCCGGCTTTAACAACTATAACCCTTCCAATTTCTACATCATAAGGATCCACACGCTCTAATTCACCTGTAGGAACGCCTTCATCGTTCAAGACTTCTACATTGGCATAATCCGGTCTAATATCCATCAATTCACTGATATTTCTGCGGCTTTTCCCAACAGCATAACTTTGGAATAATTCTCCTATTTGATAGAAAAACATTACAGCTACACCCTCTATATGTTCACCTAAAATCATAGCTCCTAGAGTTGCCACCGTCATTAAAAAGTTTTCATCAAAGGGTTGCAGATTTTTAATCCCCTTAGAAGCTTTAATAATAATATCATAGCCGATTAGGAGATATGGCACCATCATAAGTATAAAATTTAACGGATCCTCTAATTTTAACGCCATTAAAATAGCAGCTATAATTCCTGTCCCTACAATTCTATATAAAGTTTTTTTCTGTTTCTTATTCATTCCCAAACTCCTATTCGACTCATTTCCTTTTTGCCAAAATTAAGCTTGTCAAGCCGTAATTTGACTTTTTGCATTATTTTGATTATGAAATGTAATATTATAAGTAGATTTCACAATCAGGTTCAATTTTTTTACAACGCTTAACCACTTCTTCCATAACCTGATTTCTATCTACACCATCTTCAAACTCAATATTGAGTTTTAAAGTCATAAAATTAAGGTTTGCATTTATAACACCCGGTGTAGCCTTTGTAGCTTCTTCCATTTTGTTAGCGCAATTTGCACAATCCACTTCTACTTTGTAAGTTTTTTTCATTTTCAATCTCCTTGCCTCTTAATTAATATATATTCCTTATTACAGTTGAACGATTATTCAACTGTAATTTGATTATACATTCCTAGCCTCACTTTGTCAATATAAAAAATATATTTTTATACAGATTTTTCTGTTTTTTATATAAGTTAATAAAAATCCAGTTTTTCCCTGAAATTTGTCCACAATCTGTAACTAAAAAAGGCTAGTGCCAATTAAAGCACACAGCATGTAAAATACTAAATCGTAGGCAGAAAAATAATATTAGGTTTACCTGTTACACTGTTAGTTTTGATTTGTGTATCTACACCGAAAAGACCCTTTATCTTAGGTGTTACAAACATCTCCTCAGGTGTACCAAAATCTATGATTTTTCCATCTTTCATCAATATTATTCTATCACAATAGTTAGCTGCAATATTCAAATCATGTATAGATGCAAATACTGTCATATCCTGACTTTTCAATATATTCATAATTTGATATTGATAGCCTATGTCCAAGTGATTTGTGGGTTCATCCAAAATTATCAGTTTAGTCTTTTGCACTAGGGCTCTTGCAACCAATGTTCGCTGTTTCTCTCCACCGGATAAAGACATAAAACTTCGTTCCTCATAGCCTTCCATGCCTACTTCCCTAAGGGCAGCTCTTACGATTTCACTTTCTCTATGCATATCGTTGTGAAACATTTTTTGGTGTGCAAAACGCCCAAGCATGACCATATCAAATACATTCATATCAAATTCAATATTGTTCTCCTGCTGCATTACAGACATTTCTAAGGCAGCTTCCTTGCTGGTCATTTTATGAACACTTTTACCGTCAATATACACTGCTCCGCAAGTAGGTGCATAAACTCTATATATGTTTTTTAAAAGTGTAGATTTTCCACAACCATTAGGGCCTACCAGACCGACAAAACTGCCCTCTTCTATATCCAAGCTTACCCCATCTACAATCACCTTAGTATTTATTGAATATTTCAGTCCCTCTACACTAAGTTTGTTTTTAAAACCACTATCCATACTCAACCTCCTAACTTACGGTTCGACTTCCTTATTAAATATAAGAAGAACGGTGCGCCAAAAAATGCTGAAACTACACCAATCGGAAGTTCTTCAGGCGCTACAAGCACACGAGAAAGAATATCTGCTATGACCACAAAAGCACCTCCCACCAACAAAGATGCCGGAACAAGTCGTTTATGTTTAGTGCCGACTATAGTTCTAGTAATATGCGGAATTGTCAATCCAACAAAACCGATAGCACCGGATATGGATACTATTATTCCTGTAAGTAATGTAGCTATTATAATAATTGATAGTTTCAATTTATCAGTATTTACACCTACAGTAGATGCTACATCATCTCCTAAAAGAAGTACATCTAACTGCTTTGTAAATAGCATAATAAGTAAAAAGCATATTACAAAAGCAACAGTCACATATTGAAGTTTTTCCCATGATGCACCACTGAGGGAACCCATAAGCCAATAAGTTGCAGTCCTTACCTTGTCGGATCCTGTTCTGCTATGATAAATCATAAAGTTAGTTGCCGCACCAAACAAAGCAGAAACTGCAATTCCCGCTAAAACCAACTGCGTAGCCGTTAACTTTTTTCTAATAGTCGCTATTTTGAGAGACATGATAATGCTTAGCATTGCCCCTGCAAAAGCCCCAACCATAGTTCCATATCCACCTAAAAATGATAAATATCCATACATAATAACCGAAACTGCTCCGGCAGATGCACCATGCGAAATACCTAGAACATAAGGGTCAGCTAATGAGTTTTTAGTAAGTACCTGCATCAATATTCCACATAGAGTAAGCCCCGCGCCAACTATAAAAGCAGTAAGTGTTCGAGGTATTCTTATAGTCCAAATAATTATTTCCGCACTTTCTTCCCAAGTAGGTGCATATACTTCTTTACCTGTCATCTTATTAATAATTATCTTTCCAATAGAATCTTCACCCAACTTTACGCTACCTAGTGAAACTGCTATTAAAAATGTAAAAATTATTAATGCTATCATAATAATACAAAAAATAAAATACTGTGATTTTTTATTTAGTGGAAATATTGTTGTTTTTTCCATTACAGCTTACAGCCCCCTTTTTCAAAAATCGATAGCTGGTTCAAAGCATGAACCAGCTAACATAAATGAATTATAATTAAATTACTTTACGCCTATCCTTTGAACTTTTCAGGATAAAACTGTTTCGCCATAATTTCAACTGTTCCGGCAGAACCTGCGGAACCTTGCATATCTGCAGCACAAGCAGAATAAATGCGACCTTCCTTTACAGCTCTAAGTTTTGATGTAAATTCGTTAGTTTTCAGGAATTCCATTTTAGCATCAGTATCATAGTTATAATCAAGAATTAAAATTACATCCGGATCTCTTGCAACCACTTCTTCCCAAGAAGGTGTTGCCCAACCTTTTTTTATGTCATCAAAAACAGAAATTCCACCGGCACGCTTAATCATATCTCCGGGAACGCCTTGACATGCAGTAAAAGGGCCTTCATCTCCTGAATCATATACAAATACCTTTAGCGGTTTTTTATATACTTCCTTACCTAAAGTCTTCTTTACTTCTTCCAGTTTATCCTTCATAGCCTTTACTCTTTGCTCTGCCACCTTCTGAACGCCAAAAACATTTCCTAAAACTTCATAATCTTTAAAAATATCCTCAAACGTAGCAGAATCTGAACAACAATAAGGGAAATAAGGAATAATGTTGTTATCAAGACAGAATTTAACAGAGAAGTTTTCATCTGAGAACAAGGAATCCCAACCCATCATAAAATCACATCCTGTAGATATTATTGCCTCTTTTGATGCTTTTCTAAGATTAACTCCATCTTTAGTAAGTTTTTTTACTTTTTCTCTAGCCGGATATTGAGATACTGTTGACCAACAAGCTCCTCTAGTAAAACCTACCATTCTATCTTCAAGCCCTAAGTCAAAGAAAAAATCTGCCATTTGATCTCCATCAGCTATAACCGCTTTAGGTGGAGAAGTAAAAGTTTCTTCCATATTTTGTCCAATACCGGATCTTTCTAAGTTCAGAGTTATGGTATAAGGTTCGTACTCTCCACCATCTGTTCCCACTGCCACATTTCCATCTTCTACGGTATAACTATCACCCTTAGAACCGGTAACTGTATTGCCATCTTTGCCACATCCGGAAAAGACGAATACCATCGCCATTATCGTGATTACTATTAGTGCCTTTTTCTTCATAAATTGCCTCCATAAAAATTCAATTAATTATTAATGTTTGCCAAACAGTATAGCTATTACCACACTATTTTCTAAATAATTCACATTACATTTATGGGTTTAGGGTAAAAAAGAAAACCGCTATACACAAGGCATAGCGGCACATAACGAAAAATAGCAACAACAATATATAAGCTATAGATTAAGCTTATTATGTTCACTTCTTCATTATCAATGCCATACCGCGTGACACATAAGATAACAAACAAAAAGCAGGTCTCCTGGCTCATGATATAAGAACTCCCGTCTTCCCGGAAATATTAATAGCGGTATACCTCTATTTTAATTCCAGTGACATGGTGAGAGTCCAAATCAAATACAGTTACGGGATAGCACAGGCTTCACACCTGTTTCCCTTTTAAAGCTAGTCCATTCGGACATCGCTACTTTCTGTCAATTCATATAAATTATTTAGTTAGCAAATAACAACTAACAATATACCATGTACTATGAAAAATGTCAATTAGTTAAACTCAAGTTTTGTTCTTCACTTAATACAAAAAATCAGTTCTATCTCAAAGGCAGAACAGCATTTTCCAGCATGAATTAGATATACAACCGCCACCACTCCTTAAATAGCTATTGCCCCCCCCACAAATAATGAAGGTATATATTATGTTAATTATAAACCTGATCCATCAAACAATTATCTACAATGGGAAATTATATTTGCTAAAAAAAATACATCAAAAGTATTAGAAAAAGGAAAATAAAAACGGCTTATATTCTTACTTCTTATATGAGCAATAAATTGGCATACATATCCTTACAAAACAAGATAAAAAAACACACCTTATCAGATAATTTGTGGATTTTCTACAAAAAATTTAATTTTTCTATTGACTTTGCACAAATTATCTGATATTATCTGTCCATAAACTTCAAAGGAGGAAATATACATGGGAATTTTTAAATTAGAATTATCAAACAAAAAAGCTATGATGATGATGGATATGTGCATGGTTAACATGTGCAAATTTTATAATACGAAAAATTCCAATGTACTTTCCATCACCTAAAGATAAAAAAATATACCACTAAGGAGAGTTCATAGGAGCTCTCCTTTTTTTATGGGATTTTAGCCCTATGACCTCTTCAAAGATTTCAGGAGGATTAAAATGAAAAAGAATTTATTAAAAGCATTATCACTAACCTTAATTATCACAAGTGCTGCGGCTTTATCAGCTTGCACTAAAAAAGAAAGCTCTCTAGAGATTGCCTTACCTAACGACACCACAAATGAAGCCAGAGCCTTACTTCTATTAAAAGAACAGGGGTTAATCAGCCTTAAAGAAGGCGCCGGCATATCTGCTACAATATTAGACATAAAAGATAACCCTCATAATATCAAATTTAGGGAAGTAGAAGCGGCTCAACTTCCAAATATTTTGCAGGATGTGGATTTTGCAGTTATAAACTCCAACTTCGCTATAGATTCAGGGCTGAATCCATCTAGAGATGCCCTAGTTTTAGAAGGTTCTTACTCAGCTTATGCAAATATTTTAGCTGTAAAAAAAGGTAAGGAAAAGGAGGATAAAATAAAAGCATTAGTCGCTGCTGTAGAAAGTAAGGAAGTTGCTGACTTCATTTCAGAAAAATATGCAGGTTCCGTAGTGTCTGTAGTTACAAATCCAACCGATGGATATGACCCGTCTATAGACTATGCCAAATTAAAAAATACCAAAATCTCCGTAGCTGCCTCTCCTACTCCTCATAGTGAAATTCTAAAAATCGCACAAAAGATTTTAGCAGCTAAAAATATCGAATTAAAAATCCAAGAATTTACAGACTATGTTTTGCCAAACAAGGTTGTAGATTCAGGTGAACTAGACGCAAACTTTTTCCAGCACCTTCCTTATTTAGAAGACTTTAATAAGGAGCAAGGTACAGATTTAGTTTCTGTAAGCGCTATTCATGTAGAGCCAATGGGTCTTTACGGAGGAAAACAAACTTCCCTGGATGGCTTAAAATAATATGTAATACAGAGTGTAGGAAAATAGTACATACAAAGATATAAACATTGTATCGGAAATAAATTTTAGGAGGAATTTATGATTGAATTAAAAAATGTTTCCAAGACCTTTTCACAGGCAAATGCTAAAACTCATGCTTTGAAGGGAGTGTCTCTCACCATAGAAAAGGGAGATATTTATGGAATAATCGGTATGAGTGGAGCCGGAAAAAGTACCCTTATCAGATGTATAAATATGTTAGAACGTCCTACTTCAGGACAAGTTTTAATAGACGGAATAGATGTGGGAACCTTAAAGGCTAAAGAGCTTCTAAAAATACGCCGCTCTCTAGCTATGATTTTTCAAAACTTCAATCTTTTAGAACAACGCACCAGCTTGGAAAATATTTCTTTCCCCTTAGAATTAAGTGGAGTTTCTTCTAAAGAAGCCAAAAAAGTAAGTTTAGAGCTTTTAGAATTAGTAGGCCTTGCTTCTAAAAAAAATGCTTATCCATCCCAATTATCAGGAGGACAAAAACAGAGAATTGCCATTGCCAGAGCCTTAGCTACAAATCCAAAAGTTCTCCTGTTAGATGAGGCTACAAGTGCTTTAGATCCTAAGACTACAGAAAATATTTTAGATTTGATTAAAGATATAAATAAGAATCTAGGAATTACTGTCATTTTAATAACTCACCAAATGGAAGTGGTGGAAAATATTTGCAACAAGGTTGCCATATTAGATGATGGTGCCATAGTAAAGAGAGGTAAAAAGGAATGTTTCAAGACATATTTCAATCTGAAAAATTAATAGAGGCTTTAGTAATTGTAAAAACAGAGTTTCCTTTAGCCATTTTTGAAACCCTATATGTTACTATCGTCTCTACAGCCTTTGCTATAATAATCGGCCTCCCTTTAGGTGTGTTTTTAGCCACAGGAGATAAGCAGGGAATATTACCTTTGCCAAAGGGGATTTTGAAGGGATTAAATACCTTAATAAATTTACTTAGATCTGTTCCCTTCTTAATTTTAATGATAATGGTAATCCCTATAACACGCCATATAGTAGGAACCAGTGTAGGCACAACAGCTTCCATCGTACCTTTGGTAATAGCTTCTGCACCTTTTGTAGCAAGATTATTTGAATCCAGTTTTAGAGAAATAAACCCGGATATTATTGAAGCAGCTCAAAGTATGGGTGCTACACCTCTTCAAATTATATGGAAAGTTTTAATTCCTGAAAGTATTCCTTCATTAATTTCAAACGGAACTATTGCAATTACCACAATTTTAGGGTATTCTGCTATGAGTGGTATAATTGGTGGCGGCGGTTTAGGTAAAATCGCCATCAACTATGGCTACTACAGATACAAAACTTTAGTTATGATTTTTGCAGTGATTCTGTTAGTTCTAATGGTTATAGCCTTTCAATTGCTAGGCGATTACCTAGCTAAAAAATCTGACAAACGATTCACTGCCTAAGATAGCTTAAGTTTAATTTATATAAAATTTTAGGAGGAGCTAATGAGCTTACTAACAGTTGACAAGGTAACACACGGTTTTGGGGCAAGGCAGATTTTGGAAGATGCTACATTTCGTTTGAATAAGGGAGAGCATATTGGGCTTATCGGTGCCAACGGTGAAGGGAAATCCACTTTTTTAAATATTTTAACCGGAGATTTAATGCCTGATGACGGAAAGGTAGAATGGTCACGCCATGTTACCTGTGGTTACTTAGACCAGCATTCAGTTTTGAAAAAGGGAATGACCATCAGAGATGTTTTAAGAACTGCCTTTGATAATATGTATAATTTAGAAAAAGAAATGCTGGAACTCTATGAAAATATGGGTAATGCCCAATCCGACAAAGAAATGAACGATATGATGGAGGATGCCGGTGAAATCCAGCAAATATTAGAATACAGCGGCTTCTACGCCTTAGATGCTAAAATAGAAGAAGTAGCAGGCGGTTTAGGTTTGAGAGACATAGGTTTAGATAAAGATGTAACCGATTTATCAGGAGGACAGAGAGCTAAAGTTCTTTTAGTGAAACTTTTACTCCAAAATCCGTCCATCTTAATTTTAGATGAACCTACTAACTATTTAGATTACGAACACATCGTATGGCTCACCAGATTCCTACAAGAATACGAAAATGCCTTTATCTTAGTTTCTCATGATATGGAATTCTTAAATTCTGTGGTAAATGTAATTTATCACCTAGATGGTGGAAATCTGACCAGATATACAGGGGACTATAATAACTTTATGCGTATGTATGAAATCCAGAAATCCCAAGAAAAAGCTGCCTATGAACGCCAACAGGCAGAAATAGATAAGTTGGAAGATTTCATAGCTAGAAATAAGGCTAGGGTTGCTACCAGAAATATGGCTCATTCCAGACAAAAACAATTAGATAAGATGGAGATTTTAGAAAGACCTACAGAAAAAATTAAGCCGGAATTCAACTTCCTTATGGCTAGAACACCTAGCCGTTTCGTAGTCGAAGCTAAAAATCTGGTCATAGGTTATAATTCCGAAGAACCTTTAACACGCCCTGTAGACTTTACCTTAGAAAGAGGTCAAAAAGTTGCCATTACAGGTACTAACGGTTTAGGAAAAACCACTCTTTTAAGAACCATCTTAGGAGAACTTAAACCCTTATCAGGTACAGTGCAACTTGGAGATTATCTACAAACAGGTTATTTCAAACAGGAGTCCGATAGAGATTCTGAAGAGACAGCACTAGACACCTTCTGGGCACACTTTCCTGCTATGGAAAATAGAGAAGTTAGACTCTGCCTCTCTAAATGTGGCTTAACTAATGAACATATCACTTCTCAAATGCGTGTACTGTCAGGTGGTGAAAACGCTAAAGTTCGTTTAGCCATCGTTATGAATAGAGAACATAACTGGCTGGTTTTAGACGAACCTACCAACCACTTAGATGTAGATGCTAAAGATGAACTTAAGAGAGCACTAAAAGCTTTTCCCGGAACGATTTTGCTCGTTTCCCACGACCCTGTTTTCTACGAAGATTTCGTAACTCATATATGGAATGTAGAGGACTGGACAACGAAAATTGTTTAAATAAAATGTTATTTATAGAGCAAGGCTTTTACATAGGCCTTGCCTTTTTTTGAAGTTCCTACCTTACCTAAATAAATAGCCTTGCCTTTCCCTCTTAAAACCACCTTTTCTCCACCCTTTAGTCCAAAATCCGCCTTCCCTACCTCTACGCCATTTACAAAGACCAAACCTCTTCCAATAGCTTCTACAGCGCCTTTTCTGGACAAGCTAAACAAAGCCGCCACCACATTGTCTAGTCTGGGAGAGGCTATATTAAAGGTTTTCTCTTCACGATTTATTTCCACTCTACTAATTTGACTTATAGGTTTCAACTTAACTTCTAAATAAGCTCTACCTACTTTATGAAATTCCCTCTCCAAGTATTCCCCTAGGTCTTTTGAAACTATAATGTCTGCCCCATCCTCTCTTACTAAAATATCTCCAATTTTTTCCCTTTTTATTCCTTCACCTAAAATAGCCCCTAAATAATCTCTATGGCTTAAAGTTTTGCTTAAATTCCCTTGAACTTTGCAAGATAACACCATAAAAGGTGAGTCTTCCTCATTGGCTTCAAAATACGCCTTAAGGCTGTCCTCATCTTTACAATCTATGTACTCCGGTATGAAACATACTAACTTTCGCTCAGCATCTTCATAACCACCCATTAAAAAGACTCCCATCTTTTCTTTCCCTCTCAAAAAACCATTTAAAAGACTCTGCTGCTCCAGAGATAAAAAATCGCTATAGTCCATTGTCTGATAATCTAAAAATCTCTCATATTTATCTTCTATAATTCTTAAGAATATATTACATTCTTTCATTTTTTATGTTTTTTCTCCTATTTTGTGCTATACTTTAATACAATTATAGCATATAAATTTTTATCTTTGAATATTTTATGGAGAATTGTCTATGGATTGGTTGTTTAAGCTCTTTATTAAGGATTTTGAAAATGTTAAGGAGCCGAAGGTTAGAGATAGCTATGGCAAACTTTCAGGAATTGTTGGTATAGTATCCAATTTAATGCTCTCCTTTCTAAAATATATAATCGGCACCATTTCAGGCAGCATAGCTATTACAGCTGACGGAGTTAATAACTTGGCAGATGCCTCTTCATCAGTCATAACCTTAGTAGGCTTCAAACTTTCTGCCCTTCCTGAAGATTCAGAGCATCCTTATGGCCATGCCAGAATCGAATATATAGCCGGTATGATAGTATCCATGGTCATTATCTTAGTAGGATTTGAATTAGGTAAAGAATCCATATTCAAAATCCTAAATCCCGAACCTATCGGTTTTAACTATTGGCTCATCATAGCCTTAGTCATATCTATAATAATTAAGATTTGGCAATCCTTATTTAATGTAGCAGCAGGTAAGAAAATAAACTCCCTTACTCTCATAGCAACAGGTAAAGATTCAAGGAATGATGTAATCGCTACCGGTGCAGTGCTACTTAGTCTAATAGTAGGTAAAGTCTTCAATATATATATAGATGGTTACATGGGAGTTGTTGTTTCTCTTTTCATTATATATTCAGGTGTATCATTGACTAAAGAAACCATCAGTCCTCTATTAGGGGAAGCCCCTTCTCAAGAACTTATGAAAGATATTCAAGACATAATTGAAAGCTTTGACGGAATTATAGGTTATCACGATTTAGTAGTACATAATTATGGCGTTGGAAAAACTTTCGTCTCATTCCACATTGAAGTGGACTCTAAAACGGACATTATGGAAAGCCATGAAATTATAGATAATATAGAATGGAAACTTCATAAAGAATTAAAAATTTTCGCAACAGGACACATGGATCCTGTAGATATGACTAATCCTATAAGAGAACCGATTTATCAGATTTTGAGAGAAAAAATCAAAGAAATCGATGGAATAATAGAGTTCCATGATTTGCGAATAGTAAGTGGTAAGGATCATACAAATATAATTTTTGATGTACTTTTATCACCTACTGCAAATCCTTCTCAGGAAAAAATCACAAGATTACTTTCAGATGCCATAAGGGAATTCGACCCTAAATGCTTCTGTGTAATAAATTATGATATTGCTTATAGCACAATCTAAGGCTCTATGCCTAAATTAAGAAAGGGGGATAGTATGTTTATTTTTGGATTTACCATTAGTATGGCAGTGATTTGGTTAATCGTAGCTATACTCTTACTGATTATCGAAGCCTTAACCATAGGACTTACTACCATTTGGTTCGCCGTAGGTGCTGTAATTGCTTTAATAGCAGCCTTACTCAACTTTGCCTTATGGGTACAAATAGGTCTGTTCACCATTTGCTCTGTCTGTCTTTTAGCTTTTACCAGAAAATTCTTCGTTGAAAAACTTAGAACCGGTGCAGAAAAGACTAATACAGAAGCCATTCTAGGAGAAACAGCTATAGTCTTAACATCCATCAAACCTTTATCTGTGGGAAGAGTTAAGGTTAATGGTCAAGAATGGGCAGCCATAGGGCTAGCTGAAAATATGGAGATTGCAGAGGGTTCCTTAGTAAAGGTTACCGCTATAGAGGGGGTAAAACTCGTTGTGATTCCTATACAATAGGTGAAAATCAACACCTATTATTAACTAAAATTTATATTTAATCAAAGAGAAGGAGAAAAATTATGCCAGACATTATCAGTGTAATTGTAATCGGAGTATTAGCTTTTATCGTTGTATGCTTATTAGTAACAAACATTAGAATCGTGCCACAGGCAAGAGCTTATGTAGTAGAAAGATTAGGTGCTTACCATGAAACATGGCAGGTAGGTTTACACTTTAAGATTCCTCTAATTGACAAAGTTTCTCGTAGAGTATCCCTTAAAGAAAAAGTTATAGACTTTCCACCTCAGCCGGTAATCACTAAGGATAACGTAACTATGGAAATTGATACAGTAATCTATTTCCAAATTACAGACCCTAAGCTATATGCTTACGGAGTTGAAAGCCCAATGGATGCTATCGAAAACCTTACAGCTACTACTCTCAGAAACATTATCGGTGAATTAGAACTAGATGAATCCCTTACTTCCAGAGAACATATCAACGGCAAAATCCGTTTAGTCCTAGACGAAGCTACAGATCCATGGGGTATTAAGATTAACCGTGTAGAAGTAAAGAACATTACTCCTCCTCGTGATATCCAAACAGCTATGGAAAAACAGATGAGAGCAGAACGTGAAAGAAGAGAAGCAATCTTAATCGCAGAAGGTGAAAAGAAATCTGCAGTTCTTATTGCAGAAGGACAAAAGGAAGCTAAAATCCTAGAAGCAGAAGCTAATAAGGAAGCTGCTATACTTCGTGCAGAAGCTCAGAAACAAACAGCTATCAAAGAAGCAGAAGGTCAATCTCAGGCTATCTTAATGATAAACCAAGCTACTGCTGACGGTCTTAAGTTAATCAAGAATGCTGAATTAGATGATGCTGTAATCAAGCTTAAGAGCTTAGAAGCCTTCGGCAAAGCTGCTGACGGTCAAGCAACTAAGATTATCATACCTTCCGATATTCAAGGTTTAGCAGGACTTGCTACATCTGTAAAGGAATTGGTTAAATAGTTGAAAAATTATATCATAAAACCCCCATGCTTTGCACGGGGGTTTTAATTTATATTATATCTATTCCGTTTTGATTCCTTTCAAAACTCTCTCATCTGAACGCTTTGTAGGGTCAATGGTTTTTTCTACTCGCCTTACCATATAAGTCATAATACCTGAAATTATGAAATAAACTATGGCTGTAGCCATAAGTGGGAAGAAAGCTTCATAGGTACGACTTCTAACCAAATCACTTATCTTAGTTAAATCTAATACTGCAATATATCCTACTACAGAAGTTTCTTTAATGAGTGTAACTACTTCATTACGATATATAGGCAAGAAATGTTTTGCTGCTTGAGGTAGTATAATCTTAAAGAAGCTCTGGCTATCACTATATCCTAGTGCTCTAGAGGCCTCCCTCTGCCCTTTGCCTACTGCGTTGCAACCAACCCAAAGCATATCATACATAGCACAAGCAAACATGAGGGTAAAACCTACAATAGAAACCCATGTACCACCCAACTTAGTACTTCCAAACACAATGTAATACAGTATCATTAAAAATACAACTGTCGGCAATCCATGTATGAGCCATAGGAAAAAGTCTGTAATCTTATTTGCAATCTTATTTCCATTTCTGCATATTAAGTAAACGGCAAAACCCAAAAGAGTTCCAAAAAATACAGATGCAACAGTAATTAAGGTTGTAATTCCGGTACCTTCTACAAATAGTTTCCATCTGCCTTCCTTTATGAAAGTCTTATAAAAGCTTCTGCTCATTTTACCGAAAAAGCCTAAATTATCCTTTTCGCCACCTAACACTATGAGTAAAATAGGGCAAGTAATATATGCCTTTGACATAACCGCACTATCTTCCCTCTCATCACTTATTACGATATTCATTCCCATATCGTATTTACCGGCTTCTACACCCGGTGCAATAGATTCAAAAGGAACCTGATAAAATTCGGGCTTATACCCATATTCACGACAAAATCTGGCTACAAAGTCCACATCATAACCACAAGGCTTCCCATTAGAAATATAGGAGAAAGGTTCGTAGCCACCTTCGATAGCTACACGAACAGTACCGTTTTCACCGGTTAAGCCTGAAAGGTCTGTTTTGCTCTCATCCGGATCATAATTTATAATCCAGTATTCGTACATTTTTTCAATAATCTTTTCTTTATTTGCCTTATCTATATATTCGTCCAGCTGCTTCTTTAAGGTTTCTCTTTTTTCATTATTTCCTATAACGATTCCATATTCAGCTATACCTGCCGGCTCATCAAGTTTTGCTAAATCAGGGTGATTAGCCTTCTGAACATAAAAACTAACTTCCTCTATCATATAGGCACTAACTTTATTGGCTTTTAAAGCCATAATCATATCGTTAGGCATAGTATAATACTGGAAAGTCGCCTTTGGTAAGCGGTCAAAGAGCATTTCTTCATATAAAACAGCTGTCTGCACGGCGATTTCCTTGCCATCCAACTGATCCAGCTTCGTAATTTTCTCTTCTGCATAAGCAAAATATGGAAAAGCAAGGAAGGTGCAAAGTACACAAAGCAAAACTGCTAAGGAAACGGTTTTCTTAGCTAACTTAAAATCAAAAAATCTTTTCAACCCTTAGTCCTCCCACTTAAACTTCATAGAAATACTGTTGTTATACTCATCATGAGATTCTTTAATAATCTCATCGGTAATCTCCGTAGTCTTCTCGCCTAAAATAGACAAGAAAAGTTCGTTATCGGAATCCTTTGGATCGAAATGTTCTCCCTTATATCTTATAAATAAGAATAAGATGTCGCTTTTCTCAGAATATTCAATTTTAATCTTAATGTCCGGATTTTTTTCCATCTGCATTAAGTTATTAGCACAAAGTTCTTCTAAAGACATTTGTAACTTACTTACACGCTCCATCTCGATTAAAAGCTTTTCAGAATACCCCTGCATTTCTTCGGAAATGGTTGAGAAATCAAAATCTTGGGAATCTATTCTATACCTTAATGAAGAAAGTCTATATATGAATTTACGGGTTTTTTCCTTAGTAGGATTTTCAAAAATCTGCTTTGGAGTACCCTCTTCATAAATTCCTCCTTCATCCATAAAAAAGACCCTATTAGAAATTTTTCTGGCAAAATCCATTTCATGAGTTACTATCATCATGGTAACTCCGGATTTTGCAAGCATTCTAATAACTGACTGTACTTCACCTATCATACTAGGGTCTAAGGCACTGGTCGGTTCATCAAATAAAATTATTTCAGGGTCCATAGCCAAAGTTCTGGCAATAGCAATTCTCTGCTGCTGTCCTCCCGAAAGTTCATCGGGATAAGATAAAGCCTTTGATGCCAAACCTACAGTGCTCAAAAGCTCCATAGCCTTGTCATAGGCTTCTTGTTTACTCTTTCCTAAAAGAGTAATCTGCGGATTCATAATGTTTTCAATTATGGTTAAATGCCCAAACAAATTAAAGGATTGGAACACCATACCCATTTTCTTTCTAACTCTATTAATGTCGCAGCCTTTGGCGGTGATACATTCTCCGTCTAAAAAAATATCTCCTGAAGTAGGTTCTTCAAGTAGATTAATGCACCTTAGCAATGTGGATTTTCCTGTTCCTGAAGGACCTATTACAGAAATAACGTCCCCAAAGTTTATGGTCACATTGATGTCTTCTAAAGGTATCGCATTCTCATATTCTTTTCTCAGATGTCTTAACTCAATCATTTCTTTTTAAATATCAACTCCATCTTCTTAATTTTTTTGTAAAGTACGATGGAAATTATACACTATTTTAAAGTCAATCACAATATGTTTTTCCAATATTCTGAGACATTTTTTTATAGTTTTTTAGGTGGTTTTTGTTATATCTTACAAATTCTATTAAAGATCATCTTCTATGGCACTGCTCTTAGCATAAGCAGAAGATCTGGCTTCAAAAAAGTCTGTCTTTACCATATTAGCATTGGAATACTGATTAACCCACTTCATAGTGTCCGGCTCTGTTTCATAACCCGGATATAAAGTTCCCAAACCTAAGGAGCTATATCTTAAATTTCCAAGATATTTTATATAATCACTCACCATAGAGCCATTTAATCCCGGTATTTCATTACCTATAACATACTGTCCCCAAGCTATTTCCTGCTCCACACCGGTTTTAACCATATCCGCTATCATTTTTTTACTTTCTTCCGTAAAAAGCTGAGGTTCCTCATCTTCAAGCTCTAGCAAAATCTTCTTAAAAAGCCATAAATGAGTATTTTCATCACGATTTATATATCTAATTTCCTGAACACTTCCCGGCATTTTACCATTTCTGCCTAGATTATAGAAAAACATAAAACCGGAATAGAAATAAATACCTTCTAAAATATAATTGGCAATACAAACTCTTAAAAAGGACTCCTTATTAGGATTTTCTACAAATTCATTATAAAGCTGCCCTATAAACTCATTTCTTCTAAGGAGATGCTCATCAGTTTTCCACTGATACAGAATTTCATTTCTTTCTGTAGGATTACATATAGTATCTAACATATAGCTATAACTCTGACTATGAATACATTCCTGAAAGGTCTGTATAGAGAGACAAAGATTTATTTCATTAGCAGTAACAAATTGAGCTATATTAGGTAAGTTAGCTGATTGTAATGAATCCAGGTAAACTAAAAAACTTAAAATTTTATCATAAGCTGCTCGTTCTGCCGGCAATAAATTAGGATAATCACTCTTATCCTGATTTAGGTTTATCTCCTCCGGAATCCAAAAATTATTCATAGCTTGACGATACCAATCAGAAACCCAGCTATATTTCATATTATTGAAATCGTTTATATTAGTGGTATTGAAATTTAACAAACAACGATTTTTTACTTCTATATCCCCCTCCGGATTGAAAAGAGGTTTTCTAAAAATTTTATTATCCATATCTTAATCCTTTATCTTTCTATTTTATGATGAACAGCTTTCGCATTCCTCTGCTTCCAGAGATTTTGACCTTACGTAATAAACGGTTTTTACCCCTTTTTCCCAAGCAAGAATATATAAATTTAATAATTGACTCATCTTGTAATCATTATTAATCCAGAAATTTATACTCTGGGCTTGGTCTATATGACGCTGTCTTACACCTGCCGCCTTAACAGACCAAGTCTGATCTATGGTATGGGCAGGCTTGTAATACCAATAGGTTTCAGGAGAAAGGTCAGGGGCTACTCTCGGTAAAATAGTACCCTTTTTCTCTTCCAAATAGAACTTGCTCATTACAGGGTCTAAACCTGCACTTGTTCCTATGAGTATAGATGTAGAGCTTGTAGGTGCAGTCGCCATAAGCCAAGCATTTCTCATTCCGCCTTCCGAAATTTTTTTTCTGAGGTCTTTCCAGCGCTGAGAATCATATCCTCTTCTATCAAAATATACTCCGCTCTCCCATTCGCTTCCCTTAAAATAGCTATAACTGCCTCGTTCTAAAGCAAGCTCATTACTAGCCTTAATAGCACTATAGGCAATATCCTCAAATACTTTATCAGCAAAATCCAAATGTTTGTCGGACTCCCAAGGAATTCCATGTTTTGCTAACATGTGATGATAGCCCGAAACGCCCAATCCAACAGCTCTGTTAGATTTACTTGTGATTTCTGCATAGGATACAGGATAAAGATTAAGGTCTATTACATTATCTAAAGCACGAAGAGTTATCTTGGTAACATCTTCTATTTCTCTACTATTTTCCACATCTAAATTGCCTAAACAAAGTGAGGCAAGGTTGCATACAACAAAATCCCCCGGCTTAGTTTTCGTAACTACTACAGGATCACCGTCCTCTGTTAAAACAGTCTTGGATACAAAGGTTGTTTCGCTCATATTTTGAGCAATTTCCGTGCATAAATTTGAGCAGTATATCATACCCTTATGTTTATTAGGATTTGCCTTATTTACCGTATCTCTATAAAAGGCAAAAGGTGTTCCTGTCTCGACTGCTGATTTCAGAATTAATCTTACTAAGTCTTTCAAAATCAAAGGCCGCTTAGATATTCTGGAATCATGAACGCAGTCCCAATATTTTTCTTCCCATTCCTCACCATAAGTATCTTCTAAGGCATATCCCTTAACTGTTAAAATATCATGAGGATCCATAAGGTACCACTCTTGATTTAAATCTTCCTTAGCCATTTTCCAAAAAAGATCGGGATAACAAACTGCAGGGAAAATATCATGAGCTTTCATTCTGTCATCACCATTGTTAGTTCTAAGTTGTAAAAACTCAGGCAAGTCCTTATGCCAAGCATCTAGGTAAACAGCGACAGCCCCTTGTCGCATACCTAACTGGTCTACTGCCACAGCCGTATCATTTACTACGCGAATCCAACGAATTACGCCACCGCTGACACCTTCGAATCCACGGATTTTGCCCCCTCTGGAGCGAACCTTTCCAAAATACATTCCCATTCCGCCCCCTAGCTTTGAAACTTCTGCAAACTGAGAAATGCTATGATAAATACCTTCTAAGGAATCCGGCACCGTATCTATAAAGCAGCTAGAAAGCTGATTATAAGGCTTTCTGGCATTAGATTGAGTCGGAGTCGCCATCGTAACTTGATGAAGACTCATAATATCATAAAATTTTTCTACCCAAAACAGTCTGTCCTTAGGCTCTTTCATGGCTAAATGCATGGCTACTCCCATATACATTTCCTGAGGAGACTCTAATGCCACATGACTGTGATTTCTAATTAAATATCTCTGAATTAACAGGTCTAAACCTGAAAACCCAAATAAATTATTTCGCTCCGGCTTAATAATCTTTTCTAAATAATCTACTTCTTCTTTAGTATAATTTTCCAAAATATAAGAACCGTAAAACCCTGCTTCTGTCATATATCTTAATTTCTCAAAGAATCCTTTAATTCCCAGATTATCCTCACTTGCCCTAAGCTCTCTATGAAAAACATAGCTCAAAATTCTTCCGGCGATTTTTTCCCACTTAGGTTCTTCCTGAGAAGTAAGTTCCTCTGCTGAAACTGTAAGGAGCTTAAGTCTTTTATCTAGACTTTCATCCTGCTTATCCATGGCAATATATTTAGCTCTAAGTCGTGATAAATCATAATCCGAAAAATCTTTTTGTACCTGACTCAAAACTTCCTCAAGCCCTTCATCTCCTACATCCTTTATGAGCTTAGTGCGAATACGCCTTAAAGAAGTCCTCTGCTCACGATACAAAATATAGCTTCTAGCCACATGATAACAGTCATTTTTCATCAAAACTTCTTCAACTGCATCCTGAACTTCCTCTACTTCAACGGTTTCCAACTCTTTAAACTTATCTTCCACCTGCAAAATCAGCCTATCCAAAACTTCCTCTAAACAAGTTTCACCTACAGATTTAAAAGCTTTCTTTATAGCAACTCTAATCTTAGAAGGATCATATACGACCTCTGCAAGATTTCGCTTTATTATCTTCTTCATCTCATCCCTACCTTTGTTCTAAATTTTCACAATATCTTGTTGTTTGTTTTTATATTACACACAACATATAGTCTATTTATACCATAAAACTCCAGATTTGGCTATGGTTTTTTACATATTTATAATTATTTTTTTTAGAACAAGATAAGTCTATAAAGAATTATATAAAAACGGTCTATAAATGAGATGTAACTGTTGGATTTTTTAGATTTTGTAAGGAAAATTTATTATGGCAAATGAATGTAATGCTTAAAATAGTGTAGATTTTAGATTTTGTAAGAAGACCGCACTATATTATGCGGTCTAGAAATATTGTAAATAGTGAGTATTATATATTTGATGAAAAATACCACTATTTCAAGCCTTGTATAGGCTAATCCTGTAGTGGGAAATACGCAAAATCTACCGGATGACACTATTTCGCCCTTACACACAAGCCTGTGCAATTAAAACGCTCCTAGAAAGCAAGGGGAAATCCTATCATCTACAAACGATTTCACAATGTTAATCGTATAAAGGAATACACAATTAAAAAATCGGAACCTATCAAAGATTCCGATTTCCTATCATATTTTATTTTCTGATTAGTCGATGTTATATTTATTCTTGAACTTTTCAACACGGCCGCCACGGTTTACAAACTTCTGCTGACCGGTGAAGAATGGATGGCATGCTGAGCATACGTCAAGTCTCATTTCTTCTTTAGTTGATTTAGTAACAAAACTGTTACCACATGCGCAAGTTACTTTACATTCCTTATAATCAGGATGGATTCCTTCCCTCATGTTCATTCTCCTCTCTATACTTTTCAATTGAAATATAGTCACATTTCGTCTATGACTAATAAACTATATCATAGGTTAGAGCTGATTGCAAGTATTTTTTATTTTTCGCTTTCTTCTTTATGCCTTTTAACAGCCATATAAGCAAGTGCCATTAAACTTAATGAAATTAATCCTCCATATAATAACAAAGTATTATCATCACCTGTTTTAGGTACAATAGATTTATTTGGTATGTCAATCTTACCGTTAGGTTTTTCTATTTTAACTCCAGGCATTGGTTTAGATTCATTAGGTTTACCTGGTTTCTCAACATCAGATATTGATGGATTTTGTGGATTTTCAACGAAGGTATTAGTCACAATAAAACCTGTAGTCATGCTGCCACTAATGCTGGAAGTGTAGTTTGGTACAGCTTTTTCTACAATCTTATACTCTATCACTTCACCTTTAGCATTTTTCTTTGGAAGATTAACAAATTCGCCCTTCCACATATTTTTTTCGTTAAGTTCTATTGTCTGACCTGTAGGTTCTAAAACTATGATAACGGAATCCGGATTTTTAATCCCTTCCTTAATATTCCAAGTCTTTTGAACCTTTACAGATACTGTATCTGTAGCAGGTACAACAACCGGAATAATAGGTTTAACCTTATCTACAATTATAAATTTATCGCCTTCTACTTTAACCTCGTCCTTAGCAGCCTTATCTTTAATAATAAGCTTGCCATCTTTATTTATTTCAAATTTAACATCAGAAATTTCTAAATATCCATTAGGTGCTTTAGTTTCTCTAAGGGTATATTCTTTAAGAGCCAGAGTAATATCTCCTTCACCCTGCTCATTAGTTGATAAAGAACCTACCTTATTATCTCCATCATATATTGCAAAATCTGCCTCTTTAAGACTTTGTCCTGAAGTATTTATCTTTTTAATAGCTAATTTCTTGACGAAAGTTGGTGGTGTAGTCATCATCCATGCCAATGCCTTTAACTGATCTTGAGTAAATGTATTTCCAAAGCTACAGAGAGCTAAATCACCTAACTGCTTTCCGTTTTCATCATAAGTTACAGGTGTCATACCGCTATTAAAATGCTTCTGATCATCATAACCATTTTCCAGCTTCACAAGATAATAATCTGTATTAAGAATATTTGCATTTGGAATATATCTTAGTCCTGCACCTCCTGCTTTAACAGTTACAGTAAACTGATCTGTAACTTCTTCTAAATTGCTATCTTCTATATTTAAGCTCCCTGAAATAGAATCAGGTGCATTTTTTATTCTATAGACCTTAATTTTCTCCTCCATCTGAGGTGTATCGGTACCTAAAATGTCGAAACCTAAACGCTTACCTATTCTTCCCGTAATAGTATCACTTGTTACTTTAGGTATTAAGACAAAAATTTGTTCATATCTCTTAGTATATGGATTAACATGTTTTATCAGTTGTCTTCCTGTGGTCAACTCTTTTTTATTGCCGTATGCCACATTAGAAATAGGCTCAGGGAAAGATTCATATTCAATCTTATATGTATCTTCCTGCACAAAATTACCAAATTTATTTGTAAAAGAATAAGTGCCATTGTTTGTGATTTTATCTTCATCTACCACAACCACAGCCTGAGCTGAAGCCTGAATTTCTCCTTTTCCTTCTACATAATCAGTAAATACATACTTAACCGTATTATTGGCAGCATCAAAAAATGCTGTCGCTACTATCTGATTTGTACTAGAGTCCACAAGGTTAGGAAATTTTGCCGCAGATTTTTCAACCCACCCTTGCATTCTCATGTTCTTATCAAGTTCATAGGTTATAAAATCTCCTGACTTAACGCCCTTCGCTGTAGGATTAATTTTAAACTCATACTTAAACCACAGCATGCTACTATTAGAAGGGTTCATAACTCCATTCGTTATATAATACTCTGTTTTTACAACATTCTCATCCGTCAATGCTTCATTAACATTATTGCCAATGAGCACCTGATTTTCTTCTGCAAAAGCTACCGCCCCTCCACCTATAGCCGGCACTGAAAATCCCAATGCTACTACAAAAATCAATAGACAAGCCAATATTCCTTTTCTTCTTTGTTTATCCATATTTTTCCTAAACCTTATACCTTTCTTTAATTCCATATCTCACTATCCAGTCTAAGATACATTTTTAATGTATATTACACTATTATATATTAACACGGCAGGTATATGTTTACAAGTGTTTTTTATATTTTGACACAGTAATGACAATATAACCTTAAAATAAACAGCATTTCAACATATTCCTTTATTCCCTGCAATTTTTCACATTACCACCAGCGATACGATAACTTCACCCCAATAAAACCTTTAACCAATCTAAAAAAAAGACAGCATTTACGCCGTCTTTAACATTGCCACTATAATTCTGTCTTTTCCTGTAAGGTCTTGTAAACCTATTATTTTATCGAAGGCACCCGTGTCTGCTAAAATTTCTTTCACCTGGTCCTTTTGATCATAGCCTATTTCCATCATCAAAACTCCACCTTTCTTAAGATGCTCCGGTGCAGATTTTGCAATAATTCTATAAAAATCCAAACCATCTTCACCGCCATCTAAAGCTAACATAGGTTCATGTTCCTTAACTTCCGGCTCTAAAGTTTCTATAATTTCAGGTCTAATGTAAGGGGGATTCGATATTATAAGGTCAAATTTCTTTTTGCCTGTCATCCCTTTCAGCGCTTCAAACATATCACTCTTTACAATTTTAATTGATTTAAGATTGTGTTTTTTAGTATTTTCCCCTGCAATTTTCAATGCTTCATCGCTAATATCACTTAAGGTAACCTTAATGTTAGGATTAAGTTTGCCTATGGATATTCCTATAGCCCCACTTCCGGTACAAAGGTCTAAAATTTCTTTTATAGGCTTAACGCCTTTAACCTTTACTCTGTATTCATTACCTCTAAGACTTCCTTTTTCAATAAGTTCTAAAGCATCTTCTACCATAGTTTCTGTATCTTGTCTAGGTATAAGCACATGTTCATTAACCTTAAAATCCAGACCCATAAAGGCTTGATAACCTGTAATATGCTGGAGAGGAACCCTTTCAGCTCTCCTATCTATGAGCTGAAAATATGCTTCGCACTGATTGTCCTGCAAAACATCCGTCCACCTCATCATAAGCCCTGTTCTATTTATTCCGGCTTGAAAACAATAAAGTTCTCTTGCATCTATTTCACAGTCAGCCACTCCTGCTTCTGATAACCTTCTAACTCCAATTTTTATAGCATCGCTTAATGGTAAGCTCATTTTTCTTCCCTACTCTATCTTAAAATTTATTTATCTTTTTTAGGACCCTTAGGATTAACCTTCGGATCATAAAACTCTACTTCTCCCTCAACAGGGTTTCCGTCTAAATCACAAATACCTTCAAAATATGCCTTCTCTGCTTCTTCCTCCTCACTGCTGCAAGGGATAACCGCCTTCATAGCACATATTGCTACCTCTAACTGCTCAAAAGTCGGTGTTTTGGTAGTCAACTTTTGTAAATACAATCCTGGCATACTTAAGATTTCCACCACAATATTATCTGACCTGCCTGCCCATTTTAGAAGTTCATATGATAAGCCGGCAATAATTGGAAGGGCTAACAATCTTGTTGCTACTCTAAGCCAAACCGTAGGCCAGCCCATAAACACATGAACTATTATGGCGATAACCATAACAAACATTAGAAAAGATGTTCCACATCTTGGATGAAGAGTATAAAAAGATTGAGCATTTTCCGGAGTCAACTCCAAATTATTTTCAAAACAATGAATAGTTTTATGTTCTGCCCCATGATACTGAAAAACCTTTTTAATTTCTCCCATTCTGGAAATCAACATTAAATAAGCTAAGAATATTCCGATTCTGACAAAACCTTCTATAATATTGAGAAAAAGTACATTTTCTGTAAGCCCCTTGAACCAACCTACAACAGCAGTAGGCAGTAGCATAAATACTGCAATTGACATAGCCAGTGCCACTACCACAGATAATGCCAGCAATATATTCCATGCCTTCTCCTTGCCTACCTTTTCTTCTACCCAAAGATCGAATTTATCCTTTTCATAAGTATCAGGTGAATGAGCTTCCAACACATCTGCCGAATACATAAGAACCTGTGTTCCAAACACCATAGACATTACAAAATTCACCACACCCCTTATTAAGGGCAATCTTCCCCAAATATTTCCCTCAGGTGTAGGCTGAGTTTTCATGTGAATTTTGCCATTAGGAAGTCTAATAGCTATAGCTGTCCTCTTAGGACCTCGCATCATTATTCCTTCCATTATTGCCTGTCCCCCTATGGAAGTAGGGCAAGCATCTTTCAAAAATATTTTCTTCAAATCCATTAATTTCTCCTATGCCGCAAAATCCGCCTCCTCAGCACAGATTTTGCTCTAACTTTTTAATCCTCTAAAAGCACTTTGCGAATTAGTGCTATAAAATCTTTATTTGTCTTTGTATGGGCTAAATTATCTATGATTTCTTCTGTAACTACCTGCTCCGGCTTATTAGACATAGCACGGCGCATAGCCCAAACAGCTTCTATCTCCTCTTGATTCATCAACAGGTCCTCGCGGCGTGTACCCGACTTATGAAGACTAAAGGCAGGGAAAATCCTTTTTTCTGAAAGTCTTCTGTCTAAATGAAGTTCCATATTTCCTGTACCCTTAAATTCTTCGAATATTACATCATCCATACGGCTACCGGTTTCGACAAGAGCCGTAGCAAGAATCGTGATAGAGCCACCTTCTTCCATCTTTCGTGCTGCACCGAAGAATTTTTTAGGTCTATGTAAAGCACCCGGATCTAAACCACCTGACAAGGTTCTTCCTGATGCAGGCACTACCATATTATAGGCTCTAGCCAATCTTGTAATACTATCCAGCAAAATCACCACATCTTTACCATGTTCCACCAAACGCTCTGCCCTAGCCAATACCATTTCGGCTACCTGCACATGATGAGCAGGGAGTTCATCAAAGGTTGAATATATTACCTCCCCACCAATTAAAGAACGCTTCATATCTGTAACCTCTTCAGGTCTCTCATCTACTAGAAGCACTATGAGTTCCACCTGAGGATAATTTTTCTCTATGGCATTGGCAATTTTCTTAAGTAAAACAGTTTTACCCGTCTTAGGAGGTGCTACAATCAGTCCTCTCTGCCCCTTACCAATAGGTGCAACTATATCTATCAATCTAGTAGCCAAGTCCTTACTTCCATCTTCCAAACGAAGTCTTTCATAAGGAAATATCGGCGTAAGGCTATCAAAATCCGGCCTATTTATAGCAACACTTAAATCTTCATCATTTACAGTTAAAACATATAAAAGTGCTCCAAATCTTTCGGTTCCATTAGGAAGTCTGGAAATACCCTTTATCTTATCACCGGTCTTAAGATTAAAACGCCTAATTTGAGCCGGCGCAACATAAATATCCTTTTCGCTGGTAAGAAAATTATTAAATCTTAAAAAGCCGAAATTATTGTCCTCTTGTATTTCCAAAATCCCCTCAACCTCAGGTCTTTCTTCAGAAGGACCACCATTATTTTTATTGGCTTCTGTAACTTCTAAAATTTCAGGCTTCTCTGTAACCTTTACAGCTTCCACCTCCAACGGTTCTGCTTTAGAAATTTCTTCTGTATTTTTTATCAAATTTTCCTTCTTGTCCATATTTTACCCTTGCCTTTCATACCGAAATGATGAGATTTTTAGAATTGATACTAATAACCTAGTTATATAGCCCTTAAATAAATTGAAGATTAGCCTATAAGATTTGTCAACAAAATTATATTATTATTTCTTATGATATACTTTCAAAGGCTAATTGTCAATAGCTTAGGCTAACTCCCATAACACATAGAGCAAGCTGTCGGTGTAGCCGCATTACCGCCTAAAGCAGTTTCCCTAAATTCGCAAGGCAAAGCTCTGCCCACTCTATACATAGCTTCTACCATTTCATCAAAAGGTATTATGTGCTTAATCCCTGAAAGGGCGAGCTGAGCAGTAACAAATCCGTTAGAAACCCCTATAGCATTCCTACTTTGACAAGGAGCTTCCACCAATCCTAAAATCGGATCGCATACCATACCGAGTAAGTTGGAAATTGCCATAGCTGCAGCAGACAGACACATTTCAGGAGTCCCTCCTAAAAGTTCTACTAAGGCAGAAGCCGCCATAGCTGAAGCTGCTCCAACCTCTGCCTGACAACCGGCTTCCGCACCTGAAACCGATGCATTTTTCATCATTATATATCCTAGGGCAGATGCATTTAAAAGCCCCTCTATTAATTTCTCATCACTGAAACCTAAGGTTTCTCCTATACTAATTAAAGCCCCCGGCACAACTCCTGAAGACCCTGCTGTAGGCGCTGCTACGATAAGTCCCATAGTACCATTTACTTCTAAAATAGCCATTGAATAAGCTATGGCACGGGTTAATACTTCACCGCATAAAGCTTTGCCACCTAAGGAGTCTTTAAATTCCATTATCCTTTTAGCCTCTCCTCCTATTAAGCCACCTAAAGATTTCTGCGGTTTTTTAATAGGTTCTTTGGCTCCACTTTTCATTATCTCTAAGGAATGGCCCAATTTTTTTATTATTGTATCCCTGTCTATCTGACCTAATTCAACTTCCCTGTTAAGCATAACCTGTGAAATAGGCAGATTTTGCTCCCTGCAAATTTTAAGTAATTCTATTCCATTTCCAAAATCCATATTTCCGATTTTTCTTCCTTTCTATCCACTTAAATATCCTGATTTACACCTGAATCAACGTAGTATTTTTAATATATTCGTGCGACTTAATCTCCTCCAAAATCTCCCTAGGAATTTGTTCATCGGACTCAATTATTGTATATGCTGTTAAGCCTTTAGCTTCTCTAAAAAGTCTCATAAAGGCAATATTTACATTGTGGTTTGCAAGGCAAGTAGAAAGATGAGCTATCACTCCCGGCTTATCATCTTGCTTAACAATTATGGTACTGTATTCTCCCGTAAACTCTACTTTTATATTATTTATTTTAACAATTTTTATTTTACCGCCACCTATGGACCAACCTCTTATAAATAAAGTCTTTCCATCTTTATCCGTCAGTAAAATATCCGCCGTATTAGGATGCCCTCCATCGCCTTCATCATCTATTTTGAATTCATACTTCAAACCGGATTTATCAGCAATTTCAAAGGCTTGTCGTATTCTAACATCATCCGGTGCGAAACCTTGTATGCCACCTAAAAGCGCCTTATCTGTTCCATGTCCCCTATAGGTCTTTGCAAAGGAACCATATAGGGTGAAAATCACAGATACAGGTTGACTTGAAAAAAGCTTTCTTGCCATCCTCGCAATTTCTGCAGCCCCTGCCGTATGAGAACTGGAAGGTCCTATCATCTCGGGACCTATAACATCAAATATACTTATAAAATTCATTATTTACCCCTCTAATTATACAGAAAAGGGAGAACTCTTATATAGTCTCCCTTTTTATATGCTATTCAAAATTTAAAACTATTTCGCTTCATATACAGCCTTACAGCCTTTGTAAGTCATATAGCAATCAATCTTGGACACCACTTCAAATGGTGAGTGCATACTTAGAACAGGTACTCCTGCATCTATAGTTTCTATGTTTCTATTAGCCAAGTCTAAAGCAACAGTACCGCCACCACCGGCATCTACCTTGCCCATTTCTGCCATCTGCCATAAAACTTCATTATCGTCGAACCATCTAAGGACTTTCGCTACCGTTTCCGCATTAGCATCGGATGCACCGCCCTTACCTCTGGAACCTGTGTATTTGCAAAGTCCTATACCCTGATTAATATGAGCTCCGTTTCTAACTTCAAAAACTTCCATATAGTTAGGATCTACAGCGGCAGTTACATCACAGGATAAGCAGAAAGAATTTTCAAAACACTGGAATAAATCTACACCCTGACTATCACAAAGGTTCTTCATAAAGTTTTCAAAAGCCTGTGAAATCATACCTGTAACACCCATAGAACCAACTTCTTCCTTATCTGCTAAAATAAGAACCGCTGTTTTTTCAGGAGTTTCTATATCGAACATAGCTTTAAGGCCTGCGTAAGAGCAAACCCTGTCATCATGTCCATATCCGCCTATAAGACTTCCATCTAACCCAATATCTGTAGGAAGATACGCCGGAATAGCCTCTAACTCAGCAGATATAAAATCTTCTTCAACTATTCCATATTTTTCATTTAATTTTTCTAAAATATTATGTTTAATTCTATCTGTAGCATCAGCATCACCGATTGGCTCACTACCTACTAAAATATTAAGACCTTCTCCCGTAAAAGCTTCACCTAAAGGTTTCTTATTCTGTTCCTGTCCCAAATGAGGTAAAAGGTCTGTAATTACTAACTTTGGTTCATTTCCTTCACCAATTTTAACCTCTACTACCCTGCCATCTCTTAAAGCCACAACTCCGTGAAGTTCCAAAGGAATAGTAACCCACTGGTACTTTCTAATACCACCATAGTAATGTGTCTTTAACAAAGCTTGACCATTTTCCTCATATAAAGGAGAGGGCTTAAGATCTAATCTAGGTGAATCAATATGAGAAGCTATAATATTAGCACCCTTTTCTAAACCGGATTTTCCTATGATAGCTAAGTTCACATTCTTTTCTCTGTTATTAAAATAAACCTTATCTCCTGCCTTAAGCTCCATACCCCTTTTATAAGGTACAAAACCTAAAGCTTCAGCCTGCCTTATGGTTTCCTTAACACATTCTCTTTCAGTACGACCAACCCCTAAATATTCTTTATAAAGCTGGCAATATTCTTCCATTTTAGCCTTTTCTGCTTTATCCATTACATCAAAGCCATTTTTTCTTTTCATAAATAATTTTTCTCTTTCCATTTTAATCACCTCCAAAAATTATTTTACACTTCCGTCAGCATTGAAAACAGGTAGTTTTTCTAAGAAGATAATATCTTCTCTTTCAGTTGCCTCACCTTCCGCTAAGACAGCCATTCTTCCAACAATAGTTCCACCTGCTCTGTTCACTAAATTTTCAAGAGATCTTAAGGATTCACCTGTAGAAATTACATCATCCACAATTAAAACCTTCTTATCTTTAAGCATATTAACCTCAGTGTCGCCTATATAAAGAGTCTGCACATGGTCAGTAGTAATAGAATCCACCTCCGTAGATATGATGTTATTCATATAAAGTTTCGGCCCTTTTCTAGCAATTACATAGTTGTTAGTTTCTGCCTGTTTTGCCATTTCATAGCATAGAGGTATTCCCTTTGCTTCCGCCGTAATCAAAACATCAAAATCCGGAGCCTTAGCCAAAAGCTCCCTTGCAGAAGCCACTGTCACCTCCACATCACCAAACATAATAAAAGCCCCAATATATAAATCATCTGTAATTCTACAAAGAGGTAGCTGTCTTTTCAATCCAGCTATGGTCATTTCATGAAACATGATACATTCCTTTCTCAAGGCACTTTCCACTGATTTCCAAAATCCGCCTGTGCCAACCTTTTATTTTTTATTATTCAGTTAAAACCGAATTTTCATTATCTATGTTATTACATAGTTATAAAACAGAATTTGAATACAAACAAAATTCCTACTATAGCTACCATAACATCTTTCTTTTCAAATTTACCTGTAAAAATAGTAATTAAAGTGTAAGCTATAGAGCCGATACCTATACCGTTTGCAATGGAATAAGTGAGGGGCATCATTATTAAGGTTAAAAATGCAGGAGCCGCAAATCTCATTTCGCTCATATCTACATTTTTAAAGTTTCCTAACATTAAAACTCCTACATAAATTAATGCAGGGGCTGTAGCACAACTTGGTACTACACTTGCTAAAGGTGCCAGAAATAAACAAAGTATAAAGCATATAGAAGTTACTAAACTTGTTAAACCGGTTCTTCCCCCTACAGCAATTCCTGAAGCAGATTCTATGAAAGTAGTACAAGTTGATGTTCCTAAAGCCGCACCTGTAACGGTCGCTATAGAGTCGCAAGTCATACACTGATTTAAGCTTTCCGGATCTCCGTTTGCATCCAACATTTCTGCCTGTGTAGCCGTTCCATATAAAGCCCCAATAGTATCAAACATATCTACCATACAAAAAGCTATTACATAGAGGATAACGCTAAAGGTTCCTCCGATAAAAGCAGGATTGAAGGTAAGGCTCCAAGCTTCTTTACTAAACACCGCAAATAAACCAACTTCCACAAAATCCTTAAAAGACTGACCTATCTGCCCCATATCAAAGGACGGCGTAACACCTGAAATCACATAATATAGTGCTGTAGTAACAGCCATACCTATAAGTACATTCCCCTTAACCTTTAACTGATGAAGCACTATTATAATTATAAATCCTAACAAAGCTAACAAAGCAGGAAGAATAGTAAGTATTCCGCCCTCTCCCTTAATAGCTCCATGAATATCTACAAACTGAGTTAAGGTATATTGATTGTCCTGAATAATCCCTACATTCTGAAAACCTATAAAGGCTATAAATAAACCTATACCCGCAGAAATAGAAGTCTTTAAACATTCCGGCATAGCCTTAGCTATGTACTGTCTAGCTCCTGTAACAGATAAAACTAAAAACAGTAATCCGGAAAGAAGTATTATCACCAAACCTGCCTTATAGCCGGCTACTGCATCTCCTCCGGATATGACCTGAGGTAATATAAAGCTCACAAAGAAAAATGAATTCAGCCCCATACCACAAGCCTGTGCAAAAGGCATATTAGCATATAATGCCATCAAAAGAGTTCCTATAGTTGCAACTAAAATCGATCCTACATAAACTGCGTTCCAAACGCTAGTAAGTCCCTCTGTAAACCCTGTAACCTGATTAGGATTTACAAAGATAATATATGCCATAGCAAAAAAAGTAGTCAGTCCTGCAATTATTTCTGTTTTAACATTAGAGCCTCTCTTAGTTATTTCAAAAAATTTATCCATATTAAATTGTCCTGTTAGTCCTTTCAATATAAAGTATTTATTCCAGCGAATTTCATGCTTTAATTTTAGATTTTGTCATATTATAGCTTGTTTTTTTCCGGTAGATTAGAGATAATTACGGCTAAGAAAATTACTCCGCAACCGATCAATTCTCTAACAGACATAGATTCATGAAGCAGCATTGCTCCGAAAACTACTGCGAATACCGATTCCAAGCACATTAAAAGTGATGCCACTGTCGGTTCTGCATGTTTCTGAGCTACAATCTGTAAAGTGTAACCAATACCACAAGACAGAACTCCTGCATATAAAATAGGAACTGTACAAGCTAAAATAGCATCTAATTTAGGCTCTTCAAATATGAACATACATATAATTCCAATAAGGCCTGATATTAAGAACTGAACACATGCCAATTTAACACCGTCAACCTTAGGTGCAAAGTAATCAACCACTAAAATATGCACAGAAAAAGCTGCTGCACATAAAAGCACCAAAGTATCTCCGGGAGAAAGACTAAAATTCTTATCTGTCATACATAAAAGATAAAGTCCTGCTGCTCCTAAAACAACACAGAGCCACATAATAGGTCTAACTCTTTTTCTAAGAAGTACACTTAAAATCGGTACAAATACCACATATAAAGTAGTAATAAACCCTGCTTTGCCTGCAGTTGTAAGCCCCACACCAAACTGTTGAAGGGTTGCAGCTACAAAGAGTACGGCTCCGCAGCAAAATCCGCCTATAAGAATAAGCTTGTTTTCTTTGCGTTTTTCTTCTCCCTGTATATCGCTCATTTCTCTTTGGTTTTTTCCTCTATTCATAAATAAAATTACAGGTATAAGTACTAAACCACCTATAAAAGTTCTAATTCCATTAAAGGTAAAACCTCCTACATAGTCCATTCCACTTTTCTGAGCAACGAAGGCTGAACCCCATATCATCGCTGTAATCAAAAGAAGAATATTACTCTGCATTTTCTTACTCATAACTATCCTCATTTCTTGTCCAAAAAATACTTTTACTCCTAATTCTATCAAAAAACTTACAACTTTGCAAGATATAGCCTTCATAATACTTTCAATTTTATTATAAATATGATATTATTATTCTATGTGTGATAATTTACGAAACAGGCTCTATGTATGCAGTTTTTCTAATCATTTCATAGAAGCCATAAAAACTTATAACTTAGGTATGGAAATAAACCATACCTGCATTTCAGAATGTTTAGATGAAGATTTGGAAACCAGATCTCATCTTCTAAAAGAGATTCAAAAAGATATAGACCTTTCCATGCCTAAAAATCTTATTTTACATGGTCCATTTACGGAAATTTATCCTGCAGGAATAGATTATAGGGCCAGAGCCTTCGGTATGGAAAGATTGAATCAGGCTTATGAAGTCGCTACCCATTTTAATATAAACAGAATGGTAGTTCATACAGGTTGGATGCCTCAACTATATTTCAAAAGTTGGCAAGCAGAAAAAGGTGCTATATTTTGGAAGAAATTTATGGAAGATAAGCCCAAAGACTTCAACATACTCATTGAAAATGTTCTGGAAGATGAGCCTTATATGCTAAGGGAAATGATGGAAATTATTTCAGACCCTAGAATTAAACTTTGCTTAGATGTAGGGCATGCTAATGCCACCACAGTTAAAGATTTAAAGGTTGAGAATTGGATAGAGGTACTGGCACCTTATATCGACCATTTCCATCTTCACAATAATGACGGTACCCGTGATGCCCATCACCCCTTTACTCTGGGAACTTTAAACTTTCATTCCATAATGGATTGCATAGGCAGATTTTGCAATAACAAGGTCACCTTTACTATTGAATCCGGTGAATGTTTGCCTTGTCTTAAATGGCTACACGCCAATAAATATATTTAACCGATAATAACTTGGAGGACAACAGATGAACAAACAATTAATGGAAATTTTAGATGAAATTGACCGTTTAGGAGATTTAGATCCTAAGGCTATGAAGGAAGCTTCCTTAAGACAGGAAATTTTAGCAAAACCCACAGGTGCTTTAGGGCTCTTAGAAGATATTTCAATTCAATTAGCCGGAATTACCGGTAAGGTTAAAAACAGTGTAAAGAAGCAAGCTATAACCATAATGTGTGCGGATAACGGCGTGGTAGATGAAGGTATTGCTTCCGCTCCACAATCGGTTACTTTAGCTCAAACCATTAATTTTACCAGACATTTTACAGGTGTAAGTGCTATGGCTAAATATTTTGATATGGACCTCTTAGTTGTAGATACAGGTGTAAAAATGCCTATACCCGCTCATCTTTACAGTGCTGAAATGGCAAACAATAGCTTAGAACTTTCTAAGAAAATTGTAAATAGAAGAATTGCTAACGGAACTAAAAATTTAGCCAGAGAAAATGCTATGACAGAATCTGAAGCAATTCAAGGAATTACAATCGGCTTGGAAGCCGTAGCTGCTTTAAAAAAATGTAAATATGAAATCTTCGGAGTTGGAGAAATGGGTATAGGAAATACTACTACCAGCGCCTGTGTCCTTTCTGCTCTTACGGGAGCTAAGGCAGAAGATGTTGTAGGCAGAGGTGGCGGACTAAACGACGAAGGTCTTGCTAAAAAACTTGCCATCGTTACAGATATGACCAAAGACCTGGATAAAGAAGATGTAATCGGTATTCTAACTAAAGTTGGCGGCTTTGATATTTGTGCAATGGTCGGTGCCTTCCTTGGAGCCGCTTATTATAAAATTCCTGTAGTTATAGACGGTTATATTTCCGCTGTTTCTGCTCTGGCTGCCTGCAAATTGGCGCCAAAGGCTATAAACTATATGTTCGGTTCACATCAATCTAAGGAACCGGGTTATTTAATAGCAATAGAAGCATTAGGTATAAAACCTTTCTTTAATTTAGGCATGAGATTAGGTGAAGGGTCCGGTTGCCCTATCAGCTTCAAAATCATTGAAACCGCCTGTGCTACCATGAATGGCATGGCAACCTTTGATGAGGGAGCTATAAATGCAGACTACTTAGAGGAAGGAAAGAAAGGAAACTTCTTTTAATGAATATTTTTATCAGTGGCGGAGCTAAAAACGGAAAATCATACTTTGCCCAAGAAAAAGCAAGAGATATGGCTTTAGAATATAAGGTTCCTCTTTATTATCTAGCTACTATGATACCCCACGACAAGGAGGACATTGCCAGAATAAAAAGGCATATAAAAGAGCGTGAAGGCTGGGGCTTTGACACCATAGAACAGGGTACTGATATTTTAACTTCCCTTCAAGGAGAAACCGCCTCCGGACAAAGAGTTGACCCTAAGGGAGTTTTCCTTCTGGACAGTGTTACCGCCTTATTAGCTAATGAAATGTTTAAGTCAAATGGGCAGGTTGATTTTGAAGCAGGCAATAGATTGGCAGAAGAATTAACAACCTTTGCAAAATCCACAGGAAACACCGTATTCGTATCCGACTACATTTACTCAGATGCAACAAAATTTGATGATTTTACAGAAGATTATCGAAAAGCCTTAGCTTTCATAGATAGAAAACTGGCTGAAATTTGTGAACAAGTGGTAGAAGTATCCTTCGGTTTTAAAAATTTCTGGAAATAATAGATTTACGGGAGATTAATTATATGATTAAAAAATATTTAACGGCTTTTTCAATGACTTGGGGGAATTTTTGTACATTGCCTTGCCCTATTAAACTATGGGATACAAAATGTCAAAGCCTCATGTTAGGTTGGCTCCCTACAGTGGGTGCCGCCATCGGCGGTATATGGGCTGCTTGCTACTATTTGCTTTTATATGTAAAAATCCCATTTTTCGCCTGTACGTTTTTAATGACTTTCATACCTTATTTCCTATGTGGATTTATGCACATGGATGGTTTTATGGACTGTTCTGATGCAATAATGTCACGCAAACCTTTAGAAGACAGACAAAGAATTCTAAAGGACAGTCATACAGGAGCCTTCGCTGTAATAAGCATAATCTTTATAATTTTAGCCGCTTTTTCATTCATTATACAAGCTATACTCAGCAATGCAGACTTAATAAACTTTATTTTAATAGCTATAATATCTCGTTCAGTTTCAGCTTTAGCCGTTTTACTCAGCAAGCCGATTCAGGTAAGCCAATATGTAGAAATGCAAAGCACCACTAAGAAAGATGGTATATTCCTTCTTCTTATACAGCTAATAGTTTATCTCGCCATATTGCTTTTCTTCGCAGAGTCCTTACTAAATAGTGCATTAGTAGGTTTAGCAACAGCTTTAGGAACCATTTTATTTATTACCTATGGAAAAAAGCAACTAGGGGGAATGAACGGGGACATTGCCGGCTATGGTATAGTCTGGGGAGAAGTCATAGGATTATTTATCCTCATGTTTAAATTTTTCTAGTATTAGATATTTACATAATAAAAAAGGACTTACGCCTAAATTTATAGCAGTTAGGCTGCAGTCCTTATTTTAATTTATAGGCGTATAGTATAAAAAGTGTTGGAAAAATCTGTTAATAAAAGGAGTATACCATCATCGGCAAACTATATCAAAATTTTATATCTATATTTCAAATTATATTTTGCCGATAATTAAATTTGACTCATTAAGACCTAAGCTTTATTGTAATTCTACTTCCAAAATCTTCCCTGCTAAGAACTTCTATCTCACCACCATGAGAATCAACAATCCACTTGGCTATAGATAAACCTAAACCGGTTCCCCCTTTAACCTCACTTCTACTATTTCCACCTCTATAAAAACGCTCAAATATATGGACAATTTCTGAAGAATTCATGCCTTTTCCTTCATCCTGTATGATGAGAATCGGAGTACCGTCTCCGTCTTTATCAGCCCCTATAATAATTGTGGATTTTTCAGTAGAATATTTTGCCGCATTTTGCAAAAATATTCTCATTGCCTGCTTTAACATGGCAAAATCTCCGCTGACTACAATTTCTTTTTCTCCGGACTCTCTTAAAACATAGTTATGTTTCTCATCTATCATAGCAGATTCTTCCAAAACAGAAACCGCCAAGTCCTTTAAATTGACAGGAGCAAACTGTAAAGTATTTTTGCCACTATCTCCTCTAGCTAAAAACAATAACTGTTCTACTAAGTTTTTCATATGCTCAGATTCATTTTTCAAAGCTTCTATGGATTCACTCAAAATCTGTTTGTCCTCTTTTCCCCATCTATCCAAAAGATTAACATAACCCTGAATCACTGCTATAGGGGTTCTAAGTTCATGAGAAGCATCCGATATGAAACGCTCCTGCTGTCTACTATTTTCTCTAACTCTGTCTAAAAGATTATTAATAGCAATCTCTAAACTCTGTAATTCCTTGTCTCCGGTAGACACCTTAGCATCCGGCGATTTTGGATTGAAGTCCTTCAATGCACTCTCCATACGATAAAGTTTTTCAGGGGCGGATTTTGAATAATTATTTTTATTTTCATTTACTTTACGACTTAATTCTTCTGCATGGAGCGCCATATCTTGCAAAGGCTTTAGGTTTCTGCGGACCGAACCTGCCGTAAAAAGCCCACCTATGAGAAAAACCACCTCAACTATTAAGATTATAAAAAAAGGTATTCTAAATTGTTCCCACATTAAGTGAAACCGATCTACAATTTCTCTGCCGCTTAAGGCATCTAAGCCTATAAAAGACCAATCTTGGGAAATTCCATATCCTATAATAAATAAAATTATAGCGGTTAAATCCAATATAAAAAACTGAAACAGTTGACGATACCAAAACTCTAAAACTATTTTACTTGTAATAGATCCGGTATTCTTGTCCTTGATTTTATTCCTTGATGACATAACCTACACCTCTAACAGTCTGAATAAGCTCAATACCGTATTTATCATCAATTTTTCCTCTTATGTATCTTACATATACATCGATTAAATTAGTTTCACCCAAGTAATCGTATCCACAAACTTTATTTAAAAGCTTTTCCCTATCCATTACTATGTTTTTATTTTCTAAAAGAGTATATAACAGCTCATATTCTCTGTGAGTCAGTTCTATATTTTCTTCCTTAAAACGAACTTCGTGGCGATTCACATCTAAAGTAACACCCTTCGCAGATAGAATTTTTTGTTCCGGCATTTTTCCGGCTTTGCTCTTAAAAACAACTCTTATTCTAGCCAGTAACTCCTCTATGGCAAAGGGTTTCGTTATATAATCATCTGCACCCGAATCTAAACCGAACACCTTATCCATCACCGCATCTCTTGCAGTAACCATAATTACCGGAATGTCAGATACCTTCCTCAATCTTCTTAAGACTTCCAACCCGTTAAGTTCCGGCAAAATCACATCTAAAAGCACTAAATCATATTCTCCACTTTCTGCTAATTCTAAACCTTCCCTACCATTAAAAGCCTTACCCACTTGGTAACCTTCGTGGATTAACTCCAGTTCTGTAAATCGTGCTATCTTCTCTTCATCTTCAATTAACAAAATCTTCTTCGCCATACCCTACCTCTAGGTCGGCTAACAGCCGACCAAAACATTAATCTTCTTTCTTAAACTCTTTTTTGAGATTTTCTGCCACCTCTGATGCCTTATTACAAGCTTCATTAATATTTACAGACTTTTCTATTTCCCCCTTAAAGCTATAGCTGTATCCACAGAACAAGCCTATAATCATTAAAGGCACTGTAACCCAAAAGACAAACAATAATAATGCTACCAATCCTAACACAGGAATAGTCACCTTATCTTCTCCGTTTTTAGAAACGATAAACATATTCTCCATGCCTTTAATCAACATTTTCTTTACCCATTTAAAAAATCTATGGCTCTGACTCTGAAAAGACTCATTAGCAGATTTTTCATAATTTTGATTAGCTTGTCTTAGTTCCTCTGAAGCTTCTTCTCTAGTAGTATATACCCTTACTTCCGGCTCACGTATTTTTCCCTGACTTTCCAGATACACCAAAGCATCTAAAATATCTTCTCCACAGGCTTCCAACGCCTCCTTAGCCGCTTCATAACTTACACCGGTTTTTTCTCTAATCTTTTCTACTTTTTCTAATAATTCCATTTTTTTCTTCCTTTCTTTTTACTGTTGATTTAGGCTGTCCGCCCTTGTTAAATCTAATATACAACAGTAAAATTAAAGTAAAATGGTATAAACATTAAAATTAGATTAAATCCCTTTAATGCTACCCCTTACTAACTTAGCAAAATCTACTGAAACCTTATTAGCTATTTCCATAACCTCCTCACCGGATAACTCAGTTTTACTAATACCCGTTCCCATATTAGTTATACAACTCAGATTTAAAACTCTCATTCCCATGTGGCGACAAGCTATAGCTTCAACCACACTACTCATACCTACTGCATCAGCTCCCAACATTTTATACAATCTTATATCCGCTGCAGTTTCAAAATGAGGTCCCATAGCCTGAAGTAAAACACCCTTATTTAAATCTATACCTTTTTCTTTCGCAACGCCTTCAGCCGTTACAATCAAACCTTTATCGTATATTTGCGATACATCTACAAACCTTTCACCCAGCCTATCAATATTAGGTCCTCTTAAAGGAGATGGAATGAAAGCCGTTATGCAATCTTCTGCAACCATGAAACCTCCCACATTGAAATTTTCATTTATGCCACCTACTGCATTGGTTATAATAGCAGATTTTGCACCTAAAATATGAGCTACCCTTAAAGGCAGAACCACTTCCTCCATATCATAGCCTTCATAATAATGGATTCTTCCCTTTAAAGCTACCACCTTAATGCCATCTAACATACCGAAAATATATGAGCCCTCATGTCCCGGCGCTGTGGAAACGGGGAAGCCGTCTAACTCCTTATAAGCTACCTGCCCCACCACCTCTATATTATCAGCAAAATCTCCTAATCCACTGCCTAAAACTATAGCAAGCTCCGGTTCAAAATCCACCTTTTCCTTTATTACTTTTCCATATTTAACTAATCTTTCATAATAAATTTCTGCATCAAACATTTTCCTATCTCCCTCGACTTTAATAGAATTATTTTATCACAAAGAATAGAATTTAACAAACTTTTTGCCCCATAAAGAACAGCATATTAAATAACATTAAACAATAAAATACTCCACAGGTACCAAGACCGGCAGGGTATTTTCTTTTATATATCATACACTTTCTTTATTTGCCTTTTCACTTCTTCTCGTATATCTAATATTTGATTATATAGGCTATTTTTCTTTTTCTTCAAATATTTCTCTGCTTGGTCAATAAGTATGGTGTTATCATCAATTCTCTTTTCAGTATCTTTCAAGGCTCTTGTGGTCTTGTAATTCTTATCTCTTAAAGTAACTATATTTTGCCCACATTGAAAATAAGTTTGCGGCAGGAGTAGAAAAATTCACATTTTTATGTTATACTGTCAAAGCCAACAGGCAAATTCAGCTTTTGGAGGTAACCAATGATGCGACGAATTATCTACTCGGTACAGTTCCGCAACTGACAACAATCTGTATCGAGTAAAAACATTCTGTGCAGGAGGTTGTCAGGAACTGTACCGATCTAAAGAAAAACCACAATCATCATTTTTCTTTTGAAAGGAGCAGTAAAATGAACACAGAACAATTAAAAGAAGTCTGGAAACAAGAAGAAGCCATTGCCCATATCCACGGATGGGATTTTTCTCATATCCACGGCAGGTACAAGGAAGAAGATGTTTTGCCGTGGGATTTTCGAGAGGTTATTCAGAACTATCGGAAAGACAGCATGAAGCTGATGGATATGGAAACCGGCGGCGGAGAGTTTCTGCTTTCCCTCCATCACCCTAACAAAAATACGGCAGCGATTGAGGGCTATCCGCCCAATGTGGAATTATGCAAAGAAGTTTTGCTCCCGCTGGGCATTGATTTCAAGGAAGCAGACGGAGGCGAAACACTTCCATTCGCTGACAGAAGCTTTGATATGATCACAAACCGGCATGGCGATTATGATGTCGCTGAGCTGCGGCGTGTATTGAAGCCGAATGGGTTATTCCTTACCCAACAGGTAGGCGCAGAAAACGACCGGGAACTGGTGCAGCTTCTTCTTCCCCATATCACAGAAGTGCCCTATCCCAAACAATACCTTGATGTGAGAAAGGCAGAACTTCTCGAACACGGATTTGAAGTACTGGAGAGTGGGGAACCCCATCAGCCGATCCGGTTCTTTGACGTAGGAGCTCTTGTCTGGTTTGCAAGGATCATTGAGTGGGAGTTCCTTAATTTTTCCGTTGAAAGATGCCTTGAACAACTGTACAAGGCGCAGGAAATTCTTGATAAGAATGGCGTGATTGAGGGAAGCATCCACAGATTTTATATCGTAGCTAGGAAACAATAATTGACAAGTCGGGATTTATCATACTGATAACAACCCCAAAACACAAGCGGCGGGATAGTGCTATTATCCCGCCGTTCTTCATTTTTACAGTTCAAGGTTGTGATTTCGCTTCGGCTGTTCTCCTTTCTGATTTTTAGTAAAGAAAAAACAGTAAACCGGTTTGATTTACTGTCTTAGTTTGCTATTTTTAGCAACTTAATTATTTATTTGTATCAAGGTATATTTCATTTGCTTTTAATAATTTTTCATAATATTCGTTATAACTTTTACTGAATTTTCTAATAAGAGGAATTGCTATTTCATAATATTTGTTGTCTTCCATAAACTTTTTTAGCTTATCTTGAATTTGCTTCATTAAGCTATTTTGATATTCTTCACTGTTTTTATATACCTCATATTGTGAAATGCTGTTACCATTTGCTTTTAACCATTCCTCAATGTTTTCAATCGCATTTATCTTATCCTCATTAACCTTAGGGCTTCAATAAAAAACAGTGACTTAAGCCTGCTGCCCTCGTCACTGTCATTTTTTATTCTTTTCCCATTTCAGAAGCTCTGATTATTTTGCTGTATAATCGTAGAATCCAACGCCGGTCTTTCTTCCTAATTTATTAGCTCTTACCATCTTTCTTAAAAGAGTATGAGCTCTATACTTAGGATCACCAAATTCATTGTAAAGAACATCCATTATTGCTAAGCAAACATCTAATCCAATTAAGTCACCTAATTCTAAAGGTCCCATAGGATGATTAGCACCTAATTTCATAGCAGTATCTATTCCCTGAGCATCAGCAACGCCATCTGCTAAAATTCCAACTCCTTCATTGATCATAGGAATTAAAATTCTATTTACTACAAATCCGGGAGCTTCTGCAACTTCTACAGGAGTTTTTCCTAAAGCCAATGTTAATTCTAAAATAGTAGCCTTAGTTTCTTCTGAAGTAGTTAAGCCTTTTATAATTTCCACTAACTTCATAGCCGGAACCGGATTGAAGAAATGCATTCCTATAACCTTATCTGCTCTATTAGTAGCGGCTGCAATTTCTGTAATTGAAAGGGAAGAAGTATTAGTAGCTATAATTGTTTCAGGCTTACAAATTCCATCTAATTCAGCAAATAAAGCTTTCTTTGCTTCCATATCTTCTGTAGCAGCTTCTATTACTAAGTCAGCATCTGCAATAATGTTTATATCAGTGGAACCATGAATTCTTCCAAAGGTTGTATCAGCATCTTCCTGAGTCATTTTTCCCTTAGCAACCATTTTATCTAGATTTTTCTTAACTGTTGCCAAACCTTTTTCAACTGAGCTATCTCTTCTAGCTCTCATCACTACCTCGTAACCATTCTGAGCTAAAACCTGAATAATGCCGGCTCCCATAGTACCTGTTCCTAATACACCAATCTTTTTCATTTTGAAATTGCCTCCTTTAATTTTATGCTTAAACGCAAACTTTAATATTTTGATTAATTTTTGTGAAAAAATTAACTTCTGTCCACTATATTATAACACAAATTTTTAAAAAGGGAATACCTAAAACTTATTTATTAGAAAAATATTACACATGGTATGATCGCTCCTTAAAATTTTCTATTAGCACACTACAAGTTTTAAATAAAACCTGATCTCCTGAGAAATTACCCAAAATCACCCATGCCAATATTTAGGTGATAAAATTTTTTATTGCCAGATTTTGCTGATTTATAAAAAGCAGAAAAATTTTTCTACCCACTTGCCCTCGCCATATATTAAATGCCTTTTTTCTTCCTTACACTCTTAGCTAAAAGTCTTTCTAAAAGCTCATCATATATAGGTCTGCCACCTAACACTTCTGCCGTTAAATAGGATGTTAAAGAAACAATAGAAATAGGCAATAGATTAGAAAAAAGCCCTGTCATTTCACTTATTAAAATTATACCTGTTATAGGCGCTCTTACTATGGAAGAAAATATGCCTGCCATACCTAATATAACAAAATATGAAACATAATTACTGCTATAGCCTGCCAAAGGGGTTATAATTTCCGTAAATAAGCCTCCTGTCAATGCACCTAAAACTAAGAGGGGTAAGAAAATTCCTCCCGGTGCAGTAGTTCCAAAGCTAAAAGTCGAAAACAAAAATTTTACGCCCAATAAAACCAAGAGAGCTTTCCAACTAAAGGCTGATAAACCTACCTGCTCCACTAAATTATGACCGCTGCCTAAGGCAATAGGATAAAATTTTGCAAGCAAAATCACCACTATGAAAGCTAATACCCACTTCAAAGCCTTAGGTGCTAAATTAGCAAAAAATCTTTGGAAAAATCCAATAGCCTTATTATATATAACTCCTATCAATCCTAAAAGGATGCCTAGTGCTAGAGCCATCCAGTATTGAGAAAGAGGTAATCCATTAGTTAAAGTCAATTTAAATATCGGACGGAGACCAAAAATATATGATGCCATCCAGTCACCCGTAACAGCAGATGCCATAGTACATAAAAGCACATGTGTCGAAAAGTTTTTATGAAGTTCTTCTAATGCAAATACTACGCCTGCTAAAGGGGCGCTAAAGGCTGCTGCCAAACCCGCTCCGGCACCACAGGTCATAAGTAAATGTTCTTCCCTTCTAAGCCTTCCGCTCATTCTGGAAAAACCTTTCCCTGCCATAGCTCCCAACTGTATACTAGGGCCTTCTCTTCCTAAAGCAAGCCCCGTACCCAAAGCCATAATTCCACCAAAAAACTTTGCTAATAGAATACTAATCCAATTCGTCTTTATCTTCCCTAACAATTCTCCCTTTACCTGTGGTATACCACTTCCTGAACACAGAGGTTCTCTTTTAACCATAAAAGCAGTTCCTATGAAAAGTCCTATAAGAAGTAATATAGCCCAAAGCCCCATAAGAGCATTTTTGTGAGAAGCTTCTATAAAAAATATTCTAATTTCATCTATCTTAGTTAAAGAAAGCCGAAAGGCAGATACTACGCTTCCGGCAAAAATACCTACACCTATACCTTCAAGTATAATGCGGTATTTCCAACCAACAAACACACCTCTGCCAGTCTTTCTAATTCTATCACTTTGTCTGCTCATTACAAACCCCTAAGCAAAATACAAGTTAGTAGTTAAATATTCAGGATCACAAGTAACATCTATGCCCATAGTTCTCAAAGTCTGTTCATCTCTTTCACTTAGGATGGCAGTACAATGAGCTTTGCAGCCATTTAACCTAGATAGAACCTTAACTGCTTTTTCTGCACAAGAGTTATGCTGTGCAGAAATTGAAAGAGCTGTTAAAATTTCCTCTAAATTCAAGCTTGTTCTATCATGATGTAGAACAGTATTTTTCATATCTTGAATGTTATTAAATATCTCCGGTGAAATCACATATAAATCATCGGGAATCTTAGCTAAAGACTTTGCAGCATTTAAAACCGCTGCCCCTGCCGCCACCATTCTCCTGGAAGATCTACCTGTAACCATAGTGCCATCCGGCATTTCTATGGTCATAGCAACCACATTAACATACTTTTTATCAAGGTTTCTCTTATACTCAGCATACTCTCTAGCATGATTCACTACAGCTCTATCTTCTTCCTTAGCCCCCACTTCTTTCATCAGAAGCTCCGAACGCTCCAAAGCATTTTCAACTATCTTACCCTTTTTATAGTCACATTTTGCAATCATAAAACGGCGAATAATTTCCTGTACTGAAGCTTCCCTCACCGCCTCGTCATCTGTTATGCAAAATCCGACTCTATTTACTCCCATATCTGTAGGAGACTGATATTCAGATTCGCCTGTAATCTTTTCTATAATTCTCTTTACCACCGGGAATACTTCTAAATCCCTATTATAATTTACAGCTTTCTCTCCATAGGCTTCTAAATGAAATGAGTCTAACATATTCACATCCTTTAAATCAGCCGTAGCAGCCTCATAGGCAATATTTACAGGATGTTTCAAAGGTAGATTCCAAATAGGGAAAGTTTCAAACTTGGCATATCTAACCTTTGTACCTCTCTTATATTCATGATATAGTTGAGAAAGACAGGTTGCAAGCTTTCCGGAACCACCTCCCGGTCCTGTAACAACAACTAAAGGTTTACTGACTTCCACAAAAGGATTGGCTCCATAACCCTCTTCACTTACAATGGTTTCTACATCTGTAGGATATCCCTTAGTGAAATGATGCTTGTAAGTCTTTATATCTCTTCTTTCAAGCTTGTTTATAAACATATTTACAGCAGGTGCATCTTCATATCTTGTAACCACAACCCCGTTAATTTTAAGGTCATACTTTCTAAATATATCTATGAGACGCAAAACTTCCAAGTCATAGGTAATACCGAAATCCTGGCGTGTTTTGCTGTTTATAATATCACCTGAATAGATACATATTATAACCTCCACCTGCTCCTTTAACCTTTCTAATAACTTGATTTTTGCATTTTCATCAAAGCCGGGAAGCACTCTCATAGCATGTTTGTCATGAACTAACTTTCCTCCAAATTCCAAATAAAGTCTCTCACTATTACCTTTATTTATTCTTTCTAAAATGTACTTTGATTGCTCTTCAATATACTTCTCCGGGTCGAATCCTACCTTCTGCATTTTTTTCTCCTCATTCCTACTTAAATAACTTTTAATACCTTTACTTTAATTTATTTTTTACTTCATTAAGAAACCGCTATTGTTAAACGGTTTCTTCCTTCTGCCAAGCCTTCTAAACTCACATCATACTGAATGTCAATATCTCCGCTCAGCTTATCCATATCCATATTGTTGGTTACACATTTTGTGAAAACTTCTATTCCCATAGGTCCCATAGGTGTTTCATAGGTACTTAACATTCTCTTTCCCTTTTCAAAATAAAGCTCTGTACCATAACCCATCTCACCCATACGCTTCATCTTAACTGTATCACCTTTGATCTTCAAGGTAGTCTTACAGCCGGACATTCCGGAAATTTCACTTTCATCATAGACCATATATAGAGAATCATTCCTAACATAAATTTTTCCATCAGTAATAAACTCCATCTGATCTTCTTCTTTATTTTCGAAACACTGTTTACCTGTTATTTTTAGTGTTATATCTTTCATAGCCTAGTTTTATTATCCTTTCTATGACTTCTTTATAGCTTACTCCTGCCTTTTCCCAGAGAAGGGGGAACATACTGTATTTAGTAAAACCCGGAATAGTATTTATTTCATTAATAAGAAGCTTTCCTGTGCTTCTCTCCATAAAAAAGTCTATTCTTGCAAAACCTTCACCGTCAATAGCCTTATATGCTTTTAAAGCTAAGGTTCTAAGTTCCTCTCTCTTTTCCTCTGATATTTCAGCAGGAATTGACAGTCTTAAGCCTGATACATTTATATACTTGGCATTATAATCATAAAACTCCGCATCTGTCAATATCTCACCAACTTCTGCCACTTCAGGACTTTCATTACCTATAATACCTGTCTCTATTTCTCTACCATCTATAAATTCTTCTGCGATAATTCTTCTATCGTACTTCGCTGCATTAAGCAAGGCAGCTTTTAAACTTTCTCTATCTGTTGCCTTGGATACACCTACGCTTGACCCTAAATTAGCCGGTTTTATAAACATAGGATAGCCCAAATTTTTTTCAGCCTTATCCAAGTTAGCTTCCGGATTTTCTTTCAATCCCTCACTGCTTATATATACATATTTACAAGTTGGAAGTCCTGTCTTAATAAAAATATCCTTAGCTATAATTTTATCCATAGCTATGGCTGAAGCTAAAACACCACAACCTCCATAAGGAATATCTGCAATTTCTAAAAACCCTTGTAACTTTCCGTCTTCACAATAAGGTCCGTGCATTACAGGGAAAGCAAAATCCACCATATCCCTCATCTTCCATGGATCAAAGGCTTCTCTCTCTTGCCATGTATTATTTTCTATGGAATCAATTATCCCTTCTATATTATTAGGTTCTTCTTCGCTTAAATTAACCCATTTTCCCTCTTTTGTAATACCAAAACATCTAATATCATGCTTTTCTTTATCTATGGCATTTATAAATGAAATAGTAGATAGCCAGGAAACCTCATGTTCTCCTGACCTACCTCCGAAAATCACTCCAACTATATCCTTATCTTTCAAATCTCGACACATTTTATCACCCCTTAATTTCTTCTAAAAGTCCTTCTAAATGAACTTTATCAAACAAATACTTTTTCTGGCAGAACTGGCAAGTCATTTCTGCCTGTCCATCTTCTTCTAAAATTTCCTGTAAATCCTTCTTTCCTATAGTCATAAGAGCAGCAGATAATCTTTCTTTAGAACAATCGCATAACCAATTTAAGTCTTTAAAATCTAAAACCTTAACCCTATACTCATCTTTTAGCTCTCCAAAAATTCTATTTAACAAACTCTCTAAAATGCCTTCTTCCGTCTTACCTTTTCCCTCATTTACAGCCTCTTCAATTAAGCTGGTAATAGGCGGAAGGTCTGATAACATCTTTTCCAGTTCATCTATAGCTTCATCCTTTGCATCAGGTAGCATCTGGATTATCATACCTCCTGAATGTAAGACGCTTAAATCTCTATCCACTTTAACCCCTAAGGAAATAGCCGTATTCTGCTGTTCAGATATAAAATAGTAAGCTGTTAAATCGTCTGCTATTTCTCCGTCTACTAAAGCAATAGTTCCTACATAAGGATCCTTAAGTCCTAAATCCTTAATTACTGTAACATCGCCTATTCCGATAGCACCACCTACATCTAATTTGCCTACACTATTTAAGGGCAAATCCACATAAGGATTAGCTATATAACCCTTAACCTGACCTAAGGCATTAGCCGTAGCCAAAATCTGCTTAGCCTGTCCGTCGCCCTTAAAAAGCACTGTAAGCTTATCACTATTATTTTTAAGCATAAGTCCCATTAGCCCTGCCCCTGTAAGTACCCTGCCTAAAGCGGCCGTAGCAACAGGTGTGGTATCATGAATTTTTCTAGCCTCTTCCACCATATCTGTAGTTATAGCTAAATAAACCCTATAAGATCCGCTTAAATCTATTCCTGTTATACATTTTCCCATTATCTTTCTCCTCTATCTAACAATTTTCGCATTAAGTTAGAAAGCTTAGCCGCTGAATCAATAGCCTCTGCCAAACTATCTCCCTTAGCAAAAATATATATTTTCAATTTCAACTCTGTACCTGAAGGTCTGACTATTACCCTGTGACCTTCCTCAAAATCTCCTATGTACATATTTTTTTCTTCATAACAACTTTCAGACCTTAAAATAAATTCTTTAGAATTATTTCTTAACAGCCCACCGAAAAGATCTTTCACTAAATTATTCATAGTTTCACGATCTTCTTCTTTTTTATATATTATTGCATTTGTAATAGTTTCTAAATAACCATACTCCTGAAAAATCTCCTCCAACCTATCTACTAAGGTCTTTCCCTTAGATAATAGTTCTCCTGCCATAAGAACTGCAAACTGGGCAGCCATTACGCCATCTTTATCTCTAGTATAGTCGCCATAAAGATAACCTATACTTTCTTCAAAGGCAAATAGAAATCTATCCCCTTGCCCTCTTTTATTTAGTTGCTCCATTTCATAAGCAATATTTTTAAAGCCTGTAAAAACACTTCTAACCTTAACTCCATATTTATCACCTATGGATTCTACTAAGGGTGTGGTTACATGGCTCTTAAAAGCCAGCTTCTCTCCTGCCTTAGCATTTAGATTTACAACTTGGTTTCGACAAATATAATCAAACATTAGGCTCCCGACCTGATTTCCGTTTAAATGAACATATTCACCCTCATGGAAAACCTGTAAACCCATTCGGTCGCAGTCCGGATCAGTAGCGATGATTATATGGGGGATTAGGTCAGGGAGGGAGCCGTCTTTAGACTCTTCCCTAATATATTTTATACTTTCACTAAAAACCTGAGAATTCTCCGGATTCGGTGAAGGACAGGTCGGAAAACTTCCATCAGAGTTCCATTGCCTTTTTACGATAAACAAGTTATCATCTGATATTCCTAGATTCCGAAGAGCTATAGGAACAAAATTCCTTCCCGTACCATTAAGCGGTGTATAACAGATTTTAAGCTTCCTAAGTCCTTCTTCCGTTAACCCACTATTAAATTTAATTATATTATCCTTTAAAGCCGCAAAATAAGCTGTATTTACAGATTTTGGAACATTCCTTATAAATCCCTTATTATCAGGGCTTATCTTTTTATCCTCATAATTTTCTTCAAAAATATTTTCTACATTTATAAGATTTTCTATAATTAAAGCCTTTGTCTCATCTATCTGATTTCCATAATGGTCATAAACCTTATACCCGTTATACTCCTTAGTATTATGGCTAGCCGTTATCATTATACCACCATTAAGGCTTAAGTTGCGAATAGTAAAAGACACTACCGGAACAGGTGTAGGCTCTGAAAAAAGAAATACATTTATACCTCTATCAGATAAAACCTTTGCTACAATTTCAGCATATTCCTTAGAGTTAATCCTTGTATCATAACCGATAACTAAGGTCGCTTCCTCATACTTATCCCTAAGATAACGACTAACTCCTAGGGTCGCCTTCGTTAAAGTGAAAGAATTTATTCTATTACTCCCTACTCCCATTCTGCCTCTCATACCGGAAGTGCCGAAAGAAATATACTTGCAAAATCTGTCCTTAAGCTCACCTTTATCTTCTTTTATTAAATTAAGTTCTTCCCTAAGGTCTAAAGGCAAAATCGCCTTATCCCAAAGAGCATACTCTTTTAAATACTTTTCCATATCTCCATCACTTTTTCTAATATTATCCCATCATCAACAATACATTTTATCATACTTCACATATTTTTTACACATAAAATACACAAAAGTACATTATAATTTGCTTAATAATATATTAAACTAGAAGAAAAATTTTTAAGAGGTAAGAAATATGACAGATTTCAAAAAAGACAACCTAATTAAAGATAAATTTTCAGAAGAACCTTCTGAAAGAATTGATAATTTAGAAAAGAATACTAATCTTCAGGAAAATATTCCTGTTTCTTATGAAACCCAAGTAATAAGAGAAGAAAATCCTATTATGACTAATGCTCAGGAAATGCCTGAAGCAGTCCAACATGAAGCTCCTGAAGATAACTGGCGCACAGTTTATGTGTCAAAGGAACATAAGGAGCCTACAAAAGAAACATATAAAAAAGAACCTAAGTATGTGTCCCGTAAAACCTTTGCTTGGACCTTAATATTTTGTATGATTTTATCAGCTGCCATCGGTGCCGGTACTTACGCTTTAGCAATTAGTACTTTTGGAGGTGCAGTGGTAGACAAATCTATAAATACTACCAACTATACCTTGGCTAAAGCTACAGGCTCTGTGCTTTCTATTCAAGAAATCATAAATAAAAATGAAAACTCCGTAGTAGCTATTTCCACAGAATCAGTTTCTACCGACTCTTGGTTAGGGCAATATGTAACGAAAGGTGCAGGCTCCGGAGTAATATACAGTCAAGACGGATATATTTTGACCAACTATCATGTCATTTCACAAGCCAATGCTATTAATGTAACTCTTAATAACGGAAAAGAATATCCGGCAACATTAGTAGCCACAGATCCACAGACGGACATAGCGGTTTTAAAAATAAACCAAAAGGGTCTGACACCTGTAACCTTAGGCAATATGAAAACCTTAGGAATCGGTGACCTGGCTATAGCCATAGGTAACCCTTTAGGAAAACTTGCCGGTACGGCTACAGAGGGTATCATTAGTGCTTTAGAAAGAGAAGTCGTCATAGGTGGTAAATCTATGACCCTCATTCAAACCAGTGCTTCTATAAATCCGGGCAACTCCGGTGGTGGTCTATTTGACCAATACGGAAACCTTATAGGTATAGTTGTGGCAAAATCTTCAGGTTCCGAAATTGAAGGTCTAGGCTTCGCTATTCCTTGTGACAAGGTTGCTACTATAGCTAAATCTCTAATAGAAAACGGCTATGTAGAAGGCCGCCCTGCTGCCGGAATTACTATAGTAGATTTAACAGATCCTAACCGTGCTATGCAAGCCGGAGTATCCATCACCGGTGTATACATAAAAGATGTTACCGGCAAAAATGCCCAGAAAGCAGGACTTCAAAAAGGAGATTTAATCTATTATATAGAAGATGCCAAGGTTACAGATTCTGCCATGCTAATAAAGGAAATTCAAAATCATAAAATCGGTGATAAAGTAACCTTTACCATAGTTAGAAATAACGAAATGATAAAAATAAAAGTAGTATTGGAGGCAGCTAAAAATATAACGCCCCTACAAGAAAGACCTATAGAAAAGGTTGATAATTAAAATGCTTTTTCATAACCTTCTTTAATGAATAATAAATAGTAACGAAAAAAGGAGCTGTTGCAATAAGTGATTAAGATCGCCTGTGCACAACTCCTTTTTTGTTTATCTTATTGACATTAAATATTGAATATGATATATAGAAGGCTTGATTTTAATTTACAGACTTTTTCTCACACTCTCATTTTAAGGCCAACTTAAACCTTCCACATTTATCCTATTACTAGCCTCTAATTCTATCTACTAAAATATCAGCTAATCTTTCATCAACACCTAAAGTGTTACCCATTTCCACTTTAACATTAGGATAATCCTTTAAACATTCCCCAATTTCATTAGGAATATCTTCTTTAATATGTATTCCTGCAAATAAGAAATAAGGAACTACCTTGATTTCATCTACACCCTTTTCTACTAAAGCCTTAATTCCGTGAGGAATATTTTCCTCACAAAATTCCATATAAGCAATTTCTAATGGGCAGTTATCAATCTTCTCTCTTACCATTGCTACTACTTCATTGATAGTATCCTTTGTTTCCTTAATTCTACTTCCATGTGCTAAAATTAGTACACCCTTCATGTTTTAATCCTCCATTTTGTCTCTTCTAAAATCCCAGTCCTAAAATTTAATAACTTTAAGACTTTCCAGTTTTATAAACCATTTATACTTATCTCAAAATCTCCTCATAAGAACTAATTATATAGTCCACATCTTCCTTCGTAAACTTACTATTTAAGAATAAAGCTTCAAATTGTGATGGTGCCACATAAATGCCCTTATCTAAAAGCTTTGAGAAAACATAACTAAATTTATTTGTATTTGCCCTTAAAGCATCTTCATAAGTTTCAACAGTTTCATCAGTATAATATAAGCAACTTAAAGAACCTACATTATTAACTGTAAAACCTGTAACCTTTCTAAGACCTTCGGCTAAATACTCACCCATAGCATTTAATTTTTCATAAAAATCTTTCTGCTCCCATAAAGTTCTTAAGGTTGCAAGACCTGCTGCCATAGCTATAGGGTTTCCTGATAGCGTGCCTGCCTGATATACCTTTCCGACAGGCGAAACCATTTCCATAATTTCTTTTTTACCACCATAAGCCCCTACAGGCATACCTCCACCTATGATTTTACCATAAGTAACTAAATCCGGTGTAACACCGAAATATTCTGCCGCTCCACCAAAAGCTAACCTAAAACCTGTAATAACTTCATCGAAGATAAGCAAGGTTCCATTGTCATTGCAAAGACTTCTAAGCCCTTCTAAAAAGCCTTCCATAGGAACTACCACTCCCATATTTGCTGCCACAGGTTCTACAATAATGCAGGCAACTTCTCCCTCATTATTTTTCAGCAAAGTTCTAACACTTTCCAGATCATTATATTTTGCTGTTAAAGTGTCCTGAGAAGCACCCTCTGTTACACCACTACTATTAGGTTCACCAAAAGTCATAGCCCCTGAGCCGGCTTTTACTAGCATTGCATCACTATGACCATGATAACATCCCTCAAACTTAATTATCTTATTTCTCTTAGTATAGCCTCTCGCAACTCTTACAGCACTCATTACTGCTTCTGTTCCGCTATTGACCATTCTAATCATTTCAATGTGTGGAACTCTTTCAATAATAAACTCGGCTAATTGAACTTCTAACTCGTTACAGGCTCCGAAACTTAAGCCCTTTTCTATTTGGCTTCTCACAGCCTCTAAAACATGTTCCTCACCATGCCCCAGTATCATGGGCCCCCATGAACCTACTAAATCTAAATATTCTTTCCCATCCACATCATAGATTTTATTTCCCTTCGCTCTATCTATAAAGCGTGGAACTAAGCCTACAGATTGAAAAGCTCTTACAGGACTATTCACACCACCGGGCATTACAAATTTTGCCCTATTAAATAAATTTTCAGAAGTCTTGTTCATTAGCCTATATCTCCTCTTAAAATAGCATCTGCTATTTCCTTAGCATAATATGTTATTAAAATATCCGCACCTGCACGAAGCATAGAGGTGGTAGTTTCGCACATTACACCATATTCATTAATAAGTCCCTGCTTTCCTGCATTTTTTATCATAGCATATTCACCACTTACACTGTATGTAGCGATAGGTAAATTCGTGTTATAGGATAGCTCTCTTATAACATCTAAAAATGCTAAAGCCGGTTTAACCATTAGAATATCCGCACCTTCTTCTTCGTCAAAATTAGCTTCCTTAATGGCTTCTCTCATGTTGCCAAAATCCATTTGGTAAGCCTTTCTATCTCCGAAAGATGGTGCCGACCCTGCCGCATCTCTAAAGGGTCCATAAAAGGAAGAAGCATATTTTATAGCATAGGACATAATAGGAGTATTTATAAATCCTGCTCCATCCAGTTTTTCTCTAATAGCTGCAATTCTTCCGTCCATCATATCTGAAGGTGCAACCATATCAGCTCCTGCCTTGACATGTGAAAGGGCTATATCGCTTAAATATTTCAAAGTTTCATCATTATTTACCTGATTTCCATTTAAAATACCACAATGCCCGTGGGATGTGTATTCACACATACACACATCAGTTATGACATAAATTTCATCTTTATATTCTTTTTTAATCTCTCTGATAGCCTGTTGAACTACCCCATTCTCCGCATAGGCCTGACTGCCTACAGAATCCTTTTCCTTAGGAATACCAAATAATAAAACCTTATTTACCCCATGACTTAAACAATCATCAATGGCCTCTTTAGCTCTGTCGGGACTATATCTATACTGACCTTCCAAGGAGTCTATATGTGCCTTTATATTATTTCCCTCTTCAAAGAAAATAGGATAAATCAAGCTATCTCTAGACGCTCTTGTTTCTCTAACCATACCTCTAATTAAAGGATTAGTTCTCAGTCTTCTTCCTCTATTCATATATCTTCTACAATCCTTTCTACCATACTTTCAATGGTGGCTGACTTGGATACTAAGGTTTGAAAATTGAATTCCGCCGCAATTTCAGCAGTTTTTCTGCCTATGCATATAGCCTTAACTCCCTCAAAATCCGCCTGCCCCATACTCTTCACAAAACCCTCTACTGTACTTTTGCTAGTAAATGTTATGTAATCCCAATTACTAAATTCAGGCATATTTTCATGTTTAATGTATTCGGTCTTGTAGATTTTGCAGTCTGTAAAAGGGATGCTCGCATTTTCTAAGATTTCTAAAATCTCTTCACTGCCAATGTTAGCTCTTAAAAGAAGAACCTTTGTATCCCTATCGGCAAAGCCTGTTTCCACCATTTCTTTGCCTAAAGTTTCGCCGTAATACTCAGTAGGCATAAAATCACAATTCAAACCGTAATCTTTTAAAGTTTTCTTCGTAGCCGGTCCCACACAGGCAATTTTCTTACCTGCCAAAGCTCTACTGTCTAGACCTGCTTCATCCAACCAGTTAAAGAAGGAGTGAACCCCCTCTGCACTGGTGAAAACCAAAATCTGATTTTCCTCTAAAGGTACAGCTACAGGTCTTATATATTCTGTTTTAATACAAGGATATAACTTAGTTTCAGCTCCTAAGGCTCTCAACTGTTCCTCTAACTTAGAAGCCTTTTTCTGTGGCTGCGTAATTAAAATTTTCTTTCCCTTTAGCGGTAATTCATCAAACCAAGTAAACTTATCGGCTAAAGAACAAACCTTACCTACTAAAATTACAGCAGGTGATTTAACTTGATTTATCTTAACCGTTTCCTCTATATTATCTAAATCAGAGACAAACCTTCTCTGATTTAGTCTAGTACCATTTTCCACTATGGCACAAGGCATATCCTTTGCCATACCTGCTTCCATTAAGCCTTTTGCTATAGCACCTACATTAGCCACACTCATCATAAAAACTAAAGTTCCATTCAAACGCACCAATGCCGGAAAATCTATACTTAACTCCGCTCCTGCCTTAGCATGACCTGTGATTATATGAAGAGAAGAACAAAAATCTCTGTGAGTTACAGGAATACCTCCGTAGGCTGCAGCTGCAATGGAAGAAGTAATTCCTGGCACTACCTGAAAGTTCACCTTTTCTTCTGATAATAACTCCAGCTCCTCTCCCCCTCTGCCGAAAACAAAAGGATCTCCGCCTTTAAGTCTAACTACATTTTTACCCTTTAAGGCTTCTCTTAAAAGAATTTTATTTATTTCATGTTGTGGAACCGGATGATCTCCCACATTCTTGCCCACATCTATTTTTTCACAGCCTTCAGGAATTAAATCCATAACCTTTTCCCCTACTAAACGGTCAAAGACTACTACATCCGCTTCCTTGATAAGTCTTTCTGCTTTAAGGGTGAGTAGTTCCACATCTCCCGGACCTGCTCCCACTAAAAAAACCTTACCTTTTTTATCCATTAAAGTCTCCCTTCATTCTTTCAGCTAAAATCTTACCTAAAGCCTCTCCCTCAAACTTACTCCCTCTTATTTGGCTCTTAGATTGGTTCATTTCACCATCAACATAATAACCTCTTAAGAGAATTTCATCTCCAACAATTTCGCCATATGCTGCTACAGGAGAACTGCAACCCCCATCTAAGGTTCTCACGAAGCTTCTCTCTGCCAAAGCTATCAGCCTAGCCTCTTCATCATCAAAATCTCCTAAGAACGCCACATCATAGCCCTTTCTACCTTGCACTGCTAAAATCCCTTGACAAGCCGCAGGTAAAATTTCTTCTACAGAAAATACTCTACTAACTCTGTATTCTAAATCCAGCCTTTTAATTCCGGCATAGGCTAAAACCAAAGCACTATATTCACCTTCATCCAATTTCCTAAGCCTAGTCTGAACATTGCCCCTTATAGGCTTAAACTCAGCATTAGGATAGATTTTCTTTAGCTGTAAAATCCTTCTTAAGCTAGAGCAACCTATGGGCTTACTAAAATCTATTTCCTCCTTACCCTCAGGTAAGATTAAAACATCTCTAGGATCCTCCCTCTTTGAAAATGCTAAAAGAGGCAAGTCCTCACTAACTTCCATAGGCATATCCTTCAAACTATGAACTGTAAGGTCTACTCTCTTTTCCATCAAAGCCTTATCCAGTTCCTTTACAAATAGACCTTTTCCTCCGATTTTGTCCAAAGTTCTATCTAAAATAATATCACCGGTAGTTTTCATAGTAATTAAATCTATATCTAAGGTTTCATCGTTTTTCTTCGCTGCCTCTATAACCATCTCTGACTGTATAACAGCTAATTTACTTTCTCTACTGCCAACCCTTATTTTCATATTAATAATCCTTATCTTCTATAATCTTTCTCAATCTTTTAGCCGCTTTTGAAGTTTCATGGTGGCTATTTCCGTCCCCTACTAAGCCCATAGTCAGCTTATCATTAACTGCAACTGCCGGAAAGAAAAAATCACATTCTTCCTTAGCATCACAAACACTCACTAATATATTATGTTTTTTAGAAATCTCACCTATTCTTTTATTAATATCCCTATTATTAGTAGCTGCCACAACTAAAAAAGCAGCCTCTAGGAATTTTTCTATATCTATAGTTTCTAAATCTACTTGAACTATCTCCAAAGATGAATTTTCCCTTAATTCTAAAATCTTAGGTGACAAGCTTCTGGAAACCAATATCACTTCAAAATTGAATTTTAATAAAGTTTCTACACGCCTAGCCCCTATATTACCGCCACCAAAAACTACAACCTTTTTATCTTTAGTTGGTATAAAAAGTGGGAAAAATCTATTATCCATTTTGCTGCCCTTCTTTTAATGTTTATGCTTAAGCTGCTCTCTAAATTCATACCATTTATAAAAGTCTTCCATATATTTATCAATAATGGCTTCTATCTGTATGAGCTGCTCCTGCTGTTTAACATCTCTATTTTCCTTGCTTATATCATCTATATTATAGCAAACTACTCCTTCTATTTCACCAATCTTCGGCTCTATATCTCTAGGAACTGCTAAATCCATAAAGACACTAGGCAAACTTTCTATATCCTTTATCATATCATACCTGACTGTATAATGAGGACTCCTAGTTGCACTGACAACACCATCCGCCTCTTTTAAAGCTTCATATCTATCATTATAGTTAATGCTATTAGCTCCCTTAGGTACAATATTCTCTCCATACTTATACTGTCTTAAAGTCATAGTAGGCTCTATCCCTACTTTTACTAAATTTTCAGCAACCAGCCTTCCTATAACTCCATTTCCTATAACTAAAACCTTTTTTATCTTTTCATCTTTTTTCATAAGATTCACAGCTCTAAGAGCCGTAGAATTATCATTAACCTGAAAGTCTACCAAGGTTTTAACTTTTTTCCCTGCACTTACTGCCGTTCTAAATACCACATTCAAAAGAGTATCCGAAGCCTTTATTTTACCCGCATACTTAATAGCATCTCTCACCTGAGAAATAATCTGATGATCACCCCAAATTTGAGATTCGGCACCTGCCGCCACCTTACATAAATGAATTATGGCTTCATCTCCTAAGAGAGTTCTGTGCATGTGTTCATAAAGAGCAAACTCTACATTCATGGCATGACAAAGCTCCCTAAATGGATTCACTTCCTTACTCTCTTCTAAAGATAAATACAATTCAGTTCTATTGCAAGTCGCTATTAAGACAGCGCCTTTTATATCTTGATTTTCTCTTAACTTTTCATATATCTCCTCTATACGATCACCTGTTAAGGAAAAAGCCTCTCTCTCCTCTAAAGCTGCCATATTATAGTCGATATAAGACATTCTAATGTTCAAAATCTTATGCTCCTTGTTTGTCTTTTTTTCTATTCTTGTCTATCGGCAGGAATAACTATTACAGAAAAATAACTGGACTGTTCCTGTAAATCTTTTAAGTCCTTATAAATTTTCTGATTTTCCATAGTAGCACATTCTACCATCATAGCTTTTCTATCAGCTAATTGTTCTTTAACACTCATAATAGTCTTACCTGACTTCATGAGTACCTTTGTACCCTCCAACTCATCTACCATATCAGCTCTAAAAGTAGCCGGTATTATATGTAGCATTTCTTCTCTCTCACAAAGAGATGTATTAAGAGCCGCTGCCACAGCACAAAAAGATGGAATACCGGAAACTATACCCGTTTCATAGCCCATCTCTGTAAGCTTTCTATGAACATACATTACTGTACTATAAATTGTAGGATCTCCTAAAGTTAAAAAAGCTACCTGCTTACCTTCATCTAAATATTTAGCTAAAGTTGCAGCCGATTCTCTATGATACTTGTCCAGCACCGCCTTATCTTTTGTCATAGGCATAGGACAATTTACAACTTCCTTACCCTCTAAATATTTCCCCGTAATTCTAACAGCAATATTATCTGTAGCTCCACTATCAGGTACTGCAATTATATCACTTTCTTCTATCAGCTTAACTGCCTTTATAGTTAAAAGTTCCGGATCGCCCGGACCTACACCAACTGCGAAAAATTTCCCTTTCATCAGTCCTCCAAATCTACTCCAAAATCTATATTATCAGCCTATATAGTTTCAATATAAGCTTCTAATTCTTTCAAATTCTTAGGGGCTTTTAACCCATCTTTTAATATACCCTTATTAACTAAACTATTAAAAAGTTCTAAGGCTGCCGGCTGTTTAAGGTTAGTTTTTTCTAATAAATCTGTGTCTAAAAAAACTTCTTCAGGTAAGCCGTGAGCTATAACCTTGCCCTTACAAACTACAACCACATCATCTGCCCATTCATAAGCAAAATCCACATCATGAGTCGAAATTATAACTGTAATGCCCTCTTCGACCATCTTATTTACAATTCTATTAACTATTATGGTATGCTTAGGGTCTAAAGCTGCTGCCGGCTCATCTAAAATAATAATTTCGGGACTCATAACCATAACATCTGCTATGGAAACCTGCTTTTTTTGCCCTCCTGAAAGTGCATGAACCGGATTTTGTGCAAAATCTATAATTTCTAACTCTTCAATTATTTTATCTACTTTTTCTTTTACCACTTCTTCAACCATACCCATATTTAAAGGGCCGAAGGAAATTTCCTGTCTTACACTAGCTGAAAAAAGCTGGTTATCCGGGTCTTGGAATACGATCCCTACCTTACTTCTTAAATCCCTCAAAGCCTTACGGGAATATTCAATCTTATTTCCGTCTAAATAAAGACTTCCTGAGGTGATTTTGTGAATGCCATTCATACACAGGAAAAAAGTGGATTTTCCCGATCCATTAGCACCCATAAAGACAATTTTCTTGCCTCTTTCCAATTCCACATTAAAATCATCTAAGGCATATTTATCCGTTTCTGTATAAGAAAACTTTACTGCCTCAGCTTTAAATACTATGTCTTTCATCATTCTATCTCTTTTATATCGGTTATTCTTAACCTTTTAATTTTATCCAAATTACCATTAAAAGTAAAGCACTTTCAAACAAAGTTATTAAGAGCACATTTCTTTTTGATATAGGATAATTTTCTTCCAATACATTTATCTCTCCATCATAACCACGGGCTTCCATAGAATCATAGAGAGCATTGCTTTTTTTCATAGACCTTATAAATAAAGTCTGTACCAATGAGCTAAAATCATTTAGGCTCTTCTTATAAGTTCCATATCCTAATCTAGCAGTTTGAGCCGTTTTAATGTGATAGGCTGTATCTAAAAGTACAAAAATAAATCTATATATGAGAAGCATTAACTCACACATAAGTTTAGGGCAATAGAGCTTACGCATAACTCCCAAAATATCTGTCATAGTAGTATTTAAGGCTAAAAAGTACAGGCAAGAAACAGAAGACATGGCGGTTACAACTAGCTGCAAACACCTCATTATATTATCCCAACCGGAAGTAATATAATAAGACCCTACGGGAATAGCGAAGGCTTCCAGTGGTACTTTAGATATATTAATTATAATTGCTAATATGCTTAAAACGATAAATGTCAATGGGACTACCATTAAATGAACATAACGCCTTGAGGGAATTCCCCCAAGACGTACAGTTAAATATCCATTCAAAATCAGCACCATCACTCCCATAGCTATGGAACGGCTTACTACTAAAAATATTAAAGTAAGCACTGCAAAGGCGAATTTTTCAATAGGATTGACATATCTCAGTTTAGACAAATAGCAAAGCTTGTCTATAACTATCATTTTATTTCCTCAAAATTGTATGGACTCTAATAAATCCTACTTATTCCATTTAGATCTTTCATAGAAACGACCGATAAAGAAGAATAAGATTCCTACTCCGATTCCTGTCTGAAGACAGAAGATTAAACTTTCAATTTCACCGGGAATTTCTCCTCCGATGTATCTTTCAAGAATTGGTTCGAACCAAGGTTCATAATCAGTTCCTGTGATTTCAGCTACCATCTGGCTACCAGCATCATCACTTCCGCCAAATTCCGCTCCCTTTAACGCTAAGAAAGGAACTATGGAAATGAGAATGGCTACAACTAGAAGAAGAATAACTAAGCCTTTTCTGCTCTTTTCATTTTTCATTTTATTTATCCTCCTTTATAAATCCAATTGCTCTTAATTCCGGTTTTGCAAATGATTCAAGTCCAATAATAATAACTACTGTAAGTATACCTTCAACAACTGCAAGTGGAAGCTGTGTAGGTGCGAATACGCCTAAGAATTTAACAGCGGAAGCCATAACTCCACCTACTTCTGAAGGGTATGCGAAAGCAAGCTGGAAGCTTGTTACACAGTAAGTTAATAAATCACCTAAGAATGCAGCTAAAAATACAGATACCATTTTATTCACTTTAAGTTTCTTTAATATTACATATACACCAAAAGTGATGAACGGTCCTGCAACAGCCATTGAGAAAGTGTTTGCACCTAAAGTTGTAAGTCCGCCATGTGCAAGTAAAATTGCCTGGAAAAGAAGTACGATAATTCCTAATACGCTTACTGCAGCAGGTCCAAACAAAAGTGCTCCTAAGCCTGTTCCTGTCATGTGTGAACAGCTACCTGTTACTGAAGGAATCTTAAGAGATGAAAGCACGAATACGAAAGCTCCTGCCATAGCTAAAAGAGTAATAGTATTCTTGTTATGTTCAAGAGTCTTCTTAATAGACATGAAACCCCAAACTAATACAGGAATACATAAAACACCCCAAATAAGACAGTGAGTTCCTGGAAGATATCCCTCCATAACGTGCATAGCATTAGCAGTCGGTACGATACCAAAAGCTAAAGATAAAATAGTTGCAATTGCAAGAAATAGTCTTTTTTCTTTTTTCATTTTGTCTCCTTTCTACGTCTATAAGATATTCACAAAATTTGTGATCTAATGGTCGCCTAAAATAAGTTTCTTCATACAAGTTATAAATTGGCCAAACCATTCAATTGCCATTTAATTATATACATTTATTCTAAGATTGTCAATAGCACTCACCTTGTTTTAATGTGAGCATTTCCAACATTTATAGCCTTAACAATCTTTGTATAATAAGACTTATACCTTGTTTTGAAATTCACAATTCTGATAAAAAAAGATTTTATACCAGAACAATTTATCAACCTATAAGACAAAATGTGTTGATAAATAAACGCTAAGGTTTGAGCCTTTAGATTTTGCCGTGTAAGGTGCTTAACGAACTGGTAATTCATGGTAAAAGTTTGCTGATTTATGAAATAGAGTCATTTCAGCCAACAAAATCTGCTTAAACGGAGAGATTTCATCTTAAAAATCCTTGAAATCTTTCAAAAGTTGTCTAAAATTGCTAAAATATCAAAATCGGGCAACAAAAAAATAAAGCCTAGCAACTTTGCTAGGCTCCTACAAATTCATTTTTACTCTTCGTGTGATATTCTCTTACCTTCACGAATTACAAATTCCTTCAATTTAGAAATATGTTCTAAAACCCCTAACCTGGCATCTTCTGCATTTCCATTGGAAATTGCGTGGAAGATTTCTTCATGTTCTAAAGGTTGGTTCTTAAATCTTGTAAAATCATCATAATAGATGTATCTAAACCTGAGAGCCAAATCCTGAACCTGAGACACCATTTGAACTAAGGTCTTATTTCCACTGAAATTTACTATGAGTTTATGAAATTCTTCATCAAACTTAATAATTTCAGGTACATTACCCTCTTCTACAGCCTTTTTATATTTTTCTGTAGCTAATCTAAGAGTTTCTTTTTCCTCATCAGTAACCCTTACAGCTGCTAAAGAAGCCGCCATACCTTCTAAATACTCACGAACCTCTAAAACATCTACCATATCCTTTATGGAAACTTCCGAAGCATAAGCTCCTCTTCTTGGCTCAATGGAAACTAAACCTTCCTTTTCTAATTTCCTAATAGCTTCTCTAACAGGTGTACGGCTAACTCCCATTTCGTCTGCCAACTCCACCTCCATCATTCTTGTTCCCGGTGGAATTTCACCTATCATGATCTGTCTTTTAAGCTCTTCATAAACAATTTCCCTTAGAGGTTTATGATTTTGTAAGTCAAAATTTATCACGATTTTCTCCTTTTCTATCCTTTAAGAAGTCCAGTAAGCTTCATAGCCCTTCCTTCTTAAAATCCTACATGCCCTGGTAGCATCCTCTCGGCATTGAAAAACACCTACTATTGTAGGCCCGCTCCCACTCATGAGAACCTTTTCCACTCCCGTCAACTCTGCCATTTGTTTTTTCAACAGGGCTACTTTTTCATATTTTTCCAAGGTATAATTTTCTAACACATTAACCATATTATCAAATATAATATTGTCTTTTTTCTCTGCCAGACCCTTAATCAAAGCTTCCATATCAGGTCTTTCTAAAACTTCACAACCATCTATGGCTTGAAAAACCTCACGGGTAGAAACCCCAAAAGGAGGTTTGGCTAAAACAAACCATTTTTCAATACCCTTTGGTAACGGTTCGATCTTTTCGCCTATACCTGTGCATAGGCTACAATGAAACTTACGACTCGCCTGACTCAATAGGCAAAAAGGTACATCAGCTCCTAATTCCACAGAAAGCTTACTAAGTGTACCCAAACTAAAATTCATCTGCCAAATTCTGTTTAAGCCTATCATAACAGCCGCGCCATTGCCGCTGCCACCGCCTAAACCCGCTGAAACCGGTACATGCTTTTTTATATTTATTTTTAGCTTACCCCTTGGCATTTCCTTAAGCTGTCTTGCCATAAGCATTGCCGCCTTATAAGCTATATTTCTTTCATCCCTTGGTATATAAGGCTTATTTGTCATTATATCTATAACAAAATCTGCCCCTCCGGCATTCCATTCAATGTCCACCTTATCAAAGAGATCAACTCTTTGCATAACAGTTTCCAGCGTATGATAGCCGTCCTCTCTTAAACCTGTAACATCTAAAGCCAGATTTATCTTTGCATAAGATTTTAGATAAATACTTTTACTATCTTTCATTTCTTATTTTTTCTTTTTCTTTTTAGAAGCTGCCCATTTAGCTTCCTGCTCTCTTCTTCTCTGTTCTTCTAAAGCCTTTTCTTCAGCTAAAGCCTTTCTTCCAGTAATATATTTACTGCCTGCTGAAGCGATAGTCCTAATACCCTTGACTTTATAGTGATTTATAGGTAATTCTTCTTTAAGAAGTTCTGCGTATTCTTCTAAAAGTTCTTCTTCCTTGGCAGCTTTTTTAGCTTCCTTAGCAGCTCTCTTTTCCTTTTCTCTACGCTCTTTTTCTAAAACCTCCTCTACAGATTTTCCTGTTTTCTTAGCTTCTTTATATGGATTAACCCTATCATCTTTCTTAGATTCAGAGTCTTCTTCTGCGGCTTTTTTATTTCCCCTCATAGTTACAACACCTATACCTATGAACATTAAAAGTGTCATTCCCATATATATCATAGTATTTGCAGTCTGATTTAAGGTAGAAAAAGCTATAGTAGTTTCCTTGCCCATAGTTCTTCCCTTATTATCAACAAAATCCGGCGAAATAACTATCTTATAATCAGAATTTCCCAAAGCTCTAACTGCACTGCCCTTGTCGCCTTTCTTAGATGTATCTAAAAGAGCTAAAACTACACCCTTCTCCTTTTGTGGATAAAGAACTCTTACAGGTAAGGCCTCATTCTTTGGTCCATAAAGTTTAATAGCATCATTGTTCATGCCCTTTAATGCTTTTTCTGTGAACTCACCATTAAAATATAACTTTACACCGAAATTCTCAATAGCCGCATTCTTACCCCCATCTTTAGGATAACTCTTTTCTAAAGTTAAGCTTCCGGCAGCAAATGCTACAGATGTTCCCATTATTACTAAAATCATTATTAGGCTTAAAAGTATGCCTTTTCTTTTCATAAGTTTTTTTCCTCCGATTTTTCTTTAGAATTTCTTTTGATTTCTCTCAATTCTCTGAAAAAGCTACGCACTATATCTGCACATTGTTCCTTTAAGGAACCTTCTTCCAAATATATAGTTTCAATCTGATGATTAAGCTCCGGTGCCTGAACAATATTAAAAACAGAACCACAAGCTCCCGCCTTAGGGTCCGGAGTACCTATAAACAGTTTCTCCACCCTTGCCCAAACCAAAGCCCCTGCACACATACTGCAAGGTTCCATAGTAACATACATATTACAACCTGTCAGTCTTCTCCAACCTAAAGTTTCCCCTAAATGTTTGGAAGCCTTTCTTATGGCTATAATCTCTGCATGAGCTGTAGTATCATGTTTTGATTCAGTTAAATTATGACCTCTGCCTATTATTATGCCATCCTTTTCTATGACAGCACCTACAGGAATTTCTCCCTTTTTTTTGGCTTTTTTAGCTTCTTTTAAAGCCTCTAACATAAACTTTTCCATACATCATTGTATAATACCATAAAATCCCTTGAATTTCAAGATTTTTGTATTAAAGCTTCTTATTGCCAATATGGCTTATAACCAAAATATCTCCTAATTTCAACACATCATTGCCACTTGGTATTAAAGCTTCGTCTCCTCTTTTTACTAAAATTATTAAAGTACCCTTATCAAAAACCAATTCGGAAATAAGTTTATTCTCATAACCATTTTCCTCCGTTACTATAATCTCTGATAATTTCATTTTTTTGCTTTCTCTCTGAGAGCTTAAAGCACTTAAAATTAATTTATCCAGTGCTGTAATAACAGTGTTGCCGTTAGGTATAATATCTTTTCCCGCCCTAACAATTAAAACCACTAAGGTTTCAGGCGGAAGCTCTATTTCTTGGAGGGTTTTCCCCACCCAAGAATGTTTTATAGGTACTGTAAACTCTACAAATTGCACAGGCACTTCTTCCGTATAATCTGTAAAACTCTTCATTACATCCGAACTGTTATCTATCATATTCAGCTTTTCTGCCACATTAGGAAGCAGACTTCCCTGAATTAAAATAGAGAAAATAACAATAAAAAATGTAACATCAAAGACATAAGTTCCCATATTATGACCATACATAGGCAAAATTGCAAAAACTATAGCTGCCGCCCCTCTAAGTCCTGCAAAAGATACTAATAAAGTTTGCTTTTTATTCATTTTAAGAGGTGCCATCAAGGCAAAAACACTTAACGGTCTAGCCACAAAAGTCAAAAACAGACAAATACTAATAGCCGGCAAAGCTACACATATAAGCCTGCTTGGAGCCGACAATAAGCCCAGCAAGAAAAATATTAAAATTTCTATTAAGTTAGTGACCCCATCAAAAAATTTTACTATATTTTTCTTTCCCGGAAATTCCGAATTCCCTAAGACAATTCCGGCTATATATGTTGAAAGGTATCCATTTCCGCTCATTACGGCAGGTAAAGCATAAGCTATGATAGCTATTCCAACGATAAATACCATGTCCATACCCGGCTGTCCCATATTTACCTGTCTTAAAAGCCATCTTCCTATGAAAGCAACGAAAAATCCCATTAAAATTCCCAAACCAACTTGAGAAATCACCAATTCTAAAATTCCGCCTAAATCTCCTTTACCACGCCTTATCATAATAGCCACTAGGGTCAACATATATGCGAAAGGGTCGTTACTTCCACTCTCTAATTCTAAAAGCGAAGCCGTATTAAATCTTAAGTTAAGCTGCTTTCTCCTTAAAATAGAAAAGACAGAGGCGGCATCTGTAGAACTTATAACCGCTCCGATCATAAAACTTAAACTCCACTCCAGTTTAAGAACCAGGTAACAAAATCCACCTGTTAAAAGAGCTGTCGCTGCAACACCTACTGTAGCCAGCAAGGCGGATTTTGGAGCCATCCCTCTAGCAGTTTTCCAGTTAGTTCCAAAGCCACCATAAAACATAATGATTATTAAGGCTCCCGAACATACATCACTAACCAAGGAATAATCATCAAAAGGTATTTTAAATATTCCATCACTTCCAAAAATCATACCTAAGAATATGAAACCTAAAAGCACAGGAACTCCTATTTTGTTTGATATTTTATTTAATAAAATGGCACAGAATATTACTACTCCTACCAATAATAAAAGCCAAGTCATCTAATTCCTCCCAGCTATAGATAAAAAATCGCATTTCACTGGTATTATTGTAACACAAATTGTGATAAATAAGCAAAGAATATATTTACCCCTACCTTTTCCAAGCATTTTATGTTACAATATTACAAATTAACAATTAATATGAGAATGGAGGATTTCTTATGAATAAATTATTAGTAGTAGATGATGAGGCTAAAATCCGTGAAGTCATCAGGGAGTATGCTGAATTTTCAGGCTATGAAGTTACTGAGGCTGAAGATGGTATGAATGCCGTTGGGCTTTGTAAACTAAATGACTACGACTTAATTATCATGGATATTATGATGCCTAAATTAGACGGATTTTCTGCTGTGAAGGAAATCAAAAAGACAAAAAATATTTCTGTTATTATGCTAAGTGCAAGAGGTGAGGAATATGACAAATTACATGGTTTCGACTTAGGTATTGATGATTATGTAGTTAAACCTTTCAGTCCTAAAGAACTTATGGCAAGAATAAATGCTATTTTGATTCGTAAGTCTGAATCAACGTATAAAACTCCAAAACCTATGACTTTCAATGGTTTAGAAATCAATATTGCAGCTAGAACCGTTTCTGTTGATGGTAACAAAATAGAGCTCACACCTAAGGAATATGATTTATTATTCTATCTGGTAGAAAATAAAAATATCGCCTTATCCCGTGATAAACTTCTTTCTGATATTTGGGGCTACGATTTCTTTGGTGATGACAGAACTATCGACACTCATATTAAGAACCTTAGAAACAATTTAGGACCTTACAGAGATTACATAGTAACACTTAGAGGGGTAGGATATAAGTTTGAATTCGAAAAATAGTTTCGATTTTCATAGCATAAGGTTTAGAATGTGGACCTATTTTGCAGCTGTTGCGATAGGTATAGTTTTCATTCTATGGATTCTGCAAATTTTCTTCCTTAAATATGGCTATGAAAAAATGAAGATTCAAGAAGTTGAAAGAGTTGGTGGAGTGCTTAAGTCTGCATATCTTCAAGACAGCAGCCAACTTACTCAAAAAATAAACGAGTTATCTGTAGTAAACGATTTTTATGTAATGATGGAGGTTAATAGAACTCACATTCTGTTCTCCCCAGATCAAGATAATGCTTTACCTGTATTTTCGTATCAAAATCAAATACCTAAGCTAAAGGAAAAACTCTTTGCAAGCAAGGATTCTCAAGCTTCTGCCTCTTATAAATTCAGCACAAGTTTTGAGAAATATAACACTTTAGCCTATGGAAAATTTTTAGATAAAACAGAAGGCAACGAGGCGATTATATACATTTTTTCTCCTCTTTATCCGGTAACATCTACCATTTCGATATTAAAGGATCAGTTTATAAATGTAACTCTCATAGCCTTACTATTGACCTTTATAATTGCAGGTTATTTGGCTAATAAAATTGCCCGCCCTATAAAAGATATTACCTATACAGCTAAGCAGATGGGTACGGGAGACTACAATGTTACCTTCCGAGGCAATTCTTTTTCAGAAATTAACAACTTAGCAAACACTTTAAATGTTACCGCCTATGAATTAGGTATGGCAGACACTAGACAAAAGGACTTAATTGCAAATGTTTCTCACGATTTAAAAACTCCTCTGACCATGGTTAGATCCTATGCGGAAATGATTCGTGATCTGTCAGGAGAAAATCCTGAAAAAAGAAAAACCCATCTAAATGTAATCATAGATGAGTCTATTCGTATGAGCAATCTAGTAAGCGATATGGCGACAATTTCTGCTATGAGAACAGCTAAGATAGAATTAAAGAAAACAGTTTTCGATTTATCTACTATCACAGCTTCCATCTTAGCTTCCTATGAAATATTAGAAAGCCAAGAAGGTTATGTATTCAAATTCACTCACCCTAAAGAATGTAAGGTGTACGCAGATGAAGATAGAATTAAGCAAGTCATAGCCAACTTAACCGGAAATGCTATAAAATACTGTGGTACAGATAAATTAGTCAAAGTAAATATAAGAAAAGTCGGTAAAAAATACCGCTTAGAAGTTTCTGACAATGGACCCGGCATCAAAGCCGAAGAGCTTCCACATGTTTGGGACAGGTATTATAAGACCAGCTCAAACTATGTTCGTGCAACTAGCGGAACAGGCTTAGGACTTTCCATAGTTAAAGAAATATTGACTTTGCATCATGCTGAATATGGTGTAAACAGTAAGATAGATAAAGGCTCTACTTTCTGGTTCGAATTAGAATCAATTAAGCCTCAAAAATCCTAATAGCATCCCTTATACTTTTAACTCCAAACACTTTACAATTTAAATCATTAAATGAAAGCTTCTCTGCATTTCTAAAAGGTAAAATGACTTGTTCATAGCCTAAGCGGGAAGCTTCTTTTATTATCTTTTCTGCATTTTGTATAGACCTTAAATCTCCCGTCAATCCCACTTCTCCCATAGCTAAGGTTCTTTTCTTAGGAGCTATTCTTTTATATGAAGAATAAATAGCTAATACTGCTGCTAAATCCGTTCCTGTACCCTCCGGTCTAATGCCTCCAACTACATTCAAATAAACATCTTGATTTATAAGTTGAAGCCCTGCTTTTTTCTCCATTACAGCTAAAATCATATTAAGTCTGGAGTTATCTATACCTAAAGAAGTTCTTCTGGCAAACCCAACATTGGCAGGTGCTACTAGGGCTTGAATTTCAAACATAACAGGTCTACTTCCTTCATAAACTGCAGTGGTAACTGACCCTTCCGTTTTTTCTTCTTTATTTTCTAAAAAAGTTTCTGACACATCCTGAACTTCTTCTAAACCCTTTTCTCCCATTCTAAAGGCTCCTATCTCACTTGTAGTGCCAAAACGGTTTTTATATGATCTTAAAATCCTTAAGTCCTGATCTCTCTCTCCGGAAAAATTAAGAACGCAATCCACCAAATGCTCTACAGTCTTAGGCCCTGCTAAATCACCACTCTTAGTAACATGAGCCACTATTAAAATTGGTATGTTTTTTGTTTTACCCAGCTTCATCAAATGGTTTCCAATGAGTCTAACCTGAGATACACTTCCGGGTGCCGAATCTATCATATCACTATACACCGTCTGAATGGAATCAATTACTATAAAGGCAGGTTCTAAATTATCACAGACTGTCTGTATGTTTTCCATATTTGTTTCAGACAAAACGAATAAATTATCTGACAGGTTTGGGCAAACCCTATCTGCCCTCAATTTAATCTGCTCTTCCGATTCTTCTCCCGAAACATATAAAACCCTCTCACCCTTAGAGGCTAAATTAGCTGCAGCCTGAATGATAATAGTTGACTTCCCTATTCCCGGTTCACCGGATATTAATATAAGAGAACCTCTAACCATACCATTACCTAAAACCCTATTGAGTTCCCCTATACCCGTGTCCATTCTTTCATACTCTGCCGTACCGACACTTTTAAGGCTCTGTGCTTTAGCGCTGCCTGTTGCTCTCCTTCTTACATCTGCTTCTAAAGGCTCTACAACCTTTTCTTCAACAAAGGAATTCCAAGCACCACATATACACTTACCACTCCATCTTTGACTTTCGTAGCCACATTCCTGACAGACAAACACTGTCTTACTCTTTTTCGCCATAGCATTACCTCTTTTTATATATCAATTTATGCATCAAATTCCATTTGAGAACATCCGTTCCTTTTTCATCTATGATACAACAAAACCCCTGTTTTGTACAGGGGTTTTTGTAAATTTTTGTAAATTTTTTGTTTGGTTTTTGCTTCTATAAAAGAGTTCTTATCTTCTTCTATCTTACAGCAGTTTCAATCTCTATTTCAACATCAACCTCTTCATCAGCATCATCAACATCTTCTTCTACTGTAGCCTGGTTTCCGGATACAGTACCATTAGTAGTATTTGCTACCACCTTATACCATACCTTGTTTCCTGCATCTGCAGATTTATCAACATATCCTACGCTCTTAGCAGTTCCTATCTTAACGAAATTTTCTTTACTTCCTTCACTCTTGTAAACATCATAATTTTTAGCACCCTTTACAGGTAACCAAGAAACATTGGCACTGCCATCTCTTCCTAAAAATGCATAGGTCTTCATTTCCCCAACTTTGGAAGGTGATGTAGGTTCTACAACTCTATTTAAGTATGCAAACCTATATCCAAATTTTTCCCAAGAAGACTTATAATATCCAATTCTATTATAGCCCTTATATCCGTTATTATCTGTCCAATAAACACCATTATCAGTAGTGCTCAAAATCACAACAGAATGACCTCTTCCTCCATTAAAAGTTTTTCCATTGGAAAATCTCACATGAGTTCCGGGTGCTACGCCCATAAGTTTCTTTTTTAAATTAGATGCTGTTGCTCTAAGCCCATTAAAATCTAAAACCTTACTCTCTTTACCTAAAAGTGAATTTATTTTTACTGCATATCCATAACACTGTCCACCATATATCCACTTAGAATTATTAGGGAACATATCTTTAATGTATCTAATAGCTGCATAATGTGCCACATCTCCCACATCGTGATGAGCCTCCCTTGTAAGACTAAGTGAACAAACATCTGCCATCACCTTATCTTTGGTACTGGCAAAAGCGCTCACGGGTATTAAGGATAAAATCAAAGTTAATACTAATATACTCTTTTTTATTTTTCGCATTATTCCTCCTCTGCTTTATGTGCGTCTATAATCTTCTGAGCGTTCATAGCCGGAACTTCTTCATATCTTACAAATTCCATTGTAAATGAACCTCTTGCCTGAGTCATAGAACGAAGAGCTACTGCATAATCAAATAGCTCTGCCTGTGGTGCTTCAGCATGAAGTAACTGTCCACCTCCGAGCTGTGGATCCATACCCATTACAGCACCTCTTCTTGTAGGAAGGTCTCCCATTACAGCTCCTACAAAATCATCAGGTACTAAAATATCTAACCTCATTATTGGTTCTAAGAGACAAGGTTTAGCCTCTACTATACCCTTCTTAAATGCCATAGAAGCAGCGATTTTGAAAGCTGTTTCGTTAGAGTCTACAGGGTGATATGAACCATCATATAAAACTGCCTTAACATTCTGAACCTTACAGCCTGCTAAAGGGCCTTTTTCCATACATTCTACTAAGCCCTTTTCAACAGCGGGTACATACTGCTTAGGAACAGAACCGCCGTATAATTCTTCAGTGAATTCAAATTCTTCCTGTGATGGGGAGAACCTAATATGAACATCACCATACTGACCGGAACCACCGGACTGTTTCTTATGCTTACCTTGAACATCTGAAGTTCCCTTGATTGTTTCTCTGTAAGCAATCTTTTGAGGTACAACCTTTACAGCTACACCATATTTATCTTTTAACTTGCTTAAAGCTATATTAATCTGAATTTCCCCTTGTCCACCAACTAAAGTCTGGCGTGTTTCTACATTTCTATGTAAAACTAAAGTAGGGTCTTCTTCTGTAAGTCTTGCAAATCCTGTTGAAAGCTTATCATCCGCTCCCTTATCAGCAGCTTCGATAGCTTGGAATAAGGTAGGCTGAGGGAATGAAATCTTTTCTAATTCAACTGCATGAGCCTTTTCAGATAAAGTTTCGCCTGTCTTTGTAAACTGTAACTTACCCAAAGCTACGATATCACCGGCAACTGCCTGTGGACATTCACCCTGAGTTTTACCTCTTAAGAAAAATACTGAACCTAATTTTTCTTCTTTTTCATGAGCATGATTATATAAAGTCATACCTGCACTTACTTTTCCGGAAATAACCTTTGCAAGAGAAATTTTTCCCAAGAAAGCATCTGCTAAAGTTTTAAATACATGAACTACAGGTTTTCCATTAGGATCAACCGGAATTTCCACTTCGTTACCATTATCATCTACTGCCTTAAATGGTTCATGAGCTGTAGCAAGAGGTACCATATCTATAATTTCCTGAAGAAGTTCTTTAATTCCTTCACCTGTAACTGAGGAACAAGAGAATACAGGAACGATATCTCCCTGAGCTATACCCTTAGAAAGTCCTTTATTAAACTGTTCATCCGTAAATTCGCCTTCGCTAAAATATATATCCATAAGCTCTTCATCAACTTCTGCAATAGCTTCTGACATAGCATCTCTATCGTCTAAAGTAACTACAGCTGTTCCGAATTTAGCCTTTAACTCATCTATAGTCTTCTGAACATCTACATTTTCTTTATCAGTTTTATTTATAACAAAGAATTTAGGAGTTCCGTTTTTCTTACAAGCTTCCCATGCTTTCTCTGTACCAACTTGCACGCCGGAGGAAGCATCTACTAAGATAGCTGCTGCTTCTACTGCTCTAAGTGCACCTTCTACTTCACCTGCGAAATCAAAGAATCCCGGTGTATCAACAAAGTTAATCTTAACCTTATTAAATTCAACAGGTACTAAAGTAGTATTTATAGAATATTTCTTTTCTATCTCCATTTTGTCATAGTCAGAAATAGTATTTCCGTCTTCGATTCTTCCTAATCTACTAATTACGCCTGTTGCTAAAAGTGCAGCTTCCAAAAATGTAGTCTTACCACATCCTCCGTGTCCTAACAAAGCAACATTTCTTATTGTTTCTGCTGTATAGCCTTTCATTTATTAAATCCTCCTATTTAGATTTTACTCTTTACACATTCTTCATGCGTACCTGGATATAATTATAACAAAATCGCTTCAGAAAAACAACACTTTTCTGTTATGCTGTATACAAGATTGGTTTGGAACTAACTAGCCTATAATAAACGGAACTAATACCGGTACTAATAAACTTAAAATCAAACCTGAAATGAGTGAGTAAATCGCCATCTCTCCATTTGTTGATTTTTCAACGATTGGGAGACAAACATCCATGCCCGGAGCTCCCGGTATGGCTGTCGCTTCGAAATATCCTATTTTATTGGCCACAGCAGGAATTACTAAAATCGCAAACATCTCTCTCATTACATTGTGTAAGAAAGAAACGGCACTAGCCGTTACATGACCTGCCTCCATAATCACTCCGGGAGCTAAGGAATACCAACCAAAACCTGCCCCTATAGCCAGACATTCTCTTAAAGTCATATCTGAAAATAAACTAAATATGGCAGCCGCAGATAAAGTTCCTACTATTATTGCCAAAGGCATTAAAAGAGCTTTAAGTCCTATAGACTTAAACTTAGCTCCAATATTACCGCTCTTTCCTAAATCAAAACCGACAAATGCCAATAATAAGCACAAACACACAGATAGACCTAAACTAGATAATTCCTCAAAATCTGCCAAATTCTCAAATATCTTAGGTATAGCCAGGTATCCTACCAACATACCCGCTATTACTACTATTACAATGATTAAAGAGGATTTTAATCCATTTTCTTTAGGTTCTTCCGCTTCATTATCTTCGACAGTTCCGGCTCCCACCTTTGATAAATTGTTGTTATTAACTACCTCTTTCAAACCATACTTATTTAAATGTAAGATTTTGCGCACTAATACAGCAAATATCATACTTCCTGCAACGGTCATAAAGGTAATTAAGGTAGCTTGCAGCCCTATAGTAGTAAGACCTGCTGTAACTTCCTCATTAGAACCCATACGAAGCCCCATAATAAATACCATAGCATATACTAAAAGACTGGTTAAAGTGGAAATAAAAGCAAATTTTTCTCTCTTATCTCCTAGCTTTCTGGAAATCAGATAGCATATAAACATTATTACAAGGTAAATTAATAATGACTCCATTTATTTTCTCCTTTTCATCCTTTTCCTTAAATCCTTAAGACTCACTAAATTAACTATTCTAAAGGATTTAATCCTTTATTTTTGCCACCAAGACTGCTGCTAAAAGTATGGCAGCAGCGCCTATAATTGTTTTGAGCGTAAGAGCCTCACTATAAATCAAAACGCCTATGACTATACTTGTTATAGGCTCAAAGGTACTTAAAATAGTAGTATTTTCAGCACCTATATATCTAACTCCAATTTGATAACCAAATACACCTATAAAAGAAGTGGCGGCGGCGAAGACTATAGCTACAAACCAAGCTTGAAAACTCAAATCATAGGTAAATTCCCCCGCTATATTAGTAGCTATAAAAATCATAAAGGCTGCCACCAAATTCAAATAAAATATCAGTTTCAGCGTGTTCATATCCTTCAGCTTGCTATTACCTAAATACAAGGTGTAAAAAGCATAGGTCAAGCTTGATAAAAATGCTAGGGCTACACCCAGAATATTAGCACCACCATCAGCTTTATAAAAAAGCAGCAATCCTATCATGCAAAGAGCAGCACAGACCAATTTCACAAGTTTTACAGGTTTCTTTAGGAAAACTATGGCTCCTAAAATAGTAAATACAGGGTACATAAAATGTAAGGTAGTCGCCATGCCTGATGGTATATATCTATAGGAAGAAAAAAGCAACAGCCCGGTTCCTCCATACCCAAAAATAGATATTACCGCAATTTCTAAAAACTCTTTCAGACTAATTTTTATAGGTACCTTTTTAATTTTTAAATATATAAATATAAAAGGCAAAGACCAGAAAAATCGGTAAAAAGAAGCTGACATTTCAGTTCCCCCTCCGACACAAATAGTTTTTACGAAAAATGGCAAAAATCCGAAATACACTGCCGAAATCACGGCTCCGGCTATGCCCATGGTTTTTTTGTTCAAAATTCGTTCCTCCAGTCCTGCCTTATATTATCTTTTCTATTTTATTAAATAAAATACTTTACATCTATTCCTACGGCTATATCGTTGAAATTACAATTAGAATTCCGCACTCTTCGGTGTTCTTGGGAACGGAATAACGTCTCTAATATTCTGAACCCCTGTAATATACATAATAATTCTTTCAAAACCCAAACCATAGCCTGAATGTTTAACTCCACCATATTTTCTAAGATTTAAGTACCACCAATAGTCCTCTTCCTTAAGACCTAAATCCTTCATTCTTTCTTGGAGAATTTCCAATCTTTCTTCTCTCTGAGAACCGCCTATAATTTCACCAACACCCGGCACTAATAAATCAGATGCTGCAACAGTCTTTCCATCATCATTTAATCTCATATAGAAAGATTTAATGTCCTTAGGATAATCTGTTACAAAAACAGGTTTCTTAAATATTTCTTCTGTTAAGAATCTTTCATGTTCTGTCTGAAGGTCTGCACCCCATTCAACAGGATACTGGAATTCCTTGCCGGATTTCTTAAGTAGCTCTACAGCTTCTGTATAAGTTACTCTCTCAAAATCCGCCTTAACAATACTATTCAGTCTTTCTAATAATGTTTTGTCCACAAAACTGTTAAAGAAATTCATTTCCTCAGGAGCGTTTTCCAAAACATAATTGATTATATATTTTGTCATTTCTTCTGCCATATCTAAATAATCATTTAAGTCAGCAAAAGCCATTTCCGGTTCAATCATCCAAAATTCAGAGGCATGTCTAGCGGTGTTTGAATTTTCTGCTCTGAAAGTAGGTCCAAAAGTATAAATATTTCTAAAAGCTAAAGCGAAAATTTCACCTTCCAATTGACCGGAAACAGTTAAATTAGTCGCTTTACCGAAGAAGTCCTGTGAAAAATCCACCTTGCCTTCTTCATCTCTTGGTATATTGTTTAAGTCCATAGTAGTAACTTGGAACATTTCTCCTGCTCCCTCAGCATCACTTCCTGTAATAAGTGGTGTGTGTACATATACGAAGTTCTTTTCTTGGAAAAACTGATGTATAGCATAAGCTACTAAAGATCTGACTCTAAAAACTGCTGAAAACAGGTTAGTTCTAGGTCTTAAGTAAGCAATTTCTCTTAAAAACTCAGGAGAATGTCTTTTAGGCTGGAGAGGATAGTCAGGTGTAGAAGTCGCCTCGACCCAAATTTCCCTTGCCTTAATTTCAAAAGGTTGTTTAGCTTCCGGAGTTAAGCAAACGATACCTCTAACCCCTAAGCCACTTGCCACATAAGCCTTAGAAATTTCATCATAATTATCTATAAATTCTGCCTCATAAACCACTTGGACAGACTTAAAAAAGGAGCCGTCATTTAATTCGATGAAACCAAATTTATTAGAAGCACGATTATTTCTAACCCAACCCTTAATAATTACTTCTTCATCTTTGTACTTTTCACTGTTTCTAAACAGCTCTCTTAACAGTATTTCTTTCATCTCTTATACTTCCTTCTATAAAAAATTTTTAATTCCAAATATTATACTCTAAAAATAATGAAATTTCAAGGTTTACATCTTAAAACTTCCTAAAACTTCCTAAATCTTCAACTATCCTACAAAATCTCTGAACAATATGAGCAATAAATTGTTATCATACAGGTCCTCCGCAAAATATGAACCCTCAAACGTTCCCATAATAGCCTCTGCTTTTTCCGGCATAAATAGAGCTACCACTACAGGTAAAGCTGCTAAAAACAAAAGAACGGATAAGGCACCTAGAATAATCCCCAGTACGCTTCCTAAAACCCAATCGACAAAACCCGGAAACCCTTTATTTTTCTTTTTAGAAAACGTCATAATGAAAAGAGAGAGAACCAGCCTTAACCCTACCACTATGATTATAAAGGCTAAAACAGAAATTAAAAGTCTAGCCACAGTCTCTGCCCCATCTTCTACGAAAAAGGTTGACCCATCCTCTGTAGTAGTTTTAAGAATACTAGGCAAAGCTCTATATAATAGAGAATTTTTAAGCTCCATCGTCATTTGGCTATGAACCTTAGACAAGGCATAAGGGCCTAAGGCAGTCTTTTCCATCAGATAGGTTCCCAATTCATCTTTAAAAGCCCAACCAATACCTAAAGTAACAAAACCTTTAAAAAAATTTGCTATAGTTATGGCAAATCCCCTTCGCATAGCTAAAAATAGCGTAAATATAAAAATAAGTCCTAAAACTATATCCATTGACATAGAGTATCCTCCTCTTTTTTAATACTAATAGGGTAACATATAAAAAAGAAAATCACAACAGAAAAATGTTTTTATATGTATCTTCAAAAAAACCTTTCCAAATACTATATATAGGTGTATAATAATTAAATATCACAATATATAGAAAATAAAAGGAGAAAATTATGAGCGTAGCAATCACAGGAAATGCCCCTTATAAAGAAAGTAAAGCCTATGTGGATTACTTAGAATCTAAATATAATAGAAAGTTAAAAGCTTTAGATATTCAAATCGACGGAGATTTTGCCGACTTAAATTATGAGTTTGAGAAAGTTCCCTTTGAAAGAATCCGCCGTATAACCGGCTATCTGGTAGGAACTATGGACCACTGGAATAATGCTAAAAGGTCAGAAGAGTCAGACCGTGTAAAACACACAGTAGCCGACCAGATGGAGCAGTTATAATCCCTTGCTTTTTTGCCTTGCATTTAAGCTAAAATCGGTCTATAATGTTTTATTGTGAAAAGACTGTCAGCTTTTAGCTGAACTTATCAAAAAATTTATAGGAGATGTACTTATGTATAAAGAAGCTTTAAGGCCTGTTTGGGCGGAAATAAATCTTACTAATTTAGATTATAACATTAAAAATATTAAGGCTAAAATCGGCGATCGCCAGCTAATCGGTGTTATAAAAGCGGATGCTTATGGTCACGGAGCCGTTAAAGTGGCAGAAGTATTAAGGGAAAACGATTGCAAAACCTTCGCTATAGCTACTTTACATGAAGCTTTAACCCTTAGAAATGCAGGAGCTAAAGAAGAAATCATCATGTTAGGTTTAACACCTTCAATGTACGCAGATGTAATCTGTGATTTTGATATTACTCCGGTAGTTTGTGATTTTGAAAATGCCAAAGCTTTCTCAGACATGGCTGCTTCTAAAGGTAAAACCATTCAAGGTTTAATCGCTGTTGATACCGGAATGGGTAGAATTGGCTACTTAGCTGACGACACAGATTTTGCAGTAAAAGATATAAAGAAAATTCAAGAACTTCCTAACTTCAAAATCAAAGGAATGTTCTCACACATGTCTACTGCCGATGCGTTTGATAAAACCTATTCTCACCAGCAGGAAGCAAAATACAACAAGTTCTACGAAGCTTTAACAAGCAACGGAATAGATATTCCTTTCAGAACTTTAGCAAATAGTGCTTCAATAATGGAATTGCCTTCTATACACTTTGACGCTTGTCGTCCGGGAGTAATACTTTACGGAATGTATCCATCTGATGAAGTGGATGTAAAACAATTAGATCTGAAACCCGTAATGTCAATTAAGGCTAACATAGTACACCTTAAAGATGTTCCTGCGGATTTCTCTGTAGGATATGGCCGTAAATTTATATCCAAGAGACCTTCAAAAATCGCAACTATCGCCTTAGGCTATGCTGATGGATACCCTCGCCCCTACTCTGCTTTCGCAAAGGTCATTGTAAATGGAGTTTTAGCACCTATCGCCGGAAACATTTGTATGGACCAGTGTATGATAGATGTTACAGATGTACCTAATGTAAAAGTTGGAGATGAAGTTATCGTAATGGGAAGCGATGGCAAAAATTCCGTTTTAGCCGAATACATAGCTAAAGCTACAGGAACCATAAACTACGAAATCACTTGTGCCTTAGGGCAAAGACTTCCAAAGGTATATGTGAAATAATATTTATATAATAAGAAGTAAATTTGAATTATAAAAAAGCCTACTGAATCGTTCTTCAGAAGGCTTTTTTTATAAAGCTATGTTTAATGTAAACAGCAGCCAATAGTGTTATATTGCAGATTTATCAGATTTCCCACTACCAAAATAGCCCGTGTCCCGTTCAAGATAGTGCTATATAACATATTTCATTGATTTCCCACAAAATCTAAAACCAACACTATTTTTAATGAGTTCATCCTAAATGATATAGTGCAGTTTTTTGAAAAATCCCAAAACAGCACTATTTTCAAAATAGTGACTTTATTTAAAGTTCTATTCTTTTAAATATCACCCTTGTGTCAAGTATTGGATACATTTTTTTCCGTAAATTTCCAAATTATCTCAACCTTATCCTTGTCATAAACATATATCCTGTCTATGATTTCATTAATCCAGTCTATATCAAGTTCTTCTCTCGATACAGCATCCTTTAGCTTATCTACATTTAGATCATGCTCCGAAACAGAATTTTCCTTTATCTTGTTTTCAATGACGGAAATTTCTTGTTCTATATTTTGAAGTTGTTCGCTTAAAGTTTCTTTTTGAGATAAATATACTTCTTTATCTATTATACCTTGTTTATACTTTTCATAAAACTGCATTTTTGATACTTGAAGTTTTTGCTTTTCTATTTCAAGCTTCTTCTTTCTTTCCTTAAGGTTTTGGCAAATACTCTCCTGCACTACATATTCAATATTTCTGGTTTGTTCTTTTTCAAGAAAACTCTCTGTATAATGCTTCATTTCCTTTCCAACTATATCTTCAAGCGTGGACGCAGTTATCTTACCTTTCATGCAGCCACAATCTTTCGCCTTATATCTATAAGGACAACAGTATCCATCACTTTTCCCGTAATAAACAGTGTAGCTCATTTTATGATGGCACTTACCACAATAGACCTTATCCTGAAGTATATGAAAGTTCTTACGCTCTCTACTAATTCGCTTTGCATTGCTATTTAGCATATCCTGAACCTTACTAAAATCTTCTTTAGATATAATAGCTTCGTGCATATCTTCTCTAATTATCCAGTCTTTGCTATCAACCCATTTCCTATTATCAGAACCAACTTCCTGTACCCTTGTCTTTCCACCTATAACGGCTCCTGTATAAACTCTTTGCGTTAAAATATATCTAATAATTTGTCCTGTCCATACTCCGCTTCCTCTTTTAAGCCCTATATGTTTTGCTGGTGTTAAAACACCTCTATGATTAAAATCTTTAGAAATGGAAAGCATACTTTCACCACTAAGGTATCTTTCAAAACTTTCTTGTATTATGTGTCTTACTCTATCATCTACAAGTAGCTGATGATGATCCTTTTCATCTTTTACATAACCATAAGGAGCTTTTGAACCAAAGTAATATCCTTTATCTTGCCTTACTTTCACTGATGAACGCATTTTTTGCGAAATATCTTTTGAGTAGTAATCATAGACAAGGTTTTTGAATGGAACTTCCAAACTACTGATTCCATTCTCATTGTTATTACTATCATAATTATCATTGACTGAAATAAAGCGAACCTGCATAAAAGGAAATATCTGTTCGATATATGCACCTGCTTCAATATAATCTCTTGCAAATCGTGATAAGTCCTTTACAAGAATAGTTCTTATCTCGTTTTTCTTCACAAGACCTATCATCTTTTGAAATGCAGGACGATTAAAATTTGTTCCGGTATAGCCATCATCAATATGCTCTCTTATCTTCACTCCAGTAAATTCTTCTCTTGAACTGATATAGTCTTTTAATATTTCTCTTTGAGAAGTTATACTGTTGCTTTCATCTTTATAGTCTCCATCTTCTAAGGAAAGTCTTAAGTAAAAATCTACTATATTCATATCAGCCTCTCCTTACCTTTCTACTGAGTTTTTCAGTAAGCACAGGAGCTTCTTCAAAATTGAATTTGATTTCTATTGTATTATCTTTCCCTATAAATATCTTATCAATAATGCTATCTACAAAGTCTTTATCCCATTTTTTTGTTTTACCTTTAAAAAGGGCTGTAAGGTACTTATGTCTTTCTTCAAGTTCAAATACTTCTTTTTCAAAGATAGCAAGCTGTCTTTCTTTTAGGCTTTCAAGCTCTGCTTTCTTTTTACTGAGAAGTCCTTTTTCTCTTTCAAAATCTTCTTTACTCCACTTTCCCAAAACATATTTTTCATAATACTCACTTTGAAGTCTGCTAAAGCCTAAAATTTTTCTTTCAATTTCAGTTATTTCTTTTTCCTTTTTCTTATCCATTTCCATTTTAAGATTGTCATAAGCATTCAGGTAAACCTTATAGCTTTTACTGTTATTTGAAAGAGTGGTATCAAAGGCTTCTTTAACAGTTTTTTCAAGAGTAGCTTCTGTAATAGATGTTCCGCATTTTTCTGTTGTAAATTCTCTGAACCGATTACAGCTAAAATAAAATACAATTTTCTTACCACTTTTTTGCCGGTGTACACTCATTTTTCTCTTGCAAATCCCACAATAGAGTTTTCCTCTAAAGGCTGTATCATCCTTAGCATTCTTATTTTCTTTTCTACTATTTTTAATGGGATTAGATTTTGAGGATATTTTTTCCTGCACTTTTTCAAATGTATCAAGCGAGATAATTGCTTCATGGGCATCTTCTGTTATTGTCCAATGTTCTTCGCTAAGTCTTTCTCTCTGTTTACCTTCAAATAAATGCTTTTGATTTCTGCCTTGAATGAGTGTTCCTGTATATACACGATTTTTTAACACTTGTAATATTGTTGTTGGCATCCAAGCTTTTATAAGTTCATTTTCATCAGCTTTAGCTTTTCCAAACTTCCTATAATCAGTTGCTACATATACTTTCTTTTCAAGTAGTAATTTTGAAATATCAAGTGTACTAAGTCCCTTCAAATAGGACTGGAAGATTTCTTTTACGATTGGAGCCGTATTTTCATCAACATATAATCTTCTGATTCCATCTTCATCTTTTCTTGCTGTGTAGCCATAAGGAGCTGCACCACAAATAAATCCGCCCTGCTTAATTCTAATCTGATGTGAAGTTGATATTTTCTTTGAAATATCTTTTGCATAAGTTTCATTTACAATGTTCTTCAAGATTACCTCAAGAGACTTATTGGGATCTTCCATGTGAAAAGTATCCAAGTTGTCATTAACAGCAATAAATCTTACATCAAGAAATGGAAATATCTTTTCTATGAAATTGCCAAGCTCTGTATAGTTTCTTCCAAAACGAGATAAGTCTTTTACAACAATGCAGTTTACTTTTCCCGTTCTTACTTCTGTCATAAGTTTTTCAAAGTCAGGTCTTTCAAATTCTGTTCCTGTCTTTGCGATGTCTTTATATATTCCAACCAAATTATGACCATCATTTTTCTTTATATAACTTTCACAAAGAGCAATCTGATTTTCAATAGAATCACTTAGCTTTTCTTTTTTATCTCTTGAAATTCTTGTATAAATAGCAGTCTGAAAACTATTCGTTTCTACTCTATCTATTATGCTTTCTTCTGCTTTTATTCGTCTATTTGATGTCCTTGCCATCTATACCACCTCCATGATTTTCTCCGGGTATTGATTGGTATAGTGATTTATCTTTTCAAGTACATCTATGGTTTCATCATAGTTAAAATGAATCTCTATTCTTTTATCTTCCAAAACATATATTTTATCTATTAGCCTTACAAGAAGTCCTCTTTCTAAGGTATTGATATTCTTATACTTCCTAATCTCAGAAAAGAAATTCTGATTTCCTAAGCTCTTTTTATATAGCCTTGTAATTTCTTTATTTTGCTTTTCTAAAATCAATTCACTTTCTACAATACGGTTTGTGTAAAACTCTCTCATATCGTAAAACTCTTCTTCAGCTATCAGTCCTTCTTTTAAGTCCTGATAAAGAGAAGATTTTAGAAGTTCAAATTTTGCCTTACTTTTCTTAGTCTGCTCTTGTCTTTTATCAATCTTTTTGAAAAGTTCATAAGACACTTCCATTTCTCTTACTTTTTCTAAAAAGGCTTCATATTTTCCAAGAGATTTAATATAGTGGCGAATCATCTCAAGAACAGCTACCTTTAAATCTTCCTGTTTTATTGAGTGTCTACTACAACCCATTCCTTTATTATATGAAGAACAAATATAGTAGATTGTTGGTTTTTTCCCTCTTTTATCTACTTTCTTAGTCATTTGAGAATTGCAGTCTTTACAAAACAATAGTCCTGAAAATATATCTGCTTTTTCTCCGATATTCTTTGCCTTTATATCGCATTTTAATAGTTTTTGAGCAACATCAAAATCATGAGTATCAATGATTGCTTCGTGGTTATCCTCTATTTCAATCCAGTCTGCCCTATCTTTTGAAACCACCTTATCCAGCTTATAGTTTATCTTCTCTCTTTTTCCTTGTTGTAGCGTTCCAATATATATTTCATTGGTTAAAATACGATTTACAGCAGGTGTATCCCACTTGGCAACAGCCTTTGTACTAAATCCTGTCTTATATCTAATCCCCTTTGATTTCTTATATTCCATAGGAGATAATATTCCATTATCATTCAAGTGTTTTGCAATAGAAAATGAGCTATATCCTTCAAGTTTCATAGAAAAGATTTTTTGCACCACATACTCTACTTCTTTATCTATTACAATTTTGTGCTTATCTTCTTTATCTTTTTCATAGCCATAAGGAGTATAGTTCGATATAAACTGTCCTTGTTTTCTCTTGACCTTGCAAACACTTCTGACCTTTGCAGATGTATCTCTACAATAGTTATCGTTAATAAAATTCTTGAAAGGAATAACTAAGTTCTTTTCTGTTTCACTGGCTGTAAAGCTGTCATAATTATCGTTTAAGGCTATAAACCTTATATCAAGTGAAGGAAATACTCTTTGTAAGTATCTTCCGCTATCAATATAATCTCTACCAAATCTTGATAAGTCTTTTACGATAATACAGTTAATATTTCCTGTAATGACATCTTCCATCATTTCTTTAAAAGATGGTCTTTCAAAATTGATGCCTGAGTACCCATCATCTACATATTCACTTACAAGCTCCATATCTTCATTCTTATCAATGTATTCTTTTATCTGAAGCCTTTGATTTGAGATACTGTTACTTTCTGTTTTAAAGTCCTTATCATATTTTTCATCATCTTGTGATAGTCTAAGGTAC
>CAMENZ010000007.1 GCA_945928865.1 uncultured Clostridia bacterium
GCCGATGATACTTGGTGGGAAGCTGCCTGGGAAAGTAGGACGTTGCCGGTTTTTTCGGCCCCATGGTCAAGCGGTTAAGACATCGCCCTTTCACGGCGGTAACTCGGGTTCGATTCCCGATGGGGTCACCAGCAAAATGGGATTCAATGAATCCCATTTATTTTTTATCAAGCGCGATTGGCGGAATTGGCAGACGCACTAGACTTAGGATCTAGCGGGAGACCGTGGGGGTTCAAGTCCCTCATCGCGCACCAAAAAGACATCTTTGGATGTCTTTTTTTATTTAACTATAGTGGGAATTGAAGGCAATAGGGTGTGTTTATACTGATAAAATCCAATGGAGTTTAGAATAAGACAAGGTCTGAAGCCGACTGTAAAGGATATTAAGATGTATGATATATAATGAAATTCCATAAAATATACTGTGAAAATTTAAAAATCTTAATTTTACAGTACTTAAGTTTTTATGGCTTATAAAAAAAAATAAAAAATATTTTCCAATATATGCAATAAAATGGTATACTTGTTTATTATATATATGAAAGGAGAAACGAAATGAACGGCGCTGATTTAGATATTTGTTTATCCCGAATTGCTGATGGTGATATAGATGCATTAGAGCAGGTTTATATTGAAACCAAGACAGCAGTTTATAGTTTCGCTTTTTCTATACTTAAAAATGCCAGTGATGCTGAAGATGTTTTACAAGATACATATATAAAGATATATCAAGGTGTAAAAGGCTATAGGAGTTTTGGAAAGCCTATGGCATGGATTTTGACTATTGTGAGAAATTTATGTATGGCTAAATTTAATAGAGAAAATCATTATATTAAAGAAGTTTCTGAAATAGTGATAGAGGAAAATCTGCAAGAGCAGTTAAGTGAGCTTTGGAAAGGTACTCCGGAGGATAAGATTTTGATTAAAGAGTTAATGGAATCAGTTTCTGAGGAGGAAAGGCATATTGTGATTCTTCATGCGGTATCCGGGTTTAAGCATAGAGAAATTGCAGAGTTTTTAGATATGCCTTTGGCAACTGTGCTTTCTAAGTATAATAGAGCGATAAAAAAATTAAGGAATTTTTAGAAAGGAGGACGTGCAATGACAGATTATAAAAAAGATTCATTAGATGATAAGTTTGATGAGGAGATTTTGTTAGAAAAAATAAAAAAGAGTTTTGAAGATAATACTCCTGCGGTTTGGGATTCCGTCCTCAGAGGAATAAAAACTCAGAGTGAGGATGAGAAGGGGACAGAGATTATGAAGGAAATTAAAAATATAAAGAAAAATAATATAAGTATATTTAAGAAACTGATATCTGTGGCGGCAGCTATTGTGGTTTTAGTAGGTGGAGGCATAGGATTTTCACATTATAATACGGCTCATGCTATAGATTCAGTAGTGTTTTTAGATGTAAATCCAAGTATAGAAATAAGTATGAATAGTGCTGAAAGGGTGCTTAAGGTTACGCCTCTTAATAAAGATGGTGAGATTGTAATCGGGAAAATGGATTTAGGGGGAAGTAATATTGATGTAGCCTTAAATGCTATAATTGGTTCTATGTTAAAAAATGGATACATAGATGAAGCAAAGAATTCTATTTTACTTACAGTTGATAATAAGGATAAAAATAAGGGTGAAGCTTTAAAGCTTAAGCTTACTTCTGAAATAGAGGATATGCTTAAGATGGGTAAGGTTAAGGGAGCTATTTTAGGGCAGACCGCTTCTAAGACTGAGGAAGTTACTAAATTAGCCAAGGAATATGGAATTACTGAAGGTAAGGTTCAACTTATAAATGAAATTATTGCAGGTAATAATAAATATTCTTTTAAGGATTTAGTTTCTTTGACCATAAATGAATTAAACTTAATTGGAACATCGCCTAGAATTACTTTGCCAAATATAACTTCTAAGGGTAAGGCAAGTGATAAGGGATATATTGGCGAAGACCGTGCAAAATTTATAGCCTTTACCCATGCAGGAACCAATAAGGATAAGGTTACACAGTATGAGGCAGAGATGGATTTTGAACATGGGATTATGGTGTATGACTTGGAGTTTACTGTAGGTAATATAGAGTATAGCTATGAAATCAATGCTTTAGATGGTGCTATAGTTAGTCATGAAAAAGAGGGGGCTGATTTTGATGATGATGGAAAAGTTCATCATAAGAAACAGGATAAAAAAGTTAAAAAAGGGTCTGAAAATTATATAAGTTTAGATAGTGCAAAATCTGTAGCTCTAAACCATGCCGGTTTTAGAGGGGGAGATATAAGAAATTATAATATACATAAAGATAATGATGATGGAAAAACTGTATATGAAATTAGTTTCTATAAGGGTGATACTGAATATGAGTATGAAATAGATGCTTTAACCGGGAAAATATTAAGTTTTGATAAGGAGTCCGGATATGAAGATGGGGACGCTGAAGATGCTTGGGATGATGATGAATATGATGACCGTTAATATTTAGTAAAGTAGTAGTAAACGTATCAAATTAGTAGGCTAGATAATTGACAATTTTTATACAATGAAATGGAAGCTAAAATTGCCTCTTATGTTCAAGGGGATAACAGAAAAGGTAATAGAAAAAGTTTGGTATTCTACTCAATATGGAGTATCTTTGAAAGAGGAAAGCTTTGATGAAGAAGGTAAACTTATTAGAACTCTAGAAGTTACAAAAATTGAAAAGGATGGAGATTATTCAGATAAATTTATACCTGAAAAAGAAGTTAATTGGAAGGAATAGTTTATATTCTAATAAATAACATTTTATTTAAATTAAAGGGTTGGCATTTAGCTAACCCTTTTCTAATATAAGCACAGGGAATTTTATTGAAAAATCCATACTATTTTCATCATTTCATAATTGACTTAAGTTGAGGGTTTCGTGTCATAATAATGACACAGGCAACACTGATTATCCCTGGAGACAGCATTCACCACTTCAAGGCTTTGCTAAATGCCTTACTTGTAATCACATCTTGGGATTTATTCAGTCAAAAAGACCGAGGCTTGATGGAAGCGTAAGAGTACGCAGGTATTGTCATTGCAGAATTTGTAAATGCAACAATGTGGAACATAAGAACTCGAGAGCTGAGAAGCTTGAAGAACAGGTTTTAGCTCTTATTAAAGAAAGATATGGCGAGGTTAAGCCTGAGCAAAAGGATAAGACAAGTATTAAAGATTTGTAAAAACAAGTCGCAAGGCTTGAAGCTAAAAAAACTTCAGACTTTAAAAAATACAAACTTGGCAAAATTACAAAGCTCAAATTCATAGAAAATAAAAAGAGCATCGACAAAGAACTTGAAAGCCTATCGGGAAGAATAGAGGAAATGTCTAAACAAGATGAGGTTGTTAAGGATAATGAGCTTACAAGGGAGTTAATGGAAAAGTACATTGACTCTGTTCTATGTGAGGGAAGTATTGTTCAGAAAATCATATGGAAAAATGGCTTTATAAGTGGTATAATACTTTGTAACAAAAATTATATTAATTGTCATATAAAAAGGTGTATCGGATTAAGTACATAAATAATTTATGGAGGATATTAAATGAAAACAAAACTTATTAGAAATGTATTTTCAGTTGTACTGACTGTTTCATTATTAGCGGCTTCAAGCATGCCTTACAGCCTGTTTGCAAGTAATGCTCCCGAATTAACTTACATTACTGCGCAAGCAGAAGAAATATCGCCGCAAGATGAGAGCGGAGATATTGAAGAAACATTGAGTACAAGCGGTGATCAGGATGTTGAAGAGGCATCCGTCATAAAAGAAGAAACAGATGTTGAGAGTGCATCGATTCGTTTGAGAAGCGGAAGTGAAAGAGGGGCAGAACTCAACGCGGTATATGTGAACTCGGTTTCGGGGGATGATTTAAAAACAGGTGCTGACGAGAACAATGCAGTTAAAACCTTATCAAAAGCGATGGAAATTGTGGCGGAAGGCGGTACGGTTCACTTTGTAGGAGAAGTAACGGCAACAGAAAATATTATTGTTGGTAAAAATGTTTCTTTCGCATACAATTCCCCTTCTGACAGACTGGTGGTTGCCTCAGGCGTTTCTTTTTCCGTTGCAAGCGGAAAATCCTTAACCTTTACGGGAGAGGGAAGTGCTCCGATCAATCCTGCAGTCATTGTCAGAACAGGCGGCACAATAGGCAACGGAACTTATGTCTTTGATTTTTCAAAATTATCTGAAAGCAATCGAATGACATCGGCCGCATTTAAATTGGAAGGCGACGGAACTATTTCGGGGACAACCGGCGGAGGAGTTAAAATCTCTACTGCGGATGTTAATATTCTGGCGGCGGGAACAAGCACTTCCTCAAAAATTGTAAACGCAGATATTACACAGAACTACTCCGTGAAATCAGGCTCATACAATGTAGGAAACGGAGCTCCGTACACTTTGGAAAATACCGTATTCAGATTGACAGGAACAAGCAAAAGATTTAGATTCGATAAGCCTTTTTCAATGACAAAATCGGAACTTATCGTGGACAATCCTGATCAGACTTCGGGATATGCAATAATATTTGCCACAACGCCTGATTTAAAGGATTCAACTATTGATATCAAAAACTACGGGTCTGTTCTGTTGGATTTGGGAACAGGGACCGCTACCAATACAACTATAAAAACAGACGGTATTCATAATGCCAAAACTCCGAAACCTTTTGCAACCAAGTTTTTTGGGGAAGTGGAAAATACAGCAGTATTTACATTCATCGAGGATCCTAAGGTGGGGAGAATTTCCTTCAAGGACTCAAATAACAATTCCTATGAATACGGGCTTCCTTTGAAGCATAATAACGATGTTTCAAAGGCAATACCTCTTCCTAAGGTTAAACTTACTTTTAAGTCGGAGGACGGTAATTTTGAGGAAAGCGTTACATTGATAAAAGGCACAAGTCTTGAGCAACTGAGCGGCAAAGCTTACGCTGACGGAGTTTTGATTGAGCAATCAAAGATAGATGCACTTAAGAAAAAAATCGAAGAAAGTCTGAAGGATACTCCTGATTTTAAAATGATTATAGATGGAAATGAAAATGCTTTATACAGCGTTTCAGATATAGTTAATGAAGATACGGCGGTAGTGCTGAAGCCTATCACGGCAGGAACCAGGTACTATGTAAATGACGGAAGTGAAAATGCTGATAAATACGCATTTGTAGAGAGAAATGACGATAAACTTTCTCCCCTCTCCATAGAAGAGGTAATCGCCAAGGCCCCTGTGTTTAAAATCAGGTCAAAGACATTTGTCGGATGGACTTTAGACAAAGAAGGTAATATACCTGCAACGGATATAGATGTAACCAAGCTGACAAAGCTCTATGCAAAGTGGGAAGATAAAAAAGCCTTCAATGTGACTTATCATAGGAATTCACCTATATCTTCAAGTGTTTCAGATCCTGAAACAATAACAACAACTTTATATGAAGGGGAACATCTGTCAGGAGTCTTGGTTGATTTCAACAAGAATATTCATCTCATAGGTGAGATAGAAAGCGAAGGTCAGATATTCCGAAACGATACTAAAGAATACTATCAAAAAGAATTTGGTAATAAGGCAGGCGCATGGAACTATATAGGTGATTACGGTTGGATGAATATTTTATTGGATAATTATAAAAATCTATACAGATTTCAGGCGTGGAATACGGCACAAGATGGAAGCGGTACATACTACAGAGGCGGACATACATTAACTGCCGAAGATTTTGAAAAAACTGGAGGAGAGCTTGTCCTCTACGACAGGTGGATAGAGCTTGAAAAGCTTAAGAAAACCGATGCTGCCGCAATTGCAGATCCTGACAGGGCAAGACCTGAAATAAAGCTTTCGGGAGAGGATGCCCCTAATCCGAGTGATTATGAGACGGCAAAGTCGGCACTTGTAATAGATCACTCGCAAACATTGAACTATAAAGCGTTTCTTGATTTCTATAAAATACAAAATGAATTGGTCACCCTATGGGGGAGAATCAACGAAGTTACACAGTGGCAGGGAACGATGAATGCTTACTTTGATTCAAGGCTTGAGTTTGATAAAGATATTAAAATACTGTTTGAAAGCACATGGCAGGTTCCTGATACGGCAAAGCTGGCAGAATACGGTGTGCTTGATGTTAAGCAGGCGGACGGGAATGCGAATCAGTGGATATTTACAGTAAGCAAGGATTTCATCAAGAAGAATCTTGTCAGCAGCAGAGAGGGAACGGATAAAAACTACGACTCTTCTTCCTATTCTTTTTACAAGGTTGAGCTGCCTGTTAAAATTATTCCTAAATACGATCCTGACGGCGGAAAGGATTTTCAAAAATTATCCTTTGAGGAGTTTATGAAACCTATGATTTTGACCGTTTACGATAATTATGACAGAGGTATCAACGGGTATGTTACAAAAGAATCTGCAAACAAGATTGCCCTTAGCGATAAACCGGTTGTCATCGTAGGCGGTGATATTCAAATGAATATTAACGGCTTTGAAAGACAGGGCTTAACGCTGTTAAAATATCAGTTAAAGTCCAATGCTTTTGATGAGCACGTTAAAATATATCCTACAGGTACAGTAAATTCGAGATATGAATTGGTTGATGAAAATGATTATTCAAATATTTTAAATCCTTTACAGAATCCTAAAACAGGCAAAGAATCGGATTCTTATGAGGGACGTGCAAAGAATGATAATATAACAGCAGAGGATGAAAACAACTATTCTGAAAAATTTAATGTAGAGATACCAAAGTATACAGCAGACAATAATATAGAAAAGTATAAGCTTGTTGCAATAAAAGTTCAGATTCAAAAGGCGGATGCTGAGGGAAATTATGAAACCAATGAAGACGGTTCGCCTAAAATAGAGGAAACGATATATTCGGATAAATATTATACCGAGGAAACCGGGAAGAAAGGCTCCTTGGAGGAAGGAAAGAAGCTTCTTTCAGGAGAATTTGAACACAGCAGGATAGTGACTTATGTGATGCAGTATGCAGTACCTACAATAGATTTGACTGTAAATAAAATTTGGCTTGATTATTTTAAAGAACCGATGAAAGAAGTTCCAAAGGCAGAAGTAAAGGTCGAACTTCTGAGAGACGGAGAGGCGACAGGAGATACTGTTACCTTAAAACGCGAAAACAATTTTAAAGGTCAATTTGTCAATCTCAAAGAATACTCCGAGGATTACAGCAAAAAATATAATTATTCCCTTAGAGAATCTGGTGTATCCGAAGACGGAATGATTGTAATAGATAAGGTATCTTATAAATCCGAAGTAGAAGGTGCAGATAATCAGTATACGATTACAAATACGTCTCAGGAAAAACCGGAGACTCCAAAACCTCATAATACGGAAACAAAAACGCCGCTTGAGGACGAAACAAAAACGCCGCTTGAGGACGAAACAAAAACGCCGCTTGAGGACGAAACAAAAACGCCGCTTGAGGACGAAATAAAAACGCCGCTTGAGGACGAAATAAAAACGCCGCTTAAGGATGAAACAAAAACACCGCTTAAGGATGAAACAAAAACACCGAGAACAGGAGACGAAAGCAACTTTGCAGTTTACGTAACACTCTTGATGACATCACTTGCAGGGCTTGTTGCCTTAAAGAAAAGGCGTTTACTTTCCAAGCGACAGAAATAGATGATTTAAAAATGTTCAAAAAACGATTCGAAAGCTCTTGAGTTATATCTTTTATCTGGAGAAGTGACTTAATAAATATAAGTATTATAGATGAGAATACATTTGTGGAAATTTCTAAAGATGGAATTGAAACATATTTTAATATCAAAGGCTAAAGGAAAAGTTAAAAAGCCACACAAACACAATGATTGAAAAGCTATCAAGGTATATGCAAAGCAGTGGAAAGACCTATCAAGACCATATTCACCATGGTAAAATGGAAAGGTAGAACGAAGTCATAGAGAAGATGGGAAAATACTCTATGGTAGAAAAATATTTAGAAGTGAAAAAGAGCTGAAAACGGCTGTAAAAAAGCATATGCAAAGATATAATAGCACAGCTAAGATCAGTCTTAATTTTAAAAGTCCTAATGAAATAGTATCCGAGTATTTCTCAAAGTGTAACATATGTCTTGACAACTAAGAAAGCTGACACTATCCTTCATATATGAAAAATTGACTTTTCCAACTTTTTATGATATACTATACCGGATTTTCAAAAAAACTATATATGTTAACTATATAGTAAATTTATCAGATATATCATATGTGGATAGTATTGATATAATCGTATGTCTATATTCTTAAAAAATTGGAGGGGTTTATATGAGGAAATTTTTTGACAATTATGGATACAAATTGCTGGTTATCATAACTGTAGCGTTGGTATTTATAGGTTTTCGTGACTTTTTTAGTCAGTTTGCGGAGGAGGATAAAACCGTAGCGCTGTTTCCAGCGTTTTTGACTGCTTCGAGTCTGGTACTATTGTATGCTGTGCCGGCTGCATTCTTTGTGCGCTATTTGGTTAACAGATTAAAAGTTTCACGTAAGGTTGTTTTGCTAAGCTTTATACTAGGATTTACAATACCGCTGTATCTAGGTGGTGAGGGGAACGCTCTAATTTCACAGGTTTTATTTGCGACAAATGTTCCAAGAGCTGTGATTGATAGTTGGGGAGCTGCTTTAACAGCACCATTTACAGAAGAGATTGCAAAAGGTTTAGTTGTACTTTTAGTATATTTACTATGCAGAGGAATTTCATTAAAGGAAGCATTTGTGTCAGGCATGATTTCTGGATTTGGTTTTCAGGTTTTGGAGGATTGGGCGTATATTTCTCAAGCTACTTTTGGAGAAACAAACAGTGGATTTTCAATAGCTTTCGAGAGAGTGTCAAATGCTCTTGGCAGTCATATGGCTTTTGGAATAGTATTCGGTGTTGGACTTATAGCCGTTATTAAAAATGTGCCTGCAGTACCAAGGCTTAAAGCACTTTGCTTAATTTTGGCACCGGTTATCCTACATTTTATATGGAATTCTCCACTTGAAGGAGATTGGGTGAATCCTTTGTTTGGAAGTATTAACTTAAATCTTGCTTATTACGCATTCACCATTGTGAATCGCTTGGATGACAATGACAATATACTAACGACGAGAGAATTTGATAAAGCTGTAAAATCAAATTGACATTGTGTTCAAAAAAATATAAAAAATTGTTTAATAATAAGCTAATTAAAAGATATAATTAATAAAAATATGTTTAATAAAAAAGCTAAAATAGGAGGGGGTTTCCCTCCTATTTTTTATGGTAAACTTATACTGATTAATTTGAGTTTTTACTATATATTAACCACTGTATTTTTTTCAAACAGTGTGAATTGTGTTACTTTTTCTCCTCCTGAAAGACTACCACTAGTGTCCTGACATATTGATATTAGTCTAAATAGTCCTATCTATTGTTACTGACTTATGATATACTAAAGCCACTAAAAAAATGGTGGTGATATCCTAATGTCAGTGTGAGATAACATCGTACTGCCCTTGATTGGGCAGAAGAGATCAAATACCTGGTTGATGTGATGTATCCCTACGCCGAAAAGATCATTCTTGTTATGGACAACCTCAACACGCATGAACCAACATCTCTATATAAGAGGTAAGATTGATAGAGAAGAATATGGTCTAAAAAGAGAGATTGCTCTTAGCCATATTGCAATAATTAATAATGAAGTTATTTCAGTTGAAAAGGTTGTAAAAGATCTTGAAAGAGATAAGAAAATAGCTATTAAGTGGATTAAGGATGTATTTTCAGCAAAAAAATTTGAAAAATTGCCAGCTGATTTAATTCATAGCTTAGTAGAGAAGATAATTGTCTATGGCAATCATAACTTTGAAATAATCTTTAAATTTAATATGGATAGTTTGATGAGAGGTCGGTTATCTGTGAAGGTAGTATAGTTCATAAAATCATATGGAAATAGACGCATGAAGGAGTGAGAAACCACTCTCTTTTGTTGTCTAAAAATATACAATATATTTTGTGTCATTCGCTTGACACGAGAGGGTACTGATTATAATCTACATAAAGGTAGGGATATTTTGAAATATCTAATAAATAAATTTTTAAAGGAGATGAGATTATGAAAAATTTAGACAAATTAAAATTTAATAAGGTTTTTAGTTTAATTATGGCTTGTGTTTTAATATTGAGTATGACTTTTAATTATGGTTATGCTTTAGAGCCAAGTGTCGATGATAATGGTTCTAATAATACTGAGGTTAGAGCTGCTGCTTTAGAAGATGGAATTTATAAGGAAGAAGGAGGAACTTTCTACTATAAAAATGGAGCTAAAGTCGGGGGCTGGGTAGATTTTGAAGGAGAAAAATATTATTTCAATACTAAAACTTATGAAATGATGACAGGCTTTCAGGAAATAGATGGAGGGACTTATTTCTTTTGTAAGACTACGGGAAGGATGAAAAAGGGCTTCGTTAAAATTGGGAAAAACAGATATTATTTCGGTAAGAAAAGTGGGAAAATGTATAGAGGTTTGGTAAAAATCAGGAAAAATGTTCATACCTTTAATGAAGATGGTATTTTATTAAGATCTGTATATGGTAATAAGAAGGCGGTATGTCTTACTTATGATGATGGACCGGCACCGGGAACTCTTAGAATCTTAAAGACTTTAAGGGATAATAAGGGATTAGCCACTTTCTTCGTAGTTGGGAATAGGGTTGCTGCTTTTAAGGATACTATTCTAAAGGTTGCAAAATCAGGTTGTCAGATAGGTAATCACTCGTATAGTCATAGTTGGTTTGCAAATTTAGATAGTAATGGTATCAAAAATGAAGTGGATAAATGTGATAAGCTTATTAATCAATATGCCAATGTAAATGCAGAAGTAGTTAGAACTCCGGGTGGACAAATCAATGATAATATAAAGGTTTCTGTAGGTAAGCCCATTATTCTTTGGTCTATAGATACTGTGGATTGGAGAACTAGAAATGCTAATTCTACATATAATTCCGTAATGAATAATGTTAAAGATGGATCTATAGTGCTTATGCATGATTTACATTTACCTACAGCAGATGCTTCTGAAAGAATTATACCGGAATTAGTTAAGAAAGGTTATCAGTTAGTTACTATCAATGAAATGAAACTTTTGAAAGGTTATAAGCTGAAAGCCGGTGGAGTTTATTTCAGTTTTTAGTATGTTTCTAAAAGAAATTTAAAATAGGTTTAGTTAAAATTAGAAGCAATTAGAATAAATTAGCTGGAAAATTTGTTGAAAATTCACTTGAATTTTAGATGATTTTGATATATACTAATAGAGTTAAAGCAAGTATTTTGGCTCTATGGTCAAGTGGTTAAGACTCCGCCCTCTCACGGCGGCTACCCGGGTTCGAATCCCGGTAGAGTCACCAGCTTACTAAGGATTAGACTTAAGTTAAACTTAGGTTTAATCCTTTTTTAATTTTTTGTATGGCAAAAAAACATTTAATGTTTATAGCATTACTGTTATAATGTAGTTATATAGAAAGGACATAGGTAATAATATGAAGAAAGTTAGTAGAAGTGAAAATATCTATAATATATTGAAAAAGTTTGTTTTTATTAAATCAAGAACAGGAACTAAAGATGAAAATTTAGCTTCAAATTATATCTATGATTTTATAAAGAACTTAGAATATTTTAAACAAAATCCGGAAAATTGTGGTCTTATTAAAATTGAAAATGATCCATTTGAGAGATATGTGCCTTTTGCTTTTGTAGAAGGAAAAAGCAAAAATACAGTAATTCTTTCAGGACATTTTGATGTGGTAGATGAATTTGATTACGGTGATATAAAAGAATTGGCATACGAAATTGGAGAAGAATTAGAAAATGCCCTTAAAAAATTTACTATGAATGATATACAGCAGGCTGCAATGGAATCGGGTAATTGGATTTGGGGAAAGGGAGCTGCTGATATGAAAGGCGGTTTAGCTATTCATATGGATATTCTGGAAGAATTTTCAACTAAGGCATTAGAAGGCAATTTAGAAGGAAGTATTTTGTTCTTACCTGTTCCTGACGAAGAATCCTATTCTATGGGTATGAGAACAGGTGCGAAAATTTTAGCTGATATTAAGGCGAAAAAAGATTTAGATTACAAACTTTTAATAAATCCTGAGCCTACAGATACCTTAGGAGAAAAGCAAATTATGTATTTAGGTTCTGTAGGAAAACTTATGCCTGTAGTTATGGTTCAGGGTGTAAGCTGTCATATAGGACATCATTTTGATGGATTCAGCCCGCTTAATATATTGTCCGGTATTTATAGTAGAACTAATAGTTCTTTAGATTTTGTTGATAAATATGATAAAGAAGCTACTATGCCGCCTACATGGATTAAAATGAGAGATTTAAAGGATACTTATGATGTATCTATTCCTCTAAGAGCAGGAGGGTATTTTACAGTTTTAAGTTTGAACTCAAGCCCTAAGATGACTTTAGATAAGGTACTAGCTATTGCAAAATCTGTTTGTCAGGAAGAAATAGATAAGGCAGAGGATAATTATACTAAATTCAAATATATCAATATGTTTGAAAATAGAGAGAGCTTAGGATTTAAGCCTGAAGTTTATGACTTTAGAAGTCTACGGGATAGGCTTAAAGAAGTTAGGGGGGCAGATTTTGAGAGCTTTTATGAAGAGGCATATAAAAAAGTTGAGCAAGAAATCGATGAGGGTAAGTTAAATTATCCGGACGGCACTATGAAATTAATGGAAATGGTGATGGATTTTGCGAACTTTACTGAACCTGTGGTTGTGGTTGGATTTGCACCACCTTATTATCCGGCAGTTAATGGAAATGAAATAGAAGGCAAGGAAGGTGCAACCCTTAAAGCCTTTAATATTGTTAAAGAAGAATCTGCCAAATTAGGTGTAGAAATGACATATCAAAATTATTTTATGGGAATTTCTGATAATAGTTATTCGGCAGTAGATAAAAATGCCGGAGACCTTGATTTATTCCAGATGGAAACACCTCTTTGGGGTGATTGCTATAATATAGATTTTAAGTCTATTAGTCAGGTAAATGTACCGGCTATAATATATGGACCTGTCGGTAAAGAGTATCATAAATGGTCTGAAAGAGTAGAAAAAAATAGCCTACTTCATGTGGTTCCAACTGTTACTAGGGAACTTATAAAGCAGGCGTGGGATTTTTAAATCCTAATAGTATTTTAATTTTATTGATTTTTTTCTGTTTCTAACATGAATTTTTCCAGGAGCTTTTTAGAAAGTAAGTTTATTTCTAAAAAGTTCCTTTTTTTATCACCTTCAGCCAATACTAAAAATCCATTTACATAGCCACCAAGATGTGTAAAGTCAGAATCATCTTCAAATAAAACTCTTAGATTTATGAAAATATTTCCTTTCAGGACATAGGTAGGGCAGGCTAAATTAAAGGTGTTATCTAAATTAAATTCTATTGCAAGGGGCTCATTTTCTGTACTGTATTTTATATATGAAAAGCCGGAACCGTTATATATACCACTTATGTTTAATTGATTTTTACTTAGATTTATAGAAGTGATAGTTAAGGGTTCGTAGCCGTTTATACCTTCAATAGAGAAACCTAATTTATTCATACCCTTATGAAAATCTGTCTGTTTTATTACAGGTAACAACCTATAAAGCTGCACCACATCATCGTGATTATGTAGCAAAATCTGCCTAGCCAACTCTTTTTTTTCATCTTCATTTATACAATCCATATACTTATAATATAGATCTATACTTTCCTTACCTGTAATCTCATCATCACGAAGTCGAGAAATTCCCATATAATTTTCTATGGAAACTTGCTTTAATCTAGGTAATATGGATTTTAATTGACTATGACCATTTATTAAAAGATATAAATCCAAGTTGTAGGCTTCGATTTTAAAGTTACTTAAACCTAGTATTTCAGCTCTTTTTTTAACAAAAGGCAGGTCAAAGTGCTTACCATTATATGTTAAAAGTGTCTTGTATTTCTTTAGTTCTTTATCGATAGCTAGCAGTAAATCTTTTTCTTCCATAACATTGTCAGCGAAGAATTGTGTAACTTGACCCTTTCCATTCTCATCTACATAAAATATTGAAGCTAAAATGACTTCATTTATATTAGGATTAAGACCTAGAGTTTCTATATCAAATACACATAAATCTTCGGGTTCAAAATATGGTTTTAAAAGTTCTGACTTAAAAAAGTCTAATTGAATTTCAAATTTGTATGTTAACATTTTTTCACCTATTTATATATTTTCTCCTATAAAACAAAATAGACCACGGGGGGCGTAGTCTACTTTGTTCAAAAGGGGTATTTTGGATTTGAGATTATGAGGTTATCAGGGGGGATAACCACGCTCTTATTCTATCAAGAAACTTAAAAAAAAGCAAGTACTTATTTCAAAAAAATTGAAGAAAGTTGTAAAAAGTTTCAACTGTTTTAAAAAATCATAAAAAATTCACAAAAAAATATTTACCCTTGAACTTTTTATGAAGTAGTTATATACTTATTCTAATAGAGTATTAAATGTTAGGAGCAAAATTGCTATATGGATAAGTTTGTTTTGTATTTAAAAAATGAAAAGCAGGTTTCAGGAAATACTGTAGAAGCATATATTAGAGATATGAGTCATTTTAATTCTTTTATTTTATATAGAGGATTACATAATATGGAAGATGTAAAGAGTACAGATGTACTTGCATATATGATGTCTTTAAAAGAAGAGGGAAAGTCCCGTTCAACTCTTAATAGAAAGCTGGCTTCGATTAGAACATATTTTGCTTTTTTATTAAAAGAGGGCAAGATTATGGAAAATCCTGCAGAAAACATTAAAACTCCTAAGATTGAAAAAAAACAAATAGAGTTTTTATCTATGGAAGAAATGGAAAAGCTTTTAGATACTCCTGATGTTGATTTTAGAGGGCTTAGAGATAGAGCAATTTTAGAACTTTTGTATGCTACAGGTATTAGGGCAAGTGAATTGATTGACCTTAAAATTGAAGATGTAAACCTTAGGATGGGTTTTATAAAATGTGATGGCGAGCATAGTAAGGCTAGGGTGATTCCTATGGGAAGACCTTGCAGAAAAGCTATGGAAGACTATATATATGAAGGAAGAAAGGTTTTAGATAAGGGCAAGGAGAGCCAGTTTGTGTTTTTAAACTATATGGGAAATCAGATGACCAGACAGGGGCTTTGGAAACTTTTGAAGGAATATGGAGAGAAAGCTAATTTAGATGATAATCTTACACCTCAGGTTATCAGGAACTCTTTTGCTGTCCATATGTTACAGAATGGAGCCGATATAAAATCTCTGCAGGAACTTATGGGACATGAAGATATAGTTGCAACACAAGTATATTTGGCTGTTACTAAAAATAGAATTAAAGATGTTTATGATAAAGCTCATCCTAGAGCTTAAAATTTAAGACCTTTTCACACAAGTGAAGAGGTTTTTTTATACAAAAGTATACGCATAATGTATACTTTGTGAAAAATAAGTTTAATGTATACTGTCACAGTGTAACTTTGTCACAGAACTAATATTTAAAATGATGTAAAATTGACAAAATATAAACTTTTATTAAATTAATATATAAGGAGGATTAGATATGCTTTTTAAAACAACAGAGGCTCATGAGGAGCTTAGAGCGAAGGTTAGAGCTTTTGCTGAGGAGGAAATAAAGCCTATTGCTTTTAAACTGGATCAGGAAAATGAGTTTCCACATGAAGCTGTAAAGAAAATGGCAGAATTAGGACTTATGGGTCTACCTTATCCTAAGGAATATGGTGGAGCGGGAATGAGTACCTTAAGCTATGCTATCGCTGTAGAAGAATTGGCAAGGGTAGATGGTGGAGCAGGTGTAATTTTATCGGCTCATACTTCTTTAGGTTGTTATCCAATATATGCCTTTGGTACAGAGGAGCAAAAAAAGAAATATCTCACTCCATTAGCAAAGGGTGAAAAGTTAGGTGCTTTCGGTTTAACAGAAATTAATGCAGGTTCTGATGCCGGCGGTACAGAAACAACAGCTGTACTTATGGGAGATCACTACTTATTAAACGGTGGTAAAATTTTCATTACAAATGCTCCTATAGCAGATACTTATGTTGTGTTTGCAGTAACTACACCTAATATAGGTACTAGGGGAATCAGTGCCTTTATAGTAGAAAAATCCTATGAAGGCTTCGATTTTGGAGACCATTATGACAAGATGGGTATTAGATCATCTTCAACTGCTGAGCTTATTTTTAATGATGTTAAAGTTCCTAAGGAAAATCTTTTAGGTAAGGAAGGCGAAGGCTTCAAAATCGCCATGTCAACATTAGATGGCGGAAGAATAGGAATCGCGGCTCAGGCTTTAGGTATAGCACAGGGAGCTTTTGAGCATGCTAGAGAATATGGACTTGAAAGAGTGCAGTTCGATATGCCGATAGCTTTCCAGCAGGTAAATCAGTTTAAGTTTGCAGATATGGCTATTAAACTTAGAAATGCAAGATTCCAAGTTTATTCAGCGGCTGAACTTAAGGATAATCACGAACCTTTTGGCATGGAAGCAGCTATGGCTAAAACTTATGCTTCTGATATTGCTTTAGAAGTTTGTAATGATGCTCTTCAGATTTATGGCGGAAATGGATTCCTTAAGGGTATGGAAGTTGAAAGAGCCTATAGAGATGCAAAGATTACAACTATTTATGAAGGAACTAATGAAATTCAGAGAGTTGTAATAGCTGCACATATTTTAGGAAAAGCTCCTAAGATGACTACAGCAAAATCCGGAAGTAAGGGTGGTCCTATTACAGGCGTAAGAAAAAAAGAAGTTTTTAGTAAGGGTAGTCCGGAGGAAAGAGTAAATCTTTTAGTAGAAGCTCTTAAGAATGATGGATATGATTTTAATGTAGGCATAGATCCTATGACACCTATTTCTGAAGCTGACCGTGTGGTTTCTGCCGGTAAGGGTATAGGTGATATTAAAAATATGAAGCTTGTAGAAGCTTTAGCTTTAGAAGCCGGAGCAGCTATAGGTTCTTCCAGACCCGTTGCTGAAACCTTAAAATATCTACCTTTAGACAGATATGTAGGTATGTCAGGACAGAAATTTACAGGCAACTTGTATTTTGCTTTAGGAATTTCCGGAGCAGGACAGCATTTAAAAGGAATTACAAGTGCTACTACTATTGTAGCTATAAATAAAAATAAAAATGCACCTATTTTTAAGAATGCAGATTATGGTATAGTAGGGGATTTAGAAGAAATTCTTCCTTTATTAACTAAGGCTTTAGCTACAGGTGAGCCTAAGAAACCGGCACCACCTAAGGTAAAGATGAGAAAGGCTACTATTCTTAAGGAACCATCACATTGGACTACATACGTATGTGATGGCTGCGGATATGAATATGATCCTGCAGTTGGAGATGAAGAGGGCGATATCAGTATAGGAACAACCTTTGAAGCGCTTCCTGAAGAATGGATTTGCCCAATATGCGGTGAAGAAAAGACAGCTTTTGTTGAAGTAGAAAAATATTCAAATAAGGAGGAAAAATAATGCATTGCGTAAGAAAAGTAACAGAGGATCTATTTTGGGTAGGTGCCAATGATAAGAGATTACATTTATTTGAAAGTATTCATCCTATAGAAGATGGAGTCTCCTATAATGCGTATGTACTTTTAGATGAACAGACAGTACTATTTGATACAGCAGACTGGTCGGTAGGAAAACAATTTATAGAGAATGTTGAATATGTTTTAGATGGTAGACCTTTAGATATTATGGTAATTAACCATTTAGAACCGGACCATGCAGCTTCCATTAGTGAAATTATTTTAAGATACCCAAATGTTAAGGTGGTTTCTACTGAAAAGGCTTGGTTGATGATGAATCAATTTAATTTTGGGGTTGAAGAGGAAAACTTTATTACCGTTAAAGAAGGAGATACTATGAAATTTGGTAAGCACGAAGTTGTATTCGTAGCTGCTCCTATGGTTCATTGGCCTGAAGCTATGGTAACTTTCGATACTACTAATGGTGTGTTATTCTCTGCCGATGCTTTTGGTTCATTTAAATCATTAGACGGAGCCTTATTTGCAGATGAGGTAGATTTTAAAACTGAATGGATTGATGAAGCTAGAAGATATTATACTAACATAGTAGGAAAGTATGGACCGCAGGTTATGGCACTTCTTAAGAAGGCTTCAACCATTGATATTAAAATGCTTTGCCCACTCCATGGACCTATTTGGCGTAAGGATATTCCTTGGCTTTTAGACAAGTATATTCATTGGGCAACTTATACACCTGAAGAAAAGGGCGTGATGATTGTATATGCTTCAATGTATGGAAATACTATGAATGCAGCTCAACTTTTAGCTACTAAGATTCATGAAAGAGGATTTCATAATGTCCATGTTTATGATGTAGCTGAAACTCATGTTTCTTATTTAATTAGCCAAGCCTTTAAATTAAGCCACTTAGCTATTTTATCAGTTACATATAACTTAAATGTATTCCCACCTATGCAGAATTTTATAGATGATTTAAAGCGTCTTAATATGCAAAAGCGTGTGGTTGGAGTTGTGGAAAATGGTTCTTGGGCTCCACAGGCAGGTACTTTAATATGTGCTGAATTAGATAAGATGAAGCAAATGACTGTGTTAAATGAACAAGTTTCACTTTTATCTTCTGTAAGCAAGATGACAGATAAGGAATTAGACGATTTAGCAGACAGTATTATTGAATCTATGAAACAGGATTATTAATATTTAGTATATAATGATTGAAATTTTATAAAAAAACAGGCGTTAGGTCGCCTGTTTTTTATTACTAAATCTTAGCAAAATCTTAACAAAGAAAAAACCTTTTTCACTTGCACTGTATACCGTTATAGGCTATAATTAGCCAGCAAGATAAATGTGTACTGCATTAGTATTAATATTTGATTTTGCAAACTGAAAATTTAGAGAAAATTTAGAAGTGAGGACATGTATGAAGAAAACTTTAAAAAAGATTTTAGGTTCGGTATTAGTTATATGTATGGTAGTTACTTTTATGCCGGTAAACGCATTTGCAGATGATACAACCGGCAGTGAAGCTGTAGCTGTAACAGAAAATAATGGTTCAGAAACAGGAACTACTCCTGCAATTTCTACTGGTGATAATACAGTAGCTGAAACCGGCACAGGTGTAGTTGCAACAGAAAATACAGTTGATACTGGAAATAAAGAAAATACAGGTGATAATGTAGAAAAGCCTGTGACTGAAGGAGATAAAACCGAAACACCAAATGATACAGAAGTAAAGCCTGCTGAAAAGACAGTTGCTAAAATAGGTGAAAAGGTATATAAGACTTTAGCTGAAGCGGTAGAAGCGGCAGAGGATGGAGAAACAATAGTTTTAACAGATAATATCGGTGATGAAGCTTCTGAAACCAATAAAATTCTGAAAACTATGAATATAGATAAGAATATTACAATACAAGGTGAAGGTCATATCATAAAGAGAACGAAAGACTTTACGGGCACTATATTTAATATTGAAGCAGGTAAAAGCTTAAACTTAGAAAATTTGACTTTAGACGGTGCAGCTTTAGGGCTGAGTATGAATCTTGAAACTCCAAATAAAGTTTTAGCAACTTATGATAGTGATTCAGTTGTTGGAGAAACTGCTGCAATTATTAATAAAGGTGATTTAAAGTTTAATAAAATAATTGTTAGAAATTTTATAAGTAAAGTACATGGTAATATTATTGAAAATATTAAAGGTAATTTGGAAATAAATGGGAGTGAAGTATTTAATAATTACAGTTTTGTTAATGGAGGAGTTATTTATTCTGAATTTGGTACTTTGAAGATATTAAATTCGCATTTTAATAATAATGGGGCAGCTAGGGGAGGGATTGCTCATTTATTGAAGTCATCTATCATAGTTGAAGCATCAAAAATAGAAAATGGATTTGCCGTGGGTAATAGCGGAGCGTTTGATTTAAATAAACCAACTAATGTTGATATTCGGAAGACGATTTTTTCAAACCTAACAGTTGGCAATGATGGAGGCGCATTTTGTATTGACTATAAAATAAAAGATGGAGATATGGCTCCTACGAATTTAGCTTTTCAAAATTGTAATTTTATTGGAATTAAAGGTATAAACAAAAATAGTTCTATAGGAGCTGTTCTTCATGTAGTGGAAGACTTAACATCAGATATGAATTTTGAGAATTGTATTTTTTATGATTGTGAAAGTCTGGAAGGTGTTATATCAAATAATAGTGTAGAGACTGATAAGTTTTATATTATTATCAAAGATAGTAAATTTATTGGTAATAAAGGGGCGTGTTTATCAAAAGGACATTTTAAAGTATATGGAAGTAAATTTGTTAATAATATTGAAAGTGATCGTGGCAGTGTAGCTACAATGGGTGCAATACAATATAAAAAAGATAGAAAAACTATTGATAAAGTATATCCTGGTCATTTAGAAATTTATGATACTTTAATCGAAAATAATGAAACAAGTAAATTTGGTGCTATAGAGATTACAGCGGGAGGAGCTAAAATTGGAAAAGGTACTATTATTAGGCACAACAAAGGCAATAAAGGTGCAGGGGTTCATTTAGATGTCCAGTCAACTTATCTTATTATTGAAGAAGGGGCTGCAATATATGATAATGAAGCGACAATTTCCGGAGATGATATTTACATTAATGATACTAAGAATTTTGATGGAGGATATAAATCCATAGATATACCTGTAATCAAAAATATAAAGTTTATGGATGATGGAATTGAAAGAATAATAGGTGGATACTTTTTAGATAATACAAATAAGCGATTTTCACCAAAAATGTATAAAGCCTTAACAAGGGAACGTTTAGCTGATTTTAAAAATTTAGCTTTAAATCTTAAAGCCGCTGATGTAGCTGATCTAATATCAGTATATATTCCATATGAACCTGAGGTAACTACGGTGCCTAATTTAGATATTCCTATGGAAGAAAAACCGATATCTCATGAGGAAATTGAAGAACCGGAACTTCCAGAAGTTCCGTTATCTAATAAACCTGTAGCACCGAAGGTTAAAGCAAATAGCATAGTGCCAAAGACTGGAGTGCCAAAGACTGGAGTGCCAAAGACTGGAGATGGTATGGAAGAAGTAATGTGGACTTTAGGGATTATGATTTCGTTATTAGGATTATCCTTTGTTATGAGAAGGAAGGAAAATAACTAAGCATATTAAATTTAATATAAAAAATAACTGTGAGTTATAAAATAGAGTAAGAAGGCTAAAATCAATTTAGCCTTCTTTATTTTTTTGTTTTTTACAACATTATATGGGCATAACCAATTTTTAATATGTTGAATAGGGTTAATATACTTGTGATTGTAAAAGTTGTCCGAAACAATGATTCTAAATTCAGAAGAAATAAAGGAAATTCTTCTTCATAGATATCCCTTTTTATTAGTGGATAGGATTACAGATATGGAGCCTGGAAAATATGCTAAAGGCATTAAATGTGTTTCTCAAAATGAAATGCATTTTTTAGGGCATTTTACCAGCAAGACAGTTATGCCGGGTGTGTTAATTCTGGAAGCTTTAGCACGGACAGGAGATTGTGCTTTACTTTATTCAGAGGAGAATAGAGATAAATGAGCATTTTTCGGAGGCGTGAAAAACTGTCGTTTTAAGAGAAAGGTAGTTCCAGGCGATGTGTTACATTTAGAATGTGAAGTTATAAATAGCCGTGGAAATGTTGGCTTTGGTAAGGTAACTGCCACAGTAGATGGGGAAGTTGCTTGTAGTGGAGAAATTTCTTTTGCAATAGGATGATAGGAGAAAATATATGCTGAAAGATAATTTTTCGCGTCTATATGACAAATTTAAGTTGCTGCTATATGAAAAGGCATTTAATGATAATTCAGAGGATGCGCTCTCAGCTTTTGAAGTACTTTGTATGGAAACGATTCTTGCTCTAAGAGAACCTACAGTAAATGAATTCGCAGATGCCACGCGTATGTCTTCGCCAAATGCAACTTACAGAATAAATCGCTTAATAGAAAAGGGATATATTAAGAAAAAGCGTGGAAAAACTGACCGTAGAGAATTTTATCTGGAAACAACAGAAAAGTATTCAGAGGCCTATGGAGTTATTTATGATTATATAGACTTAATATGCGAACGAATAAAGACACATTTTCCACAGGAAGATGTGGAAACTTTTGATAAAATTTTAGGTGTAGTAGCCAACGAACTCACTTATGAAGCTGATAGCTTTCAGGGTGTAGCTGTAAGAAACGGTAATCTTAAAGAGAAATAAAAATATAAAAACTGCTTCCATTGATAAGCAGTTTTATTCATTTTTGAAGATAGTGTGATATTATAGGCTTTTCATTGAACAATAAAAAAAATCGTGATATACTTATAATATAAAAATGAATATTGATATCCGGAGGCATTAAATGTTTTTAAAAAAGCGTTATTTGGCTCTTTTTATAATCTTAATTATGCTGGTAACTATGTTAGCGGCATCCATATATTTAGGTTCTGAAACTCATCATTTATGTAGGGGGCATCATTGTCAGGTTTGCGTAAAGTTGGAGCGATGTGAGAGTATAGTAAAACACATATTAGAGGGAACCTTGGGTATAGGGATTTTGCTATTTATGGGTTACCTTAGGGAAACTTTTTCAAAATACAGTGAGTTTATGCTGACTGCGTTAACTTTGGTTTCTCTAAAGGTGAAGCTATCTAATTGAAGCTGGGCAGGCGGATTTTGAGCAAAATCTGTCTAGCGTAATATATAGATAAAAAAGAGATAAAATATTGAAAATAGGGGATTAAATAATGAAGAAAAGAATTTCAATGGCAATTTGCCTAGTATTAATTATAGGTATTTTAGCAGGTTGTAATGCTAAAACTAATTCAGAAGATAAAAGTGAACATAAGTTAAAGATTGTTACTACAATTTTCCCGGTATATGACTGGGTTAGAGAAGTGGTAGGCGAAAATATGGATAAAGTAGATTTAACCATGTTAGTCGATAATGGTGTTGATTTACATAGCTACAAGCCTACTGCTGAAGATGTTAAGAAAATTACTGATTGTGATATGCTTGTATACGTAGGCGGAGAATCTGATGAATGGATTGAAGACATTTTAGAAGATAATGCTAAGAAGGACATAAAAGTAGTTAATTTAATGAAGGTTATGGGTGATAATGCTAAGACTGAAGAAGTGGTAGAAGGTATGGAAGTAAGTGAACATAACCATGGCCATGAGGGAGAGGAACATCATGAAGACGGTGATGACCATGACCATGATGGAGATGCACATCATGAGGATGCTGACGACCATGATCATGATGGACATGATGAGGATATGGATGAAGAACATGATCATCATCATGATGAACCGGAACTCGATGAACATGTTTGGCTTTCTCTTAGAAATGCAAAGTTGCTTTCTAATGCTATTGCAACTGAATTAGCTGCATTAGATTCAGATAACAAGCAGGTGTATAGTGAAAATGCTGTAAAATTTGGTAGAAAATTAGATGCTTTAGATAAGGAATATAAAGAGGTTGTTCAAAATAGCAAGACAAAGGCTTTAGTATTTGGTGATAGATTCCCATTCCGTTATTTAGTAGATGACTATGGAATAAAATATTCTGCTGCATTTGTAGGTTGTTCAGCAGAAACAGAAGCCAGCTTGAATACAATTATTTTTCTTTCCAAGAAAGTTGACGAACAGAAGTTATCGTCTGTAATGACTATAGAAGGTAATAATCATGGTATAGCTAAGACTATAGTTGATAATACTAAAGATAAAAATGCTAAAATATTAGTATTGGATTCTATGCAGTCTACTACAGGTGAGGATGTAAAAGCCGGTGCAAAATATATTGATATAATGCAGAAAAATTTAGAAATTCTTAAAGAGGCTTTAAAATAGAAATTAGGAGGTGCTGGATGGCACAACTTAGCTGTAAAAATTTATCCATAGGATATGATTCTAAGATAATTCAGAAAGATTTAGATTTTTCTATAGAAAAAGGTGATTATCTTTGTATAGTTGGTGAAAATGGTGCGGGAAAAAGCACTTTAATGAAAACTTTACTAGGATTAAAAACACCTTTGGCAGGTCATATTTCTATGGAGGACGGAGTAAAAGGCAACGAAATAGGATATTTACCTCAGCAAAATCTTATTCAAAGAGATTTCCCCGCTTCTGTAAAGGAAATAGTTTTGTCCGGGTGTCAAGGCCGATGTAGATTTCCCGGCTTTTATGGAGCAGAGGCAAAAAAAAAGGCCAAAGAAGCTATGGATAAGTTAGGCATTACCCATTTAAAGAAATCTTGTTATCGTGAACTTTCAGGTGGACAACAGCAAAGGGTTTTATTAGCCAGAGCCTTATGTGCCACTCAGAAAATGCTTTTATTAGATGAACCTGTATCAGGATTAGATCCTCAGGCAACACAAGATTTATATGATATAATTAAGAAACTAAATGATGAAGAAAATATTACTATTATCATGATTTCTCATGATGTTGGAGCTGCTTTGAAATATGCCTCTCACATTTTACACATAGGAAAAACTCTATTCTTTGGTACAAAAAATGAGTATTTGAGAAGTAGCGTGGGAAAGGCTTTTACAACTTTAAAGGGAGGTGAGGACTTTTGAATGAAATTTTTCAAACTTTAAAGATGTATTTTGAATATCCTTTTGTGACCTATGCTTTAATTGTAGGAGTGCTTATAGCTTTATGTTCCTCTCTCTTAGGGGTTACATTGGTACTAAAAAGATTTTCTTTCATTGGAGATGGGTTATCCCATGTGGCATTCGGTGCTTTGGCAGTAGCTTCCGTATTACAACTTTCAAATAAAATGCCTATGATTTTAATAATTACTGTAGTTTGTGCAGTTATATTATTGTCTACAGGCAGTGAAGGGAAGATGAAAGGTGATGCAGCCATAGCTATGATTTCTGTAAGTGCCTTAGCTATAGGATATTTACTTATGAATGTGTTTGCATCTTCGGCTAATGTAAGCGGAGATGTATGTACCACATTGTTTGGCTCCACATCTATTTTAACCCTTACACCTAATGAAGTTTGGCTCTGTGTAGGACTTTCACTTACGGTAGTGATTATATACACTTTGTTTTACAATAAAATTTTTGCGGTAACCTTTGATGAAGAATTTGCAAAATCTGCAGGTACTAAGGCTAAGTCTTATAACCTAATGATTGCCATAGTTATAGCTGTTATAATAGTTTTAGCTATGAATTTAGTAGGTTCTTTACTAATATCTGCCTTAGTTATTTTTCCTGCTTTATCTACTATGAAAGTATTTAAAAGTTTCAGGGCAGTGGTAATATCCTCTGCTGTATTTTCTGTGATTTGTGCAGCTTTAGGAATTTTAATTTCTATAGTTTATAGTACTCCTGTAGGAGCTACCATAGTAGCAGTGGATTTGTCGGGGTTTATATTTTTTACAATATATGGAGCCTTAAGGAGAGGTGTTAGTTAATGAAGAAACTTATAACCCTTATCATTATTATTTCTCTGGTGTGTTCTATGACAGGATGTAAAAAGAGAAAAGATGTAATTCCTAAGGTTGATTCTAATAAGACTGATACATTGCAAGAAAAAGAACCTATAAAAGATGATAGTAAAGGTAAAGAAGAAAAAGAACATAAGTATACTGATGAGGATGTAACCTTGGATATGACCAAACTTAGTACGACTATGGTGTTTTCTCAGATGTATAATCTTTTAGCGGAGCCTAAGGAGTATTTCGGTAAAGTTATTAGAATTAAGGGTAATTTTGATAGTCAGATAGATCCTAATAATAACAAGCGATATTATGGTATTTTTATTATGGATAGTACAGCTTGTTGTACACAAGGATTAGAGTTTGAACCGTATGCTAAACTTAAATATCCTGAAGATTTTCCGGAAATAGGTGATGAGGTTATTATTACCGGAGAGTTTAACACTTATAAAGAAGGGGATTTTAATTATTGTAATCTTATAAAGGCTGAAATTACAAAAATATCATAAAAAGTGCTTGCAAAATCATTTAACTAATGGTAAACTAACATAGTTATATTACGGGCGGTCCTCTGGACAAGACACAGACTTAATAGTGGTGCCAAGAACGCCTTGAAGGGAAGGAGGAAATATAATGGATTTAATGAAATCAATTACTCAGGAATATGAGAAAAATGACATCCCTGCATTTGGTGTTGGTGATACAGTAAAGGTCCACATCAAAATTAAGGAAGGTAACAGAGAAAGAATTCAGATTTTCGAAGGTTTTGTACTTAAGAGACAGAATGGTGGAATCAACGAAACTTTCACTGTAAGGAAACTTTCAAACGGAGTTGGTGTTGAAAAAACATTCCCTATTCATTCACCTAAGATTGAAAAAATCGAAGTAATAAGAAAAGGCTTGGTTAGAAGAGCTAAACTTAACTATATGCGTGAAAGAACAGGAAAATCCGCTAAGATTAAGACAAGAGATTAATATCAAACAAAAAAGGAACCTTGAAACTTCAAGGTTCCTTTTTGTTTGGCAAGGTGAATATTTTTTGACGGAACATATTTATTATGTTACAATTAACCATATATATTGAGAGAGGATGACAAATATGATAAATAATATAAATTGGTATCCGGGACATATGAAAAAAACCAGAGAGCTAATTCAAGAAAATCTTAAGTTAGTTGATTTGGTTATAGAGGTAATAGATGGGCGTATACCTGTTTCCAGTAGAAATCCCATTATAAGTGATTTAATTAAGGATAAAAAAAGAGTGGTTATTTTAAATAAAAGTGACCTGTCTGATTCAAAGGAAAATGAGAAATGGGAAGATCTATTTCATGGTGAAGGTAGCATAACTTTGCAGATGAATTGTATGAAGGGACAGGGAATAAAGGAATTATACCGTTTATTAAATAAATTACAAGAAGAAAAAAATGAAAACCAAATAAGGAAAAAGCCTTTAAGAATGATGATAGTAGGTGTTCCTAATGTTGGTAAATCTTCTTTAATAAATAGAATGACCGGTAAGAAAAGTGCTAAGACCGGCGATAAACCAGGAGTTACTAAGGGGAAGCAGTGGCTTACATTAGAAAATGGTATGCAGCTTTTAGATACTCCCGGCATTTTATGGCCAAAATTTGAAGATCCTAAGGTAGGGCTTAATTTAGCTTTTTGTGGTTCAATTAAAGATGAGATTTTAGATGTGGCAGATTTAGCTCTTGAATTAATTAAAGTTCTCCAAAGAGAATATCCGGAATTATTAAAGGAAAGGTATAAACTGGAAAAGATAACCGAAGATGCTTTAGAAAATATGGAAGCGATAGCTCTTAAAAGAGGATTTATATTACCCGGAAAGCGTATAGATTATGAAAGAACCGGAAAAACCATTTTAGACGAATTTAGAGCTGCTGTAATAGGAAGAATTACCTTAGAACAGGTAGGCGAAAATTAAAAGTTTTATGTAAGATTTATAATTAAGGGACGTTATATGACAAAACAAGAACGAGAACTAATTTTAAGAGAAAAATTAATTGTTATGCAAAAATACGAAAAGAATTTGAGAGAGCAAGGCATCAAGTTTATAGGTGGAGTAGATGAAGTGGGTAGAGGGCCTTTAGCAGGGCCTGTGGTTACTGCTTGTGTAATTTTACCGGAGAATTTTCATGTCTTAGGTGTGGATGATTCTAAAAAGCTTTCCGAAAAAAAGAGGGAAGCCTTATATGAAATAATTTTAGAAAAGGCTGTAGGTTGGGGACTTGGATTTTGTGATAATAAGGTTATAGATGAAATAAATATTTTAGAAGCTACTAAAAAAGCTATGAAGGAAGCTGTTGAGAACGCCAACAATAGCCTTTTACAGAAGGGTGAGGGGAATTTGGAACATTTGCTTATAGATGCTGTTAAGTTAGATAATCTTAGTATTCCTCAAACATCTATAATAAAGGGTGATGCTAATAGTATTTCGATTGCGGCGGCTAGTATTGTTGCCAAAGTTACTAGGGATAGATTAATGGTAGAATATAGTGAAAAATACCCTCATTATGGCTTTGAGTCGAATAAGGGGTATGGAACCAAAGCTCACTATGAGGGTATTCAAAAATATGGTATTACGCCAATTCATAGAGAAACATTTTTGAAAAATATTTTATAATTAGCCAATATTTATAGCCTTTTTCCTGTAGTGAAAAAGGTTTTTTTCTTGATAAAGCATTTCATCGGCAGTAGAAATGAGTTTTTCTACTGTTTTCATTTCAGCTGTATATTGAGCAACTCCTATGGAAATGCTCAAATTATAAAAGGCTTCAGGAGAAGAGAAATTGGATTTTCCTATAAAAGCTTTTTCCATAATATATTCTTCTTTGGCGATATCGTTTTCATCTTTTAAAGCTTTATGTATATCTTTACAAAGGGCTTCTACTTTTTCTTTATCACTTTCATTAAATACTATTACAAATTCATCTCCACTTTGCCTAGCTATTAGGCATTTTTTATTAGCACAGGCTTTTCTAAGGGCAGTTGCTACTCTTACTAAGGCAACATCTCCTTCTATATGACCGTAGTTATCGTTTATGGTTTTAAAATCGTTTAAATCCATCATTAGAACATGAAATCCTTCTTTATCACCTTTTCCGTTATAATAATTTTTAATTTCTTCTAATAAAAAATTATACAAAAAAGCACGATTATAAAGTTTTGTCAAAGGATCAGTAGTAGTTAAAAATTCATTTAAAAGTGCACTGATTTGAAATGCTGTAAACACTATGCTTAGATTCATAACTGTTCTTCCTGGTATAAAAAAAGATATTAAACAAGCCAACATAGGTATTATAGTTATAAAAGCTAAAGCAAAAAAATTGTTTCGTTGTTTTCTGTTTGGAGATTTGAATCCATGTATCAGTGTTATTATTAAGGTTCCGGTTATAATGCACACTGAAATCAAAGGAATCAAGAAGAAAAGAGGTCCTTTAACATAATTAGAATTCTTATCTATGCTAAATATTAATCCTGTATTATAGGACATTAACAATAATAAGGAGAGAGTAAGAGCTATGAACATTAACCCTTTTCTTAGATTTTTTTTGTTTAGAGGAACAGTAGATTTCATTGCCCAAAAACTAATATTTAAAAATATGGACATTGAGGTCAAAAGTAAAAAGTATATAGCATTTACAAAAAAATGAATGGTTGGAGGTGCAATAAAGTAGTCACTGGAAATTATTACCCAGGACAGATCGGTAATAAAGAAGAAAAAGCAGCTAACCAGTAAGTATTTAACATATTTGAATAAATCTTCAGTAGATGATGAAATCTGCTTTTCTAATCTATATACAATGAATAATATTGCTAACATACAGAAAATATCTTCTTGTATAAATATTCGATTCATAACATACCTCCATCAGTGATAAATTACATTCTGTAAAGGTTAATTAAACTATAAATAGATAAAGCAAATTAAAAAAAACAGATAAAAAATGTATTAAAAAATGACTTGCTTAAATATTAAAGCTAAAGGTTTAATAATTCTACAAAATGCATATACTTAAAATATATACCATACAATATACATTTTCAAGATGCAAAAGAATAAAGCATGTAAAAATTGTGTAAAATAACATAAAAATGGCTTAAAATAGCCACTATTACCACTTGCCTTCATTGACACTTCAAGTTATTTCAGTTAAAATTGAACCATATTATAACATAGATTATTTGTGTAAATTTACAGACAGTAAGAGGCTTAGGGATGAATTGTAAGGTTAGGGATAAAAAAGGGTTTACCCTCATAGAAACGCTTTTAACATTGGCAATTCTGATTATTTTACTGTCTATTTCTATGCCTTTTGCAGGGAATTTAGCTAAGGAATTAAAAATGATGCAAATGGATTCTGCTGCTAAGGAAATATTTTTAGCAGCTCAAAATCGCTTAGTTCATATTAAATCTATGGGGCAGTTAGGCAATGATGGAGTTTTTCAATTAGCAATGAATAATACTACCTTGTTTAGTGAAAATGCCACTAGTAGAAAGTTGAGTGTTAATGGGGATTTTGGTGGATTAGCTCCTGATGGATATCCGGAAGGAGATGAAGGGTGGAAGGAATTATATTATTTAAGATCGGACGATCCGATAGTTGAAAAATATTTGTTATCTGATTTATCTTTCGATGCTATAGAAGGAAGTTTTATTATGGAAATGAATCCGGTAACGGGGGATGTTTATAGTGTATTTTATAGTGAAAAAACAGATAATGAATCTAATCTAAAATCTATATATAACAGTTTATATACTGCAAGAGCAAAAAAAAGCAGAATGGCTTTTTATGTAGGATATTATAGCGGCAAAGGTGGTAGAACTCAGGTTAGTGAAAGTTTTGAGCCTAAGGTGGAGGTTATAAATGGAGAGGATTTATATTTAAAGATTACTTCATCAGGCATTAGAAGAAAAAATCCTAGTTTCTTAAATATAAAGATTAATCTTAAAGATGAGCATGGTAATATATATAATTTAAATGACATACATGGAAATAGCCCTGCTGTAACTATTACTACTAATCAGCTTACAACCTATGTTTTATTAGATAGTCTTAGAACTGATAGTACAGGTAGACTTTCCTTTGAAAATATCACCAATCATGAGTTGAATCCGGGAGATAATATTAAAGTAGAGGTTAAAGTTGAATACAATCCTAGTGAAGGAACGCCAATAGGTACAGATGATGATAAAATTGCAATAGCTGAATTTAATAGTCTTTTTGATACAGGAAGTAAGACTAATGAAGGAGAGAGTGAAATTTTAATTTCTAAACTCCGTCATTTGAATAATTTAAGAGAATCTATATTTAAGGTGGATAGTAAAGTTAATAAAATCAAAGTTAAACAAACTAATGAAATTAATTTTGATTTTAAATTAGGTGTAGATAAAACTACTCCGGATAAAAAAGTTTTGACTTTGGATGATTTTCATCCATCCTATGAAGGGAAAAACCCTATTTCAAAGTTTGAACCTGTTTTTAATAGAACTATATTTGGAATGGATGGCATAAAGGGCATTGGAGAGTATGAAGGTAATGGAAATACAATCAATGATTTCATAATTAAATCAGATGGTTCTAATGTGGGTTTGTTTGCCCAGCTCAACTGTAATGTTTCTAATGTTTTAATTAGAGATATGGAGATTTCAGGAAATAATAATGTTGGAACTCTAGCGGGACAAGCTTTTGGTGGGAAAATAACTAATTGTGGAGCCTATGTAAATACTCATAATTATAATAATATTTTATATAGTAATATACCTCAAAGGCTTGAAAAGTACACTGTAAAAGGGAATAACAATGTAGGCGGATTAGTTGGGAGAAACTATAATACTATTATTGATAAAGCTTTCTCTGCCGTGTATGTAAATGGGATGAGCAAGTATATTGGAGGGTTAGCAGGCTATAGCAATGGAAGTATTATTAAAAATTCTTATGCTTCCGGCGATTTAATTTCTGAATCGGCAGATTTTGTTGGAGGATTAGTTGGAGGCCTTACTTCCGGAAGTATAAAAAATTGTTATTCAACTTCAGATATTACAGGAAATCAATATCTAGGCGGTTTAGTAGGCAATGTAAGAAATATAGCTAATGTAGATGATAGTAATTCCTATGGATTAGTGAAAAAAGATAAGATTAATGCTACAGACTATATCGGTGGATTTTCCGGCAGTATTTCAGGGAATTATAATAATTGCAATTATTTAAAACAAAGTCGGTATAATAGCAGTTTCCCTAAAGTTAACCAAAATGGTGTTAATTCAAGGACTTATAAATATTTATCTAATAATATTATTAATCCTAAGGAATTATTTAAACCTTATGATATAAAACTTATTCAAGATGTGAATGAAAAATTCCCATTTAAGAGGGTTACTGAAATTCATTTTGGGGATTGGCCTGAAAAAATAAAAGCTAAGACTACTTTGATATATTATGAGAAGTATAGTGATGGAAGTTTTGGATATTATGGTAAGGGTTCCACTACAGGGGAAATAAATTATGAGTGGAAATTAGATACATTAAAAAATCAAAAATATTTGAGCAAATATGGATTGTATTTAGTGGAAGACGGTTATGGAATTCTTTCCGGTGATGAACTTAAGTCTATAAATTATGCCTTGAATCCTAATAATACTACTACAGCGGATAATAGTCCGGCTGTTCCGGTTTCGATGAATTTAGAAGCTACAAATCAATTTGTAAACATTGATAAACCGGTTAGTCTTAAGTTTGAAATTACAGATTCTGCTGATGAAGAAGACTTTACAATGGAAAATTCTTATGTGTATAGACTTCCATTTAATCTTCAAGAAAATAGAAATACTAAGGATAATGCCTTTAATAGTAGGTTAAAAATTTGGTCTGAAGATATTAAGGACTTAGATAAGAATAAGAAGGAGGTATACTTATTTATTTATTGTCCACACTTCGCTAAATCTGTCCTTAGTCCAAGTGATACAAAAATTGTAAATACTAACCTTTTAGATCCGCCAAGGGGACAGGTATATATAAGGAGTCCTAGACATTTAAATGCTTTAGGAAGATATCCTTATTATTGGAATGCGACTAACAGCTCTTATGATAATCTGGTTTATAATCAGGAAATTGATTTAGACTTTGGAAAATATAATAAGAGGTATTGTGGTGTTAATTTTGACCTTATGAATACTGATTTAGGCTATGAATATAAAAATAAGCCTATAGGTATGGACGGGGGAAATAGAGCATCTCAGTTTAGATACACTTATGACGGACATGGATATAATATTATAGATTATTGTCAAAAAATATATAAGGGTGAAGCACCTGGTGGACAAAGTTATAAATTTACAGGACTTTTCGGCGAAATACGCCGTGCAACTTTGAAGAATATTCATATGGTTGCATCTAAGCCGGAAAAAGATTGGTTTAATAGCTCTTCTGCATATATTAAAACCTACGGGGTAAACTCCAATCAAAGTGCAGTTGCAGTGGGTGGTTTAGTAGGACTTTTATATATTACAAAGGATGAAGGTATGAATGTAGAAATTGCTTCAAAGAAGACAGTAGTTTCTAACTGTAGTATTTCCGGTTATGATGTTATTTTATCCATAGATGGATTAAATACCAATTCTGCTGTTGGTGGACTTATAGGTATGTCTATGGGTACTGTAACTAATTCTAGTGCTGTATGTGGCTTAGTTGCAAATGATAGCATTAAATCACTGGGCCGTTCCTATCATTCAGCGGGAGGATTCGCCGGATCGAAGATTCATGGAACTCTTAAAAACTGTTATGCAGGAGGAACTTTAAGAGCAACTGATAGTAGATGGTTCTATATGGGCGGTATTGTAGGTGGACAGATTTTCACATGGTCACCGTTTAGTCATAACTGGAATAGTATATGGAATTCCGGTATTACTAATTGTTATGCCTTTACTAAGGCCGCAGATCTAAGCATAGGCTCTACTGCATATTTCCCAATAGCAGACCCGGGTAAGAAATTCCCTGAGTATAGTTTAGATGGAAGAATGAATTGTGCTTATTTTGAGCCGGGTGGTTATTTGCCGGGACAACTTAGCAGGTTTACAAGTTTTGCAAAGTTTAGTGAAATACCTTGTTATAGTATGGCTGAGCTAAAAGATGCAATCGGTGTACTTAGAACGAGCGTAGTAGATTTTGACTTTGATTTAGTAGAAGATTCTTATGTTTACCCGTGGACAGAGAGCTTAAAAGGCTTACCATATCCTATAGGTTATTCCAGCGTATATGGAGATGGTGATTCTAATAGTGAAAATTATCATAGAGTCCACTATGGCGACTGGATACAATAATAAAACAGGAGGTGTTTATGAATTTAATATTGAAAAAAGTTAAAAGCACCTCCGGTGCAACCATAATAATGGCACTTATTTTTTTACTGATATGTGTTACCATTTCGGCTATTATAATTACAGCTTCTATGGCTAATGCAGTAAAATTAGAAAAACGAAAACAAGAACAACAAGCCTATTTATCCGTAGCCTCTTCAGCAGAAATTTTGAGAGAAAATATAAAAAATATGAGCTGTGAATTATTTCAAGAGGATTGGCAGTACACTTGTGGTTTTCCTGATGATACTCATTTAAGTCAAGGTTTAAAGAAAAGTGGTTTGAGTGTGTGGACTTTTTCTAAAAATAGTTCAGGTGATTTATTGAAAGTAGAGTCTAAGGTCTGGATGCATAAATATATAAATGAATCTGTTAAAGGGTTAATTGATAATAGTCATTTTCAACCTAAAGAAGAAAAGTTTATTATGGAAGATTCTAAAACTAAGATTAAAAATACTGTTTTAGTAAAAATGAATGATAATTTTAATTTATCTTTCATATTGACTGCCAACGCAACTAAAGATAATGAATATACTATTTCTTTTGTAGCCAAGAGTTTGGTTACAACCTTGCCTGGTGAAGATGATAAAAGTAAATCTTGTGGTCATTGGGTTAAGGAAAGGGATAGTAGAGGCAGGTTAGTAGATGTGTATAGAAAGTATCCTTACACTATTACCACCTATAGAAAACAGATAAACTGGAGTTTACAGCCTATTAGACAGGGGGTAAACTAATGAGAAATAAAATAGATGTTTGTGAAGCATTTTTAATACGTAAGGCAAAATCTAAAAAGGGTGAAACTTTAGTTGAAACGCTGGCCGCAATATTGATAATAACATTGGCAACAATTATTCTAATAGGTTCTACTATGGGAGCTTCTAAAATTAATAAAAAAGTTAAAGAAGCCGATAATAAGTTTTATGAACAGGTAGATAAGGCTGAGCTAAAAAGAGCTGAAAATAAATATGCTGTAGGACAAATCTATATAAAAAATGATACTTATAGTGTAAATATTACAGAAAATATTGATTTGTATGGAGAAGATAAGGGATTGACTTCCTTTGATTAAATAACTTTGAGGTATGTATGAAAAAGTTTGGGGTAGTAGATTTTGTTATAAAAAAAATTGTATATAAGGGTGATAACAAAGGCTTTACCTTAGTCGAAACTTTGGTGGCTATGTTGGTAGTGGTTTTAATTGCTGTAGGATTGACCAGCGGATTAAGGACTGCCACAGAGGTTTATTTAAGATCCGTTTTTTCATCTAATAGTGCCATATTAGAAGATACTATAAATACTGAATTAATGAATATGCTTAGATATGCACAGGTTAATGAAGAAAAATCCGGTTTGACTTCAGGGGAAAATATAAGTTTTAATATAAGATTTGATAATCCTAAGTATGAGCTTAATACCGGCAATGGATTTATAGAGGTGGATAAGGGTGAACTTTATGCTTATAAAGGGGAAGATGATGATAAACCTTTGGCTTTGATAAATAAGGGCTCTTATGGTGGCTATGAAATAAGCAATTTTAGGCTCGAATTCAATAAGGAAGCTAATGTTTTTAGTGTAAATTATATTATTCAAGCCAATGAAGGTATGGTTAAAGAAGCAGGATTTAGATGTAAGTCTATTGTTAATGTAGTATAAGATAAAATAGGGAGAGCATGATGGCATATAAAAGATTAGGTGACATACTTTTACAAGCAGGAATTATTACAGATAGAGAATTGGAAACTTATTTACTGAAGGGCAAGGAAGATAAAAAAAGATTAGGTAAGGTATTGCTGGATGCAGGGGTTATTACTGAAATACAGCTTATAGATCTTTTGAAACTTCAGTTAGGAGTGGACTATATTGATTTGACTACATATAGTATACCTACAGTTATGGCTCAGGTATTGCCTAAAAATTTGGCTAAAAAATATACTGTAGTACCTGTTAAGATAGTAGGCGATTCTCTTTATTTAGCCATGGCAGATCCTTTAAATTTTATGGCTATAGAGGAAGTAAAAAAGGCAACTAAAAAGAGAATTATACCTATGATAGCTATGGAAAGTTCTGCTGAAAGAGCTATCAGAACCCTTTATGGAAATGAGGGTGTAAATCGTGCCATAGATGAAATGCAGAAAAGCATTGGTATTGATGAATTATCCGTAAAAGCCAATGTAGAAACAGGTGGTGATGAAGCAGAACAGGCTGCACCTGCCATAAGGGTAGTAAATTCCATATTGGAAAGAGGTATTGCAGAGAAGGCTAGTGATATACACATGGAACCTAGAGAGGATGGGCTTTATGTAAGGATGAGGATAGATGGTGTGTTACATCAGATTTTAACTGTCCCTGCAACTTTACAAAATTCTATAATTTCAAGAGTTAAAATAATAAGTAATTTAGATATTGCTGAAAGAAGGATTCCACAGGATGGCAGAGCCACTATAAAAGCTGCAGGTGTAGAAATGGATATGAGAATTTCTACTCTACCTACTAAGTATGGTGAAAAACTTGTAATAAGATTTTTAGAAAAATCTAAAGATATGCTTTCAAGTACCGGCATAGGTCTTAAGGGTGAACACTTAAAACAATATGAATCTTTAATACAGAATTCTAACGGAGTAATTTTAATAGCAGGACCTACAGGTTCCGGAAAATCAACTACAATGTATACTATGATTTCTGATTTAAATGAAGAAGAAGTGAATTTAGTTACTTTAGAAGACCCTATTGAGTATGATTTGCCCGGTATAAACCAGGTACAGATAAATGAAAAAGTAGGTATGACTTTTGCCTCAGGACTTAGAGCTATTTTAAGACAGGATCCTGATATTATAGCTGTGGGAGAAATTAGAGATGGAGAAACTGCTGAAATAGCAATGCGTTCTGCCATAACAGGGCATTTAGTTCTTTCGACTATTCATACTAACAGTTCTATTGCCACAATTGATAGATTATTAGATATCGGTGTGGAGCCATATTTAATTACCGGAGCTGTTAAAGGCATAATTTCACAGAGATTAGTTCGCAAAATATGCCCAAAATGTAAGACCTCTTATATTCCTAGTTTGGATGAACTGTCAGATTTAAAATTAGATAATAAAACCTTACTTGAAATGGGTTTTAATTCTAAAGAAGAAATAAAATTTTTTAAGGGAGAAGGTTGTCCGCATTGCTTAAATACAGGATATAAGGGAAGAAGCGCCGCTTTTGAAATTTTAACCTTAACATCAGATGTTAAACAATTGATTAGGGAAAGAGCTTCTTATTCCCAATTGACAGAAGCTATTTCAAAATCTGGATATAAGCCTATGATTGACCATGTTAGGCGTTTAGTAATATCAGGAGAAACAACTTTAGAAGAAGCAAAAAGAATTTTACACACTACAGAGGTTTAGGAAGTGATTATATGAATGTTATAGAAATTGTAAAAAAAGGCAAAGAGTTAGGAGCTTCAGATATACATATAGTTGCAGGCTTACCTGTAAGATATAGAATAGACGGTTTACAGGAAAGTATAGATGAAATAGTTGTAAGTGAATCTGATTGTGAAGATATAGGTAGAGAATTACTAGGTGAAGCTTATGAAAATATTGCTGAAATTGGAGAGGCGGATTTTGCTAAAACCTTTGATGGAAATATTAGATGTAGGATTAATCTTTTTAGGCAGCAAGGGAAGCTATCAGCGGCTATTAGGATTTTAGCAGATAAAATTCCTGATTTAGATGATTTAGGACTTCCGGAAGTTGTAAAGAAGTTTCCTGAGCAAAGAAAAGGCATTGTCTTAATTACGGGAGAAACGGGTTCCGGAAAATCTACTACATTAGCTGCCTTATTAGATTCTATAAATAAAAATAGAAAATGCCATATAATAACCTTGGAAGATCCAATAGAGTATATATATGAGCCTAAGCTGGCTACTATAAATCAAAGAGAAATCGGTAAAGACACAGAAAGTTATGCATCCGGTTTAAAGGCTATTTTAAGAGAAGATCCGGATATAATTTTGATTGGTGAAATGAGAGATGCAGTAGCCATAGAGACAGCTTTAACAGCGGCGGAAACGGGACACTTAGTTTTTTCAACCTTGCATACTAATTCAGCTTCAGATTCTATAGACAGAATCGTGTCTGTTTTTCCGGCTGAGAAACATTCTCAAATAAGAAATCAGCTTTCCATGACTCTTTTAGGAATAGTTTCACAGCAACTTTTACCTAAAAAAAATGATAAAGGTAGAGTGTTAGCCTGCGAAGTGATGACCGTAACCTCTGCTATAAAAGCTCTTATAAGAGACGGAAAGACAGCACAAATTGCTAATTCTATGGCTACATCTTTAGCTTTAGGTAATATTACTATGGATATGAATTTGATAAAGATGGTAAAGGAAAATAAAATTTCTGTTGATGAAGCGATAAAAACTTCTAATGATGGTGAGTTTGTCAGGAAAAGTGTAGGTTTTGGTAGTAGGATGGGTAACTTATGATAACATATAAGTATGAGGCTATTTCTCAAAGCGGAGTAGCTATAACAGGTATAATAAAAGCTATTGATAAAAGTGATGCGATTATTAAATTAAAATCTGAATGTACGATAGTAAACAGTTTAACAGAGATTAAAGAAAAACCAAGTTTATTTGGGAGAAAAGGTAAGACTAATATTAAAGATAAGTCCCTTTCTTTGATGTGCAGACAGTTTTCTATTATTCTATCTGCAGGAATCCCTATTATGAGATCAGTGGAATTAGTAGCCAATCAGATGAGTGATAGAGGGATGAAAAGACTACTTAATAGCGTGGCAGAAGATGTGGCAGCAGGTATGAGTATGTCTGATAGTTTTAATTTAAGAGGTCCGGATTTACCACCGACTTTAATTGAAACTCTTAAAGCAGGGGAAGCGTCCGGTGCTTTAGAGGAAACTTTTATGAAACTTTCAGAGTTTTACAGTAAAAAGTCTAAAGTAAAGTCTAAAGTTATTTCAGCTTTAACTTATCCGGCTTTTGTAATAGGCGTAGCGGTTATAGTTATTGGAATTATAATGGTATTCGCAGTTCCAACTTTTGCTAGAGTATTTGAAGGTATGGGCATAGAATTACCTTTAGCCACTAGAATTATAATAGGTTTGTCAGAATTCTTTGCTAATTGGTTTTGGCTAGTCCTCTTAATATTATTGGTTTTAATAGTAGGGCTTAGACTTTATACAAAGTCTGCAAGTGGCGGAGTAAAAATGGCTAAATTTATGCTAAAGCTACCTTTAGTGGGAAAAATTCAACTTATGAATGCTTCCAGTCAGTTTGCCAATACACTGGCAACTTTACTTACTGCAGGTTTACCTGCGGTTCATGCTTTAGGTATAACAGGTAAGACTTTAAGTAATAAATTTTTATCTTTGTCAGTTATGGAGTCTTTAGAAGATGTAGAAGCCGGATATAGGATAGGCACAAGTCTGAAGAGGCGAAAGGCATTCCCTGATTTGTTAGTGGAAATGACCGGTGTAGGAGAAGAATCCGGTTCTATGGAAACCACATTAGAAGTTATAGGGGATTACTATGATAACGAGGTAGAAGTAACTACTAATAGAGCTATTAGTTTGTTGGAACCGATAATAATATGTGTTTTAGCAATTTTTGTAATAATTGTATTACTTTCCGTATACTTGCCAATGTTTAGTTTATATGATAGTATTGGATAAATTTTTAGAATATTATTGAAAGGCAAGACTTAATTTATGCGGGAAGTTTTAGATATAGGCATTATGCCTTTAGAATTGAAAATATATATTGGAATATTAGCAGTAATAATAGGGCTTGTATTCGGCAGTTTTTTAAATTGTGCAGCCATAAGACTAATAAATGAGGAAAGCATAATCATGGGGAGGTCTCATTGCCCAAGCTGTAATCATACTTTAGGAACTTTAGACTTAATACCTATTTTAAGCTGGATTTTTTTAAACGGTAGATGTAGATATTGCCAAAGCAAAATATCTCCTAAATATCCAATTTCAGAATTAGTATCCGCCATATTAGTTTTAGGTGTGATTTTCAAAATCGGATTGGGTTTAATTCTCGTAAAATGGTTAGTTTTTATATGGATTTTGTTTACTATAAGTCTAGTGGATTTTGAAGCTTATATTATTCCTGACAGTTTAATAATTTTAGGTATACTGAATCGTATAGTGTTTGCCTTTACATCAAGCAATATTAAAACAGAGCTTATGAGCTCTTTAATAGGTGGATTAATCATGGCAGTGCCTATTACTTTAATAGTTTTGTTATTTGAAAAAATAATGAATAAAGAGGCAATGGGCGGTGGCGATTTAAAATTGTTTTTTATGGTGGGAATCTATTTTAGCTGGTCCGTCAATTTGTTTATATTAATCGTATCGTGTTTATTAGGTATTTTGTTTGGAGTTATTCAGCTTAGAATTTCAAAATTCAACTCAGACGCTAAAATATTTCCCTTTGGACCTGCTATTTCCTTAGGGAGTTTTATAGGGCTGATGTGTGGAAAAGAATTAGTTAATATATATCTCAGTTTCATATATGTTTAAGTATGTAAAGGTTAATATGTTTTGAAAGGAAAATTTAGTTATGAAAAGTTCACTTATGGGCATTGAAATAAGCGGTAGTGAGATAGGAATGTTTCAAATGCAAGGAGATAAGGCTATTTTTAAGGTAGAGCGATTACCTGAAAATTTAATTAGGGATAGAGAAATAGTCTCTCCGGAAACTTTATCAAAATTAATTAAATATATAAAACAGAAAGAAAATTTTGTTGGTAAAAAATGTGCAATTATATTACCTGAATTCAGCACATTTTTTAGAAATTTAAGTATGCCGCCAATGACTGAAAGTCAACTGGAATTAAATTTACCTTATGAATTTAGGGATTTTGTCAGTTCTAATAGCATTGAATATAATTATGATTATGCTGTTGAAAGTATTGAAAAAGATCCGGAGGGTAAAGTTAATTCTATGGAACTTATTGCTTGTGCAGGTGAAAAGGCTACAATTTCTGATTTTGAGCAGGTGTTAAGAAGGGCAGGCATGAGATTAACTGTAGCTATTCCGGCAGAAATGGCTATAATCAAATTGTTGAGAAGTGTAGGTGACGAAGAAGAAAGATGTATAATTGATATTGGTTATCAGACTACCAGAGTATTCATTTCCAAGGGGAGTCATCTTTCAGCATTTAGAACTATTGAGTTGGGTTGCAGACATATAGATGAAGTAATTGCTTCCATATATAATATTGATGAATTTTTAGCAGCGAATTATAGGGAAAGTAATTTTGATAATGTTTTAGGTTCTGAAGCTTTAATAGAAATTTATAGACATACAGCTTTAGAACTATTAAAGGTTGTCAATTTCTATAAATATGAATATCAGGATAGTGTGTTAAGTAAGGTTTATTTTACAGGTTTGGGAGCTAGTGTGGTGGATTTAGTAAATGAAATAAATAATTATGTTGATTTTGATATTGAAGACATCCATAGTATATTACCTAAAGAATGTAGAGGGATTAAGGATATTTATAAGAGTATTATGACAGTAGGTGCAGTTTTGTAAGGAGGTAGCAATGGATTTAAAAGGTTTACTTAATAAGAATATAGGTGAAATAAAGTCTGGGGCTAAGAACAAAACTCCTGAAAAAAAGGAAATGAACTTATATGTTAGGCAGATTACAGATAATAGCTTAAGAAGGGTTTTACCTTTTGCAATTTTTTTAGTAATCGTAATAGGAATTTTCGGAAAGTTTGCTGTAGTAGATAGACTAGTTGAGCTTTCTGAGAAAAATAGGAAATATGAGGAAACTACAGCTATAATATCAGATTTAAGTCTTCAGCTTAAAGACTATGATAGTGTTGAAGAGAAATATATAAGATATACAGAACACTATAAAACTGATGAAGAAAATGTGTTGTTAAAAAGAGAAAAAATTCTTAAAGTGATTGACAAGGCAAGCTCTAATTTAGCAACAGTGGAATCCATATCCATAACAGATAATGTGGTTTTAGCCAGGATTGTTTCTAAAAATTTAGATGATATTAGAAAATTAAAGACTAAACTTGAAAATTCTCCTTTTGTATCTTTAGTAAATGTATATAATGCCGATAGAGGTGATAGAGGTACGGTTTATGAAGGTAGGGTTCAAGGCAGTATAGTTATAAATGTAATTGATCCTGAAAAGCCTGTAATTAAAACAGAAAATGTAGAAGGAGGTAATTAAAATGAATAAAACAATTAGTTTGAGAGAAATGATACTCTTAGTTATTCTTGTAGTTTTAGTTGCCTATTATTTCGTAGTTCAGGGTCCTATTAAAAGAGAAACTGAAAGTTTGGAGAGAGCCCAAGCAGAAGCCGATATACAGCTGGAAGAAATGCAGGACAAGGTTTTTAAAAAGAAATACATGGAAAAAGAATTAGAAGAAATTTTAAAAGATTCTCAGCATATAAAAATGTTGGCGGATTATGATAATATAAATTACATTATGGCTGAATTGAATGGTATTTTTGCTAAGACTAATAAGTATAATATTAATTTTGGTGATCTTGTAATGGAAAACAAAATTGCCAGAAGAAATATAGAAGTGAGTTGCACCACTGATAATTACGAAAAAGCCAAGGATATAATTTCAGAGGTTCAAAATTCAGATAATCGTTACTTAATAACGGATATTTCCATAGTTAACAACCCCTTTAAAGAAGGAAGAGTTGGCTGTAATTTAAATATTAATATAACAAGTTTTGAATATGTAGAGGAATAGGCTTGACTTTTTTTAAGTTTAGGACTAAAATAAATTATTAAAATTAAATATAAAAACAGTGAAGAAGAGGAGTAGATAAAATTACCCTTTACAGAGAATTATAGCCTTAGGCTGAGAGCTATAAGAGAAGGTGTTTATTGAAGGTTGCTTTGGAGTTTTACCTAAATGAGTGCTTGAAATATAATTTCAGGAATAAAGGTGGTACCACGGAAAATTTTTCGTCCTTTGTAAGTTAGTTTACAGAGGACTTTTTATTGTAAAAAAATTTTGTAAACTGATTTAAAACTATTATTGAAGATATTGAAAATAAAAGCTTAAGAAAGAGAGAAAAAGAAAATGGAAAAGAATTTAGCTAAGACCTATAATCCTAAAGATTTCGAAGATCGTATATATGAAATGTGGGAAGAAAAGGGTACATTTAGAGCAGAAGTAGATGAAAAAAAGGAGCCTTTCACAATCATAATGCCACCACCTAATATTACAGGACAACTTCACATGGGTCATGCTCTTGACCAGACTTTACAAGATGTACTCACCAGATGGAAGAGAATGGAAGGCTATAGTGCTTTATGGTTACCGGGTTCTGACCATGCTAGTATAGCCACTGAGGTAAAGGTTGTAGATAAAATAAGAGCTGAAGAAGGCTTAGAAAAGGAAGATTTAGGAAGAGAAGAATTTTTAAGAAGAGCTTGGGAATGGAAAGAAGAATATGGTGGAAGAATCACTAGACAATGTAGAAAATTAGGTGATTCCTGTGACTGGTCCAGAGAAAGATTTACTATGGATGAGGGGTGCAATAACGCCGTTAAAACAGCTTTTATCAGATTATATGAAAAAGGATTGATATATAAGGGCAATAGGTTGGTAAACTGGTGTCCTTCCTGTCAAACTACTTTATCAGATGCGGAAGTAGATCATGAAGATAAGAGTGGTAAGTATTGGTATTTCAGATATCCTGCGGCAGATAATTCTTTTGATGGAATAGTAGTGGCTACTTCCAGACCTGAAACTATGTTTGCAGATCAGGCCATAGCGGTTCATCCTGAAGATGAGAGATATAAAGCTATTATAGGAAAGAAAGTTTTAATTCCTATGATAAACAAGGAAATCCCTATTATTGCTGATAATTATCCAGATCCGGATAAAGGCACAGGTGCAGTTAAAATTACACCGGCTCATGACCCTAATGATTTTGAAGTAGGTCTTAGAGCTAATTTAGAATGTCCAAGCTGCATAAATAAAGACGCTACGATGAATGAAATGGCTGGCAAGTATCAGGGTCAGGATAGATATGAATGTAGGAAAAATTGGGTAAAAGATTTAGAAGATGCAGGCTATTTAGTTAAAACAGAGGAAAAAATAATTCCTATGGGACAGTGTTACAGATGTAATACGGTTATTGAGGATATGATAAGTGATCAGTGGTTTGTAGCTATGGAAGAGTTAGCTAAACCTGCTATAGAAGCAGCAAAATCCGGAGATCTTAAACATGTTCCGGAAAGATTTGAAAAGACATATCTTCACTGGTTAGAAGGTATTAGAGACTGGTGTATTTCCAGACAGCTTTGGTGGGGACATAGAATTCCCGCATATTATTGTGACGACTGTGGAGAAATGATAGTTTCTCAGGAAGATGTTAAGACTTGTCCTAAGTGTAAGGGTAATAAAATCCGCCAAGATGAAGATGTTCTAGATACTTGGTTCAGTTCAGCTCTTTGGCCTTTCTCAACTTTAGGCTGGCCGGAAAAAACTCCGGATTTAGATTATTTTTATCCTACTAATGTTTTAGTAACAGGATATGATATTATTTTCTTCTGGGTAGTTAGAATGGTATTTTCCGGTTTGGAATATATGGGGGAAATTCCTTTCAAAGATGTGTATATTCATGGTTTAGTTAGAGATGCAGAAGGAAGAAAAATGTCTAAATCTTTGGGAAATGGTATAGACCCTCTTGAAATTATAGATACTTATGGTGCAGATGCTTTAAGATTTATGCTTTCTACAGGTATTACACCTGGAAATGATATGAGATTTAAGGAAGATAGATTAGAAAGTTGTAGAAACTTTGCTAATAAGCTTTGGAATGCTTCCCGTTTCGTTATTATGAATTTGCAAGATGAAGATGGTGATTTTAAAGAAATGGCGAAGTGCTGTCCTGATTGCTGCATGAGTGCTTGTGCGGAAACTACTAATTTCACAAATATTGCTCTTAAGGATGAAGATAAGTGGATTATCAATAAGGTAAATGATGTAATAGAATATGTAAATAATGCTATGGAAAGATATGATTTAGCCTTAGCAGGACAGAAAATTTATGACCTTATTTGGAATGAATATTGTGATTGGTATATTGAAATAGTTAAGCCTAGACTTTGGAGTGATGATGAAGAGGACAAGAAGGTTGTAAGATTCACCTTGACTATGTGCCTTAAAAATATGCTCAAGCTTCTTCATCCGTTTATGCCGTTCATAACAGAAGAAATTTGGAGCTTCTTACCTCATGGAGAAGATGAAAAAACTTTCTTAATTAGTGCAGCTTGGCCTAAGACAAGTTTGAATTACATTTATCCAAAGTCAGTTACTGTCATAGAAGCTGCTATGGAAGGAATTAAGGCTATAAGAAATATTAGAGCAGAGAAAAATGTTGTACCATCCAAGAAATTAAGACTTAGTATTTTAGCAGATGAGTCTAAGGAAGAAATATTGAAAGCGGGAGAAAATTATCTTAGAAATATTGGGAATCTTAGTGAGGTATGCTTTATTACTTCAAAATCCCAAGTGTCTGAGGATGCGGTTTCAGCTGTAATTGATGGAGCTGAATTATACATTCCGTTAGATGATTTAGTAGATTTTAAAGAAGAACTCGAAAGACTTAACAAAGAACAGAAGCGTTTAGAAGGTGAAGTTAAGCGTGTAAATGGAAAGCTTTCCAATGAAGGTTTCGTAGCTAAGGCTCCTGAAAAAGTCATAAATGAAGAAAAGGCTAAAAAAGAAATGTATGAAGATATGTTAGCTAAGGTAATTTCACAGATAGAAAGTATATCAAAAAAGGTAAAATAATGAGTGGTAACACAGCAATCGATAAAATTCAAGAATTTGAAAAATTTGGTAGTATTTTAGGACTTGAAAGAATGACTAGACTTATGGAACTTTTAGGTAATCCTGAAAAGGATTTAAAGGTTATTCATGTAGCAGGTACTAACGGCAAGGGTTCAATTTGTAGATATATTTACAGTGCTTTACAGGAGGAAGGGTATAAGTGTGGACTTTATACCTCTCCTTTCTTAGAAGTGTTTAATGAGAGAATAGAATTCAATAGGGAATATATTTCAGATGATGACTTGGAGATTTGTACTAATAAAGTGCTAGACAAGGTAAGGCTTATGACGGATGCCGGAGAGCAATCTCCTACAGAGTTTGAAGTTATAACAGCTGTTGCATTTCTATATTTTAAGGAAAAAGAAGCAGACCTGGTGGTGCTGGAAGTTGGATTAGGTGGAACAGGAGATTCAACTAATATTATGGATAAGCCTTTAGTTAGTGTTATTGGCTCTATTTCCTATGACCATACAGATAGGTTAGGTAATACTATTACTGAAATTGCAGGAGAAAAAGCAGGAATTATAAAATCCGGTTGTCCTGTAATTACTTCTGCTGTTGATGCTAATGCACTTAAGGTGATTAGGGCAAAAGCAGATCAACTTAGTTGTGAATATATTGAAACGAAAGATATTCAATTTCATGTAAATGAGTCAAGCCTTAAGGGGTATGATTTTAATGTTACGATAGGTCAAGAAGTCTTTAATAATGTTGAAATAGGTATGTTAGGTGAGCATCAGATACAAAATGCAATTTGCGCTTTAACTGTACTTAAGAATCTTAGGGATAGAGAAAAAATAAATCTTAAAAATGAATCCTTATATCAGGGTTTAAAGAAAGCTAAACAAATAGGTAGATTTGAAATCATAAGTGAAGCAGGAAAGACGCCCTTAATTATCTTAGATGGTGCTCATAATCCGGATGGTGCTTTAGCCTTAAGAAAAGCAACAGAAGTATTTTTGAAAGATAAAAAGATTTTAATGGTTACAGGTATGCTGGAGGATAAGGATACCAAAAGCATTTTAGAAGAGTTTACTAAAATTACAGATGATTTTATAGCTACGGAGCCTGATAATCCCAGAAAAATGGATTTTGAAAAGCTTAAGGCAAAGATAGAGGGTATAGGGGGCAATGTGTTGTTGGCGGCAGACATAGAAGCTGCTATAAAGAAGGCGTCAGAGGCGGCGGATTTTGATGTTGTTTTATATGCAGGCTCATTATATCTTATTGGAAGTGTAAGGAAAATTATTAATGGCAATAGGTAGTGGTGGAGGTATATTATGGATTATAATAAACTTTTACAAATGATTTTAGATATTGCAGAGGAAATGTTAGTGTCGGGGGCTGAGGTAAGCAGGGTTACAGATTCTATACTTAGAATTGCCAGAGCTTATGGATGTATCGATGATAGAACTAATGCCTTTGTAATTACAGCTAATATTCAAGTTACTATTGAGACACCGGAAGGGCAGATTATAACTCAGATAAGAAGGGTTATAAGAAATGAAACTAATTATGATAGGTTAGATAAACTTAACGATCTTTCCAGGTATATATGTAGCAATACTCCTAATTTAGAAGAAATTAGAGAAAGATTTATGAAAATTATGAAGCGTAAGCGTCATAGGAAGTGGATAGATCTTTTGGGAGCTGCTATGGTAGCCGGTGGATTTGCTGTATTTTTCGGTGGAAATGTAGTAGATGGTCTTTTAGCAGGGATTTTAGGAATGGCTATAGCTAGGACTATAGAATTTTTAGGAAAGTATGACGAAAATCCTTTAGCTAGAATTTTTACAACATCCATGGGGGCAGGGCTTTTAGCTATTTTGTTAGTATATGTCACCTTAGGTATTTTTCAGTATTCAGCACATATGGATAAAATAATTATTGGTGGGATTATGCTTATGATTCCGGGCATTGCCTTAACTAATGCTTTGAGGGACATGCTTATAGGAGAATTGGTTACAGGGCTTCTAAGATTATGTCATTCTCTTTTGATTGCTATTTCCATAGCTTGTGGTTTTGCTTTAGCTCTTATGCTTTTAGGTGATGCCTTTGCTTTGAGGCAGTCAACTGCTAATTTCAACGGTAATTCGGTTCTCATTCAGTTATTAGGAACTTTCATAGGTTCATTAGGTTTTGCAGTATTTTTTAATATAAAGGGTAATAAAATTATATATTCCGCCTTAGGCTCTGCCGGTACTTGGGCTATGTATTTAGCGATTTTTAAAGTGGTGGAAGAAATCTTTACAGCAAACTTGATTGCTGCTTTGTTTGTAGGCATATTTGGAGAAGTGATGGCTAGGCTTACCAGAACTCCATCAACTGTATATATTACCTCTGCTGCTGTACCGTTAATTCCGGGAGGAGCTTTATATTATGCAATGGCAGGGATTTTAATGGGAAATGAAAGTCAATTTAGAGATAGTGGTACGGCTTGCCTTATAACAGCTTTAGCTATTGCCTTAGGTTTTATAGTTATAGCCGTATTGAATAAGTATTATTTCCTCATAAAAAATAAAAAACTTTCAGAATAATATTGCAGATTTTGATTTTGCATATTAAAATATAGAAAAAATAGGAGGTACTGATTATGTTTGACATGAAAGGTAATGATAACAACACATATAATGTGGACAATTTTAATTTTATCAAGAAAACTTCTCCAATTGTAGGTGGTTTTATTGAAGACGAGTACAACCGCCAGAAAAACAATATTGAGTTAATAGCTTCAGAGAATTATTGTTCAGAGGCTGTTTTAGCCGCTTGTGGTTCTTGTTTATCCTGGAAGTATGCTGAAGGTTATCCTTATGTAAGAACTACCGGAAATACGGGAAGATATTATGGCGGAACAGAGTTTGTGGATAAGTTGGAAGAATATTGCTGTGATGTTTGGAAAAAAGTTTTTAATACTGATTATCATGTTAATGTACAGCCTCATAGTGGATCTCAGGCTAATTTTTCTGCTTATAAGACAATTTTGAATCCGGGAGATACAATTTTAGCTTTAAACTTAGATAATGGTGGACATCTAACTCATGGATCTTCTGTATCCTTTAGCGGAAAACTTTATAATGTTGTCTTTTATGATGTAGATGATAAAGGCTATATCGATATGGAAGATGTTAGAAAGAAAGCATTAGAATACAAACCACAGCTTATTTTAACAGGAGCTTCCGCATATTCCAGAATTATAGATTTTACAAAATTTGCAGAGATAGCTAAAGAAGTAGGTGCATATTTTATGGTGGATATGGCACATATTGCAGGATTAGTGGCGGCAGGTGTACATCCGTCACCATTTGGCTTGGCAGATGTTATTACTACTACAACTCATAAAACATTAAGAGGACCTAGAGGCGGACTTATTTTTGTAAGACCGGAGTTGGCTAAAAAGGCTGATAGTGCAGTATTCCCTTATGCACAGGGAGGACCTTTAGAGCATATTATTGCCGGTAAGGCAGTTTGTGCAGAAGAAGCTTTATCAGAAGACTATAAAGTATATGCTAAAAAAGTAGTTGATAACTGTAAGGCTATGGCTGATGAGTTTATTAAACTAGGTCATAAATTAGTAACCGGCGGTACAGATAATCATTTGATTTTATTAGATTTATCTGATGAAAAATTTAGTGGAAGAGTATTACAGGAAAGATGTGATGAAAATCAAATCACATTAAATAAAAACTGCGTTCCTAATGAAAAGAGAACACCTAAGGAAACATCAGGAGTTCGTATAGGAACAGCACCTATGACTACTAGAGGGTATCAGGAAGATGACTTTAGAGAAGTCGCAAGAAAAATTGATAGTATTATTCTTAAATTGAGGGAAGAATATAAGTAAAATACAAATAAAAAATACTTTGGGGCATTAAAAAATGCCCCTATTTTATTGGCTTTTTGTGGATTTTGTTGTATAATTTATCTTGTATGACTATGCTCCATAACTAAAGAAAGGAGAAAGCTTGCTTAGATAGTTTTATCTAAGTAGCTGAAAGAGAATATGAGAATAATCCTAGATGGAATGGGTGGGGACAATGCTCCTCATGAAGTAGTGGAAGGGGCTGTTTTAGCCTTAAAAGAAATTCAGGACGAAATTGTAATAGTAGGACCTGAAAAGAAGATATATAAAGAATTAAAAAAATATACTTATGATAAAAATAGAATGTTTGTAGTAGATGCTACAGATGTTATTACTAACGATGATGCCCCTGTTAGGGCAGTTCGCTCTAAAAAAGATTCCACCATTGTTAAAGGGATAAATATGGTTAAAGAAGGACAGGGAGATATATTTATTTCTGCAGGAAGTACAGGCGCTTTATTGGCAGGTGGTTTGTTTATTTTAGGAAGAATTCAGGGAATAGATAGACCAGCTTTAGCATCCGTATATCCTATACTGGGAAATAAGGCATCACTTTTAGTAGATGCAGGGGCTAATGCTGAATGTAAACCTAATAATTTATTGGAATTTGGAATTATGGGCAGCATATATATGGAAAAAGTTATCAAGAGAGAAAATCCGAAAGTTGGATTAGTTAATATAGGTGTGGAAACTAAAAAGGGAAATACTCTTACTAAGGCTGCACATGAACTTTTAAGCCAGAGCCATGTAAATTTTATCGGCAATGTGGAAGCAAGAGAGTTACCTAAGGGGGCTTGTGATGTTATAGTTACTGATGGTTTTACCGGTAATGTGATTTTAAAGTTGACTGAAGGATTAGCTTGGAATATTTTGAAAGTCATAAAGAAAAAATTTACAGATGGAATTAAAGCTAAATTAGGGTCGGTCTTACTATTAGATAAAATTAAACAGTTAAAGACTGAATTTGATTATTCAGAATATGGTGGAGCTCCTATTTTAGGAGTAAAGGGTCCAATAGTGAAGATGCATGGTTCTTCCAATGCTAATGCAGTTAAGAACACTATTTTAAAAGGGATACCCTATGTATCAGAAAGTGTAGTAGAAATTATTCAAAATTCCGTTTTGGAAATTGAGGAGATTACTTTAAGTGAACAATAAAACGTTAGAAAAAAATATAGGATATGCATTTAAGAATAAGGAACTTTTAAATACTGCCCTAACTCATAGTTCGTATAATATGGATAGAGGTAATAAACACTGTGATAATGAAAGGCTTGAATTTTTAGGTGATGCCTTTTTAGATAGTATTATTAGTGTAGAGCTTTATCATAGAATGCCGAAGGTTTCAGAGGGAAAACTTACTAAAACCAGAGCTGTTTTAGTATGCGAAAAATCTTTAGCCAACATAGCTAAGGTATTGGAACTAGGCAAATATATGAATATGGGATATGGTGAAGAAATAGCCGGAGGCAGAAGTAAAGATTCTATTTTAGCCGATGCAGTTGAAGCTTTAATAGGCGCTGTATTTATGGATGGAGGCTATGAGGCTACTAAAAAGGTTATTTTAAAAGCCTTTGATAGTGTCATACAGATTGCTATAGATGGTAAAATGTATGTAGATTATAAGTCAGAATTACAAGAGTTTCTTCAGTGTAAAGGCAAGGTAGTAAATATAAATTATACTACTGATAAAGAAGAAGGCCCTGCTCATGATAAAACTTTTCATGTTCATGTAGATTGTGATGGAAAGATATATGGCAAGGGTATAGGAAAGAGTAAGAAGGAAGCTGAAAAAAACGCAGCTAAAAATGCTTTAAACATTTTTAGAAAAGGAGAGGCGTAGATGTATTTTAAAAGAATAGAGATGCATGGATTTAAATCCTTTGCAGAACCTGTAGTTATAGAATTTCATGAAGGTGTAACTTGTATAGTTGGACCTAACGGTTCAGGAAAAAGTAATATTAGTGATGCAATCAGATGGGTTTTAGGCGAACAGAGTCCTAAAGCGTTAAGAGGCGGTAAAATGGAAGAAGTTATTTTTTCAGGAACTGCTTCCCGTAAATCTAGAGGTATGGCAGAAGTTACTTTAGTTATAGATAATAGTTTAGGAATGTTACCTATAGATTATAATGAAGTAGCTATCACTAGAAGAATGTATCGTTCTGGGGAAAGTGAATATTTAATAAATAATAATCAGTGCAGGTTAAAGGATATTAGAGAACTTATTATGGATACAGGAATAGGTGTAGACGGATATTCTTTAATCGGTCAGGGTAAAATAGCAGATATTGTTTCTAATAAACCTGAATCCAGAAGAGAGATTTTTGAAGAAGCTGCAGGAATAGTTCTATATAAAAGCAGAAAACAGGAAGCTGAAAGAAAATTAGCTTCAACCAATCTTAATCTAGATCGCGCCAACGATATTATCGGAGAAATCGAAGGCCGAATTGATGGTCTTAAAGAAGATAGTAAGAAGGCGAAAGAAGCCTTAGAATTAAGAGATAAAAGACGCCAATTGGAAATAAATATTACTTTAAGAAATGTGGAAAAATTTAGTGCTTCCAATGAATCAGGTGTATCCGATATAGATAAATTAAATAAAGACATAGAACATTTAAAGCTTTCTAAACAAAATGTAGATGAAAAAGTTGAAACTTTAAGAGAAAAAAATGAGACTCTTGAACAATTAGGAAGCGAAGCTAAGGATAAATTAGTAGTTAAAGTCGAAAAAATTGGAGAAATAACTAATAAGTCCCAGTTAGATGGGGAGAAAAAAGCTGCTTTAGAAAGAGATGAAAATAGACTGAACGAAGAGCTTGAATCCATTAATTTGAAGTTATCTAAAGAATTAGAAAATGCTGAAAATTATGAAAGAGCTAAGGCAGAAATTGAATTCAATAAAAAGATAAGTGAAGAAGAATTAGCTAACCGTATATCAAAATATAATGAGATAATGAGAGATTCTTTAGATTTCAACAGCAAAATCGAATCTAACAAAAATCGCATTATGGAAATACATAAAGATATTTCAGCAGCAAAATCTGACATTAAAAGTTATGATAATTATAAAGAATCATTATTAAAAAGAAGGTCTGAACTTATAGCAGAGAGTCAGCTTTTAGAAGAAGGGAAAAATAAGGCACATCAAGCTATTGAAGCCGCAGAAAAGGAAGTTGAAAATATCAATCAACTATTGAAAAAGAAAGAAGATAGTTTATCTGATTTAAAAAACAATAAAGATATAAAAAATGCTTTATTGGCTGACCTTAGAAAGAAAGATGCAGATATTAAAATTAGAGGTAGCCAATTAACTTCCAGAAAAAAGACTATAGAAGAAATGGAAGCTAATTATGAGGGCTATAATGGAGCTGTTAAATTTCTTATGAAATCCGATTTAAAAGGTATTTCCGGAGTTGTAGCAGAACTAATAAGTTTACCTAAAGGATATGAAGTTGCCATTGAAACTGCTTTAGGAGCATCCCTTCAAAATATTATCTGTGAAAAAGATGATGATGCTAAAAAGGGTGTTAATTTACTTAAAGAGCATAGGGCAGGTAGACTTACTTTCTTACCAATGGAATCGGTTAAAGGCAGCATTTACTCTGTGAACAGTGCTATTAAGGGAGCTAGAGGCTTTTTAGGTATAGGTGCTGAAATTATAGATTTTGATAAAAAATATGAGGGTATATTTAACTATCTTTTAGGAAAAGTTGCTATAGTTGATAATATGGATACAGCTATAAGGCTATCTAAGATTTCAGGAAACAGCTTGCGTTTTGTCACTATTGATGGGGAAGTTATCAATGTAAGCGGAGCCATTACAGGTGGTAAGTATAAAAATACTACAGCAACTTTACTTTCCAGAAAAGGTGAGATTGATAATTTAAGGGAAACTTTAAAAGCTTTAAAAGCGGATTTTGAGGAAAATAAGCTTAAAATGGAAGTTACTGAAAAAGAGCTTTTAGCTGTGGATGATAAGCTTAAAGTTTTAGAAGAAGAAATAAAGACTCTCCACATAAATAGTGCTAATGGAAAAGCACTTTTAGCCGGTTTAAAGGACAGCTCCAAGGGGCAGGCAGAAAGTCGTGAGAAAAGTGCTAAGAGTTTAGCTATTGTGGATGAGGATGTGGAAAAAGCCACTTTATCCAAAACTAAGGCAGAAGAGAAAATTTTAGTTTTAGAAAAAGAATTATCAGAAATAGAAAAGGCTTTAGAAGAAGATATATCTCTAGGAGAAGCTTTTAAAATTAAAATTTCTGATGCAAGTGAGGAAATTACTAAAGCTAGATTGAAAAAAACTGAATTAGATGGAGCTATGGAAGCTCAAGAGCAACTTTTGAGCAGAGTTTTAGATTTAATTGACGATTATACTGAGCAAATTGAAGCTAAAGAAGAAGCTTTAGAAGAAATTGAAGTTAAAAGGTTAGGACTAGGTACTGATAATGAAGAAGATGGATCAATAGTTCAGAATTTAATTAAGGAAAAAGAAGAATTAGAAGCCTATATTGAAAATGTAAAATTGGAGAGAGAGGCAATTTCTAAGGAGCTTTCAGAAATTTTAGAGGAACAGAGAGAAAATGAATATACTCTTAACTCTTATGTGGATCAGAAACAACAGCAAGAAATTAAATTGGCTAAGAATGAAACCAATTTAGAGGCGGCGAAACAGAAATTATGGGAAGATTTTGAAATTTCCTATGCTCAGGCTTTAGAACATAGAGATGAAAACTTTGTGTATTCTACTGCTGTGAAGGAAAGTAGAGAAATTAAAAATCGCTTAGATGATTTAGGTGATATAAACGTAGGTGCTATAAAGGAATATGAAGAGGTTAAGGAAAGATATAGCTTCTTAACGGAGCAGAGAGATGATATTTTAACTGCAATGAATGAGCTTAAAGGAATTATTCGCGATATGGATAAGACTATTAAGAGCAGATTTAAAGAAAACTTTGATAAAGTAGTTATAAACTTTGAAGAAATATTTAAAGAACTTTTTGGAGGAGGTTATGCTGAACTTAGATTAGATAATGAAGATAATCCTTTAGAAGCCGGAATTGAAATTACTGCTCAACCTCCGGGAAAGAAACTTCAAAATATAAATCTCATGTCCGGTGGTGAAAAAACAATGACGGCTATAGCTTTAATGTTTGCCGTGCTTAAGACTAAGCCTACCCCTTTCTGTATTTTAGACGAGGTAGAGGCAGCGTTAGATGATGCGAATATTGACAGATTTGCAAATTATCTTAAGAAGTTTACCGAAATTCAGTTTGCCATCGTTACTCACCAGAAGGTTACTATGGAGCATGCAGATGTTTTATATGGAGTTACCATGCCTGAGCAGGGTATTTCTAAGGTATTATCCTTAAGATTAGGTGATAATTTCGATATATAGATTTTGAAAGGTAAATTAGTTAGAACAAGGGTTATTTAGGAAAAGAAAAGGAATAGAAATGGCGTTATTTAAAGAAAAAAAAGGCTTTTTTGGAAGACTTGGAGAAAAAATCAGTAATACCATAATGGGTAGAATGTCTGTAGATGAAGACATGATGGACGAATTAGAGGAAACTTTAATTACTTCTGATATTGGCATGGAAACTACTATGAAGATTATGGAAAATTTGAGAGATAGAGTATCTAAAGAACATATTAAAGAGCCTAATAAGGTTATAGATGCTTTAAAATCGATTATGGTGGAGGTGGTAGATAAGGGTGACAGGTGCTTACTTTCTGACAATACTCCTTTAGTGGTTTTAATGATAGGTATAAATGGCGGTGGAAAGACAACTTCGATTGGCAAGTTAGCTCATAAGCTTAAGTCAGAAGGAAAAACTGTTATGTTAGCGGCGGCAGATACCTTTAGGGCAGCAGCAGCAGAGCAGCTTGTAATTTGGGGTGAGAGAAATGGTATCAATGTTGTAAGACATCAGGAAGGAGCCGATCCGGCAGCGGTAATTTATGATGCAATACAGTCTGCCAAAGCGAAAAATGCAGATGTTCTGATATGCGATACTGCGGGAAGACTTCAGAATAAGAAGAATCTGATGAGTGAATTGGAAAAAATGAATAAAATTATTTCAAGAGAATTTCCGGAAGCGGACAGGGAAACTTTGTTAGTGTTAGATGCTACAACAGGAAAGAATGCTGTATCTCAAGCTCAAGAATTTGGTTCTGTTGCTGAAGTTACAGGTATAGTTTTAACTAAGCTGGATGGAACTGCTAAAGGTGGAATAGCTATTACTATCGCAGATGAGTTTGATATGCCTATAAAATTTATAGGGGTAGGGGAAGCTATCGGCGATATAGAAGTTTTTGATGGAGATAAATTTATAGGAGGTATATTTAATGAGTAAACCTATAGTTGCTATTGTAGGCAGACCTAATGTGGGAAAATCCACATTTTTTAACCGTATAATCGGTAGAAGGGTGTCTATAGTAGAAGATACTCCCGGTGTAACCAGAGATAGAATTTATGCTGAAGCTGAATGGAACGGTATTACTTTTGGCTTAGTAGATACAGGTGGAATAGAGCCTGCAAGTAGTGATGTAATTCTTTCTCAAATGAGAGAACAGGCACAGATAGCTATGGATATGGCTGATGTTATTATCTTCATTGTGGATGGTAAAGCAGGTCTGACAACTGCCGATAACGAAGTTGCAACCATGCTTAGAAGAACAGGTAAACATGTTATTTTAGTGGTAAATAAGATAGATAATCCATCTAATTTACCGGATAACTTTTATGATTTCTATGAATTAGGTATAGGAGTACCCGTACCGGTATCAGCGGCTAATATGTTAAATTTTGGTGATGTGTTAGATGACATTGTAGAGAATATTCCTGAAGAGGCTTTAGAAGAAGATGAAGATTCTATAAAAATAGCTGTAGTAGGAAAACCTAATGTAGGCAAATCATCTTTGATAAATTGTTTATTAGGCGAAAATAGAGTAATTGTTTCCAATATTGCAGGTACTACTAGAGATTCTATAGATACACCTTTTGAGAAAGACGGACAAAAATATGTTTTGATTGATACCGCCGGTATTAGAAGAAAATCTAAAGTTAATGACGATATAGAAAAGTATTCTGTAATTAGAGCAGTTGCAGCTGTTGAAAGATGTCATGTAGCACTTTTAGTAATTGATGCTAATGAAGGTATTACAGAGCAAGATAAAAAAATTGCAGGTATTGCTCATGAAGCAGGTAAGGGAATTTTAGTAGTTGTAAACAAGTGGGACTTAATTGAAAAAGAAACTAATACTATGAGAGATTTCAAGAAAACTATAGATTTTGAATTCCCATTTATGACCTATGCACCTTCTGTTTTTATATCTGTGCATGAGAAACAGAGAGTTTTCCAAGTTATAGATATGGCTAATAAAATTCAAGAAAATAGAACTTATAGAGTACCTACAGGTCAGCTTAATAGTTTGATTTCTGATGCAGTAATGATGAAACAGCCACCTTCCGATAAGGGTAAAAGGCTCAAAATCTATTATGCAGCACAGATTGGTACTGAACCACCTCTATTCAGTTTTCAGATAAATAAAAGAGACCTTATGCATTTCTCTTATGCAAGATATTTAGAAAATAGAATAAGAGATGCTTTTGGAGGTTTTGAAGGAACGTCTATAAAGTTTATATTTAGAGAAAAAGGTGAAAAGGGAGAAGTTTAATGAATATTGTTGCTATAGTTATAGCCTACTTGTTAGGTTGTATTTCACCGGCTATTATATTAGGAAAGATCTATGGCATAGATATAAAAAAACAAGGCAGTGGCAATGCCGGAACTACTAATGTTTTAAGAGTTTTAGGAGGAAAGGCAGCGGTTATTACTTTACTTGTTGATATTGGTAAAGGTTCTATAGCTGTGTCATTAGGCAATTATTTGGCAGGAGATAAAATCGGCATGATATGTGCCTTTGCAGTCTTCTGTGGTCATCTATGGCCTTGTTTTTATAAGTTTAAAGGTGGAAAGGGTGTAGCGACTTCTTTTGGCGTTATTTTAGCCGTACACCCCTTGTTAGCACTTATGTCATTAGGTTGTGCAGCCGTACTTACAGTTTTAAGTAAGAGAATGTCTGTAGGTTCTTTAAGTGCTGCAGTTATGTTTGTGCCATTATGTTTTTGGCTTAAACCGGAATTTATTTATGTTGGAAGCCTTATGGCTTTAATTATAATAATAAAGCATAGAGGAAATATCAAACGATTAATTAATAAAGAAGAACCTCCTATGAGCATTTTTGAGAGGAAAAATGGAGATAAAAATGGAAAATAGTAGGAACGTCAGTATAATAGGTGCTGGCAGCTTTGGAACTGCTTTAGCTATAGTATTACATAATAAAGGCCATAGAGTTACACTCTGGGCAAGGAGAGCGGAACAGATAGAAGATTTAATAAGATTTTCAGAAAATAAAGTATATTTACCGGAAGTAAAAATACCGAAGGGAGTATTTTTTTCAAATGATTTATCTTCTACTGTAAATACAGCCGATATTGTGGTTTTCGCAGTACCGGCTCAGCAGTTTAGAAAGGTATTTGCTTTAGCAAATCCTGAATTATCTAAGAATGCTATTGTAGTAAATTTAGCTAAGGGTATTGAAAAAGACAGTCTTTTAAGACTTTCTCAAATTGCAGAAGAAATAAATCCGGAAGTTAGATATGTAGCACTATCAGGACCCTCTCATGCAGAAGAGTTAGCTATGAATTTACCGACTACTGTGACAGTAGCGTCAAAGAAGGCAGATTTTGCAGAAGAAATTCAAAATGCTTTTATGACTGAAAGATTTAGAATCTATACTAATGAAGATATGGTTGGGGTTGAGCTAGGTGGAGCTCTGAAAAATATTATAGCTTTAGGTGCCGGAATTTCTGATGGAATGGGATTTGGAGATAATGCAAAGGCAGCTATGATGACTAGGGGCATCACAGAAATTAGCCGTTTGGGACTGGTTTCCGGAGCTAGATTGGCTACTTTCTCAGGTTTAGCAGGCATAGGAGATTTAATCGTAACTTGTACATCAATGCACTCCAGAAATAGACGATGTGGAATTTTAATGGGGCAGGGAATGAAGCCGAGTGAGGCTGTTAAAGAGGTAGGAATGGTAGTTGAGGGAATTTCAACTGCCGAAGCTGCTTATGCTTTAGCTAAAGATAAGAACATTGAGATGCCTATTACGGAATGTATATATAAATTAATTAATAATGAATTAGATCCGAAGGAAGCTGTAGAGCTTTTAATGGGTAGAGAAAAAAAAGACGAAATGTATATTATTTAAGTTTGGAGAAATGAATTGTCAGATAATAAAAAGTTTTTTATAACAACCTTTGGTTGTCAGATGAATGAACATGACTCTGAAATTATTTCAGGTATGTTAATTGAAAAGGGCTATGAACTAGCCAAAGAAAGAAAAGATGCTAATATAGTTATTTTTAATACTTGCAGCATAAGAGAAAATGCGGATAAAAGGTTCTTTGGAACTTTAGGTCAATTAAAGAAAAGAAAAATGGCTGAAAGAGAAAACTTTACCGTATGTGTTTGTGGTTGTATGATGCAGCAACAACACATTATAGATACTATAAAAGAGAAGTATCCATGGGTAGATGTTATTTTTGGTACTCATAATGTTCATGAATTACCGATTCTTTTAGATAATTTATATAAAGAAAAGCACAAACAACTTTCTATATGGCCTGAAGGGGCGGAAATCGTTGAGGGACTACCTACAGAGAGACTTTTTAAACATAAGGCTTTTGTAAATATTATGTTTGGCTGTAACAACTTCTGTACTTATTGTATAGTGCCTTATACTAGAGGCAGAGAACGTTCCAGAAAACCGGAGGACATAGTAAGAGAAGTCAAAAATTTAGTAAAAGATGGTGTAAAAGAAGTCACTTTATTAGGTCAGAATGTAAATTCATATAAGGGTGAACATGATAATGGAGAATTGTGTGATTTTGCAGACTTAATTTATTTACTAAATGATATAGATGGTTTAGAGCGAATTAGATTTATGACAAGCCATCCTAAAGACTTATCTGATAAACTGATAGGTGCTTTTAAGGATTGTGCTAAGCTCTGTCATTATGTGCATTTACCTGTTCAATCAGGCTCCAGTAAGGTCTTAAAAGAGATGAATAGGAAATATACTAGAGAAAAATATTTAGATTTAGTTAAAAAACTTAGGGAAATCGATCCGGAAATAGCTATTTCTACCGATATAATTGTTGGTTTTCCAGGAGAAACAGAGGAAGAGTTTGAAGAAACTCTTAGTCTTTGTAAAGAAGTCAGGTATGATTCGGCCTTTACTTTTCTTTATTCCATTAGAAAGGGAACACCGGCGGAAAACTTTAAAGACCAGATTAATGAAGATGTTAAACATAATAGATTTAACAGATTAGTAGAAGTTATAAATGATATTTCTCAGGAAAAAAATAAAGAGTATGTAGGCAAAACCTTAAAGGTTTTAGTGGAAGGTCCTTCTAAAACAAACTCCAAGACTTTTTCAGGTCGTACAGAAACCTTTAAATTAGTAAATTTTAAAGGTGATAGTTCTATGACAGGAGAAATAGTTAATGTGAAAATTACTGATTGTAATACCTTTAGTTTAGAAGGTCAGGTAGTATAGAAAGGAAAGATTTTTAGCTATGGATATTTTTACAATTATTAAGCTTTTTGGTGGTTTAGCCATGTTCCTTTATGGAATGGAAGTTATGGGAGACGGACTAAAAAATGCTTCCGGTACAGCACTTAAGAATATTTTAGGAAAAGCAACGCAGAATGTAGTTATGGGTGTAATTACAGGTATGGTTGTAACTGCTGTTATACAGAGTTCTACAGCTACTATTGTATTGGCTGTAGGTCTTATAAGTGCAGATATTTTAAATTTGAAACAGGCTGTAAGCATTGTAATGGGAGCAAATATAGGAACAACTATTACGGCTCAAATTATAAGATTGATGGATATTGAATCCTCAGGCAGTATGGTTTTGGAATTTTTTAAACCTGATACCTTAGCTCCTATCGCTATAACAGTGGGAATAATCTTAATAATGTTTGTAAAAAAACATAGTAGTAAGACTACAGGTGAAATATTTGTAGGTTTTGGTGTATTATTTACAGGTTTACTCAGCATGACTGCAGCGGTAAAGCCATTAGCTCAGTCCGAAGGCTTTATAGATTTGATGCAGAGATTTAGTGATAGGCCTATGTTAGCTCTACTTATAGGTTTAGTAGTTACTGTAATAGTTCAAAGTTCATCTGCTACAGTCGGTATGATTCAAGCTATATCCGTAACAGGTGCCATGTCTTTTAATTTAGTTTATCCTCTTATTATGGGTATAAACTTGGGTACTTGTGTTACTACTGCTATGGTTTGTTCTATAGGTTCATCAAAAGATGCTAAGAGAACAGGTATAGTTCATATAGTATTTAATGTAGTCGGAACTGTATTGTTTATGGTAGGTATGGCTGTCATCAAAGGTGCAGGAGGATTCCCTAATTTATGGGGAAGTGTAGTAAATAGTGGTGGTGTAGCAGATTTCCAAACTTTATTTAATTTAGTTACAGCTATTGTTTTAATTCCTTTCTCCAGCTTATTAGTAAAATTATCACTTCATATAATTAAATCGGATATTGTTGAGACAGAGGATAGAGCAGATTTAGTTGCTCCGGATGAAAAACTTTATCAGATTCCGGCTATGGCTTTAGATGAAGCAAATAAGGCTATCTGTCACATGGGAGAAGTGGCTAATAAAAATTATAAGCGCGCTATAAAATTGATTACTAATTTCGAAGAACATAGAGTTAAGGTGATTTTAGATAATGAAGAAAAATTAGATATGTTTACGGATACTATGGATGGTTATTTAGTTAATCTTTCAAAACATGTAGAGACTGACCATGATAATCAACATATAAATATCTTTATGCAGGCAAGCACTAATTTTGAGAGAATTGGAGATCATGCTATAAATATTATGGAGATTGCACAGGAAATGAATTCTAACAAGATTAATTTTTCTGAGCAAGCCTTTAAGGAATTAAATCTGGTAATTGAAGCAGTAAATGAAATTACAGAAAATACAGTAGATGCTTTTAGAGCATTAAATAGTGGTTTGGCTAGAAATATAGAACCTTTAGAAGAGGTTATAGATGATATGATAGTAACCTTAAAGAATAGACATGTAAATAGACTTAAAGAAGGTGAGTGTACTACAAGAGCAGGTATAACTTTCGTGGATTTACTTACTAATATTGAGAGAATAGCAGATCAATGCTCAAATATTGCTTTACTTATTCTAAGTAGCCATGATATGTCAATTTTAGGTAATCATCATAGTTATTTAAAAGAACTTCATAAAGGCGAAGATACAAACTATGCTATTGAGTTAGAAAAGAGAAAGGAACAGTATATTACAAAGTTAAAATCACTTTAACGTGATGGAGGAGAGATTATGGCAGGCACAGTTTCAGGAACTATTGCATCCTTCTTTTCGATTTGGGGAATATATATAGTTAATATTTTGCTTATAATTGTGGTAATATTTTTTGAACGAAAGGGTTCTACTGCAACTTTAGCTTGGATTATGATATTAGCTTTTATACCTATTATAGGATTCATTTTATATTTAATATTTAATCAAAATTTATCTAGAATTAAGATTAATAAATTGTTAGAAAATGAAGAATATATTGTAAGCCATATTTTGAAAAAACAAATGCAAGATATGGATGAAGGGAAGTATGAATTTAAAGATGAAAGAGCAAAAGCGTGGAAACATCTTATTAAACTAAATCAAGTATATGCAGATGCTTTATATACTCAGCATAATGAAATAGATCTTATAACTGATGGTAAAGAATTTATGCATAAGCTTTTAACAGATATTGATAAGGCGGAAAAATATATTAATATTGAGTATTTTATTATTAAACATGACCATGTAGGCTTAGACCTTATCCGCCATCTTACGAAAAAAGCTAGAGAAGGCGTAGAAGTAAGACTTTTAGTAGATGCTTTGGGTAGTAGATTTATCAATAATATGGTTTTAAGAGATTTCCTTAGAGCAGGGGGAAAAGTAGGATATTTCTTTAAACCTAAATTTAAGATTATCGGAATTAAATTTAATTATCGAAATCATAGGAAAATAGTTGTAATCGACGATAAAATCGGATATACAGGGGGCTATAATATAGCCAAAGAATATCTAGGTGAAAAAAAGAAATTCGGATATTGGAGAGATGCTAATATTAGAATTAAAGGAGATAGTGTTTACGAATTAAATGCCAGATTTACATTGGATTGGCGATTTACTACTAATGAAAAGTTGGAAATTTTGCCTGAAACTATAGAGAAAAATAGTGATAATGTTTGTGGCGTTCAGATTGTGTCTTGTGGGCCTGAGTCTCCGGCACAGGAGGTAAAAAGGGCTTTTATGAGGATGATAACCTTTGCAGAGAGAAAGGTTTATATCCAGACTCCATATTTTGTACCGGATCCACCTATTTTAGAATCTCTAAAAATGGCTGCCCAGTCAGGCTTAGATGTTAGACTAATGATTCCTTGCAAGCCGGACCATATGTTTGTGTATTGGGCTACATTTGCCTATGCAGGAGAATTACTTAAAAATGGTGTTAGAGTTTTTATTTATGATGGAGGTTTTCTTCATGCTAAAACTATGGTAGTAGACGGAGAAATTTCAACTGTCGGCTCTACTAATTTTGATAATAGAAGCTTTAAGTTGAATTTTGAGACTAATGCATTTATTTTTGATGAAGATTTTACTAAGGAATTGGAAAGCTCTTTCCAAAATGATATACCTAAATGTCACGAATTAACATTAGAAATGTACAATAAAAGAAATGTAATTATAAGATTTAAGGAACAGGTTTCCAGGCTTCTTTCAGAAATCTTATAAAGAATAGGAAGATATATGAGTAAAATTAGATTTTTCATAGCCCTTTGGGTTTCTAAATTAGCTATTATCGCTTTAAAGATAACAAAACATGCAGGTACAAATTTTCCGGGTATAGTAGCCCTTAAAATTTGCCCTATGTTTTTAAAATATGCTAAAAAACCGGAAAAAATTATAGCGGTAACGGGAACAAACGGTAAAACTACAGTTAGTAATATGTTATTGGATATACTGACTTTAGATGGTTATAATGTCCTTAACAATAAAGCCGGTTCCAATATAAACACCGGAATTGCTGCTAGTTTAATATATGGAATGACAGTATTTGGAAAATGTAAACATAGAATTGGAGTTTTTGAAATAGATGAGCGTTCGGCTTTAAGAATTTTCCCTTATTTAAAACCTGATTATATGCTCATAACTAATCTTTCAAGGGACTCTATTATGAGAAATGCACATCCGGAATATATAGCTAATTTACTTTCGTTATATATACCAAATTCAACTAAACTTATATTAAATGCTGATGATCTTATTTCATCTGCTGTTGCTCCTGAAAATGATAGAGTATATTTCGGTATAGATAAGATGAAAGGGGATCTGAATAAATGTATCAATCTTATAAATGATATTCAAATTTGTCCGGTATGTAATCACAAGTTAGAATATGAGTATTTGAGATATAATCATATAGGCAAGGCTTATTGTCCGTCTTGTGATTTTAAAGCACCTGAGTACGATTTTACCGGTTTTAATGTAGATTTAGATAAAATGTTTATAGATGTTAAAGATAAGGACGGAATAGGTTCTTATAAGCTTTTAAATGAAAGTGTATTTAATATTTATAATGTAGTTTCTGCTGTAGCTGTTTTAAGAACTATGGGGTATTCTCATGACAAAATAGAAAAGTTTTTCCGTAAATTAGAAATTGTGGAAAGTCGTTTTGAAGAAACAAAGTATGGAAGTAGAACTTTATATAAATTGTTGGCTAAGGAAAAAAATGCTTTTGCAACTACTAGAGTTTTTGATTATATTTCAACTATGGAAGGGGATAAAGAAATTATTCTAATGAATAGCTGTCAGGGAGATATGCACCATTGGTCTGAAAATACTTGCTGGCTATATGACTGTGATTTTGAATTTTTGAATCAGGATAATATTAAAAATATTATATTATGTGGACCTAGAAGATTCGACCACAGATTAAGACTGTTATTAGCAGGTGTACCGGAAGAGAAATTAAGTTTTGCAGAAAAGGAAGTAGAGGCACCTTCTAAACTTAAATTATTTGAAAATGATAATATTTATGTGTTATATGGTACAGATTCTCTTAATTTAGGTAATAAAGTGTCAGCTATGGTGAGAAAACTTTTAAAGGACAAGGCTGATAAATTTGAGAAGAGAGGTACAAGCCGTGATTAAAGTTGAAATATTATTCCCTGAAATTTGTAATTTATATGGGGATTTACAGAATATAGATTATCTAAAAAAATCTTCTGACGAAATAGAAATTGTAGAAGATAATTTAGTAGATGAGCCATATTTTTTAAATAATGTACCGGATTTGATTTACATGGGTACTTTAACAGAAAAAAGTCAAAACTTTGCTATAGAAAAGCTTAGACCTTATAGAAAAAGATTAATGGAGTTAATAGAATCGGGAGTTCATTTTTTAATTACCGGAAATGCATTAGAAATTTTTGGCACAGAAATTATAGATGATAACTTAACTAAGGAAGAGGGCTTAGAAATATTTCCTTTTATGGCTAAGAGAAATATGATGAACAGGTTCAACTCTCTATACTTAGGAGATTTTGATACTGATGATTTGAATAATACAAAAATTAAAATAGTAGGCTATAAAAGTCAGTTTACTCAAGGATATTTTCTTAAGAACTACAATACAAATTTAAGCGGTGATTTAGGATATATGTTTGATACGGAGAGGGGAACCGGTTTAAATCCTGAAATAATGGAAGAAGGGTTAAGATATAAGAATTTTATGGGTACTTATTTACTTGGACCGTTTTTAATTTTAAACCCGCCATTCACTAAATGGCTTTTGAAAAAATTAGGTTGTGAGAATATTGCTTTAGCTTTTGAGGAAGCTGCTTTGAAAGCTTATAATATTAGAGTTGCAGAGTATTCCGAACCTGATAGAGGCTTTACATATTAAGGAGATATATAATGAATAGATTTAAGTTTAATTTAGGGAAGATAAATCCCTTTTTTCTGATTATAATCGGAATAATTATATTTGACAATTTAACTAAAAGTAGTATGAGTATAGGAGAATGGTTTTATAGCAAAATATTACTTTTACCTGCTATATTTATAGGTATATCATTTCATGAAGCAGCTCATGCTTATGCATCTTATTTTTTAGGGGATCCTACTCCTAAAAATCAAGGAAGAGTTACAATTAATCCTTTAAGTCACATTGAACCAATTGGTTTATTGGCTTTATTTGTAGCCGGATTTGGTTGGGGCAGACCTGTGGAAATTGATTCAAGATATTATAAGAAACCTAGACTCTATGAATTTATAGTTTCCATAGCAGGTGTTACGGTAAACTTTATTATATCTGTTATTTTTGCTCTATTATGTAATGTTTTAATAAAATCCGGTATAGTAGCCACACTTTATGGAGAGATAATTATTGAAATAGTAACAAATATTATAGCTGTTAATGCTATACTTATGATATTTAATTTGCTACCAATACCACCTTTAGATGGCTTCGGTATTATAACAGAAATATTTAATTTAAAAAAATATTCTTGGTACTATACAGTTTATAGAAATGGCTTTTTAATCTTGATGATTTGTATAATATTTGATATTACAGATTTTATTTTACAGCCGGCTTATCAGTTAATTATGAAATTTATGGCAACATTAATGTATTTTTAGACAAAGTTTAATTACTTTCGTCTTAACATAGATTTATATGCATGAATTTGGGCTGCTTCAAAGCCTGCTTCAGAATTTTTTTCTTTGAAAGCTTGGAATATAGCCCTATGTTCCTCTAGAACTGTAGTGAGATAGTTATGAGGATAGATAATATCCTCATTTGCATATCTAATGATAAAATCCAGTTTTAATAAATTTTGTTCCATATGAATATTGTGACAAGCATTATAAATTATAGATTCAAAACCACGGTTTATTTTATGCATTTTAGACATATCGTTAGTAGCGGTGTAGAATTCCATAAAAGAAAAAGTTTCTTCCAGTATGGAAAATTCCTCGTCAGTAATACGCTGAATCGCCCATTTTACACATTGAGGATAAAGTAGGGTACGCATATTAAAACAGTCCTCTACATAATTGGGAGTAAAGGCTAGGGCTATAGCTCCACGATTAGGAATTAATTCAATAAAGCCTTTAGCAGCTAAACGATTTAAGATTTGTCTAAGGGGAGTACGACTTATGTTATATTTGTTACACAATTTATCTTCCATTAAGCGACTGCCACCTTTAATGTGACCTGTTAATATATCTATGGCTATAGAATTTTCTATTTTTTCGGACTCATTTATTGAGTCATCGTATTCATTATTTAAGAAATCAATATTAATCATAAAAACCTCCGGATTGTATACGATTTTACAATGAAAGAGTAGTTTAGTCAAGAAACATAATTAAAAAGGAGTAAAATATTGTTTACAAAAAAAGAAATTAATGAAATTTTAGATAAATTAGAGGCAAAATATCCTGATGCAGAGTGTGCTTTAGTGCATAAAGATATTTTTCAATTAATTGTGGCTGTAGCCTTATCTGCACAAACTACAGATAAAGCAGTAAATAAAATAACGCCTGCCTTATTTGAGGCATATCCTACACCTTATCAATTAGCAGAGGCTAAGAATGAGGAAGTAGAGGAATATATAAAACAAATAGGTATGTATAGAACTAAAGCTAAGAATATAGTGGGACTTGCAAAGGCTTTAGTAAAAGAATATAATGGGCAGGTTCCTAATAATTATGATGATTTAGTTAAATTACCGGGAGTAGGCAGAAAAACGGCTAATGTGGTTTTATCCGTAGGTTTTGGTGAAGAAAGAATTGCTGTAGATACCCATGTTTTTCGTGTAGCTAATCGTATAGGTTTAGTTAATGAAAAAGATGTGCTTAAAACCGAACTTAAATTAATGGAAGTATTACCTAAAAATCGTTGGTCTAAAACTCATCATAGTTTGATATTTCATGGTAGAAATGTATGTGATGCCAGAAAACCAAAATGTGATTTATGTCCTATAATAGATTATTGTAAATATGTTTCAGGCAAATAAAAAAGCAGCATAGGCAAATTTTGATATTTATATCTTAATTTACCTAACTGCTTTTATCTTTTATAAGGTTGCTTTTAATTTATATATATTATTATGAACTACAGGTACAGCTAAAACTGCTAATGTAATAATAGCTTCTACACCTATATATTGAATTTGATATAGGAAAGAATAAATTACGGGATTCATTCCTTCAGGAGCATAAGAACCGAAGAAAACAAATCCTGAAATAAAGCTAAATACAAATCGTCCTAATACAGCTACGATATAACCAATATATAGACCATATTTTTGCTTATTAAAGAAACCGGAAAGACCCAGCGCTCCAAAAGCAGCAGGATAGTCTAAAATTAGCTGAATAGGATGGGTAACATAACCTGTTAAAAGGTTTAATAAACCTAGAGCAAAGCCTGCTAATAAACCCCATTTAGGACCGCAGAAATAGCCTGCTAAGGTGCCTGCCAGCATACTTAGAAGGGTTACAGACCCACCATAAGGCATGTGAAAAAGTTTTACTTGATTGAGGGCTATAGATGCTGCTACAAAGATGGCACATATAACCATGTACTTTAATTGAGTACTTTGCGTTGTTTTGTCATTTTTAGACATAAAAAAACCTCCTATAAATAAATCATGGAGGGGAGTGTTTAATACTTTTAAATATTGAAAATATAAAAGTATAAACTGATAAATGCTTTATTGCTTCCCTACGACGGTATTAACCGTATCAGGTAATGAGGGTTTAGCCATTTTTATGGCAAATCTCAGCAAAAGCTCCCCTAGCACTCTTGAAATGATAATACAAAAAATGTATAATGTCAATATTGAAAAAAATTGAAACATAAAAAATTAGACAAAAGGAGTATTTGTTTTATGGAGAGAAGAATTGTTACAGCACCCGCTGCTGAGATTAGAAAATTGGCTAGGGTAATGTTGACAGATAATTGGTTTAAGATGGTTATAGGTTTTTTTATAGTTTATATATTGGGAACCGTAGCCAGTGTAATTTTAAATGAAAAATTTTATTATTTAAAATCTATAGAGTTTTTAGATCAAGTTATGACTTATAAAGTAGGATATGGGGGCAGGATTTATGAGTTATTTATTATGGGTCCCTTAAGTTATGGTTTGAGTTTATTTGTATTATTTTTCTTAAGAAATTCTCAAATTAAGTATGCTGATATATTTGAAGGGTTTAGCCATTTCTTTAAAACTTTTTCGCTAGCTCTTTTAATGTCAATTAAGGTAATGCTTTGGAGTTGCTTATTATTTGTTCCGGGAATAATAGCTGCATTTAGATATAGCCAAGCTTATTTTATTATGGTAGAACATCCGGAATATTCTGCTTATAGATGTATTAAGGAAAGTTGTAATCTGATGAGAGATAATAAATGGAAATTATTTTGCTTAAGATTTTCTTTTATTGGATGGGCAATTTTGCTTAGCTTACCTTATGCTTATTATAAAACTACCTATGATATAGGTGGATTTGATGGGGTTATTATACAATTATTATTACTTTCATTGACTGTTGCTTTAGATGCTTATAGAAAAGTATCAGAAGGAATATTCTATGAAATGGTTACAGGTCATATAGAAGTTGTCTCTATTAAGAGGGAAGTATATGAAAATTATGGAAATGACACTATAAATAATATAGAAACAAATAATGGAAGTGATGAAGTTAATGGCAAAGATGATGAAATATAAAAAACTTAGAGATTATATAAAACTCTTGGAAGATCGTAAGCTAATACATAATTTAGAGGGTATAAAGGATGATATTGAAATCAAATATCTATCTTATAATTCAAAGGATGTAGAAGAAGGAACTCTATTTATATGTAAAGGCCTTAATTTTAAAGAAGAATATTTAGAAGATGCTAAAAGAGCAGGAGCAGTAGCATATATATGTGAAGAAGGTTCTAAATTTAGTGAAGATTGTAATATAGAATTACCTAGAATAGTAGTTAAAGATATGAGGACTGTAATGTCCGAAATAGGTGAATTCTTTTTTGACGGAGTTTGGAATGAAAAGCTAACTATGGTTGGAATTACCGGTACTAAAGGTAAATCTACTACTGCAACTTTTGTAAAGGCAATAATGGATAATTATTATAATTCAAAATCTGAAAAGCCTATGGGTTTTTTATCAGGCATATATAATTTTGATGGAAAGACTAAAGAAAGTTCTAAGAAGATGACAACCTTGGAAACTATTGAATTACATAAGCACCTGAGTGCTTGTGTAGAAAATGGATTAAAATCTGTAGTGATGGAAACATCTTCCCAAGCATTAAAGTATATGAGAACCAGTGCTTTACAATATAAAGTCGGAGCTTTTTTAAATGTTTCTGAAGATCATATTTCTGACAGGGAGCATGCGGATTTTGAAGATTATTTTCAGTCAAAACTTCTACTTTTTAAACAATGTGAAAAAGCCTGTATAAATATGGATTTAGAGGAAAATCTTTACAATAGAATTGCAGAAGAAGCAAATAAATATTGTAAAGATGTTGTTACCTTTGGTCATAAAGAAGAAGCTCAATATTATGGATATGATGTTGAATCTACGCCTAATAAGTTGCATTTTAAGCTTAGATATGGTAAAGATGTATATGATATAGAAGTTTCCATAGGAGGATATTATAATTCCGCCAATGCATTGGCAGCTATAGCTATTACTCATACTTTAGGAGTGCCTTTTGAAAATATTAAAGCAGGACTTAAGAATGTTAAAGTGGAAGGCAGAATGGAACTTTATCATTTAGAAAATAAGGATGTGGATGTAATTATTGACTATGCACATAATAGGATTAGTTATGAAACTTTGTTTACTAATATAGATAAACTATATCCCGGTAGAAAAAAGTTGTTAGTTTTCGGTGTACATGGAAATAAGGCATATAACAGAAGACAAGATTTAGGTGAAATGGCACAAAAATATGCCGATCAGGTAGTATTGACTGAGCAAGATATAGGTACTGATGATTTAAAGCAGATTTGGACAGATATTTTAGACTTCCTAGATAAATCCAAGGTGCTGGGAATGATAGAAAATAGGAGAGAAGCTATATTATTTGCTTGTGAAAAAGCTGAAGCAAATACTGTAATGGTAGTTGCAGGTAATGGAGCAGACCGGTTCCAAAAGAGAGGTTTAGTTTGTATGCCGGAACCTACAGATGGAGAAATAGTACAGGAATATATAGCAAGTCATAAGTAGAGATATGAAAAAAGTATTTATTTATCATAATAATTCAACAAAATCCATAGAGATTGCTTCTGAGGTTAAGAAAAAATTTGCAGTGGCAGATTTTGAGATATCAGAAAATATAGCTGATGTTGACTTAATTGTAAATGTAGGCGGAGATGGAACGCTGCTCTCTTTAATGCATGAGTTTGATTTTCCTACAAAGGCTATAGCCGGTATAAATACAGGACATTTAGGGTTTTTCCAAGAGGTAAGCCCGGAGAATCTTGATATTTTTATGGAAAAATATATAAGAGGAGAGTATATTGTTCAACCTTATAATATTGCAAAGGCTGAAATTTATTTTAGTAATAAGAAAATTGAACTTAGAGCCTTAAATGAATTTGTAATAAGAGGAAAAGGTACTAGACCTATTCATTTAGACATAGGAATAAATGAATCTTTTATTGAAAAATTTAGTGGAGATGGCATTATTGTATCTACTCCGGCAGGATCTACAGCATATAATTATGCTTTGGGTGGAGCTTTAGTAGATCCAAGACTTAATCTTCTTCAAGTGGCTCCTATGGCACCTATGAATAATACGGCATATCGTTCTCTGACATCCAGTATTTTACTTCCGCATAAGGATAAGCTTATAATACTTCCGTCAGACACTAATAAAGAAGAACTGAGTATTATATTTGATGGTACTGCAAGAGAGTTTAAGGACATAGAAAAAATTAGCCTTACGCTTTCCAGAAGAAAAATTAACTTAATTAGATTTAATGATACAACTTTTTGGGATAAAGTAAAGGAAAAATTCCTTTAGAAAGGAGATAATGAGTAAATTTACATATAAGGTTAAGGCAGAGGATGGAAAACTTGCTCTTAAGGATATTATTAAGAGAGAGTTTTCTTTTTCGTCTAGGCTGATGACAAAGTTAAAACAAAATAAAGCAATTTTTATAAATGGTGTATCTATGCCGGGGTGGGTATCAGTATTTGAAGGTGATGTAATAGATGTTATATTACCGAAAGAAAAGTCTGATTTTACACCGGAAGATATTCCTATTAATGTGGTTTATGAAGATGAATATTTACTTCTAATTAATAAAGAGGCAGGCTATCCTGTTCATCCAACTAAGGGCAAGCCATGTCATACCATAGCTAATGGTATTTCAAAGAAAATGGCAGACGAGGGTGAAGTCTATAAGATAAGATTTGTCAATCGTTTAGATATGAATACTTCAGGCGTTTTAATAGTTGCAAAAAATGCTTTTGTTCAAAATTCTTTAGTTAAACAGATGGCTGAGGACTTAGTGACTAAGAAATATAAGGCTTTAGTAGAAGGAATTATAGAAAATGATGAAGGTACTATAGACAAACCTATAGGCAGACCTGATGAAAAAGAAGTGGAAAGATGGATTTTGCCTGTGGAAAAGGGAGGCTATGAATCTATCACTCACTATAAAGTTTTAGAAAGATATATAAAACCCCATGAAGTGGATTGGGGTAAGGATAAAAAACAAGTAGAGGGCTATTCATTAGTAGAACTCAAATTGGATACAGGTAGAACTCATCAAATTAGGGTACATTTAGCGGATATGGGTTATCCAATAGTAGGAGACCATTTATATTGTCATGGAGATCCTTTTTTATTTAGAAGTAAATACGGAGATCCTAGACCATCGTTAACAGGTGAAAAGAAATCTAGAGGAGAAACTAATCCGGAGATAGTTTCTAAAATAATAAATAGGCAGGCATTACATTCTTATTATTTAGAATTTATGCATCCTATACTTAATAAAAAGGTAATTGTATCTACTGAACTTCCTAAGGATATTCAGGAAGCTGTAGATATGATAATAAAAGATTTGTAGATTAGAGCAGGAGGACAAAATGTGAATAAAAAGGGGTACTGATCGTCCTGAAACTAATGATTTATATTATAATATTAATATTTCAGAGCTTATGTTACTTAGTTAAGATTGGTTGTCTTGAAATTTAATTTAAAAAAATATCCTAGGAAATAGTTAATATTCCCTAGGAGTTTTTTTATACCATTAGATCCCAAAGTTCGTCTACTAGTTTAGTGAATGTTTCCATACCTAATCTTATAGCATCTGGTGTTGCCATATCTACACCTGCATATTTTAACACTTCAACAGGGTGATCAGAGGAACCGCTTTTTAAGAATTTAATATAATTATTTCTAGCAGTTTCACCTTCTTCTAAGATTTTGTTAGAAATAGCATTAGCAGCAGAAAAACCTGTAGCATATTGATAAACATAGAAGCTGCTGTAGAAGTGAGGTATTCTGGACCATTCATATTTTATATACTCATCTTTAGACATGTATGGTCCAAAGTATAAGCTATTAAGCTCTTCATATTTATCACAAAGCCATTCAGAAGTTAAGGAGCCCCCATTTTCTACTTCCTTATGAGTTAAATATTCAAATTCAGCAAACATTGTCTGTCGGAATACTGTACTTTTAAAAGATTCAATGAAATGATTGATTAAGTATTTTCTGACTTCAGGGTCTGTTTCTTTATTTAATAAGTCTTTTATTAGAAGACATTCGTTTACAGTAGAAGCCACTTCTGCTACGAAAATTGAGTATTCTCCGTAGGTATAAGGCTGATTAGCTCTAGTGTAAAAGGAGTGCATTGAATGACCCATTTCATGGGCTAAGGTAAATACATCTTGAATTGTATCTGTATAATTTAAAAGGATATAAGGCATGGAGTCATAGGAACCAAAGCTATAAGCTCCGGATGATTTACCTTCACTTTCATAAACATCTATCCAACCGTTTTGGATACCGGCTTGAAAATTTTCAATATATTCATCTCCTAAAGGCTTTAACCCTTCGATAACCATATTTATTCCTTCAGCATAAGGTATATCTTTATTAGGGAGTTTAACCAGAGGGGTGTAGACATCATACATTTTTAATTCATCTACACCTAAAACTTTCTTTCTAAGCTGAACATATTTGTGCATAGCAGGTAAATATTCATGTATTACAGAAATTAGATTATCGTAAACACTTTCCGGAATGTTGCCGCCGGAGAGGGCTTGCTGCCTTGCAGACTCATATTTTCTAAGTCTTGCATTTATAACATCGGTTTTAACATTATAGCTATAGTTAGTAGAAATAGTATTGATTAATGCCTTATAGGTTTCGTACATGTTTTTATGAGCATTTTTTCTAACTTCTCTATTATGACTATGCATATAGTTTATAAAATTGCCATGAGTTAAGGTTACCTTTTCACCATATTCGTTTTCAATTTCACCGAAATTAAGCTCAGCATTATTTAACATTCTGTAAATATCATAAGGAGCTTTAGTAGCTTCACTCATTTGAGCCATAACATTTTCTTCGGCCGCAGATAACACATGGGATTTTTCTCTTAAAATATCTTTTAGCATGAATTCATAAGTTTTTAGCTCAGATTTTTCATCAATATATTTCAAAATCTGTTCTTCCGATGCTTTTAGTAATTCAGGTGTAAAGAAAGAGAGTAGGGATGAAATTTTAGCAGCTGTAGATGATACTTTATCATACATGGCTACATATTTTGTATTGCGATTATCTTCATCTTTTTTCATTTGAGCATAAATATATGAATGAGAAATAATTCTATCAATATCCTCATGAGCCTTTAGTGCATCATAGAGATTTTCTTTAGAGTCTGTAATATGACCTTGGAAGCTTTGGAAATCTTCAGCCTTTTTAAGAGCAGTTTTTAGATCTTCTTCCCATTTAGCTTCATTAGGATACATGGCTTCAATATTCCATTTATATTCCTTACTTATTTCATCTCTTTGTTTTAGTTTTTTATCTGACATTTTTACCTCCTTGTATAGTAAAACAATTTTTAATAGTGTATAATATATTAATGAAAGTATAACATAAATTCGAGAGGAATATAAGATAATGAATAGAGAAAAGTTATATAAAATTATAGATATTGAGGAACCGTCAGACTTTCAGTATTTTGAAAATTTAGCGGCATTATTAGAAACTGATGAAGAAATGGATTTTGAGGAAATAGCAGATTTGGTCGCTAAAATTGATAAGGACACTTTAGCAGGCTTAATAGATGATTATTTTAATGATATTACAAACAATATACCGGAAAATGATGCTACATTATTTACTACCTTAGATAATATAAAGCGTTCTTTGGTAGGAATGGCAAGAAATGTTACTGATGATTCTGTAATATCTAAATTAGCTGAAGAAATCGAAAGGTTTAGAAATTGGTATAATGTAGATTGCAGAGTATTTATAAAGGATTTGGATACTTTAGAAGAATATGATCTTTGTATGAGAGATGCGTTGGCAGAAACTAGGATAGAAAAATTAGATAATAAAACTTATCAATATGATTTTTCAGATATGATTGAATATGATTTAGATGAGTATGTTATGTCTTTTGGAGATATTATAGCTTTGGCGGAAGATGAAATTTAGGATAAAATTATGAATAAGGTTATTTTAAAAAACAATCCCATAGGTTTTATGGATTCAGGCTTAGGAGGTTTAAGTGTTTTAAGAGAAGCAATTAGACTTATGCCGAAGGAAGATTTTGTATATTTTGGAGACTCTAAAAATGCTCCTTATGGTACAAAATCTACAGATGAAATAGTTTCTTTAACTTTTAGAGCAGTTGAAACTCTCATGTCCTATAATCCTAAAGCCTTAGTAATTGCCTGTAATACAGCTACAGGTGCGGCTATAGGACTTTTAAGAGAAAAATATAAGGGTATACCTATAATAGGAATAGAACCGGCTATAAAACCTGCCGTAATATGTAGTCAAGGTGGCAGGATAATAGTTATGGCAACGCCTATGACTATTAAACAGAAAAAGTTTTTAGATTTATTAGATACATATAAGTATGAGGCAGAAATAATACCGGTTCCTTGTCCCGGCTTAATGGAGTTTGTGGAAGAAGGCAATTTTAATCAAGCTGTTTTAAATGAATATTTTGATGTTCATTTAAAAGCTAGTTTAACAGATAATACAGAAAGCATTGTGTTAGGCTGTACTCATTATCCATTTTTAAAAAAGCAGATAGAAAATTATCTTGAAAATAAAAAAATTAATTTAATAGACGGAAGTAAGGGAACTTCTTCGGAATTAAAGAGACAGTTGGAATATAAAGACTGGCTTAGAAAAGATAATCATATTGGTGAAATTAAAATATTAAATTCTTCAAAGGATGAAGGACTGATTCATTTAAGCAAAAATTTGATTAAGTTGAGTATGGAATAGGTTATGAAATGAAGTATAGTAGTGTAGGTATTATAAGTGAGTATAATCCTTTTCATAAGGGGCATAAATATCATTTAGAGAAATCTATAGAGAAAACAGGGGCCGATTTATCTATAAGTGTAATGAGTGGAGATTTTACACAAAGGGGAGAACCTGCCCTTTTAGATAAATGGAAAAGGGCAGAAATAGCTGTTAAAAATGGAATTAATTTAGTTGTGGAATTGCCTGTTATTTATGCTTTAAGTAGTGGAGGAGATTTTGCTAAGGGTGGAGTAGAAATTTTAGAAGCATTAGGATGTTCATGGCTTTCCTTTGGAAGTGAAGTAGGAGAACTGGAAAAATTAAGTTGTGTGGCTGATTTTTTGAAGGACAATGAATATTTTTTAGAAGAAGAAATTAGAGAACAGATTAAGCTGGGTTTTTCTTATCCTAAGGCTAGGGAAAACATATTAAAAAAATATTTAGACAAGGATGTAATATACATCTTAAATAATTCTAATAATATTTTAGCTATTGAATATTTAAAAAACATAAAAAATATTACTCCCATTACTGTTAAAAGACAGGGGGCAGCTTATTTAGATTCAGATATAAGTCATGGTATGGCTTCTGCTACGGGAATTAGAAAAGAAATTTTTAACAAGGGTGAGTATAAAACCTTAGTTACGGAGGAAAGTGCCAAATTATTAGAGGTATATAAAAATGAATTTATAAATTATAATAATTTGTTTAGTTTATTGCAATTTAAGATTTTAACGTCTTCAGAAGATTTTTTAAATGGAATATATGGTGGTGAAGAAGGCTTAGGCAGTAAGGCTAAAAAAGTCATTAGAAAAGTCAATTCTTATGATGAGCTGGTAGATAGTATTAAATCAAAGAGATACACCAGAACTGCTATATGTAGGTATTTAGCACGAATTTTATTAGATATAAGAAAAGAATATATTACAGGCGGACAAAACTATATTAGAGTTTTAGCGGCGGATGCAAAAGGTAGAGAATATTTAAAGCAGATAAAAAAATCAAAGGAATTGAAATTAGTTATTGTAAATAATATTAATAAGGTGATTTTCGAAAATCCTGAATTAGAATCAACTTTAGCTAAGGATATTTTAGCTTCAGATGTGTATAATCTTTTAGGAAATAAAGATTTATATGAGGAGTCAGATTTTGTCAGAAAATTAAAAAATTTGTGATATTATCACAGAAACCTGTATTTCCTTAGTATATAATGAGAGCATAAATTATGTTTAGAGAGGTATAAAATGGAAATGTTAAATATGAATAAAGAACTTTTTGATAAGAGTGTAAAGGAAAGTGAAGTACCTGTTTTAGTAGAATTTTGGGCACCCTGGTGTACTTATTGTAGAAGAATTGCACCTGCCATGACTAAGGTTATTTCAGAAAATCAAGGCAACATTCTAATTGGACAGGTTAATATTGATGATGAAGAAGAATTAGCTGAATTGGAAAAAATTGAAATTATTCCTACTTTCGTAATGTATAAGAATGGAAAGGCTATAGCTTCAATAGTTGCACCAGAATCAAAAGCTAAAATTGATGAATTTATCACTGAAAGCCTTGCAAAATAGGCTTTCAATTTTATATTAAGAGTGTTAATAAAGGATTAATTAATGGAAAAAAATATAATAAAAGAACATATATATGATGTTATCATTGTAGGTGGTGGTCCTGCCGGATATACTGCAGCCTTATATGCAGTTCGTGCCGGTTTAGATACTGTGGTTTTAGAAAAGTTATCTGCCGGAGGACAAATGGCTATGACTACACAGATTGACAATTATCCAGGCTTTGAAAATGGAGTGGATGGTTTCGATTTAGGTGAAAAAATGCAGCTTGGGGCAGAACGATTTGGGGCTAAAACAGAATTGGTAGAGGTTAATTCCTATGGTTTAAGTGGCGAAATTAAGAAGGTTTCAACCAGTGAAGGAGAATTTTTAGGAAAAACTGTTATTATTGCTACGGGTGCTAAGCCTAGGGAATTAGAAGTCCATAAAGAAAAGGAATTAGTTGGCAGAGGCGTTAATTATTGTGCTGCTTGTGATGGTATGGCGTATAAGGGCAAAACCGTAGCTGTAATAGGTGGTGGTAATTCTGCTGTAGGAGATGCACTCATATTATCTAGAATTGCTAAGAAAGTGATAATCGTACATAGAAGAGACAGCTTAAGAGCTACTAAAGTTTATAATGATATTTTGAATAATACTTCTAATATAGAATTTATGTGGAATAGTCAAGTGTCTGAACTTATAGCAGAAGATAAATTAAAAGCTATTAAGCTTAAGGACACTCATACCGGAGAAGAAGTCCTTTTAGAAGTAGATGGAATTTTCGTAAGCGTTGGTAGAAAACCGGAAACAGAAAATTTAGATTCCATTGTAAATTTAGATAAAGCCGGTTATATTGTAGCAGGAGAAGATACTAAAACTAATGTTAAGGGTGTTTTTGCTGCAGGAGATGTTAGAACTAAAGCTTTAAGACAAATAATAACAGCTGCAGCAGATGGAGCTATAGCAGCTCATTATGCAGAAGAATATTTAGTGGAGGGAAAGTAGATGAAATCTAAAAAGACAATTTTAGCGTTGGCAATCATCCTTGTTTTAGGCAGTGTTGCAGGCTATTTTGCTTACAATAGTTTTATAAAAAGTCCTTTAAGTGATGTGGATAATGGCGATTTAGATATTGAAATAGAAGGCATTGATGTGGAAGCACCGGATTTTACTGTTTATAATAAAGATGGTGAAGAAGTTAAATTATCAGATTTTAAAGGGAAACCGGTTGTACTTAATTTTTGGGCAAGCTGGTGTGGACCTTGTATGGGAGAAATTCCGGATTTTGATAAGGTATATAAAGAAAAAGGTGAAAATGTTGAATTTCTTATGGTGAATTTAACTGATGGTAATAATGAAACTGTAGAAACAGCCACTACTGCTATAGAAAATGGTGGATATAGTCTGCCAATCTATTTTGACAAATCGGAAGAAGCTGCTGAAACTTATGAGATCTTTGCGATTCCGACTACTATTTTTATTAGTAAAGATGGTAAGCTGTTCGATAGAGTACAGGGACCGCTTGTAGAAGAAACTTTATTGGATTATATTAAAAAGATTGAAAAATAGGATTTTGATATGAATAAGGATTTACTTTTAGAAAAATTAAAAGTTTATAGAGATGGTCCTATGATTCCTATGCACATGCCCGGACATAAGAGAAATTCAGATTTAGTAGCAAAATATGATTATTTGAATTTCTTGCCATCAACCTGTGATATTACAGAGGTAGAAGGCTTTGATGATTTACATAATCCGGAAGATACATTGAAAGATGCAATGGATTTTGCAGCTAAATTATGGGGAAGTGATAGCACACATTTTATGGTAAATGGTAGCAGTGGAGGATTATTATCTGCTATTTATGCTGCAACTAAACCACATGATAAGGTTATTATGGCTAGAAATTGTCATAAGGCAGTTTATCATGGAGTTCAAATGTGTCATTTAAATCCTATTTTTATACTGCCTGAGCAGGATGATGAAACTAAATTATATGGAAGTATTAATTTAGATAAGTTGGACAAACTGATTGAAGAAAATCCGGACACTAAACTTATTATTATAACCAGCCCAACTTATGAAGGGATGGTAAGTGATATTAAAGCCATCAGTACTATGGCACATAATCGTAACATTCCCTTGTTGGTAGATGAAGCACATGGTTCTCATTTTGGGTTTACGGAAGAATTTCCTGATAGAGCCATAAAGTGTGGAGCCGATTTAGTAGTAAATAGTGTTCATAAGACCCTTCCCAGCTTGACTCAAACAGGATTATTGCATAGAAAAGGTAATCTAATTTCTGAAGAAAAGCTTAGAGAGGGAATAGATATTTACGAAACCAGTAGTCCTTCTTATTTATTACTTGCTTCCATTGATGGTTGTGTCAAACTTATGTGTGAAGCCGGAAATGAATTATTAAAGAGATGGAGTGAAATTTTAGATTGTTTTTATGATAAAACAAAGGATTTGAAAAATCTGAAGGTTTTTGATGGGAGAAAAGAAAAATTTATATTTAAGCAAGATATAAGTAAAATTGTCGTTTTCGTTAAAAATGAAAAAATTACCGGTTCTATGCTTACGGATATTTTAAGAAATGAATATAATATAGAAACAGAGTTATCTGCGCCTTATTATGTTTTGGCTCTTACTGCATTAGGGGATACAGAAAATACAATTAACGCTTTAGCAGATGCTTTAATAGAAATTGATCGTACTTTAGATAAATATCCTGTAGAAGGTAAAAATTCTGTTTTAAAAAAATATACTTTACCTGATATAGTTTATCCCATATACGATGCTATATACCGAGAAAAAGAATTTGTGAAATTAGAAAATGCTGTAGGTCGAATAAGCGGTGATTTTGCGTGGGCATATCCGCCAGGAGTGCCTTTAATCGCTCCGGGAGAGAGATTAAGTGAAGAAATCATCAATATATTAAAAGCATATATAAATAGCGGCTTACATTTGAAAAGTACAGGTCATAGGTTACCTGAAGAAATTGTGGTTTTACAAGATAACTAAATAAGTCTTACAAAATCTCCAAAAAATAAAAGGTAGTCTAAATTATCGTGTGGGCAAAAAACGCCCACACGATAATTTAGAGCGCCAAATAAAATAATTGGAGATTTTTTTATTTTAATAGTAGAAATTATCTTTTTTTACTTGTAAGTTAGTGGATTTTGTTGTAAAATTATAAAAGTTATGAATTAAAATAAATTTTAGTTAAATATAAAGAAGTAAGAGGTATTTATTATGAAAAGAATTCAAACATTAAACACAAGAAATTTAAAAGATAGCATGGTAAACGGTGGTTGTGGAGAATGTCAAACTTCATGTCAGTCTGCTTGCAAGACTTCATGTGGAGTAGCTAACCAGCCTTGTGAAGCTCCTAAAATGGGAAGAATTGTTACATTAAATACCAGAAGCTTAAAGGATAGCATGGTAAACGGTGGTTGTGGAGAATGTCAAACTTCATGTCAGTCTGCTTGTAAGACTTCATGTGGAGTAGCTAACCAGCCTTGTGAGAATAACTAATATATAAAAGATAATATTAGCCGCCGGATAGAAAGCTCTATTCCGGTGGTTTTTGTATTTACAAAATAGGAGATTTTAGATGGTTCATCAGTACAAATTAAATGGATATAATATTGTAATTGACACTTTTAGTGGAGCAGTTCATGCAGTAGATGAGGTAGCCTATGATATTATAGAAATGTATGAAAATTTATCAGAAAAAGAAATAGTTGATAAAATTAAGGAAAAATTTAATATAAATGAAAGTGAAATAAAAGATTGTATAGAAGATGTTAGAACTTTAAAAGAGGCAGGACAACTTTTTACAGAGGATATATATAAAGGTACTAAGGTTGCTAAAAAACCTGAGAATGTAATAAAGGCTATGTGTCTTCATGTGGCTCATACTTGTAATTTAGCTTGTGAATATTGTTTTGCAAGTCAGGGAAAATACCAAGGTAATGATGGATTAATGTCCTATGAAGTAGGAAGACAAGCTTTAGATTTTTTAGTTGAGAATTCAGGAAATAGAACCAATTTAGAAGTGGACTTTTTCGGAGGTGAACCACTTATGAATTGGCAAGTTGTTAAAGACTTAGTGGCTTATGGGAGAGAACTTGAGAAAAAACATAATAAAAAATTCCGTTTTACTTTAACTACTAATGGAGTTTTGTTAGATGATGAAGTTATAGCGTTCGCTAATAAAGAAATGCATAATGTAGTACTTTCATTAGATGGAAGAAAAGAAGTCCATGATAGATTTAGAAAAAATTATGCAGGTAAGGGAAGTTATGACTTAATAGTTCCTAAATTTCAAAAATTAGTAGAATCAAGAAATGATACAGGCTATTATGTAAGAGGCACCTTCACTCATAATAATGTGGATTTTACTAATGATATAATACACATGGCAGATTTAGGTTTTACTCAATTAAGCATGGAGCCTGTAGTGTCTTCATCACTGGAAACTTTAACAGATAGCACAGCTTTAACAGAAGAAGATCTACCAAAGATTTTTGAACAGTATGAAATTTTAGCAAAGGAAATGCTTAAGAGAAATAAAGAAGGGAGAGGTTTTGAATTCTATCATTATATGATAGATTTAGAACATGGACCTTGTGTATATAAGAGAATTGCAGGTTGCGGTTCAGGAACTGAATATTTGGCAGTTACTCCTTGGGGTGACCTTTATCCTTGTCACCAATTTGTAAGTGATCCGGACTATAAGTTAGGAGATGTTTGGAAAGGCATAACTAAGGAAGAAATTTGTCAGGAGTTTGGTAAATGCAATATTTATTCTAGAAGCGAATGCGAAGATTGTTGGGCTAAACTATATTGTTCAGGTGGTTGTGCTGCTAATGCTTATCATGCTACCGGTAAAATTACAGGTATATATGAGTATGGCTGCAAGTTATTTAAAAAGCGTATAGAGTGTGCCATTATGATGAAGGTAGCTGAAAATACATCAAATTAAAAAAATAAATCACTGGATTTTATTGATAAATTCAGTGATTTTTTTACATTTATATTTGACTTTCATCTAAAAGAATGAAATGATTTTTATTTACTTTAATAAGTCCATCTTTTTCCATTTTACTTATTTCATTAGAAAGGGCAGAACGATCCACATTGAGATATTCGGATAGTTGTTGTCTATTAAATGGAATTAAGAATTCTCTTTTCTGATTTATTAATGTTTGATGGGAAAGATAGGATAAAACCCTGTTTCTTATGGATTTTGCAGAGGTGTGAAAAATCTTTTGGGATAGATTGAGATTTTTCTTTGCTGTAAGCAAAATCAAGTTATTTAATAGAGTTTGCCTATATAAATCTGAAGCAGGAGATGGATTTAAAATGTTATTAATATTTATAAATAATATTTCAGAATCTTCGTTAGCTATAACATTTACCATGATAGGTTCATTTGGGAGACAAGCATAGGTTTCAGCAAATATATTGCCTTTACTTAAATTATCAAGAATGTTTGTATTTCCCCAGAAATCATAGTGCTGAATTAGAACACTACCGGATAAAATTAACCCTAAAGAGTTCACTTTATCACCGGCTTTATATATCATGTCTTTTTTATTATATTGTTTTATATTAACTTTAAGGTTGCTTAAAAGGATTTCTATTTCCTTCGGATTTAATCCATTAAACAATAAAGTTTTTGATAAAAATAGATAGTTCATCATATTTAATTAATATTAAGTTATCAATTAGTGACAATTAGCACAAGCCGTATATCCTTGTGCTTTAGCATCTCTTAAGCTCATTGCAATTTTGCTGCGTCTTAAGTGTCTGCACCATTCATTATGGTATTTATCACCTGTTCGGGTCACATAAACTGTTATAGATTTTTTTAATTTTCTTTTCTTCTTTTTGTAAGATAAATGAGTTTTTATAATCGGTGTTTCTTTATTCATCGATGAATTGGTTAAAATCATATGTGTAGAATCAGTTTTGGCTTCTGCATATAAATCAGGGTTATCGATAATAAAGAAAGAGCTAATGAGTGATAATGACAATACAAAAGATATAAATTTTTTCATTTTAATTTCCTCCAAGTATTTTAATAACTATTTGATTGTACACTTACATCATAAGTATATCAGATAAATAGTAATAAATCCATAAAATTTAATAGCATTTATAATTAAATCCATTTTTTTCAAATCTATTGATATAAACCTATAAAGGTTGTATAATTTATTTATAAGTCAGGAGGCAGATATGAATATTTCGGATTGTTTTCCAATATGGAATAAGTTAAATGAAGTTCAAAAAGATAGAATTTTAAAAAGTGCTACAGAAAGAACCGTTAAAAAGGGTACGGTAGTTCATAATGGCTCTGCAGATTGTATAGGTTTTTTGCTAATTAAATCAGGGCTTTTAAGAGCATATATGTTATCTGAAGATGGGAGAGAAATAACTCTGTTTAGATTATTTGAAATGGATATGTGCTTATTTTCAGCATCTTGTATGTTTCAAGATATTCAATTTGATATAAATATAGAAGCTGAAAAAGAAACTGAATTTTGGATAATACCAGCAGATGTATATAAGTCAATAATGGAAGAATCTATAGCTTTGTCAAATTATACTAATAGTATTTTATCCAGTCATTTTTCCGATGTGATGTGGCTTCTAGAACAGATAATGTGGAAAAGTATGGATAAAAGAGTAGCTGAATTTTTACTTATGGAAGTAAATTTAGAAGATAATATGAGGTTAGAGATTACCCATGAAGAAATAGCTAAACATTTAGGAACTGCAAGAGAAGTTATAACACGAATGCTTAGATATTTTCAAAGCGAAAAAGCTATAGAACTTTCCCGTGGAGTAGTTAAAATTATAGATAAAAAGAAATTACAAAATTTTGCTGAAAAGGGCTCGGCAAATAAAAATGTACGGTATAGCTAATATATTGCATATTTTTTCCTTTAATATAATTTTAGTATGCTGAATAGGGTTAATATCTTTGAGATTTGTAAAAGTTGTCCAAAATAATGATTATGGCTAAATGGGACAACTTTTTTTGACGTTTTGTTGTCAAGATTTTGATATTTAGCAATTTCAGCCAACTTTTGTAGAAATTTAGGGAATTTTAGGTGAAAAAAGGTCAGTTTCATCAGATTTTGTTGTCTGAAATGGCTGTATTTCATAAATCAGCAACTTTTACCATAAATTACCAGTTCAATAAGTCTTTAAACGATAAAATCTAAAATTTCAAAATACAACTTATTAACATGTTTTGTCACCACACGATAATTTATAGCATAATAAAAAAAGACCACTGTCAAAATAGACTAAGTGGTCTTTAATTATTATAGCATAGCTAAAATATCTTCCTTAGGTCTAGCACCTACATTTTTAGTAGCTACTTCGCCATTTTTCATAACGATTAAAGTAGGGATACTCATAACCTGAAATTGAATAGCTAGTTTCTGTTGTTCATCAACATTGATTTTACCAACCTTAATATCTGAACGCTCCTCAGCGATTTCATCTATAACAGGTGATACCATACGGCAAGGGCCACACCAACTTGCCCAAAAGTCTAATAAAACAGGCTTATCACTTTTTAAAACCTCAGCCTCAAAATTTTCTTTAGTAATAGTTAAAGCAGACATATTTAGTCCTCCTTTGAAATTTATTTTATATAAATATAGCCTATATTAGTATATAATTCCGTGACAAAATCACTGTACCCGGATATAGTTTGGAATTGTTATATAAATAACGATTAGAATGTATTGAAAATGTCTTGAAAATGAGAAATTTTGATGTATAATATTTCTATCGTATTAACCAATATTATTATATACGGAGGAGAGAAATGAAAATTTTAGTTATTAATTGCGGTAGTTCTTCATTAAAATATCAGGTTTTAGATATGACAACTGAGGAAGTACTTTGCAAAGGTATTGTTGAGAGAATCGGTATTGAAGGTTCTTTCATCGGTCATGAAAAAATTGGCTTAGAAAAGAAAAAAACTCTAATTCCAATGGAAGATCATAAGGATGCTATCGCACAGGTTTTAAAGGCTGTGCAGGATGAAGAATATGGTGTAGTTAAATCCTTAGATGAAATTGGAGCTGTAGGACACAGAGTTGTTCATGCAGGAGAAAAGTATGCAGATTCTGTAATTATTGATGATTCTGTAATTAAAGCATTAGAAGAATGTACAGAATTGGCACCTCTTCATAATCCACCGAACTTAGCTGGTATAGCTGCTTGTCGTCAGTTAATGCCAAATACTCCAATGGTTGGAGTATTTGATACTGCTTTCCATCAGAGTATGCCACCTGAATCATATATTTACGCATTGCCTTATGAATACTATACAAAATATGGTATTAGAAGATATGGTTTCCACGGAACTTCTCATAAATATGTAGCTGAAAAAGCTGCTGAAGTTTTAAATGTAGAATTGGAAGACTTAAAACTTATCACTTGTCACTTAGGAAATGGAGCTTCTGTTTCCGCTATTAAGAGAGGTAAATGTATAGATACTTCTATGGGCTTTACTCCTCTTGAAGGATTAGTAATGGGTACACGTTCCGGAGATATTGACCCGGCTATCGTATCTTTCATTGCTAACAAAGAGGGCATTACTCATGAAGAAGCAAATGAAATTTTAAACAAGAAGTCCGGAGTATTAGGTATTTCCGGAGTTTCTTCCGACTTTAGAGATTTAGAAACAGCAGTAGCAGATGGTGATGAGAGAGCAATTCTAGCTTTAAAAGTGTTTGCTCATAAGGTTAGATTCTATATCGGAGCTTATATGGCAGAAATGAATGGTTGCGATGCAATTATCTTTACTGCTGGTGTAGGCGAAAATGATATTATGATGAGAGAACTTATTTGCCATGATTTAGGCAATATCGGTATTAAGATTGATCCGTTAAAGAATAAGGTTAAAGGAAAATTAACTATGATTTCTGATGAGGGTGCAAAAATTAAGGTTATTTTAATTCCAACTAATGAAGAATTAATGATAGCGAGAGATACTCTTAAACTTGTAAAAGGAAAATAAAATAATAAAATCAAAAATGAGTCGGGTGCTGAACATCCGACTTTTTTAGTATCAAAAATAAATTTTAAAGACAGATTTTGTGGCATATACTTAAAAGGAAAACAGTTGAAAAATCATGCAAATAAATATGCGAATTGTACTTATAAAAAACCAAAAAAGTATGAACAATATGTTGAAATAAGGAGGATATTGTGATAAAGTTAAAATGCTGACAATCAAATTAAGGGTCGAAATATTTGAGGTTCCATGGCATAAAAGGGGAAATCAGCATTTTAACATTAATGCCAAATGTTAGAAAACAAAAAAAGGCTATAATAATGCCGAAAAACAAGGAGAACAAAAATGGCAAGAAAGATGAACAAACTTTCTGTAAAGATTATGGGTTTAATCCTAATCTTAACCATGATGATGCCTACAAGTGTATTCGCATCTGTAAAAACTACAGCTGATAATACTACTTTACCGGGCAAGTCATTAGCAGGTTTACATCCTGCACAGCCTGTATCATTAGTTATTGAACAATCTAATGATGACAAAGATACTGTTACTTTCAAAATGAAAGATATTACTGCAGAAGAATTAAAGAAAGCAGTAGAAGAAAAAACAGTTAAATTTAATCTTACTAGAAACGCTACAAGAGTATATTTTGATAAGAAATTATTCCCTTATCAGAAAGAAGGTGGCGAACTTCAGACTTGGTTATGTAATGATAATAAACACAAACAGTTTGAAGTAAAAGAAATGAAGGCAGAAGGTACTAACTTAGTTATTACGCTTCAGTCTAACTGCTATTATTGGAACAATTATGGGGAAGACAGAACTGAGAAACAAGGAGCTGATTATTCAGCACCACATGATGAAGGTGGAGTATATTTTGACGCTTGTGGTTACTTTGATTTCACAGCATCTGTAAACGGCAAAACTTCAGAAGTAGTAGATACTAAAATTGTACCTTATGATTCTTACAGAAATGTTTATGAATTATATGATGACATTGAAGAATTAGCTAAAATGAAAACAACTAACGGATCTTATGTAGTTAAGAAGTCTATGGGACACACTACTGTTTCCGGATATGATATGCCTTATTTAGTAGTTTCTGACAGCCAGAACTCAATTGATACTTGGCTTGCATATAAGGAAAAGGTAGAAAATGATCCTGATAAAGTTTTAAAAGAACTTGAAACAGGTAAATATGATGGTTTAAGAGTACCTATCATTATTACTAACTGTCATACAAATGAAAATACAGGTGTAATTGGACCTATGAACTTCCTTAGACAATTACTTACTCAGGATACAGTTAAAATCAATGAAATTCAGGGATTAACTGAAGCCGGTAAAAAAGTTTTAAAGGCTGAAATGGAAAAGAGAAATAATGCTATTCCTGAACAGATTAAAGACTATGCTTCATATATCGGATATATCAGAGGCGAAGATGCTGAAGATGAAACAGGAGCAGAATATAAGGTTTCTGCACCTATTAAAGATTTCAATAAAATTTATAATATTGAAGAAAAAGCTATTAAAGTTAGTGACTTATTAAAGGATGTAATGTTCGTCGTTGTTCCTACTATGAATGAAGAAGGCTACGAACATAGTACACGTGAAACTTCCACAGGTATCGACCCTAACCGTGATGAAGCTAACCAAGTTACTAATGAAGACGCCAACTTACAGTCAATCGTAAATATGTGGGATGCTATGGTATTATTTGAACTTCACGGGAGAGTAGAAGGAACTTTAATTGAACCATGCACACCTCCACATTTACCTGATTTTGAATATGACTTAATTCAGAGACAGTTTATCGAATTAGGTGAAGCTTTAGGTAATGGAGCTATCGCTAACTCAGAAAGATATCAGAGCTTTGAAATGCCTGCAAGAGATTATCTTGCAAAATCTGCTTCTTCACCTTCAGGTGTAGAATGGACAGAACCTTGGGATGATATGACAACTGCTTATGGTTCACAGGCTCCTGTACTTACAGGTACTTGCGGAATCACTTGGGAGCAGCCAGTTTACAATGAAGAAAACGCATCTAAAGTAATTCCGGGTGCATTATTTACTGAAGGACTTTATGTTCAGAGAAATAAGAGAAACTTACTTACTACACAGGCTAAATGGTTTGCAAGAGGTGTTAATAATACTAACTCTAATGAACTTGTAGCTCCTTATTATGTAGATCAGTATAATAGAGCCGGTAAACAGGATAAGCTTATGAGACCTGTATATGATGGTAAGGATCAGAATGGTAATTACTATCCTGAATGTTACATTATCCCTATGGATAAGGCAAATCAGAACAATATTCAAGCTGCAGCAGATGAATTAAGATACTTAACCAGAAATGGTGTTAAAGTAAATGTTGCAAAATCCAGTTTTAAATATCAGGATAAAGAATACCCACAGGGAACTTTAGTAATTACTTGTTATCAGGCAAAGAGATCTTTAGTAAATTCACAATTATCTAATGGATCATTTATCAGTGTTTGGAAAGGACTTTATTCCGAATCTTTCGCATCTAGACCTAACGCACGTGGTTATGACAGAGCTATCTGTGCAGAACCTGCTGCATATAAGGAAATTATGAAGGTTTGTGATAGCACTATTTCTTATGATGAAGCTATTAAATTTATTGGTGGTCTTAAAGCTCAGTTTGATGGAATTGAAAACGAAGATGTAATAATTGAAAATGATTCTACTGAAGCTGTTCAGGCTGTAAATCACTTACTCAGTATGGGTAAGGAAGTAGCACTCGTAACAGAAGGCGAATATAAGGGACATTTTGTTACTTCCTATGATGTATTTAAAACAGAAGTAAAAGATAATTACATTGTTTCTGCAACAGGAATTAAGGCAAATACAGTAATAGCAACAGTATTAAAAGATACTAAGGTTTACTTAACCGGTGAAAAAGAAGCTATAGAAGGTGGATACTTCGATACAAGAAATGTTGACTGGGAAGCTTGGAATATTTCTTATGACAGATTTGCTATGAATATTATGGGCTTCAAGATGACGAAGGATGTCAAGGAAGCTGATATTATAGTTGGAGCATCTGAATTATCCGTAAAGGATGAAGCTGCTATTAAGGCTATTAAAGCCGGAAAGCCTTTCATCGCTTATGGTGCAGAAGCTATTCCTTCCGTATTAAATAATAAGCTTGTTAAGGGCGTTGATTTTGCTTCTTGTACATATGGTACAGATGCTTTAGTGGAAGTTAAATACCCTAAGGAAACTTTAGTAAATGTTACATATATTAAGGAAAATGATACTATTTCTTATGAATATGGCACAGGATATTTCACTAAACTTCCTAAGAAGGCTAAGGTTATTATGCAAAATGCAGGAAAGACTCCTTATCAGGGTTGTATCGGTTTATTTAATAAGGATCTTAAAAAGCAATTTAATGAATATAACAATGCGCCTGTAGCATTCCAGCATAAGAATATTGCTTTATTTGCAAATACTTTAACTCATAAGGCTAATATTAGAGATGAATACGGATTTATTTCCAACTATATCTACTCTAATGCTCTTACTACAAAAGCTTATAACAAGGTTACTGAAGAGGCTATAAAGGCTGCTAATGATAAGGTTATAGCTGGAGTTAAAGCTACTAAGTTAACTGGAATTAAGGCTATTGCACAAAAAGGCTATGTAAATCTTACTTGGAAGAAAGCTGCTAACTTTAAGGTAGATGGATATAAAGTATATAAGGCTGATACTAAGGCTGGAAAGTATACATTAGTATTTACTACCAAAGATGCTAAAACTTCTGTAAAGGTTACAACTAAGTCCTTAAAGACAGGTAAAACTTACTTCTACAAGGTAAAAGGTTATAGAAATATTAACGGAGAAAAAGTATATACTATGTACTCCGGAAAAGTTTCTTACAAAGCGGCATAAAAAAACATTGACAAATGAGTATTTCTCCGTTATACTCAAATAGTTAATGAATAAAAAGTTGAGATACAGAGAGTTACTCACAAGGAGGTGTAATAGATATGGCAGTACCTAAGAGAAGAACTTCAAAGGCAAAGAGAGATAGCAGAAAGTCAGCTAACATGAAAATGGTAGCTCCTGGTTTATCAGTTTGCCCACAGTGTCACGAACCTAAACTTCCTCATAGAGTTTGTCCTAACTGCAACTACTATG
>CAMENZ010000008.1 GCA_945928865.1 uncultured Clostridia bacterium
CCGACCTTCCGGGTATGAACCGGACGCTCTAGCCAACTAAGCTACACCGCCACAACAAGCAGTGAAAAATCACTGCATGAGTTATCTTATCAAAATCCCGCCTAAAAGTCAAGACTTTTTTTTAGATTTTGAGATTTTTTCTGATTTTTTTACATCTAAATTTGTTAAATATTTTAGATATAAGTAATAGCAAGGCTTTTACTTTAAACCCCAATTTAATTAGAAATCATCATTTCTAAAGAGTCATCTTGGAAAAAAGTATTACCATTGTATAAGAATAAAATATCAGTAATTTCTTCTGATTTGATAATATCATCTATACTATCATAAAAATACCTTGGATCAACCACAACTATCTTACGGAAATCTTGAGATAGAAACGGTATAAAACTATTAGCGTAGGAATCCTTAATAAGAAGTAATTTTTTCTTAGATTTTACAGGAGTCTTAATAGTATACATAGGACTGTTGCTACCACCGAATACAGTGTATGCATCCTTCTGATCTAAGTTTTTAAGTCTATAAAACTTAGTAGTTTTTTTCTTCGTATCCGAATAAAACATTACTGAATTCTTATATTGTTTATCATCAGATAAGAAAATTTTAATAGCATCATCCTTACCGTTTACAATACCGCTTTTAGAAGTTAAGGTGCCCTTGAAATCATTTTTAACTACATATTCTTTATATTTTATCTTACTGTCTAACCCCATCACTTTAGCAGCTTTTTTATAAGCAATATAAGCTCCATCAGATGTCCAATGGTGGTCAGTACGATAATATAATTGTTTTTTATCCTTAGCCTTATTAAAGGTATCTCTAACATCTACTATCTTATAATTTTTTTCGATTTTGCCGAAAAAGTCATCCATATATTGATTCTGATCATTTGTTTGAACAAAAGCCGGCAATTTATCTTTCAAAATATTAGCAGCATTAGGTGCCAATAAGAAGTACATTTTTAAATTTCTATGCTTCTTATAAAACTCCTCCATGCTCTTAGTAGTCTTATCTATAACTTCCTGCTTAGGTTCAGTAATTTCTTCCATAAGATAATCGTCATGACAATTATACACCTTATTAGAATCCACCTTGCCTAAGGTTAAATCGGCAGAAGTTTTCATCTTGATAAATCCATTTCTAAATAAAAATTGATCATTAGCATAACTATCGATTTTAGACTCAAATCGTCCATCTAAATAATTATTTAAACTGAAAACAGGAAAACTTGCCAGCATTCTGTTTTCTTCTGTTGAAAAAGTTTTATTCGGTAATACTAAATTCAAGATTAACACTATCAAAAGTACTGCTCCAAAGGCCAAGCCCGTAAAAATTGCAAAAATTTTATTTTTCATCAAGCCCCCTCCTTAGAATCTAAAGTATAAAAACGGATTATATGTGCTAAATACTAAATAAGCTGTTGATATTACAAAGAATAATAATAAAAGAAAAATTCCCAACCCTCTTTTTCTCTCACATAAAATATTAAAATATTCTATTGGCTTTTTAGTAGCAACGAATCCACCTATTATTAAAAGTAATAAGTTGGTCTTAAGAAAATACATTGTAGTAAAGTTCATAAGCGGATATTTTCCTACACCAAACATTATACCTATATATGAAAGTGCTGTGGATAAATTCTCACTGCTAAATAATACCCAACCTATCATAACTATTAACAAGGTATAAATATGTCTTACAAAATTTGGTGCCCTATCTATCAATCTGCCATAAACATATTTTTCAAGTATTAGAAGTATTCCATAATATAAGCCCCAAGCTACAAAATTCCAACTAGCTCCATGCCATAATCCGGTCAAACTCCATACTACAAGTATGTTCAAAATATGTCTGATAGGAGCCACTTTATTTCCACCTAGTGGAATATATAAATACTCCTTAAACCATGTACTTAACGAAATATGCCATCTTCTCCAAAACTCAGTTATACTCTTAGATAAATATGGATAGTTAAAGTTTTCCATGAACTCAAAGCCTAACATCTTGCCGATACCGATAGCCATATCTGAGTAACCGCTAAAGTCAAAATATATCTGCAATGTATAAGCGAAAATACCAATCCAATAAGTTAAAATAGAAATTTTATTATCCGGAAGTTGATTTATAAGATCATAGATTAATCCTAAATTATTAGCTAAAATAACTTTTTTACTTAGACCTAAAATAAATCTTATACTTCCATGTCCAAATTTTTCTACATTTAATTGTCTATTATCTAATTGTTCATCTATATCCTTATATTTTACAATAGGTCCCGCAATAAGCTGTGGGAATAAAGCTAAGTATAAGCAAAACTTTATAGGACTTGTCTGTACTCTAACATTTCCCCAATACACATCTATAATATATGAAAGAGCTTGGAAGGTATAAAATGAAATTCCTATAGGCAATGCTAAGGCTGTATAATGAATAGAAGTTCCTAAAATACCATTTATAGTATCCATAAGGAAACCATAATATTTAAAGAAACCTAATATAAACAAGTTTACAACTACGGTAAACATAAAGGTCATCTTAGGGTTAATACCCTTTCGCCTTTCCCTATCCATATCCCTAGCCATAGAGTAGTTAAAAATGCTGCTAAATAACATTAAGAACACATATACCGGTTCTCCCCAGCTATAAAATATAATACTGGCTATTAAAAGCCAAACATTCTTTAATACCTTTGGAAGTAAAAAATACACTAACAAAGTAATGGGTAAAAAGTAATATATGAAGGTTATGCTACTAAATAACATTTAAGAACACCTCCTCATACTTATCAGCAGATTTTGAAACACAGAAGAATAGATAATTGCCCTTAGTTTTAATAATTGCATCTTCTAATAATGCCACCTGATTCGGTCCATATCCTTCAAAAGTGCTTATTTGGTCTTCTACACGCTTTTCAACTGCATTCTTTAAAGTAGCCAGCTGCTTTATGGAATTAACCTTTATAATCAATAATTCTTCTACACTTAAAGCCTCAACATTTCTATAGTAAAGATGAGAATTAAAATCTTCATAATTAAGACCGATAAACTGCATCAAATCTCTATTTTTAGCCTTTACTAACTGTTCTATTTCTGTATTTGCTTTCAAATACTTATCTATGTCTTTCATGGAAACATCCTTAGCATCTCCATTACTATATATTAAAAGTAAAAACACAATTAATATAACTACAAAAAATCCCTTCTTAATCATCTATAATCCCGCCTCTTGAATCATATTCTCTAACCATAAATTGTAATAACTTACATTTACATGAATTCCATCCCCTGCATATAACTCAGGTTGTTCTTCCAGTAAATAAATATTATCTATATAGGTTAGGTCTAAACGCTCACACATTTCTTTTATCGCTTTATTAAAGTTTTTATAATTTCCTAAAATCTTATTCCTTGCTATAGCTCCATCTGAAGGCTTAGCTATACTGTTTACATAAATTTTAGTATCAGGTGAAGTTTTTTGGAAGTCCTTAATAAGCTTTTCATATTTTTCTATAAAAAGATCTGCGTGCCCTGTATAATTCCCCATATCGTTTACGCCAAAGGCGAAAAAAGCATTTTCAGGATAAGTCTTTGCAGCTGAAGTAAACATATCATCACCAAACATTACAGATGCTCCGATTTTGCAGAAAACTCTATCGTTGCCTAAAAATCCATATACTACCAGACCTTCCGTTATAGAGTCTCCTACAACTACACTATTTTCAAATATTTTTCTATATAATAGCTGTGGACCGGTGCCCGAACCACCGGAATGCTCCATAGCCTCCAGCTTTTTAATTTCCGCCTCCACAGTACGAACACTGGAGAAATCATATTGTTCAATACTTGCCAAGCTATCCTCTACTACTTTATCATTATAAGCAGCATCTCCATTCCATAAAATAAAATGGAATACAAAAAACAATAATAGAAGAGCCCCAAAACCCAAAAACACAACATATTGTTTATGAGAATTTCTAAAAGCTCTATTGGAACTTATCATGGACTCTGATAGACCTTTACTAAATTTTAAATTTGACCTTTTTTGTCGCATTCTTACAATACCCCGTAATTCTTAAATACTTTTACTTTCTTAACAAAATACAAAAAGATAACTTTATGTTATTATTACCTATCCATAAAGTTACCTTATTTTTTATTGAATTTTTAATACTTCAGTTGGGATTTTAAAATCTAATTTTCCCATACAGTTAGGTGCAACTTCACCTTCATTAAAGATTAAATGAATGCACTTTTCTTTATCTATATAAAATTGCTGATTTCTCTTAATCTTATTAAAGAATCCCGCTTCCGCCTTACTATTTTTACCTTCCTTGATAAAATATACAGAATCAGCATTTTCAGCCATTTCCGCTTTCATCTGGGCTTTTACCTCATTAGTCAGCACCTCTATATATTCCTTATTATCAAAGAAATCCGATAAAACAAGTTTTTTACCTGTCTTAAGATCAATTGTATAATAATGATCTTCTTCAAAACCACTGGCACCTCCTCTATAAGTCATAAGCCTTATAGTGAGGTATTTATCGTCAGATTCTATAATATCATACTTTATAGATAAATTGGAATAGCCTTCCTTAATTTTTTTCTTATTTTCCTTAAATTCTTCAATAAGTTGATTAGTTATTGCTTTAATTTCTGCATTTACTACAGCTATTTCATTGTTACCAAAGTCGGGCTTGTCAGATTTTGCCGTATCTAATAAATCATCTATACTGCTATTTTTCTTTTCTATAACTGTAATTCCCGGCACATCTACATCAGCTTCAAATCTATCATCCATATAGTGATATTCTCTAAAAGTTACAACCTTGAAAACTCCCCCTAATATTGGCAACTTGCCCATAGCATACCCCATACTGCTACTTAAATTAGGTAGTGTTATTACAAGGCACATTAGCATAACCAAGGAATTTCGCATAAAGCGAATATTTCGTTTACGTCTGAATTTCTGTTTTTCAGCCTTTGCCATTTTGATAGCACGCTTAACAGCTTCCAGCCCCTTATGTGAATTAGGTTCTTTATTATTCCCCACTAAAATCCCCTCTTTCTTAAATTTAAACTATGCTAAATCTTCTCTCAATTTTTCTATAGTCCTATAAAGACGGCTTTTAACGGTGCTTAGATTCATGCCTAAAATTTCGGCAACTTCCGACAATTTCATGTCTTTAAAGTATCTTAAATCTAAAATAATCTGTTCTTCATCAGTAAGCTTAGTCATAGCATTTCTCAAATCTAACGCTTCTACAGACACTGCATCCATAGCACCTTCCATTTCAATTTCGCCCTGTAAATCCGGATTTTTCTTTCTACACAAACCATAGATTTCATTTAACATAATTCTATAAACCCATGTTTCTGCAAAATTCACTTCCTTAAGGGTATCACATTTCCAAATCGCTTTATATGCACCTTCCTGTACGATATCCAAAGCATCTGCCTCATTTCGCACATATCTTAATGCTAAATGGAAGTATTTATCATAGTTTTCAATGAGAATTTTCTCTATGAGTTTTTCTTTTTTACTCTGCCCCACTTTATCTCATCTCCTTTATATCATTTAGATGTTTTTATCTTCAAAAAAGTTTCAATATTAATTCAATACTATTTCAATATAAATATACCAAAGATTGATGACAATTAACAGTATTTTTTGTATAATATAATGTGAAGATTTATAGAATTTTTTTAGGAGGTTTTCGATGATAGCACCTAATCCGGTTGCCATAGAAATTTTCGGTTTCAGCATAATGTGGTATGGACTTTTAATAGGTACCGGCTTTTTATTAGCCACCTTAATTGCCTATAAAAGAGCTCCACTTCACAATATTAATTCCGAATTTATATTGGATTTAGTAATTTGGCTCATTCCATCTGCTATAATAGGTGCCAGAGCCTATTTTGTAATTTTCAAATGGGCAGATTTTAAAGATAATCCTATAGAAATATTTAATATTAGAGGTGGTGGGCTGGCAATTCATGGCGGATTAATACTCTGCTTCTTAGTTGCTTATTTTATATGCAAAATCCGAAAAGTCAACTTTATAAAGGGGGCTGACCTATGTGCAGTAGTAATTCCTTTAGGACAAGCCATCGGCCGTTGGGGGAATTTCTTCAATGAAGAAGCTCACGGTGGACCTACAGATTTACCTTGGGCTCAAATAATCAACGGTGTAGGATATCATCCTACATTCTTATACGAATCCCTTTGGTGTTTCGGTTTATTCCTATTCTTATTATGGTTTGATAACAAAAAACAAAAATTTGATGGACAAATTTTGACCTTATATATGATGCTTTATTCCTTAGAAAGATTCTTCGTAGAAGGTCTTCGTACAGATAGCCTTATGATTGGTTTTTTAAGACAGGCTCAAGTTATAAGTATAGTCTTTTTCTTAATAGGGTTAGGAGCCTATATTTTGCTAAAAAATAGAAAACAAAATACTTAAATATAAATCAGAATTTAATGGAGGTTATTCTTGAAAATACAGATATCAGATTCTATTCCATGTGGTGTTATACTGGCCATATCCGGTGGCTGTATGGACGCGTATTCATACTTATTTAGAGGACAGGTATTTGCAAATGCACAGACAGGAAATATTCTTCTCTTAGGAGTGAATATTGCAAATGGAAATATGCCTATGGCAGTTAAATACCTATTTCCAATCCTGGCATTTACTTCCGGAATTATAATTTCTGACATTATAAATGAAAGAAATAGTTTTTCCAAAGTTCATTGGCGACAAATTTCTGTATTGATTGAAGCTTTATTACTTGTAATGGTGGCTTTTTTACCGATTACATCAAACTCAATGGCAAACATTATAATATCCTTGGCTTGTGGTATTCAGGTAGAAACCTTTAGAAAAATTCATGGAAATAATATTGCTACAACTATGTGTATAGGAAATCTTAGAAGCGGTACTTATAATATGGATAAATATATTAATACCCATGAACATATTTATCTAACAAAAGCTTTTCTCTATTATGGAATTATCTTAGCCTTTGTAATTGGAGCTATAATAGAAAGTTTCTTAATTCAAATAATAGGCACCTACGCCATCCTGTTTTCTTCGTCTTTACTCATGATAGCATTTATACTTATGTTTCGTGGATGCTCTGAGGATTGTGATGATACTTATATTGAAGGATAGTAAAAGATAATAAAATATTCATATAGCATTGATATATTTTTGAATAAATGTTAAACTTATCAACATGTGCATTCAAGTTAAAATCCCTTTAAGATTTTAACATAACTAAAAAATTTTTATAAAAATATATAGATTTAAAAGAATAAAAAGAAATTGAGGAGATTTATTTTATGAAATTAGGTATTGTAGGACTTCCTAATGTAGGAAAAAGTACACTTTTTAACGCTATCACCAAGGCTGGAGCTGAAGCTGCCAACTACCCTTTCTGTACTATTGAACCAAATGTAGGAATAGTAGCTGTGCCGGATGAAAGAATAACTAAGCTCCATGAAATATATAATTCTAAAAAAACCACATACGCTACTATAGAGTTCTGCGATATTGCCGGCTTAGTAAAAGGAGCTTCAAAAGGTGAAGGTTTAGGGAATAAATTTTTAGGACACATTCGTGAAGTTGAAGCCATAGTTCATGTAGTTAGATGTTTTGAAAATGATAATATTGTTCATGTGGACGGCAAAATCAACCCACTCTCAGATATTGACACTATAAACACTGAGCTGCTTTTATCAGATATGGAAATTTTAGAGCGTAGAATTACTAAGACGCAAAAAAATGCTAAATTTGATAAATCTGCCGCTTCTGAGTTAGAAATGCTAAATAAAATTTATGCTTGGCTAGGTGAAGGCAAAAATGCCCGTGCTATGGACTTAGATTCTGATGAAGCGGATTTTGTAAAATCCTTAGGTTTATTATCCTACAAACCTATAATATATGTCGCTAATGTTTCAGATGATAATGTTTTAGCTTCTGAAAATGGTGAAAATCCAATGGTTCAACAGGTTCGAAAGTTAGCCTCTGAAGAAGGGGCGGAAGTTGTAATTATCTGCGCTGAAATCGAAGCTGAAATGGCTGAATTAGATGAGGAAGAACGCCAAATGTTCTTAGAAGAATTAGGTGTAAGTGAATCCGGTTTAGACAAATTGGTTAAGGCATCTTATGCCCTCTTAGATTTAATATCATTCTTGACAGCAGGTGAAGACGAATGTCGTGCTTGGACTATTAAGCGTGGAACTAAGGCACCTCAAGCTGCCGGCAAAATCCACACAGATTTTGAAAAAGGTTTCATTCGCTCTGAAACCATCGCCTTTGATAAATTCATAGAATGTGGCGGCTCCCTTGCCTCTGCCAAGGAAAAAGGCTTCCTTCGTTCTGAAGGTAAGGAATATGTTATGAAAGACGGAGATATATGTAATTTCCTCTTTAATGTTTAGTTGTTATTTGAAATCAAAGCCACCGGATGAGCCGGTGGCTTTTTCTATACCATATAAGGAGTTTTAGCAAGCCCTATTTTTTACCATAATAGCAAGTAGCTTTATAGACCTTATATTTCAAAGCTTCATCATCTATGTCCTCTTCATAAAAAGCAGTCCATGACTTTCCCTCTTTTACTCCTGAAAACTTAGCAATCATGATAGGTTTATCACCTTCTACACTAGCTTTTGCTCCTCCTATCCATTCTGCCTTGTTCAATTTATACAGGCTCGGATCCTTCTTTATAGCTTTCAAAATATCTTCTTCGTAGATTTTGTAATAATCTTCCAGGTTTCCTGCAGGCAATCTTAAACCTTTGTATTCATAATATTCCTTTTGACCATCATTTTTCACATTACTCTGGTTACCATAAAAGATTAAAGTTGCATTAAAAGGCTTCATATACTTATACTCATTTAACTTGATATTTTTTAATTTACCTCTCACCAATACTTCTTCCCCGTCAATACTTCCTCTTATTTCTCTATATTCCGGAAAATCCGGCTCTGCTTCTCTTCCCCTTATAGTATAGCTACTTTTTAATTTTCGCCTAAAAAATTTATTCTTTTCACTCCAACTAACCTTAATTAAAGATAAGCCCCTATAGCTCTCAGCATATAGGGGTAATTTCTTTTCAGGTAAATCTTTGTATATAAACTTTGTCAACTTAACTTTTTTATTTTGCTTAACTGTCTTTATAGTTCTGTGAATGACATTAATAGCTTCCCTTCCATTATTGTCATTAGCATATACCATAGATGTGGCTGTAAAAGCTACAATTAAACAAAGTAACATAAGTACTGTTTTTTCTAATAATCTATAAATATTTTTTCTTATATCACTGCTCATTTTTAATCCTCCTTAATTTCCTATTACATATTATCCCAATCAATGAAGCAATACATAATAGCCAATACATACTATCTAAGGTTTCTACTCCTGTTTTAGGGACGGTTACACTGCTTCCATCTTCCTCTTCTTCCTCTTCAAATTCTTCCGAAACCCCATATTCCTCTTCAGGCTTTTCTTCTTCTATAATATACACCGTCTGCTCTTCATCAGTAATATCTGTATGAGATGCAACTTCGATGTTATCCTGGTATAGTCTTTCAAATACTACTGTGGTTTTTCCCTCTAGACTCCTTGAATCAAGTGTGAAAATAACTTCTACTACTCCATCTCTTTTTTCAGCAGTAAATGTATTTTCAGCTGTAACAGGCTTTCCATTTACAAGCAGCTCTTTTCCGGTAGCCTTATCCATTAAAGTTCCTACTACCTTATAGCTCTTACCTATTACTAAGTTAGTGTATTTTACATAATCAATAAAAGTAGCTTTCTTTTCAGCCTTTGAAATATTAGTTCCTGTCTTAATATCCGCAGCACGAGTTCCGATAGATGGTTTATCCGGTTCATTAGGTACACTTGGTGTTGGCGGAGTTGGTGGGATTATGATTTTTTCATCCTTAACTCTATTCTTAAGAATTTCTACATCATTTTCCTTTCCTTTATTTATCTTAACCTGAACGCTGTCTGTTTTAGTATTTGTTCTAACTCCTGTTACATTTTCCATATAGATTAGTTTAGATAAGTCAGTTCCAATTCCTGAAACAGAAGGCTTATCCTTTTCTTCTACTTTTCCCTGAATAACATTAGTATGAGAAACTTCTAAATTACCTCCCTTATCTAAGATATATGTAAATGTTCCTCCTAAGCCGTCAGATAAATCCTTTCTTTCATTTAGCGGGATTTCAGTTTCTATTCCTAATAAAAGTATAGCTGCCTTATGGTCATAAACCTGATTACCTTCCGTATCTAAAATCCCTGTCTCCTTAGTAGAAATTTCTTCCGGCTCTTTCACACCATTTCCGTTTACATCCTTCCAGCTCTCTACTTTCTTAACTTTTGGAGTATGAGTAATATTAAAAGTAGCCTCAGAAGAACTCTCTCCTGCACCCTTAAATGTGAAGCTTTCCTTTACTTCCAATAGGCTTTCACCCTTAGTTTTCTTAAATTCCTTAGTGTACTCTGAATAAGTTCCTGTAAAGGAAGTTTCCTGCACATACTCTTTTTCAGCTCCATCTAAAATATATTTTATTACATTACCAATTACCTTGACGAATAACCTCTTTCCATTTGGAAGCATTATGTCCGTTTCTTCATTATCCTTTAGCTTAATATTTACTCTAGTTTCAGCCTTATCTACAGAAATTTCATAGTTCTTATCCTTTATGCTACTACCTAGCGTTAGATTTTCACCTGAAATACTTATATTTCCCATTGGGTAGCGATTTTGAACACTTAAATCAATTTCAGCCTTTCCAAAACTCATCATAGTAATTTCACCTGAAATTCCATCAGGAATATATGAAATTTTAGGACTGCCAGCTGATAGTTTATCACCTAAAGTGAAAAATAGCCTATATGGAAGAAGTGTATAGCCCTCTCTTGTAGAAAGTTCCTTAACAAAATATACTCCGCTAGGAAGTTTCTCCTTTACTAAGGCTTTTCCATTTTCATCAGGAGTAAATACTGAAAGAAGGCTTCCCTCTTTAACTTTTTTATCTCCAACCAAAATTTCATCACGGTTAAAAATTCCAAAATTTGCACCATTTCCCTTTACATAAGTATCCTTATTAAATCCTGTTTCAAAACCTTTTTCAAGGTCAATTTCAACATTATATAGCTTATTCTTAAACTCTAAATTGGATGTTATAAGTGGGGTAAACTGGTCTTTATACTTAAGCTCTACCCTCTTAGCTTCTTCATCTCGTATATATTCACTTGGAGCTTCAAGCTCTTTTACATAATACTTTCCAAGTGGAAGAAGTGAGCTTACAGCTTCCCCCTTATCATTAGTTTTGATAATTTCAACTAAAGCAGATTTTGAAAATCTCATAGTCTTTTTAAGTCCTGAAATTAGAATAACTCCTGCATCTTTTCCTGACTTTCCTTTTCCTTTATAGATATATGCTGTATATCCATCAGGATATGTAATAACTATAGGTTCATTTCCGGGAGCTTCTGAAATGACCTCAATTTCATAGCCTTCCACTTCGCCGGTTTTAGGACTTTCAATTCTCTTAGAAGTAAAACTTACTTCATCAGTAATATCTGATTCCAGTATTGGATTTTTAGGTGATAACTTTTTATACCAATCTAAAATGTATCTTTCTTCACCTGACTTTTCTTTTCTTAAATACTCTATCTTAGGAAGCACTTCCTTGAAGTTCTTACTTACCATATCTTGCTTAACATAGATATTAGTTTTAAGGCTATTGCCTAAATACATAACTTCGGTTTTAATGCCATCTTTACTCATATAGTAGATTGAAGGTTTTTCACCTTCCGTTTTAAGCTTAGTAACATTATTCTTAGTTTCCTCTATATATCCTGCTCCAAGAGTTAAATTAGAATTAGCTCCTTCAGGTTTTTCTAATGTAATATTAAATACTCCTTCTTCAAGTTTGGATTTTAATTTAAAGCTGTCAAATTCATAGCTAAAGTCTATTGGATTTTTAGGTTCCATATAGAAGTTTGTGCTAAATACTTCTACTTTTTTCTTTTCAAAATTTCCTTTTTCTGTGGATTTTGTAAAGCTTCCATTATCAAGAAGTGTAATATATTCAGCTCCATTAGTAGCTATTATATAGTTATCATCAGCTCCCGGCTTTCCTGTGAAGTCCAGCTCCCTATATCCTTCAGGAATTTTATAGCTATATATTACTTTTCCCTCTTTATCAGATAAAACAAAGGCTTTTTCTAATTTCTTTTCTTCCCCTCTATAGTAGCCTAAGGTATGCACTTTATATGAGTTATTTTCCCCTTCTACTATTTTAAAATCTCCTACTTTTAAGCCTTCTACTAACTTTTCACCTGTTTCCCATTCAAATTTAGTCTTAGTTTCTTTAACAGGTTTAGTGTCTCCTTCATCATCAAAATCACCATCACCATTACTATCTAAACCGGGTTTAACTTCTCTTTCTTCTTTGGCTAAATCAGATGTTGTTAATTTATCTGAGATATATATTTTCTTTATTTCTCTTTTTGCCCCAATATCTGAAAAATCCACCTGATTTCCAAATACATCCTTTGAAATTTTTCCATCTATCTCATAAGTATCTGTTTCAAGAGATGTTGTAAGTCTGGATTTTTTTTCATGAGATGCTATATCTGTTATTTGAAGGTAGTTTTCAATAGGGTTTAAAACCTTATCCCCTACTTTAGCTGATGGAGTGGTAGTCAAAATATTATCCGTAAAGCCATCCTTCTTATTAGTAGTTTTTATAGCCTTTATATCTATCTTAGCTTTACCATTAGAAGTATATACAGTATCTACTTCAATATCATAAGTATAATCATATATATCATCAGATTTTGATAAGGTATATGTATACTTAGTATTTTCCTTTTCGCTTGTTACATACATTCTAATTAGTTTATTAGCCTCTGATTTTTGTCTATCGGATATGAACCAAAGATTTTCACCGGTTAAAAGCTCTAACCCTCCACTAGCATATACACCTGCTCTATAGCTATATTCATCAAGTCCCTTTATATCTTCTTCCGGATTTCCTTCATGAGTAATTTTATCTACAGGAATTTCTATTTTCTTTCCTGAGATGCTATCATAAAAATCTCCTCCTAAATTACCATCATTTAGCTCTACATCTTCATCTGAAAAAATTCCAAAGATAGCATTTTCTAAGGCTTTTTCCTTTTCATAAAGGAACTTTATTACTTCCTTTCCTTTTTCTTTGACCTTCTTAAAGCCGGAAAGAATCTCTCCCATCTTTTTAATTATGATTCTTCCCTTAGCGTTATTATTAGTCATGGAAACGGCTTTATAGTAGCCTTCATAAGGATAATCATCTTTATCATAAGCTTCATCCGTTTTAGATATTTCACCATCCTGTGTAACCTTATGGGACGGATTACCATCAATATGCATATTTTGTTTTTCAACTTTAAAGGTGTATAAGTTAAATATTTCATTTATCTTATATTTATCTTTATCCTTATATTTTACACTCTTTCCATCATGATCAAATATTCCTACAGTATCAGTGTATGAAGAGCTTAGTAGTGCTTTAGTCTGGTTTTCAGATATTAAGCCGTAATTTTTACTTACAGCTTCCCCTTTCCCCTTATATTCACCTACATAGTATCCTTCAGGAAGCTGCCACTCCATAAGTTCATAAGTTCCATAAGGAATCTCATAAGGAATGACTATTTCACCGTTACTATTAGCATTAAATGTATATGGTCCATCTTTAGTAATACTTTCTGCATTAGGTAAAAATCTTTCACAGTTTTTAGAAAGTTTAGGGTCTGTAATAAGCTGATTTCCTTTATACCTTATATAGAATTTTGTTTCATTGGAAAATACAGTTTTTCCTGTTTCAGCATTAGTTTTAACTACTTTAATAACATTAGTCTTTTTCTTATTTCTAATGTTATAGTCGTACCTGTCATCATTTGTTCCAGATACATCATAAGCCTTATTATGTTCTCCAATATCTACTATAAAACTTTCCAGTGTATAGCTTTCATCATCAGCACTTGCTTCTTCTACAGTGTAGCTTCCATAAGGAATATCAAGAATTAGTAAATCTCCGTTTGTCCCTATTTTCATAGGTTCTTCTTCTGATGAAGCTCCCCCATTATCACGGGTTACCCTATACACTGCTGTTCCATCAGGAAGGGCTTTTTCTTTAGTGTATCTAATATATGGATGGTTTTCAAAACCTCCTGAATTAAGCCTCATTTTCCAAAGGGATTTTGTGCTATCCTTTTGTACTCCGGAAGATTTATCAGGTTCAAATACATTTTCACTTTCAAGGGATTTTGATAGAGTAATTTTTCCTCTATAGTTATCGTTTATATATACCTGTGTTCCAAAGGTTAATATATCAGATACACTCCCTATATTCCCCTTTCCTACTCCCTCATTTAATGAGCCTGTATCTCCATCTGTTACTGTCCATTTTACATCATACTCAATTTCACTCCAGCTTTCAGGTTCACTTTCGCAGTTTCTACTATCGTTACTTTCACCATAGTAATCTACCCTATATCTCCTATATCCCGTATCAGGCTCTATGAATCTTCCATCCGGTCTAATCTCTTTTATTTCATAATTTACACTTGCTGTCCATGTAAGCTTTATAGGGTTTACAGTGCAGTGAACCTTTTTATCCACTATATGATCCCTTGATCCGCTTTCAGTTTCTGTAAATTCTTCCGCCTCACTCCAGGGCTCATCCGATAAAGAAGCTACGCTTCCATAGGTATCAAGTGTTACTCTATCAACTTCAGCTCCATCTTTAAGAAGTACATAGGTAGCATTTAGCTCCGCATCTCCCATAGGGGTTTTATCGTTTCCGTCAAAACCCGGATTCTTATCCTTTTTCTCCACCTTAAATTCAAAGGTAGGAAAATATTCAGGCTTAGGTCTTTTCTTTTCAATGGTAGGTTTTTCTTCATTTCCTAGTTTAATAAAGAGTTCAAGAGGGTCTGCGTGTCCTGTTACAACAGGCTGTCTATGACCTGAGCCATCTTTTAATTCCCAGTAAATTAAATCATTTACATCTTTACAGTCCCTTCTATGAGCCTTCTTCTTAAGTTTAAATGTTGTTTCTTTATCAAGATCACCAGTATATGTAATCTTATACTCATACTTACCATTTACATTTAAAAGCTCAACTTTTAAATTCTTGCTAGGTTTCCACTCTTTATTCTTTCTTTCAAAAGCTTCAAATTCAAAAGCCTTACTCTTAATTACAGGAATTGTCTTTTCCCATACATTATTTCCATCCTCATCTGTAAGTTTCATAGGCTTAGGTTTATAGTAATCTTGTGTTCCTAATTTCTCTTCATAGCTATAGTGTTTTTGTATTAGCATTTCCATATGCTTATATATATCATAGGCTGCTCTTCCCTTTAGTGGGTCTTGATAATGCAGTTTAGAAATTAAACCATTTCTTCTTCCCCACTGACCTACATTGTAGTATAGTCCATTTTGAACTAAGTTAAAATTCTTATCTCTAAATTCCTGCTGAGTTTCGTGTATTAGCTGTCTTGTAGCTGCTTCCCAGTCATCCATAGTATATCTTTTAGCATTCTTCTGATAGTATATGGAATCCTTAAACCCTAAATCATCAGTTAAAGTTGAAATATCTCCTGTATCAAGCTTTCCATAGTATGTACAAAGGCTGATATTCTTTAATATATGTTGCTTTTTATATTTTTCATATATTCTTTTAACAAAATTCTTATTTCCTGCTGCATTATCTTCTTCAACTTCGTTATACCAAGCTGTAAGTTTATCAGTACTAGGAGCTTCTCTAACTCCATGTTCCACGCAATAGGCTGTAATATATTCATTTCCTTTAAGGACTCTATATTCTGTTAGATACTCCTTTTCCTGAATACTCCATCTTCCTATGCTCTGGGTGTTGTAGTTTAAAAGATACATTTCAAAGAAGCTCATTTCCTTAGGAGAATATGAATATGCTTTTCCGTTAGCATCTTTTAACTTATGTAGCTCTCTAAAGGTTCCGCTTCTATCCTTTACTTTAGCAGCATAGGATATATCTGCCGGAAAGCTTGTAAAGAGCATTACTAGGGCTAAGATTAACGCCCCAATTTTTCTAAATACTTTCATCTTTTTTCCTTTCTTTTAAGTGTTTAATTTAGTTAGTTATATATATTAAAAAGAGAGGAAAAATTCCTCTCTTTTAAAAAAAGTTATGAAGGCGTAACGCCTCTCTATATATTAAAAAAGAGAGCTTAAGCTCCCTTTTTAATGTCTATTTTATTAGCATACCATCCAAACCTGATAAGCACCATTTCCTAAGTCTTTTACATATGGACAGCCCTTTTTATGTTCTTCAAGGCTTAAATCTATATATCCATCAAGTCCGCCATAGCCACCTTCTTTTTTATCATCCCCATAAATTATTTCATCTATATCCATATATTGATTATATGTTATATCACTCCATACTATAGACCAAGAAGAATTCTGCTCTGTAAGGGGTTCATCTACACCATTTACACCTGTTCTATTATAGTATTCAAATTCAGGGCAGACCTTTTTGATGTACTCCATCATTCCATCGTGGATAATCTTAGCATCTACCTTTGGTTCCATTTTATATACTTCTGAATACTTACTATATATTTTCTTACCCTTAACTACTTTATATGCTCTTACCTTAAATTCATATCTATCAGACTTCTTAGCCTTATCTACTCCAAATAATCTATATGTTGCAGTTGCCCCTTTATATTTAGGTTTTCTAACGAATGTATCTCCTAATGAATTTTTAAATTTACAGCTTTCAGCCCACTTAGTTCCTCTAGTGCTGCATCTCCATTTCATCTGATAGCCGGTGGCTCCCTTAACCTTAGTCCATTTGAAAACCCAGCTAAATGGTTTATCAAATCCTAATACTTTAGGTGCAGCTAAAGTGTTCTTAGCCTTACTAACCTTTTTTACCGGCTGCTCTATCTTATTTTCATTTTTTACTTCTTCTCTTTTTTCAATATTTAATTTACCGTTGTTCTTTTCCCATTCAGCTATGAGTTTAGGCTTTATTAGTTCATAATTTGCCGCCATTTCCTTCTCTGAAATCGGTTTCATCTCTGTTCCATACTTCTCTTCCAAAAGCTGATGCATATATCCGAAAGCATAAAAACCTGCATTATTTATGAAATCTAACGCCTTTCTTACTTCATCTGAAACGCCTTCGCTATTCATTAAAGCCTCCATATATTCACTATAGCTTAAGGAAAATACCTTATCTACCGTCAAATCCTTTACATTTACTCCTGCAAAACAAGTGCCTACGCTTAAAGCAAATGTCAATACCAATACAGTAAAAATTAAACCTAATCTTCTTAATTTCATTTCTCTTTCCTCCTAAAATTCAAATTCATTATTCTCTCTTTTATTAAAAAATCCCTTTTTAAAATCTTCTTTTTCAATAGTTATTTCATTGCTATATGCTTCCATCAATTGAACCTTGTTGATGTTTAAAACCATTTTCCTTCATACTCTTTTTAATATCATAATATGCGTTATGCCAATCTGATTCAACATACCTTTTTTCTAACTCTTTAGTATCAAGGTCAAAGGCTATCTGTTTTTTGGTTCCCATCCTATTACCCTTCCATCTCGTATTTTAAAGGATTGATTAAGTGTATTTATTAAATCTCTATACATACTTTAACTCTCTTTGAACCCTTATTATCTATATCAAATTTATTAATCATTACCTAATTAAAAATATCTTTAACCCTTTACATTTTAACATTTTTATACCTAAAATGGAACCTAAAAATCTTTAATATTCCTTAGCCATTCCATATAAGCCATGTCTATAGTTCTATCCATACTAAAAAAGAGAGCCTAAGCTCCCTTTCACTATAGAAAAGTTGTCCACTTTTATAAAAATCCCTTTATCAGCCAACAAAATCCATGAAAAAGTTGCCCCTTTTCTTTAATTTAAATTATATAGACAACTTTTACCATTTTTTTCCATGAGTGTTTACAATAAAAGGATAATTTTGTAAACTAAAGTTGTCCTAAAATGCCATTATACAAATCTTAGACAGCTTTTGCTATATATTGCTAATAATGGTAAATATTGCCAATCAAAATCCACCTAACTCAAAATCCACCTATCCAGCCTCATTGCCTCTATCAAAAGCTTCCTGAAACCTCTCAACATACTTAACATTCGGTGGCACAGTATCCAGCTTTGCATAGCCCTTTTCCAGCAAAATTTCATTTATCATTTCTTCGCCCATATACACATAAGCTAAAAGCCTGCCATACTTATCCCTTTCCTCTACATCAAATTCAATATATATTTTTTTCCCTTCTATTAAACTCTTTGTAAATTCAGAAGCTTCCTTACCTTCCTTCGTATTTCTCCACTCCTGTGGTGCTACACTTTCAGGTGTATCTATACCAATCATCCTAATCCTAGTTCTCTGCCCTGAAATATCTACAATAATAGTATCTCCATCCACAACCCTGTCAACCTTATAAGGTCCTTGCCGCACTATATTTTCTTCATCTTCATTCAAAATCTGCCATGCCCCTACTCCTAATAGAAATAAAAGGCAAAGCAGAAAACTAAATACTCTAGCATTCTTCTTCGCCATGTAAAACCTCTTATTAACCTGCAATATGTTTTAAACAGCACTTTTCTGCCAATGCCGTTCCTATAGCTGTACCATATTCCCCATCCTCCGGTACGATAAAGTTATAGTCCGGGAACATAGTTCTAATCATTACACCAATTTCATCACACTGAGGGAAATTAGTTAAAGCCCCAATTAAAATAAAATCTTTTATATTTGTATTTTGTGCAATCAATGCTGCCGTCTGACAAATGGATTCAATTACCATATGCACTATACCCGCCGCCTTATCTTCGCAACCAGCCCTAGATGAAGCTTTACCAAAGTTGGAAGCAGTTACATTCATATCTAAGCCCGGCAACGGATCCGGTGAAATATCAGCAATTCTAAGGTCTATATTCCCTACATTACCCCTTGCGGCAATTTCAGTAATCTTATCTATATCATTAGTGCTGAGCATTAGCTTCGATAAACCAATTATAGTACCTCCACCTATGCCAATACCGCCCATATGAGTCGGTACTCCATTTTTAACACCTACGAAGGAAGTTCCCGTTCCCATGCTTACTACCATGAATTCTGACTTTCCCTCTGCAAAATATCCACCGCCAACACCATTGGCAGTAAACTCATCCACCTTATAGGTTGGCAGTCCATAAATAGCCTGGTTAACAGTAGCTGAGCCAACTCCTGTCAAATTAACCTGCTTAATATCCTTAAGTTCCAATTTATTATCATATAGGAATTTACCGAAAGCCCCAAACAGTGACGCTATGGCATTACTAGCTGAAATTTGAACCGGTATTAACATCTTATCTCCGTCAAAACCGGCAATCTTGGTAGTACTACCACCTATATCTATTCCTACTACAATTTCCATTTTTCGACCTCTCTTAGTCCCGAAATTTGCCTAAAACCATAAGCATTGTTAATTGTATCACAGCTGAAAGCCCTTGTAAATAGCTATAGAGGTTTTTCTTTAGCGTCTTTCTTTAGCCTTTTAATGCCTTTGACCACCAATTTACCGCCATTTATTAAAGTATTCCATCAGTTATTTTTCACCCAACACTTTATCTTCATTCCCTACCGGATGCTCTGCATCTTCTAAGGCTTCCTCTAAAGTAGCCTTGACAACATTTTCGTGATAATCCTTAACCTTATCCAACCTAACTCCACTGCTGGATTTCTGGTAAACCATAAAAGCCACCAGCAAAATCACCAATCCCACTGTTATTATCAAATTCTTCAAAATATGCCCTCCCTATGATACCATAATTTATTATCTTCTTTTCTTAGTCCTACTAATTTTTCAGCACCTATAACCTTGTAGATTGGTAACCTTAAAGAAAATTCGCCCTCTCCTAACTTTAACTCCACTTCACTATGCTGACAACCTGCAATCATAGCTAACTTTTCTCTCATACCCTCTTCGTCTACAACTTCTTCCCTTCTCATATCAGCCATAAATTTATATAAATTTTTCTCTATTGCCATAGTTCTACCTAAAGTATTTTCATTCACTGCAAACTGCATAATAAAAATTGATAATATAAGAATGGAACCTATAGTCGTTATTAAATCCTTCATCTTTACCACTCCTTAGTAACTTTTTATAATTTGCTCCATTACCTTAGCAGAAGTTGATTGTAATGTATATTCCTTAGGGCCTACCATTAAGGAAAAAATATAGCAACCTAAAATAATAGTTCCCATTAAAATCACTAATTGTTTCACTTTTATCTCCTTTTTAATAAAAATATTATTGTAAACTATGAAATCCAACTTCACATTCCACCCCATTAATCTTTCTCCACACTCCTTAAGCTCCCTTTAGCTGCTAATACTATCAAACTTAATATTATTCATTATAGCCGTAGTTCCCTCATCTACTATATCCTTTGCTGTAGATTTAAGCGAATTAGTATCTCCTAAAACCAATGTGTTGACAATCAAAGCACCTAAAATTATAGTTCCTATTATAATAATTAAATTCTTCATTTCTTACCTCTTATCTTTCTTTATATTTTAAAATCTAATTAAAATATTTGTCTCAACATATTCAATGTATCCATCATAACCACTACTACCGTAAAATTTATAAGCAGAGCAAACACTCCTGTCGTGGCTATAACCGTAGTTATAATGGCATCCCTTTGTGCCTTTTTCATGGCAGATGTCATTCTCTCTTCTCCCATCATTTCCTGAAAAACCTTCATCTGTAAAGTAAGCTCCGCCGGATTTATCTTATCCAGCTTAGATAGAATGGCTGCAAAATTTCTCCCGCTTCTAGTTCCAATTTTCTTTCCAAAATATATAAAAGCTTCCTCTACATTTCCATTTCTATAAATAGAAATCATCTTCTGATATATGGGCTTAAGTTTTCCACTGTTTTCCATCAATAGCTCATATATATAATCTGCCGCCAGAGGTCTTTCCTTACTTACTAAAGCTAAATTTTTCAAGGTTATAACGCTACCTAAAAGTTCTCTTTCATAACCTCTCTTTAGAAATCCAGCTTGCTTTTTGATAGAAATTCTTTTAATAAAAGTCCTGCTGCGTATAAAATCAATGAAATTGTAAACCAAGTCACTCCTACCTCCGTTTCAAACTGATATCTAAAAAATTCTGCCCAAGTCAAATCAAAATATTTAATAGCCCCTAACAAGGTCAAACCATAAGCAGCCGGAAACAAGTATTTCAAAATCAACTTTGCCTCATTCCCTTCCCTCTTGGCATATTCTGTCACCTTTCTGGCCTTAGTGATAGTATCTGCTAAATCACTTAGAGCTTCTGTAACCTCTATACCTGAAATCAATGCAAATTCCATATTATGGACTAGAATATTTCCCCAAGAGGTATTTAGAGAAAGCTGAAACTCTCTCAAATACCGCCTAATACCTTTTTCCGTACCATTTCGATTTATGCCCTTAGACAGATTAAATAACAGCTCCTTACTGACGTGGGCATCTTCAATAGTAAGAGCCGTCACCTCTATAGCCTTCTGCATATTAAAAAAATTTATCTTGTAATTGTCTAAAAGTTCCGTAAGCAAAATCTCCCCCTCCTGAGACCCTGTTATCCTTAACTTATTAAGCCTCAAAACTAAAATTCCATAGGGAAGTATCATTACGGCTAAGGTGGCTATGAGAACCATACTGCTGGACATTCTCCCCGACATAATTAACAACATTCCTGCCCCTAAAAGCCCTGTAAATATGGCAAAAATATTTACCGCCCTGTCAGAACCTAGACCTATAGTTAATTTAAGCATAATCCTTAAATGTTCCCATATCGGATCCTGCCTGCTATCCCTTTTTTTCTCTAAATAACTGTCTTCTTTCAAGGCTTCATAAAATTTCATAATCGCCTCTCTAATTTCCCCATAAAGTTCAGCCATAAAATCATAAGTAGCTACATAAAGACCTAAAGAAAATAAGCCCAACATTATAATTACTATCACATGAATCCCTCCTCATCTTTATAATAACTGGGATACAAGGTTATGGGATTTTCCATAGAATGGCTCTTTTCCAAAACATCCAGCTCTACTTTCAACCTTTCCAGTAATGCCTTATCATATCCCTTTGAAGTTCTTAACTCAAAATCCGCCCCTATCACATTTCTCCAAACCCATTCCTTTCTTTCCCCATCATAACGCAACATTTCCTCCATGAATACTTTATCCCCTACCTTATCATAACCATAGAGCCAAATACCTTTTAATAACTTCTTTCCCCTATTTTCTTCAACTTGAGCAAACTCAAACACAAAATCAAAATTTATAAATATCTGCTGCAAAATCCCCTTAAAACTCCCACCATATCTACTGCAAATCTTAGTTCCCATCTTATAGGGCAAATTCAATGCATCCTTAGTATGTACTGTAGCCTTACTCCTCTTAGTTCCCGTAGAAACTATATCCAAGGCTATATTAAATGCCACCCCATCTCTCATCTCCTCTAATAACACATAGTCATTGTCCCCTCTAAGTATAGATTTTGTAATATTCTCCAGTTCTTCACCATCTGCTACAAGCTGCATTATAGGAGCTTTGGGCATAATCTTATGCCAAGGGGTTTCCGGGTCTGTAGATATAGCCAAACCCTCTAAATCTTCCCTTTCATAGCTCTGCCAAGTTTGTAAAAAAGTTGTTTTCCCCGATCTGACCGCTCCCGAAAATATTACATTAAAGCCTATTTCAACCATACTTTTAAATAAATCTATCCCTTCTTCAGGAATAGTTCCTAAGGCTGCCTGTTCTTCAAAAGTAAGCTTTCTAACAATATATTTTCTGAAAACCATAACATCTTCCCCCTCTTTAGTTCTATCCCCTGAATATATGGTTATCCTAATGCCGTTTCTAAGGTAAATTTCATGAAAGCCTCTCTCTAATCTTTCCTTAGGAGTCGCCATTAAAAAAGCCCTCTTTAACTGTTCCCGCCTGCTCCTTTTTATACACTGAGGTTGTAACTCAGAAACTCCATCTATTAAAAAAAACACCTTATCGCCTATAACCTTCGCAGAAGATGAATTTACAAGCCTTTCTTCCTTATCATATACCCAGCTGTATAAAGAAGATAAACCATATAATTCTGAAAATACGCCTTCTGTTAAACTTGGATACCAACCGGGATATTCCCCCTTGTCTACTCCTAAAATTTCTATAATTTCAGAAATTTTTTCCTGATATTCAGCCATTTCTTCTTCAAAGCCCATAATCGCTCTTTTTTCTTTTTCTAATCTTTCCATCTTGGAAAAATCGTCTGCCTTATTCCATTCCCCCTCAAAATATGCCATTACCGACTTACATATTTCTTCAAACTTCAATTAAAAGCCTCCCTTAATTATATAAAATAGCAAAGGTGTTCCCCTTATCTGCTAAATTGCTCAATTTTTTCATCTGTAATTCATCTATGATTACCTCAATTAAACTTACCTTAGCAGAAGAATTAAGCCTTTCCTTATCTGCATATCGAACTTCTTGATTGGTGCCGTCTCTAACATAGGCTACAACAACTTCTACTACAATTTCACTACCACAATAGAAATATGCTGTATCTCCTCTTTTCATAGTTTGAGGATAAGATTTTATCCAATCTTCAGGTACAGAAAAAACAAATTTATTACTGCTGCCCCCTACCTTAAATTCATAATCTGTAAAATATTCTGAATATATCTCCGCATCTTTTGGAATATAATGACTGGAAACTTTGCCAATTATATTCCCCTCCTCACCCATTCTAATGGCTCCCTCAGGAGCTTTCTCTACTCTCCTTATCTTAACCATAGATTTCTCTATTAAGGTATGAGCTTCCACCTTAGTATTTAATACTAAGATTTTGTCATAAATTAAGCTTTCCTTAGCCCAAAGCTCCCAAACCCCTAATAATACTAAGGTTACAAGGATTATCACCATACCCGTTAACTTTCTTTTTTTACTCATTTTTCCTCCTTAAAACTGTTTTAGGTAAAAGAAAACCACAGCCCTAAGACTGTGGTTTTGAAAAATATTTACATTTATTTACAGTAATATATTACCATATCATTTTATTTCTTGCAACACATTTTTTATAAAACTTTTATTTCATTTCTTCCTTACCTCTGGAAGATTCAAATATGCCGAATATAATTAAGATTAGCCCTACAACCGTATACCATCCCCAATTATCTCCACCCCATATAATACCTGCTAATACGCCTACTGCCGTTATCAAATTAGTCTGGATACAGGTTGCTAAAGCCGCAGATAGCTTTGAAAGGGTAAAATTAAATATTAAATATGCCATGAAGGAACAACCTATACCTAAATAAATCAAAGAAATTGTCCCAACGCCTCCTGAAAAAAAGACTTCATAAGGATGTAATCCATAGCCTTGATAAAAGGCAATACCATTAAAAAATATAGCTCCTTCTAAGGCTACGAAAAAGGTAACCTCCATTGCAGAAAAGGATTTTGCTAATTTATGAGAAACCAAAGTATACATAGCACCCACACATACTGCTATCAAAAGATATATATAACCTTCGATTCGCCCACCTACAGAAAAAGAAGGAGAAAAGGCTACACATATTATAACTCCTGAAAAGCCTAATAAAATTCCTAAGGCAACTTTGAGCGGAATGGCTTTCCTGAATACTAAAGCACCTTCAATAATTACCATAAGAGGAATAACTGCTATAAATAGAGAACTTTCTGAAGCTGTGGTCAAATCTATTCCCCAAGCCTCAAAATAGGCATATATACAAGGTTGAAGAAATGCTGCCAGCATTAAAAGCTTAACAGGTTTCCCCTTGTAACTTATCTTAATCACCTTAGTTACAACCAATATTCCAAATAAGACCAAAGACATTAACCATCTGACAGCTAATACTTCTATAGGCTCTAATTCTTTCAAGGCAATTTTTGTACCAAAAAAAGACAGGCCCCACAAGAGGGCCAAAGTTATAAATAAGGTATAAAGCACTATTTTACTATCTTTAATTTTAAGCCAATTAACCTTTAAAGAATTTTTCATAAAACTCCTTTTACTTTCTGTCTTCAACTATTTTTCTTCGCTTAAGGGTCTGCTATCTCTATTTTCAGAAGTAATAGTAGAACCTAAACTCATAACAGTTTTTTGTAATTCTAAAATGATATTATTTATCTGAAGAAGCTTTTCAGCTGAGCTTTCCTCATTTATAGCTCCCTTTGCCTTAGCTAAAATAGCATCTACATCTACGCCTATATTGGAAACCTTTTCCTTTAAAGCATCTAAATCCTCTATTTTAACCGCTTCTCTTATAACTTCTTCCTTAGATAGAAGCTGACCGCTTTCCAATTCAAACTCTGCATTAGCATATATAGGAGTAGTATCATAACCGTAAACTTCTTTTACCTTTGCTGCAAAATCCGCCTTCCCCTGCTCCTCTCCATGAACTAGGAATATTCTCTTCGGTTCTACTTGGAATCCACCTAGCCAGTCCAGCAAACCTTCCTGGTCGGCATGACCTGAAAAGCCCTCTAAATTATGAATTTCCGCTCCTACCATTACAGTTTCGCCGAATAATTTTACTTCTTCAGCACCCTCTACCAAGTGTCTGCCTAAAGTTCCTTCCGCCTGATACCCAACGAAAACTATACTATTTCTGCTATCCCAAAGATTATGTTTCAAATGATGTCTAATTCTACCTGCTTCACACATACCGGATGCAGATATAATAATTTTAGGAGTCTTATCAAAATTCAACATCTGTGAATCCTGAGTATTTCTGGTAAACTTTAGATTTTTGAAATCTAAAGGATTGTCTCCCTCTAAAATATATTGCTTAGTTTCCTCATCAAAAACACCTGCATTTTTCTTAAAAACTTCCGTAGCAGCATTAGCCATAGGACTATCTATATATACATTAACTTTGTCCAACAATCCCTTATATTCAGGATGATGTTCATAGAACATATTAAATTCAAATATAAGTTCCTGAGTTCTTCCTACAGCAAAGGATGGAATAATTACACTTCCCCCTCTCTTTACTGTACTTTCAACTATCTTTATCAGTTCTTCTATAGATGTAGTATTCTTAGGATGGAGCCTGTTTCCATAGGTAGTCTCCATAATTACATAATCCGCCTTCTTTATCTTAGTCGGATCTCTTAAAATAGGTCTATCCTTAACCCCTATATCTCCCGAAAATACTATCTTAGAAGTAGTGCCTCTTTCATCTACCCAAATTTCTGTAATGGCTGAACCTAAAATATGTCCTGCATCATTAAATACAATCTGCATACTATCATTCACTGAAAACAGCTGATCATACAAAATAGGCTTAACTAATTTCAATGCGGCCTCTGCATCTTGTACTGTATAAAGAGGCTCTACAGGCTGTTTACCCGTTCTGGCATTTTTCTTACTCTGCCACTCTGAATCCTTTTCATGAATATAAGCAGAATCTATGAGCATTACATTTAGTAAATCTGCTGTAGCGTCTGTGCAGTAGATTTCTCCTTTAAAACCTCTCTTAACTAACAGAGGTAATCTTCCACAATGATCTATATGGGCATGGCTCAAAATCACACATTCGATAGCCTCAGGATCAAAGGGAAAATCATCAAAATTCATTTTTTCCTGTTCCTTGCCCCCCTGAAATTGTCCACAGTCTAAAAGAACCTGATGTCTTTCAGTTGTAAGTAAGTGACAAGAACCTGTTACTCCCTGAGTAGCACCACAAAACTTGATTTTCATTTTTCTATCTCCCGCCTTAAAAGCCTACTAAAACTAAAGAGAATTAATTTATCACTATTTATAATCCCAAAGGTTTATATTAGCTGTAGAAACAGCACAAGCACCTGCATTTAGAGCGGCATCCACTTCATGATCAAATTCGATTAAGCCCCCTGCAATAATACTGGTCTGTATTCTATTAGAAAATTCTTTAATTTTTTTATCTACAATTCCCGGCATAAGCTCTACCACATCCGGCTTAGCAATCCTTATAGATTCCACTGCCGTATCCACAGAATGAGAATCTACGATGAAAAATCTCTGTACTGTTATTAAACCCAGCTCCTTAGCCGGCTTTATCATATTAGTCTTAGTAGTTAATATTCCATCTGCTCCCTGAGCCTTAACATACTGAAGTCCCACTCTATCTTTACCGATTCCATCAGCAAAATCCATATGAATTAAAACTGTCTTTTCAGCCTTATGAGCACTTTCAATCATTCCCCCAATATTCATAATGTTAGAGTTCTGCAAGAAAATCACCTTTACCTTAGATTTTAATGCCGCCTCAAAATCAGCTTCGGTTCTCACTGCTGCCGCTACTTTTCTCTCATCAAATAATGTTGTCATACCTCTCCACCTTTTCTTTCCTAATCTCCTAGGCTTGCCGTAGCAACTAAGTTTGCTCCGGTTTCTCCGATATCTTTTATTATAATATCTCCTAAGCGAATTGGCAACACTAAGGTTAAAGAATTTAATTCTTCCATAGCTTTTTTCATAGATTTTAACGAAATTGGCTTGTCTGTCTTAACAGGTACCATAAGTCCGTCTTCCGTATTTACCACAGAAGTTAAGGTTCTAAGAGGCTCTTTCATTTCCTGAAGCGCATACTCTACCCCTCTCTTACAAAGATTTCCGCTTATAGTTCCATCACCGGCAACTTGGATTTTGCAACCATTCGGGCAAATAGTACAGATTATACCGCCTAAATTTTTAACGCCTTTTTTCTGCTCATTTTGGCTCCCCTTGACCTTAATTTCCGAAGGCTGATTTCCCATAACAAAATCCGCCGCACCTCTGCCTGCAATCTCTCCCTCTTGGGACACAAAATCCACCAACTCATGAACTTTTACCACATTACCACAGGCAAATATCCCCCTTACACTAGTTTCTTTATAATCACTAATTACAGGTCCTCTAGTCTTAGGATTCATTTCTATGCCCGCCTTTTTACTAAGTTCATTTTCCGGAATCAAGCCTACAGAAAGCATTAAGGTATCACAAGAAATATATTCTTCTGTATTAGGAACAGGCTTGAAATTTTCATCTACCTGAACAGTGGTAACTCCGGTAACCCTCTCTCTGCCATGAATTTCTTTTACAGTATGTCTAAGTTTAAGGGGAATATCAAAATCATTTAAACATTGAACAATGTTTCTGGTAAGTCCACCTGAATCTTCCATAATTTCCAATACAGCCTTTACCTTAGCACCTTCTAAAGTCATTCTTCTTGCCATAATCAAGCCTATATCTCCGGAGCCTAAAATTACAACTTCCTTACCTGCTAAATATCCCTTAATATTTACAATTTTTTGTGCTGTACCTGCAGAATATACCCCTGCCGGTCTTTCTCCCGGAATAGCCAAGGCACCACGATTTTTTTCTCTGCATCCCATGGCTAGAACTACAGATTTTGCCCTTATATTAAAGAAGCCTTTTTCCTTGTTTACAGCAGTAACCACCTTATCCTCGCTTAAGTCTATAACCATAGTATTAACCATATAATCTATGTCCATATCCTTAACCATAGTTTCATATCTCTCGCCATATTCAGGGCCTGTAAGCTCCTCTTTAAAACGATGAAGACCGAATCCATTGTGAATACACTGTCTTAGAATACCACCCAGCCTATCATCTCTTTCAATTATTAAAATATCCTTAAGGCCTCTTTCTCTAGCCGCTACTGCAGCTGCCATGCCTGCAGGGCCTCCACCTATTATCACTAAATCTTTTTCCATATCTTAACCCTTAATTCTACCGAAGGTATACTTAGAATTTCCTCCCATTTTAGTAACTTCATCATAACTTATACCTAACTCATCAGCGATAATCTCTGCCACATTAGGCATACAAAATCCGCCTTGACAGCGTCCCATTCCGCTCCTGGTTCTTCTCTTAATACCATCCACATCTCTGGCCGGTGGATTTTCTCTCAAAGCCCTTCTAATCTCACCCTCTGTTACCTCTTCACATCGACAAATCACTCTACCATAAGTATCATCTTCTTGAATTAAAGCATTTTTTTCTTCCATAGATAAGTCTTTGAAATTAGTACCGCCTTTTTTTATAGGGTCAAAATCTGCCCTTGCTTCAGAATTTACCCCCATATCCATGAGCATTTCCACTACCATTTCAGCAATAGCCGGAGCTGATGAAAGTCCCGGAGACTCTATACCTGCTGCATTTACGAATCTTTCCATAGGTGAATTTATAATGAAATCCCCTTGGTCTCCATGAGCTCTAACACCTGTGAATTGAGTAATAACCTTATCCCAAGGTATATTCTTAAAAAATTCACGTTCTCTTTCTCTTACTAAACCTAAGCCCTGAGCTGAAGTTTCCTTATTTTCCTTGTCTTCTATATCCTCTGATGTAGGTCCTAATAAAATATTTCCATCTACTGTCTTAGTAGCTAATACTCCTTTTCCCATCTTAGTTGGAACTCTGAAAATAGTCATATCTACTAAATCACCGGTTTCTTTGTCTAAAAGGAAATATTCGCCTCTCCTACCTGTTATATTAAAGCTCCTATCTCCAATTAAATGAGCTATTTCATCAGAATGAATACCTGCTGCATTTACTATATATTCAGCTTCAACCACATCTCCTTTTGAAGATGTAATTAGAAAATATTTCCCTTTATTTTCTATTTTATCCACTTGGAAATTTAATTTTAATTCTGCTCCATTATCCATAGCATTTCCTATAGAATGTATAGTCAATTCATAAGGGCATACTATAGCACCTGAAGGAACATAGAGAGCACAACTTACTGTCTCATCTAAATTAGGTTCTTTAAGCCTGGCTTCTTCACCGGAAATAATTTCCAGCCCCTCTACTCCATTTAAATCTCCACGCTCTTTCAAAACTTTAAGCTGCGTTACATCTTCCTCTGTAAAGCCCACTACCATAGTTCCATTTTTTCTATATTTTACTTTCAGGTCTTTACAAAGGTTTTCCATCATCTTAGAACCTTTTACATTTAATATAGCCTTTAGAGAATTAGGCTTAGGGTCATAACCTCCATGAACTATGCCGCTATTAGCCTTAGATTGACCCATAGCCACATCTCCCTCTTTTTCTAATATTAGAACACTCTTTTCATATTTTGTTAATTGACGGGCTACCATACCCCCTATAACGCCACCACCTATGACTGCTATCTTGTACACCTTATTCTCCTTATCATTATTTTTCATAAAATTTGGTTCTTACCTTGTGGATTTTGCATAAAATCCATTAAATTGCATTAAAAAAGACGCTAAATAGAGCCTATAGCCCTATTCAAACGCCTCTCCTAATTACTCTTGCGTCATCTATTTATTTTTCTATTTCATATCATCACTATGGAAGTCTGAACCGGAAGTAATATGTAAATGAAATTTCTCAGCCAGCTTCATAAATCTACCCTGCTGATTTTCATTATGTGCAGGATAAATGCACTCTAAACCCTTTAATCCATGTACTTTTAAATCCCTTATGAGCTTTTCCATCTTAGACCAAAATTCTTCCTCTTTAGGACTTCCAAAAGCTCCCACCTTAATAGGATGGGCTAAAACCGGAATACCACCGGTTCTATTTATCAGGTCTATGGCATCATAAGTAGAAAGTTTATGCCTTTTGAAAGCTTTAATATCATCCGACTCCAACCACTGACCCCCTTCAAAGGCATCCTTCACCTTTTCTAAATAGCCCTTCTTAACTAAAAGTCTAGCTATATCAGGTCTACCTATATAATTTTTATTGCCTAAGGCTTGAATTTCATCCTTAGTAATATTATATCCCTTTTCTATAAGCTTTGCAATAATTCCCTGATTTCTAATTTCACGACTTTCCTGAAGTTTCTTGGTTACTTCTAAAAGCTCAGGGTTTTTATGATCCAATTTATATCCCAAAATATGCAAGCTCACACCCTTTATGTCCTCAAAATCATATTCTGTAGAAAGCTCTATCCCTGTAATAACAGGTAATTTAAGAGCTTTACCGGCTATGAGAAACTCATCTATTCCAGCCACACTATCGTGATCTGTCAAGGCAATTTCATCGTAACCCTCTCCATTATATTTTTCTACTAATTCTAAGGGAGTTAAAGTTCCATCCGAAAAAGTTGAATGGATGTGATAGTCTACTTTATAATCCATAACTTATCCTTAATTCTTTCATTTATATTTCTTTATATACTCTTTCAACTATTTAAATAGTAAGTTAAAAGAAAATTCTAGGCGGCTTCGTCAGCTGCATTGAAATATAGGTCACCACCACCATAATAATTATAGATGTACCTATAAAAAATGTAGTCGCCATAGCTATAAAAGGTCCTCCTAATAAAGTTAAAAGATGAGCTTCCTTGTCTAAAGGTATGAAACCTAAAAATTCTGATGCCCACTGTCTCCCTATATTAGTAATGGTAATAAAAGACTGTACTCCCACAAAAGCAGCTGTAAGACCTAAACTTATCCAATACCTGTCTCTTAGAACCTTTTTCTTACCATCTCTTAAAAAGTAAACATATATACCTACAGTAATAAAGAAGGATAGCAGCCCTATTATAGTACTTATATCCAATACCTTTTTTACTTTAAGCATATTATGACTTTCTTCCTCCGAAAATATTTTTCTTTTATCATAACCTGTATCTTCATAGACTTGAAATTCAACAGGTCTCCATGAACTCATAAAGCCTGATATTTCATCCGCCATCTCAGAAGAACTAAGATTTGTATAAATTTTCCCCACTGCACCTGAGTCATTAAAGTAAAAACTATAGGTTTCCGAAGATCTCAGGAGAATGTTTTGAGATAAGCTGATCATAAAAAAGGACATAGTAAATATTACCAATATCGACCAAACTATATTCAGTTTTTTCATTTTTCCTCCTGTACAGGCAGGCGATTAGCCCTCTAAATAACCTACATAAGGTAGATTTCTATATTTCTGGTCATAATCTAAACCATAACCTATAACGAAAAGATTTTCTATGGAAAATCCTACATAATCCGCTTCCATTTCTACTAATCTTCTAGATGGCTTATCTAAAAGTGTACAAATCTTAAGGCTCTTAGGATTTCTATCTGCTAAATACTTCTTTAAGAAATGTAAAGTAGTTCCCGTATCTACAATATCTTCAATTATGATAACGTTCTTATCATATATATCCCCATCTAAATCCTTCTTAATCTTCACAACGCCTGAAGTACTGGTTCCTGAACCATAACTGGAAGCCACTACGAAATCTATTTCTGTATCGATTTCTAAATTCTTCATAATATCTGCCATCCACATTACAGCTCCTTTAAGAGTTCCTATAAGGTAAACGCTTTTACCCGCATATTCTTCAGAAATTTGTTTTCCTATTTCCTTAGCTCTTTCCTCAATCTGCTCTCTTGTAAGCAAAACATTTATAGTCTGCATATTTTCCATTTTTCTACTCCTCTATATTCTCTGAGTTTTCTTCTACTGCTGTAATAAGCTTTTCAATTTCATCCAGCAAAGCCTCATGCCCCTGTCTTTTAAGCGCTGATACAGGAATAATGAGATCTTCCGCCGACATACCTAATGACTGTCTGATAGTCTTTAGACATTTATTTAATTCATTTCTTGAAACCTTATCGGATTTAGTGGCAACTACGATTCCGTCTAAACCATAATGCTTTAAATATCCGTACATCTGAACATCCTGTTTAGAAGGTTCATGGCGAATATCTACCAGCTGTACCACCTTTCTAAGCCCCTGCCTGTTCTGAAAATACTCTTCCATCATATCTCCCCAGTTGGCAGAAATACTCTTAGATACCTTAGCATAACCATATCCCGGTAAATCCACAATTCTAAAACAGTCATTTATTCTATAGAAGTTTATAGTTCTGGTTTTACCCGGATTACCCGAAACCCTTGCTAAAGCTTTTCGACCGGTCAAAAGATTTAAAAGGGAAGATTTTCCCACATTTGAACGACCTGCAAAGGCTATTTCCACAGTATTATCTATGGGATATTGACTTTTTTTAACAGCAACTGTTTCAAGTTCTGACTTCTTTATAATCATAATACAAATCCCCCTTTTTTTCTATATTTTTAAGATTATTTTTGAAATATTTTACTTTACTAAAGCTATTTCTAAAGCTTCTTTCGCCTGCTTTAAGAGAACAAACTTAAGCTGTTTTCTAACATTATTAGGAATATCTTCTATATCCGCTTCATTTTCCTTAGGAAGTAAAATAGTAGTTATACCTGCTCTGTGGGCTGCCAAAACCTTTTCCTTAATTCCTCCCACAGCTAACACCTTACCTCTCAAAGTGATTTCACCGGTCATAGCTACATCTTTTCTAACTGCCATACCCGTAAGGGCAGACATAACTGATGTAAACATAGCTACTCCGGCAGAAGGTCCATCCTTAGGGACTGCTCCCTCCGGCACATGAATATGTAAATCTTGTTCTTTATAGAACTCTCTATTCATCTCAAAATCTCCCGATATAGACCTTATATAAGTAATGGCAGTCTGTGCAGATTCTTGCATAACATCGCCTAATTGACCTGTAAGTTGTATTTTACCACTGCCGGGAACCAGTTGAGTTTCTATAAACAAGGTGTCTCCACCTACCTGAGTCCACGCCATACCCGTTACTACGCCTACCTCTCCTTCTCCGGAGATTTTGTCATAATGAAATCTCTTCTTACCTAAATATTTTTCTAGGCTGGCAGGAGTGATTTTGAAATTAGTACCACTTTTAGCAACTATTTTTCTAGCTACTTTTCTACATAAAGAGCCAATTTCTCTCTCTAGATTTCTCACACCTGATTCTCTGGTGTAATAATTTATCAAATCTCTTAAAGATTTTTCACTTAAATTCAAGTTTTTGTTCTTTAAGCCATGAGCCTTAAGCTGCTTCGGAAGCAAATATTTCTGTGCAATCTGCACCTTTTCTTCCTCTGTGTATCCAGAAACAGAAATGACTTCCATCCTGTCTAAAAGAGGTCTTGGAATGGTTTCTGTACTGTTTGCAGTAGTGATAAACATTACCTTGGATAAATCGAAAGGTACATCTAAGAAATGATCCGTAAAGTCCTTATTTTGCTCAGGGTCTAAAACTTCTAAAAGGGCTGATGCAGGATCTCCCTTAAAATCAGAACCGATTTTATCCACTTCATCAAATAGGAAAACCGGGTTATTAGTGCCCGTATCCTTAATGGAACTGATTATTCTTCCCGGAATAGCGCCTATATAGGTTCTTCTATGTCCTCTAATTTCTGCTTCATCACGAACGCCTCCTAAAGCAATCCTAACGAATTCTCTTCCGGTGGAACGTGCAATAGACTTAGCGATAGATGTTTTACCTACTCCCGGAGGGCCTACTAAACAAATTATAGGTCCTTTCATACTCTTAGATAAATGAATTACGGCTAAATATTCTAAAATTCTTTCCTTAACCTTGTCTAAACCATAATGGTCTTCATTTAAAATCTTCTCTGCCTTCTTTATATCGGTATTGGACTTAGATGAAGTATTCCATGGTAAACCGATTATAGTTTCTACATAGTTTCTAACTACTGATGCATCAGCGGAGTTAGGACCCATCTTAGCAAATTTGCTTATTTCTCTATCAACTTTTTCATTTATTTTATCACTAAGTTTTAAATTTTTAAGAGCCTCACTCCATCTAGCAACCTCAGCCATAGCTTCTTCGCCATAGCCTAATTCATCTTGAATGGCCTTCATCTGTTCTCTTAAAATATATTCTTTTTGGTTTTTCTTTACGCTCTCCTGAACCTTTTCAGAAATTTCCTGTTCTAAAGTTAAAACTTGATTTTCTTCTATTAAAATCCTATTTAAAGTTTTAAGTCTTTCCTTAACATCAAAGGCATCTAAAATTTCCTGCTTAAGTCCCACGCCTACATTTAACTGCATAGCTACTGTATCAGCAAATATATCCGGTTCATTTATTGAGCTTACTAAATCATATACTTCGGGACTCATACTGTCGTTAAGGCTTACATGCTCTTCAAAGGCATACAAAACAGCCCTCATCATAGCCTTAGTTTCTAAGCTTTCAGGCTCCATAAAGGTAATTTCTGCCTCTTCTACTTGAACCTTTATAAAAGGTTCTTCAGAAACTAATTCCAGCATGGTCGCCCTATATTGACCTTCCACTAAAACTCTAACAGCATCCCCCTGTATTTTTAACATCTGTTTAACCTTAACAACAACGCCTACCTTATAGTAGTCCTCTGCTGTAGGTATGAGTACATTTTCATCTTTTTGTGAAGTTAGGAACAAGAGTTTTTCTCCTGCCATAGCTTCTTCTAAAGCCTTTATGGATTTTTCACGCCCTATATCGAAATGCAATATAGTTCTAGGAAAAATCGATAGCCCTCTAAGAGGGACACAAGGCATTACAGATATTTCTGACATTTTTTCTCCTCTATTTTTTATCTATATTTATATTTTTTCAAATCTCTTAATTTTCTAATTTAACTTTATAATTCAATTTTCTAACTTATTTCTAAGTTAATTTATAGAAAACAAGGCGACTTTTAGCCGCCTATGTTTTTATTTTATGTTTTTCTCAATTAAAATAGGCTTGGTTCCTTCCACTATTGTTTCCTTAGTTATTAAACACTGAGATACATCATCTCTTGAAGGAATTTCGAACATAATATCCGTCATCACCTTTTCTAAAATTGATCTTAAGCCTCTAGCTCCTGTCTTTCTTTCTATAGCCTTCTTAGCCACAGCTCTAACGGCATCTTCTTCTATGAGTAATTCTACGCCATCTAAATCAAAAAGCTTTCTATACTGCTTAATTAAAGCATTCTTAGGCTCCTGAATAATTCTAACTAGTGCTTCTTCCGAAAGCTCCTCCAAAGTAACTATAACCGGCAATCTTCCAATAAATTCAGGAATTAAACCGAACTTTAATAAATCCTCCGGCTGAACTTTAGCTAAAATATTACTTTCTTCCTCTTTATCCAGCTTAATTTCTGCATTGAAGCCTATAACCTTTTCATTCATTCTCTTCTGAATGATTTTGTCTAAGCCGTCAAAAGCTCCACCACATATAAAGAGTACATCCTTAGTATCGAAAGGAATAAACTCCTGAGTAGGATGTTTTCTTCCTCCCTGTGGAGGTACATTGGCTACTGTGCCTTCTAAAATTTTAAGAAGAGCCTGCTGAACTCCTTCTCCTGATACATCTCTAGTTATCGAAGGATTTTCAGATCTTCTAGAAATTTTATCAATTTCATCCACATATATGATACCCTTCTGAGCCTTATCTAAGTCCCAATCAGCAGCCTGTAAAAGTCTTAATAAAATGTTTTCAACATCTTCTCCTACATAACCTGCCTCTGTAAGAGCCGTAGCATCAGCTATGGCAAAAGGTACATCTAAAATTTTCGCTAGAGTCTGTGCTAATAAAGTCTTACCTGAACCTGTAGGTCCAATCATAACTATATTAGACTTCTGAAGCTCTACATCATCTTCAGCATTTTCGGATTTTGCACCCGTAATTCTCTTGTAATGATTATAAACTGCCACGGCTAGTGACTTCTTAGCTTCATTTTGCTCAATTACATAGGAAGACAAGGTCTCTGCAATTTCCATAGGCTTAGGAAGTTTATATTCCTTATCTAAGGCTGATGGAAGCTGCCCCTCTTTACCCATTTCTTCCTTAAGAATTTCATGGCAAGCATCTATACACTCATTACAAATATACACCCCCGGTCCCATTAAAAGTCTTTCGACTTGACTCTGCGGCTTGCCACAGAAGGAACACCTGAGATTTCTATTTTCATCGTATTTATCCATAAATTTTGCTTCTTCCCCTATCTGGACTGAATAACCTTATCAATTAAGCCATATTCCATAGCTTCCTCTGCACTCATAAAGTTATCTCTATCCGTATCTTTCTCAATTATTTCTAATGGCTTTCCTGTATTACCAGCTAAAATCTTGTTTAATTTTTCTCTGGTCTTCAAAATCCATTCAGCATGGATTTTGATATCTTCAGCCTGTCCATTAACTCCACCTAAAGGCTGATGAATCATGATTTCTGCATTAGGAAGGGCAAATCTCTTTCCCTTCTCTCCGGCAGAAAGCAAGAAAGCTCCCATAGATGCAGCCAAGCCTACGCAAATAGTAGATACCTGCGGCTTAATATACTGCATTGTGTCATAAATAGCCATGCCTGCAGTTACAGAACCACCCGGACTATTTATATATATGGAAATATCCTTATCAGGATCCTCAGCTTCTAGGAAAAGTAGCTGCGCTACTACTAAGCTGGCAATATGTTCATCTATAGCCTCACCTATGAATATAATCCTGTCCTTTAAAAGTCTTGAATAAATATCATAGCTTCTTTCACCCCTTGAAGTCTGTTCAATTACATAAGGTACTAATGCCATTTCCAAATCCTCCTTTAAGTGCAGGACTATTTAATCACTGCACTGTCAAATATAAGATCTACAGCCTTCTTAGCCTGCATATCCTTCTTTAAATATGTAAGGTTTTCTAAACCTATAGCTTCTTTTATCTTTTCTACAGGCATCTGATACTGAGCTGCCATAGTCTTGAATTCTTCTTCCATTTCTTCGTCAGAAACTGTAAGATTCTCTGCATCTACGATTCCCTGAAGTAAAACTCTAATCTTAACTGATCTTTCAGCTTCTTCTCTAAGTTCCTCTCTTAATTCAGCATATTCCTTACCCATATACTGTAAGTACTGTTCTAAGCCTAAGCCCTGATATCTTAACTGCTGATCAACTTCCTGAGCCTTTCTGTCGATTTCATCTTCAACCATCTGCTTAGGAGCGTCCACTTCATTAGCTTCTAATACTTTTTCTAAAGCCTTATCTTTCATCTGGCTTTCAGCACCAGCCTTAGCATAAGATTCTAACTTTTCTCTAGTTGCCTTTTTAAGCGCATCTAAAGTATCATGTTCAGAAACATCCTGAGCAAATTCATCATCTAATTCAGGTAACTGTTCTTCTTCAATTTCATGTACTAAACAGTGGAATACAGCATCCTTACCTGCTAAATCTTCTGCATGATATTCAGTAGGGAATGTAACAGTTACATCCTTCTTTTCTCCCGGTGTTACACCTACTAACTGTTCCTCAAAGCCCGGAATAAACATTCCTGAACCTAAAGTGAGCTTCTGTCTTTCAGCAGTACCGCCTTCAAACTGAGTTTCACCTACAAAACCGGAATAGTCAAATAAAAGAGTATCTCCATTCTGAGCAGGTCTTTCAACTAGAACCTTTCTAGCATTTCTCTTCTGTAAAGACTTGATTTCATTATCTACATCTTCCTCTTTAACTTCGAAATCTACCTTTTCAATTTCTACGCCCTTATAGTCCTTAACTTCTACCTGAGGGAAACATTCTACAGTAATAGTCACTGTAAGAGGCTCACCCTTCTTAATCTGGCTAAATTCAGCTCTAGGTCTGTCGATAACTTCTAAGTTTAATTCAGCTAATGCCTGTGGGTAATGTTCTGAAAACATTAAATCTATAGCTTCCTCAGCAAAAACACCTTCACCATAGTGGTTTTCGATAATGCTTCTTGGAGCTTTTCCTTTTCTAAATCCCGGAATTTCAAATCTGTCCTTATTAGCCTGATAAGCCTTAACCTGATAAGATTCAAATTCTTCCTTAGTGAAATCCATAGTAAATTTTACATCGTTCTTTTCTCTTGAAATAAATGTTGCTTTCATTAAAATATATCCTCCTGAAACTACATAAAGGGCCTTTTTATAAGCCATTTTTAATCATTTTATATATTTCCTCCTAAAAATCCTTGAAAGAGGGAACAATTTCAACCTATTATACCTCAAAATCCACCCAAAGTAAAGGTAATATATAAGCAAAAGGCAGGTTTTTTCTGGGGTTTTCTGGATTATTCCGTTTTTTTTATAGGGATTTAATGGGTTTTTAATGAAATTATATAGAATTTAGATGATTTAATATATATTTTAGATAAAAATAGAATTATGTTGGCTGGTTTGTGATGATTTTAAAATAGTGCTGGTTTTAGATTTTGTGGGAAAATGCATTATATAGGGTGAAGGAATGAAAAATAGTGCTGGTTTAAGATTTTGTTAGAAACTGCACTATATTATGTGGTCTAGAAATATTGTAAATAGTGGGTATTAGAGATTTGACTAAAAATCACACTAGATAAGTTGTGGGAAATCCATAAAATCTACTATGTAACGCTATTTCAAACCTTGTATAGACTAATTCAGTAGTGGTACATACACAAAATCTGCTGTATGCCACTATTTTCAGCATACAAATAAGCCTATGCAGCCGAAACTCTCATAGAAAGTAAGGGGAAACCGTCCAACCTACAAGTTCTACCATACATTTTGACAGTGGATGCAATTAAAATTCCTAAAAACATAAGGGGAAATCAACTGAAAACTATGGTAACGCAAGGCAAAATCCTTCCCCCCCTTATGTTTTGGTACTTTTCGGCTTGCACGGTGTTTAAAATGTATGGTAGAACAGAGGGAAATCCTTGATACCCCTTATGTTTTAAATCCTTATTAAGTACTTCTTCCTTAATTTCATAAGTTCCGGAAGCAGGCTTTGGTAAAAAGATTGTAGATTTTGTCAATATATTTTGAATTTTTATGCGACAGTTTTGTTAAAATTTCAAGTAATTTTTTATCACTATATTACTATTTATAACAAAAAAGAGCCAGACATCTGACTCTAATAAAACACCCCTGTTTTATATATTTTTTATATACAGCACATAACCGGCAGCCCTAATCTAAAACCACTACAGCATAGGCTTAAACAAGAAATTGTCGCACATGTATTTAAGCAGTAACCCATAGGCTGATTAGCCGGATTTCCTCCATAATAGGCACTTCGTCTCTGATACCTGCTTTCACTTCCTGTGAGCTGATCCAACAATCTCCTATAATTCAAATTATTGGGTTCTAAAGCACAAGCAGCTTTGGCATTTTCCACAGCTATACCATTATTACCGATTCTGTAATTTGCTAAAGCATAATAGTAGAACCACTTGGCTTCCCTTTTTTCTTCCGGAATCTGGCTTAATACATTGATTCCCTCTCTAAAAAAGCCATTGTTTATATAGTGCACTGCCGACTCAAAATATGCCGACTCCTGATTTCCCGAATTAAAGCCGGTATTTCCCGCCCCGCCATAACCGTTATAACCATTGCCACCGTTACCACCGTTACCATAAACACTCCCGAAAAATTCTTCCCAAAACTGAGTAAAATCCCCTCTGTAATAGGAACCTGTATAGCCTTCACCATAGGGTTGCTGGCTTCCATACGTACCGGCATCATTAAAGATTTTTCCCTGCTTCTGGTCCATCACCATATTATAGGCTTGCTGAACCTCCTTAAATCTTTCCTCAAATTCCGCCTGTCTAGGGTTTCCTACATTGGCATCCGGATGATACTTTCTGGAAAGCTGTCTATATGCTCTTTTTATTTCCTCTTCACTGGCATCATAGCCTATATTCAAAACCTTATACGGATCCATTAATCTTACTCTTTTCCCCCTTGGCTTTTTCATACCTGCCCCAAACTCCGGAATAAAGAATATTTCTCAATATTTCTACATTTTCCAGCAGAGGCAACCTTTCAAAGCTGTCAGTACATTCTCCTATCATAAGCATTAGCATATCTAATACATTTTTATCAAAATCTTTTTCTTTATATATTTCTTTATATGGGTTATAGGCTCCCTTTTTTACATCTCTTTCCACATCTTCATAAGCATCTAAAAGATATATAAATTTTCCTAAGTAAAAACCTATCCTATATAAATCTCTTTTCCACACATCATCTTTGTATGAAAAAACAGCTCCCATAATTTCTCCGAAAACCTTAGCCACCTTGTCCATAGGCATTTCCTGAGCGTTTTCCACGATTGAAAGCATATTCATTTTCTTTTCCACAAAACCTGCCATTTCCGGATATTGCTTTTCAATGACCCTTACTCTTCGGTGAAGTAATGATGCGTAGATTTTGCGACTTAATTTATGTTCATCATGCCAATCGTCCATACATTTATAATATGCAAGTAAGACGCACATATCTGCACAATAATCTGTAATTTCACTGCTTCTTACTTGATTTTGGCATTTGAAAGGATGTACCATACAACGCCTGCACTGATTTTCTTCCTGCTTATCATATAAATCTGATAAAAGCATAATTAGAAAAGTCATATCATAGTTTAAGGTAAGCCTGCCTAAAAATCCATGTCTTTCCTTTAAACTATGGCATAGTCCACAGTAATAGCTTCTGTATTTTTCAAATTCTTTTATTCTAAGTTCCGGCTTATTAACGATAACATATCCAAACACAGTCCATTACTCCCTTTCATATCTTTTACAAAATCCTTATTTTGCAACAGTTCTAATATAACACAAAAAAAGTACACTTGCGTGTACTTTTAGTGAAAGCTTTTAGATAAAGCTATGGTTTTTATTTAATGGATTTTAGCTACTGTTCCTATGAATACAGGCATGTGGCTAACATTATCCATAATTGCATATATAAATGGTCTATCTAATCTTACAGTATATTCTTCTGTAGGGGCTACAGAGGTACACTTGCCGATTACTACTGCAGTAGCAGCTGCCGCCTTAGTACCTTCTCTATCTAACTGAATGAAAGTTTTATGTTTAATATCCTGCACATAAGCATTTTCACATGTAGCTATCTTAAACATGTTTCTAAGATCAGCTTTCTTAGAATCAAAGACTTCCTTAACTCCCATAGCTTCAAAAGCCTTCTTCACATTATCTTCTGTATATTCTGATTTGAATTCAGGAATTACAGCATTTACATTTCCATACTTAGCATACTTAGTAAACAAGTTTCTAAACTTACTACCATTTAAGCCTTTTACATATTCCTCTAAACTTACTCCTTCTTTAGGAAGCAATGCTACGAAATAGTATCCATCTTTATATTCCTTAGTAAAACCTGTAACCTTTTTATTTTCAATATAGAGATCTTCTTTAGAATGAAGCATAGTAACTTTTTCCTTAGTTCCATCTCCCCTTGTAAATTCTTCGTCCTTTACTACATTTTCATCTTTATATTCATCTCTCCAAGTTCCCTGAAAAGCGATGGCATTAATTAAAAGACTAATTGTATCCGGTTCAAATTTCTCAAACATTTTTTTAATCATTCCATCTGTGTTTTTATCTATCCACTGATTTACCTGATCCACAGTTGTCTGATCAAATTTTGCCATAAAAAGATCTGCTCCGTAAACGCCTGTAATCTTATCTAAAAAGGCTTCTTTAAGGCGAAAAGATCTCTCAGTTTCCTTAAACCAAAGGGAATTACCTATATGCAGTTTAGATTCTTTATTAGCCTTCTGCATTGTGCTCCAAGCTTTTAACCACTTATTCAAAGTATTAGCCTTTACATTTAAAAGTTTAGCGATTTCCTTTTCACTATTGCCCTGAACACCATTTTCAAGCATTCCTAATGCCATAATCATAGATAAAGGTGAAATCATCATATTGTCCTTAGATAAATTCTTATATCCTGCTAAGGTTTTAAATGTATCAATGGAGAAATTCTGTAAACCTTTTTGAGTTTTAGGCATTTTATTCAATCTATTCCATGCCTCATCATATTTGTCCTGATCAGTTTTAATTTCGGTAGCCTTAGTTTTTTCATTAACTGAAATATTATTACCTATATCAACCACACTGCCCTTCTTAAATCCCTGTACCTGCTTTCCGCAAGCAGCTAAGGAAATCATTAAAATGCCTGCCATGAACCCTGCTACTATTTTTTTCATTTCTCGTACCTCCTAAAATTTCGGCAATGTAATATTGCCTTTTAAATACCAACTTTTGCTGTTTAATTTATTATCCTTATCAACTTCGTTGTAGATAATCATAATATAATCTTCTGTAGTTTCCCCTTTATCTATAAAATCCAATTCTTCTTCACTTAGAAAATCCTGTTTATCTAAGGTATCAATCCAAGTAAGAACCTTTTCTATAGTTTGATTATCCTTATATATTATGTCCTGATTCTCATCATAATTTTCCTTAAAGAAATTTATGCTGAGTTCTGTTTCCATATGCATCTTCTTAGTATCACTTAAATCCGAATCCTTATTTTTTTTCTGACTTTCTCCCTGTTTATCACATTCACCCATACTATATGTGGCTACTGTCATTCTACCTTCATTAATAGTCTCTCGAATCTTTTCCTGTTCTAAATGTCTACTATATGCAGTGAAAACTCCCACAGTTAAAATTAAGCAAGCGGCTAAGGAGCTTACATATCTAAAGGTTCTTCTCATCTTAGCCTTACGCTTACTTTCTTCTATTTGTCTTAGCTTGGCTTTGTTGAAAACGCTTTCAGTAAACTCTTCTCTAGTTTTCATTTCTTATCTCCCCCTCTAATATTTTTCGAAGCTCCTGCTTCCCCCGATAGACTAAGTTTTCTATCTGTTTTTTAGATTTACCCATAACCTTGCCTGCTTCTTCATAGGAAAGTTCATCTAAATAAACCAGGTGTACAGCTATTCTATATTCATCCTTAATCCTATTCATAGCCTTATACAGTGCCATTTTTCTTTCTTCTCTAAGGAATTCCACTTCCGGAAGATTCTCCGAATAAGTTTCTTCCGCTCCCACTATTTTAATATGGGATTCCTTAACCTTAGAATGTCTAATATAGTCAATCGCCTTGTTTTTACCTATGCTATATAAATATGTTTTTTCCGAAGATGCCCCCTTAAAGCCTTTAGGATTAACAATAAGTTCTACAAAAACATCCTCTGCTAAATCCTCAGCTACATCTAAATCATTTACATACCTATGTATGAAAAAAATCAAGCCTTCCCTGTATAACCCTATGAGTTCTTCTATCTTGCCCCTATCCATGGATATATCTTATATCCCCTTTCATATATTAGTCGCTTAAAATTAAAAATACCCTCACCTAATTTTCAAAAAATATATATTTTTTTAATTTTCTTCAATTCTATTAGATATTTTATTTAATGTTAGAATTCCTATCTAACCTACATCTATCTGTCAGTTTCCATAAAACTTCTTCAAAATGCACTCCGTACCAATGTTCCTTATCTTTAACCGTATTCTCAATACATGCTGTAATAAAATCTATAGTTTTAGAGGCAGACTCTTTTAGACTTAAGCCTGATAACCAATATCCTGCAAAGGTAGATGCGAACAAATCTCCTGTACCATGGAACATACGGTCATATCTCTTATGACTAAAATAATAGTAATCGCCTTCTTCTAAAATAGCAGCTCCGGTTTCATCTTCTTTAAAACTGATTCCAGTAATTACTACATTTCTAGGCCCTAAAACACTTAAAGCTTCTAAAACTTCTTTAACATAGGCCTCATCATACCCTGTTTCCTGAAACTCTATTCCGGTCAACAAACAAGCCTCTGTCAAGTTAGGCAAAATCACCTGAGCTTCCTTTATTAGACCTTTCATCTTCTCTACATAAACACTGTCAAATCCGCTATATAGCTCTCCATTGTCACCCATTACAGGGTCAATAACGACCTTGCCCTCATCCTTCAAAAAGTTTTTAATAATACTATTTACAAAATCTATCTGCTCATGATTACCTAAATAACCTGTATAAATAGCATCAAAATTTATGCTCATCTTTTTCCAGTGTTGACAAATCGCAGATATATCCGAACTTAAATCTCTAAAGGTAAAGTCCTTAAACTGTCCTCCTGTATGAGTAGATAGAACTGCGGTAGGAAGGACACAAGTTTCATGACCTAAAGCGGATAGCACAGGCAATGCTACTGTTATGGAGCACTGACCTACACAGGATACATCTTGAATTGTTAAAATTCTCTTACTTGCCATACTTAACTTAGCCACAATTTACTTCTTTAAATTCCGGCTTCTTCTCCCTATTTATTCTGTCCTGTTCTTCTTTACTTCTAACTAACTCAGTTCTAAGTCTTATAAGCCTTCTAGTTAGAGCATTAACTTCATAAATTCGCTTAGTAATTATAAATGCATCCTCTTCACGATACATAAAAATGCCTCTCAAAGTCGAAATCAACTCTTCCCCTAAGGCTCTTACCGCCTGTCCAAAATCTTCAGATAGGTTCCTCTTTCCATCTTCATCTACCTTTCCTCCCCTAAAGAAGTCTACGGTAGAAATGTCATAATAATAATCTATGCCGAAAAGTTCTTCTATCTTGGCTGAAAATCTATTTTTAATATCATTGAGCTGTGCTTCTAACATTCTGGGATTACTTTTAAACTGTTCTCCAAAAGTCGGAGCTTCCTCATTAACTCCCTCTACAAACTCTACCAACTCATTAAAGGTTCTGTCAAATTCCTTATGAGTCATCTGCAAAGTTCTCCTATAAAGGCTTATCTGAGATAAAGCCGAAGCTCCTATATCCTTCATCTTAAGAGCTGCTGACTGGGCTATAATATCACGAACTGTTGTCTGACAGTCCTTTAAAATTGCTGCCTTAAGTTCTTCTATTCCTATGGACTTTTTAGCACTTATAGGGAACAGTTGAACTTCTTCTACTTCCATAATTTGACTTAGAAGTTTTCTGCAATAAGCTAAATATTCTTCTAAATCCTCATCATCTATAGCATCTATTTTATTTACTGCAAAATAAAACTTTGCAGCATATTCCTTAGCATTCTTTAAAAACTCTATTTCTATTTGATTAATAGGGCTATCTACACTTAAAAGGAAAATAACTCCGTCACTCTCTTTAACATAGGAATAAGCGGCATCAGTATTTTTTTGATGAATAGAACCTACACCCGGCGTGTCTACGAAGGTTAACCCTTCCTTTAAGAAATCGGAAGGACAATAAATCTCAACCTGACTTACACCTAAGTGATTATCGTTGTTTTCCTGTTCATTTATATATGTAGACATTTCTTCAAAAGGAATTTCCTTTACGATACCATTGTCAAATCTGACAGTTGCTGCCTTCTCACCGTATTCCACAGTAGTAACTACTGCTGTTACAGGAACAATTCCTATGGGTAATATCTTATCCCCCAGAATTGAGTTCACAGTATAACTCTTTCCACGCTTAAACTGTCCTATTACAGATATGGTAATTTTATCATTTTCTAGTTTATTTATGAGTTCTCTTGTGCGGGCAAGTTCTCCCTTAGTTAACTCATACTCCGAAAAGATTTCTTCCATCTCTTTAGTTATTTCTAAAATTGGTCTTATACTCATTTATAAAAACTGCACTCCTTACAACATTCTTCCAAGCTGCGCTTTTCTTCATCACATACTAAAGGTTTCAAAATCAAATTAGGTCGGATTTTGTTACCCATTAGAGAAATTAAAGCTGCTATTTCACATAAGGTTCCCACAAATTCTGTATGCTGACCTGCCCTAACATTTCTCATAGTTTCTCTATAAAAAGCAGGGAGATCTTCCTTTTCAAACTTTTCATCATAATTATACCATTCACTAAATTCCGGCATATCTACAGGATTAAAAATCGGGCAGAACAGTACACAAGCATTGCACTTATTACAACCGCCTTCATTTATCATTGGAACCTTTTTCTTTCCTTCAAGAGCCTGAGGTTTTTCAGCATTTTCCAAAATCTGCCTAACCGCCTCATCTTCTCTATCAAACATCTTAACGCATCTATCTTTACAAGCCACTACGCAAGCACTGCAGCCATTACAGTTCTTTACTTTATTTAACAATTGCATCTTTTAAGCCTCTCCTATATATTCATCATAAGTGCAAAGCTTATCTGTAAGCTTTCCATCCTTATCAATCTCCATAATTCTATTTGCTATAGTCTGTATAAATTCGTGGTCGTGGGAGGAGAAAATAACATTTCCCTTAAAATCCTTAAGTCCTTCATTTACAGCAGTTATAGACTCTAAGTCTAAATGGTTAGTAGGTTGATCCAATACTAAAACATTAGACCCGTAAAGCATCATCCTGGAAAGCATACATCTGACCTTCTCTCCACCGGATAAAACCTTAACATTTTTATAAACATCATCTCCGGAGAATAACATTCTGCCTAGGAAACCACGCATAAAGGATTCTGTAGTTTCCTTAGTATATTGACTAAGCCACTGAACCAAGTTATACTCGGAATCATTGAAAAATGAGGAATTATCCAAAGGTAAATAGGAAGTTGTAATGGTTATTCCCCATTTATATGAACCCTCATCCGGCTCCATTTCTCCCATAATTATTTTAAAAAGAGTCGTGTTAGCAATTGCATTTTCTCCAACGAAGGCGATTTTGTCATCAGTATTGACTCTAAAGGAAACATTGTCTAAAACCTTAACTCCATCTATAGTCTTAGAAATTCCTTCTACTAACAAAATCTCCTTACCCGGCTCTCTCTCCATATTAAACCCTACAAAAGGATATCTTCTGGATGAAGCAGGAAGTTCTTCTATAGTCAACTTATCTAATAATTTTCTACGACTGGTTGCCTGCTTGGATTTTGACTTATTAGCTGAGAACCTCTGAATAAAGGCTTGCAATTCCTGAATTTTTTCTTCCGCCTTACGCTTTTGATTAGCTAAAAGCCTTTGAATAAGCTGAGAAGATTCATACCAGAATTCATAGTTTCCTACATACATCTTTATTTTTCCGTAATCTACATCTACTATATTAGTGCAGACTGTATTTAAGAAATGCCTGTCGTGAGAAACTACTAAAACCGTTCCCTCATAAGCCATTATGAAATCTTCTAACCATTCTATAGCCTTAATATCTAAGTGGTTGGTAGGTTCGTCTAAAAGAACAATTTCAGGATTGCCAAATAGCGCCTGAGCTAATAAGATTTTAACCTTTTCCTTTGCAGTGAGGGAAGTCATAGGCTCATATAGTACATCTGCCGATAGACCTAAGCCCTGAATCAATCTGCTAACATCTGATTCAGCTTCCCAACCATTCATCTCTGCAAACTCCGCCTCTAGAGTTGCCGCCCTGATACCATCTTCGTCTGTGAAATCTTCTTTCATATAGATGACATCCTTTTCTTTCATCACATTATATAAATGCATATTTCCTTGAATTACAGTGTCTAAAACTGTAAATTCATCAAAGGCAAAGTGATCCTGCTTAAGAACCGACATCCTTATATTCGGCTTCATAGAAACATTTCCTGTAGTCGGCTCTAAATCTCCGGATAAAATTCTTAAAAATGTAGATTTACCGGCTCCATTTGCTCCTATAATTCCATAACAATTACCTTGGGTAAACTTCAATTCAACATCCTTGAACAAAATCTGTCCCCCAAAGTTCATACTTACATTATTTACAACTATCATATTTTATACTCTCCATTTATTTCTTCAACTAATTATCATACCCTATTTTACAAGTTTTTGCAAGGGCAATGGGCAAGGGGGTTACGAACTGGGGATTAAAAGGTTATAAATTGCAACTCTCTAAAAAATCTATTGCAACCTGTGCCTCCCATGCACTGCCTCTAAATAGTACTGATTCATCTACATCAAATTTTTCGTGATGGTTAGAATAAATTTTACCTTCTGCCTCATTTCTCACACCTAAAAATCCGTAAAAGCCTCTAACCTTTTCGGTGAGTACCGCAAAATCTTCCGACGCCATCAGACTTTCTAAATGCCCTAAGCCTGCCCCGCCAAAAAGTTTTAGGGCGGCGGATTTTGCTATAGCATTAAGTTCCTCATCTTCATTTATTAGTGCAGGCAAGCCCAAATCACATTCAAATTCGCTTCGGCAATTATGGGCTAACGAAGTATTTTCAATAATCTCCCTAAGTTCCTCCTGCATAATCATTATTAAATCCTTTGAATAGGTTCTAATAGTTCCTTCCATTTCCACATAATCAGAAATAATATTATACATAGTTCCACCATTAATAGTGCCTATGGAAAGTACCAAAGGATTAAGAGGATTATTTCTCCTGCTTACATAAGTCTGTAAATTTGTAATTACAGAAGCGGAGGCAACTATGGCATCATTTCCTAAATGTGGTGCAGAACCATGAGCCTTCTTTCCATAAACCCTTATCTTAAACTTAGCATTAGATGCCATACGATTTCCTTCTTCCACAGAAATAAGGGGAGCATCTAAAGTTGCCCAAACATGAAGCCCTATAACTGCATCTACACCATCTAAGGCACCTTTTTCAATTACAGATTTTGCACCGGTTGTAACTTCTTCGGCAGGCTGAAATAAGAATTTTACATCGCCCTTTAGTTCGTCAACCATTTCTGTCAAAATCTTAGCAGCCCCTAAGGTTATGGCAATATGATTATCATGTCCGCAAGCATGCATAACGCCCTCACTCTCAGGCTTAAAATCCAAATCCGTACATTCTGTAATAGGTAGCGCATCTATATCACCACGAATCATAATGACCGGAACCTTGACGCCCTCTTTCTCACTAACCCCAGCCTTGCCATGTATAGTTCCTATACAACCGGTTAAATTTTCAAAGGTTGTAACTTCTATCCCCATGTCCTCCAGCTCTTTTATTATCATTTCAGTGGTTTTAAATTCTTCATAGCTAAGCTCTGCTATAGCATGAAATTCTCTACGCTTTTCAATAATATACCCTTCATATTTCTTAGCTAATTCAAATATCTTATTCATATTCCCTAACCTCTATTTCTAAATTTATCATCATTCATCATCCATTAAACAAAATCATCATACAAAATTATAATACCATAGCATAGGTCATTTCTCAATATTTCTTGAAATTTTAGCTCATAGAGCAAAAGTGCTAACAGTTCAAAACCACAATAATTAAAAAAAGCACTCCTTACATTTTGCTTGAAGTGCTTTCTATATTTCATCATATTTTAATTCAAAGTTTAATCTCTCAATACCAATATGATTTAACCTACTACTTATCCTTTCTTGCTTTTTTGTTAACTGCTAAATACAGAAGACCTGCAGATACTCCTAATAAACAAAACCACAATTCATTGTCCACATCATAGCCTGTCTTAGGAACAAGATTTCCATCTATTTTATCATTTGGCTTGCGTGGCTTATCAGGATTTAGTGGCTTATCTGGATTTGATGGCGTATCAGGTTTTGGCTCAGGCTGTGGATAAGGTTTCATTGGAACTTCACCTGGAACTAATGGTTCACCCGGAACTAATGGTTCACCCGGAACCAATGGCTCACCTGGTATAACTGTCTTTTTAATTTCAACAGTATATGTAATAGCTTCCTTTTCAGCTGCACCGGCATTCTTTAATATAAAATCTAAGCCAGTTTCAAGCTGTACTGCCTTCCACTTGAAATCATAATTCTGAGCATTTCCCGATTCTGTATATGCCATTCCTTTAAAGTTTCCTTCTACATTTCCTGTAACCGTAAGCTTTTCTCCACTAGGAATACCTTCATTAATTTTTACAGATTTTAATGTTATGTAAAGAGGATCTTTACCTTGTGTAACTCCCATCACATTATCATATAAGTCAGAGAACTTATTATAATTCTCATTCTTCAAAATCATTGTGATCGTTATTGTCTGCCCCTCTACCTTCTGCTCTTTAATCTTAAACAAATCATTTTCTGTTAATTCAGCCACATTTTCAGTAAATATCATGCCCTTTGGAAGAGTGAATTTAGCTATGAATTGGCTGTTAACATCTGTTGTCTTAATTGATCTGTAATCTCCGGCATACTTATCTTTTAACATACTAATCTGCTCTTTAATTGGTTCTACATAAAGCGCACCAACAAAATCAAGTTTTTCACCAGGTGTAACTAAGTGAATAGCTTCATTCTCAGTATTTAAAAGTGCTCCGGATTTTGTTAATATATCACCTTTAAGATTATTATCTAATGAAATCTTCGATGGTACAACTACAGTATAAGTAATTTCTTTTTTCTCAGCTTCACTTGCACCCCTTAAGAAGTAGTCTAATCCTGATTCAAGCTGAACTGCATTCCATTTAAAGTCATAGTTTTCAGCTCTACCTGACTCTCCATAAGCTATGCCTTTGAATTTTCCGGATACCTTACCCACAACTGTTAATCTGGATCCACCTAAAACATTATCATTAACCTTTATTCCTTTAACATCTACATATAAAGGAATATCTTTTTCTGTCACCTTTATAACATCATCGTATAATTCAGAGAACATCGTATATTCCTTGATTAAACCCATTTTGATTATAAGTTCATTTCCAGTAATCTTAGTTTCCTTAATCTCAAACAGACCATTCTTTGTCAAAACAGGGACTACTTTAGGATCAACTGTCATTCCAACAGGAATAGTAAATTTAACTGTAAATTCACTATTAATGTTCTTAGTTTTTATCTTAGTATAATCACCTTGGTAACTATCCTTTAATTGCTTAATCTGATTTTTAATAGGCTCAATATCCAGTGTCCCAACGAAATTCAAAGTTTCTCCAGGTTGAACAATGTGTGCCTTTTCTTTTTCAGTATTTAATTCATCATTTAATCTTGTTAGAATATCACCCTTAAGTTCATTTTCAGCTTCAATAGGAGTAGGAAGCGAAATTGTATAAGTTATTTTCTTTTTATCACCATTTGCAACTGTACTATTAAAGTAGTCAATTCCCGAATCTATTTGCTCAGAAGTCCATTTAAAGTCATAGGAATTGGTTGTTCCGCTAAGAGTTGTAGCAACTCCTACAAATTGACCTTTAACATCACCGAAAACAGTTAATTTCTGAACTCCTGAAATATTAGCGGCAACTACCACTCCTGGAACGGTTACATATAAAGGAACATTATCCGCAGTTACATTTATAACATCATTATATAAACTTGTAAACTTTTTATAATCTTTCTTTAATCCCATCCTCACAATCAATTCATCGCCGTTGATCTTGGAATCTTTGATTTCAAATAAACTATTATCAGTCAAAACAGGTGATACATCATCTGTCACTTTCAAGCCCTTAGGAAATGTAAACTTAGCTATAAACTCACTTTTTACATTCTTTATATCAATTGTATTAACATCCCCTCCGTAGGATTGTTTCATTAGCTCTATCTGTTTTTTAATAGAATCCACATATAATGCTCCAATGAAATCCACCTTAGCTCCCGGCATTACTATATGTGGTTTATCAGATTCAGTTTCAAATGAAATGCTATTTTCATCATTTTTATTTACAGTTAAAATATCTCCCGGAAGAATAAAATCGCCTTTTTGCGGTTTACTGTAGCTTAATGTATATTGAATATCATTGCCTGTCGCAGCTTCATCCTTACCCTCTGCATTTTGTATTCCACTCCATTTAAGGTCAAATCTCTTAATATTTTCCAGGCTTGTGAAAGCATTTGCAGAAAACTTTCCTTCTACTATTCCTGTAACTATGAATTTGCCTGATTTTTCAACTTTTGAATCATCAAACTTGAAACCATCTATGTTAATTGATATTAAATCATTAGGAATAGAAGAACTTCCGTTTCTACCCTGTCCTACTGACATAACACTGTCTTTTAGGGTATTATAGTCAGCATAAACTCCATTTAATACAAATTTCACAATTATTATGTTACCATTAGCCTTAACTTCAGATACCTTGAAAAGATTTCCAAGACCGGAAACCTTTACAGTATCAACGGACAAGTTACTTGGAATCACAACTTCTGCAGGTACGGTCAGTTTAGCTGTAAATTCGGAAGCCACATCTCTTAATTTGATTTTCAAATCAGTCGGAAATATTCCTTCGATTACTCCCATTTGTTCTTTAATAGAACCAGTATCAACTTCACCCACAAGTTGGAAAGTTTCTTCACCTGCTATACTTTTAATTTTATTAGATATTTCTCTGGAATCAATCCAAATATCAGAAGGAAGTTCTAAAATATTATTTATTGTCTGAACTTTAGGATCTTCTTTCCACTTCAAGTAATATGTGGTGTCTTCTGTTATTTTAGGATTCTCGCCATCCTGAGGCCAAACCCCAAATATTGAATAATCATCAAATCTAATTTTACCACTATTATCGAATTTTGTTCCCCAGTAAGTATTATCTGACAATATATAAGCCGGTCTTTTAGCCTTTGTATCAGGTTTAAGCTTATTATGACTCAATCCATTAAGCAATGTTCTTAATGTATCACCGTATTTAGCCTCTTTCTTAAGAACTGCAACTTCCCCACCTGTATCTTCTTTCACTATCTCAAACACATTAGGAGTGGTCTTAAATACAGAGTCATCAGCAAAAGTTCCTCCATTTGCAGAGAATGCTACTTTATAAGTCAGATCCTCATACTGAGCATATAAATCTATAAAGTCAGCATCAATTTTTAACAGGTCGCCTGAATGATATACTGTTCCACTTCCATTAGAAGCCTTAGTCCATCCTTTAAAAACCTTACCTTTAACATCGAAATCAGAATTTGCCTTAACAATATCATCAAAATCTCTCACTTTTTCGCTGTTAGCGTCTTTATTTAAGTTTACAACATAATCTACACCATTAGAATTATGATAAACAAGAGTTTTCCCCTCCCATTTAGCATAGACTTCCATATCTTTTGTTATGGTATCATCCCATTTAAATTCTTTTTCTGTTCCGTCAGCTTCTTTATAGAACCAGCCTAAGAATTTTACACTATTTTTATCAGTAGGTGTTCCTGGATTAGTATTTCCTACAACATCTCCTAATTTATAACCTCTAATTGTTTTAGCTTTTTTATCGACAGTCTTACCGTCAGCAAACTTAGCATCTCCATTTAACAACTTAAATGTAACTTTGGCAGCCGGTGTAAATACGTGTTTTTCGCCGTCTTTAGATGCCTTTCCTACCTTATATTCATATGTAACACCACTCTTATTTATCGGATTAAGTACATTAATCGATTTGTCAGATAAGGTAAAATATGATAACCATTCGTTTCCGTTTGATTCTCCATTAGTTGGAGTAGTTACATTATAATTATAAGTTTCATCATATGCAACCAGATATGAACCTCCTGTAACTACATAAGTACTTCCTGTTCCTCTGTTAGCACCACCATTGTCCGCAGTTTTATCCTTATTATCGGTGTTTATAACACTGTCTCCGGTGAAAGATATATGAGCCGGACCATAACTCTGGCCTGTACCGTATGAAGGAGTATATTTCAAATTTGTCGTTTCAAGAGTAGAGTTAATAAACTCCGCCTTAGCAGGTTTATAATTGATATTCAGACCACCAGCGGTACTGTTCTTTATCACAACCTTTGAGTTCTCAACTAACATATACTCTGAAAGCGTTATTCTTGAACCATCACCTGTTAATGTAGAGCCATTTTTTAGATGTACTTTTCCTAAAATAGCCATTACCTGCTTATATGCACTTTCTCCATTAGCTTTATACGCATAAAAATCAGAATTGTCCAAGGTCATTACATATTTTTCCTGAGGGTTGAAATAGTACCATACGCCCTTAGTAGTTAAAGATGTATTCGTTAACTGTAAAAGATTATATTGTTCACCATTACTCTTAGAAACTTCTACTAAAATTTTACTGTTTATAAATTGGGAATCCAAAGAATATCCAAAACCTTTGCCACTACTATCCTTAGCAGAAATCTGAACGCTTTCTCTATCCTTATTTCCTTTAATCTGGCCTGTTCCTTGTAAATCAAAACCCATTCCGTTTCCGTCCAGCATATAAATACCATCGTTAATTTCAGAATTGGCCTTTACAATAATAGCCGTTTTAAATTTAGACATACTAAGAGTATTGATTCCTGTGGTAATCTTCGCACCATTTGATAATATAATTCCATCACCATTATCACCTGCTAAAACAGTATTTCCAGCTACATCAAGAATTATATCTTTATTAACATTAGCAGCCTTAGCCACATCAAGTTCTTGGGAAAAATCCCCTCTAATATGAATCTTATCTCCTGCTGTAGCCTTTGCTACAGCTTCATTTATAGTAGCATAAGTAACAGCTGTATCATCATTGATCCAAATTCCTTTTTCAGGAGCTTTCTCAGCTCTTAACACATTTTCAGTTTTTAGAGAGTTTTCCTTCTCTGAATTTTTAAGAGACTCTAGTTTACCTTCTTCCTCTTCTGCAGATTTTGCTATTTCAACAGTGTCCGGTGCCTTTTCACCTTCAATGTTACTATTCACTATTTCAGCATTTGTTAAAATTTCACTTGAATTGTTATTTTCTTCTACTTCAACTATATCACTTGAAGTAAAATCTTCTGATGCCATAGCTAAATTTGGAGTCATTCCCATAGTCAACATCAAAACTATTGACATCATTACTGCAATTTTTTTCAAATTCTTCTTCATTAATATGTTTTCTTCCTCTTCATCTTTCTAAAAATTTCAATGTGTCCAGTATATTATGTAATAATTTTATTGTCCACGCTTATACTTAAAATTCTCTAAATAAATATATTTCTATCACATATCGAACACATTTTGAATTATGTACTAAAATTTTTAATATAAAAAACAGGTATATAAATGCCTGCGATTTTCTATATCTTAATATTTTTCCACTTTCCACTAAAGAAGCGAATACCGGAGAATGTCATCCTAAGACTCTGGTCACAAAGTAAGGCTATCCAAGCTCCCAACACTCCCATATTAAAAGTAAAGCATAATACATAAGTGAGTATAGGTCTGAATATAGCTATTATGCCTAAAGAATATACCATCACATAAAAGTTATCTCCTGCCCCTTTTAATACTCCTGAAAATACCAACTGAAAAGTTTGAGGAAAGGCTGCTATAGCCACAATTATACTGAGCTTTGCCACCATCCCGATTACTCTCTCATCATCTGTATATATATCTGCTAATTGATACCTGAAAATTAAATATAATAGGCAGGCTATAGCAGCCAATATGAATCCTACTCTCATACCTACCTTGCCATAGGCTTCTGCTAAATCTTTACGCTTCTTTCCTAAATACTGTCCTGTAAAGGATGCTCCTGCATAGCCTAAACCTAAATCAAAGGAATAAAAAATATCACATAAATTCATACAAACGTAATGTGTAGCTAAAGCTACTACGCCTATTTTTGCTACCATTCTAGTATATATAAACATGCCTGTTCTCTCAAAAATTTGCTCTCCGAAAGAACTTCCACCAAGTTTTGCAAATAAAAATAAATTCTCACTATGAAATTTCCAACTTCCAATTTTTAATATATTCAAGCCTTGTGAACTTTTACAAGCTTCCCTTAGAATTAAAATCATAGTAACCAGATTCCCTAACATAGTCGCCAGACCGGCTCCTGCTACTCCCATTTTAGGGAAGATAAAAAGCCCGAAAATCAGGCACATATTCATAAAAACATTTACAAGGTTTCCTATAACATTAGCCTTAAAAACAACCTTAGTTTCGCCTATACCTATAAGTGCTGCTCCGATAATCTGGCTAATAACAGCGAAACCTATACCTATTATAATATAGCTTCCATAACCCATAGCTCCGGCTAAAATACTGGTTTTAGAACCTGCTAAAATCAGTATTTCCTTAAGATAAATCATAGCCATCATTAATATAGGTATATAAGCTATCACTGTAAGCAATAACCCCTGCTTCAAAATAGAATTCATATCTTCAATTCTATTTTCTCCCTTTCGCCTTGCAACCATAGCCGTTATAGGCACTGCTAAAGCTCTTGCCAAAATAAAAAGTACCATTTTAGGCTGACCCATAATACCTACAGAAGCTAAGGCTTTGGCTCCTAAAGTTCCTACCATAGCCAAGTCTATAGCCATCATTAAATCCATTAAAAAGCCTTGCATGGCAGATGGCCACGCCATCCTGATATAGTCTCCATATATTGCTCTGGATTTAGGTAATTCTCCCAGTCTTTTCCCTTCCGGTACTATATATTCTATAGAAAAAAACTCTCTAATTTTTTTCACTAATTCCATAAATCAAATTTCCTATTTTCTAAAACTTATAATACTGCCTCTAAAAGTTTCTTTGTATATTCACTCTTAGGATTTTCAATAATCTCCTTAGTATTACCACTCTCAACTATTTTGCCCTTGCTCATAATTATGAGCCTATCGGTCAAAGAGCTTACTAAAGGCAAGTCATGGGTAATAAAAAGCATACTCAAACCATGTTCTTCCTTCAAATGCACTAGCAAATCTACAATCCTAGCTTGCGCAGAAACATCTAAGGCAGATGTCGCTTCATCACATATTAAAATCTGAGGATTTACAGCCATAGCCCTAGCTATCGCCGCCCTCTGACATTCTCCCCCACTTATTTCGTGAGGATATTTATCTGCATATTCTCCCTTAAGTCCCACATCTACAAGTAAATCTTCAACCTTTTTATTAAGACAATCTTTGCTGCACTCCCCTAATAATTGAATTATTTCTTCAATAGACTTACCAATTTTCATTCTAGGATTAAAAGAACCTACTGCATTTTGAAACACCATCTGAATATGTTGATTTAAGACTTTCCGCTCTCCGCCTTTAAGCTTAAGTAATTCCTGTCCTCTATAAAAGAGTTGACCTTCTGTAGCCTTTAAAAGTCCTGTAATAAGTTTTGCAATTGTAGATTTTCCGCTACCACTCTCACCTATAATGCCTAATACTTCTCCTTTTCTAAGTTCAAAATCCACTCCGTCTACAGCTTTAAAAATATTACCTGTCTTCTTAAATTCCATACTCAGATTTTTTATTTCCAATATATTTCCCATATTCTAAGCCTCTCTTAGACAGATTACTCTATGATTAGACTCCACCTGAGTAACCTTATTATCAAAGCATTCACATTCTTCCTTAGCGTAAGCACACCGTTTACAGAAAGCACAACCATCCTTCAGCTCATGGAACTTAGGAGGTCTTCCTGCTAATCCTACAGGCAATTCTCCACCCAATTTAGGAACAGCACCTAAAAGTGCCTTAGTATAAGGGTGGATAGGTTCCTTTAGAACCTTTTCTGTTTCGCCATATTCTACTAAACGCCCACCATACATTACACCTGTATAATTGGCTAACTTCGATACAACACCTATATTATGAGTAATTACTACCATAGTAGTATTAAACTTTTCTCTCAAAGCTAAAAGCTCATCTATTACCTGCTTTTGAATAGTAGTATCTAAGGCAGAAGTTGGCTCATCAGCTAAAATAAGTTTAGGTTTTAAGACCATTGCAAGAGCAATAGCAACCCTCTGTGCCATACCACCGGATAATTCAAAAGGATAAGAATTTAATATTCTATCTACATCTGTCAAACCTATGCTTTCAAATATTTCTCCTATTCTACATCTAATTTCTTCCTTACTCATATCCCTATGGCTTCTTATGGTTTCTGTAAACTGTATACCAATTTTTCTACTGTGATTTAAGGACGCTTCCGGATTTTGAAATATCATAGAAATATCATTACCTAAAAGGCGTCTCTTATCTTCATTACTTATTTTAGTGAGATCCTGTCCTTCAAAGAAAATTTTACCTCCTAAAATATCTGTATTAAGTCCATTTATACGGGAAACAGCTTTAATAAGAGTAGACTTACCGCAGCCACTCTCTCCCACTATTCCTAATATTTCACCTTTCTTAAGGTTAAAGCTTATATCTCTAACTATAGGCATATTCCCATAGCCGGCTACTATGTTTTCTACCCTAAGTATTTCGTCTCTATAATTTTCCATTTTGTCCCCACTTAAAATTTCCCTAAAGGATATCCAAGTATAAAATCTCAGATATCCTTAAGGTAAATTTATAGAATCTTTGTTTTCACTTCTAAATTAGTGTTTAGATAAATCCTTATTAACCTGATAATAGTCATTAGGAGTTGTAGTATATCCTATAACATCTTTAGAAATTCCTGTACACATATTGTTAAATCCTATGTAATCAAATGCAGCATCATCTATAGCAATCTGCTGGATTTTATTAACTAATTTAACACGGGTATCCTTATCAAAAGTTACTGCTAATTCCTTAAGTGCCTTTTCAACTTCTGCATTATGATATTTACCATAGTTAGCTTCACCCTTTTCAGACATACAACCTCTTAAGAATGGAAGTGGGTCTCCTGTAGGTGTAGTTACGATAGAGTATAAACCTATATCAAAATCACCCGGTTCAAAGAATGTAGCCTTTTCAAAAGTAGCAACTTCTACATCAATACCAATTTTCTTAAGCTGAGCCTGCATTTCAGTAGCAATACTTTCCATAGCTAATCTCTTATATAAGCTTAATTTAATCTTAAGAGCCTTACCATCTTTTTCTACAATTCCGTCACCATTCTTATCTTCATAACCTGCTGACTTAAGAAGCTCTTTAGCCTTAACTTCATCATAATCATTAGATTTTAAATCCTTACCGGAATATGCACTATTTTCTAAGAATGCGCTGTTAGCAGGAGTAACGCTACCCTTAAGCTGAACATCACCTATAGTCTTCTTATCGATTCCATACATGATAGCCTGTCTAACTGCCTTGTCCTTCATTGTATTCATATTAAAATACATCTGATATGTACGCGGCTGAACTGTTCTAGTTACATCAAATTCTTTTACATCTGCAATAGAATCAGCTGCTTCAGGGCTCATATCAAGAGCAATATCAAGCTCTCCATTACGAACAGCTAAAGCTACAGTATCAAAATCTGCGATGTTATTGTATTCAACCTTATCAGCCTTAACTTCTCCACCCCAGTACTTTTCATTTTTAACCATTACAGCCTTAACGCTAGGTTCAAATTCTGACATTACGAAAGGACCTGTTCCGATAGGGTTACCTACTAAGTCCTTAGTATTATCTACATCAATAATAGCTGCAAATGGATCGCAAAGATCATTGATTAAAATAGTATAAGGTTCTGCGGTTTTAATTACTACTGCATTTCCATCTACACTGTACTCAGCATCCTTTAAAGCTACTGCTCTAACATTCATCTCTCCTACTCTCTTAAGAGATGCGATTACCTTCTCAGGTGTCATTGCTTCTCCATTAGAGAAAGTAACACCTTCTTTAAGAGTAATCTTATAAGTAGTATCGTCTACCATTTCATAGCCTTCTGCAAGCCAAGGTGTAGGTTCTAAGTTTTCATCTAACTTAAATAAGTTTTCTGCTACACCTACACGAACCGTATACCAACCGTTCCAGTCAACTGCCGGATCCATAGATGCTATAACCGCACTAGTTCCGCCTACTTTTATAACCTGAGCCTTGTCAGATTTTGCGTCATCTCCGCCCTTATCTCCGCAACCTGTTAAAACTACAGCCATTGCCAATACAAGAACTAATAAAACACTTGTAATTTTCTTCATTTTGTCCTCCTGAAAATTAAAATATTATTAACTATGATAAAATTCTCATAGATAATATCAATCTTTAACTTTTAATCAACCCTATTTCTCTGCAGATTTTGGGTCTAAAATGTCTCTCAATTTGTCTCCGAAAAGGTTAAAAACCATAATAACTAAAACCATCACTATACTTGGAGCTAAAGCTACCCATGGTGAAGTTTGTAAAAACTTCTTCCCTTCACTTATCATAGAGCCCCACTCCGCTTGTGGCACCTTAACTCCCAATCCTAAAAAGGATAATCCTGCAATTCCCATCATCATACCACTGACATGAAGAGTTGCAGTTACAATTAAAGGCCCACCGATATTTGGCAAAATATGCCTAAGCATAATTCTCATATTAGAACAGCCGCTTAACTTAGCAGCCTGTATAAAAGTTTCTTCTTTGATGGCTATAGTAGAGCTCCTAGCTAATCTGGCATATTGGGTCCAAGTAGTAGCTAAAATAGCAATCATAGCATTTACCAGCCCACCGCCTAAAATACCTGCTACAGCTATGGCTAAGACCATATCGGGAAAAGCTAAAAACACATCTGTAACACGCATTAAAACCGTATCCACCTTACCACCAAAATATCCGCCTAAAAGCCCTACTGTAGTTCCAATACCTGCTGCTAAAGCAATTAGTGCAAAGGCTGAAAATATAGAAGTCTTGCTTCCTACTATTATTCTGGATAGTATATCTCTACCATGGGCATCCGTACCTAATAAATGATGACTGCTAGGTGGCTGCAATACATGTTCAGGACAGGTCTCATAAGGGTCATAAGGAACTAAAAAATCAGATAAAAGACTTAATATTATTAAAATAATAATTATCGTTCCTAAAATCCATAGACTTTTAGGAATATTTAATTTTTTCAATCTATCCATTTTCCCCTCCCTAAATTTCTTTAATCTTAGGATTAAACCAAGTATAAGAAATATCTGTCAATAGATTTACCAACATGAATGCTACAGAAAGCCAAACCACAAAGCCTTGTACTATCGGGTAATCTCTCTTACCTATAGCCTCCATTACTAAATGGCCTAATCCCGGCCAGTTGAAAATCATCTCCACCACTACTGTTCCTCCTAAAAGAGAACCTATGGAAATTCCTGTTAGAGTTATAACTGTAACCATTATATTTTTTAAAACATTTTTAAATAAAATATTATGTTCAGAAATTCCTCTAGCTCTTAAGCCTATTACATAATCCTTACTTAATTCATCTAAGGTAGCCGCCCTTATCTGTCTTATATATCTGGTAGACATTACTAAGGCTAGTGTTAAAGATGGAAGTATGACTCCTATCCAGCCTCCTGTAGAAAGTACGGGTATTAAGCCCAACTTATAGGAACATAGATATAGTAGAAATATACCAATTATAAAATTAGGTAATGCGTTACCTATAAAAGCAAATATCCTAAGTAAAAAATCCACTATTCCACCTTTATGAGCCGCCATATATACGCCTAAAGGCACAGAAAATATTAAGGTTATAGCCATAGATAGAAATGCCATCTTTAAGGTATATGGCAGTGCAACCATAAGTTTATCTATAACAGGTTCATCTGTAATATAAGAACTTCCCATGTCACCCTTGGCTAAGTTTCCTAACCAACTTACATATTGTACTAAGAAAGGTCTATTAAGTCCCATTTCTTCTTTTATTTCTTCTACTACTTCCTTGCTGGGAGTAATACCTCCGGCAGAAGCCTTTACAGAAGCTGGATTGCTGGGAGAAATATACATAAGTGAAAAGGTTAAAAATGTTATACCTATTAGAACCGGTATAAATTGTACCAACCTTTTAATTATGTTCTTTTTCATGTTCATCTTAATACTCCTTCTTAATTTCTAAGTTCATAATTATATATTAATAAGTTTGCATTGACAGATTTTGAGCCACAAAAAAACTCCTAAAGAGGAGTTTATAAATACAATACAAGACCCTTAGTAAAACTAAGCTCTAATGTTACCCTTCTCGTCCTCGCAAGTTATAATATGCATAGCGTATCCGTCTTATATAAAAATATTCAACCATTTCTATCTTCACGGTAGCGGGACTGAGTGGATTTTCACCAACTTCCACCATACATATTTCTCATTGTTTTAATTGTACTAATGTTTATACATTAGCTACATGTTAGTTCTTGCTAATATTACACTATTCCCTTGAAAATGTCAAGGTGAAGTTCCTTACTTAATAGCCTCTTTCATAACTGAATAAGTTCCATAATTAATCTTAGGGAATTGGGTTACATCCTGTCCCGGATAACTGTTACCTTCAATTAAAAGAGGTCCATACTTTTCAGAAACACATACATCCCAACCTACATATCTTATCTGAGGTATTTCTAAAGCTGCCTTGTTAATCAGCTCCTGAATTTCTTCCCAATTAGGAATCTGGTAACCCTTAACTTTAACATGAGTGTCCGGAGTTTCGATATAAATATTTCTCACCTTATCAAAACCATCTGTAATCATAACACCGGTATTAACATCAGCAATACCGCATAAACCGCCTGCATTAAAATTATCTACAATCATACCTTTCCTGGAGATTCTAACACATACAGCCACAATATTAACCTTGTTATTATTGACAATAGTAATCACCCTAACCGTATTAACAGCCGCCGGAGACAACTTATTCATAGCCTCATTCTGAAAAACCTCTTCCTCTACTAAGTAACACTGTTTTTTCATCAGCTCATCGTAAAGCTTATCTACCGCCTCATTGTCTTTATTTTCAACTTTAATTTTTTCAATTCCCTTACCACAACAAAGTCCTAAAGGCTTAGCATAGAATTCTTCCTTATCCTCTAAGAATTTAGCAAAATCCGCCTTATTATTACCATTTAAATAAAGCCAATCTCTCTTTAAATAATCCTTAAATCTTTCATTAAAATCCGCCTTATCTTCAAAGAAATGAGCATAGCTTTGATCATTTAAAGCTCTAACCAGCTCATTATTTTTTCTAATAGTGAGAACATTTTCTCTTTCCTTTTTAGTCATGTTATACATTTCAAAACTTTCATAATCCACATGACCGGAGCCGTATTTATAGCCACAATACATTATGTCCATAAAAACCAATCTCCAAGGTTTCTTATTTATCTTGGAAATTCTCTTGGAAGTTTCAATAAATTTACTCCAATCTGCACCTTTAAGCTTTTTTATATAAAATCCTACGCCCATTTAATTCTCCTAAATTCCCGTTCTAAAATCACTTACCAAACTACTTAAGTGTAGCTCTAAGCTCCTTAAGTCTATAATCATAAGCCTTTATTATTTCATCTTCAAATGCCAACTTAGGCTCCAATCCCATTAAACACAACAAATATTTCGTAAAATGAGGGTTTAAAATCATATAAGGTCCTAATGAATAAGTTCCATAAAAATTATTTTTTCTTATACCTTCTCTCTTAGTCTCCTTATTCATACCTATTCCTATTTCAATGTCGATAAAGTAGTCATCAAAATCACCATAAGCCATAGAATATTGACTTTTTTGTCCTAACATAATCATATCCTTGAATTTACCCACGTATTGAGAGTTATGGCGATTTCTCATATATCTTTTTGAATAGAAATCGAAAATACCTATGGCTTCTATCTGTTTATCATCATCTTCAATATACTTACCGAAAATTTCCAAAGCATTTCCGGTAACTAAGAAAATAGTTCCTTTTTCTATTTCTCTTTGAATTTCTTCCTTATATTTCTTTAGAATATCAATAATTTTCTCTTGTTTATCTTCAGAACTACAACCTAAATATACCATATCTGCTTCCCCTGAAACAAATATAGGCACATCTTTATGATTTGTATAAACTACTTCAATCTCTGAATTACATTTTTTCAAATATTCTACACTGTAGCTTTCTCCATATATATTACAAAATTCAGGAAAAAGTAACTCAACCTTTTTCATTGTAGACCTCCTTAGCCTTAAGAACTATTGCATCACGCATATTTTTAGCCTTAGTCAAACAATCAATTTCATATAATACATAGACTTTTTCAATACCTTCTCTATCTACATAGTCTATAATGTCCTTTTCCTCTTCTACGGCTACAATCTTTTCTTCAGGAATCCCTGCTAAGAGAAGCCTTAGCTTATGATTTAAGAACATATGCCCACCGACTAAAATCTTTTTTATGTTATCTGAATTTAAAAATTCAAAATCCGTTTCATAGAGCCATGTTATAGTTTCTGTAGGGTGGTTTCTATCCTGAACTTCATCTAACAGTAATACAACATTTTTGTCTGAAGGCTCTTTAGCCATATATTCAAATACAGTTGATGCAGCAGAAACATTCTGAGATTTTGCTGCATAGGCATAGTATTCTATTCCATTAAATTCCACACAGGTTTCACGAATAGCTGTGATTTTTTGGCTTTCTAAAAATCTGCTAATATCATCACTCTTCTCGCCTACTTCTCTTAATACTGCCACTGCAGATAAAACATTGAAGGCGTTAAACAAAGTGTCAGATATTAAAGGATAGATTTTATCTTCACCGTCTTCATCTATACAGATTTTGCGGTTATCATAATCAACAAACTTGGCAAAATACTTAGCCTTCGCCATTTTGAAATCACAATCCTTACAATAAAAGCCACCTAAATGTCTATAAAGTCTATAATCATAGCCTATTTCACCGCTGCATTTAGGGCAAACAGCTATATCCGCTACCATATTTTTAAAAGGCTCAGCTCCTATATCTGTCATTCCATAATAAACTCTCTGAGATTCTAAGCCCAACTGAGAACTTAATGGGTCATTTGCGTTTAAAATAGCCTTAGTCTTATTTCCTAAAATTTTCAAGGTTCTATCAATATGCTTAAAAATATTTTCAGGATGACCATTTCTTCTCAAAGAGTCCTTACATATATTTGTAATTAAAATATAGTTAGGACAAATCTGAGTCATAGTCTCATCTAAAGTTAATTCGTCCGCCTCTAAAATAGAAGCATCTTTAACAGGTCTATTAAAAATATTTACACAACGCATTAAATTCAAAGAATAACCTGCCGTAAGATTAGCTCCCCAATCATTAAAAGAAGTTGTAAGCCCCGATTCCCTAAGCTTATTATTTATTAAAGCGGAAGTGGTCGTCTTACCATTAGTACCTGTAATAGTTATTACCAACTTAGGTTTATGAATTCGTGTCAAAAAATCAGGACATATTTTAGTAGCTAACAGCCCCGGTCTATCATCTCTTTCTCTTCCCATAAGCTTATAGCAAAACATTGCAAACTTGGCTGCCCATAAGGCAATATAAAATCTCATTTTAGGTTAATCTCCTTTTATTTATAAAATGGCTTCTTTTAGCTAAAGCTAATAAAAGCCTCTTAAAAGTATTAAAACTCATACATAACAAATTATACTACAAAAAAGAAAATAAAGCCACATCTAAGGCTCTATTTTCTTCAATCAATTTAATTTTTTATTAAATAAATGTTTCAATCTTAAAATAATGGGATTACTATTTACCTTCTATTAATCTAGTATAGATTTTATTCATAGTTTCTTCCATCATAGTATTTAATCTAACTCCGTACATTTCACCATATTCCGCTAAATCTACGCCTACATTCTTCTTAAACTCTTCTTCTGTCTTAAAGCCTGTATTTGAAAGGATTTCCTGTAATTTAGCATCGTATTCCTTATCTGTAATTTCTACCTCTTCCTTCTGAGCGATAGCATACATAATCATGCTTTCCTTAACATTGGTTTCAGCAAAAGCTGCTACTTCCTTATCAAACTGCTCAGGAGTCCAACCTAAAGTATTCTTTATGAAATCTTTAAACTTCATATTCTTGTTTTTAGCAGCATCTTCATATCTCTTAACAAGTTTTTCCTTCGTTGCTTTAACCTCATCATCTAAAAGCTTTTCAACCTTAGAATTTTTTGCAATTTCCTGATAAATACGCTTCTGTTCTTCTTTCTTAACAGAATCCGTCTTTTGCTGAGTTAAAGTATCCTTTAAAAACTCTCTGTACTCTTCTTTAGTTTTAGCCTTTCCTGCAGAATCCTTCTTGATAAATTTTTCATCTAATTTAACTTCTACAGGAACCACCTTGTTTAAAACTACAACTTCAAAAGTTACATCCTTGCCTTCTAACTCTTTCTTCATATAAGGCTTAGGGAATTTAAGGTTCAAAGTTACCTTTTTACCGATAGTTGCTCCATAAAGACCTTCTTGGAAACCTTCTATCATATTTGCTTCGCCTAATTTCATAGGGAATTTATCGCTATTCATACCGGGATCAGTTGTGCCATCAGCTAATTTACCCTTAAAAGAAATGTTTACAGAGTCACCCTTTTCTACAGTACCTTCTGTAATTTCCTTAGTTTCTGTAGAAGCTGCAGCAATTCTTGCATCTATAGCCGCATCAACTTCTTCATCAGTTACTTTAATTTCAGCCGGACTTACTTCATATTTTTCATAGTCCGGTAAAGTTACATAATCAGCCATCTTAGTCTTGCCGTAAACACTTGTATCCTTGTCGCAACCTGTAAGTACTAATAAACTTACTGCCATTAAAAGTGTAAATAATATAATCGTCTTTTTCTTCATTTCTTTTCCCCTTTTGGTTAAATATTATTTTTTAATTGCTTTTTAGCCTTAAGTTTCTTCTTGTTTTTAGTAGAAACTGTAATATATATAAGCATCAAAATAGTTGCCAAATATGGTACTATACCTGCCAAATTAGACGGTACTCCCACATTTTGTAATCTTAATCCTAACGCCTCACAAAATCCAAACAGAATAGCTGCAAAGAAAACCTTAGGTGGATTAGCCATACCGAAGATTACACAAGCAAAGGCTGTAAAGCCTCTACTATTATGCATTCCTTCTGTGAACATTGTAAGGTATCCAAGTGAAAGATGTGCACCTGCGAAGCCACACATAACTCCACATAGAACAGATGCTAAAAGCTTCATCTTTTTAGGATTTATACCTGCTGTTTCTAGGGATTCCGGATGCTCTCCCGATGCTCTTAACCAAAATCCATAAGGAGTTCTGTATAAGAAAAACCAAGTAAGTAAAACCATAATCCAGCTTATATATACAAACAAACTGTTATTATTTAACAGAGTGCCTATGAAAGGAATTTTTTCAAGAAAATCCAAATGAACTGTAGGTAATGAATGTATACCCTCATCTGAAAAAGTTCCCTTAACATCAAATATAGACCTTAAAAGGTAAACTGTCAATGCCCCTGCGAAAGTATTTAATGCCATTCCGATAATAAATTCATCAGACTTTAGCTTTACCACAAATAAAGCAAAGAATAGACCTATAACTATTCCACATAAAACAGCCATTAAAACTCCCATTGTAGCCGAAGCTAAAAAATAACTTGCAGCTACTGCCACAAAGGCACCAGCCACAATCATACCGTCCATTCCGATATTCATAATACCTGCCTGCTCTGTTAAAAGTCCTCCCATAGCACAAAGTATTACAGGAGTTGAGGTTCTTAGAGTATTTTGCAATAATCCCATATTGAAAATCTGAAATAAATTATCCATTTATCTTATCCTCCTTTGAACTCTCTAATTTTTTAGCAGCTTTTTTATTTTGGAAATTTGTCCAGATTTTAGTAATTCCACCCTCCGCTGCCATGAGGAATATTATAATTGCAAAAATAATATCTGATAATTCACCTGAAATGCCAACCCTTAACTCCATATATGAAGCTCCAACATTGATTATGGCAAAGAAAAAGCTCATTATCATAATTCCGATAGGATTATATTTAACTATCATTGCTACCAGCATACCATCATAGTAAAATTCGTTGGAAATTGAATCCATAAATCTACCTTGATAACCATAGACTTCAAACATTCCGACTAAACCGCAGATAGCACCTGATGCTATCATGGAACCTATCATAATTTTATCCTTCTTAAGACCTGAGAAAAAGGCAAACCTCTGATTTTCACCGGTTACTTTCATCTCCAAACCTATGGAAGTTTTTTTCATAAAATACCAACATAGAAAGGCAATAACTGCTCCATATAAAATAGCTGTAGAAAGATTAGACCTATCTACCAATTTACTAAATGCCAAGGCTTCCGGAATAGCTTCCGTACCCCCTAACACACCCTTATCATCAGTTATAAGCCAGCCTCCCGAATTAGTAAGCCATTTACAAACTAAAATAGCTATAGAATTAAGCATAATTGTAGTAATAACTTCCGATACATTTATCTTCACCCTTAGCCAAGCAGGTATAAAGGCATAAAATCCTCCTACTACCATAGCACTTATAAAAGCCAAAGGTAAAGCTATAATTGGTGAAACTCCCTGAAGATATACACCCGTTACTGTGGCAGCCAAACCGCCTAAGAAAAGCTGTCCCTCACCGCCTACATTAAACATACCTGCCTGAGCTGCCACTGCCATACCTAGGGCAGTCAAACACAGGGTAAGCATTTTAGCTAAAGTATTACCAATCATTCTAGGGGTTCCAAAAGCCCCCTCTAACATAGCGCTATATCCTTCTACCGGATTATATCCGGTTACCAGCATTAAAATTGCTCCTAAAATCAAAGCAACTACTACAGATAATATTAACATTATCAAATAGGTTTTATTCTTATTAAAACTTGAAAGGATTTTATTCATCAGCTTCATCTCCTTCCCTGTTTCCGGTCATGTAGTATGAAATATCCATCTTAGAAATCTCACCATTATTAAATTCTTCGGTGATTTTGCCCTCATAAATAGTAATTATTCTATCACTTAATCTGAACACTTCATCTAAATCAGCAGATACTAATAAAATAGCACAACCGGCATTTCTTCTTTCCATAATTTGATTATGAATGAACTCCATAGCTCCTATATCCACACCTCTAGTAGGTTGTGAAATAATTAAAACCGGTGTGTCAAAGGATATTTCCCTTGCAACTACTACCTTCTGCATATTTCCGCCGGACATGGAACCTACCTCAGTACCAATGCCCGCACCTCTAATATCGAATTTTTCAAAGAGGTCTTTCGCATATCTCTCAACTGTCGACTGCTTAAGATGGATTCCTTTTACAGCAAAATCCGCCTCCCTCTCCTTTCCGATTATCAGATTCTCCGTTACACTGGACTTCAAAGAAACTCCTGTGGTCATTCTATCTTCAGGAATATGTGCCAAGCCTAGCTTTCTAATTTCTCCTGCTGTAAGTTTAGTAGCATCAGTCCCTGCCACTTTTATGCTTCCCTTTTCAATATGACGCATACCTGTAATGGCTTCGATTAGTTCACTTTGTCCATTTCCTTCTATGGCTGCTATACCTAAAACTTCTCCGGCTCTAACCTTGAGGGAAATACCGTTTACAGCCATAAGCCCACGATTATCCGTTACAAATATATCTTCCGTTTCTACTAAGACCTCTCCTAAATTTCCTTTTCTATCTAAGGCTTCCAGAAGAACATCTCTTCCTACCATCATAGAAGCTAAAATACGCTCATTTACATTTTTAGTTTCTTCTACACCCACTAACTTTCCTTGTCTCATTACACCTACTCTGTCTGAAATAGCCATAACTTCATAAAGTTTATGAGTAATAATTATTACAGTCATTCCCTTTTCTTTAACCATACGCTTAATAACTGTAAATAATTCCTTAGTTTCCTGAGGAGTTAAAACAGCAGTAGGCTCATCTAAAATGAGAATTTCTGCCCCTCTATAAAGAGTTTTCAAAATTTCTACTCTCTGCTGAATACCCACAGGAATTTCCATAATTTTATCTGTAGGTTCTACAAAGAGACCATATTCTTCTACTAAATCTTTTACACTTTCATTAGCTTTCTTCAAATCATAAAAGAACCCCCATTTTTTAGGTTCCTTACTTAAGCATATATTTTGTGCCACAGTAAAAGAAGGTACCAACATAAAATGCTGGTGTACCATTCCTATTCCCTTTGATATAGCCACTTCCGGTTTGAAATTCTTTATTTCTTCACCCTTAATGTATAGCTTTCCTGAAGTTGGTCTATTGATGCCATAAAGAATTTTCATCAACGTACTCTTTCCC
>CAMENZ010000009.1 GCA_945928865.1 uncultured Clostridia bacterium
TTTAACATTTTTTATGTTTTTTTAGAAGCTTTTTTCATCTTCTTTTTAAGTTCTTAACTGCTCTCGTTTTCGACAGCTTGCATATATTATCATTTTTTAAACCCTATGTCAATAGGTTTTCAAAACTTTTTTTATACTTTTTTACATCTTTTTTATGGTGTATCCTGAAAGCATCTAAATACCTTATTTTCTTACTATACATTAAAGTATGTTTAAATTAACGGCTACATTATATATAAATATTTGTTGCCACTTTCTCCAAGTATTTATATGATACTCATCACTATAAGGCAAATCCTTTACCAAATGGTCCCTAATTCCCATTCTATATATAATAGGTATTATTTTTAAAGCATCTTCTATAGCACCGATTCTGGCAGTCAGATTGCACAGAAGGGCTGCCCTTTCTGCTGTGGCATCCTTTACACAAGTTCCTGCATCATATTCCACACTAAAATCCCTTCCGCTTATAGAATAGAACTTCGCCTTATAATAATCTAATTGTTCAACCAGCCTTTCCAAATCCTTAACAGCCCACACAGCTTGTCTCTGAACTGCCACAGGTAAAACATACCCCTTTAACCTTTTCTGTTGATATTCATAATCTTTCATATTTCTTGCCTCCTATTTAATTAGGAACACAAAATAAAAACCTCTCACTTAATTATTACCATATTTTTACAGTAATGTCAATGAAAGGTTTCTTGATACATATTAATTTTTATCTGACAAAATCCACTCCGGCAGCCGCCTCTTTATGCAAGCTGTTCATCATATATACAACTAATCCTATTGTATTCCACAGAGCAAAGAAAATATATACCTGTGCAGGTCCCCACTTGTCTAAAATAACTCCTCCTAACATATTACATCCTATGGCACTTAAATTATTGCCTAAGGCATAATATACAGCAACGCCTATGCTAGCCATTCTAGGCTCTAAAATCTTTTCAAAATATTTTACTGTTTCTACTAGAATAATACCGTTCATAATACCTTGTAAAAAGAAACTGCCTAATAATATATATGCAGGCAAGGTTAATCCGTAAACTCCAAATCTAAATATGGCAATTATAACTCCGAAGAGCAAAAGTTTTTCTGTGGAGATTTTGCGATTTATAAAAGGAATCAGAAGCATAAATAAGCATTCACTTCCTGCCATTAAAAGAAAGGCAATACCAATTCCCTTAAGGCTTCCACCTCCCTCCTTATACAAATAGCCAAAATAAGTATTATGCGCCATAGTTGTTCCTAAGGTAAAAAAGGCAAAAACTAACAGTTTTCTAAAAGTTCGGTTTTGGAAAAGCTCAATGTATCCCACCTTTCTTGCCTGAGGCTCTTTATTTTTAGTTGTCAAATGATTTTTTAGCTCAGCCTTTGACTTCATAATCAAACAAGCTAGAAGAAAAGTTACTCCATGCATATAAAATATCACTTCTAAGCCAAATTTTTCTGACATATAGCCTGCCACATAAACAGCAGCAGCATAGCCAATGGCACCTATGGCTCTTATGGCAGGAAAATTTTCATTGTTTTCAATTACCATAGAATCACAAAGCCCATGAGATGGCCCTTGGAAAAAATAAAGCACACTATATATAAAAGCATACAATATGAAGGTTTTAATCATGAGACTTGAAACTGCTGTCAAAGCAGCTAAAAGCATCATAATAATTATTACATTCTTTCTATTCTTAGAATTAGAATATATCTTGCCCCAAAATATGCCTCCCAAAGCGGCAGCTCCGGTGCCAAGAGATGTAATAACACCTACCTGTGTTCCATTAAAACCAATATGAGCCAAATACATACCTATCAATGGGGCTATACAGCCCAGTGGGAAGTACATAAAAAAGTATAATAAATAACTCTTGCTTTTTTCAATTTTATTGTTAATTTTATTTTCCATAAAAACCTCTTTATTGTAATATCTTATATGCTGCCTATTTTCAATAGAATATATCTTTAACTTAATTAGAAAAACATAAAACTAAATAATATAGCAAAAGGGCTAAGCCCTATTAGGGTTTAGCCCTTTTGCTGAATTATTTCATACATTCCTGTTGCGGCTTCCTTTTTACAAGAGTCTATAATTTCTAAAACCTTAACTGATACAGAGCTGTTACCAAATTCTATATGAATAATATCATTCACATTAATTTCAGTGCCAGCCTTAGCAGGTTTCTCATTTACAAAGACACGCCCCTGATCACAAGCTTCCTTCGCAACAGTACGCCTTTTTATCAATCTTGAATTTTTCAAAAATTTATCTACTCTCATAAATGCCTTTCATAAACCTATAATGAGCTTAGGTCTAAAGAATATGCAGCAGCCCTAGGCTGCTGCATATAACAAATGGTTTTACCATTTATTAACTTTAATTATTTGTTTACTGCATCCTTTAATGCCTTACCTGCTTTGAAAGTAGGAGCCTTAGATGCTGCAATTTTAATGATTTCTTCAGGCTTTCTTGGGTTTCTTCCCTGTCTAGCCTTTCTTTCCTTAGTTTCAAAAGTACCAAATCCGATTAACTGTACCTTTTCTCCCTTTACTAATGCTTCTTCTACACTCTTAACTACTGCGTTAAGTGCAGTTTCTGCGTCCTTCTTAGTGAATCCTGTTTTTTCTGCAATAGCAGTTACTAATTCAGCTTTGTTCATTACATTTCCTCCTTCGCAATATAGCTAATATTTTTTTATGTCACTATTTATTGGAAGCTTCTTCTTTTTTTGATAACTCCCATAAAGCGTCCATCTCATCTAAGCTCATGTCTTCTAAAGCCTTTCCGCAAGACAAGGCCTTTTCTTCTACATAAGCAAAGCGTCTTATGAACTTTTCTATAGTGTACTCTAATGCGGTTTCAGGGTCTGCCTTTAAGAAACGGGCGGCGTTTACACATGAAAATAATAAATCACCTAACTCTGCTTCTATTTCTTTCTGATTTAAAGGATTAGTATTATAAGCCTCTATAAGCTCTTCTCTCTCTTCCTTTATTTTATCAAAAGCACCTGAAACATCTGCCCAATCAAAACCCGACTCCGCTGCACGCTTTTGTACTTTATATGCTTTAGTTAAAGCCGGTAATGCTTTTGGGACTTCTTTCATTCTACAGGTAGTCGAAGTTCGACCCTTCTCCTGCACCTTGATATTTTCCCATTTTTCAAGGACTTTGTCAATAGATTTTATGCTTTTATTTGCATTTTCTTCTAAAAAAACATGAGGATGCCGTCTAATCATCTTCTGACATTCCATATTAATCACTTCTGTAAGATTAAAGTCGCCTTCTTCCTCACCTAAATTACTATGAAAAATCACCTGAAGCATTACATCTCCTAATTCCTCTTTTAGATTTTCCTTATCTTTATTATTTATAGCTTCTACTACCTCATAAGCCTCTTCAAGCATACCACTTCTCAGGCTTTCATGGGTTTGTTCCCTATCCCAAGGACACTCTTTTCTCAAAATACTGATAATACTTTCAAGTCTTTCCAAGGCGGATTTTGAATCCTTCCCCTCCGTATATAAGTGTTTATACTCATTCTTAGTATTAACTTCAATCTTCACGATGCTTCCTTTCTTAAAATAGGACTTTAAATTACTTTATTTTAATCTTAAGGTTCAATTTGTTATTTACCTTATCTATAATTTTTACCAGCTTATCCCCCTTAGGCATTCTACCTAATTCTTCTGTAGTAATAGTTTTGGTTACTAAAATTAAAACTGTATAGGAAATTCCACCTATAATAATTCCAATTAAAGTTGCCAAACTGTTACTATGGATAACTGCAAACACAATTTTATATGACAGAAGTGCTAACACTCCCATAATTGCAGAATTGATAAAAGGTTTTACAAATATTTGCATATTGTCAAACTTAATTCCTGTATATTTCTTTATATCTTTTAAATTCAAAATCGAAGCGATACCATAAGTGGCTATGGTTCCAATAGGTGCGCCATTTATGTTAATCAAAGGAATTCCTACCAAAATATATGTAAAGGCAACCTTTGCTATAGCCCCATAAGCTAAATTTTTTACAGGTAACATCTGCTTATCTATTCCCTGTAAAGCCCCTGTTAAAGTCTGCATGGTAGAGGAGAATATTACGCTTAAACTCATTACCATTAAGGTTGGGGCAGCATCCATAGCTTCCTGAAGTTGTCCGGGATAAAGCATCATAAGTATAGGTTTAGCCATAGCGAAAATACCTACTGCACAAGGAAAGCCTATAACCATGGAAGCTCTCATGGCAAACTGAATGTTTTGCCCTATTTCCTTATGATTTTTTAACTTATATCCTGCAGCTATGGCAGGAACTAAGCTCATAACAATAGCCTGAATCAATACCTGAGGCATACCTATTAAAGAGGTGCAATAACCTTCTAACCTTCCCCATAGTAGCTTAGATTCTGCATAACTCCAACCGGTATCCTGCAACCTTCTCATAACTATAGCCGCATCCGCTGTATTAACTAAGGGTAAAATACAAGCACCTATAGTAATAGGAATAGCTATTACTAAAATAGTCTTAACTATTTTAGATACGCTTTCTACCTCAGCTTTAGACTTATGTCTATTAATTTTTCTTTTAATATATTTATAACTGAATATATATATGACAATTACCGTAGCTAAGCCTACCCCTGCTCCGAAAGTTCCGCCGAAAACTGCTCCTGCACTTACAGCTGTACTTCCTGTATCTATTAAATAGTAAGCCAAGCCTAAACCAACTACTACTCTAAAAAACTGTTCTGTAAGCTGAGAAATAGCTGTAGGGTTCATATTTTGTCGCCCCTGGAAGTATCCTCTGTAAGCAGCCATAATAGGCACTATAAATAAAGAAGGTGCCACTGCTTCAAAAGCAAATCTGCTATCAGGTGCTTTTAAGGCACTTTCTATCCAACCGGCTCCAAAATGAACAAGGGCAAAAGAAATAGCTCCTAAAGCCATCATGAGCCACACAGATACTTGGAAAACTCTATGAGCACCTCCATAGTTTTTTACTGCGATCCTCTCTGCCACCATTCTGGATATGGCAACAGGTATTCCCGATGTAGATAAAATTAAAAATAAAGTATATATAGGATATACTAAACTATAATATGCTATACCTTCAGCTCCAACCCAGTTAGTTAGAGGAATTCTGAAAAATACGCCTATAATCTTAGTAACTATACCTGCAACCCCTAAAATTGCAGCACCTTTTAAAAATTTATTATCTGACATATATTAAATGTCCTTTCTTTCGCTACAAAATCTCTAAAGCATTGATAAAATCTTATCTGTACAAAGTTTCGCCTCTGCTTTAACCCTTTCAATATCCAAGGTTAAAAATTCCCCATCTTTATACACAACCTTACCATCTACCATAGTCATAACTACATCTCTTCCATCTGCCGAATACACTAAATTATTTAGAATATTATGAACAGGTATCATATGAGGTTTATCAATATCTAAAACAATTAAATCAGCTCTAAAGCCTTCCTTAACCAAACCTGTATCTTTTCTCCCCTGCCCTTTAGCTCCGTTTATTGTAGCCGCCTTTAAAGCCTCTAAAGGTGTAACTGCCGTAGGGTCATTAAAATACATTTTAGAAGCAACTGCAAAGGTTTTTATTTCTTCAAAAAAATTCAAACTATTATTAGAAGCTACGCTGTCTGTTCCAATAGCAACATTTATTCCTTTTGACAATAATTTAGGTACATTACAAACACCACTTGCCAGTTTCAAATTACTCATAGGATTAGATGCCACTGTAACCCCTTTTTCTTTGATCATATCAAAATCCGCATCCTCAACCCATACACAATGAGCCGCAGTTGTAGGCAAATCTAAAGCTCCTAAATCATAGAAATATTTTACAGGTGTCTTCCCATGTCTCAACTTACATTCTTCATGTTCTGTCTTAGTTTCAGAAATATGTATATGCATATTAGCACCTACACTCTTTCCATAATCCGTTACGACAGAAACTGCTAAAGGATTAGAAGTATATTCTCCGTGTATGCTAACATCCATTTTTATTTTTTCATCTTCAATATTATGGTATATTTCAAAAGTCCTCTTCATTTCTATTACAGAGGGTAATTTATTAGGATCCGATTCATCAAAATGTACTATCGCCCTAGACAAATTAGCCTTCATTTTTGAATCCAAAACTGCTCTAACCATATCATCTGTAAAATAATACATATCTGAAGTAGAAACTATACCAAAGCTCATAGATTCTGCCATGGAAAGCATAGTTCCCCAATATACCGCATTACTATCTAATTTATCTTCAAAGGGGAAAATCCTTTTAGTAAGCCAGTCTTGAAGAGCCATATTTTCTCCATATCCTCTCATTAAAGACATAGGTGAATGTCCGTGAGAATTATAGAAGGCAGCCATTAGCAAGCGACCCTTCCCTTCATATTTTGAACTATATGTTTTAGCAGGCATAGTATCTCCTATGTAATCAATTCTACCTTCAGAAACTCCTACAAACATATTTTCTCTTATATTAAAATCTTCATCTATAATAGTTATATTTTGAAAAAGCATGATTGCCTCCTTAAATTTCCTACGAGTTCCCGATTAACTTATAAAATAGAAACTCATCATAACCCTCTTAGTATATCATAAAGTCAATAGTTTTCCAATATTTTAGGACTAATTTATAGATGTGCTTAAAATTTCTAAAAGTTCTAAAGTGTCCTCTGCCATTTTTTGCTTAGTAGTGTCCAATCTTATAAAAGGTTTAATTCCTCCATGTAAAAATGTTCTGTTACCCATTTTTTCTGTCATATTAAAAATAGCCTTACCATTTATACTATTTTTCTCACTGAATTCTAAAACCAATTTCACCTTATCAGACGAGATATTTCCTCTAAAGCCTACTCTACTCTTTACAGAAGTCGGCAATCTTAAATCAGATTCTTTATTTTTATAAATTCTGTTTACACCTAAATTTTCAGCTAAATATCTTATATGAGCAATTTTTACTAAATTTATAGTAGCCTTAGGTACATCTCCAAACCTGTCTAAAAGTTCATCTATAATTTCATCTTCATCATCATAGGTTTGCACTGTAGCAATTTTCTGGTACATCTCAATCTTTAATGCTTCATTCTCAATATAGCTTGTCGGAATATAAGCAGAAACCGGTATTTCAATGGAAATATCCTCACTCTTTTCTGTAATCAATTCCCCTTGTAAAGCTCTAACTGCATTATCGACCATTTTACAATATAATTCATATCCAATATTGGCAATATGCCCCGATTGAGCTGTGCCTAAAAGATTTCCCGCCCCTCTTATTTCTAAATCTTTCATGGCTACTTTAAATCCGGAACCAAACTCGGTAAATTCCTTAATAGCCTTTAAACGCTTTTCCGCCTGTTCATTTAGCACCTTATCTTTTTGATACATTAAATAAGCATACGCCATCTTATTAGATCTACCCACTCTACCTCTAAGCTGGTAAAGCTGAGAAAGACCATATCTATCAGAGTCCATTATAACCATAGTATTAGCATTAGGTATATCTAATCCCGATTCTATTATGGTAGTTGCAACTAATACATTATTTTCTCCATTTATGAAATCCAACATAACATTTTCCAAAGTATGCTCATTCATCTGACCATGACCTACCACTACATTAGCTTCAGGCACTAAATTTTCTATTTTTTCAGCTATAGCCTGTATACCCTTTACGCGATTATAAACTACATAAGCCTGTCCCCCACGATTTAACTCTCTCTCTATAACTTCTTTAAGAAGCTGGTCATCTTGTTCTAACACATAGGTCTGAACAGGATATCGTTCCTCTGGCGGTTCTTCAATTAAACTCATATCCTTTATGCCGGTTAAAGACATATTCAAGGTTCTAGGTATAGGTGTAGCAGATAGAGTCAACACATCAACATTAGTTTTTAATTTCTTTATTTTTTCCTTGTCCTCTACACCAAACCTCTGTTCTTCATCTATTACTAATAGTCCTAAGTCTTTGAAAGCTATGTCCTTAGACAAAAGTCGATGAGTTCCTATGATAAGATCCACCTGCCCCTTACTCATTTTTTTAATTATATCTGCCTGTTGAGCCTGACTTCTAAATCTGGAAAGCACCTCCACCTTAAAAGGAAACTGTTCAAATCTCTCTTTTAAAGAATAGAAATGCTGATTCGCTAAAATAGTTGTAGGCACTAAAAATGCAGCTTGTTTGCCATCAGCCAAACACTTAAATATAGCCCTGGCAGCCACCTCTGTTTTACCAAAGCCTACATCACCACATAAAAGTCTATCCATGGAGTAAGGTTTTTCCATATCTTCTTTTATCTCTTTTATGGCTTGAAGCTGATCTTCCGTTTCCTCATAAGGAAAGGCTCCCTCAAAATCCATCTGCCAAACCGTATCCTCTCCAAACTGATGTCCGGCTTTCATAGTCCTCTTAGCATACAGTTCAATTAAGTCCTTAGCCATAACCGCTATATCTGCCTTTGCCTTTGCCTTAGTAAGCTTCCATTCACCACCGGAAAGTTTATTTAAACGCGGAAGTCCGCTATCCCCTCCTATAAACTTCTGGACCATATCCATCTGTTCTACAGGTACATACAGCATATCATTGCCCGCATATTTTATCTTGATATAGTCCTTTTTTTCTCTTTCTATAGAAAGTTGTTCAATTCCTATAAATTTACCGACTCCATGATTTTCATGTACCACAAAATCTCCTTCTCTAATGTCAGAGAAGGATTTTATTTGTTGACCCTTAGCTTTACTTTTTTTCTTTCTGCCCTGTTTTTTTATAGCAAAAATATCACTCTCACATAACCACAGTTTCTTTTCCTGCGGAAAATCAATGCCCTGAGTTAAATTGCCCTCTGCAAACCCAACCTTACCCTCCAGACCAATTCTCTCAACAAATTCTTTTAGATTATTAAGTCTGTCAATTGAACTGCAAACTATGGTAATATCATAGTTTTTCTTTGCATAAGAAATAAGCTCACTCTCTAAAACATTTATCTTGCCTGCAAAATTGAGAGGTTGTCTGCTTTGCACATTATATATATTATCAAAGGTTTCTACCCCTATAACCCTCTTAGGAAGAGGAGTAAAAATAGTAACATCCGATTTCTTGAATACTTTTTTAAAATCTTCCGTTCCGGATAAACCTTCAAAATCTTTCTTTACTGCCTGTCCTCTTTCCAACATTACTTGAAAATCAGCTTCTTGTTCACTTTCTTTTAAATTTAATACTTCATATATTCTATCAGGATCATCTATTAAAATATTTCCCTCTTTCATATAATCCCAAATATATTCTGTACTATCATAGAAATAATGTATGTAGTTTCCAAGTAATTGTACATTATGGAAATTTTCTATATATTCACATAATTCACCTAAGCTTGCCCTTAATCTGTCTGCTAATTCTTTATTTTCATTTTTCTCAGCCTTATGAATAGCTCTAGTATATTCTCTATGAATTTTTTCTATGGCAATTTTAAAAACTTCCTCTGAAGACACTAATTCTTCTGCCGGAAAAATTTCTACAAATTTAAGATTTTCTAAAGATCTCTGGCTTTCTATGTCAAAGGTTCTTATGGAATCAATTTCATCACCAAATAATTCTATTCTAATGGGATTATCACTGTCAGGTGGGAAAATATCTATAATTCCGCCTCTATGACTGAATTGCCCTTGACTTTCCACGATACCCGCACATTCATAACCTAAAGATATAAATTCTTCTCTTAAAGGGAATACCTGAATTTCTGCTCCCCTCTTCAAAGAAATTTTCTTATCCTGAAAACTTCTATGAGGTATTAGTTTTTTTACAGCATAAGAAACAGGGGCAATAACCACTACCGGTTCCCCTGTAAGTAAAGCTTTAACCCCCTTAAGTCTGGCAATAAGCTGATCATGGTTCTTAGCATCATATCTTAAAAAATAATTTTCCTGTTCAGGTAAAACTATAATCTTCTTAGGATTTTCTTTTATAAAAAATTCTAAGTCCTGTGCCAGCCTCTTAGCTCTAATTTCAGTAGAAACTATAATTAAAGTCTGTAAATTATCCTTTATTAAATTTGCAGCTATAGGTGCCACCCTACTTTCAGATACTCCTGAATAATTTATCATTCTAAACCTCTTAACACTTACATCCAAGTTTTCAAAAATAAAATTGGTGCCTAAAATATTAGACACCCATTTGTTTATTAGGCCTTACATTATATTCGTTCATGGCCTTGTCTACACCTTTTTCAACTATACAAGCAGCTGCATCCGCCGTCTTAATTAGAGCTTCTTCCAAAGGCTTCTTTTCGGATTTTGTTATGCCTCCTATAACAAAATCTATAATATCTCCCTTGTTATCTGTTCCAATACCAACTCTAATTCTTGGGAAATTATCATTTTTTAATAAGTAAATAATATTTCTCATACCATTATGAGTCCCACTACTACCTTTTTTTCTAATTCTAAAAGTTCCGGTAGGTATATCAAAATCATCATATATCACAATAAGGTTTTCAACATCTTCCTTATAGAAATTCATAACTTCCATTACTGCTTCTCCGGAAAGATTCATAAAGGTTTGAGGTTTAACTAATAATACCTTTTTCCCTCCAATTCTTCCCTCTCCTATTAAGGACTTAAATTTAATCTTATCTACCTTAATGCCAAATTTTTCAGCTAATAAATCTATAGCTATAAACCCCATGTTATGTCTGGTATTTTCATACTTTTTGCCCGGATTCCCAAGTCCAACTATAATATACATTACTGCTCTTTAGCCTTTCTAATTTTTATTTATCGAAAAGAGCACTTACAGAACCGTTAGAGAATACCCTTGTCATAGCTTCTGCAAATAAAGGAGCTACAGAAAGGAAGGTCATATTGGAAGTTTTCTTTTCTTCTGTAAGAGGAATAGTATTTAATAATACCATTTCTTCAAATACAGAATCCTTAATTCTTTCAAGAGCCGGTCCTGATAATACAGCATGAGTAGCCCCTGCATATACGGATTTTGCACCTAAGTCTTTAATAGCCTTTGCCGCATTACAAATAGTACCGGCAGTATCTATAATATCGTCAATAATAATACAGTTTTTGCCCTGTATATTACCAATTATATTCATAATTTCAGATTTATTAGGTTCAGGACGACGCTTGTCTATAATAGCTATAGGACAATTAAGAATTTCAGCCAAGTTTCTTGCTCTAGTTACTGAACCATGGTCGGGAGAAACAACACAGAGGTCATCTAAGTTTTTGCTCTTAAAATAGTTACCTAAAATTGGCATACCTAAGAGATGATCCACAGGAATATCAAAATATCCTTGAATCTGATTTGCATGAAGATCCATAGTTAAAACTCTATCTGCTCCTGCTGCTACAATCAAGTCAGCAACTAATTTAGATGTAATCGGATCTCTAGCTTTAGCTTTTCTATCCTGTCTTGCATATCCATAATATGGAATAATAGCATTGATTCTTCCTGCTGATGCTCTCTTCATAGCATCAATCATAATAAGAAGTTCCATAAGATTGTCATTAACTGGACTGCAAGTGGATTGAATGATATAAACATCTAAGCCTCTTACAGTTTCCCAAATATTAACTGAAATTTCTCCATCGCTAAACTTAGTTACTGTTGCCTTACCTAAGGGTTTTCCCATTATTCCCGCAATTTCTTCAGCTAACTCTGTATTAGAGTTTCCTGTGAAAATTTTGTAATCAGCAAATACTCCGCTTCTCAATTTCTTACCTCTTCTTTCTTCTCCCTCTGAGAATGTTTTAATTATTTATTATTTTTCCAAATGCCACGATTGCGAACCCAATTCTCTTTTTGAATTCCTTTTTCGCGTGCTATATATAAAGCATCAGGTTTCACATCTTCTGTAACTGTTGAACCTGCCGCAATATATGCTCCTTCACCCACATTTACCGGTGATACCAAATTGCTATTGCAACCTATAAAGGCATTAGACTCTACCTTAGTACGATATTTTTTGCTGCCGTCATAATTTACAAAAACTACACCGCAACCCAAATTGATACCTTCACCTAAGTCAGCATCACCTATATAAGTGAGATGGGATGCCTTAGTTCCATCTCCTACAGTAGAGTTCTTAACTTCAACAAAATCTCCAATTTTGCACTCTTTACCAACTATGCTCTTAGGTCTAAGATATGCAAAAGGACCTATGGATGTATTATTTCCAATTTCGGATTCTATAATATATGAACTGGAAATTTCTACTTCATCACCTATATTAGAATTTTCAATTCGACAGTTTTGATCTATTATGCAATTTTCACCTATAAGGGTTTTGCCCTTAATTGTAACATTAGGTCCTATAACTGTTCCCTTTCCAATACATACATCTTCATCAATATAAGCATTTTCTATATGTATAAACTGAACTCCTTTTTTCTCTAAAGCTCTGTTTATCTTCATTCTTTCATCTAAACTTAAAATTTTCATTTCTATAACCTAGCTACTCTCTTAAGCTTCACTTAGGATTTTCTCTCCTACTTTATATACATCCCCTGCACCCATAGTTATAACCATATCGCCGGTTTCTGCATTTTCTTTTATATACTCAGCTATTTCATCAAAATCTTCGATGAAAATCACATCTTTATCAGGAGCTATTTCCCTTATTCTTTCTACTAATTGTTTAGAAGAAATTTTGTAAATATTCTTTTCTCTTGCTGCATATATTTCAGTCAGTATCAATTTATCAGTTTTTTCAAAAGCCACTGCAAACTCATCAAATAAAGCTCTCGTTCTAGTATAAGTATGAGGTTGGAAGATGCACCACAATTGATTATGAGGTACATTCTGAGATGCAGATAGAGTTGCCTTTATTTCTGTAGGATGATGTGCATAATCATCTACAATTTTAACTCCTTTATTAGTGATACCTGTTATATCGAATCTTCTTTCTGTACCTTTAAAAGTTTTAAGGGTTTCCTTTATGGTCTCCGCTTCCACACCTAAAGTATGAGTAAGTGCAAAGGCTGCTAATGCATTTAAAATATTATGCTCTCCCGGTACTGATAATTGAACCTTTATTAACTCTTTACCTTTATGGTTAACTTTAAAAGCAGGCATACCTTCTTCTGTAAACATAATATCAGAAGCATAATAATCACTATTTTCATTAAGCCCGAAGGTTACCACATTTTTCAAACCAGTTATAACCTGATTTACAAAAGGATTTGCATCATAAGCAATAATCAAACCATTTTCAGGAACTAAAGCCGCAAAAGTATCAAAAGAATTTACAATTTGATTTATATCTTTAAAATAATCTAAATGATCGGAATCAATATTTAATATAATTTCAATTTTAGGTCTAAGACTTAAAAAGCTATCCATATATTCGCAGGCTTCAGTTATGAAATACTCTCCTTCGCCAACTTTACAATTACCACCAATTTCTGCCAAGTTGCCTCCAACTAAAATTGTCGGTTTAAGATTAGCCCTATCTAAAATAAGAGAAATCATAGAAGTAGTAGTAGTCTTACCATGAGTTCCTGATACAGCAATACTATTATCATACTCTGACATTAATATACCTAACATCTCTGCTCTTGTTAAAATAGGAATACCCTTTTCCTTCGCCTGAACCATTTCAGGGTTATCCTGAGCTACAGCTGCAGAATAAACCAAAACATCAGCGTCACCTAAGTTTTCCGCCTTATGCCCTAGATATATTCTTGCACCCTTTTTAGCTAAGGATAAAGTCATATCTGATTCCTTCATATCTGAACCCGAAACAGCATATCCTCTAGATAATAAAATTTCAGCAATGGCGGAAAGACCTATTCCACCTATACCAATACAATGTATATGTTTATATTTGTTTAAATCAATCATCAATTTAATCTCCACAATTTCATAATCGCTAATAGTATAACACAAATTAAAGGAAATGTGCAGAACCAATTGACAAAAAATACAAAAAAATATATATTATAAATAATACGAATATTAGGAGGTATTTTTTATGAAACGTATGGAAAGAGTTGCTGCTCTAATAAACATTTTAACAGAGCATCCCACTCAGGTTTATACTCTTCAATATTTCTGTGACCTGTTCGGAGCAGCAAAGTCCAGTATCAGCGAAGATATACAAGCAGCTAATAATTCTATAAAAATTTCCGGTTTTGGCTTCTTAGAAACCATCGCCGGTGCTAAGGGTGGCGTTCGTTTTATTCCGGACATTTCCGAAGAAAACATAAAAATCCTTCAAAAAGAATTTTGCGAAAGATTATCAGAACCTTCCAGAATGGTCGGTGGAAACTTTTTATATACCTCAGATATTTTCTATGATCCTTCCATAGTTAGACGGATTGCCCTTATATTTGCTAAAAAATTCAGAAAATGTGAGGCCAACTATGTAGCCACTATTGAAACAAAAGGTATACCTCTAGCCTTTATGGTTTCTCACTACCTAAATTTACCATTAGTAGTAGTCAGAAGAGATGCTAAAATTTCTGAAGGATCTACCATAAGTATTAACTATTTCAGCGGTTCTAATGACCGATTACAAAAAATGTCCATGTCTAAAAGAGCTATTGAGCCTAACTCTAAAGTTCTGATTATAGATGACTTTATGCGTGGAGGCGGCAGTATCGTAGGAATGTCTGAAATGATAAAAGAATTTAACGGAAAGGTTGTCGGCATAGGTGTAGCCATAGCCTCCATAGAACCTGAAAAGAAAAAGGTAGATGATTATACCAGCGTAGTCTTTTTAGGAGATATATCACTTGAAAATAAAAATATAGTTTTGAAATCAAACGAAAACATATTCTAAATACCTAAAATGTAAGGGATACAAAAGATTTATCAAAAAGTTGTTCCATCTCTTAGTTTTGAGAAAAAAGACAATTTTTACCATAAATTACCAGTTCAATAAGCCTCTTACATATCAAAATCCAAAACTCACAAATCACATTAAGACAAACTAAAATCCCACTTCAAAAATGAAATGGGATTTTAGTTTATAATTTGCGTTACGGTATACTTCTATAATATTATTCTTCACCCACTGCCGCATACGCTTCTAAAACAGCAGTTCTTATAGCTTCTCTTGTTTCAGTGCGAATCGGATGTGCTATATCTTTATACTCTCCGTCGGAAAGTTTCTTAGAAGGCATGGCTATAAACAAACCGTTCTGACCCTCTATAACTCTTAAATCATGCACTACGAAAGCATCATCAATAGTAAAAGATGCTATCGCTTTTAATTTTCCTTCTTCACCGATTTTTCTGATTCTTACATCAGTAATATTCATATACTTACCACCTTTCTTGTATAACTCATAATATAATACCATAAAAGTGTTAAAAATACAAACATTTTAATTTGAATCTCTACTTACACTATTTCCTAAGCCAATTTTTTATTACAATCCTTATATATTACAAATATTTACCTATACCTTCCAGCTTACCTTCCGTAAAATCTGTTGCTATTTCCACCCTTATCATATTAGTATTACCTCTAACATCTAAAGGCACTCCTGCACTTATAACTACCTTATCTCCGACCTGTAAGATACCTTCTTTTCCAGCTTTTTCCACACATCGTCTAATTAAAAGATCCAGTTCTTTAATATTTTCTACTTCTATAGGTTCTACGCCCCACTGCAAAGCTAATTGATGGAATGTTTTCTTATGAGCTGTAGCTGCTACAATTCTAGTATCCGGTCTAAATTTACTCATTTTCACAGCAGTATAACCACTGTTAGTAATGGCTATTATAGCCTTCGCATTAATATCATGGGCTAAAGTGCAAGCTGCATGGCCTACTGCATTAGTCGTATCTCTTTCATCCATCTCATGAGAACAATTATTATTAAGGCTGCAACTAGGGTCATCCATTTCTGCCTGCTCTGCAATTTTTGCCATGGCCTTAACAGATTCTACTGGAAAGTTACCCATGGCACTTTCTCCTGAAAGCATAACTGCTGAAGTTCCATCAAAAACCGCATTGGCTACATCAGAAATCTCCGCTCTGGTAGGAATAGGGCTGTTTATCATGGATTCTAACATCTGAGTCGCTGTGATTACAACTTTTCCGGTCTGCTGACATCTCTGGATAATTTTTTTCTGTAAACCCGGCAGCCTTTCAAAATCCACTTCCACTCCCATATCGCCTCTGGCAACCATTATTCCATCAGAAAGTTCTAAAATTTCCTCAAAATTTTCAATGCCTTCTGTATTTTCAATTTTAGATATAATCTGAATATCTGAACCACCCTTTTCGTCTAAAAATCCACGAATAGCTTTGACATCTTCTCCTCTTCTAACGAAAGAAGCAGCTATATAGTCTACATTCTTTTCTATTCCAAATAATATATCCTTCTTATCTTTTTCACTTAAATATTCCATCTTTAAATTTATGTCCGGAATATTAATACCCTTGTGGTCAGAAACTTCTCCACCACTCAAAACAGTACAATGCACAGATTTTGCATCCGTACTTTCAACCTGAAGTTTTATCTTGCCGTCATCGATTAAAACCAAGTCTCCTTTTTTTAATTCTTTAGATAATGCCTTATAGGTTACAGAACAAATATTTTCATCTCCTAAAATTTCTTCAGTGGTGAGTGTAAACTTATTTCCGGCTTTAAGGCTAACCTTAGGTTTGTTAAAATTCCCTGTTCTAATTTCAGGTCCCTTCGTATCTAGTAATACAGCTGCACTAAGTCCTAATTTATCTCTAACTTTTCTGAATTTATCTATAGTTTCACCATGGCCTTTATGGTCACCATGGGAAAAATTTACTCTAGCCACATTCATACCGGCTAAAAGCATTTCTTCCATAGTTTTTTCATTATTTGACGCAGGACCTAAGGTACATACAATTTTAGTTCTTCTCAATTTCCAACTCCTCTTTTTATGTCCATTTAATGATATATTTATTTAGATTAATAATAGTATAAAACGACTTACATTTCAAGGCATTTTTCTTTTATTAACATTGACTTTTAAGACACCCTCACTTATAATGAAGGTACATATTACAAGGGAGGTAATAGTATGAAAAAATTTATTTTAGAAAAAGATTTTCTAGAAATTTTCCCCAATGTTAAAATTGGTGTTCTAGTTTTAGATGGTATAAACAATAATATAGTAGACGAAAACAAGTTTGCCAGCTATCTAAGAGATAAGGAAAAATTAGCGGCTCAATATTTCTCCAATCCTGAATTCAGCGAAAATCCGGTAATAAAACAGTGGAGAGATGCCTTTAGAAACTTCAAAACTAAAAAAGGTGCCCGTTGTTCCATAGAAGCTCTATTAAAGAGAGTTTCAAACGGTAATCAAATAGGCACTATCATTCCTTTAGTAGACATATATAACGGTATTTCTTTAAAATATGGAGTGCCTGTCGGCGGAGAAGATATAGACAAATTTCAAGGAAATATAAGACTAACCTTAGCTGATGGCGACGAAGATTTTGTAACCTATGGTTCAGATAAAAGCGAACCGCCTTATGCCGGCGAAGTAATATATAAAGATGATGCAGGTGCTATATGCCGTTGTTGGAACTGGCGTGAAGCTGTAAGAACCATGCTTACAGAAGCTACAACCAGAGCCTTTATGATTATAGAAAGTGTTGGAGAAAATCCCAACTTAGAGCCGGCTTTAGATGAGTTAGCTGAATTAGTTAAAAATGAGCTTGGTGGAAACCATAGTAAATTTATCTTAGATAAAAACAATTCTGAAATATTAATAGAAGAATAAAAAACAAAAGGACCTTGATGTAAATATAAAATATTTTCAATCAAGGTCTTTTTAATATAACAAGAGGTATTCTCTTAAAATGATCAAATCACCATTTATTTATGCCACTTCCAACCTGTAACCTCAGGTAAATCTTCACCATATTCAGCGATATAGTTCTTATGTTTAACCAAAGTGTCATTCATCTTTTGATTTAAATGACCGGCTCTATTTCCAAGCTGTGGTAAATGTTTTAAAGCTTCTTTTACTAAACTGAATCTATCTATATGATTTTGAACTCTCATATCAAAAGCAGTTGTAATAGTACCCTCTTCTAAATAACCGTGTACGAAGAAGTTTTGTTCATTAGTTCTTCCTTGAGTTAATTCATGAATCAACTTAGGATAACCATGGAAAGCAAATACAACAGGCTTGTCCTTAGTAAATAACAAATCGAATTCCTCATCTCTTAAACCATGAGGATGGTTAGTATGTTTTTCCAGCTTCATTAAGTCTACTACATTTATAAATCTGATTTTAAGTTCAGGGAAATTATCATTCAAAATAGTTGTTGCCGCTAAGGCTTCAACTGTCGGAGTATCGCCTGCACAAGCCATCACTAAATCAGGTTCTCCCTCTTGATCTGTAGATGCCCAATCCCAGATTCCTGCTCCCTGAGTACAGTGGGTAACCGCTTCTTCCATTGGAAGCCACTGCATAGACGGGTGTTTAGAAGCTACAATCACATTTACATAATTCTTAGACTTAATACAGTGATCAAAACAGGATAATAAGCAGTTAGCATCCGGTGGAAGATACATTCTTACCACATCCGCCTTTTTATTTGAAGCATGATCTAAAAATCCCGGATCTTGATGAGTAAAACCATTATGGTCTTGTTGCCATACATTAGAACTCAGTATCAAATTAAGAGAAGCAATTTTATGTCTCCAATTAAGTTGATTACACACTTTAAGCCATTTAGCATGTTGGCTCACCATAGAGTCAACTACTCTTATAAAGGATTCATAACTAGCGAAGAAACCATGTCTACCTGTTAAAAGATATCCTTCCAACCAACCTTCACACATGTGCTCAGAAAGGTATGAGTCCATTATTCTTCCATCGAAAGATAAATCTTCGTCTGCCTCTGTAAATTCTCCATTAAAGGCTCTCTTTTCAACTTCAAAAGCCTTATTCAATCTATTAGATTTTGTCTCGTCAGGGCCAAACACTCTGAAATTTTTATTTTCTCTGTTTAAAACAAATAAATCTCTTACATATCCACCTAATTCCATCATATCCTGTGCCTTAACTATTCCTCTTTTATCTAAAGGAATATCCACAGCGTAATTTCTAAAATCCGGAGTTCTAAGATCTCTCAATAATTTTCCGCCATTAGTATGTGGATTAGCAGACATTCGCTTTTCTCCCTTTGGAGCTAATTCCTTAAGTTCTTTTACAAGCTTAAAGTTTTCGTCAAACAGCTCTTCAGGTTTGTAGGATTTCAGCCATTCTTCTAATAAAGCTAAATGTTCTTCTTTAGACATATCTATAGGTACTTGATGAGCCCTAAATGTTCCTTCAATATCTTTTCCGTCCACATTTTTAGGTCCTGTCCATCCCTTAGGTGTATCTAAAATAATCATAGGCCATATAGGTCTTTCTGTATTGCCCTCTTCTCTAGCCTGCCTCTGAATTTTTTTGATTTCTTCAATACATAAGTCCATAACTTTTGCCATTTCCTCATGAACTGCCATAGGTTCACTCCCGGAAACAGTATAAGGTTTATATCCACAACCCTTAAAGAACATATCTCTTTCTTCTTTAGAAATTCTAGCAAATACAGTTGGATTAGCAATCTTATATCCATTCAAATGTAAAATAGGAAGTACTGCACCATCTCGCCTTGCATCGATAAACTTATTAGAATGCCAAGCAGTAGCTAAAGGTCCGGTTTCCGCTTCTCCATCTCCCACTACACAAGTAGCAATTAACTCAGGATTATCAAATATAGCACCAAAAGCATGGGCTAAAGAATAACCTAATTCTCCACCTTCGTTAATTGAACCTGGTGTTTCGGGTGCTACATGAGAAGAAATTCCTCCCGGAAAGCTAAATTGCTTCATAAGGCGTGTCATTCCTTCTTCATCTTCCCCAACATTTGGATAAATTTCACTATAAGTTCCTTCTAAATAAGCATTGGATACGAAGAAATTACCTCCATGTCCAGGGCCGGATATATATATCATATCTAAATCATATTTATTTATTACTCTATTTAGATGAGCATATACAAAATTCTGTCCCGGAACTGTTCCCCAATGTCCTACAATCTTTTTCTTAATATGTTCCTTTTTTAAAGGTTCTCTTAAAAGAGGATTTTCTAATAAATATAACTGAGCCGCAGATATATAATTAGCTGCTCTCCAATATTGATGAACCTTGTTTAAATACTCTTTGCCATCATAATTAACCATTTCATACTCCTTTTCTCTAATTTTATTAGATTTCTTAAACTTTTTTCTAACTTTCTTGAAGTTCACACCCTAAATTTCTATCATTTATATTAAATTTATATACTAAATTAAAATATCCTCATTTCTGACTCTATATTGGCTGTTCATCTTTCTCTTCATCTGTTCTTGATTTTCAGCATAATCTAAAGCCGTTTGCTGACTTATTTTCCCTTTTTTAAACAATTCAAATATAGCTTGATCGATTGAAACCATTCCTTCATTTTGACCTGTAGCAATAGCATTATCAATTTGGTGATTTTTACCATCTCTTATCATATTTCTAATACCACTATTCACATTCATTATTTCAAAAGCCGGAATCATAGTACCATCTACCGAAGGCATCAACTTCTGTGAAACAACTTTCTTTAACACCATGCTCAATTGCCCCCTTATCTGTTCCTGTTGATTTGCAGGAAAACTATCAATTACCCTGTTTATAGCATTTACCGCACCATTGGTATGTAAAGTTGCAAAAATTGTATGTCCCGTTTCTGCTGCTGTCATGGCAATTCGCATAGTTTCCCAATCTCTCATTTCTCCCAACTGTATAACATCCGGAGCCTGTCTAAGACAAGCACGAAGGGCTGAAATATAGTCCTTAGAGTCTTCAGAAATTTCTCTCTGAGAAATAATGCTTAAATGATCCCTATGTAAAAATTCTATAGGATCCTCTAAGGTTACAACATGACATCTTCTGGTATTATTAATTCTATCAATAAGGCAAGCTTCTGTAGTAGATTTTCCACTTCCGGCGACACCGGTAATTAGTACCATTCCACTTGAAATATCAGCTAAGTCCATAACACTCTTAGGTATATTTAATTCTTCCCAACTAGGAATTTTAAAATCTACTATTCTGATAACTGTAGCTAAAGACCCCCTCTGCTTATATGTATTAGCTCTAAAACGCGCTAAACCATATATGGAAAAAGCAAAATCGTCATCTCCAATTTCTAAAAAATCATTCATAGATCTGTCAGCTAAATCATATATTTCCTTAATTAAAGCAGCAGTTTTGTCCGCCTTACAAATTTCGTCATCAATAGGTCTAATTTTACCATCAATTTTTTCACTTACACAAGCTCCTGCTACAATAAAAACATCAGATGCGTTATTATCTACAGCTCTCCTTAAATAATCAACTAAATTCATTTTTACCTCATATTTTATACTCTATCAGTTTCCATCCCAAACCTTAATATGTTCATCAGCTTCCCAATCAACTGTAGACACAGTTTCCCAATTTAAAACCTTGAAACTTTCTTTTTCAATCTTAATTTTCAAAATCCGTTTATCTGAGATCTTCACATCATAAAAATAATAATTGTCATTTTCCTTTATTATATTACTTTTTTTTCCATTTCTCAAATCTGCTAAAATTTTTTCCCCTTCAAAATCCGCCTTATAATATTCTATAATTGATTGATTTATTTCTTCACTTAAATTTCTATTAGCATTAGATGTAGAAACCGATAAAATAGCAAATATTCCTAATACCAACACTGTAAATATTACCAAAATTGATGATATACCAACCAATGATAAAGGCAGACTGTCTTTCTTCTTGTTTTTCATTTCACTCCTGCCATGCCACATCTATAGTTGTAAAACACTCATTATTTTTAAACCATCCGCTAAGTTTTGCCTGTCCCAGCCCATCAATTTTACTGTCTAATTTATTCACTATTATATAATAACCTTTTCCATCCACTTTTACCTCATCAAAATCTCCCTTGCTAGCCTTTAACTCCTCTGCTATATTTTGAATTTCAGTAAAAGCTTTAGCTATGATTTCACCTTCCCTTGAAGTATTATAGGACCAATGGAAAGCTTTTAGGCAAAATATAGAAACTATTGCTACAATCAAAAACATTATGTTTATTTCTATTAGAACTAATATAGCTTTATTTTTCATAACCTTACCTTTTACTTTAATAGTTTTTTGTTATACCAACACTCATTCATATCGCATACTAAAATCAAGTCTTAACTTTTCTTTATTAGCCATTTCTAAATTAAAAACAATTCTATTATATTCTATAAAAGTATTAAATTTTCTCAACTCAATTATTTTTTCACCACTACTTAAATCCAACTCATTGCCTTCCCATGTAAATAGTTCTTTCAACCATCCTTCATGAAAATAAATCATAGTTTCATATTTTTCGCCATCTATTCTTTCTTTTATAATCAAACCATAATTATCATCAATTTTTTTAATATCAAAAGAATCTTCTCTTTGATTTTGACGGATTTTATTAGAAAGATATTGTGTGCATAATTGATACTTATAAGTTTCGTCATCTCGTTTGTAAGTATTTTCATATATTCGAGAACTAGTCAGTATTAATGTAACAAGAGTTGATGCAAATATCACTAATAGCACTACTGCATATAAATCTGCGAAGGACTTTTTATTCATCTGTAAGCCTCAATTTCCCCCATTTTTTAGTTACAGTAATCTCAGGCATTAAATTAGAACTAAAAACTTCATAAAAAACAGCAAATTCCTTTTTATTTATAATGATACCATAATTATCTTCTAAATATTGAATACTAGGTGGATATATTCCCTCCGTTGCATAGCAAGCAACAGTAGCCTTTCTGATGGCATTTTCCAGTTGTGTTTGGCTTTCTCTTCTGTAATCATCTTCTGTACTTGATACTATACTTATAAAAATATAAATAATTAAGCCTATCACTATAATTTTAATTAAATCCTTAATTACTATGCCTATATTTTTAAACATTTTTTACCCCAGTGCTGACATAATATTTATAAGTGGAATCATTACAGCTAATAAAATAGTCCCTATTACTGTAGATGTAATCATAACCAAAGTTGGTTCAATGCTAGCCACCCAATTAGATAAATCTCTCTGTGCCTCATCAGCTAACCTCTTAGCAATCTGTTCTATGACTATACCAATATTACCACTTCTGTATCCTGCTTCTATTAGCCTGCAATCAGCTGCGGAAAGAAGTTTATTATTAGATAAAGACTCTGATAAGGATATGCCTGAATCTATATCCTCTAAACTCCTTTCAATTCTCTTTATCATCTTAGGCGAGGAATAAACTAAAAGCTTGGAAATAATTAAAATATCCTCTATATGTAAGCCACTGCTTATACTAATATGCATACCATAACTAAACTTAGCTCTATTTATTTTACCCAAAACGCCTCGAATATCACTGACACCATACCACGTATCCAACATTTTTTCCCTAAAACTGTTTGAAATTGAAAACATTACCAGTAAAAATAAAATCACAAACAAAATCATAGTTAAGAAAGGTACCGCACTATCCAGTATTTGTCCTATTCTGAAAAGTGTTCCGCCTATACCTGTTAAGCCTTGCCCCATTTGAAGATAAACATTATTAAACACAGGTACAACCTTTGTCATCAACACGGTTATTATAACTATCATCACTACTAAAAGAAAAACAGGATGTAGAATAGCTGTTCGCAGCTGCTCTTCTATTGACACTCTACGCCTATAATAAGCCGCTAAACTTTTAAGGCACTCGGCTAATCTCCCCGTTTCTGTTCCGGCACTCACCAAATTGCTTGCATATTTAGGAAAAACACCCTCTTCTTCCATTATTGCATCTAAGGGTTGTCCATTATCCGCCTTTTCAGCCATAACTCCAAACAATCTGCCATATTCCTTCCTATTCTCATCATCAGACATTATATGTAAACTATCCCCTGTGCTTACACCCGCGTGTAGTAAAAAGGATAGCTCTGAGCAAATATAAGTCATATCTTCGTTGGATACTAATTTTTTCTTCATTTCAAAATCACCTAATTACTTATCTAATAAAAATACTTAGCAGTATAGTTTCTGTCATCATCTACATATTTAAGAATTCCTCTACTATTGGAGCTTGACGAAGCAAAGGTAGGATCCATTCTTTTCCAATTCTTCCCGTCGAAAAAAATCACCTTATCTATCCATCCTGTCTTTTTAGAATACACACTTATCCAAGCATGATATTCCTCTCCTGCATATCCTATAATCAGTTTAGATGGGATATTTTGACTCCTGAGCATACCTGTCATAATAGATGCATAGTCAAAACAAATTCCTTTTTTTTCTTTCAAAACCAAATCCAATATAGGTAAATATCCACTCTTTACTTCCTTAGCCTTTTTATAATCATAAGAAAAATTTTTCACAACATAATTATATATTTTCCCTACTTTATTTATAAGGCCTTTTGTCTTTTTAGTCAGACTTTTAGCCTTAGCTACAGTATTAGGAGCTTCTTCATAATTAACATATTGATTCGGTCTTATGAATGGAGCAAAATCATTTTCTAATTCTGCTTTAAATTCAGCCGTTAAAACCACTATATATTTTTGATCAATTAAATTCTCATAAATCTTTACTACATAATCTCCTTTTCCATCAGAAAGAGGGAAAGTATCCCATTTTTCACTTTTAATATCATAGGTATAAGTAGTAGTCGGTCCTTTAACCTGTACCTTTAGCCTCTTATCTGTGTTTGCAGTATATTTAGCCATAACATATCCATGAGTAATATTAGAATAGTCTATCTTAGCTTTTTCATTTTTAACTAAAGCTATACCTGGTGCTTTAGGATACACATCTATATCTATAGCTCCCGTTGCGACCGTCTCAGCATAGGACATAGTGCATAATGCAAACTGAATAATTACACATACTAAAAAAACTACAATACAAGTTAAAACACTTTTTAACACACATCTTGTGCTACTGATTTTTTCTTCACTAATTCTCTCAAAAATCATTATTTCACTCAGGATCCGCCCATCCTTTTCTCCTTTAAGGTATTATACATTTTTTTAATTAAATATGCTATATTTTTTTATATTCCTTAGTAAAATTAGTGTAAAAAAACAACAAAACATTAAAGAGTATCTATCAATACAGCTTGTACTACCCAACGAGTATCATAACCTCTACCTGTACAAGTAGATAAGGTTAAGATTTTATCATCTTCTACCGGCTTAATGTCTGTAGACACTTTAGACTGGTCTAAACTTGCTTTTATAAAATTCCCTTTATCTTGTCTCGCAAAATCATAAACATGGCCCTTAACATCAGCCTCATAAGCAGCAAAAACTTGATACTTTCTAAGCTCATCTTTCATTGCTACATACACATATTTATGCTCATCTAAAAAATCTTGATTTTCATATTTCAAAATACTACTGAACATTATTTTATTTCTCAGATTATGTCCATAAATTATAGTATTAAAATCATTCATGTCTTCAGAACATCTAAAATCCATGAAAATAGACCCCATCCAGTTGTATTCTTTTTTCCAAGTATAAGTCAAATAAAAATTATTATCTTTTCCCTTCATTATAGGATAATTAATCTTAGTTTTAGGAACTACAATCCAACCATTAACATCTGAATTTTTATCGCTAAGCTTAGACACATCCAACTTTTTAAGCTTATCTAAGGATTTTTTAGGAAGTTCATTACTATCTAAGTTTTCCACTTCCTCATCTAAATCTTTTGTTCCGATAATTTCACTTGCCTCATCATATTCATTCACGCCTCTAATATATTCCAAGTGACGACTGATAAGTTTATAAGCAGAAAAACAAAACACAAATAACAATACACCCATAATAATATAATCTATAATTTTTCTCTTATTTTTCATAATTTTCTCTCGCCTTTCAAGCTATATTACTATCGATAATTTTAACATAATTCACACTATATTGCACATCTTATTTTGTATCAAAATTCATACAAACCCATCTGCTTTATTGTATTAATTATCTAAAAATTTCTAGCTGTTTTATTGTATAATATTCCAAGAACTATTGCAAGATTTTTCAAAAAGTGTTATTATTCACTTAATATTTTTTTATTTTTCTTGGAGTGAAATGGAGAAAGAATGTCTATATTTATGCTATTAAAAGGGGAATTACTCTGCCTAGTTATTTTAAACCTTCTATTAATTAATTGTCTCTTTTATAAAAAAGAGAAAGATGTCATCCACTTTGTTAAAATGACTTTTTTATCTATAGGTAATGTCTTACTGGATATAGTCACGGTTTATACTGTAAATAACCGAAATTTTTTCTCGCCTTTCATAATTAAATTTTCATTTGTTCTATTGTATGTATTAGGAATGTTATTTGTTTGTGAGTTTTTCATATATACCCACTCTCATTTAATCAACAATCCTAAATTCAACAGTCATAAAAATTTCAGTAGAATTCCAATCCTGATTTTTGCTATAATATCATATTTTATACCTCTACATTATATACGCCATTCTAATGTTAATTTTGCATACGGGCCAATCTCTACCATTGGAAATGTTTTAATTTTTTTATACTTACTATCTATTTTATTAATTCTATTAAAACATAGCTCTCAATTATCCAGATACAATTACTGGTTGCTTTTAATTGCTACAGCCATGCTTTTAGTAATAGGTTTAATACCATTCTTCTTTCCTACTTCTATGATTTTAGGAGAAGCTATCACAATATTTGAAATAGGATTCTTTCTTTCTATGGGAAATCCTACAGAGGTTTTTAAACGCAAAGCACAAACAGATGCCTTAACAGGAGTTTTCAGCAGATATCGCTATGAAGACGATTTAGATATAGCTAAAAAACGCTTAGAAACTAATCCTAACGATAAATTCACTGTAGTTTTTTGCGATATAAATAATTTAAAAGAAGTAAACAATAACTATGGGCATGTAGAAGGTGACCTGTATATAAGTTCTATTGCTAAAATTCTAGAAGAAAATATGAAAAATGCCCAAAACATCTATAGACTTGGCGGAGATGAATTTGCAATATTCTATTGGAATAAAAAAGATTCCTTAATAAGAGATGAAATCGCTCAAGTAACGCTGGACTGTGCTTCTAATAATAATGCCTACGGATACATAAGAAGTCTAGCTATAGGCTTTGCCAGCACTGATAAAAATCAACATTCAGCAGCTGAAACTGTAAGATTAGCTGACTATAATATGTACAAGAATAAGAAACATACTAAATTAGAAGATTTTGAATCCCAATCCAAAAGTTTAATTAAAGATGATTTAAACGATATATATTTCGATGCTTTTGCTACTATAGGTGGTAAAAACTATCCTTTTATACAAAACTTAGAAACTGAAATCACTAGAGTTTCGCCTTCTTGGTCAAAAGAATTTAATTTACCGGGAGAATATATAAATAACTTTTCTGATTTATGGCTAACCTATGTTCATCCTGATGATAAAAAAACTTATTTAATAGGAAAGGAAAAATTATTCCTAAATGAAATTCCTGAATATGCTATCAGCTTTAGAGCTAAAAATGCTGCCGGAATATATGTATTATGTACTTTAAGAGGCACTGTAGTCAAAGGAACTATGGGTGAGCCGGATAAATTTATTGGGTATTTAAAAAATCGTGGACTTTCTGATTACATAGATGAACTTACCGGTTTGGACGCATCCCAAAGTTTCTATAAACATGCAGATAAAGTTTTAAGTGAGAAAAGTGCTAATGCTTTTCTAAATATTAATATAACTTCCTTTAGCAGAATCAATGTGTTATATGGATATGAAACAGGAAATGAAATTATTTGTAACTTTGTAAATGAAGTAAAAGCCTTACTTTCAGAAGATTGCAGAATGTTCCGTACTGACGGCACCAAATTTATAATTTCCTATCCCCATGGAGATAAAGAAGATATGGCAAATATGTATAATCACATCAGGCAAATTGCTCATTACTCCATTTATACAGATCATTCTCATGTACCATTAAAAATAGCAGCCAGTGGTCTTTTTATAGACAAAGATTTTTATGGTAATAGTCAAACTATTATTAGTTCCCTGCTTCACTCCTTACAGCTTTCAAAATATGAAAGTCAAGGGAAATTGGTGATTTTCAATGATTTAAATAAAGAACAATTCTCCGTGGACTACAAACTTTTATCTGAAGTACACGAAGATGCACTAAATGATAAAAAAGGATTTTTCTTAAGGTATCAACCTGTTGCAAGTATATCCACTAATCAAATTATAGGTGCGGAAGCCTTAATTAGATGGCAAAATCTACAATATGGAGAAGTTTCACCGGGAAGATTCATAAATTGGCTTGAAAAAGACCCTTGTTATTATGAACTTGGGCTTTGGATTTTTAGTCAGGCAATAAAAGATTGTAAAGAATTTATGAAAAAAATCCCTAACTTTGTTATGAATGTTAATATTACAGGACAACAGCTATATGATAGTAATTTCAGAAAAGATATTATTAAAATCATAAAGTTAAATAATTTTCCTGCTGAGCATTTATGTATAGAGCTTACAGAAAGATGTAGAGATTTTGAACTTGATTTTCTAAGAGAAGAACTTCAATTTTTTAGAAATCATGGTATCAAAATCGCTCTAGATGATGTTGGAACAGGAACGGCTTCCTTTAACAGAGTACTCAGCCTTCCATTAGATGAAGTTAAAATTGATAGAAATTTTGTATCTGAAATTTCTAAAAATGAAACCAGTCAAATTTTTTCCAAAGCAATAAATGATGTAGGTAGTATATTAGGATACATAATATGCTTTGAAGGAGTGGAAAACTTCGAAACCTTAAATTTCTTAAAAAAATATAACAATGCTTGTTATCAAGGTTTCTATTTCTCAAAGCCACTACTTTTCGATGATTTTACAAATCTAATAAATAAAAACTAAATTAAAAGATGTGATAGTCTATTAGCTAGACTTATCACATCTTTTTTCTTTACCTTTAATAAAAAGTAGCAACCTCATCCTTAATAGGTTCAATAGTTTTTAACTCTTTAACATAAAATACAGGGCCTTCAGATTTATACATTTTGTTATATTCTTTTTTTAATAAAGCTGTCATCTCTACCCATTGACCTTTTTCCAATTTGTTAGCCTCTCTCCATTTTGCCATAAGACCTCCAAATTGAATATCATCTATACAGCAAGACATAATATGGCGCCCTATGACGAATTCATCTTTCTCTAAGCCTCCGCCAATTAAACATCTTCCCTTGTATTTTAAGATTTTGCCATAATATTTGTCTTCCTCTTCATTCATATCTGCATACCAAATAGCATAATCCTTATCTTCGATTTCTACAATTTCTGCTGCTAAATCAAAGGGTAATGGGTCTTCAATATTGTCCAGTTCAACATTATCTGAACTGTATTCATATAGTATATCACTTTTTCTGTTAGCACCACGAACTATCTTATGAAACATCATTTTATCCATAGATTCTGTGAATTTTTTAAAGATTACAGTTTCAGCCGATTTTAATTTATCATAAACTAACTGTCTCATGTTATTGTTATAATTTATAAAAGTTTCAGAATCTATAAATAACATTTCTTGGTATATAAGCCAATTTTCAGGCATATTTTCGTATAGCACATTTAGATCCCACATTCCATTGTATTCTATTACAACCTTTTGGCAACGGGTTTTAGCTTCCAACCACTTTAAATATTTATAATCTAAGTCCTCTATCTTATCTATAACCTCAATTTTAACACCTGAGTCGGCAAATTTAGAGGGTTCATAATCGGCTTCACCTTCTTCTGTAACCAATAAAAGAGTAGTAAGTCCATCATTGAAATTAGGGTCTTCCAGTGTTTCCTGTATAAAAGTGGTCTTACCTGCATCTAAAAATCCTGTAAATAAGTATACGGGTAATTCTTTCATTTTCATATTAAATCCTCAGTATAATAAATATTAACTAGATTTCAAAGAGTTCGTGAATATTATCCTTATTCACTCCTGCACCTATAACACAAATCCTACCTATAATGCCGGCACTGCCTTCTCTAATATCTATTTCTTCAGGTACATAGTCGAAATGAATCCAATTTCCATCTTCACCCTCTACAATGCCCTTTGCTCTTAAAACTTGTCCATAAACATCTACCTTTGACAGCTGACTTAAAGCTTCAGAAATAAAACTTACATTAAACCTTCTGCCTGTTTCTATTCCTATTGAATCAAAGACTTCATCTGCATGGTGATGGTGTTCATGGTCATGTTCGTGGTCCTGCTCTCCGTGATGTCCATGTCCACAGCAGCCTTCGTGATGGTCATGATGATGGTCGTGTCCATGTTCATTCTCTCCATTATGCCCATGTCCACAGCAACCTTCGTGGTGGTCGTGATGATGGTCATGTTCATATTCATGCTCCCCATGATGTCCATGTACACAGCAGCCTTCGTGATGGTCATGATGATGGTCGTGCCCATGTTCATCCTCTCCGTGATGTCCATGTCCACAGCAGCCTTCGTGATGGTCATGATGATGGTCGTGTCCATGTTCATCCTCTCCATGATGCCCATGTCCACAACAACCTCTATGATGTTCTTCTTCCGTAATTTCTTCCATAACCTTATTTATAGTATCTTTTTGTTCAATCGCCTCTAAAATTTGAGAGCCTGTTAACTTATCCCAATCCGTAACAACGATTGTAGCCTCTTGATTTTTTTCCTTAAGAAGCTCTATTACTTCCTTTATTTTATCTTCGGTTAAACTTTGAACATGACTGATTATAATAGTTGCAGCATGTTCTACCTGATCGTTATAAAACTCACCAAAGTTCTTAGAGTATACCTTAACTTTTTTACCGTCAACCACTGTAGTTATTCCATTTAATACTACATTAGGTAGTTCTAAATTCTTAACAGCAGTTATTATATCAGATAATTTACCTACACCTGACGGCTCTATTAAAATCCTATCAGGATTAAATTCACTTTCTACCTTTTCTAAAGCTTTGCCAAAATCACCAACTAAGCTGCAGCAGATACAACCTGAATTCATTTCATTGATTTCAATTCCTGCATCTTTTAAAAATCCACTGTCAATGCCTATTTCTCCAAACTCATTTTCAATTAAAACTACCTTTTCGCCCTTATAAGCATCTTCTACTAATTTCTTGATTAGGGTAGTCTTACCTGCTCCTAAAAAGCCTGAAAAAATATCAACTTTTGTCATTTTCATCATCTCTTTTCTTTAAATTTTTATATTAATATTGTATCACATATAACTGTCTTATTAAAGGCGTTTTATGTAATATCTTACCTTATATGATTTAGTCTAATAAAACTTTTACAGGTTCCTTAATAATAAAACCTTCAAAATCCACCAAAGAATTATATGCCAAAATCTCCACACCTTTAGATTTTGCAAGTCTTAAAGCTTGACCAAACTCTATATCATTTTCATCATTAGGAGATATGGACCTTACATCTTCAAACTGAATTACAAATATTACAAAAGCTAAATGTCCCGCCTCTTTTACTTTTATTAACTCCTTAAGATGCTTGCTTCCCCGCTCCGTAGGTGCATCGGGAAAACTCGCCAAACCTTGATTTTCCAGTGTAACACCTTTGACCTCAATATATGCACTTTTCCCCTCTATATCCTCCACATAAAAATCAAATCGTGAATTTCCAAAGGTCTTTTCCCCCTTAATTAAGCTTAAATCTTTCATGCCCTTTAGCTTAATAGTTCCATCTTCTAGAGCTTCTTTCACTACCTTATTAGGCGCTTGTGAATCCATATTAACTGTTATATTTCCTCTATCCGTCGATTTAATTACTGTTACTAAAGAAAACTCCATCTTCCTGGTACCCATATTTCCTCTAAAATCTTCCAAATATACCTTAGCACCCTTAGTGAGCAATTCTTTACAGCGGCCTGTATTTTTCACATGAACTTTATGAATTTTATCTCCTATTAAACATTCAGCAACAAACCTATTAGGTCTATTTAAAAAAGTTGCCTCTACAATTTTATTATATCTCAAAATCTGCCACCTCGCCCCTTTAATACATGCTGACTTAATTATAAGCCCAAGTATGAAAAAAGTCCACCTCTAAGCAATCTTTAATTAAATCCGGTCATATAAAGGAAAAGGTGATGCTAAAAACACCACCCTTGTATTAGATATGCACTTTTTCTAAAATGAAAATTATGCTAATGACGCTCCTAAAGCTCTGCAATCAGCCAATCCTGAATCGTTAGGCATTTCATTACAGATTACACAGTCAGATGTTAAATATGCACCTGCACCCTTACACTGCTCTTCCCAGTTACGCATCCATTCACCATCTCCCCAGCCGTATGAACCAAATAAAGCGATGCTCTTACCACCTAATTTGCCTTCACATTCACTGAACATAGGTTCAAATTCTTCTTCCTCTAAAACCTCTGCTCCCATAGATGGACAACCAAAAGCTATGCCATCAAAATCATCCATCATTGATGCTGAAAATTCAGCGGAAGTAAATACAGAAACTTCTGCACCTGCAGATTTTGCACCTTCTGCCACAGCATTTGCCATAGCCTCTGTGTTACCTGTTCCACTCCAATATACTACTGCTACTTTTTTCATAATATAAGTACCTCTCTTTTTAAATATATTAAACAACTACTGTGAGTCGCTCAACTGACTTACCTTTTTTCCACTGGTCTAAATAGACTGCAGTGCACTTTTTATACTTATTAAAAGTCTTTAATGCTTTTTGTGAATCTCCGTATACCTTCCAAGTTCCGCTTAACTTATAACCATCAGCTCTGTTATAAATAAACCCCTTCACATCTTCAGGCGGATATCCTAAAAACAAGCCTATTTCGTGGGGGAACTCTCTATTTTCTCTTAATCTTTTAGATAATTGAAGTATGTAATGTTCTGCCTTTCCCTCTCTATAGCCGACACTTCTTAAAAGCTCACACGCCTCCTCATTAGACAAGTCCGCCTTTAATAAATTAGGTCTGTAAACATAAATTAAACTCCTCTTACCTTTTTGACTTAAAGGAACTACTCTTACCCCTTTAACAGCTAAAAACTTGTTTAATCTTCTGATTTCCCTTTCCATTTCTTCTCTACTCTCAAAATCTATGCCGAAAAGGTTTCCTGTTTTAATACCTGCTAAAGTAGGTGAGCAATGAAGCAAAATCATTTCCTCTGACATATTCCCTCCTAAACTAAATTAAAGAATCAGGGTGTCTGTATATTTAATATTCATACCCCCTTAAGCTAGGTTAGCTTTTGCTAACCTAGCTCTTAAAAAATATTCGCTCCCCAGCGATAATACTTCTTGATTATAACATTTAGATTTTCATGTGTCAATAGAAAAATTAGCTTACGCTAACTTCGTTCGCAAGTTTCCCGGCTCTATAAAAATTGTTTTTAGATTTTGCAAAGAAATACACTATTAAATTAGCATTAAATATAAAGAACTACTATATGGTACTATTTCTAATCTACCACAACCCCGTGCAATAAAAAATCCCCTAAAAAACAAGGGGAAACCGTCCAACCTACAGGTTATACCATATATTTTGACAGTGGATGCAATGAAAATTCCTTAAAACATAAGGGGAAATCAATGGTATAGGCTACCTTATCATAAAATTTGCTCAAACATAGAACTATTTTATGGTAGGATAGAATAAAATCCGCCCAGCCCCTTATGTTTTGGCACTTATTGACTTGCACAGCCTCTAGAATCTATGGTAGAACAGATTAAAACCTTTGATACCCCTTATGTTTTATAAGTTTTTCACTTGCATTCCTTTTCTATATTATGACATCATAAATTAATGTTAACATTCATCTCCCCTACTTCCTAAACAGCTTAATAATAGCCTTAGGGCTAAATACCTTTCCCTTGTATAGAACAGTAGCTTTGTATACCTTTCCTGCTACGAACACTAAGGCGATAATCGCTGCCCATAATATGCCTAAGGATACTATGCCTTTCCATATAGGGATATTCCCCATTATAAGCTTTGCAGGAGTTACCATTACAGCTATAAATGGTACAAAATCCATCCATCCATTTTCCGGTGTTGCTCCATCTAAGCCGCCGCCTGCCATACATATTAAGAAACAAGCAATTATTACCCAAACAAATATTATATTAGTACTTGCTAAATCTTCCTGTTTACTTGCAAAGGCTCCGCCTATACTTGAAAGAGTGCAGTATAAAAGGACTCCTGAAATAGTTATCACGAAACCAATTATTAAACCTGTTGGTGAAACATACTCTCTAAATACGGTAGTCAATATTTCCCATACAGTTCCTAAGAACTTATTAGCATCGGGATTTATAAGTTTACCTCCTAGGCTACCTGCTAATATTCCTACTGCTATAGAACCTATCCATACTGATAGCTGAATCATACTTGCTAAAACTATGGCTAATATTTTACCGAAAATCAGAGCAAACGGTTTAACAGAAACTAAAATCATTTCCATAAGTTTAGAATTTTTTTCTAAAACTATACTTCCTGCTACACTCTGACCATACATTAAAGCGAAGAAATATAAAAGCATAATATTTATATAAGCTGCTGCTCCTACCATAAAATCAGCAAAACTCTTTTCCTCAGAAGCCTCACCCTGATTCTTAAGATTTTCTGCCTCTGCCCAGCTAGAAGCATATTCTTCCACAAAATTTGCAACCTCATCGGCTGTTTCATAATTCAAATTAGAATTATCCGGTAATAAAGTTTTAAAATTATACTGCATTCCTATCTGCTCTATAAGTAAAATCAAACTATTATTTCCAATTTCCTTACTTTTTAATGCAGATTTTATATCCCTTCCAATATTTTTCACTTGGATTTTATGACCGATTTTCTCAATTAAGAAATTATCTAAAGTCTCAATTGCAGGTTTATCTTCTGTATTATCAATTATACATATATCTTTAATTTTATCTAACTCCGGTACATCAATTTCCATACCATCAGTATTCTCTATTTCTTCTACTATTTCCTCTGTACTTCCTTCATTACCATAGGTGTTAGCCTTATACATAAGTATACTAAAAGGTATCAAAAAGCATATCAATCCTATAACTATAGTAGTAGATAAATAGGATTTAAGCTTCATCTGATTTTTTAAAGTGAAAGAGAATACTTTACTGAAACCTCTAAATTCTGTTTTCATATTACTTCCCCTTTCTTTCTGATAAAGCTATAATATCGCCAAGCTTTAATCTTTTTCCCTTATACAAAATCAGTGCATCATAAACACTTACCGAGAATTTATATAATAAGAAAATCATCAATGCCTGTATGAGCCAAGAAACAGCTAATGTTCCCCAGCCTATTTTGTTCATAATAAAATTAATAGGTGCTCCAAAGGCTGAAATTATCGGAATTAAAGAAGTTGCATATACTATTCCCTTACTACCTATAGGTAATAAAATAGTTGTAGCAAAATATCCTATTAAAATTGAAAAGGTTCCTGCTGATGAAGCAGACTCAATATCTTCTGTAGAAGAACATCCAGCCCCTGCTAAAGCGTATAACATAGCAAAGAACAGGTATGCCAGCACGAAAGACACCGCTATTACAACTACTGTTTCAAAGCCTAAATTCAAAATATCCAAAGATATTCCCTTATTCTTAATCAATTCATCTACCACACCTAAATCAAACAACTTGCCGGATACAAACTGTGAACTTTTAAAAATAGTAAATAAGGCTCCTAGCCAAATTAAAACATAAACCATTACAGCAAAAATCTTGCCTAAAATCATATCCTTTGACTTAATAGAAACCAAAAGAGTCTCCACCAATTTAGAAGTTTTTTCTTCAACGATAGCCCTAATTATATAGGAAGCGGCAATAATTGTTACCATCATAAGAAACACAGAATAACCGTACTGAACTGCATATTCGGTCTCAAAATTAGCTGCTCCCTTATCCAGATATTCCTGTATAGTTAAAGCCTCGCTGCCTATTTCTATAACCCCGCTGCTGGTGCCATCTAAAAATAGACTAGCAATAGGAAGACCTAAAGCCATTATGAGAGCCATAATTATAAATGTAATTATATTGGACTTTCTCTTTAAAAGCTGAGAAAAAGTAAAATTAAATACCTTCAAAATATTACTCATGAATCTCACCTACTTTTTCAATGAAAATCTCATGTAAACTAGGCTCTCTTAAAGTGAAATTAATAATAGTGAATCCCTTATCAAGTAAGGTTTTCAAAATGCCATTACCATGATTCTCATCTCTAACCTTAATATGATACTCATTTCCCTTTTTATTCAAAATCTGTCCGCCCAAGCCTAATATTTCTTCCTTAGGTTCTTCATCACCTTCAATTTTAAGCATCAGATTAACCCTACCATAGCTCTTTTTAATTTCGTTCAAATTCCCCTGAAGCACGGATTTTGAACGATCTAAAATAGTTATATCTGTGCAAAATTCTTCAACGGTAGCCATCTGATGACTGGACATAATGATATATTTACCCTTTTCGATTTCTTCCTTTATTACACTCTTAAAAATATCGGTGTTTACCGGATCTAAACCTGAAAGAGGTTCGTCTAAAATGATAAGTTCCGGATCAGACATAAGAGCAACCATCATTTGAATTTTTTGCTGATTTCCCTTAGAAAGCTGGTCTGCCAATTTAGCTTTAGGAGCCTTGACGGATTTTTTCAATTTTAATGGTGACTTTTTGCCATCTAACAAAGAATTCTCTCCTGAAGTTTCTTGAAACTTTTCCGGAAATAAATATTCCTCTGCATCTAATCTCTTAGCTAAATATGCAATTTTTTTCTTCGCCTCATCTTTAGAAATCCCCTTTAATGCAGCAAAGTAAATAAGCTGATCCATAAGAGTATACTTAGGATAAAGTCCTCTCTCCTCAGCTAAGTAGCCTACATTGCAGGTTTCAACTGAAAGGGGTTTGCCATCCCAAAGAACTTCTCCACCGTCTTTAGAAAGCATATCCAACATCATTCTAATAGAAGTTGTCTTACCTGCTCCGTTAGTACCTAAGAGTGCATAAACTCCCGGTCTATCCATTTGAAAACTAAGGTTATCCACTACAACCTTTTCACCATACTTCTTAAATAAATTTTTTACAATTAACCCCATAATTTTTCCTTTCCCTTTGCTTTATTTATAGTTAAGTTATATCTAATTATATCATACTTGCATAAAAAAATCCCCTAATATTATTTATGTATACATTGCAAATAAAGCATATCTAATATGTAACCATAAAAAAGAGACTATTAAACTGCCTAAAGCTGCCTAATTCGCCTCTTTTGTTAATTAAATTCTATTTATTAAAGAAATTTACAATTCCTATAATGAATATCACTACTATTATTACAGGTAAAATATATGAACAATACCATCTCATCCAGTTTCTAACCTTTAGACCTTTTCCTGTATTGGCTTCTTCAATGTATTTATCCCAGCCAAAGCTCTTACTCCTAGTACAGAACAGCACAAATACTAAAGAACCTAAAGGTAGAATCAAATTGCTTACTAAAAAGTCTTCTAAATCCATAATATTAGTTTCACCACCAAAAGGATGAATATTAGATAATAAATTAAAGCCTAAGGCTGCCGGAAGGGCTATTAAAATAATCCCTATACAGCAAACCAGAGAAGCTTTTTTACGATCCCAACCGGTCAATTCTCTAATAGCAGATAAAATAGTTTCAAACACTGCTAAAACTGTTGAAAAAGCTGCAAACGCCATAAACAAGAAGAATAATGAACCCCAAATTCTGCCACCTGCCATATTATTGAAAATATTAGGCAAAGTTACAAATATCAGGCTTGGACCTGCTCCCGGTTCTATACCATAAGTAAAGCAAGTAGGGAAAATTATTAACCCTGCGACGATAGCAACAAATGTATCTAAGAACATTACATTTACTGATTCTCCCATCAGTGAGCGATCCTTGCTCATATAGCTTCCAAATATAGCCATAGAACCCATACCTAAGCTAAGAGTAAAAAATGCTTGGTTCATAGCCGATACTACTACCGGCCAAGTCAGTTTACTAAAATCAGGAATTAGATAAAAGCTTAAACCTTCTTTTGAACCTTCCATAGTAAATCCCTTTACTGCTAAAGCTACCATAATTACTAATAAGGCAATCATCATAACCTTAGTAACTCTTTCTAAACCGCCCTGTAAACTAAAGGATAGCACGAAAAATCCTAAAACAATTATAACTACCATAGAAACTATTAAGGTAACAGGATCACTACATAAAGCGCCAAAGGCTTTGCCCAGTTCTTCTGACCCCATAGTTGAAAAATCGCCTTTAAGAGTAGCATAGAAATAATAGAGCATCCAGCCTGAAACTACAGTATAAAATCCCATAAGGATAATATTACCTGCTAGGGCAACTAATCCGTGCCAATGCCATTTAGTTCCTGCTTTGGCAAGTTTTGGATAAATTCCCACAATACTTGCTCTGCTGGCACGACCTACGGCAAATTCCATAGTCATAGCCGGTAATCCTAAAATAATGAGGAAGAAAATATAAAGCACTACAAAGGCTCCTCCTCCATTTTGACCACAAAGCCAAGGGAACTTCCAAACATTACCTACTCCAATCGCACAACCGGCACTTAATAAAATAAATCCCAGTCTGCTTCCTAATCTCTCTCTTTCCATACTACATTCTCCCAATAACTAAATTTAAAATATAGTTGGTATTATATAGCCTACTTAAGAGTTTGTAAAGGGGTTTTTGCTAAATTTTCAGAAAATTCGGAAAATTTATTTTTTTATTATTTTTTTTGAAATTTTGTTCACTATTTTATTAGGTATTTTACTATTTCACCCTATGTTCTGCATCACAGTATATACATCTGTAGATTTTATTTTCCTTATCTACAAGTCTATACTCATGTTCTATTTCCTGTTCTATAGAGGTAATACATCTAGGATTTATACATTTTATAACATTTTTTAAATTCTTAGGTAACTCCATGTGAAGCTTTTTCTCCAGCTTGCCATCTTTAACTCTATTTACAGTTATATTACTATCTATATATCCTAAAATATCATAATCTAAATCTATAAACTCATCGATTTTGATAATATCCTTCTTACCATATTTTACACTGGAAACATTTTTAATTACTGCTACACAATTATCAATTTTATCCAAACCTAAAAGTTCATAAATCATCATACTCTTGCCTGCTTTAATATGATCTAAAACTATTCCGTTTCTAACGCCATCTATATTCATCTTAGTCTCCTTATAAATTATATTCTTAATATTGAAATTCCAAAATCCGCCTATCCAACTATTTTCTTATGCCTAAGAGGAATAATATTAAAGCCATTCTAATATGTTTTCCGCATAGGGCTTGGAAGAAATAGCAAGCTCTAGGGTCATCATCTACTTCTACTGAAATTTCATTTACCCTTGGAAGTGGGTGCATTATACAGAGGTTTTCTTTAGCAACCTGTAATTTTTCCAAATCCAGCACATAGCTATCTTTCAGTCTTATATAATCCTCTTCATTAAAGAATCTCTCTTTCTGCACTCTGGTCATGTATAGAACATCTAAGTCTGCCATAGCTTCTTCTAAGGTTTCTACCTCTTTCCACTCCGCACCTCTTTCATTCATCTTTTCCTTTACATAATCAGGTACTTGAAGTTCATGAGGTGAAATCAATATAAACTTAATCCCCTCATATCTAAGCATTGCTTCTATAAGGGAATGAACAGTTCTACCAAACTTCAGGTCACCACAGAGACCTATAGTCATATTATTCAGACTTCCCTTTTTTCTCTTAATAGTTAGTAAGTCTGTCAATGTTTGCGTTGGGTGAAAATGACCTCCATCTCCTGCATTTATAATAGGTACAGTAGTTCTTTTAGCTCCTACTATCGGCGCACCTTCCTTAGGATGTCTCATTGCTATAATATCCACATAACATCCTACAGTCTGTATAGTGTCACTTACACTCTCACCTTTAGCTGCTGAACTGGAATTAGCAGAAGAAAAACCTAATACACTTCCCCCTAACTCTAACATAGCCGCCTCAAAGCTCAATCTGGTTCTGGTACTTGGTTCAAAGAACAGAGTAGCTAATTTCTTATGATTGCAAATATCCTCATAATCCTTTGGATTAGCCACAATATCATCTGCAACCTTTATTAAAGCATCTATTTCCTCTACAGATAAATCTGTTATGTTAATTAAATTTCTAATGTCCTTCATTACTTTTCTTCCTTTCTCATCCAAGTTTCATCTGACGGATTGTCTCTGAATTTTAAAATTCTAGCCTTGTCTTCATTTCTTATATATCCCTTTTCACTTGCCACCTCCACTAATTGATCTAAATTGCAAAGGCTCACATTCTTTATTTGATTTTCTGCTAATCTATCTAACCCCTTTTTCATTCCATAGGTGAAAATGCTGACTATACCTAATACCTCTGCTCCTGCATACCTTAATACCTTTACAGTATCTATAGCTGAACCTGCTGTAGATATTAAATCTTCTACAACTACTACCTTATCACCCTTATTAAGTCTACCTTCTATCTGATTAGTTCTTCCGTGATCTTTGGCAGAACTCCTAACATACCCCATAGGAAGATTCATTAAATGTCCTACGATAGCAGCATGGGCAATTCCTGCCGTACTGGTGCCCATTAACACTTCACAGTCTCCAAAATTTTCTTTTATAGTTTGGGCTAAACCTTCCTCTATTAAAGTCCTGATTTTAGGTGCTGTCAGGGTTAAACGATTATCACAATAAATTGGGCTTTTTATACCACTTGCCCAAGTGAAAGGTTCCTCCGGCCTTAAAAATACCGCTTCAATTCCCAAGAGTCCCTCTGCTACTTTTTTCATAATTTCCATAATTCAATCCTCCAATAATATGTTTTAATAAATTAAGTTTTCTCTTTAATTATTCGACAAAATCTTTCAAGCAATCCATATAGGCTTTTACAGGGTCCTCCGCCTTCGTAATAGGTCTTCCCACCACAATATAATCAGAACCTAATGCTTTCGCCATTTCAGGAGTAGTAACCCTTGCTTGATCTCCTAAATCTGCCCCTTGAAAACGAACACCAGGTGTAACCGTTAAAAAATCCTTTCCACAAGTTTGGTGAACCCCTTCTGCTTCTAAAGGTGAGCATACTACACCATCTAAACCTGCTTTCATAGCATTTTCTCCATAAACCTTAACTACGTCTTCTAAAGGTCTATCTATTAACAGCTCCTCTCTCATCCTATCTTCTGTAGTTGAAGTTAGCTGAGTTACAGCAATTAACAGTGGTCTGGTACCATCATCTCTTTTTAACCCCTCCAGTGCAGCTTTCATCATATCTATAGTCCCTGCACCATGAACATTACACATATCCACATCTAAAGAAGATAATACTTTCATAGCCTTATTTACTGTATTAGGTATATCGTGAAGCTTTAAGTCTAAAAATATCTTATGTCCTCTTGCCTTTATCTTCCTAACTATGTCCGGCCCTTCTGAATAAAAGAGCTCCATACCAATCTTTACATAAGGCTTTTTGCCTTCAAACTTGTCTAAAAATCTTAAAGTTTCCTCTGCTCCATTAAAATCACAAGCAATTATTACATCTTTACCCATTATCTTCCTCCTATAATTTCTTCTAAATTGTTTATATTATATTTATCCATGACCTTTGGTAAATCATTTACTATATCGCGGCATACATAAGGGTCTATTAAATTGGCTGCTCCCACTTCCACAGCAGTAGCACCTGCCATCATCATCTCTATAACATCTTCAGCCTTAGATACGCCTCCCATTCCAATGATTGGAATATTAACTGCCTTGTGTACCTGATAAACCATTCTCAAAGCTACGGGGAAAATAGCAGGTCCGCTGAATCCTCCCATTGTGTTTGCGATTACAGGTTTTCCCGTTCTTAAATCAATTCTCATACCTAAAAGGGTATTTATTAGACTCAATCCATCAGCACCTGAATCTTCGCAAGCTTTGGCAATTTCCACAATGTCGGTCACATTGGGGGATAACTTAATGTAAAGCGGTTTATTCGTAGCCTTTCTTACAGAAGAAGTTATGAGGGCGGCGGATTTTGGACAAGTTCCAAATGCCATGCCTCCTCCATGAACATTGGGGCAGCTAATATTTATTTCAAACCACCCAATATCCGATTCCTTATTTAGTAATTCTACAGTTTTAACATAATCTTCTACACTAAAACCACTTACATTTGCCATTACAGGCTTTTTGAACACTTTTCTAATTTTAGGTAATTCTTCAGAAATAACTGTGTGGACTCCCGGATTTTGTAGCCCTACAGCATTTATCAAACCTTGACTACATTCTGCAATTCTAGGTGTAGGATTTCCAAATCTGGCTTCCAAAGTAGTTCCCTTAAAAGAGAAAGTCCCTAAACAATTTATATCGTAAAGTTCGCTGAATTCGTAGCCATATCCGAAGGTTCCGGAAGCAGGTATGATTGGGTTGTCTAAAACTATGCCCGATAGATTTACTTTTAAATTTTTTTCTTTACTGATAATGTTTTCTTTATTTAATAAATTAGCTGCATCTACCATATAATTTCCTCCCTTTCCAGAACTGGACCATCTTTACAAATTCGTTTATTTCCATACTTTGTTTTACACGAACAGCCCATACAAGCTCCAAATCCACAGCCCATTCTTTCCTCAAAACTATACTGTCCCGAAGTCTTAGCATTTTTTTCTATCGCCTTAAACATAGGCATAGGTCCGCAAGTATAAAAATAACTGTATTCCATGTCTTTTATAACATCTGTAACAAAGCCTTTAGAACCGCCCTCATAGTTTCCATTTACAGTAACTATTTTCGTGTCAACTCCTAAGGCTTTAAATTCTTCTTCATAAAAAACTTCTAATTTATCATTGAAGCCTAAAACCACCTTAATATCTTTAGGGTCTAACTTCTCTACCAATTTTTTTGCCAGATTATATAGAGGCGGTACGCCTACACCACCGCCAATTAAAAGAGGTTTGTCACCTGCCTTATCTATATTGTAACCATTGCCCAAAGGAATCAGAGTATCTATTTTTTCCCCTTTTTGCATTTTAGATAATGCTAAAGTACCATCTCCTACTATCTTATATATTAAGGTAAGGCTGTTTTCAGAATAATCACTAATAGAAATAGGTCTCCTTAAGTAAAATCCTTCAATCTTTAAGTTTACAAACTGCCCTGCTCTTTCTACACCGGTAGCATCTCCCGATAAAATCAACTTCATAGTGTCCTTAGCTATTTCAGTATTTTCTTCTATCTTAAACCAAAGCTGTCTCATTATCTCTATATACCTCCTTGCCACCAACAATATTTATTAAACATTTTCCATAAACTATTTCATCATCAAAAGGGGTTGCCTTGCCCATAGATACAAACTCTGCCGAATTTATCTTATAGGCATCACCTATATTCCATACACAGAAATCTCCAAGCTCCTCTGCCGATTTAATACCAAATCTTTTTCTAGGATTGATGGACATTAGTTTTACCACTTCTTCCATAGTCAAAATCCCTGTTTTTACAAGTTTTGTATAAATCATAGGAAAGGCTGTCTCTAAACCTGTAATTCCCATGGCACTGGCTTTTAAGCCTCTGGACTTTTCTTCCTTACTGTGAGGCGCATGATCCGTCGCTATCATATCTATAGTTCCATCCTTAAGACCTGCTATTAATGCCTGTCTGTCTTCTTCACTTCTAATAGGTGGATTCATCTTAAATCTGCCATCGTCCTTTAAATCCATATCATTTAAGATTAAATAATGAGGTGCTGTTTCACAAGTTACATCAATACCCTTTTTCTTCGCCTGACTTATAAGTTCCACACTTTCCTTAGTAGATATATGGCATACATGGTATTTACAACCTGTTTCCTCTGCTAATTTCAAATCTCTTTCTATAGGTATATATTCACTTTCAGATGAAATTCCCTGATGATTATAGAGCCTTGCATACTCTCCTGCATGAATATATCCTGCCCCTCTTAATTCTAGATCCTCACAATGAGCTACAATTAGCTTATTCTGCATTTTTGCTGTTAGCATAGCCTTTTTCATAAGGTTCGTATCATTTAATCCAACTCCATCATCACTATAGCCTATAACAAAATCTCCAAGTTCATCCATATCTGATAATTCCTGTCCTCTCTCCCCTTTAGTAATAGAGCCATAGGGTAGAACGTTTATTAAAGCATCTCTTTCTATTATCTCAAGTTGTTTATTTAAATTCTCTAAAGTATCCGGAACAGGATTTAAATTAGGCATAGAGAAAATATGACTATATCCGGATTTTGCTGCCGCTAAAGTTCCTGTTCTAATGGTTTCTTTATAAAAAAATCCCGGCTCTCTTAAATGTACATGTACATCTACGAAAGACGGGACAATAATAGTATCCTCATTTATCAATGAAAAAAGCTTATCTGCCATTGTTACAAACTGTGCATCTATTTTATCCTTACTTAAAAAACAGTTTCTCATTTTCTCCTCCTATAAAAACTCAAATTTATATCAGATATAGAATTCTATCAGTATATACTTTCATGAATCTTTCAAATAAAAAAGACCTGCCATCAGCAAGTCAAATCCACAAAAAACCATAGGTATTACAATAACCCTATTTTCTATATGACTATCTTGCCGATCTCTCTGTATCGTCTTAAAGATTTTATTTTCTTAGTATAAGATAACAAATTAAGCTAAAAGTGTCAAGAGTTTTATTATATTTTATATAAAGTATTTCCCATCTAATACTAAGTTTTTTTATCTCTAAAGTTATTTATAAATTCACAAAAAACAAAAGTTGCCAAAACATGACTATACCATATTTTAGCAACTTTCTTTGGATTTTATTATTTTATTTTATTATGGAATTTATTTTTTTATACCTGCGATAATTTTAGCAAATTCTTTCTTATCGCCAATTTTACCCTGTCTTTGAATCATAATTCTTTGGGCTTGTGGAGAACCTGCACCGTGCATAGATTCAGTTTTATAACCTACTGCTGATGAGCCTAGGCAAATATTTTCTACTAATCTTAACACTCTAGCTCTTTCTTCAGTACTGCAGCTATCATTAGTCTTGAAATATTTATCACAAATTTCACCGATAGTTTCTCCATTTTTACCAACTTTTAAATCTGATTTAAAATCGGCTTCTGATGGCATTGTGACCATGAGACCTCCTGCTATATCTTCTGCTAACCTTGCTATTTCATAAGGAAAACGAGTAATATTCTGTTTGCAAACATTAGCCAAAAGTAAATCTATCATATAGCTTCCGCATTTAGTCTTACAGCCTTCTGAAGAACAGGCAATACCACAGGAATATAAGGTCTCATTTAGATGAGTCATTTCTATTAGTTTTTCTTTAATATGTGTCGCCTTTTCAACCCCATTATATTCAGCTGCTAAGGCTGCCGCTCCTATTAAAACATCACCTACACCGACTTTACAACCTCCGTAAGACTGTCTATGATATCCGGCAAATCTTTCTACTAACATTCCGGAAAAATCATATTCTCCGTCCATGAAAACATATTCATTAGGAATAAACACATCATCAAACACTACTAAAGTTTCTTGACCACCGAATTCCTTATTTCCTAAGTCAATGTCAGCACCATCTTTCAACTTTCTAGTATCACAGGATTGACGACCATAAATCATATATAAGCCTTCGGCATCAGATGGACAAGCAAAACATACAGAATAATCCTTATCCTCCTGCTTCATAGTCTGTGTAGGCATAACTAAATGCCAATGAGAATTTATAGAACCGGTCTGATGAGCTTTAGCTCCTCTTACGATAATTCCATCCGGTCTTCTTTCTTTTACTCTAACATACATATCAGGATCTGCTTGTTCATGAGGAGCCTTTGATCTGTCTCCCTTAGGGTCAGTCATGGCACCATCCACGATTAAATCTTCTTCCTGTACGAATAATAAAAACTTCTTGAATCGTTCATGATAGTCAGTTCCATATTTTTCATCAATTTCAAAAGTAGTAGAATAAACTGCATTAAGGGAATCCATTCCTACACATCTTTGGAAACAAGATCCGGTTTTCTGTCCAAGCAGCCTTTGCATTTTTACCTTATTTTTTAAATCTTCTGTGCTTTGATGTATGTGGCCAAATCTATTAACATCTTTTCCGGTCAAATTGGACTTTGTTACCATTAAATTTTGATAATTTGGATCCTGTGCTAAATCATAGGTCATAGCTACACAATTTATAGAGGGTCTTATAATTGGATGATCCACCCAATTATCTATCTTTTCACCAAACATATAGACCTTAGTATTTAATTTTCTTAAGCTCTCAATATACTGAGCTCCTGTCATCAATGCCATTATTTTCTCCTTTTATAATAACTATTCCTAACCACAAAGATTAGGAACAGTTAAGTGAATTATATGATTAAAGATATTTTGCAGTATTAATATACTCCGTATTTATATACTCTATCCGGAACATCTTTATTAATCTTATCTTCATCTATGATAGCAACGGCACGAATAATAGTACCATCACCCATGTACCATCTTAGTGGGAATGCACATAAGGTAAATCTCTGCCCCTTTACCTTTTCAATATCTCCACCTACATTTTCAATACCCATAATGTTATTTCCTAACAGCATAGTGTGTACAGGTTCCCACTCAGGGAAGTCAACACTTGGGTCATGTCCAAACTCTTTTCTATACTCTTCAATAATTCTTGGTACATAAGGGCCTGGACCATGGTCAGCAGCATAGGTATAAAGAATATGGTCTAAAGCCTGCATATCAAAACCTACACCCTTTACTTTATGATCAATGAACCACTGTGCACCAGCAATTGAAAGTCCAGGTGAGTAAGCGAAATAGTCATCATTTTCACCCCAACGCTTATGCATACCTGTACAAAGAATTACCCAGTCACCTTCCTGAATTCCGCCTTCAACCTTAGCAGCTGCAGCTTCTATTTCTTCAGGAGTAATCAATTCCCAATGTTTCTTAGGAATGTCTAAACATACAGCTTCACCATAATAATTTTCAAGAGGAAGCTCATGTGTAAACGGAGATTCCGGAATTACATGAGACGGAGAGTCTGCATGTGTAGAATTGTGCATATGAAAATCATTAAAAGTCTGTAACAGTCTATAATGCATCGGCATATGCTGAACTCTGTCGATATGAAAATCGCCGTTTGACGGCCAAAGTGGATTACCTCTTCCGAATGGATGTGAAAGGTCAACTAATACTTGCTTACCCATTTTAAATTCTCCTTTTAATACAATTATTTGAAAAAATTATTCATTTATTTATCTTTATATAATGCAAGGTATGTGCCAAATCCGGATTTCAGTCTGATTTATAAACTAAAACCCTCTATATCATTGAAAATCCTCATTTTTATCCAAAAACCAATTTGCTCAAAATCCGTTTCTTCTAAGATTTTGCAATGAATTCTTTAGTACTGTTGCATATTAACAACACAGTCCTTGCCTAAACTTAAAACTAACCTATTTTTTTAATCCTAAAATTTCTCTAGCTTCCTCAGGAGTTGCCACAGTTTTTCCAAGTTCCTCTACAATGCGTTTAACTCTTGCGATAAACTGTTCATTAGATTCAGCCTTAATGCCTTTATTATAAAATACATTATCCTCTAAACCTACTCTCACATTACCACCCATAGCTAAAGCAGACATCATAATTTCATTAGCTCCCTTGCCAATACCGAAAGCTGACCAAGTACAGTCCTCAGGCAAATGATTTACTAAATAAACTAAGTTTTCAGTAGTAGCTTCCATGCCACCAGGAGCACCTAAACATAATTGGAAATGTGCCGGAGATTCGATTATTCCCTGTTTAATATAGTATTTTGCTGTATTTAACATACCTATATCGAATACCTCTATTTCAGGCTTTACCCCTGCCTCTATCATTTCTTTTCCGCATAATTCTAAGAACTTAGGTTCATTCATGAAAACTACAGAATTTAACCAGTTCATACTACCTGCATCAAAAGATGCCATTTCAGGCTTTAAAACTTTAAAAGGCTTTATTCTATCTTTCCAACTAAATCCTTGTCCACCGGATGAAGTTAAATTTAATATTACTGGACATTTTCTTTCTCTAATTAGATTAACTACTTCTTCAAACTTTTCAAAACACATACTTGCCTTGTCCTCATCATCTCTAACATGAATGTGAACAGCAGATGCTCCTGCTTCATAACAAGCGATAGCAGATTCACAAATTTCCTTTGGCTGTGTCGGTAAGTTAGGGTTGTCGGATTTTGTAGTAACTGCTCCTGTAAGAGCGGCTGTAACGATTACCTTCTCCTTATGATTAAGTCTTATACTGTCTGACATTATTTCCTCCTCATATATCCTTTTTTCAAAATCTCCCCATAAGAGATTTTTTTAGTCGTAATATTAATAAGCAAAATCAATGCCAAGTGAATTAAGTCCCATTTAATCAACTTTTTCTATAATATTGCAACACTTAAGTATTTTTTTAAGTTCATAAAGCATTTTTGTTGCAATTCAGCAACATATATAGTAATATATGAAACAAGAAAAATTTAGGAGGTTTTTTATGAATCAGGCCATTGCTATTAAAAAGGTAACAGATATTATTAATCTTGCCATAACCAATGAAGACTACAAACATACGGGTAAAACCTTAAAACTACTTAAAGCAGTTTTAAGAGAACTTAATTACTTCCTAAAAGAAGGGATTGACTACAAAATTGTATTAGACTCCCTGGATGATAGTGTCTATATTACTGATGGAAATGGAGTCTGCATATATGTAAATCCTGCTCATGAAAGAAATACTACTATCAAACCGGAAGAAGTACTAGGTAGAAGTATTTATGATATAACCAAAGAAGGAACACTGTTTACAGGTGGCTCTACTATAGATGTTCTAAAAACTAAAGGTAAAGTTTTAAGACTTTCAACTGTCACTAAAACCGATCCACCGGAAGTTGGATATTCTGTAGGCGTTCCAATTTTTAATCAAGATGGAGAAATATACCAGGTTGTCTCTACTAGTAGACCTATGCTGTCTCTAAGACCCCTTCAACAAGATTTTGCAAAATTCATCAATGAAACTAAGTCTATAAGAGACAGTATGGAAAAAATCAGAATAATAAATGAAGATACAGATGAATTAGTCTCCAAATCTCTAATAGGTTTCTCGCAATCCCTTAAGAGCCAATGGGAAACTATAAAAATGGCTGCACCAACAGATGCAACTGTATTAATTACAGGCGAATCCGGAGTTGGAAAAGAAGTGGTAGCTGATGAAATATATCGTCTAAGCAACCGAAAAAGCAAACCTTTCATAAAGGTAAACTGTGCTTCTATTCCGGATAATCTTTTAGAATCAGAACTATTTGGCTACGAAAAAGGTGCTTTCTCAGGAGCCAATTCCCATGGCAAACAAGGCTTATTTGAGCTTGCCAATGGTGGAACTTTATTCTTGGATGAAATCGGTGATATGCCTATGGATTTCCAAGCTAAACTTTTAAGAGCCATTCAACATAAAGAAATCATTCGTGTAGGTGGAACTAAAACCATAAAACTTGATATACGATTTATTTCCGCTACTAATTCCAATCTAAAAGAAAAAATCAGAGATGGAGAATTTAGACAAGATTTATTCTTTAGGCTTAATGTTATACCTATTGAAGTGCCTCCTCTAAGAGATAGACTTTCCGATTTAGAGGATTTAATACGACATTTTGAAAATGCTTATTCAGAAAAATATAACAAGAGTTTCACCCTTACAGAAAATCAAATCGAAATTATGAAGCGCTACTCTTGGCCTGGCAATATAAGAGAGTTAGAAAACATAATAGAATATTTAACTATATGTGCCTCAAGTTCCCGTAGAGTAACTGATGAACTTATTTTAGGACTTTTAGAAATTTCACCTAAGGACATGGACAGAAACATTGAAGATAAGACTATTCCTACTTCAAAATCCGCCGCCTTAAGCCCTAGTGAATATCCGGAAGACTTACATCCCGCCTACAACACCGTGACTACATCAGCATTCACTGATGTAAATGAAGATGTATCAAGCATCGCCTTAGAGCCTAATGCCACCTTATCAGAAGCTATGCAAAACTATGAAAAACAGCTGATAGAATCAGTATTGATGAGTTCTTCCAATCTAAGGGAAGCCGGTAAAAAATTAGGAGTAAACGCTTCTACCATATCCCGTAAAATCAAAGCCTATGGTATTAACTATGAAGGCAGTAAATAGAACATTGAATACTATAAGGGGGATCAAAGATTTTACTCTGTTATACCATACATTTTCACCCCCGTGCAAATGAAATCCGCCAAAACATAAGGGGTATGCGGGATTTTGCCTTGTTCTACCATAGTTTTCAGTGAAATTTTTTCTAAATATATGGTAGGGTTAGACCTGAGCCCTGATTTCCCCTTATGTTTTAAGGAATTTTCATTGTGAACCCCTACCTATGTAGTGGACAGCTGTGACTTTTTCACCGATTTTCAATCATAACTAAGGGAATGATTCCTTCTAGATGATGTAGTGCAAGTATACTGAAAAATCCCAAAACAGCACTATTTCCAAGTAGTTTAAGAACTTCTTAAATAAAAAACATCAGTTTCGGCAGATTTTGTTGTCTAAAATGGCTATATTTCATAAGTTAGCCAACTTTTACCATAAATTACCAGTTCTATTAAACTTTACACAGCAAAATCCAAAACCTCAAAATTTACAACTTATTTAAAAGTAACAACTTAAAATGCTGTAACCTGAGGATATTCCCCCATAAGCTACAGCCTTTTAATATGAAAACTTACAGTAATCCCTGAGCCTGTAAAATTTTCACAAACATTTTATCTCTATATTTTATAACCTCATCTACAGTTTTTCCCTCTGCTTCTGAACGATGAGCTAAATAATCATCTACGCCCTCTGCTAATTTAATAAAATCATCACTAGCCTTTTCAGCTCCGGCATATTTCTTTTCATACTCTCTATATCCGCCGTCTACACCTAAAGACATGGTTAAAAGCTGTCCTGTAACAGCCATTCTCATACCCGGTCCATATATAATAGCCTTATCCATATCTTCGACAGAGCAAACATCTTCTTCTACAACAATTTTTTGAGCCATATCTCTGGTTGCCCAAGACACCCTATTTACTATAAAGCCCTTAGACTCTTTTTTACAAATAATAGGCACCTTCTTCATGGCTGAATAGACAGATTTTGCTATAGACTTTGCCTCTTCGGAAGTTTCTTCTCCTCCACAAATCTCCATTAAAGGTAATAAATAAGATGGATTATAAGGATGACCAACTAAAATTCTGTCGGGATAAAGTGCCCCTTCCTGAAGTTCTGTAGGAAAGAAGGTAGATGTGGAGCTAGCTATAACTAAATGAGCCCCTCCTATTTCCTGTATAGTTCTATAAGTGGATTTTTTTAACTCAGTACGCTCCGGTATACACTCCTGTACGAAATCCGCACCCTTAGCAGCCTTTGCTAAATCATTAGTAAACTCCGCCTTAGAAAACGTTTTGTCAGCAGTAGCTTGGTCTACAGCCCCTGCTTCTACCATAATACTCATAATTTTTTTAATATTTTCTTTCATTAAATCTACAGGCACGACATCATAAAGAATTACAGACTGATCCGCTAACATGGCATTTACTGCTAATCCGCCACCTATCATTCCTGTACCTACGAAAGCTATTCTATATTGTTTCATTATACATATCCTTTCAGCTATAAATTAAACTATTTTTTTCATCAAGCTTTTAATATCATCTCTATATAAAGGCATAAATCCAAAGCCTAGACTTTCCCTTCCCATCAAAATGTCCTTAGCCATCTTGTCAACATCAGCCTTACTGCCTATGAATTTGCCTGCATAATTTCTTGCAGCCTTAAATAACTCCGTTTCTAGACCTATTGACTTAATGTATGCTTTTAATTTAGCAATTCCTATATCCACAATATTCTTTTCAGAAATACCTTCTTCCTTGACCTCAAAGACTTCCCTAAAAAACTTAGCCATCTTTCTTATATCATATTCTGCTGTATACTCACACCAAACCGGTATGATAATTCCTAAGGCTTCCCCATGAGGTATGCCATATTCTTCCGTTAAATAATGAGAAATTTCATGACATGCAAAATCTCCACCTGCACCGATCATATCATTATGAGCCACCGTAGCTGCCCACATAAGTTCGGAGCGATACTGTAAATTATAAGGTTCCCTGATAGCCAAAGGAATTAACTTAAGTATGGTTTTCATTACGGCTTTTCCCATTCCATCCATTAATTCACTGTTTCTATCTCTAAAAAAATATCTTTCAAAAGCATGGGCAAACATATCAAAACCACCTACTGCAGTCTGATATATAGGCACTGTCAAAGTAAGTTCAGGGTCTAAAATCGCAAACTTAGGGCGAGTCCCTTCACAAAATCTGCCCAGCTTAAGTTTTTTATCACTATCACTAATAATAGACATATTATTAGATTCGCTGGCAGTTCCTGCTACAGTAACAACAGTTCCAATAGGAACATATTTTGGAGGCTCTAACTCGGTATTAAAATAAAGTTCACTTACATCTCCCTCATAATAAATTCCGGCAGCTATAGCTTTAGCAGAATCAATTACACTTCCTCCACCTACAGCTAAAATACAATCTATCTTCTCCTTCAAAGATAATTCTATAGCTTCTCTAATTAAACAGATATCTGCATTAGGATTTACTCCACCCTTAAGAATCACCTGACAATTTGATTTTTCCAAAAGGTCTAAAATCTTATTTCCTAAACCATTTCTGAAAATTCTGTCACTGCCATATAATAGCAAAACCTTCGACCCTATAGATTTTGTCAAATCTCCTACAAGGTCAACCTTGCCTTTGCCGAAATATATTTTAGTCGGTAAAGAAAATTTAAAATCATACATAGGCTTTTTCCTCATATATTTCTACAGCATCTCAATTATAACAGCTGTTCCCATACCGCCACCTGCACAAAGGGTTGCCAGACCATATTTACCACCGGTTTTCATAAGCTCATACATAGCAGCAATAACCAATCTGGCTCCGGTTGCCCCTACGGGATGTCCCAGAGAAATACCGGAACCGTTTACATTAAGCTTTTCGTAAGGAATTCCCAGCTCCCTTTGACAAGCTAAACATTGCGCCGCAAAAGCTTCATTCATTTCCACTATATCTATATCTTCTATAGATAAACCCGCTTTTTTCAAAGCTTTCTCAGTAGAACTTATAGGTCCTAAACCCATGTAATCAGGACTAATACCTGTGGTAGCTACTGCCTTAATTCTACAAACTATCGGCAGTCCTAACTCTTTAGCCTTTTCTTCTTCCATCAAAATCACTCCTGAGGAAGCATCATTCATACCTGAAGCGTTTCCGGCAGTAACCTTTCCGCCCTCTTTAAAAGTTGCTTTAAGTTTAGCTAACTTTTCCAAACTGGTATCTTTTCTAGGTCCTTCATCACTGTCTATTAAAACTTCCTGTTTATTTACCACAGCTTTAATAGGCACGATTTCATCCTTTAACTTGCCTTCTTCTATCGCTTTAATAGCTCTCATCTGTGAACCATAAGCATACTTGTCCATTTCTTCTCTAGATATATTATATTTTTCTGCCACATTTTCAGCAGTTATACCCATAGATGGCCCTATTCCTAAATTAGTTAAGGAGTCCCACATAGAATCATGAAGTTCTAAATCCCCAAACTTCTTACCATTTCTAAGTCCAAACATCATATGAGGAGCATTGCTCATGCTGTCGGAACCTCCTGCCATAATGCAATCAGCTTCTCCGGCCTTAATCTGATAATATCCAAACTGTATAGAAGACATGGAAGAAGTACAATTTCTGTGTATGGTAATTCCAGGTACAGATTCAGGTAATCCTGCCTTAACAGCAGCTACTCTGGCTAAATTATTTTCTTTATAGGTTCTCTGATAATTACATCCCCATATTACATCTTCTATAATCTTTGGATCAAAATTGGATCCGGCTCTATTTAAAAGTTCCTTCACTACAGGAATAGTTAAGTCTAAGGCGGTCATATTCTTAAATTGACCATTAATAACTCCTATGGGAGTTCTGCAACCAGCTACAATTACAACATTTCTCATTTCTAATACCTTTCTATTTTTGAATTATTTTGAAAAAAATTAAGGCTGCATCAGAATGGCAGCCTTAATTAATAAAAGTCGATTTACAAAATTTCTTCTTCTTTCTTATAATCTAGGTTGTACTTCTTTGTATCAAGAACTACTATAAGTACTACATTAACTACAAGTAATGCTACAAATATTAAATAAGCACCTCTTAAAGAGCCTGTCATTGAAAGGGCAAGAGAGTTAATTTTATAGTTTAACATAAGTACTATCTGCATTATAGGGAAATAAATTGAATATACTAAATCAAAGTTATGTCTTCCGAAAACAGATGCAGGAAGTGAAGTCATAAAGTTTGCAGCAGCACCGATAGCGATACCTACCATTGCTACACAAATGTATCCACCTAACATATTATTCATAGTGTAATTTACGAGTAAAGCCGCAGAATACCATACTAAAAATCCTACTACAGCAGTTTTTACACCTAGTTTCTGATCAATAAAACCAAATCCATAAGAACCTGCTACACCAACTATAGCACAAACTGTCATAAGACCAATAGCCTTTGCCGGTTCAAAGCCTAATTCAATATTTCTAGGAACCATCTGAGACATTACACCGGTTGTAACCAGCTGGTTAATACCGATTATAATAGCTACTAACCACATTTCTTTAGTCTTTAAAAGCTTACTTACACTCCATTTACTTTCATTAGTAACTTCTGAAGCATCTAAGTATTCTCTATCGTAAACTTCCTTAGTAACATTATCCGGATAAACTCCACTTTCCTGAGGAGTATTTCTGATAAAGAACCAAGCGATAATAGCAACTACTATAGCACCAATACCTAAGAAAGTCATACCCTTCGCGATACCAAAGCTGCCAATAAGAGCTCCTACTAAAGGTACATATAAGGCTGAACCTAAGTTATGTCCCATAGTAGTATATCCGTTAGCTAAACCTTTTTTCTTAGGGAACCATTGAGTAACCAAGCTTCCACCGCCTAAGTAAGCTGCTCCGTTAATGAAAATAGTTACCATTGTTAAACCGATAAAATAAGTTGCTATTGTATTGGAATGAGCATAGAAAATGTATGCCGCTCCTGCTAAAATCAGACCTACAACTGATAAAATTCTAGCTCCTACCATAGTTAAAATCTTACCTATAACGAAATATGCTACAACACCAATAAGTCCTGCATAAAATGCTAAATTAAGTAGTTCCGCATGTAAAACCTTCTGATCTGCAAAACCAAGCTGCTGCCAGTATTTACCTGCCCACTGTTCAATAACTATATTCTGTCCATCTATTGACATTCCAATTAGGAACCAGAACATTATCATACACCAAAATATAATCAGCCAGCCTTTACCAAAATCAGATTTCGTGTTTTCAGACTGTAATTTTTTATTTTCTGCCATTTTTTCTTCCTCTTATTAATCTTTCAATTTTTATTAAAATAGCTAATACAGATTTTAACTTCTATTCCTTAACAAATTTTTCATCAGCCGCTTTAATTACCATATCATTCCATGTTGTAAATCTGGTGCTTTCAACTATGAAATGATTAAAAACATTTTCTGAATAAATCATATATTCCTGTCCCCAGTTTACCATAACTGCACTGGAATATTTAAAATTGTCAAAGTTATCAAAGTTAGTATACTTTTTCATAAACTCATCTGTAAATATCATATCTAGCAGGTTCCAAAATTTTTCACCTGCAGGCACTCTTACATATTGTTCATCTATTTTCATATTAAAATCCTTCTGTTAAATTGCCCTTCTCATACTCTTCAAATTTTGCAAAAACATAATCATGCCAAACCTGAGCATCTCTAGCCATACAAGGACGAATAATTTCATCTTCCTGATCGCCGGTTCCATCTATGGTTTCATGTCTCTGAATAGTAAGATATAGTGCAGGTTCATTTGGAGGGCAACCAAGAATGTGATATGCACCCGGATGATCCTTTAAATATTTTTTAGTGCAGTTTCCATGTAATACGATTTTATCATCAGGAATGTCCTTAGGTATATCATTAAGTCCACCGATTACAACTGTCATACCCTTATTTTCATCATAAGCTCCTACAGCTTTTAATTCTTCCATATTTATAGCTAAAAGAGCCTGACAACTGGAACAACCGCCATCACATTTAACATCATATTCAGGCCATCTCTTGCTCATATCACCTATGTAAGGAATCCACATCGGGAAATAACAATCTTTAATAGTATGTCCTAAAACTTCAATACTATCCATATCATAATTGCCTAAACCTGTTTCTTCAGCTACCTTAAAATAAGAAACGCCGGAAGTATCTATACCTGTTACTTCGCATGCTACTCTATCAACTGCTACAGGGTCCTTTGAACCTAAAATCATGTGAGTTTCAATAGGTACAGGCATGTGTGGTGAATATCCGGAAGCTGCTCTATGAGCATCCATGATATTCAGGTCTGCCTTACAAACTGACCAAACATCCATCATAGCCATAGTAAGATCTTTTTTGTGCATGTCCATGTGAACCTTATCCTGAACTACGCCCTTAATATTCTTTAAAGCACCGGAGAATACCATAGAAGCATGTGCCTTAAGAATAGGAAGGTTAATTAAATGATCAGCTTCAAGTAATCTTCTAGGAAGCTTAACCTTGTTAATATTAGATCTGTATCCACGAACTGCAACTGTTACTAAATCCTTATCTCTCTTGATATCGTAACATTCAACGCCTTCTTCATCAGCCATTTCCTTAATACCTGAAACTCTAAAACATTCTTCAGTATCACATCCGATAGCTGCTGCTTCAGCAATTACAATTTCTTTAGGATTAGCCTTTTTAACTTCACGAATAACAGCTCTTACAACCTCAGGATTAGTACAAACTGAAGTGTCTGCAGGCTCCGCATGTCCTACATTAGGTTTTAACATTACTACAGTACCCGGTTTAATTAAATTATCAACTCCGCCAAGTAAATCAAAAACCTTAGACACATTTGCCTGAATGTCGTCACTCTTTATGAGCGCAACTTGTGATTTCTTTCTCATATATATCCTCCTGTTATTTTAATTGATAATAAAATCGTATTATCGTTTTTTTCTAACAACTAAAATATGGAGCAATAATCGTGCCAAGTATTTTTTTAGGGTAAAATTTAGTATTTTGAAACAAATTTATATTTTCAGTTTAATTTATTTGAACTTTCTGTTGCAAAAATGCAACTTCGAAAACCTTCTGCAACAATTATTCTTATTTATCCTGCAACAAAATCTTCCTACTCTGCCTTTTACCATATAATGAACCTTATATAATAAAAAGCACGACAAAATCTGCTATAATTTCATCCTGCTTCTTAAAAGCCTTATGTATACAACTATTTTATGACCTGTTGTATTTTGGAAACTACATCTTCTACCAAAGCATTTATAGGCTGACTGTCTACTCCGGCAATTAGGTTATCACATCTATTCATAGGAACTAATATCCTAGATGCATTGCTTCTGGACACTGCCAATGCCATTTTTTCCGTAACCTCTCCCATAAGAGAATCAGCTATTACAATGCCTATAGGCCCTATAATTATATCTGCTATTCTACAAGCTACCACAACCGGATTTTCACCTGTAGCTCCTTCATCAGCCCCGCCTTTAAGCATGGTGGCTGTAGCTACCGCATTAGTGCCTATGGCTATAATATTTGCATTTCCATATTTCTTTCTAACTGCTTCTATTATTAATTTGCCCAGCCTGCCACCTTGTCCATCTATTACAACTATATTCATAAGAACTCCTCTTTGTATTTCATAATTTCATATTTGAAATTCTAACATACAAAGAAAACACTGTCAATTAATGACCGTGTTTTCTAAACAATATAGATGTTATCTTTTTTATTCTATTAACTTAAATCAATAATCTATTTTCCTAAAACACTTCTGAGACTATTAGAACACTCAAATTCTTTAGTACCTATGCCATAACCGATTTTTTCCATTACCATAGGTGGCATCGATCTAAATTCCCTAACGAAATGCTTCAAAATCGCCGCCCCTGTAGGCGTACATAATTCTCCCTTAATATCTCCGCCATAAATTGGAACACCTTTCAATATCAAGGCTGTAGCCGGTGCAGGTACAGGAAGTATTCCATGAGCACATTTTACAGTACCACTTCCTACATGAATAGGCGAGGCTATTACTTCCGGATAACCTAGCATATTCATTAGAAGACAGCTTCCCACTACATCTGCAACCGCATCATAAGTTCCTACCTCGTGGAAATGTATATCTTCCATAGGCTTATTATGCACTATACTCTCTGCTTGGCTTATCAAAAAGAAAACTGTAACAGCATCTTCTTTTACTTCTTCGGGCAAATCCAGATTATTAATTAATTCAATTATCTCTTTCAAGCCTCTATGACTATGGGAATGATGTTCATGTTCATGTTTATGTTCGTGATGCTCATGACTATGGGAATGGTCATGATGCCCTTCATGAGAATGATGGTGTTCATGGCCGTGATGATGACAATGTGAATGCCCGTGATGATGACCGCAGCCATGCTCTTCATGACCTTCTTCTTCTCCCTTAACTAAAACCTTCATTTTAGTTCCACTTATGCCGCCATTACTCAGCTTAAATTCTGGTATAATTTCTACATTAGGAATCCCTAAAGAATTCATCTTATCTAAAAAGCCTTTTTTATCGTCTAAAAGTTCATATAAGGAAGCCATAATCATATCTCCAGCCGCTCCCATATTACAATCAATATATAATTTACTCATATTTTGTCTCCATATTATTAATCATTCCGGCTAAGTAGCCGGCTCCAAAACCATTATCAATATTAACCACACTCACTCCGCTAGCACAGGAATTCAGCATAGATAAAAGTGCAGTTACCCCTCCAAAAGCACTGCCATAGCCTATACTGGTTGGAACAGCTATAACAGGGCAATCTGCCAAACCTCCTATAACTGAAGCTAAAGCTCCCTCCATACCGGCAATGGCAATTATAACCCTTGCATTCATAATAAGCTCCATCCGTGATAAAAGTCTGTGGATGCCGGCAACTCCCACATCATATACTCTTTCCACTTTACTTCCCAAAATCTCCGCCGTAAGAGCTGCTTCCTCTGCCACAGGAATATCACTGGTTCCACCTGTTGCAACTAATATATATCCATCATGTTTAGGCTTTATCTTTTCTCCAATTAAGCCCACCTTTGCTTCCTTAAAATATGTAAAAGGTATATCCTTAACAAAATACTCAGCCGCTTCCTCTGACATCCTGGTTATAAGTATGGTGCCCTGCCCATTCTCCCAAAGTCTATGACCTATTATATTTATCTGCTCCGGAGATTTTCCTCCACCATAAATAACCTCTGATACACCCTGTCTTATACCTCTATGAGTATCAATATTAGCAATAGAAATATCATCAAAAGGTGCTAACTTAATCTTAGTCAAGGCTTCATCAGTGGTGATTTTGCCTTCTGCAACAGCTGATAAAACGTCCTTTAACTCTTTTTGTTCCATCTATCTTTCCTCCAAATCTAAGGTTATAGTTTCAAATAAATTCTTTAAGGCTGCTTTTATTTCCTCTCTTTTTTCCAAAACCATGCTCATCTGCTCCTTTTTTACCTGTAACCTTCCCTCACCCTTAGACCATCTAAGTCTAAAGTCCTTAAGACCTAACTCCATAAGTTTCATTTCTCCGGCTTCAATTCTTTTTAGCTTATCATCTGTAAGGTTTTCACCCCTTTTAACCCTTGTGGCTAAACAAGAATAAGAAGGCTTATCCCAAGTTTTAAGACCTGCCTGACTAGAAAGGCTTCTTACATCTTCCTTAGTTAAATTACAAAGTCTGAGAGGTGATAAAACCTGCATTTCTTTCAAAGCTCTCATTCCCGGTCTATCCATTTCCACATCAGAGGCATTAGTACCATCTATAACAGTCCTATAACCGTCTTTATAAGCCAAGTCTAAAATATTTCCGAAAATTTTCTGTTTACAATAATAACATCTGTTTTCATCATTAGAAACAACCTCTACATTCTGTAAAGCATCATAGTCTACTATTTCAAAATCCACCCCTACCTGAGCCGCAACTTCTAAAGCATCCCTCAACTCAAAATCCGGCTGAAATTGGGTCTTAATATAATAGGCTTTTAAATCTGCCCCATATTTTTTACCTGCATATAAAAGATAGGAAGAATCCACGCCTCCTGAAAAACCTAATGCGACCTTTGGATTTTCCTTAAAAAACTCCTTTAAATCCATCATATCTCCTTTATAAAATAAAAGCGCCACAAATAAAGGGTTTTCTTCTGAAATCCTTATGTCTTCGTGACGCTCTTTTAATTTTTTAATAATCTACCTAATTTAACTTATCTATCTTTCTTCTGAAAGATTATCTTCTTCATGAAGTGTATATAAATAATGCATATTCTATGCCAATGTTTTTTATACACTAAATCATTAAATTCTCCCTTTTTTTATTAAAACCTTCCCCAAAATCCACCTTTTCAACAAATTTTTCCATAAAACTTGTTGCACGTTGCAATTTAGCAACTACATTCCGGTTGGATTTTGAAATATTATAACCCTAATACTTTTACAGCATAGGAACAAGTAGCATCCGGTCTTACACATTCTTTTTCAGCTTCTTCAACAACTGTATTAACTAATGCCTTAGCAATTCCCTGTCCACCGTAAGCCTTGTCCACAAAGGTATGGTCTATTACCCAAGTAGGACCCCTATCTTGAAAAGTAACTTCACCTACTTCCCTATTGCCATCTAAAGCTACCGCCCTAAATTTCTCACGCTGAAATATTATCTGAATCATAATTTTCTCCTATTTGTCCAATTAAAAGTTATTGTTCTATTTTAAAATCAAGGCTTGTCTTAATAAAAGTTCCGTTTTCCAAGTCTTCAAAGGCTTGATTTATTTCTTCTCTTGAGTTCATAACAATAGGCCCTGCCCAAGACACCGGTTCTTTCAAAGCTTTGGATTTCATAACTAAAATTTGAGAACCGCCTTCTAAAGCCCTTATTGTTAAAGTATCCCCTTCTGTCAGTTTTACTGCAGTTTTTTCGTCTACGACTTCTCCACCTATATTAGCCCTACCTAAAAGAGTAAATGCCATTACAGATTCTTCTCTTTCTGTATCCAGCACAACTTTTTTTCCGGCTTCCAAATGCACATCATAATAGTCTAAGGGAAGATGTTCACCCTTATGGCCTTCATGTTCCCCATATTTGCCTGAAAGAAGTCTAATGAAACCTCCTTCAATAGAAATTTCTTCTATATCAATATTTCTTATAGCCCTATAAGTAGGGGTACTCATTTTTTTGAAACTAGGTAAATTAAGCCAAAGTTGAACTCCTAAAAGCCTTTCAGCAGCTGGAACCTGTTCTTCATGTAAAATTCCTGAACCTGAATTCATCCATTGAACTTCTCCATCTGTAATAGTATCCTCATTCCCTAAGGTGTCCTTATGCTTCATTTTGCCACGATAAAGATAACTTATAGTTTCGATACCTCTATGTGGATGCATAGGAAAACCTGCAATATAGTCCGCAGGATTTTCACTATCAAAGGAATCTAACATAAGTATAGGATCAAACTCTTCTAAAGTATCTTTTCCTAACACTCTTACTAAACTTACACCTGCGCCATCTACAGTTCTAAATCCTGTAACCCTTGTCTTTATTTTTCTTTCCACTACGTACCTCATTTCCCATTAACATTCCAACTGCAAACCTAGCAGTATAAATTTTATCTATAATCATAATATTATCCTCAAAATGTATTGTTAGGTTATTATAACATAGTTCTACATTGATTACCAAACTAAATTGGTACACTTTAGTGACTATGTTACAAAGAACATATACGAAAAAAGAGACTAGAATTATTCATTCTAATCTCTTTTTAGAGTTTCCTCTATGGAGGCGACACCCAGATTTGAACTGGGGAATAAAGGTTTTGCAGACCTCTGCCTTACCACTTGGCTATGTCGCCATAATATCAACAAAGGTTGATATTATATTGGCTAGGGTAGCAGGATTCGAACCTGCGGATGACGGAATCAGAATCCGTTGCCTTACCACTTGGCGATACCCCAATATCGTCGGTATTTAGTTTACTTATATTTAATCGCCGACAATGCGGCGACTGTTAACTTTTATGGGGTGGATGGTGGGATTCGAACCCACGTATACAGGAGCCACAACCCTGGGTCTTAACCACTTGACGATACCCACCATGCCTGATTTTTCACTTCTGATTGAACGCATCCTTTATTAAAAGTTGGCGACCTGGAACGGGCTCGAACCGTCGACCTCCAGCGTGACAGGCTG
>CAMENZ010000010.1 GCA_945928865.1 uncultured Clostridia bacterium
TACGCTTAACGCTTGCTATCTAAACCACTCTTTTGTAGCTTTTGTAGCAAGCACAGTAAGTGTACGGACACTTACGAAAAAATTGATGAAGCAGCCCTCTGGGAACTGCTTCTTTTTTTATCAATTTTTAGCTTGTTAGGGAGAACCCTAAGACCCCGAAATACATTCAAAGGAGGAACTACCTATGGCAAATAGAATACGAAATGAAAGACTTGAAATTAAACTAACAGAAGAAGAAAAGGCTCTTTTTGAAGAGAAAAGGAAATTTATCAGGTAAGTTTAGAGCTATTCAGATATTTACAAGCCTTTCTTGACAACAGTTCTATAGTCACACACCCATAAAAACTACTTTTGACAATAGTACCGTTGTTACACTAGGCAAAAAAAGTATTTCTATTGTTACACCTCTCAATTTTCCAGTAGTCAGAACTATTGTCATAACACAGAAAAAGAGATTTCGGTAAATTTTTCATTTACACGAAATCTCTTAATTTCAAGCCTTTTATACGGTTTTAAGCCTTTGTTTTTGACAAAAGAATTATAGTCTCACAGTGAGATTTTTAGGCTATTTTGGAAAATTATATATTTCCACAAAACCAATTGTATTTATAATATTTATAGCATTTCTATTGTTTCAATAAAGTTATTTTTGATTAGGCTATTTATTATATCATCTTGGCTATTTCATTTGATATTTCTTCAAATTTTTCTTTATAATTAACATCACCTATTACGAAGCTATTTTCTTCTTTTCGCACTATACTTTTTGCTCTTTCTTCGTGCCGTTCCATCTTCTAAAATTTCTACATTGCTACGAGATGCCATTTCAAGTTGAACTGCTTCAAATTGTTCTTTTGAAATGATTCCCTCATGATGATCCTTATTCAAATACTGATTCTCGGAGCTGCCGGAATCAGCAATTGCCACATCTCCGGTATACTTTCTCCTTGTCAATGTAGATTCAATTCCTTTCTTGCTCCATCGGTCCTTTCCTCTCGGCGATTTAATACCGTTTGTTTCTAGCCTCTTTATAATCCCACCAATACTATACCCTTCCAAATACCAATTGAAGATATTTCTGACTACCTTCGCTTGCTCATCGTCTATGACAAGCATCCCATGTTTGTCTTTTTTATATCCATAGCAAGGACGATTATATAATCCTGATGTACCGTTCTCCGCTCTCTTCTTCAGTCCCCATCGTATATTTTCACTTCTCCATTCATTTTCAGACTGTTCACAGGCTTCAATCACACTGATAAGTAATTCATCGCCTATTGTTTCTGTGTCAATCTTGTCTCGTTCAAAAATAATTCTTTTTCCTGCTGCTCGAATCTTTCGTATGGCTTCCAGACATTCCTGTGTATCACGTCCAAATCGGCTGATGCTTTTTGTAAGAATAATATCAATGCTCCCATTTTCACATTCACTAATCATACGACTGAACTCAGGTCTATATGAATCTATCTTTGCAGAAGCAACATCAATAAAAATATCCGCTACGAACCATGTTCTATGTGCAGACGCAAGTCTTGTTAGTCCTGATGCCTGTATTGCCAGACTGTCCATTTGTTCTTTATGGTTTGTACTTACTCTGACATATATTCCAATGGCATAATCTTTTATTACTCGACGAGGCTGTATTATCGTTATATTTTCAGAAATTCCATTCATTTTATCCATACTCGGACCTCCTTCATAATAAGTTTTAGCATAATAATCTGTTATTTTTATTGTAATGATTATTAGTCTATTTTGCAATTATATTTATTATTTTCTTAACAACAGTTCTATTGTTACACACCCCAAAAACACCTCAAAAACAATAGTCCTGTTGTTACGCCAAGCAAAAAAAATAGTTCTATAGCCACAACCACCTATTTCCAGTGGTCAGAACTATTATCACGACACAGAAAAAGAGATTCCAGTAAATTGTCCATTTACATGAAATCCCTTGATTTCAAGCCTTTTGTAGAGTTTTAAGCCTTTGTTTTTGACAGAAGAACTACCGTCTCGACGTGCTTCGTCATCGGGAAATTATCAAAAGGCTTCAAATACCTCACTTTATATCCATAATACTCTAAATATTTCAAATTTTCCGCTAAGGTTTTAGGATTGCATGAAACATAAACAATTTCCTTAACTCCATAGGATATTATCTTATCTAATGCCTTTGGTTGAATGCCCACTCTAGGTGGGTCTACAACTATCACATCCGGTTTTTCTTCCACTCCTGAAAGGACTTCAAACACATCGCCTGCTATGAATTTGCAGTTGTCTAAGCCATTTAATTCAGCATTTGCCTTTGCCGCCTCTACAGCTTCTTCCACCAGCTCTATTCCTAAAACATCCTTAGCCTTCAAAGCTAAAATCTGGCTTATAGTTCCTGTTCCGCAGTAAAGGTCGAAGACCCGCTTTCCATCCAAAGCGTCAATTAAATCTATGGCTTGTCGATACAATCTTTCTGCCGCCTTCACATTTGTCTGGAAAAAAGAAAATGCACTGACTTTAAACTTTAAGCCTAAAATTTCTTCCATATAATAGTCTTGCCCCCAAAGTATCTCCACTTTTTCAGGAATTACGGCGTCTGCCAAACTGTCATTAATCGTTCTTAAAACCCCTACTAAATTATGGTCTAAATCGAGTTTTTTCAACATCTCCACAAATTCAGCATTATCAAAACTTGCGCCGCCGGCCTCATCGGAAGCCGTAACTATATTTACCAGAATTTCTTTACTGTAAACTCCACGGCGAATTACCAAGTTTCGCATCAAACCTTTATGACTCTTCTTATGGTATGCTAAATATCCCTTATACTTGCAAAATCCAAGCACCCCAACCAATATTTTATTAAAATCACTGTGAACCAGCTGACACTCATCAACAGTGACAATAGACATAAAACTCTTTTTTCTATGCATACCTAAGGTAAGTTCGCCATCTTTGACAAAATCTCCAAAGGTATACTCCATCTTATTCCTATAGTTATATGCCGTTTCACAACCTTCTATTTTATCCACTCTATCGGGACTGACTTTTTTTGCTTCTAGCAGTTCTTCTACCTGCTTTTCCTTTATATTTAATTGTGCTTCATAGGGAATTCCCTGATAAATACACCCTCCGCAAAACTCATCGTGAGGGCAAATTTCCCTTTCACAAGCTTGATTAGTCCTTACATCAGAAATATTATCACCACAGCCCTCTATGCCCTTTACATCTATTTCTACAGGTTCTAAATCCTTATTTATAGATTTTGTTCCATTAAAATCTACCATATTTGTTATAAAACTCCTTCTTATATTCTAAAAATCTGTCTTCTTCGATGGCTTTACGAATATTCTTCATTAAATTCACTAAGAAGTGAAGATTATGATTTGATAAAAGCATAGAACTAAGCATTTCGTCTGCCTTATAGAGATGTCTTAAATATGCCTTTGAATAGTTGCGACAAGTATAGCAATCACATTCTACATCTAAAGGTTCCCAGTCTCGCTCATATTTTTTGTTTTTAATATTTACTCTGCCGTGAGAAGTCATAGCTAAACCGTGTCTTGCAATTCTTGTAGGTAGTACGCAGTCAAACATATCCACCCCTCTCTCAACTCCTTCAAAAAGGTAATCCGGAGAGCCTACACCCATTAAATATCTAGCCTTTTCCTTAGGTAGAAGTTCAGGACATTCATCTAACATATCCACAAAAATTTCCTTCGGTTCTCCTACAGAAAGTCCTCCGATAGCATAACCCGGTAAGTCTAAATCCACAATCTGTTCTGATGATTGTTTTCTTAAATCCTTATACATTCCACCCTGCTGTATGCCAAATAAGGACTGTCGTTCCCAGTCCTTATGATAGTCTTTGCAACGCTTAAGCCAGCGGGTAGTTCTCTCTAAAGAATTTTTCACATAATGCCAGTCTGCAGGGTACGGGGCACATTCATCAAATGCCATCATAATATCTGAGCCTAAAGCATTTTGAATTTCCATAGATTTCTCAGGAGAAAGCATATGAGAACTGCCATCTAAATGAGATCTGAATCGAACCCCCTCTTCAGTAATCTTCCTCAAATGACCTAAACTGAACACTTGGAATCCGCCGGAATCAGTTAAAATAGCCCTGTCCCAATTCATAAACTTGTGTAAGCCACCTGCTTCCTTAACTATTTCATGACCCGGTCTAAGGTAAAGATGATAGGTATTAGACAGTATAATTTCCGCCCCCATTTCCTTCACTTCCTCCGGTCTCATAGCCTTCACTGTAGCTTGAGTTCCAACAGGCATAAATACAGGGGTCTGAATATCTCCATGAGGTGTTGAAACTACTCCTCTTCTGGCTCTCGTCCTGCTATCTTCCTTTAATAATTTATATGTTACTGCATGTTTCATTCTTTATTCGCATCTATGAATTCTAAGATGCCCTCCTATATCAAATTTCTAATTCATTATAACCACTCAAAATCCATTTTTCAAGAATTTCCAATGAACTTAGCCTTTATTTTCAATTTTTTTCTGGCTTTTTACATAATTTTTTATGCAAAATCCAAAAGTTCCACTTTTCCTGTTTCCAAAGTAGCTTTTACATCTATAATCCTCTGGTTCCTGCTCCCCCTAAAGACCAGTGTCAAATCCCGCTCCTCCAAATTAAACCTTCCATCTATTAAAATATCTGTAAGATGTAAAAGCTTGATTATATATGGATTTTGCTCACCTAGCTTTAAGATTTCTTCAAAGGTATAACCTGAATATATTAGCACATTTAAATTTCGCTTTTTTACTTCCACTGCTAATTTATAAAAGGCTTCCGGTTGGCACATCGGCTCTCCCCCTGAAAAAGTAACCCCATCTAATAGAGGGTTTTCATCTATAGCCTTCATTATCTTATCTATTTCGCAATCATATCCTCCACTAAAATCGTGGGTTGCCATATTATGACAACCCACGCAGTTATGAGGACATCCTTGACAAAATATTGCAAATCTAATTCCCGGTCCATCTACGATAGACTCTCTCAGTACACCTGCGATTCTAATAGTATCTGCCATATTATTTTCTCCGTCCATAATATATAATTTAGAGGTTTATAGAGTTTCCAGCTCACCCAAGTCATGGTTAACTCTGTCCTTTTCTTCAGCAGTTTTTCCATTGTTCCACTGATCTAAAGTTCCTACTAAATATCCTGTAATTCTTCTTATTCTTTCAAATCCCACATCACTGTCTTCTTCTTTTCTGTGACAATGAGGGCATTCATTATCTATTATTCCTGTATATCCACAACACGGGTCTCTATCTACAGGATGGTTAATGGAACCATAACCTATACCACTTTCTTTCATACATCTAACGATTTTTTCGAAAGCATCTAAGTTCTTTAATGGATCTCCATCCAGTTCAACATAGGAAATATGACCACCATTTGTTAGTTTATGATATGGTGCTTCTAATTTGATTTTTTCAAAAGCACTAATTGGATAATGTACCGGAATATGGAATGAATTTGTGTAATAATTTCTATCTGTTACATCTGAAATGTTTCCATACTTAGCTCTGTCTATCTTAACAAATCTGCCTGAAAGTCCTTCTGCCGGAGTAGCAATTAAGGACCAGTTTAAGCCTGTTTTATAAGCTCTTTCATCCATACGCTTTCTCATATATCCGATTATTTCTAATCCTAGATTTTGAGCTTCTACGGACTCACCATGATGGGTTCCTATTAATGCCTTCAGACATTCTGCTAAGCCGATGAAACCTACTGTTAGAGTTCCGTGTTTAATAACCTCTTCTATAGTATCATCAGGTCCTAATTTTTCAGAATCTATCCAAATTCCCTGTCCCATAAGGAACGGGAAGTTTTTAACCTTTTTCTGTGACTGAATTTTAAATCTATCATAAAGTTGATCGCAAGCTAAATCCATCACATTATCTAAAAGTTCAAAGAACATATCTAAATCACCCTTAGATTTAATTGCAAGGCGTGGCAAGTTCACAGAAGTAAAAGAAAGGTTTCCTCTACCTGTTACAATTTCTCTTGTAGGATCATAAGCATTTCCTATAACTCTAGTTCTGCATCCCATGTAAGCACACTCTGTATTATGATCACCCGGTACATAGTATTGTGCATTAAATGGCGCATCTAAGAAGCTAAAGTTAGGGAAAAGTCTCTTTGCAGACACCTTACAAGCCAACTTAAATAAATCATAGTTAGGGTCTTCCGGATTGTATGAAACTCCTTCCTTAACTTTGAAGATATGTATAGGGAAAATAGGTGTTTCTCCATTTCCTAAACCTTCTTCTGTAGCCTTTAATACCATTTCTATAGCCAATCTACCTTCAGGAGATGTATCCGTACCATAGTTTATAGATGAGAATGGCACCTGTGCTCCTGCTCTTGAATGCATGGTGTTAAGGTTGTGTACGAAGGCTTCCATTGCCTGAAAAGTCTTTCTTCTTATTTCCTTATCAGCAAATTTCTTTGCCTTACCCTGAACTAATTCAATTTCTTCATCTGTAAGATTAGAAAATTCTTCCTTAAGAGCTTTCTTTTCTAAATCCTTATAATCATTATCCCAAGCCATACAAGGTACTGCCTGAGTTTCTTCTTCTATCTTCTTTCCTAGAGCCTTAACTCTATCTTCTCCATCTTCAACATCTTTTAAGATGTTAATAGTCTTTCCTAAGTTATTCCAATAAAGCTTTTTATAAGTTTTTCTAACTCCCGGTGCCATACCATAGTCAAAATTAGGTACAGACTGTCCACCATGTTGGTCGTTTTGGTTAGACTGGATAGCAATACAAGCTAGAGCTGCATAGCTTTCAATATCATTAGGCTCTCTCAAATGTCCATGACCCGTAGAGAAACCACCTTTTAATAGTTTCACTAAGTCTATCTGACAACAAGTCATTGTAAGAGTATAGAAGTCCATATCATGAATATGTATATCTCCCTGCTCATGTGCCTTAACATGTTTAGGGTCAATAACATACATCTTATAGAACTCCTTAGCACCTTCTGAACCATACTTAAGCATAGTTCCCATAGCTGTATTTCCATCTATATTAGCATTTTCTCTCTTTACATCATTATCCTTAGCCTCTTTAAAAGTTAAGTCTTCATAAATTTTCATGAGCTTAGTGTTCATATCACGAACTCTAGTTCTCTCTGCACGGTAAAGAATGAACTCCTTTGCAGTTCTGGCATGACCATTTTCAATAAGAATTTTTTCTACTGCGTCCTGCACCTGCTCTACTGTAGGAACTTGATTATGGCATATTTCTAAAAGATAAAGTTCTGTTTGCTTAGCAAGATACATAGACATTTCCCTGTCTCTTCCGCCTAAAACCTGAGCTGCCTTAAAAATAGCATCTGCGATTTTATCCACATGAAACTCTACCGTTCTTCCATCCCTCTTAACTATTTTCCTTATACTCTCCATTCTTTCCTTCTCCAATTCCCATATTTTATTTCATATTTTTTAAGCATATATTATAAGCATTAGTATTTTCAATGCTTTAAGCCTTTTTCTGAAAAACCACTATATCTTGTGGTGCTTTTAATAGATTACTACCAAATAGCCCTACTGTCAAGTCTTAATGGGTCTTTTTTTTGCATTAAAAACTATACACAATTCTCATCCCATCCCTTTTCCAAAATCCACCTAAAAAGCTCCTTATAAACCCTAAATTTAGTTAAAAAAATCACACTTTCAAACCGGATTTCACCATCCAAAAGTGTGATTTATTTATAATTTAAGCATTTTTCAATTCTGCTACTATTCTTCTACATCTTCTCCCATGAGATGAGTTATAAATGCTCCGGCAAAATATTCCTTTGCTTTCTTAGATATAACACTATATACTAAATTCTTATTTCCCTTATCAAGCTCTAAAGTATCTACAGGGAAATAGTTTGCTGTGGAACCGGTGCCTAGCTCTCTTCCACCTGTATAATCCATATATTTTGTCCTAAAGCTTTCTAAAAGTTCCATATTCTTTCTATCTCCTATATAAGAAGAGCCCTTAGTAAGCTGCTTACATTTTGCACCGCTAAGTCCGGCTATCACCTTATAAGATTCAACCATTTCTTCCATATAAATCGGATCTGAGCTGAATAAAGAAACTCCTATCATTAACTTACCATCTGATTCTCTAATTTTGCCGATATTAGTTAGTGCCACCACATTGCCCTCATCATCTTTGTAATAAGTTCCACTGTGAGCAGTGTATAAAAGACTAACTATATGCTCTGCTGAATGTCTTGAAAGAACCCTCTTAGGCATATCCACCTTTTCATAAGTATATTCTATTTCAGGATAATCCTCACCATACTTGTCTAAAAACTTTTCAATATAGCTTTGGAACTTTCCTTCAACCTTTTCTTCATCATCTTCATTTATAACTAGAGTCATGGTGCTGCTCTTAGGTGTCATACCTGATGAAATTCCACCTGAAATATTAGCCAGTTCAAACAGTATAGAATTTGATTCAAAATTAGCCAATATGCTACCTAAAGTCTTAATAGGATTTACATCAGAAGCCTTATCATAGGCAAAATTTACAGGTACATTTTTAAGACTAACCTTATAAGCTGTATCATAACCGGGTTCTTTATACACTACCCTACCTGCAACTTCTATATCCCTATATTCTCCTGTTCTGTTACTTAATTTAGATACGCCGCTCTGATTCAAATAAAATATATCACAATCTTTATATATATATTTCTTATCTAAATTTTTAAGACCAATATTGTATCCATTTAATTCCGGTGAGAAAATAATTCTAAACTTACCATGAATACTGCTATTTTTAGCCACAGTCATCATAGTAACTATAGGTTCATTATATAGCTCCATATTTTTACAATTAAAACCGGTCACGAATAGAGTAGGCTTATCCTCTTTATGTTCCTTTGTACCTCTAAAATCAAAAATTACATTATTACTTGCATCTTTAAAAGCCTTTATACTCTTGTTTTTTCCCCAATTAACCAAATATTCAGCCACATCTTCATTAGTTTCCATAGAACTTAAAGAGTCCATCAAATCTGTTTCATATGCCTTAGACTTTTCTGCTACAATTTCTTCTAAAGTAGGCTCATAGCCCTTACTATTTCTTAAAAGAAAAATCCCAAAAGCAATAGCTCCAATTAAAGCTACTATCAATACCCCTATTAAAGTATACTTAATTTTTTTATTTTTCATACCAATTGTCCCTTTTGTTTATTCATATTTTGTATTATAATAATACGGGTATATGATACCACAAAATCTACAAAAAATAAAGTGTTGAAGATTATTTATATAATATTGAAAATATGAACACATTGAATTTCAACAAAGAAAGGATTTTTATACCATGTCAGAAAGTCTATATCTAACTTTTGAAATCATAGGGACTATTGCATTTTCAGTCTCAGGTGCCATCGTTGGTCTATATAAAAGAATGGATATTCTAGGAGTTTGTATATTAGGTCTAACTACTGCAGTAGGCGGTGGAGTTATTAGAGATATTTTAGTGGGAGTCATTCCACCAAATACCTTTAGAAATCCTATATACGCTACAGTTGCTATATTAACTGCCATAATAGTATTTATACCACAGGTTAGAAAAACTTTCCTAAAAAACAGAAGGGTATATGACCTCTTCATGCTTTGGATGGACTCAATAGGTCTGGGGATTTTCACTGTAATCGGAATCAAGGTTGCCATGTATGCCCCTATTGACAGTACCATGTTTTTAACAGTCTTTGTAGGAGTAGTTACCGGCGTAGGTGGTGGAGTTTTAAGAGATGTAATGGCTGGAGAAAAACCATATATATTCGTAAAACACTTCTATGCCTGTGCTTCTATTATAGGAGCTATAATCACAGTTCTTATATGGGATTATATAGGTGAAACCTTATCTATGGCAGTAGGCACATTTATAGTAGTTATTTTAAGACTTCTAGCTGCTAAATATAGATGGAGTCTGCCGAAGCCATGTTTTGAAGAAATGAAACAATTAAAAAAGAACCCTTAACCTTACTTAGTTAATTCAAAATCTGTACACTTATAGGATAAAAAATGTCGATAAATAAACTGTGAATTTAAGATTTAGATTTTGCTACAGGAGATTTATGAAACTGGTAATTTATGGTAAAAGTTAGCAGTTGCTTTAAAGTGGTACTGTTTTGGGATTTTTTATGATGCTGACACTATATCAATATTGTGAATCCATCAAAAATAGTGTTAGTTTTAGATTTTGTGGGAAACCCCACTATATTATACGATATAGAAATATTGTAAATAGTGGATATTAGATATTTGATGAAAAATCCCACTATTTAAGTTGTGGGTAACCAATAGCATTTGTTATATAGCACTATTTCAAGCCTTGTATAAGCTAATTATGTAGTGTGAAATACGCAAAATCTGCCGTATGACACTATTTCGCCCTTCCAAACAAGCCAGTGCAATTGAAACATTCCTAAAAAGTAAGGGGAAACCATCTAACCTACAGGTTCTACCATACATTTTGACAGTGGATGCAATGAATTTTCCTTAAAACATAAGGGAAAATCAGGGTCATTGGTTAGGATACCATAAAATTCATTAAATCATAAGACTATTTTATTGGAGAATTAACCAAACTCCTCCCCACCCCTTATGTTTTGGTACCTTTCAGCTTACACAGGTGTAAAAATATATGGTAGAACAGATGAAAATCTTGGATACCCCTTATATTTTACCTGATTTCAACTTGCATGCAGGTTATAGTACAAAAATTGTCCTTCTTTATAAAAACAAAGAGTTTGAACAACTTTTTAATAAATCTATTATATAACTCTATCTATAGCCTGCTACGGTACATTCTAATGGATTCATTTTCTATTACCTCTCTATCTCACCCTTATAATTACAAATTCCGCCAATATTTTTAACTTGATTATAACCCATATTTTTAAGCAGACTCACTGCCTGACTACTTCTGCCACCGCTATGACAATAGACAAATATAGGCACATCTAAATCATCAAGCACCTCTTCAGCCTTAATAGGTAAAAGATGTAATGGAAGATTTATACTTCCCTTAATATGCCCCTCTTTATATTCCTCTACAGCCCTAACATCTACTAAAATACCACCATCAGTATTTTGAAATTCTTCTACGCCTGCATCTATATCAATAGGTTTTAAAAAATCAAATATTCCCATTAAATTCCTCCTTTTCTAAAGCCTCTACTATGAATCAGCTTTCAACAACTAATCTAGCTAAGCTTCTGTGTTTTATAAAGCCTTGCATACTCACCATCTTTTTCTAAAAGCTGGTTATGACTTCCCTCTTCTGCAATCCTGCCCTGTTCCATAACTATAATTCTATCGGCTTCTCTCACTGTGGCAAGTCTATGGGCAATAACAAGGGTAGTCCTACCTTCTGCTAACTTTTTAAAACTTTCCTGAATCCTCTCCTCAGTAATAGTATCTAAAGCAGATGTTGCCTCATCTAAAATTAAAATTTTAGGATTCTTAAGAAAAATTCTTGCTATGGAGAGTCTTTGCTTCTGACCGCCTGAAAGCTTAGTTCCTCTTTCTCCCACATTAGTATCAAAACCATCCGGCATAGCCATAATATCCTTATAAATCTCAGCCTTCTTTGCCGCCTCAATCACTTCTTCATAAGTAGCATTAGGCTTTCCATATCTAATATTTTCAAAGATTGTATCAGCAAAAATAAACACATCTTGCTGAACAATTCCTATATTCTTTCTAATAGAACTTTTCTTTACATCTCTAATATCCGTGCCGTCAATTCTGATAGCCCCTTCTGTTACATCATAAAATCTAGGAATAAGCTGACATAAAGTAGTCTTTCCACCACCGGAATGACCTACTATAGCCAAAGTTTCCCCCGCCTTAATCCTAAGAGAAATCTTATCTAAAACCTCTAAATTCTCCACATAAGCGAAACTCACATTATCTATTTCTATTTCGCCCTTTGTAACCTCTAAATCCCATGCATCAATTTTTTCCTCCACCTTAGGCTTCATATCCATTATTTCACAAAATCTGCCCAGCCCAGCGGTTCCATTAGTAAAAACTTCAGCAAAATTAGCCATCTTTCTTATAGGTGTCACAAAGGTATTCACAAATAGACTAAAGGTAATAAGATCTACATAATTCAGCTTGCCTTCCATAATGAGCCAGCCACCGACTCCTATCACCACGCAAGGCATAATTCCCATAAAAAACTCTTGTCCTGCGTTAAAAGACCCCATAGCCTTATAGAAACCTTCCTTTGCATATACGAAAACATCATTAGCTTCCTTAAACCTATTTCTCTCTAACTTTTCATTTGCAAAGGCTTTAGAAGTTTTCATTCCTGAAATACTGGACTCAATCTCCGAATTTATAGAAGCCATCTTTAGTTTTACTTCTTTAGAAGCCCTAGCCATATTTTTTCTTCTGTTCATAACTATGAGCATAAATATAGGTATAAGACAAGCAACAATTAAAGCTAAACGCCACTCAATCACAAACATAAAAATCAAAGAGCCTGTTATAGTCAATACCGAAATCAATAAATCTTCAGGACCATGATGTGCCAGCTCAGTAATTTCAAATAAATCTCCTGTAAGCCTACTCATCAACTTACCGGTTCTATTCTTATCATAAAATTCAAAATCTAATTCCTGTAGATGCTTAAATAAATCAGAGCGTATGTCTGCCTCTACATGAACTCCAAATATATGACCTAAATATGTCATAAAATAGTAACAAACAGATCTTAAAATATAAAATGCTCCTATGGAAATCATCATTAAAAAGAAGATTCCATAAATTTTATTAGGTAACATTTCATACATAGCATATCTGGAAACCAAAGGGAAACCTAAATCTATGGCTGCTACTGTAAGCGCACATAACATATCTATTATAAATAATTTTTTATGTGGCTTAAAATATCTAAAAAGTGTTTTTAACATTATTCTCCTTTTCTAAAATCCGGTATTAATATACCTACAAAACCTGCAATTATAGCCGGTATAATCCATGAAAAACCTACTTGTGCCAAAGGTAATAATTTAATAAATTCCACTCCTGAAACTTCCATAAGACTTACAGCCATTGCCACTAATACAGGCAACCTATATACATTTAAGTTTTTAATCCTAGTGTGGAAAAAGGCTAAAATTACTAATATTAAAATTCCCGGATATAGAATGAAAAGTACCGGTGCCGAAAATTTAATAATAGCACTTACACCTAAATTAGAAGTAAAATAGCTAAATAAACAAGTTAAAATTACTATCCATTCATATTTTACCTTACCCTTAGTTAAGTCTTCAAAAAATGCTCCCATAGCAGAAGTAAGTCCTATAGCAGTTGTAAGACAAGCCAATAGAACTATAACTCCTAAAAATGCCATACCGAAATTACCAAAATGAGTCAATACTATTTTAATAATTAGCTCTGTTTGAGAAAGTCCTGCAAAGGCAGATTTTGTCATAGTGGTAGCCCCTAGATAAGTCAAGCCTCCATAGACCGCAAACAAGAGGGCTGCTGCAATTAAGCTGGATTTAATGGTAATGGCAGAAAGATTTTCCTTTCCCTCATATCCTTTGCTTCTGGCATTTCCAACTATTAGCATAACGAAAATCATAGAACCTAAAGGATCTAAAGTTTGATAACCGCTTAAAGTTCCTTCTTTAACAGCCATACCTAATTCTCCACTTGAAATAGATCCTATAGGGTGAATCATTCCTTGTATAATTAAAATAACCAAGCCTATAAACAGTACAGGTGTCAAATAATTTCCTATAATATCCATTACCTTAGAAGGTTTGAGAGTCAAAAGAATCACCAGTACAAAGAATATAGCTGAAAAAAGCCATGAACTGCACCATTCACAAACGGGAGCTACGCTTATCTCAAAGGTTGTAGCTGCTGTTCTGGGAATGGCTAGCAAAGGTCCTAAGCATAAAATTATAGCACAGTTTATTACTGTCGATGGGATTTTACCCATAACTCCTGTTATGCCATCAATGGATTCTTCATTTTTATGTATAACTGCTAAAATGGCAATTATAGCTAATCCCATGTCAAAGAGGAAGAAAAATAAGAAACCCAGCCACCAAGCTCCTCCTGTACTCTGTCCTAAAAGTGGTGGAAATATTAAATTTCCTGCTCCAAAATACATAGAAAATAGAGCCATTCCTATAACGATTATATCCTTTGTTTTCTTATTTTTAAGCACTAATTTGTCCCCCGTCTGTCTTAGGTTTTCTTGTTATTTCAACTTCCATAATTAAAATGGAAACTACCATCAAAGCTCCTCCTATATAAGCTCTGGTAGTTAATACTTCATTTAAGAAGAAATAGGCAGCTATTACATTAAATACAGGTTCTAAAGTAAATATAACTCCCGTATGTGCTGCTGTGGTGTATTGCTGGGCAATAGGTTGAACTATAAAAGCTATTCCCGTACAAAATATCATTAAGAATAATACTGCACCCCAAACATTAGAGGTCTGAGGTAATACAGGGACTTCCAATATTAAAGCCAGTATAAAATTCAAAACTCCGGTTACTCCTAATTGAAAAACACCTAAATTATATGCATCCACTTCTTCCTCTGCTACCGCTTTCTCTGTAATCAGCAGATCTATGGCATAAAAAAATCCACACATTAAGCAAAGTAAATCCCCCTTTAGATTAGCCATATTTAATGAAAAGTCTTCTTTCAAAGTCAGTAAGGCAATTCCTATAATACTTACAGTTACTGCTACGATTACCTTAGATTCTTGTTTTTTCTTTAAAAATATTCTTGAAAACAGCGGTGTAAACAAAACTGTCATAGCACATAAAAACCCTGCATTAGATATGGTAGTATACTTAAGCCCGAAGGTTGCCCCTATATATACAAATACTAGAGCTACTCCCACTAGAATACTGTACTTAAATGTAGACTTATTTATGGTTTTTACTTTCTTCCATGATAATATTACTGCTACTAAAAAAGCGCCTAAAAATCTATAGGCATTTAAGGTAAAGACCCCCATTTCCGATAAAGCTAAATCTGATAGCAAATAGGAAATACCCCAGCCAAAAGTTAAAGTAAGCAGCATCAGATCGGCTGTTAATTGTTTCCTGTAATTTAAATTATTCATACTTTTACATTCCTCTAATTTTCCTACATACGCCCTATTACTAATTCTAGAGCCAATTCAGGTTCTAAAAGCCCTGTCTTAATATTTCTATCCACCTCATAAAGTTGCACTAAAATATTGCGCAGCTTTTCTACTCTAAAACTGCCGGCAGATTTATACGCTTTTTCCAATCTATAAGGATTACCGGAGACAATAGACTTTACTTCACTCAAACTTTTTCCCTCATCTCTAAACTCTGCCATCTGAAGAATAATTTCAAAATTGCTCACTAAAGTTCCTAAAATCTGATATACATCCCCTCCGGCTCTTAATATGTTATGAAGTATAAAAAAAGCCTTATTCTTATCTCCTTGACTTACAGCATCTGTAAAGCTGAATATGAAAGTATCCATATCCCCCATTAAAAGCTGATATATATGTTCTTCCTTAATTTTTTCCTTAGAATATGCCCTAAGTTTTTTTAGGTCATTTTCTAAATTAAACAGTCGATATTCCGTTTCTCTGTTGAAATATCCCGTTTCATTTACTAAGGTATCTAAAGCCCGTTCGCTTATTTCCATACCATAATTCTTAAGTCTGTTTACAATAAAACCTCTAAGGGTAACCTTATCCAGTTTATCAAAAATAAATTCTTCTACATAAGGTTTTATATTTTTCCCTAGAGCTATAGGTTTTTCAGACTTTTCATAGGTAGCTGTTAAGATTAAAATAGTATTGCTGTTAGGATTTTGGACATACTGCCCTAACTTCTCTAAAGAATCAGCACCCCAACCTTTAGCCTTAGAATTTTTTAAGGGAGCAAAATCTCTAACCCAAACTACTCTCTTTTCTGAAAACATTGAGAAAGTTTCACAATTTTCTATAATATCTCCGACTTCAACAGCCTCATCTTCCAACCTTAAAAAATCAAAATCTCTCACTCCTGAATTCACATATTTACTGACTACAGAATTTACAGCCCAATCCACTAAAAATTCTTCTTCCCCTGTAAATACTAAAACCGGTGAGATTTCCTTACCCTTTATATACTTACTAAATAATTTATATCCATGTTCTTTAGGTGTTTTACTATACATACATTTTCCTTTAAATTCTTTTATATCTATTATATTAGATTTTTGGGATTTTTCAATAACTTTAGTGAATACTTTTAGGATTATTCATAATTTTTTTATACAATCCACCCTTTTTACTCTACTCTTTCCCAATTTCAAACCTATAGCCCCTAACTCATCATTTCTATAGACTAAAACTCCTCTACTGTTAAATTTATCTAAAATTTCCTTAGTAGGATGTCCATAAATATTTTTTCCTACTTGAATTACAGCTAATTCAGGCTTGACTTCCTCTATAAATCTATCATCCGAACTATATCTGCTACCATGGTGAGAAACCTTAAGAACATTTGCCCTAACATCTTCTATTTTATTATAGTCCAAAATCTGCCCCTCCCCGCCTTTATCTATATCGCCGGTCATAATAGCAGCAGCCCCCTTACATACCACCTTCAGCACCAAACTATTCTTATTCTCATCCCTTTCATCTAAAACATTTTCATTTCCCACAGGTCCCAGTACCTTAATATAGTCCTTTCCCTCTAATTGAATAACATCCCCCTTCTTAAGATATATGATTTCATCACAATTAAACATATCCTTCAGCCTATTTTCCTGAATCCTGTTAGCTGTAAATACCCCTAATTTCTTTACCCTAAAAACCTTGCTAAGTTCCGAAATCCCCTTTGCATGATCCGTATGAAGATGTGTTACAATAGCTAAATCCACCTGATTTTCCCCGTTCTTTAAAAGATATGGTTTCAAAACTTTCTCTCCCACATTTGTTCTAAAATTACCTCCTCCATCTATTAAAACATTTTTCCTTCCACTTCTTATATGAAGACAGTCTCCCTGCCCTACATCTACAAATACCAAATCATCATAGGTTATAGAGGAATAATCCAGCCATCCCCCTATCAAAGAAATAATGCAAATTAAAACCATAGCCTTTGCTATACCTTTATAATTTTGCCTCACCCACCTTATTCCAAAATCTTCCGATGCAAAATACATTATAGAAGCTGTAATAAATATTACCCAACCAAGGGATGGACTAGGCAGTTCAAATCCACCAAATCCATCTATTGTAGCCCATTTATTCATCCATTCTAATACCATAGCCATTCCTGAAATTACAGGGTTCAAAATATTAGTTCCCAGCATTATAAAAATTACTAAGCCCATTAAAGCTATAGGCAATAAATACCCGGCTAAAAAAACTATTATAATATTGGCAAATATAGAAGTTAAGGATAAAAAATTAAATTGATAAATCTGATACATAGCTAGACCGATATTTACAGCTAACACGGTAGAAAAAGTCGGATGGATAAATTTTGATAGATGAGGCTCTAAAAACCTAATAGAAATTATGGCTAAAAAAGATAACTGAAAGCCGATGTCAAATACAATATATGGATTTTTTCCAATCAAAATAAGCCCCATAAAGCTCATTGCTGATAGAGAATCATATCTGAAATCCTTATAAATGCTTATTTGTCTAAGACAAATCATACCTATGGCGCGGGAAACGGAAGGACTCCACATAGCCAAATTTCCATATACCGCAAGCACCCCAAAAAAGCCCACATCTAAAGCCCCTGCTCCAAACCGCTTCCTAAGCCTTTTATATATACCATATAAGATGCCTATGTGGAGTCCACTTACTGCTAATATATGAGCTGTTCCGTTTTTTCTAAAATCTGAATAAATATCTTGAGACATGAGAGAAATATCCCCAAATAAAATGCCTAAAACTAATCCCCTTATCTCCGGTTTTAAACTTTCGCTGAATTTTTTCTTCTGATTATCTAGGTACTTCTCTATTCTTCGTATGGGATATTTAACAGTTTTATAAAAAATGGCTTCTATGCCTTTCAATTTCGGGGTTTCTATAACTTGAAAATTAGATAGCTTACCTACAAAGCGGATACCCTTTCCCTTAAGATACTTTTCATAATCAAAACAATGGGGATTTCTCTGAACTGTACCTCTTTCTAAAGTGGTATAAAAAGATATATTTTTGTATAAAAGCTCCTCACAATTTTCCTTTTTACCATAATAACTAAGCAGAATCTTTGCCTTTGGATACCTTAAGGCAACCTGTAATTCAGTCTTATCCTCCTTAAAGAGTATCTTTGTCACTTCTCCCTGAAAATCGGATTTTGTCCCATAATACTTGGAATAATTCCAGTTACAAATGTCTACTCCTGAGGCATACAGTAAAAATAGAATAAAAATTGTGATTAAAAAAATTAAAAAAAGTTTTCTCCTCATGGCTGTCCTCATGAGGTGCTTAAATCGTATTTTTATTATAAGCCAATTGAAAATAATTGGCAAGTTACTAATATTGTGTTATACTATTAGTACTTATATTACTTATAAATTATGCTTAAGAAAGAAGGTATTTAATTTGAGTTATAATGATTTTGATAATAACGAAGTTGTTCATAGATCAAGACGAAATAGAAAACAACTTGAAAGGAGTTTGGGTTTAGAAGAACTTGCTGAATCTCCTACTCCTGAAGAACCGAAAAAAAAGAATAAAAAACATAAACCTAAGAGAAAAGGCTCTAAATTTAAAACCTTTATAAAAATATGCCTTACCTTAGGACTTTTATGCGCTATCGTAGTTATCGGTTATATAGCTATGGTAATTTCTAAGGCTCCTGAGATTGAAACAGGAAACATAGAGAGTTTACTGGCTCAGAGTTCCACTCTGTATGATGACAAGGGGAAAGTTATCGACAATGTCTTTAGCAAAAGTAATCGTACCTTAGTGGAAATAAGCAAAATTCCTGAGCACACGCAAAAGGCATTTATTGCCTTAGAAGATAAAACCTTTGAAAGCCACCACGGTTTTAATATAATCAGAATTTTTGGTGCTATGAAGGAAGCTCTTACTAATGGCGGACACTTAGGCGGTACCAGTACTATCACTCAGCAGTTAGCTAGAAACCTTTATCTTACCGATAGAATGCAGGAACGCTCCATTAACAGAAAAATAATTGAAGCCTACTACTCTGTAATACTGGAAAACAAATTAACTAAGGATCAGATTTTGGAAGCTTATTTAAATACAGTTTCCTTCGGTTCCGTAAATGGTATTCAAACTGCAGCACAAGCATATTTTTCTAAGGATGTTAGCGAACTGACCATAGCTGAGTCTGCAACTCTTGCAGCTATTCCACAGCTACCTTCAGTATTTGCTCTGGTTATGTCTGTACCTGCTGAACAAGTTTCCGATGATGATGAAAAACTCATTGTTAAAAATGGGGACTATGCTTATATGTGGAACGATAAGTGCCATAACAGAATGTTGACTTGCTTAAAATTAATGTATGATCAAGGATATATTTCTGAAGCAGAATATGAAGAAGCTAAGGCTACTAACATTAAAGATTTAGTACACCCTACTATAGATGCTCTAAATACTGTATCTAACTATTTTGCTGACTATGTTTTAGTTTCAGTTATAAAGGATTTCCAAGATCAATATGGTTGGAGTTATGAAAAAGCAGCCGATATGGTATATAACCGTGGCGTTAAAATTTATACTACTATGGACTCTCAATCTCAGTCTGTTGTAGAGAAGGAATATGCTAATGATGCAAACTTCCCTCAACCGGTCGGCTATTCTACAGATGGTCAAGGAAATATAATCAGTCCTCATGATGGTAGAGTTTTGCTATATGGATATTCCCGTTATGTGGAAGCAGATGGAACATTTAAGCTAAAGGCTGATGAATATGTAAAAAACAAAGACGGTTCCCTAAAAATTTTAGCCGGTAAGCGTCTAGCCTTCTACGATACTGTAGTTCAGGGTAAAACTGATTACAGCATAGAATTCAAAAATATGTTTGTACTTGAAGCCGGTAAATTCTACTCTATACCGGGTGGATTTATCAACATACCACAAGAATACAAGTCAAAAGATAAGGATGGAAATATAATTATTTCCACAAAATTCTTTAAGAACTTCCCTAAATTCTTTACAGAAGAAAATGGAAATCTCTCAACTAAGGATTTCTCACTTAAGCAAAGAGTTATACAGCCTCAGTCAGCTATGACTATAATAGATAACAAAACCGGTGCCATCAAAGCCATGATCGGCGGTAGAAAAATTATGGGCAGAATGCTCTTTAACAGAGCCACTTCCCCACGCCAACCCGGTTCATCTATCAAACCTCTCGCTGTATATTCTGCAGCTCTTCAAAGAAGCTATGAATTAGCTAAGGAAGAAAAGGTTTTCCCTTTAGTTAAAACAGGTTATGATAAACAGGGTAAAGCCTTCTGGGGTGATTATATTACAGCTGCATCCATTGTAAAAGACGAACCTATGAAGGTCAACGGACAACTTTGGCCTAAAAACTCCTATGCAGGATATAGAGGTATTCAAACCTTTAGGCAGGCTCTTCAACAGTCTATAAATGTTTGTGCCGTTAAAATACTCGCACAAGTAGGAATTGACTATTCCTATAAGCTAACTCAAAAATATGGTATAACAACCCTTGTAAACGAAGGTGGTACTAACGACCTCAACCTAGCAGCTTTAGGTATGGGGGGTATGTCTAAGGGTGTAACTACTTTAGAAATGGCAAGTGCATACACCACCTTTGTAAATGATGGAGCTCATAAGAGTTACTACTGCTATAGAAAAGTTACAGACAGAAATGGTGATGTATTATTAAAACCTAAAAAAACTACAACAGAAGTCTTAGATGCAGGCGTTGCCTGGATTATGAGAAATATTTTACAGACTGTAGTTTCTGAAGGTATAGGTAATTATGCCGCTGTAGCAGGAGCTAATGTAGGTGGTAAAACAGGTACAACTTCTGACAGTTACGATATTTGGTTTGATGGGTTCACCGCTAGGTATTCAGCTGCTTTATGGATAGGAAATGATGTAAACTTAAAACTATCATCCATGTCCCCTGCTGCTGCAACCCTTTGGGGCAGAATCATATCACAATGTAAAAAGGCATACAGAGGAACTTACTCACCTATGCCTGAAAATGTAGTAACAGCTAACATAGATTTATCCACCGGACTTTTATCTGAAGGTAAGGGACACAGCAGAACAGAATACTTTACAAAAGGTACTCAGCCAACTACTTCCGGTAGTCTTTATAAAACTGTAACTATATGTACAGAATCCGGCTATTTGGCTACACCTTCCTGTACTCATACTGAAGAAATAACAGGACTGGCTAGACCACATGGAGATGGAAAAGATGATGGAGAAACTTCAGATGAACTGACAATTCCAATGTTCTACTGTCACCTTCACAATCCTGATCCTGCCAAATTCCCTGCGGATCCTACTAAAAAAGTAACCATTGTACCGGATCCATCTGCTCAACCGGAAGATCCGATAAATGATGACCCTGATGAAGATGATGATACACCATCAGATGATGATCCTCCTGTAGATGAGCCATCTGATAATGCAAATCCAAAGAAATCATAAAGAAATTAAAAAATCGCTGTAGACATAAATTCTATGCCTATAGCGATTTTCTTTTATATATTTTTTCAATGTATCAATTTGCTTCCTATGGAAAATAGCAATCCGGTCATTTTTGAGTACTTTAATTATTTGGAAATAGTGCTGTTTTGGGATTTTTCAGTATACTTACACTATATCATCTAGAATAAATCAATTAAAATTAGTGTTGGTTTTATATTTTATTAGAAACTGCACTATATTATGTAGTCTAGAAAGATTGCAAATAGTGCGTATTAGAGATTTAACTAAAAATCACACTGTTTAAGTTGTGGTAAATCCATAAAATCTGCTATGTGGAACTATTTCAAATTTTGCATAGATTAATTTTGTAGTGTGAAATATACAAAATCTGCCGGATGACACTATTTTAATCCCACAAATAAGCCTATGCACCTTGCACGAGTATGAAAATATATGGTAGAACAGGTGAAAATCTTGGATACCCCTTATATTTTACCTGATTTCAGCGAGCCATTCATCATATTATAATTTGTAATTCTTTCTCAAAACCAAGAGTTTAAACAACCTTTCAATAAATTAAATCAATAAATCCATTATATAGCTCCATTTACAGCTTACAATAAACCTTCGCATAGAAACCTATTTTACATCTCTTATATACTATAACTCATTAGCTTCTTTATTTTCCTGACCCCTGTAAGTACTTATCAATTCTGAAACTACTAACAGAAGTGAACATATACCGTAAATCACTACCCTATCCTTAGCCATCCAACCTTGCCAACTGCATAAGGCTACAACCAATACTGTGAATATAATAGTAATTCCGATGCCTATGTATGTAGCTTTAATATTATTCTCAAATTTTTTCCTCAAAATCCATCTTAAAATCTCAACTACTACAATCCCTATAGCTGCCCATAAAAATTCATTTACAAAACCTAACAGCCCTAATAAAATCAAATTTTCAACAACAATACTTATAGCATCGACAGGCAAACAATTTTTAGTCTTCATACCATCCCTCTTTTCTTAGAAATACTGAAACACTAACTATATCTGCATATATCTTAACACTTCTATTCTCTATGTGCAATCTAACTAAATAATGTTTTCTTATATATCACCAAAATAAAATTCTTTTTATAATTCCCTCTACAAACTATCGTACCAAAACTTCTTAGTAAAAATATAACATATTGGAATTAAATACATATAAAATGCCCAATACATTGCTTTAAGACCTACTCCAAAAAAAGCTAAAGGCACTGTACAACCGATACACCAAGGAACTATACAGCCTATAAGTATAACGGAATTTTCCATATCTATAGCCCGTTCTTCCCTTCCTATGTCCGTATTTTCATAGGCATGTTGAGTTAGATTATTACACATCAAGGTTGCTATCGTCTGATTACAAAATATCATAGAAGTAGCTATTCCTAAAGTTATCATAGTGGGAAATTTCCCTATTCTTAAGGCTAATAATTTCATTCTATCCTGAATTTCATTTAACATACCTGTCTCATTAAAAATTCCTGAATAGCAGCCTGAAATTATCATGATTATAACAATTTCAATCATTGATATTAAGCCTCCGCCGTTTAGAATTTTACCTAAACCTAAGGTATCCGCCTCATATCCTAAAATGCAACTTTTCAAAATAGTTATTACTGACATATTTTGAACAAAAAATGCTACCAATATTCCCGATATAATGCTTAAGCTCATGGAAATTATCACACTTATCTTAATCAGTGGTAAAACTAACATTAAAATAGCCGGTATTAAAGCCCAAGGTGAAATTATAAAGGCTGATTCAAATTCTCCTACCAGATTTTCATCCACATGACTGATAGGGTAATGAAATGATAAATAAGTATATATGAGTGTAGCTAAAATAAGTGGGATACCACCGGTTTTCATCATTTTTACCACATTATCATAAATTTTAGTTTCCGTAATTCCTGCTACTAAATTTGCGCTGGAAGATACCGGTGAGCATCTGTCTCCAAAGTAAATTCCGGACATTAAAACACCTGCTGTAACTATAGGGTCTACTCCTCCGCTTTTAGCTAGAGCCATAAAAATCACCCCTACTGTTCCTGCCACACCGAAGGAAGTGCCTAAAGCATAGCTTAAAAAACAGGATAGCAAGAAAGTTATTAATAAAAAGAAGGAAGGCGTAATAATTTTTATGCCGTAGTATACGAATATAGTAATGGTTCCGGAAATTCGCCATGTAGCTGTTACGAAACCTATTAAAGACATGACATATATAACAATTAGAGAGGATTTTATTCCCTTAATCGTTGCCCTTCCTAAAAAGTCTAATTTGAATCCTTTTCTTAAAGCTACCACTACAAAAGACAAAAGCCCTATTAAAAGGGCATAAATCATGGATAGTTTGCAAACTAATGCACCTATCATCGATATTAAAAATATAAAAAATCCTATTAATAAATCCATACTATATCTTTTTAAAAGCCTTTACTCTTTCTTCTACATTTTCAGCCTTAAATACAGCAGAACCTGCAACTGCAATGTCTACCCCTGCATTCATAACTTCTTCAGCATTATCTAAAGTCACTCCGCCATCAATTTCAATAAGGAAATTATAACCTTTCGACTTACGAATTTCAGCCAAGCGTCTAACCTTGTCTAAAGAATTTTCTATAAAACTCTGACCTCCGAATCCCGGATTCACAGACATAATAAGCACTAAATCTAAATCCTCTAAAACCCATTCTAAAGTTTCTAAAGGTGTTGCCGGATTAAGAGATACTCCTGCCTTAATACCCTGTTTCTTAATATTTTGAATAGTTCTGTGAAGATGTTTACAAGCTTCCTGATGAACCACTATAAACTCTGTTTGTGCTGTAACAAAATCCTCAATATACTTATCAGGATTTTCAATCATTAAATGAACATCATAGGGTAATTCCGTCTTCCCGTTTAAAGACTTCATAACCCCTGCTCCGAAACTTATATTAGGCACAAAGTGTCCGTCCATTACATCAACATGTATGTAATCGGCTCCGCCTCTTTCAATCTTTTTTACATCTTCCAACAAGTTAGCAAAATCTGCTGATAAAATTGATGGTGCTAATTTCAACATTTTTATTCACCTTATTCTTTCAAGTTTAATATTTTTTCTTGTTTCTAATTTCTTCTAAATTAGCCTTATATGACTCATATCTTAACTTATTTATTTTGCCCTCTTTTAAGGCTTCTCTTACCTTACAATCCGGCTCAGTAATATGCTTACAATTATCATAATAACAACCTGTAAATTTTTCAAATTCAGGGTAATAGAGCCTTAAATCTTCCTCTGAAACCTGCAATATATCAAAAGAGGTAAATCCCGGTGTATCATAAATAAGCCCTCCACCCTCAGCATTAAATATTTCTACATGTCTGGTAGTATGTTTTCCTCTGCTGGTCTTCTTACTAATCTCTCCTGTTTCCATTTCTGCAGCAGGATGAAGCAAATTTATTATGGAAGACTTTCCTACACCTGAAGATCCTACAAACGCCACTTTTTTACCATTTATAGCCTTTTTAAGCTCATCAATGCCCTCACAGGTTTTAGCACTTACAGGAATTACAGAATATACATCATCATAAATCTCCATCAGTTTTTCCAGTTCTTCCTTGTCTACTAAATCTGATTTATTTATACATATAATAACTTCCACATTCTCCATTTCAGCCATAATCAAAAACTTATCAACTAAGGCTAGATTAGGCTTCGGTTTAGTAGTTGCCATAGTAACAATAAAGGTATCCACATTTACTATAGGAGGTCTTATAAATTGATTTTTCCGCTCTAAGACCTCCGTAATGACACCCTTTTTATTTAATTCATCAGTTATTTCCAGCTTAACCTGATCTCCCACGTGGAGCTTAATGCCGTCATTCTTTATAGAGCCTCTGCCCTTCGCTTCGATAATATCAAAACCTGTGCCTAAGGCTTCAGTTCTATCAAGCCTGACATAATAAAATCCACCTATGCCTTTTATAACCAGACCTTCTGCACTTATCATCTTCCACCCTCTTCAGTCGGATCATCGCTCACCATTTCATCATCTGAATCTTCAGGGTCATCAAACTCCGGTACAGCCTTGCTCACCTTATAGTCAATAGTTGAACCTACTTCAATTTTCTTGCCTGGTTCTATGCTCTGCCAAAATATAGTATTTTCAGCCACATCTTCAACTTCTTCATAAGTTACAATTCCATTAGTTGATAGACCTATAGCTTCTAAAGTAGCCTGAGCCGCATCCGGTGTCAGTCCTATTAACTTAGGAGCCTTAACCATTTCCTTACCCTTGCCATCACTGATTACTACATCTATAACTGTACCTTTATCAGCACTATCTCCTGCTTTAACAGATTGTCTGATAATAGTACCCTCTGCCAAGGTACTACTGTCCTTTTCAACTATACCTATAGAAAAACCAAACTGTTTTACATATTCCTTAGCCTCATTATAATCCATGCCTATTAGTTTAGGTACTACACTATCTTTTTTACCCTTACTTACAGCTACTGTTATAACCTTCCCTTCAGCCACTTTAGCTCCTTCAGTTGGATTTTGAGATGTAATCTTACCTTCTTCTTGATCCGGACTGTATACATCTTCACCTCTTTCTAAAACTAAACCATTGTCTTTAGCTAATGCCTCTGCCTGTTCGTAGGTTTTTCCTATAAAGCTAGGTACTGAAACTTCTTTGCTTTCATTGCCAAACCATCCTAACATAAAACCTAAGCCGATTATTATAGCTATGGAAACTGCTGCTATTGCTGAAATCAGAAAAATATTAAATTTTTCGATTTTGAATTTTTTACTAGGGCGTTTCTTCTCAACATAAATTTTTTCTATAACCCTATCTCTGCTAGGTTCTGTATAAGAAACACTGGTGCCTTCTATATTTTGACCCTTAAAGGCATTCTGTCCCATAACCTTAGTAATAAATTCTATATCATCTAAGGCAGCTATCATTTCGTCTGCATTTTTATATCTATTGTTTTGGTATTTCTCTGTAGCCTTTGCTATAATTTTTTCTAGCTGGGGCGGCATACCGCTTACAAACTCACTTAAAAGAGGCATATTATTATTTATATGCATTAAGGCTACAGAAACCGGATTATCCCCATCAAAAGGAACTTTTCCTGTAAGCATTTCAAAGAGAACAACTCCTAAAGAATATATATCAGACCTTTCATCTACATAAGTACCTCTAGCCTGCTCCGGTGAAAAATAATGCACTGAGCCCATAACCTTATTTTCATTTCCCACTACAGTAGATGCACTTACCGCCTTCGCTATACCGAAATCTGCCAGCTTAGCTACTCCCGTACTTGTAATCATAATGTTATGAGGTTTTACATCTCTATGTACGATTTGATTTTTATGTGCCAAACTTAAAGCTGAAGCTACCTGCCTTGCAATATTTATTGCCTCTTTATAAGGTATTTTCCCCTTTTCCTTAATTATATCACTTAATGCCTTGCCTTCTATCAATTCCATAACTATATAATTAACATTAAGTTCCTGCCCTACATCATAAACTGCTACAATATTAGGATGTGCTAAACCCGCAGCAGCTTGAGATTCTTTTCTAAAATTATCTATAAATTTTTCATCTTTTAGAAATTCAGGTCTCAAAATCTTAATTGCCACATACCTATTCAGTAGTCTATCTTTTCCTTTATAAACTACAGCCATACCACCTTCGCCTATCTTTTCAATAAGCTCATATCTTCCGGCTAATAATTTACTACTCATTTATATCTTCCTCCGTCACTTTCAAACAAATCAAGGTTATATTATCGTGTCCACCATTTTTATTGGCTCTATTTATAAGTTCTGTACAGGTTTCTGACATACTCAAATTAGTTCTAAGAACCTGAACCATTTCTTCTCCTGTAACCTCGTCATAAAGACCATCGGTGCATATAATAAAAATATCGTCTTCCATTATCTCTAACTGGAAAAAGTCCGGCTCTACAGTTTCATCTGCACCTAAAGCCTTAACTATCATGTTCTTTCTCTCATCAACCTCTGCCTCTTCTTTAGACATTAGACCGATTTTAACTAGAGCATTAAGGTATGTATGATCTTCTGTAAGTTGTACTAACTTATCAGCTCGATATAGATAAACTCTACTATCTCCCACATTAGAAATATATACCTGATCCTCTCTAACATAAAGAATTATGACGGTAGTCGCCATACCATTATTTTCTTTATAGGTATTAGCTAATTCATAAACCTGAGCATTTGCCTTATCTAAACATGCCTGTAAATAATTAACTATAGCATATTTATTATTCGCCTTGTCTATAGGATTTTCTATAACATATTTTGCTATTTCATTTACGGCAGTTCTGGAAGCTATTTCCCCCGCATTAGCCCCTCCAACACCGTCAGCTACTACATAAACCTTATCAGGTAGTAGTACGAAACAGGCATCTTCATTATTAGTCTGCCTTACGCCCTTATCTGATTTAAAGCCTACCTCCATTTATTTCTCCTCCCTGACCATTTTGCATATAAAGAAACCATCTGTATCCATATATGGCATCCTTTGCTCCATCTCAATTATTCTAAAATTCTCATTTCCATTTATAAATTTTGCAATTTGTTTCTCATTTTCATCAGGATTTATAGTACATGTACTATAAAACAAAATCCCACCTGGCTTTACATATTTTGCACCATTCTCCAAAATCTCCCTTTGCCGATTTTCCAATTCTGCTAAGTCTATTTCTTCTTTATACTTGATTTCAGGCTTATGCCTCATAACGCCTAGCCCTGAACAAGGAACATCTGCTAAAACTCTATCAAATTTATCAACAAATTCAGGAATAAATATGGTACTATCCCCTTCCTTTAAAAGGATTTTATCTAGCCCTAATCTCTTAGCTTCATTTTTCATAAGCTTAAGCTTATGACTATACTTATCTATTGCTATAATTTTCCCTGTGTTTTTCTGCTTTTCAGCTATGGAAAAGGTCTTTCCGCCGGGAGCCGCACATAGATCTAAAATCAATTCTTCCTTTTCAGGATCTAAAACATCTATAGCCCAAATGGAAGCTGAATCCTGCACGGAAAATTCTCCCCTTTTATATTCAGCGGTCTTAAGTAAATCTCTGCCCGTAACGACTAAGCTTCTGTCGGATGACTCACATTCTTTAACAGAAAAATTCTTTTTCTCTAAAGCTTTTTTTAAATCCTCTTTACTCGTCTTAGTAAGATTAACCCTTATGGTCAAATCCACTCTACTATTTGTGCCCTCTAAGATTTTCAATGTTTCTTCTGCACCATAAGACTTTTTCCACAAATCTATTATCCATTCATCTATGGAATATTTTATGTTCCATGAATTAGGTTCCAATATTTTAGATTTTTCTCTCAAATATCTTCTCAAAGCCCAGTTTATAAAGCCCTCTTTGCCTCTGCTTACCTTTTTAGCCAATGCCACAGTTGCCGATACTGCTGCATATTCAGGAACGGAATCCATAAATTTCAACTGATAAAAGCCCATTCTTAATAAACAAAGTTCTTTAAGTTTAATCCTTTTGAAACCGCCTTCTAAAACTCTTTCTATATAATAATCTAATAGATTTCTATATCTTAAAACTCCGTAAACTATTTCCCTTATAAATGCAGGGTTTATTTCTTCTCCAGATTCTGTCTGTCCAATAAAATTATTTAAAGACAGATTAGAATAAGCTTTATTTTTTTCAATATCTAAAAGCACATCTAAAGCAATTTTTCTATTATTATCCATTTTATCCTTAATCTCTTGAATTTCTTAAAGCCAAGATTCTTATTAAATTAAGTACAGCCATAGCTAAAGCCGCTATGTAAGTCATGGCAGCTGCGTCTAAAACTTTTTTAGCGCCACGCTTTTCATCTCCCATAACTATGCCTAATTCTTCCAGTTGCGTCAATGCTCTCTTACTGGCATTAAGTTCCACCGGTAAAGTTACCAAATGAAAAGCAATAACGCCTACAAAAGCTAAAACAGCTACGGTAAATACCAAATCTCCAATCTGATTTCCTGAACTTAAAAGCATAATTCCTACAATAGCTAAAGGCCAACTAGCCATAGATGCTATATTCACAACAGGCACTATGCTATTTCTAATATTTATCGGAGCATAATCCTCTGCATCCTGAATCGCATGGCCTGCCTCATGACAAGCAACGCCTACTGCCGCTATTGAAGTAGAGTGTATTACATTTTCAGATAAAAATATAGTTTCTTCCTTAGGATTATAATTATCTGTAAGATTTCCATGAATAGGCCTAATTTGAATATTAGTTAAGCCTTGAGAGTCTAGCACTTTCCTAGCTGCCTCTTTTCCTGTAATCCTTCTTGAAGTTTGGATTTTGCTGTATTTTTCAAAATTTCCCTTAACCTTAGCCTGTGCATATAGTGTAAATAATATAGCAGGTATTAAAATTATAAATGTCCAGTCATAATACATCATTTTAAAATTTCTCCTTTTTCAATACTATTTCCCTTAATAAAATCTTTAACCAAGATTCTTTTTTTGTTAGGCATTTGAATTTCAGTAATCAAAAGTCTACCCTTTGCGCATTTTGCCAAAATACCATTATTGTCAACACTTAGTATTTCACCAATTTTCTTATTGTTATCTTCTTCATCAACCAATACCTGTGCCTTAAAGACTTTCATAGATTTGCCTTTATAATCACAAAAAGTCGCCGGCTGTGGATCAAAACCTCTGATTAATCTTTCAAGCTCTACGGCTGATTTACTGAAATCCAACTTTCCGTCTTGTTTCCTAATTAAGGTAGTATAGGTAGCCTCTTCATCTCGCTGCTGTTCCCTTATAATCTTACCGCCTTCAATAAGCTCTAAGGTTTCTACTAAAAGTTCTTTGCCCATAATAGCCAATGTATCATGAAGCTGACTAAAGGTCATACTACCTATTTCTACACTTTTCTTAGTTAGCATATCCCCCGTATCTAAACCTTCATCCATCTGCATAATTGTAACTCCGGTCACAACTTCTCCCCTTACGATAGCCTGTTGTATAGGAGATGCCCCTCTAAGCCTAGGAAGTAGGGAACCATGAACATTTATACAGCCAAACCTAGGAAGTTCCAAAATCTCCTTCGGAATTATCTGCCCATAAGCTGCTACCACTATAATATCCGGGCCGTATTCTTTCAAAGCTTGAAAAAATTCCTGATTCCCTCTCACTTTTTCAGGTTGAAGCACCTCTATATTACTCGCTAAAGCCAGTTCTTTTACAGGAGTAAGCTGTATCTTCTTCCCCCTATCTCTAGCTCTATCCGGCTGTGTAACTACCATTCCTACTTCATGGTCACTTTCTATTAAACCTTCTAATGCCTTTACTGCAAAATCCGGCGTTCCCATAAATACTATCTTCATCTACTCTTCGTCCTCTTCATTATCATAAACAGCTTCTCTCATATTAGTCGCCTTATCTGTATATAATATTCCTTCTAAATGGTCATATTCATGACACATTACCCTAGCATGAAAATCTTCAAATTCATACACTTTTCTTTCTCCGGATAAATCTGTAGCTTCTATTTTAATTTTGGAAGGTCTTTCCACAGTGCCTATCATTTCCGGTACACTTAAACAACCTTCATCACCTACCTGACTTCCTTCAGTTTCCAAAATCACAGGATTTATCATATAATAAACTTCCTCAGGTTCCGGTTCTGCTATAAACATTCTTCGCATTACTCCCACCTGTGGAGCCGCTATACCTACGCCTCCTGCTTCGCGCATAGTATCAAACATATCTTCTAAAGTTTCTACGATTCTAGGAGTAATTTCCTTTACTTCTCTACATTTTTTCCTTAAAATTTCATCTCCATCAACTACTATAGTTCTAATCGCCATTACATCCTCCCTACCCTCATATACTATAAGGGTTAATATCTACATTTACATTACAATCTATCTTCTTATCAATAGTCTTTTTTATAAAATCATTTATATAAAAGATCCATTTATTTCTATTTTCTATAGGGCATTTTAACAATACATAGTACCTTATACTGCCCTGTCCCTTAAAGTTATTCGCTAACTTCGGTTTGAGAATGCGACCTTCTCCATCCTTTCCTAGAGCCTTGCTCATATATGTTTGAAAAGTATCTACTCTCTCTAAAATAATATCTTCACTCTCTCCTGTGAAATATACCCCTATAATATGTCCAAAAGGTGGATATTCCATAAAATTTCTAAGATATGTTTCTGCCTGATAAAAGCTTCCATAATCATAAGACTTTGCCGCTATTAAAGCATAGTTGTTAGGTTCATAAGTTTGAATTATCACCTGCCCCTGCTTTTCTCCTCTACCGGCTCTGCCTGCCACCTGAGTAATTAACTGAAAAGTTCGCTCAGAAGATCTATAATCAGGTATATTTAAGGTAGTATCTGCAGAAACTACTCCTACTAATGCTACATTCTTAAAATCCAGACCCTTAGCAACCAGTTGAGTTCCTACCAGTACATCCGTTTTCCCTTGACTGAATCTCTTTAAAATGGCTTCTAACTCTCTTCTATTTTTAATAGCATCCAAGTCTAATCTTTCAACTTTGGCATCGGGAAAATATTCTTTAACCTGCTCCTCTACCTGCTCTGTTCCAATCCCAAAATATTTTATATACTTGCTTTCACATTCCGGACATTTATTAGGAACCTTTTGCTCTCTGCCACAATAATGGCATACCATTTTATCAACCGATTTATGATAGGTTAAAGATATATTACATTCAGGGCATTTCATCACATAACCACATTCTCTGCAAGATACAAAGTTTGAATAACCTCTTCGATTTTGCAGCAAAATCACCTGCTCTTTATTTTTTATAGCCTCCTCCATAGCATTAAAAAGTTTACGGCTAAAAATCGAAACATTTCCCTTCCTAAGCTCCTGTCTCATATCCACAATTTCTATATCCGGAAGAGGGGTCTTATTATATCTTTCTTTAAGCTCTATCAGGTTATATATGCCCTCTCTAAATCTATTATATGAAACTATAGATGGTGTAGCACTTCCTAAAACTAAAACACCTTTATAGTACTGTAATCTTTTATAAGCTACTTCCACCGTATCATACTTTGGAGTCATATCAGATTTATAAGTCGCCTCATGTTCCTCATCCATAATAATTAAACCTATATTATCTAAAGGAGCAAACACGCCCATTCTGGCACCTATTACGATTTTTGCCTTATTATTTTTTATTCTTTCCCATTCATCATATCTTTCTCTTTGAGTAAGTTTGCTATGAAGCACAGCTATTATATCTTTACCGAATCTACCTATAAATCTGTTTATAATTTGTGGGGTTAAAGAAATCTCCGGAACTAAGAAAATAACAGTTCTATCCATTTCTAAAGTCTTTTCCATCACTTCCATATAAACTTCCGTCTTTCCGCTGGCTGTTACTCCGTGGATTAAAAAGGCTTCATTTTCCTTATTCTCTATTGCAGAAGAAATCTCTGTTATAGCCAAATTTTGCTCATTAGTTAAAATTTCAGGTTTTATATAATCACTTTCTAAATCCTTGTAAGGCTCCTTTTTCTTATGTTCCTTAGTTGGTTTTCCTGTTGGAACAAAACATTTTATAGCATCAAAATATTTTATGGCATAACGTTGTTTCATCCAGAGGCAAGTTTTAATAATTTCTTCATTCAAACTTTCTTCTTCTATAACTTCTAGGATAGCTTTTATCTTATCCTTAGGCACGTCTGTTTCCTCTTTAATTGAAAAAACATATCCAAACTTTTCTTTAGTACCAAATGACACCTTTACCTTAGAACCAATTTTAACATCCAATGAACCTATTTCATAAGTGAAGTAGTTATCTACATATTTACTTTTATTTTCTATAACTACTTCTGCATAAGCCATAATTAAAATTATCCCTTCGTAAAATATCTAAATTTCTCAAATATTATAATAAATGAATATTATTTTTTTCGCATTCTGCTATCATTTCTTCAGGCCATACTGAAACCTGTACTTCCCCAATATGGGCTTTTCTTAGGAAAAACATACAAAGTCTTGATTGTCCTATACCACCACCTACTGTGTAGGGCAGCTTATCTTCTAAAATAGCTTTTTGGAAATCCATTTCAGCTCTATCCATACAACCGGACTCTCTAAGCTGTCTTTCCATAGCCTTAGCATCAACTCTAATTCCCATAGATGAAATTTCAAAAGCTCTGTTTAAAATTTCATTCCAAAGTATAATGTCTCCATTTAATTCCCAATCATCATAGTCAGGAGATCTTCCATCATGTTTTTCACCGGACTTTAACTTACCGCCAATTTTCATAATAAATACTGCACCATATTTTTTAGTGATAGCATCTTCTCTTTCCTTTGGGGTTAAATCAGGATACATATCCTCTAACTCCTGAGTGGTTATAAAAAATATTTCATTAGGAATTTCAGTTTGAATATCTCTATATAGACGATTTACATAATCACCTAAATTTTTAATAGCATTGTAAATGGTGGTTACCACTTCTCTTAAATATTCTTCTGTTCTCTGGTCATAACGAATAACCTTCTCCCAGTCCCACTGGTCTACATAAACTGAATGAAGATTGTCTAAATCCTCATCTCTTCTTATAGCATTCATGTCTGTATAGATGCCATGACCCGGCTCAATCTTATATTTTCCCAATGCCATTCTCTTCCACTTAGCGAGAGATTGAACTACTTCCACTCTAAGTTCATCTATTCCTTTTAATGTAAAATCTACTCTTCTTTCACTTCCACTTAAATTATCATTTAATCCTGTATTAGGGTCTACAAATAAAGGAGCTGAAACTCTTCGTAAATTCAATCCATACGCCAATTCCTGCTGGAAATAGTCTTTAATCTTCTTTATAGCTCTTTGACTCTCCATTAAATCTATTGGGGATTGATAATCCTTAGGTAATATTAGTAAATTATTCTTCATTATGTTTTAACTCCTTTAGTGTCCAATTTGAATATTCACAGCCACAATAATTTTGTCTGTAAAGTTCATATTTTTTAGAAAGCTCTATGCTTCTCTGAAAACCGGCTTTCTTTTTAAAATCAGTGTCTAAAAAATCTATTTTATAGCATTTCCCTATTTCCGTTCCTATGGCTGAAATTAATGGATAGTTTTTATGAGGACTGACAGTTAATGTAGTTCCAAATATATTATAGCCTCCCTTTGAAGCCACCTGAGCTGTTCTCTCCATTCTCAATTTAAAACATTCTGTACATCTAATTCCACCTTCCGGCTCATCTCCATACTGACCGCAAACCTTATAGTAATCCTCCGGTAAGTACTCCCCTTCTATAAATTCCACTTGATCCTTTAGGTCTACTGTTTTATTAAATTCTTCAATAAATTTTTTTTGGTTCGCTTTTCTTTTTTCATATTCTTCCCTATCAGTTATATTAGGGTTATAGAAAAATACAGTTATTTTATAGGTACCTAAAAGTCGCTCAATACAAGCTGTGCTACAAGGTCCACAACAAGAATGTAAAAGTAGTCTCTTTTCTACTTTTTTCTCTTGTTTCCCCATATCCAAAATATTTATTTCAAGATTTTTTTGACAAGTAATTCCTATACTAGGTAAGGCTTTCTTATCCATAATCAAATCTCCCTTTGACAAATCAAATTTTCTGATATAAATTATATCTATATTACTAAATTTTACATACAAAAATTCAGTTAATATTATACCATAATTTCAGACTTGCAACGCAAGTCTGTTAGTGGCACAGCCACTGTGAGCTTAGCTCACAAATTATGATAAAATGTTCTCTCAGGCGTCCCTCTTTCTAACAGAAAGAGGGTATACGCCGTAAGGTTATTATACCATAAAATATAGTATTATTAAAGGAAAAATGATAAATGAGTGCATATTTTGAAGAAGTTTTAAAAGAAAAATTTGATGGTAAGAGATACTATCCTATAAGTTCTTATTTGAAAAAATATTTTGGCGAAAAAACCATCAAATTAGCCATCGATGGTGGTTTTACCTGCCCTAACCGTGATGGCAGCAAAGGTTTCGGCGGCTGCATATTTTGCTCCGATACAGGCAGTGGTGAATTTAGCTCACACATAGAGGATCAAATTGAACTTTATAAAAAGAAATGGCCCAGAGCTAAATATCTGGCATATTTCCAAAATCACACTAATACCTACGCTTCTCCTACTGAACTTCGTGAAAAATATTATCAAATTTTAGAACATAAAGAAATAGAAGGTCTGGTAATCGGAACACGCCCCGACTGTTTAGATAATGAGATTTTGGATTTACTAGAAGAAATAAACAAAAAATATTTTCTTTGGGTAGAATTAGGCTTGCAGACCATACATGACGAAACTGCTAAATTAATAAACCGTTGTTATGACTATGAAGTTTTTGAAAAGGCTATTTCAGATTTGGAAAAAAGAAAAATTAAAACAGTAGTCCATCTGATTTTAGGACTGCCTGGTGAAAATAGAGAAATGATGTTAGAATCGGTCAAAACTGTAGGTTCAATAAAAAATCTATTCGGCATTAAACTTCATATGTTAAATGTTGTAAAAGGTTCAGTCTTAGAAAAACTATATCCCAACTACTGCTCCTTCTCATCTATTGAAGAATATGTAGATTTAGTAACTGAATGTATCCAATTAATACCTGATACGATTACAATTCACAGGCTTACAGCAGATGTGCCTAGACCCCTTTTAATAAGCCCCGTGTGGAGTTTCAATAAAAGAACTATATTAAATAGTATAGACCAAAAACTGAATTTATTGGACACTTATCAAGGTAAATTATTGGGGTAAGTTTAGCAGCTCATTTCACAGTAATTGTAGAGAGTGGTACATCTATAAAATCTGATGGGTGCCACTATTTCGTACTTACAAATAAGCCTGTGAATTGAAAAACTCCTATAAATTAAAGGTAAATCGTGTCATCTACAAGTTCTCCCATACATTTTAACGGTGGATGCAATGAATTTTTCTTAAAACATAAGGGAAAATCAAGGCTAATGGCTGGGGTACCATAAAATTCATTAAATCATAAGACTATTTTATGGGAGAATTAGCCAAAACCCTCCTCACCCCTTATGTTTTGATACTTTTCCACTTGCACAGTCATGAAAATGTATGGTAGAACAGAGAAAAATCTCTGATACCCCTTATGTTTTGGCATATTTCAGCTTGCACACAGGTTGTAGTATAAAAAGTCATCTGGCAAGAATACTGTGAAAAAATCGCTACTTCCTTGTTAAAAAGGTTATAGCGATTTTTTAAATCCAGCTTATTTTTCAGCTATATTCTGCCAAGTTTTATTAGATTGTTTTGTGTAATATTTCTTACCATCTATAAGCCTTACACCTCTTACCTTAAAATAATAAGTTTTATCGATCTCAAGATTTTTAGAATTTATATAGCTGAATTTTTTACCGTCTGAAGTAGTATAAATAGGACTAACTCCATAGCCTGATGCTTTTTTATCTGAACGGAAAACTTGGAAATAGTCTACTTTATATCCATCAGACTTTTCCCAAATCACTTTTATAACTTTCCTACCATTCTTTAACTTAACCACATAAGACTGAGCTGAAATATTAGTATTCATAATGCCGGTAGCTATTTTATTATCATTCTTGCCATCTTTTACATTAGGAGTTTTAGGTTCTTCTATATCAGCTTTAGGAGCCTTTACCGTCCTCCAAACCTTATTAGACATTTTGCTATAATATACCTGACCATCAATCTTTCTGAAGCCCCTTAGCTTGTAATAATAGGTTTTTCCTTCAGTTAAAGACTTATCTAAGAACTTATTACCCTTAGCCTCCTCTACCACTACATAAGGAGTCTTGCCGAAGCCGGAATATTTTGCATTAGACCTGAAAATTTCATAACCGTCCATTTTAGCGCCGGCAGATTTTGTCCAAGTAATTTCGATTTCTACCTCAAATTTTCCAGAAACATTTTTCACTTCCGACAAGGTAGATTTAGTTGAAACACTGGTACTTTCCACCTTATTTATCAAATCCACATTAGGTATTATAACTTCGCCTTCTTGCCCACCATCAGCCTTAGTAACAGTTATATAATAAGTCTGTATAAGCCCGGACGATGCCGCCACCTGTATAGGGACTCGCGTTACATTTTCCTTAAGAATTATTACTCCTGCCCCTGATATATTTTGATTAGTGTCACCTTTTTCTACCAAAATCTCCACAGCAGACACATTTTTTGCCACTGTAATATTATACTCCGTAACATACCTATCAAAAGCCGGTGCAAGCTCCAACCCCTTTAAGAAAAGCCCTTTTAAGAAGTAATTGTTATTACCGTTTAGAGGCTTAGGAAGGGCGGATTTTGGCATATTTTCATAAACCGGAACCAGAAAAGTCATGGGAGTATTCATCAAATTTACATACCCTCTCCTAAGGTTCATGGCTTCCAGATTAGCCCCTAATACATTGGTCATATATTGATGATTACCTACGGATTGGATTCCATTCATAACATTCCATTTTTTTGTATATAAGGTGTTCTGATTTCTGGAAACATATTCATTATAGTAGAACATAGCTCCACCTAAAATTGCCTTAGCCCTAGAATTCCATGGTCTATTATAGTTCCCCTGCTGGCTGCCATACCATAGACCTCTGGTAACAGCATCCATATTTCCTGACCTAAAGGCTCCAATATTTAAGAAATTATATATTCCTTCATATCCCGCAACTTTTCCGGATATGGAGCCCCCAATTCCATTATTTCCCTGCTCCACTAAAATCATAGAAGCTAAAACATAAGGATTGACTCCTGTTTCTTTACCTGCACTAAAAATTGCATCAGCCCACGTTTCATAAGTGTCTTCCGGGAAATTTGACTCCATGAAAGTTCCCTTAAGTAAAGTTTTAAGCCCTTCTATATTTTGAGTATTACTATCAAAACTATGAGTCATGAACTGAAAAACTCCACTTTCATTTAGGAAATTTCTAGGATCCATAAAATACTTAATGATCTGAGGACTACCTGTTACCCAGCCACCGCTATCCCAGCTTATATAAACATCTTTTAAGAAACTGTAAGAACCCTTTCTCATAGATTTATAGACTACAGGGCTTGATGCAGGAACCACAGAAAGTCCGTTTACATCTTCTTTACTTACAGCATCTTCCCAATTAATATTTGTCTTAGCAGCCTTAAAATTCCAATTCGGATGAGTGCTATGTAAGGCTCTCAAATAAGGTTTATAACTCTCAGGAAAACCTTCAGAATCCATTAGTTTCTCAAAATCTCCATCAGAAATAGGCACATTAGGTGCTGTATTTTCATAATTAGCATTGTTTCCTATAGCATTGGTATTTGAATTTCCAATGCTTATACCGGAATTAAAATCAATTTTTTCGCCTAAAGTAATAAATTCACTAGAAACAAATCCTGTCATGCCGGTTCCCCAGTCCACCTTATACCAATTTTTTCCCAGACTATCCTGAGAAATTCCCTGAATATTAACATTAGTATATAAAGCCAAAGTAAGAATTTTATCAAATTCCGTTCCTGCTCCCTGTCTAACATTAACACCCCATTGATAATTCACATAGCCTTTCTGTCCTTCGCCATTAGCAACATAAACAGTTGCAAGTACTAACAGTAAAACTATTGTAATTTCAATAATTTTCTTAAATCTAATCATAATTTTCACCCAAACCTAAAGTTCCCTTATTTTATTTATCAGGACCCAGTCTGCCATCATTATAATGTTTTCTACAAAGGGAAACATACATATCATTTCCCCCTACCAAAATCTGTTCACCCTGCTTTACAAATTTGCCATCTACAATTCTGGCAACCATAGTTGCCTTTCTTCCACACCAGCAAATCGTCTTAATTTCTTCAATCTTATCCGCATATATCAACATATAATAAGACCCTTCAAAAAGTTCATTTCTGAAATCATTCTTTAAGCCGTAAGCTAAAACAGGAACACCTAAACTATCTACAATTTCTACCAATTCCTGTACATGATGTTTCTTTAAGAATTGGCACTCATCTATTAAAACACAGTCAATATGGCGTTTTTCCCTCTCTCTTAGGAATAATTCCAATATATTAGTGCTGTCGTTAACTACCATAGCCTCTCTCTGAACGCCTATTCTGGAAGTAATTACACCCTTTCCATAACGGTCATCAGTAGAAGGAATTAGGGTAAGCACCTGCTGTCCCCTTTCTTCATAGTTATATGCCACCTTTATTAAATCTATGGATTTCCCTGCATTCATAGTACTATATCTATAATATAATTGAGCCATATTGTCCTCCCATAATTTTATATTTATTTAAGTTAAATCTATTACTTTTTAGCCACTGATTTATTTTTACCAATTATGATAAAAACTATAGCTGATACAAACATCAACATAGGATAGAAAGTATAAGGTATAATTTCATAAGTAGAAACCTTCGCTTCTGCTGCTGCATAAAGTAACTGCGCTCCATAAGGAATCAGTCCCTGTCCAACAGATGCAAATATATCAAGTAAAGAAGCAACCTTCTTATTTTCTAAACCATATTCATCGCCTATTTCTTTAGCTATAGGTCCTGCTAACACTATGGCTATAGTATTATTTGCTGTAGCCACATCTACACCTAGAACTAAAGCCGCTATAGAAAATTGTGCTCCCTTAGTTCCTTTAGTTTTGCTATGTATGAAATTCAAAATTGCATCAATTCCACCATATTCTTTAACTAAAGCGGCGATAGCCGCTACAACTATAGTAATACAAGTAATATCATACATCTTGCTTACACCATCACCGATAGAGCTAAATACAGTACCCATAGTCATAGTTCCGGTAATTAGACCAGCTCCAATGGAAGTGAAAATTCCCATAATTAAAACTATAAACACATTGATTCCAATTACAGAACCTACCAAAACTAAAATATAAGGAATAACCTGTAAAATATTATATGAACCTATTTTAATATCAGGATTTCCTCCCATGGTTATTGCAAAATAAATAATTGCTGCAATTATGGCTGCCGGCAAAACTATTTTAAAGTTCATTTTAAACTTATCGCTCATTTCACAACCTTGAGTTCTTACTGCAGCTATAGTAGTGTCGGAAATCATACTTAAGTTATCCCCAAACATAGCACCCGATACTACTGAGCCAAGACATAGAGCTGTTGAAAAATCAGTAGCATTGCTCACGCCTACAGCTATAGGGCTTAAGGCAATAATAGTACCCACAGAAGTACCCATAGAAATAGAAATGAAACAACCTATAACAAATAATCCTACTACAGCAAACTGGCTCGGTATTAAAGAAAGTCCTAAGTTAACAGTACTTTCTACTCCACCTGCTGCACTAACTGCACCTGAAAATCCTCCTGCAGTTAAAAATATCAAACACATAGTGATAATGTTATCATCACCTACACCTTTAGCACAGACAGAAACTTTTTCAGAAAAAGAAAGCTTTTTATTCTGAAAAAACGCCACTGTCAAAGCTATTAAAAATGCAACTATTGTAGGCATAGCATAAAAATCTCTACTAATAATACCTGAACCTATAAAAAATACTAAAAAAACAATTATAGGTAATAATGCTATAAACCTACCTTTTTCAACCTTTACATTTTTATTCATTATAATCTCCTCTTGTAATATATTTATAATAAAAGCTTCTTATCCTAATATAGAAGCTGTCATCATCAACTTTTCATTGGCAAAATTACTCACACCATATAAAAATAATATCTTATCATAGTTCTTAGCTAATTCTAACATATTTTCTTTATAAAATCTTGTATCTACCATAGTTATTTTTTCAAAATCTGTTAAACCATAAGGTATGAAAGAATTTGCATAAGAGTCTTTAATAATCAAAAGTTTTTCGCCCTTAGATTTTGTTGTAATATCCACCCTAGGATAATTACCACCAAAGAAAACCTCGTACTTGTCTTTCTTATTTAACCTATCTAAAAACAATATACTATCATAGGTTTTTCCTTCAATTTCAACCTTGTAATTGCTCAGTACAGCCTTTCTCGGTACTTCTATGGCATCTTTTACATATCTTGTAAAAAGCACCTTAGAAAATAAACTACCTTGAAAATCTTCCGTTAAAATTTCCGGATTTGTATACATATACCTGCTCAATTTTGCCTTTTTATAAATCCCTATAGACTTGGCATAATCTCTATAGGCTAAAAATGCGCCATATCCTGTCCAATGATGATCCGTTAAATAATATTTATCACCCTTATTAACCCCCGACATTTTAGGAGCATAATATGAGCTGTGAGTGCATCTGGAAGCACTTTCCTTCATAGTATTTCTAACATCAATAAAATTATCGCCTAAAAAATCCAAAGCCTTTTCAAAGGCCTTGTTTTCATCGAAGTTCAAAGCTCCCTTAGGCAACTTATCTTCATAAACTAATGCAGCCGTAGGTGCCAGTAAAACTTTCACATCTATAGGTTCACTTTTTAATTCACTTATAAAATTTTTAATGCTTAAAAGGTTGCTTTCCAACCTCTCTTCATCAAATTCTGTTTTAGTAACTCTCTGAAATAAGCGATCATTATAACCTACATAGGTTCCATTAACATCTTTTATTCCCATAGAATTTTCTATGGCAGCCATACTTTCAACCCAAAATTCTCTTCCTATAATCTGATCACTTAAATAGCTTTCTATTTTACTCTCAAAATCTCCGCTGAAAATATTTTCTAAACTGAGTTTTGGCTTAGATTGTAAATATCTATTTTCATTTTCGGAAAACTTCACATCTGCCTTTATAAAGGTTCCTATGGCTAAAAATGCCATAAGGAAAACAAAAGTCAGAGTTAAAATCCTGTTTTCATTTTTCATATATTTTCTCCAAAATATTTATACTACCCTTTTTATTTTTAAACCCGTTATCTTTAAAATCTGAAATACAGAAACGGATTATAAGATCCAATAACTAAAAATGAAAGGGAAACTAAAAATATTCCTAAAAACACTAAAGTAGATATAAAAGAAAAAAGTATCGGTTTCTTACATAAATTTTCCTCTACAGAAAAACTTAGTTTTTTAATTATTGGCGTTGCCCCTATAATGCAAGCTATAATAAGCCACAACCTAGTGTTTCCATAGTATATAAAAATTTCATCAATTAATGGATTATTTACATTAAACATAAGTCCCAAATAATTTATAACCTGAGATAAATCATCTAAGGCAAATAATACCCAACCTGTTACAATCAATATAATTGTATAAATATGGCCTATAACCTTATGCTTTTCTAAAAATTTCAATAAGAAACTTTTTTCTATGATTAATATTAGCCCATAATACAGTCCCCAAAGGACAAAATTCCAGCTGGCACCGTGCCAAAGTCCGGTCAAAGCCCAAACGATACCAATATTCAAAATCTGCCTTAGAAGTCCTTTTTTATTGCCTCCTAAGGGTATATATACATATTCTTTAAACCATGAACTTAAAGAAATATGCCATCTTCTCCAAAATTCAGTAATACTGCCGGATATATATGGATAATTAAAGTTCTCTAAATAATCGAAGCCAAAAATTTTACCTAAACCTATTGCCATATCCGAATAGCCCGAAAAGTCAAAATATATCTGAAAAGTAAAGCAAATAGCCCCTAACCAAGCGGTCATAAGACTTACCTGACCTTCTTGAGAAATATATTTCAAAATATACTCCCAAACTACTGCTACTTGATTAGCCAATATAACCTTTTTACCTAACCCAATAACAAATCGCCTTATACCCTCATCTATCTTTTCTTCCGAACTCACTCTGCTGCCCAGTTGTATTTCTACATCTGAATACCTAACAATAGGCCCTGCTATAAGCTGTGGAAACAGTGCCACATAAGCTGCAAAGATTACAAAATCTTTCTGTACCCCTACCTTGCCTTTATAAACATCTATTACATAGGACATGGTCTGAAAAGTATAAAAAGAAATTCCAATAGGTAGGGCTATATTTAATAACCCTAAATTTAGCCCACCTAAACCATTAACAGTTCTTATAACAAAATCTGTATATTTAAAAAATCCTAATAGCCCTAAATTCCCTAAAATGCAAACAGACAAAAGCATTTTAGATACTAAATTTTTATTAGGAGATTTTGCCGAATTATTTTTAGCACTTTCTCCTATTAAGATGGCTAAAATATAATTAAAAATCATAGAGCCTATCATAACTAATATATATTTAGGCTCACCCCAACCATAAAATATCAAGCTGCTTATGAGCAAAATCAGATTTTTTATTCTAATACTATTTTTTAGTCTTTTAGTAACTGAAAAATATAGCAATAATGTAATAGGCAAAAATGCCATTAAAAAAGTTGCACTTGAAAAGAGCATATTTGTCTATACCTCACCCATATCATCACTTAATATTGGAAATTCTGAAGAATCCACCACTTCACTTAAGGCATCATTTAATTTATCTAGAATTTCTGCCGGAATACCTGTTTCTTCCTCAGATTCAGAATTGGAAACAGTGTAAACATATACTATCTTATCACCAATGGCATAAGCATTATTAAAGTACATATTGCCGCCATCTATAGTAAAAAAGCCTTCAATATAAGAAGCAACTTGATTGGAGAATCCTTTTCTATCTTTAAGAGTAAAAGCAATAAGCTTCTTCTTTTCATCTAAGCTCTTCTTAATAATCTTAGGTATGTCATAAATATTATTACCCTCTTCTGCGATCATACTCATATAACAGAATTTAGTACCCTTTGCAGCCGGAATTTCATTATGATCCCAAGGCCATGAACCATCATCCTTTACAGTATCAGGAACATTGAAAACACTATATACAGGCTCCTTTTCCCCACCATCAAAGGTTAAGTCCACATGGTACCATTCTCCATCTTCCATCTGAACTATATCCCAAGCATGTTCACCATTTTCAGTAGAATGAACTATCTTGCAAGGTATATCTAAGGCATCCATAAATAATTTAAAAGTTGTAGCATTTCCTACGCATATGGCATTATGACTATGAAGCACTCCATAAGGAGTGAAATCATCATAAGCATCTGAAGGATTTATAGGATTTAACCCCGCCTCCTTGTAATGCATAAACTTAAACTGCCAATCATAAATAGCCTTTTCTTTTTCAAAGACTGTCATATCATCTTTAATCACTTTACCAATTACTTCTTTAAGCTTATCAAATAGCCATGCTTCTTCATCAGTTAAGCCATCCTTAGTACCGGACTTATAAGCAGCTATAACCTTAGTATCATCAAATATTTCATGAACTGAACGATCATTATTTGAAAGCAATTTTTCCATATGATCAATCATCTTATTATTCTGAAACAGTTGAAAACCAACTAAACCTATAAGCACTATAATAGCCAAAGTACCAAATCTTTTACCACAAAATCTGCCTATATTTTTAATACATTCCTTATTAAAACCTATTCTCTTTTCCCCTTTGTCTAACATGACTTTAGTTCCCCCTAACTATTTTTCTTCTTGACCGCCGATGGTCTTTCTAATTTCAACTTCAAAATTGGAATTGTCTTCGCTTATTATCAGTGCAACATAATTGCCTTGAACCATTATAGTGGCTTCATCCAGTTTGCTAATTTCCTTAGGCTTATAACCACCAAAAACTTTTTTTCTTTCTTCAATTCGATTTTGAAATTTTTCCTTAGCTATACTTACATCTTCATTTTTCTTCAGATGCACTATAGAAATTTCATCAGCTACACCCCCGGATTCTGTGTATGAAATAGCTCCATCATAAATCATATCTTTTTGTATACCATACAAATTATTGAAGCTATTATCATATAGTTCATCTCCATAAGCTGTAATTGTGTCAAAGGTAGCCTCCTTTGCAATCTTTGAGCAAGCTTCTAAAATAGTTTTACATTTCACATCAGCTTCTTTTTTATCATTGCAAGCTGTCATACCTGCTAAAAGTAAGCTAAATATCAATGCCCCGATTAATACTTTCTTCATAATCTTTAATCCCCCCTAAATAAGATAAAATTGAAAGCATATTAGCATATATTTGCTAAACACTTTCTCAACTTGTATCTTACAACATTTACAGAAAAAAACAAGTATTTTCATAGTTTTGGGTAAAAAAAATCGCCCTTCGGACAAAGTCAGCAAAGGACAACCTTTTAAAAAATGGTGCCCAGACTCGGAATCGAACCAAGGACACGGGGATTTTCAGTCCC
>CAMENZ010000011.1 GCA_945928865.1 uncultured Clostridia bacterium
AAACGTCGCTGTGAGATTCGGGGGTAGGAACTATATCAGGTGTAGCCGACAAAAATATAGAAAGTAAGAAATAGGGCTTGCAAAGTAATAAAATATACGATATACTCATAATGAAAATATAAATAACAAAGAAAATAAAATGTTTTATAAGAATGCAACAAATAAAGTGAACTAGTGAGGTGGTTAAAATGGAATTATCGAAGGGAGAGCTTACAGTGATGGAAACGCTGTGGGACGGAGAATGTTTAGATGAAAATGGAGAAATACAAGCATTAGAATTGTACAAACTGCTAAACGAAAAGTATGGTTTTGCAAAGACTTCTTGTTATACTTTTTTCGGAAGATTGCTTGAAAAAGGAGCAATTACAAGACGTTATCCCAAATATACTTTAAAACCGATTATTTCAAGAGAAGAAGCATTAAAGGAACAACAGGAAGAAGCTATACAAAGATTGTTTCAAGGATCAATAATCAATGTATGTAGAGCGTTTTTAAGTGAAAAACAAGTAACGAAAGAAGAACTACAAGAAATGCGAGATTTAATTGACAGCTTTGATATAGAGGAAAAGTAATGGGATGATAGAATTAGTTGCAGTTTCAGCATTAGAAAGAAGCATTAAAAGTATTTTTATAATTGCTTTCATATTGTTAGTTAGAAGAAAACTAAATGTCAAAAGTATAAAATGGGCAAATATGATTTTATGGTCAATACTTTTTATCTATTTGATTTTTCCATATTCAATTTTGGTAGAAATTGCAAGTCCGAGTCGGTATGGGATATTACAATATATTTTAGAACCTGTATTGGTAATAGATGAATATATAAGAGCATTTGTAAAAGATTTTGGATATCTTTTATCAAAAGTTAATAGAGTGTTCATTGCAAGCCTATTACTCATTTATGTGATAACACAAATTATTCAGAGAAACAAGGCAATGAAAAATTCTATTTCGGTAGAAAATGATAAGAGAGTAATAGAAGCTCTTAATTTATTCAAGCTGAAAAGGAAAATAAATATACTTGTAAACGACAAGATAAAAGTTCCAATAACCTATGGAGTTATCCGACCTAAAATAATATTACAAAGTCATATATTAGAAGATGATGAATTGTTGAAATGTGTGCTAATCCATGAGCTTACACATATTAAAAAAATTGATATTGTGTTTAATCACATTAAAAATTTAATTGCTTGTGTGTATTGGTATAACATATTTATCCTTATTGCCTCAAGATATATGGAAGATGATATTGAAGTCCTTTGTGATAAATTAGTTATTCAAAGAGTTGGAGATACTGTTAATAATAGAAAAGAATATTGTATATCTATGCTGAAATTGATAGAACAAAAAGAATATACAAAGCGTGTAGTATTAAAGTTACACCCTACGAAAGAAAGGATGGTTATTATGAAAAAATGGAAAAGAACATTTTCAGGAGTGTGTGCTTTTGCATTAGTAACAGCTTTATTTTTTACAGCATTTGCTGATGTAAAAGCTGTTGAAGCTGTTGAGAAAGAACAAGTGCTTTCAAGTGAAATTTCTTCAAATGTGAAACTTAATGATAATAATAGAGTTGTAGAAATAACTGATGAAGAGTACAACCGTTTAACACTTGGAGAAATACCGTTTAATGAATTAAGAGTTGCTGATGTAGATAGCAAAGTAACATTAGATGGTTTAGAACATAAGTCTTATAAATTTAATATGGAATCTTGGACTGAACCGAATCATGACGGATTTTCTGTTAAGATGAGTGAAATGTCATGCAAAGGTGGATTGAATTATGCGTTAATTATAAAAGAAAATGGAAATGAAATTTATAATGCAAATTTTAATAAAGCAACTACATTGACTGTTAAAGCATATTATAATAGTAGATATGAGGTTATAGTGAATAACCTATCAACAAATACACTGACGTATAGAGTAAAAATAAATAGCTATATAAGATAAAGATGTTGTAATTTTATCCTTTGGGAGAAAGGAGGGAAAGAGCGATGAAATATATGAATCCTCAGAGGTATAAGAACGGCGATGGGTTTTGCTTATGAGTATATTTAAAAATGAGAGGGCAGATATAAAACAACAGAAAGTGAGGTTAATATTATGAAAAAAGTGCTGTCGATATTATTAGTTTTGGCAATTACTCTAGTGGTGTCTGTACCTGTGTTTGCTGATCAGAATTCTATTGATGGAATAAGGAGTTTAGAAACTCAGGCAGAATTAGTTGAATATGCAACAAATATATTTCCGAAACATTTACATGCATTAGTTGAGAGCGGGGATTTGAACGGCTCTGTAGAAGAGTATTCTTTTGGAGAACCTTTTACAGTATTTAATGTCGAGGAAAATACAAATTCAAGTTGTTTTCCAGTGTTACAAAATGAAAATATAGTTGCTATACTTGAAATTTCAGAAAACCAGGGCGAATATAATTCTTCCTTATCAGTTTCTTTTGCTAGAGAGTTGGAAGGTATTTTTGATAGTAACATGATGAGAAGTTTTGTATTATTAACGGATGGTGTTCATTTACAGGCTTTTGATGGAGAGAATTCTGTTGAAATTTTCAAATTGTATGATGATGGAAATGAAGTTGGAGAATTATCTTCTAGTTTTACTTTGTCATTATCATCATTGTCTAAGATTTCATCGCAGAGTGATTTGAAAACGGAGTTAAGAGCAAATGATTTTTTGTATAGTAGCCCACATCCAACTGCAATTGATGGTCCAACATCATATAAAACACTGGGAGTTCAAGGTGTTTCTCAAGGGAATCATCCTTGGTGCTGGGCAGCAACTTGTGCTGCAATGATTAACTATTTAAAGGGAAAATCTCTTTCAGCATCGGATGTTGCTAATTATGTATTTCCAGATAATCCTGAACAAGGTGCGACTTGGAGTGGTATAAAAAAAGCATACAATCATTGGGGACTATATCCTTCACAAACTGGCGTGATTAACTTTGCTGAAGTGAAAAGTGGTATTAACTCTTATAAGCCGATGCATTTAGGATTGAAAGGGCACTCAGTTGGGCTAATCGGATACGAAAATTGGGTTGGTTCAGTTGGAGGAAGTAATGACAGAATATTGATATTGCTAGAACCTAATGGTGGTGTTCATAAGAGTGTGAAGTTAAACTCTTCCGGTAATTTCACTTACAGCTTAGGGGGAGGAAGTAATGCATGGAAATATACAAGAAGGTTTTAGTCATTTTGATTTGTTTTTTTACAATTCCTGTTATGTTTTTATTAGGAGGATGTAACGAAAGATCTGCATTGGAGGAGAAAATGGATATAGAATTTCCTATGAATGAAAAAGGATATCCACAAAGTAATATTGTAATGATCAACAACAAGTCTTATCCTATAGAAATTGTAGGAAATTCACACACAGACTCTAAAGTGGATTCTGAAATTCAAATTAAAATGGAGAAGAAAAGTGATATTGTTGAAGTTATTCTTCCCCAATATCTTCCTGTTAATTATTGGAGTATTGGGGAAAAAGAATATATAAATTTAATTTCATACAGTAGAACAAGTTTTCCGATAAAAGATAAACATATGATTGAAGGAATATCAGCAGAGGTACAAAGATTTAAGATTCAGGTAGCAATGGATGAAACTACAGAAATTCTGTTAAAGTGGTCAAATATAAATGAAGCGGATAAGTTATTTAAGGATAAGAAAGAGGATTATCTACTAAAAATAGTAGTGTCTTATTAGTTAAAACTTATCTTAATTGCAAAAGCGATTAGAAAATAAAAATTCTAGTCGCTTTTTTGTGTCTATTTTTAGGATGTGATGAAAAATAAAAGTTGGTGTAAACATATCTTTGTATTTTAAGGAGTAATGGAGGGAGCGTAAAGCAAATTGCGAAAAATTGCTTTATTTTTTATTGGGCTGACAAATCATATTTTACTTAGCTTATAGAGAATTTGGATGTGCTGATTTGACACTACCGAATGAAAATGGAGGAAATTACAATGAAAGAATTAGAAAAAGTAATGGAACAATTAGAAAAGGAAAATAACAAAATTGAGAAGGCACAAAACAGAGAAAAGCAACTTAATCAAAAGATAAATAAACTCAAAAGAAGTGCAGAAACTCAGAGAAAAATAAGGAAAGGTGGAGTGTTTGAAGCCTTTGAAAGAGAAATTACAGGTAGGCAAGAAGATACAAATAATGATTTAATCTATGCCTTTTTAGATTATGTCCTATCAGATAACAGGAATAGAGAAAAGCTAAAGGAACTTACAGCAATTCATTTGAAAGATAGAGAAACGAATATGGGAGAAACTAAAAATCCTGATGATGAAAATGACAGCATAGACAGTCAGAAAGTAAAAAACTCAGATGAAGATATGTAGGGACGATATATATTGTTAAAAGCAAGAAAAGAGATTAATTTAGATTAAGTTAAACTAAAAATCAAAGATAGAAATATCATAAAATAGCAAATCTCTAAATTTCAATTATATAAAAAGAAACTACCGCAGGGTATCTGATTAAGGTACCTATAGGTGGTTTCTTTTTATGTTTAAAATATTTATAAAGAAAATATAAATCAAAAGATTTTACAAAATAGTAAAATTACCATACACCCTACAGCATTTGCAAGCTGTTTAGTCCTTCTCTGATTATGCCCTCAACCTTTAATGGCAATTCGGCAAGCTCTTGTCTGGAGAGAGTGGAAGTATCGATTGGCTCGTGAATTAGCATATTTATTTTAGTATGCTTTGTTAAAGCACCATTTTCTTCAAATGCCTTATAGCCCCCATCAAGGGTAACAGGGACTATAGTAGCCCCAGCCTTAGTAGCCAGCTTTAAAGCACCTGGCTTAAAGTGTGCCATTTCTCTTTTTTGACTTCTGGTTCCCTCTGGGAAAATCACTAGGGAGAAACCTTGCTTCATATACTCAACTCCTTGGTTTATGGTATCTAGTGAGGAGCGAACATCCCCTCTGTCTATAAAAAGTCCACGAATTCTATCGACCCATCCGTTTAAAACCGGAACTTTTTTCAAATCGGATTTTGCTATAAAGCCCACTTGATGAGGCACTGCATATAAAAACGCAAAGATATCCCCGTAGGACTGGTGATTTGCAACATATACTACAGGTCCTGAATCAGGCAGGTTTTCAGCATTTATAATATTCATTTGAACTTCTAATTTTTCCAAAATCCCCTCAGCCCAGGCTTTTGTAGCAGCGGTGATATGTTTCTTTTCGTCCTCAAAATCTCCGGAGGCACGGGCGTTATCTATGGGTTTAATATATTTTTTCATAGCAAACAGGCTTTTTGCAACTAAGTTTATACCTGCCATATTATTGAATAAATTCATTGGAATTTCCTCCTAATTAAAAATGAAATGATTTCTCTCCTATGATAACACAAAAGGCATATAAATTTCTAGTAAAATCGTGTATAATGTTCTAATAATGGGTAATTATAGAAAAAAAGGAGTGATATTTATGGGAAAAGATTTAGGGAATAATTTAAATAGAGAAAATAATAAGTTTTTTTTATGGTCAGGCATAGGTTTGCTGATTTTGGCGGCTATAATGACAGCGATAGTTGGCGGGATGTACGGGGGAGAACCCTTAAATATTGATATTCGTTTGCAAAGTTTTTTCTTTAGCTTAAGAGGGACATTTAGCAATCCTATTGGCATTTTTATTACTCATCTTTCGGACACTTGGTTCATAGTAGGGTTTCTTTTCTTACTGGTTTTATTACCTAATAGAAAGCAGTATGGGTTTCCTGTTTTGATAGCAGAGGTATTAGGACTGGCAATATATAAGCCTTTAAAGCATATCATAATGAGAGCTAGACCGGACAAGGCGTTGCATTTAGTGAGTCAGGGCGGATTTTCTTTTCCTAGTGGACATTCTGTAACTTCTGTAATAGTTTATGGCCTGTTGTTTTATTTAGTGGGAAGATATGTGAAAAATAAAAAGCTTAAATTAGGCTTGCAGAGTGTCTTAGCATTTTTAGTTAGCACCATAGGTCTCAGCCGAATTTTCGTAGGAGTCCATTGGCCTACGGATGTATTGACAGGCTGGTTCATAGGCGGCGGAATTTTATTGCTTTCCATCTATGTGTTAAGAATTAAATTCGAAAAATAAAAAAATCCGAAATGGGAATAAATTTATAAAATATTATAAATAAATTCCCGATTCGGAAAACTTAAGTATTTTTGACTTTTTATTTACCCCCACAAAATCTCTGGATAAAGTCCATTATCTTTCATAGATTGTAGTGCAGAAACAACATCTTCAAGATCCTCTTTATAAGTGACCCCATACCAACGGTCAGGCGTTTTTAGCACCTTAACTTCAGCTTTTCCTTTTTCAATCAAGTCACTTACTATAGAAGGTAGGTAATACTCACCCTTCATAGGGTTTTCTGTTAAAATTTTGGAAAGAGCTTCGGAAAAACCGGCCCAACCTTCTTCCATAAAGGACTTAGTAAAGCCCCAGAAATTCATAGAAACAGGGGTTCCTTCAGGGATTAAATTGTCCTTTGCACTTTCGTCTTCAAACAAAATCCCCTCCTCAAACCTTTTGATTTTAGTCCTTTCAGTAACTCTTTCCAAAATCCCTTTAGAAGATACTTCACATACTCCTCTGGATACAAAACCTTTATCTGTGAGGGTATTTTCTATAGGATAAGCTACCATGGAATAAGAATACTTTTCTTTATCCTCAGCACTAGCTAAAAAATCATACATTAGTTGGAATGCGATAGCTCCATAAAAATCATCGGAATTTATTACAGCGAAAGGTCCATCAACTAAATGTCTACAGGAAAGGGTTGCGTGTCCTGTTCCTAAAGGCTTTTCTCTATCCTCAGGAATGTCAAAGCCCTCCGGTAAATCCCTTAAATCTTGGAAGGCAAATTCTATATCCATAAATTTACCTGCCTTATTTTTTATAAGTTTTTTGAAATCTTCTTCATTTTCTTTTTTTATAATGATTATGGCCTTTCTAAAGCCTGCCATAAAAGCGTCATATAGGGAAAAGTCTAAAATCATTTCATCTTTTCCACTTACAGGAGTCATTTGTTTAAGACCTCCGAAACGAGAGCCCATTCCGGCTGCCATTATGACCAATACAGGCTCATTTTTGTTTTCTAAATTCGTATCTATATTTTCTTTTAACATATTTTCTCTCCTTTTGGTTTAGAAAAATCTAAAATCCGTATTTTAACTGTTTATATATACCATATTAAAGGAAATGTGGTGGTATGGCAACAGAAAATGTGATAAAATTAATAAAGATATAACAAAAGTTTTAAGATTAGATTTTGTGGGAACTAAAGTCACAAAATATGACGGTTAAAGTTTAAATTATTACGAATGGCTTTATTGTATGGAGGAAGTAAAATGGTTAAGAGTATGATTGATTCTGAGAAGGATAGTATTTTAATGGTAGCGGATTTAATGTCTTTGGCTGCTAAAACTTCTCCTAAAGGTAGCGGTAAAGATACGGTGGAAGCTGTAGTGGTGACGGGAGAAGATAAGGACGCTCTTAGAGATAAGATGCTGGCAATGGCTGACTCTACCGGAATTACTATTTTTGCGAGAGATAGTAAGAATGTTGATAAAAGTGAAGCGGTGGTAATAATAGGATGTAAATCCAGACCTTTTGGTCTTAATTGCAGTATGTGCGGTTTTGAAAATTGTACTAAGATGAGAGAAGCCGGTTCTAATTGCGTATTCAATATTACAGATTTAGGAATCGCTGTGGGTTCTGCTGTTTCCGTTGCTATGGATCATAGGGTGGATAACAGGGTCATGTATACTGTGGGAAGAAGTGCTCTACGCTTAGGTTTGCTATCTGATGAAGTGAAGGTTTGTTGGGGTATTCCTCTTAGTGCTTATTCAAAGGATATTTATTTTGATAGAGCTAAGGGTATGCAGGTGAATTTGGATTAAGTGGTTTAGATGGTGTTTGTATAAGATAGGAGTCTTATGATGGAAAGGGATTCGATTTTAGAATCGAGAGAGTTTAGAAATGCGATAAAGAGTATAGTGATTTACTATGCTTGTTTTAGCGTGTTTTCTCTTTTTAATTCTAAGATTATTCCTGATTATTTCTTATTTAAAGGCTTTAACAATATTTATTTATTAACTTTATCTGTGGGGCTTACCATTCATTATTCCGATATAGTCCTAGATATGGGTAGGACAAAATCCATGCTTATGGGAGTTGCTCATCAAATGATATTTTGGAGCTTATTACAGGGAGCTAAATATTATGCTTTTATAAATTCTCCTATAGTTTCAAGGCATGTATGGTATTTATATTATGTTCCGGTGCTTTTAATTCCTATGTTTTCATTTTATGCGGCTTTTTTTGTAGGTGATTATAAAAAACAACCTATTCCTAAAAGGCTTAAATTAGTGTGGGTTATTACAATGTTTTTTTTAATACTTGTATTGACAAATGATTTGCATGGAAAAGTTTTTATTTTTAAAAATGGATTAGAGGATTGGGAGAACTCTTTTAGTTATGGGCTAAGTTATTATATAGTAATGGGTTGGCAGTATATTTTATATACAGCAGCCTTAGTTACTATGTTTATAAAATGCAGACTATCAGTAGTTAAAAAACTGGCATGGGTGCCGATAATTCCCATAGGTATAGGTAGTATAACTTTGATATTGTTAATGACCGGAGATGTAGATGTGCAGGGAGAAAGTTTGTTTCAATTTACTGAAGTATCCTGCATGATGTCAGCTTTGTTTTGGGAGTGTTGTATTCAAATTGGATTGATTCCAACGAATAAGGCTTACGGCAAGCTGATGAAGATAACTTCTTTGGCAGCTCAGATAGCAGATTATGATGGTAAAACCGTATATAGATCACCTAAAGCCTATTATTTAAGAGCGGAACAGTTTGGTAAGGAACTTAATTTAACTAAGGATTTTAATACTATTATTCATTGTATTAAAATTCCCGGCGGTTATGGAGTTTGGCAAGATGATGTAGAAAAGTTAAATAAAATCAATAGAGAATTGGCAGAAGTTAAAGAGAGACTTTCTGAAGAGGTAGAGCTTATACGATTAGAAAATGATTTAAAAGAAAAAAGGGCTAAAATTCGTCAGAGAACTAGAGTTTACGATGTTATAGCGGTAGAAACAATAAATGAATCTACTAAAATAAATGAATTAGCTATTGAGGCAGAAAAAAATCCTGAAATTTTTAATAAAAATATGGAAACGATATGTTTCTTAGGGGTTTATATTAAGCGCTATGCTAATCTTCGTTTAATGGCAGCTAACAATCAAACCATAAGTTCTGTAGAATTAGGTTTATCTATTAGAGAAAGCCTTAGGCATTTAGCTAATATGGGAATCCCTTGTGACTATATGACAAAGGTTGAAGAGACAAAGGTGCCGGCTAAGCGGATTTTGAAATGCTATCAGACCTTTCAAGAGCTTATAGAGGAAGATTTGGGAAATCTTAAGGGACTATATGTAGCTAGTATAAAGAAGAGAGATATTTTAGTTAGAATGGTTCTGGAAGGAGCAAAAATTCCTGTAAATTCTTCTAGGGAGAGACTTCTTAAGGAAGAAGGAATTTTATTCAAAGTTGATTGGGATGAAGGAACAACCTTTGTTACTATGAACTTAGGAGAGGGGGAAGAGCTATGAGGTTTTGTGAAGTATCTTCCTCTGTAATGAGTTTACTTACCATGTGGATGCAGATTGTTTTGGTAGCTAATATTTGGAATGTATTTTTTTCTTTTAAGCAGAAAAAATTATCTTATATAGTGGTTGCCTTTATTACTTTAATTTTAGCTTTTTTTGGAAAACAATTATTGAGTTATGCAAATATAAATCCTAGGCATACTATTTCTGAAGAAGGAGTACAATTTTTAATATGTCAACCTCTTAGTTTGTGGGCTTTATTTTTCGTTGGAATAAGTGTTCTTACGGCGATAAATATAGCTTTGAATTTAGAGTGGAAGGAAAACCATGTTACACCTATGTCCATTAAATATTGTGGGGATAGGCTTCCGGTAGGACTTTGTTATTGGAAGGATAATGGCAGACTGATTTTTTCTAATATAAAAATGAATTCTCTTTGCTATGAAATAACAGGAGAACCTCTTCTCAATGGAAATTTGTTTTATGATAAGGTTTTTGGAGAGAGAATATCTCTATCTAATGGGAGTATATGGAATTTTCAACATAAATTACTTATTATGGATGGAGAAACCATACATGAGTTAGTGGCTTATAATATGACTAAGCTCTATAGAAAAAAAGAAAGTTTGGAAAAATCCATGGTGGAAATTAGACGAATGAATAATGCGTTGAGAGAGTATAATATGAATATTGATGATACTGTTAGAAAAGAAGAAATTCTTAAAGCAAAGATGAATATTCACGATGAGATGAATCATCAAATTTTAGCTACTACTGCTATAAAATCTGAAGATATAACAAAGACGGAGAGAAAAGAGATTTTAGATTTATGGAAACAAAATGCAGTTATGTTATGCAGAGAAGCCTATAAAAGCAACCCAAATTCGGATTTAGAATATTTAAAGTCTTTAGGCGATATGCTAGGTATCAAGATTTCCGTAGAAAAGGAAGTCTTGGAAAAGCTTTCCTTAAAAGAACAGCAGTTATTTTTTATTTCTGCTAGAGAGGCATTAGCTAATGGTGCTAAACATTCTAAGGCAAAGAATATGTATGTTTTTATAGAGGAGGAAGAGTCTGTAAAGAAAATAATTTTTCAGACCGATGGATTAATTCCTGTAGGAAAAATTAGAGAAGGTGGCGGTCTTTCAAATCTTAGGAAGATAGTGGAATCAATAGGCGGAGAAATAGAAACCTGTGTATCAGATAATTTTAAGCTTATTGTGAAAATATTTAAGGAGGAAGGTTCCAATGAAATATAGAGTGTTGATAGTAGAAGATCAGGAGATGCCGAAGCAATTATTTGAAATATTTATAAATTCCCAAGAGGAGTATGAACATGCCTTTTCTATTCCTAATGCGAAGTTGGCTTTATCTATATGTGAAAACAATAAAATAGATCTAATTTTAATGGATGTTATGACAGAAATGGGAAACAGCGGATTAGATGCGGCAGAAGAAATAAAAAAGCAATTTCCTGAAATCAAAATAATAATAGTTACATCTATGCCTGAATATACTTGGCTTAAAAGGGCTAAGGAAATAGGTGTGGATTCTTTTTGGTATAAGGATGGTAAGAAGGATGATATTTTAGATGTTATGGGAAGGACTATGGCAGGGGAAAGTATTTATCCTGATACTACGCCTTTGGTTACTGTAGGAAATTGTAACAATCATGAATTTACAGAGCGAGAATTGGATATTTTGAAAGAGCTTACTACGGGAGGGAGCAACTTAGATATAGCGGAAGCATTGCATATATCTCCCAGCACAGTAAAGTTTCATGTTCAAAATCTCTTAGAAAAAACCGGATTTAAAACGAGAACCGAGTTAGCATCAGAAGCAAGAAGTTTAGGAATAGTGATTAAATCATAAATTAAAACTTGAAATACAATAGAAAACTTAAATAAAACATAACAGGCCGATTAAGGAAAATTAAGTTTGGTGATAAAAATGGGACAGACAAGTTTTGAAAATTTCATAATAAAAAGGTTAGGCTTTTTAATCTGTATAATATTGGTTATTTTTGTGACTTCCGGTTGTATTGGTGTGGAAAGAGCTGTAACGAAAGAAAATGTAAAAATAAAAGAAGATATTACTATGTGGGTATATCCTTTAGGACATTTGGTAAATCGAGATACGCAGGAAGAAATTCTAAAGGAATTTTATAAAAAATATCCTGAAATTCATGTTGATGTGGAGTTTTTGGATTATACCACAGGTGATGAAATGGTTGAAGCCGCAATTTTAGAGGGTACAGCTCCTGATATAATTATGGAAGGACCGGAAAGGATTGTGGCGAATTGGGCTAAAAAAGGTTATATGGCTGATATTTCTGATCTTTGGAATGATCAACTTAAAGCTAATATAGATTCTCAGATTGGTTCTGCTGTGGAAATAGCATGTAAAAATGAAGAGGATATATATTATGAATATCCATTAGCTGCTACAGCCCATTGTATGGCTATAAATTATGATGTTTTTGAGAAAGCGGGAGCGCTTAAGTTTTTGGATTTAAAGCATAGAACGTGGACGGTAGAGGGTTTTCAAAAAGCTTGTAAGGTGATAAAAGAGTCGGGGCTGGTAAAAAGTCCGGGTGTTATTTACTGTGGTGGACAGGCAGGAGATCAAGGAACAAGGGCGTTAGTTACAAATTTTTATGGTAGTTCCTTCACTAATAAATTACATACTAAATATACTATTGATGATCATAAGGGTATAAAGGCTTTAAAAACTTTGAAAAAAATGACAGAAGAAGGGCTTTTGAGTTATAACTCAAGAATTCAAGGATTGGAAGAAATCAATATGTTTGCGAATCAGCAAACTGCTATGACTTTTGCGTGGAATTCTTCAAATGAAGAAGTTTATGTTAAAGACATAGATTTCAAGCCGTACACTATGGCATTTCCCACTGATACAGGGAAACCTTCTCTTTGCAGCGGAATTTGGGGATTTGGAATCATAGATAAGGGTTCAGAAGCGAAGATAAAGGCTGCGAAAACTTTTATAAAGTTTCTTTGTGATGATCCGGTACAAGGTTCCAAAACTGTTGTAGCTTCTCATGTTTTTCCTGTTAGAAGTAGCCAAAGGAATGCATATAAGGATACAAAACATGAAGCAAAAATGAAACCTTATCAGGAAATGATGAAATATGTTTCTGATTATTATAATATTACACCCGGTTGGGGATTCCAGAGAACTTTGTGGTGGTCTATGTTACAACAAATTTTTTCCGGAAGTAGTGAGGTGGAACATGCTGCACACAAGTATGTGAATCTGGCTAATGATGTGGCATTAGATTATCGAAAGTTAAATATTTTAAGACCTGCGGAATCAAAATCTGCCAATAGAGTACTGTTTATAAGTTCTTATTCCATTAGTTATCCATCGATTGAGGAACAAATTGATGGAATAAGAAGTGGATTGGGTGAAGATGCTTATTTACATTGTGAGTTTATGGACTCTACTTCGGCTAATGGTATTGAATATGAAAAAGATTTTTATGAATATATAAAAGCAAAATATGAAAGAATTGGTGGTGTAGGAGTTGTAATTTTAGGTGGGGATAATGCTTTGCAAATGGCTATAAGGTATCAAGATGGATTTTTTGGCAATAAAAAGTTAGTTTATGAAGCTATAAATAGCCGAAATTTGATAGACTTAGCAGAATCTTTAGAAATGAAAGGTATTATTACCACTAACACCGTTGCCGAAAATTTAGCATTAGCTAAGAAGTTGAATCCTGAGGCTAAGAAAGTTTGTGTAATTTTTGATGATACTCCCACAGGATTGGCACTGAGTGCTACAGCCTTGGCTGTAAAAAAGGAATATGAGCCTATAGAAATAGAACTCTTTAATACTTCTTTACATACTAAAGAAGAAATTATAGAGCACTGTGCCGGCTTAAGTTTTAATGAAGTAACTCTGTGTATGCTTTTTACAAAGGATTCTCAAGGCAATGTTTATAGATATGACCAAGCTGTTAAGCTAATTTCTGAAAATTGTAAAGGACCAGTGCTTACTTTATCTTGGATGGGGCATGGAAGTTTAGGCTCAATATCCATAGACAATATGCTTTTAGGTAAAAAGGTAGGACAGCTAGCAGAAAAAGTGTTAAATAGGGAACCTATTGATAGTACTAATTATGAAGGAAGCACTTTCGTAGGCAAGGCATATTTTGATGCGGAAGTTATGAATAATCATCATATAGATAAAAATAAGCTTCCTAGTTCGGCTATTTATTATAATGATATAGATGAAAGTACCAGATTGATGTTAGTAATTGTAGCTTTGTTCTTTATAGCTCTCTTTATGAGTTTATTAGTTAGATGGTATCATCAGGCGAGTGTGATAAGTAAGAAAAGGGCAGGGTTGTTAAAAGAAAAAAGCGATATTTTGAAAACTCAAGCTCATATTGATGCCCTGACAGGATTGGGAAACAGAAGGCTGTTGGATTTAGAACTTAGTAAGAGCTTAGTTTCTGATAGAAAATTTTCACTTTTTCTCATGGATGTGGATCATTTTAAGGAAATTAATGATAATTTTGGACATTTAATAGGAGATGTTATTTTAAAAGAGGTGGGCAGGAGATTGGGTTCTATTCAAGAGAAAACTTTCGTGCCTTATAGATATGGGGGAGATGAATTTGCTATGATTTACTTCCATAGAGAAGATGGAGGAATTGATTGTACTATTGATTCTAAGATGGCAGAGGTTTTGGCTTTGTTTGAAGAAGAATTTTGTGTAGATGATATAAATGTAAAGGTAAGTGTTAGTATAGGAAGCGTAGATTTTCCAGAAGATGCAGAAGATGAAAAGACTTTAATAAAGAAGGCAGATGAGGCGCTATATTTCACAAAGAAAAATGGCAGAAATGGAGCTACACGCTTCAAAAATATTCCGCCGGATGGCATAGGTATTGAGTTTTTAGATGAAATAAGGTGGTTATAGTAAAATATTGTAATAAAATTTGCAAAATATGATAAAAGAACCTTAAAATTTACCTATTTTAGCAAAATAAAACAAAAAAAGCCTTGCAATTGGTAGATTTTGTTGTATAATAGAAAGGCATGAGTATTCGTGCATCTCTGCGACAGTTAAAAAATTGTCGCCATATAGTCCACAGGGAGGTGAAAAAATGATTAATTATGAAGTTATGTTCATTATCAATCCTACTTTAGAAGATGAAAAGAAAGATGCTACAATCGAAACTGTTAAAGAAATCATTGCAGCTGATGGTGAAGTCGGAAAAGTAGAAGTAATGGGTCTTAGAAAACTTGCATATCCTATCCAGAAGAAGGAAGAAGGATACTATGTAGTAGTTGAATTTGCAGGTAATCCAACATTACCTAAGGAACTTGACAGAAGACTCAGAATTTCTGACAATGTTATAAGACATCTCATCATCAACAAGGAAGAAAAATAAGAGAGGTTTTATATGAACAATGTTGTACTAATCGGAAGATTAACCAGAGATCCAGATGTAAGATATGCGGCACAGTCCCAGATGGCGGTTTGTAGATTTACAATTGCTATTGATAGACCTATGAGACAGGGAAATGGGGAGAAGCAGACAGATTTTCCAAGTATAGTTGTATTTGGTAAACAGGCTGAAAATTGTGAGAAGTTTCTTACTAAAGGCCTTTTAGTAGGTGTTCAGGGAAGAATTCAAACCGGAAGCTATACTAATAAGGATGGAGCAACTGTTTATACCACAGATGTCGTAGCAGACAGAGTAGAATTTCTAGAATGGAAGGATAAGGCTTCACAGGGACAGGGAGGATATAGACCTGCTGCACCTGTAAATTCTGCACCTATGGGTCAGGAGGAACCAAGCCAGATTCCTGAAGGGTTCTCTGCAATTGAAGAGGACATTCCGTTTTAAGTAGGAAGGAGATAAAAATCATGATGGATAAAAGACGCGGCGGCGGCATGAGAAGAAAAAAAGTATGCCAGTTTTGCGCTGATAAAACAGAAACTATTGATTACAAGGATGTAGATAAGCTTAAGAGATACATCACTGAAAGAGGTAAGATTTTACCTAAGAGAATCACTGGTACATGTGCTATGCATCAGAGAGAAGTAACAACTGCTATTAAGAGAGCAAGAATAGTTGCATTACTTCCATATGTTGCAGACTAATAAATAAAATGAAAAGGTGTAGCTTAGGCTACACCTTCATTGTTTATATAGGCATTTTAATGCTTTACAAAGTTAAATTAACACTAAGGGGAGGGCAAAATATGACTAAAAAAACAACTCGCGATTTGACTAAGGGCAATCCTTATGGATTGATCATTGCTTTTGCCATGCCTTTAATGTTAAGTCAAATCTTTCAACAACTTTATAACACAGCAGATACTTTTATAGTTGGCAAGTTTTTAGGAACGGATTCTTTAGCTGCGGTAAGCGCATCTGGAACTCTGATTTTTATGCTTGCCAGTTTTTTTATAGGAACCGGTATGGGTTCAGGGGTAGCTATATCCAGATATTTTGGAGCAGGAAATAGAGAAAAAGTTATGACAGCTATCTATACAAATTTTGCTTTTGCATTAGTTGCAGGAGTTTTATTAACTGTAGTAGGTGTTTTTCTTACCCCAACATTTTTGGTTTGGATGAAGACGGATGAGCAAGTTTTGCCGGAAGCTATAACTTATTTTAGGTATTTCTTTTTAGGCTCAATTGCTACAGTTTTATATAATACTTGTACAGGAATTATGAATGCAGTTGGAGATAGTAAACGCCCTTTATATTATTTAATATTTTCTTCTTTGATGAATATTATATTAGACTTACTTTTCATAGGATATTTTCGTTGGGGAGTTTGGGCAGCGGCGGCGGCTACTGTTACATCTCAGATGGTAAGTGCGATTTTATGCATAATTCATTTATCGGGAAAGAATTTTGAGTTTAGGGTGGATTTGAAGAAGATAGGATTTAATTTACCTATGCTAAAAGAGATTTTGAGTTATGGAGTGCCGGCAGGTATTCAAAATTCAGTAATTGCCTTTGCCAATGTTATAGTTCAAACTCAGATTAACTCTTTTGGAAAGTTTGCTACAGCAGGTTATGGAATCCATGCTAAAATTGAAGGTTTCGGATTTTTACCTATAAACTGTTTTACTATGGCAATAACCACTTTTACAGGTCAAAACCTAGGAGCTAAGGAGTATGAAAGAGCAAAGGTAGGAGCTAGGTTCGGAATTCTTTCGGGAACGATTTTAGCAGAGATTATAGGAATTTTAGTATACATATTTGCACCGAATTTAATCGGTGTATTCGATAATAACCCATCAGTTATAGAGTTTGGAGTTTTACAAGCCAGAATTGTAACCCTGTTTTATTGTTTGCTGGCATTTTCCCATTGTATTGCAGCTGTATGCAGAGGTGCAGGCAAGGCTTTAGTACCAATGATAGTTATGTTAAGTGTTTGGTGCATTTTTAGAGTTTCCTATATAAGTTTAGTTATGAAATTTATAGGGGAATTGAAATATATATACTGGGCATATCCTATTACTTGGGCTATAAGTTCTTTAATCTATTTAATATATTATTTGAAATCTGATTGGGTTCATGGTTTTGAGAATAAAAAGGCATAAAACCTATAGACTGTTAATGTAAAATTAGGGTTAAGAAGGATTTTAGAGGACAAAAAATAGTGGATATTTATCAAAAAAAAGATTATAATTAAGGGGACAATATTGCATTTTTAATGTATAAAATATTACAAAATATGAATAAAAGACAAGGAGAGTAGCTATGGCGATTATTTTAGATGGCAGAAGCTTAACAGTCGAAGATGTAATTAAGGTGTGTAGAAATTATGAAAGGGTAGAACTTTCATCTGACGCAACTATTGCTGTAAAAAAAGCAAGAAATTATATAGAAAAAAAATTAGAAGAAAAAGCTGTTATATATGGGCTGACTACAGGTTTTGGGAAATTTGCCAATGTGGTAATTTCACCGGAAGAAACGGCTAAACTTCAAAAAAATCTAATAATCAGCCATACTTGTTCAATGGGTAAACCCTATGAAACTAAGTATGTAAGAGCTGCTATGCTGTTAAGAGCTAATTCTTTAGCTCATGGAAATTCAGGTATTAGACTGGAAACTTTACAGACTTTAATAGATATGTTAAATGAGGGCATTCATCCTATAGTTCCGGAGAAGGGTTCTGTGGGATCTTCCGGTGATTTGGCACCTTTGTCTTGTATTGCTTTAGGGTTAATAGGCTTAGGAAAGGTAGAATATAAGGGTCAGGTTATAGATGCACAGGAAGCCTTTGATATGACAGGGCTGAAACCGGTGGAACTTCAGGCGAAGGAAGGGTTAGCTCTTAATAATGGAACTCAGATGATGACAGCTGTAGGCTGTAATGTTCTTTATGATGCTATGAAACTTATGAAGATTGCTGATATTGCAGGTGCCATGACAGGAGAAGCTCTTCATGCCATAAAGAAGGCATATGATCCGAAGACTCATATTTTAAGAGGACAAGAGGGGCAGATTCAAGTAGCGGAAAACATGAGAATTCTTTTAGAGGGTTCGGGGAATACTCTTTTGGTTCAGCCTAATAAGGTTCAAGACCCTTATTCACAGAGATGTTTACCTCAGATACACGGAGCATCCAGAGATGCTATAAATTATGTTTATAATGCTGTAAGTCGTGAACTGAATGCTGTTACAGATAATCCAATTGTATTTCCGGATGAAGATGAAGTAATTTCAGGTGGTAATTTCCATGGACAACCTATGGCTTTAGCCTTTGATTTCTTAAAGATTGCCATATCTGAATTAGCAAATGTTTCTGAGAGAAGAATTGAAAGATTGGTAAATCCTGCTTTATCAGAGGGCTTACCGGCTTTCTTGGCTAAAGACGGAGGCGTAAATTCAGGTTATATGATAGCCCAATATGCAGCGGCTTCTATGGTTTCAGAAAATAAAGTTTATGACCACCCTGCCTGTGTTGACTCTATCCCTACTTCTGCCAATCAGGAAGACCATGTGTCTATGGGAACCACTTCTGCCAGAACAGCAGCTTTAGTTTTAGATAATGCACAAAAGGTTATAGGAATTGAAGTTTCTGCAGCGGCTCAGGCAATTTGGCTTAGACAGGAAATTGGTGAAAATGGTATAAATAATCTTTCACCGGCTATGAAGGCGGCATATGATTTCATTAGAAAAACATTACCGCCGGTAGAGGAAGATATTATTATGGAATCTTATTTAGCAAAATTTGATGATATGATTAAAGATAACAGTTTACTGGAAGCAGTAGAAAAGATTGTAGCTATTAAGTAAAATAGTGGGAGGTTTGAAATGTTAGATAATAAGCAGATTATGGGAGCCATGACTATTCAGTTAGGCAATGAATATCCGGATTATCCTAAGTTTGAAGAAGGCGTTCGCCGTGCACCGGACAGAGGTTTTAGACTTACTAAGGAACAAACAAAAATTGCTTTAAAAAATGCTTTAAGATATGTACCAGAAGAATTACATGAGAAATTAGCTCCTGAGTTTATGGAAGAACTTACTACTAGAGGCAGGATTTATGCCTATAGATATAGACCTGAGGGAAGACTTTCAGGCAAGCCTATAGATGATTATAAGGGGAATTGCTTAGAAGGAAAAGCTTTTCAGGTTATGATAGACAATAACTTGGATTTTGAGGTGGCTTTATATCCCTATGAATTGGTTACTTATGGGGAAACAGGACAGGTGTGCCAAAACTGGCTTCAATATAGATTGATTAAGAGATATTTAGAGGAAATGACTGAAGATCAGACTTTGGTTATAGAATCCGGACACCCTTTAGGTTTATTTCCTTCTAAGCCGACAGCACCTAGAGTTATAATTACAAACTCTATGATGATAGGTATGTATGATAATTTAGATGACTGGGAAATAGCGGAAGAAATGGGCGTTGCCAATTATGGACAGATGACCGCCGGAGGATGGATGTATATAGGGCCTCAAGGAATAGTTCACGGTACTTTTAATACTATTTTGAACGCAGGCAGGAAAGAATTGGGCATTTCCGAAGATGGAGATTTAGCAGGACATACCTTTGTGTCATCCGGTTTAGGTGGAATGAGTGGAGCTCAGCCTAAGGCGGCTAATATAGCTAACGCAGTGGGAATTTTTGCAGAAGTAGACCTTTCCAGAATTGAAACCAGACATAATCAAGGTTGGGTGGATGTTATCCTAGACGATTTGGATAAGGTATTTGATCTAGCGGCAGAAAAAATTCAAAATAAGGAATCTATTTCTATAGCTTATCATGGAAATATAGTTGATTTGTTGGAAAAAGCAGTGGAAAGAAATTTCCATATAGACCTTCTTTCCGACCAGACTTCTTGCCATAATGTGTATAACGGGGGATATTGTCCTGTGGATATGACTTTTGAAGAAAGAACTGAACTTCTTCATAAAGATAGGGATTTATTTATTAATAAAGTAGACGAAACCCTTCATAGACACTATAAAGCTATAAAAGCCCTAACAGAAAGAGGTACATATTTCTTTGATTATGGTAATTCCTTTATGAAAGCTATGTATGATGCAGGAATAAAGGAAATTTCTAAAAATGGCTATGATGATAAAGATGGTTTTATTTGGCCTTCTTATGTAGAAGATATTATGGGACCTATTTTATTTGACTATGGTTATGGACCTTTTAGATGGGTTTGTTTATCAGGAAAACCGGAAGATTTAGATGCTACTGATAAGGCTGCAATGGATTGTATCGATCCTAATAGAAGAGGTCAAGATAGAGATAACTGGGTTTGGATTCGTGATGCTAAGGCTAATAAGCTGGTAGTGGGAACACAGGCTAGAATTCTTTATCAGGATGCAGAAGGAAGAACCCGTATAGCTCTTAAGTTTAATGAATTAGTAAGAGAAGGTAAAATTGGACCTGTTATGCTAGGTCGTGATCACCATGATGTTTCAGGAACAGATTCTCCATTTAGAGAAACTTCTAATATTAAAGATGGGTCAAATGTAATGGCAGATATGGCAGTTCAGTGTTATGCGGGAAATGCTGCTAGAGGTATGTCTTTAATCGCTCTTCATAATGGTGGAGGAGTAGGCATAGGAAAATCTATAAATGGTGGTTTTGGCTTAGTGTTAGACGGCTCCGAAAGAATTGATGAAATAATTAAAAGCGCCATGATGTGGGATGTAATGGGTGGTGTTGCCAGAAGAAACTGGGCTAGAAACCCTCATGCCGTAGAGACTTCAGCAGAGTATAATGCTAATTATGAAGGTAAGGGACATATAACGCTTCCTTTCATAGCTGATGATAAATTAGTAAATGAAACTGTAGAAAAGTTTGTAAAATAAAGAAGTATAAAAAATGGGAAAATTACTGGTAAAAAACATAGGGCTGTTGCAAACTCCTGTGGGCAGCTTTGCTCATAAAGGAAAACAACAGGGTGAAAATTTAAAATTAAAAAATGCTGCTATTTTAGCAGAAGATGGAGTGATAATTGAAATTACTTCTGATGGGAAACTTCCCATAGATGAAGATAGCTGTCACACTGTGATAGATGCAGAAGGCAAATTGGTTACTCCGGGTCTGGTTGAAGGTCATACTCATTTGATTTTTGGTGGATATAGGCAAAATGAGATTCCCTTAAAGTTAAAGGGAGCTTCTTATTTGGATATTCTTAGAGCAGGTGGCGGAATAAATGATACTGTTAAGAAGACTAGAGAGGCAACTTTTGAGGAACTTTATGCTAAAACAGAGGGGTTCTTGGATGAGATGATGACTCTAGGGGTAACTACTTGTGAAGCAAAATCCGGTTATGGTATAGATTTAGACACGGAAGTAAAGCTTTTAGAAGTTTTGAAAAAACTCAATGAAGATCATCCTATGGATATAGTTTCTACTTTTATGCCTGCCCATGTAGTTGAAGAAAAGTGGAAAGGCAAGGAAAAAGAGTTTATCGATTTATGTATTGATGAAATGATGCCTTATGTTAAGGAGAAAAATTTAGCGGAATTTATAGATATATTTACAGAAGATTCTGTTTTTAATGCAGAAGAATCTGAAAGATATTTAAAGGCAGCAAAATCCATTGGTTTCGGTCTTAAGATTCATGCGGACGAAATTAAATCCATAGGCGGCTCCGTATTAGCAGGAAAATTAGGGGCAGATTCAGCGGAACACCTTATAGTCATAGAAGATGAGGGTATGGAAGCCTTAGCAGATGGAGATGTGGTAGCTATGACTTTGCCGGGAACTTCTTTCTATTTAGGTGCTACTTTTGCGCCTGTAAGAAGGATGATAGATGAATTTGGAGTGGCAGTAGCTATGGCTTCCGATTTCAATCCGGGTTCCTGTCCGTCTTTGAATTTGCAGTTTGTAATGAACTTAGGCTATTTAAAATATAGAATGACACCTGAAGAAATTCTTACGGCTGTAACTATAAATCCGGCTTGTGGTATTAATAGAGGGGATAAAGTGGGTACTTTAGAAGTGGGCAAGCAGGCGGATTTTGTTATATGGGATGCTCCGGATATGGAAATGTTATGTTATAGATTTGGTTCAAATTTAGCAATTCAAACTATTAAGAAAGGAATTTTAGTATAATATGAAATTAGTAGATATGACTTTAAAAGAATATTTAGAAGTGCTTAGATCAAATGCTCCGGCTCCAGGTGGCGGTTCCGCTGCGGCTTTAGAAGGAGCTCAGTCAGCAGCCTTAGTTTCTATGGTTATAGGTTTAACTTTAGGAAGAGAAAAGTATAAGGAATTTGAAGAGGACTTAAAAAAAGTAGAAGAAAAAATATCTAGGATTTATTTAGAACTTTTAAATTCTATTGACTTAGATACAGAGGCTTTTAATAAGGTGTCAGCTGCCTATAAGATGCCAAAGGAAACGGAAGAAGAAAAGAGTGAGCGTTCCAAAGCTATAAGAATTGCCAATGTGGGGGCTACAGAGGTTCCTTATCATACGGTTGAACTTTGCCTAGAGGGGCTTAAGGTTATGACTGAAATGGAAGGTAAGTTTAATACTAATGCCGCTTCTGATTTAGGTGTTGCAGCTTTAGGATTCTTGGCAGGAGCAAAGAGTGCATGGCTCAATGTTAAGATTAATTTACCGGGAATTAAAGATGAGGTTTTAAAGGCGGATTTTGAGAAGGCTATAAATTTAGTTAAAGAAGCAGAAATGATTGCAAATAATATATATGATAAGGTAGAAGGAGGATTATAAATGGCACAGATTATTGAATCAATTCCTAATATTTCAGAAGGAAGAAATCAGGAAGTTATAGAGGCTTGTGTAAATCAGATTAGAGAAACAGCAGGATGTACTTTATTGGATTATTCATCAGATCCAAGTCATAATAGAACAGTTATAACTTATATTGGTGATGCAAAGGCTTGTGAAGAGGCTAGCGTGAAGTTAGCTAAGAAAGCTGTAGAACTTATTGATTTAACTAAGCATGAAGGTGAACATCCTAGAATGGGTTGTGTAGATGTAATGCCTTTCGTACCTATTAAAGATGCTACTATAGAAGAATGTGTGCAGCTTTCTAAGGTAGTAGGTGAAAGGGTTGCAAAGGAGGCGGATTTACCTGTTTTCCTTTATGAGCACTCTGCTAGTCGTCCGGAGAGAAAAAATTTGGCAACTGTTAGAAAAGGGCAGTTTGAAGGTATGGCGGCTAAAGTTCAGGAAGTTGATTGGGAACCGGATTTCGGAGGAAGAAGAATTAATCCAACAGGAGGAGTTGTTGCAATTGGATGCAGACCGCCACTTGTAGCTTATAACTTAAACTTAAATACTTCTGATGTTCAGATTGCAAAAAATATTGCAAAGATTATTAGAGAAAAAGATGGTGGTCTTAATAATGTAAAGGCTATGGGCTTTATGTTGGAAGATAGAAATATAGCACAGGTGTCTATCAATATGACTGATTTTAATGTTACTCCGTTATATCGTGTTACGGAACTTGTAAAGGCTGAAGCTAGAAGATATGGAGTAGTGGTTACAGGTACTGAACTTATAGGACTCTGCCCTATGAAAGCGTTGATTGATTCTGCTGAGTATTATTTACAGATTGAAAACTTTGATTTCAATGGACAGGTATTAGAAAATTATATTTTGTAATATGAAAATAGGAATTATGGCAGATACTCATGGTTATTATGAGTACGGCAGAAAAGCTTTAGAAATACTTGATGATTGTGATAGGATTTTACACTTAGGAGATGTTTTGGCTCCGGGACCTAGAAATGGAATACATGAAGGTTATGACCCTATAAAATTAGCAGAACTTTTCAATAAGAAGGATAATATAATTTTTATTAAGGGAAACTGTGATGCAGATGTAGATGAAGAGGTTATGGGAGTAAAATTCCTAAGTAACGAAAGGCTTGTTTTCGAAGCAGATGGTAAAAAAATCCTGGCTACGCATGGCTATAAAGAAACTGTAGATGATAGGATTGAAGAGGCAAGGGCTTTAGGTATAGATGTGGTATTGGTGGGGCATACTCATATAAAGAGAGATGAAATCATTAAAGGCATAAGATATATATGTCCCGGTTCTGCTGCATTACCAAAGGATGAGAGTAGATCTGTGGCTATCTATGAAGCAGGAGCAGTTAGATTTATAGAGGTTAAGCCTGATGGCGATTATCAATTATAGATTTAGATTGTAAAAGCAAAAGATAGACTATGAATCGAAAGAAAAGTATAAAAATATTAAAAGCACTAAAACTCTGCTTATGACAGGGGGTTAGTGCTTTTTGCTTGAAAGTTTGTTGATTGTAATTAATGCTATAATTTTTTGTACTAAAAAATGTTTTTTGTTACAAGGCGTTTAAGATTAAAACTCCTCAAAATATAAGAGGTATCAGAGATTTTCATTTGTTCTACCATACTTTTTCATTGCATCCACCGTTCAAATGTATGGTAGAACTTGTGGATTAGGTTATTTCCATTTGGTTTTAGAAGGGTTTGTAATTGCACAGGCCTATTTGTAAGCACGAAATAGTGTCATCCGGCAAAGTTTGCGTATTTCACACTACAAAATTAGTCTATACAAAGCTTAAAATAGTGTTACATATAAGACCGTTAACCTCTTGCAATGCAAAACCTAACCCCACAATTTATCGCTTCTTTACCAATACTTTTTGTCCTATAAGTGCGATTTGAGAAACAACAAATATATAAAAAACATACCTTAAAAAAGTTTGATTGTTTTCTTACTAAAACAATTGCAAAAATAGTTTTTATGCTATATAATCAAATCATAGAAAGTGCTGGCAAAGTGGATTTTGAAGCACAAAAATTGAGGAGTTAAATATGAGTAAAAGAGAATTTAAAAACAATATTTCTCTTTCCGGTGAAATCGCAGATATTTTGAGAGAGCGAATTTTAAGAGGAGAATATAAAATCGGTGAAAAAATCAAAGAAAATCAAATAGCCTTAGAATTAGAAGTTAGCAGAAGCCCTATAAGAGATGCTTTTAAACAGTTGGAAACAGAAGGTTTGCTGGATTATGTGCCTAATAGAGGTTGTTTTGCTAAGGGGTTTACTAAACAGGATGTAAGCGATATTTACTCCGTGAGAACAGCATTGGAAAAGATTGCTATAGGCTGGGCTATCGAAAGAATTACCCCTGATGAAATAGATAAGTTAGAAGAACAATGTCAGCTTATGGATTTTTATACTCAGCGCGGTGACGAAAAGAAGGTGTTAGAACTTAATACTTCTTTCCACGATATTATTTACAATTCTTCCGGCAGCAGATTTTTAGCCCAAGTATTAAGGTCATATAAAGAATATTTAGACAAAACTAGAAAAGCTATGTTCTATGATAAAAGTTTTTTAGAATCTATACAAAGCGAGCATTTAGAAATTTTTAATGCTATTAAAGAAAAGGATAAAAAACGCGGAACCGCAGCTATTACTAAGCACTTAGATGAATCAAGAAAAAGAACTGAAAAAGTTTGGAATTTGAAATAAAATTCGCCCAGCCCCTCACGATCGCACAACAAAAAAGAAAATAACCTCCACAAATGTGAAGGTTATTTTCCGAAAGTGTGTGTGTATTCAATAAAAGAAGGAAAGTTTGCTATTTTGTTCCCATTTCCTTTTGGAACACCCTTATAATAATATATAAAAGTGATGAATGGGTGTCGTTTTCCTAAACGATTACGGTTATTATATCGCAAATTTTGCGAAAATACAATAGTTTTTGATAAAAAAATTAAAATGTATATAAAAGAGTGCTTTTTGCCATACAGAAAAACTCAACTGCTGCAAAGAAATAGCAAAGAAATTAAAAAAATAATGTGAATTTGTAAAAAAACTTTTGCCTATTAAAAAAAGGTGTGATATACTTACGAAGTCAAAGGACAATTTCATAGGTGAAAATTCACCTATGAAATTTAGTGTTTTTTGATTTAAGTAAAAAATAAAAATAAAAAACAAGGAGCAAAAAGATGAAAAGAGTAATCGGAACAGTTTCCCGTGGCTTAAGAGGCCCAATTGTTAAAGAAGGCGATAACCTTAGAAAAATTGTTGTAGATACATTTATGGATTGTATCAATCAAGGCGAATTTTCTATTGGTACTAAAGATGTATTAGCAATTACTGAATCTATTTTAGCTAGATCTCAGAAAAACTATGCTAGTACTTCACAGTTAGCAGAAGATGTTAAGGCTAAGTTAGGAGGAGGCACAGTGGGTGTCGTATTCCCTATTTTATCCAGAAACAGATTTGCTATTTGTCTTCGTGGTATCGCTCAGGGAAGCAAGAAGGTAGTGCTTATGCTTAGTTATCCAAGTGATGAAGTCGGAAATCACTTGTTAGACATTGATCTTTTAGATGAAAAAGGTATAGATCCATATACAGACCTTTTAACTCAGGAAGAATTTGAAGGGCTCTTCGGAAAGTCCAGACATACTTTCACAGATGTTGACTATGTAAATTATTACAAAGGTCTCATTGAAGAAGAAGGTGCAGAAGCAGAAATTATTTTCTCTAATAACCCAAGAAGAATTGTAGAATATACAGATACGGTTATATGTGCTGATATTCACACAAGAGCCAGAACTAAGAGACTTATTAAAGCAGCAGGTGCTAAAATAGTTTTAGGCATGGATGATTTACTAACTTCCTCTGTTAGTGGTTCAGGTTATAATCCGGATTATGGGATATTAGGTTCTAACAAGGCTACTGAAGACACTATTAAACTTTTCCCGGTTAATTGTCAGGAATTTGTAGATGGTGTTCAGGAAGATATAAAGGCTCTTACAGGTAAAACAGTAGAAGTTATGATATATGGAGATGGTGCTTTTAAAGACCCTGTAGGAAAAATCTGGGAATTAGCAGACCCTGTGGTTTCACCGGGATATACAAAGGGATTAGAAGGTCAACCAAATGAATTAAAACTTAAATATTTAGCGGATAATGATTTTGCAGATTTAAAAGGTGAAGAACTTAAGGCAGCTATAGAACAAGCCATTAAGAAAAAGGCAGACAATTTAGTAGGTCAAATGGTTACAGAGGGCACAACTCCACGCCGCCTTACAGATTTATTAGGTTCTTTATGCGACCTTACTTCCGGTTCAGGAGACAAAGGAACACCATTTATCTATATTCAAGGATATTTTGATAATTACACAGACTAATCAATTTGTTTTGGCTCAAAATCTGCCAACCCTAATACAAACTACTTAATAATATTATGTTTTAAAGAGGAGAGTTATGGAAAGCCTGAAGAAAAGAATTTTAAAAGAGGGAAGAGCTGTCGGCTCTGACAGAATCAATGTAGATGGATTTATAAATCATCAGATAGATGTTAAGCTTATGGAAGACATGGGCGAAGAATTTAGAAGAAGATTTCAAGGCATAAAAGTTGATAAAATTCTTACTATTGAGGCAAGCGGTATTGCTATTGGAATAGCTGCTGCAAAGGCTTTTGGTTATCCTCCGGTAGTTTTTGCTAAAAAGGCTAAACCGAATACTATGGTAGATGATTGTTACATTCATGAGGCCATGTCCTTTACAAAGGGTGAAAAGAGACAGATAACTGTAGCTAAAAAATATCTTTCTGAGGGCGAACAAGTTCTTATTTTAGATGACTTTTTAGCTCATGGAGAGGCAGCATCCGCTTTAGCAGCAATGGTGGAAGAAGCCGGAGCAAAGGTTGCAGGCATAGGTGTAGCTGTTTGTAAAAATCAGCAAGGCGGTAAGGCGCGTTTGGAAGAAAAGGGATATAAGGTTGAAGCTTTAGCTCTGATAAAGGATATAAGCGATGGAGAAATCTTTTTCGAATAATCCTAGAAAGATTTTAGGTGAAAGTTTAGTTTTAGATTTTGAACATTAAAAAAAGACAAATGAAAATATATAAAAGCAGAAAATAGTTCGTAAAAACACGAACTATTTTTTTATTTTTGTAAAAACCTGACGAAAAAAAATGAATTTTAACTTGTGAAAAAATAGGTTTTGAATATAATATAAATATGGTATTTAATTAGGGACTGCCCTTAAATTGAAGATGTGAAAAGGAGAAAAAAATGAAGAAGTTTTTAGCTATTTTATTAGTACTTGTAATGGTTTTTAGCCTTGCTGCTTGTGGACAAGACAAGGGTGGTGATGCCAAAGAAGATTCCACTTATAAGGTGGGAATGGTTTGTATCGGTGACGATAATGCCGCATACGACAGAAATTTCTATATGGCTTGTGATGCTGCTAAGAAGCAATTAGCTGATAAAGGAATTAATATTGAATGGATTTATACATACAATCATCCTGAAGGTGATGAAGTTGCTGTAGATAATGAAGATTTAGCAGGCAAGGGTTGTATCGCAGTATTTAATAACTCTTATGGACAGGAACCTGCTATGCTTACAGTAGCTCCTAATTATCCTGATACAGTTTTCATTGGAATGACTAACGAAGGTTCCGGTAAGGATGAATTAGAAAATACAGTTAATGCTTTCCCTTCCATCTATGAAGGAAGATATTTGGCAGGTGTAGCTGCAGGTCTCAAACTTCAGGAAATGATAGATAAAAAAGAAATTAAAAAAGATGAGGCAGTAATTGGTTATGTAGGTGCATATACTTTCGCAGAAGTAATTTCCGGTTATACTTCATTTTTCTTAGGAGCCCGTTCTGTTTGTCCTTCTGTTACAATGAAGGTTGAATTTATCGGTTCTTGGGGTGATCCTACTATGGAAGCAAATACAGCTCAGGATTTGATTGATAGAGGTGCAGTACTTATTTCTCAGCATTCTGACTCTACTACACCGGCTACTACAGCTCAGTCTGCAGGTGTTTTCCATGTAGGTTATAACATTGATATGAGTGATGTTGCACCAGAAGCTTCATTGGTTTCTTCCAGAATTGACTGGACTAATTACATGGTTTATGTAATTGAAACTATTGTAAATGGTGGAAAAGTTGACCAGGATTACTTTAGACATGGTTTAGCTACAGGTGATGTTACTTTAACTGATTTGAATTCCAAAATCGCCGCAGAAGGCACTGCTGAAAAATTAGAAGAAGTTAAAAAGCAGATGGCGGATGGCAGTTTAAATGTATTTGACACTTCTAAGTTTACAGTAGATGGTAAGGAAGTAAAGAATGCCTTTGCATTAGACACAGATGGAGATTTTACTCCGGATAGTGAAGAAGCTATTTTCGATGGATGTTTCCACGAATCCTACTTCCAGTCTGCACCATATTTCGGATTAAGAATAGATGGTATTGAACTTTTGAACGAAAAGTATTAAAATAGACAATAAGTATAAGATTTAAAAGAGGACTTAGGTCCTCTTTTAAGTCTATAAAGAGTTTTGATTTAGAATGTAAGGGTGCTTTATGGAAAAGAAACACGCAATAGAATTTCGTGGAATAACTAAGAGATTTGGCAATGTAGTTGCCAATGAAGATGTCAACCTTTATTTAGATAAGGGTGTAATTATGTCTCTTTTAGGAGAAAACGGCTCAGGAAAGACTACACTGATGAATATGCTTTCAGGTATATACTTCCCTGATGAAGGGCAGATTTTGGTAGATGGAAAGCCGGTTACAATAGCCTCTCCTAAGGATGCATTTGACAACAAAATAGGTATGATACATCAGCATTTTAAGCTTATAGATGTATTTACTGCAGCAGAAAATATTATTTTAGGTTTAAAAGAGAAAGGAACCTTAGATAAAAAAGAAATTTCTAAGAGAGTTAAGGCTATAAGTGAAAAATATGGTTTTGATTTAGATCCGGATAAAAAGATTTATGAAATGTCTGTATCAGAAAAACAAACTGTAGAAATTATTAAGGTTCTATATAGAGGGGCGGATGTTCTGATTTTGGATGAGCCGACAGCGGTGCTTACTCCACAGGAAACTCATAAGCTTTTTAAGGTTTTAAGGGCTATGAGAGAAGATGGAAAATCTGTAATCATCATAACTCATAAATTAAATGAAGTTATGGAAATTTCTGATGTGGTGGCAGTTTTAAGAAAGGGTAGGCATATAGCCACTGTTAAAACTGAAGAAACAGATGAAATTCAGCTTACAGAAATGATGGTAGGAAGAAAGGTTGAGCTAAACATAGGTAGGACTGAGCCTGTAAATCCTGTTCCGAGACTCACAGTTGCAGGTTTAACTGTAAGAAACAGTGAGGGAATAAATAAGCTGGAGGATGTTGGATTTATCGCTTATGGTGGTGAAATTTTAGGAATTGCCGGAATAGCAGGTTCCGGACAGAAAGAACTTTTAGAGGCGGTAGCCGGCTTAAGACATATTTCATCAGGTTCGATTATATATTCTCCGGAAGGTAGGAATCCGGAGGAGTTAGTAGGTAAATCACCTATGGAAATTAAAGATGCAGGTGTAGCTCTAGCCTTTGTACCGGAAGACAGATTGGGTATGGGGTTAGTAGGTGGCATGGGCATGACGGAAAATATGATGCTCAGGTCTTGGAATAAGGGTAAGGGGATTTTCATAGATAGAAAAGCTCCTGAAGAGTTGGCGGAAAAGGTACTTGACCATTTAGAGGTAGTTACACCAAGTGTGGATTATCCTGTAAGGAAGCTTTCCGGCGGTAATGTTCAGAAGGTTTTAGTAGGAAGAGAAATAGCCTCCGCGCCATCAGTTTTAATGAGCGCTTATGCCGTTAGAGGTTTGGATATAAACACTTCATATATAATATATGATTTAATGTCTGAACAGAAGAAAAAGGGTGTTGCCGTAATATTTGTAGGGGAAGACTTAGATGTTCTTTTAGAATTATGCGATAAAATCCTTGTACTATGTGGTGGTAAGGTATCAGGGGTGGTAGATGCAAGAACTACTAGTAAAGAGGAAATAGGATTACTTATGACAAGCTTAGGCGGAAAGGAGAAAAAGTAAATATGAATGAAAAAGCTCCTTTTCTTCGTTTAGCGAAGAGAGAAAATATAAATAAGAGAAATGTTTGGCTCATTAGAGCTGCGGCATTTTTTACTGCCTTAGTGCTTGGAGGGTTAATCTTTGTAATCGCAGGGGCAGATCCTATTAATGCTTATGGTTCTCTTTTAGAGGGATCCTTAGGTAATCCGGCAGGTTTAAGACAGGTTATAAAAGTAGCTACACCTTTATTAGGTACGGCTCTGGCTTTAGCCCCTTGTTTTAAGATGAAATATTGGAATATAGGTGCAGAAGGTCAGATAACCATGGGGGCAGTAGGAGCCAGTTATTTAGCTTTGTCCTTTGGAGATACTTGGAATAGCTTTTTGCTTTTACCGGCTATGGCTATAATGGGTGTGATTTTTGGTGGTCTTTGGTCAGGAATTCCGGCAGCTTTTAAGGCTAGATATGGGACTAATGAAACGCTTTTTACACTTATGATGAACTATATAGCTATAGGTATAGTAGGTTGGCTTCAGGGAGGCCCTTGGGAAGGCAAACCCGGTTCACAAATTATTCCTATGTTTAAACCGGCTGCAGTGCTTCCAAGAATTATGGGAGTACATATAGGTTGGATTTTGGTTTTGATTTTAACTGCAATTATGTTCATATATATGAATTATACCAAACATGGCTATGAAATTGCTGTATTAGGAGAGTCGGAAAATACTGCTCGTTATGCAGGTATGAATGTAACAAAGGTTACTATAAGGACAGCTCTTTTATCTGGAGGAATTTCAGGTTTAGTAGGTTTTATGGTTGCCTCAGGTGCGAATATGACATTATATGCAAGTGTAGCGGGAGGCGTAGGTTTTACAGCTATTACAGTAGCTTGGCTATCTCAACTGAATCCTTTAGGTATGATTTTCATATCTTTACTTTTAGCTGTACTATCTAAGGGAGCCTCTACTCTGCAGACAAGCCTTGCTGTACCGGCTTCCATATCTGATATTATTACAGGAATAATTCTGCTTTGTATGTTAGGTTGTGAATTTTTCATAAATTATAAAATCATTCTTAGAGAATCAAAAAATAAGGAGGGGCAAAAATGAGTATAAGTGTTATAGGGCTTATTAAGGCTGCTGTATTGAATGGAACACCTCTTCTTTTTGGAACTTCCGGTGAAATTTTAACAGAAAAATCCGGAAACTTAAATTTAGGAGTAGAAGGATTAATGTTTATGGGAGGAGCATTTGGGCTTTTAGGAGCCTTTTCCTATGGACAGATTGCAGGAGAAAATGCTGTAGGTTCTGTAGCCATTGCTATTGCCTTTCTTATGGCGTTTTTGGCAGGAGTAGCGGGATCTCTGATTTTTAGCTTTTTAACTATTACATTAAGAGCTAATCAAAATGTAACAGGTTTAGCTTTGACTATATTTGGAACCGGTGTAGGACAATTTGTCGGGGAGTTAATGAGGCTTAAGGTGGGCGGAAATGTTACTATAAGTAATGCCTTAAAAGATGCTTTTGCTAACGGTGTTTTACCTATGGCTTTACAGAAGATACCTCTAGTAGGACCCATACTGTTTTCCTATAATGTTTTTGTTTATATAGGTTTAGTTATGGTTCTGGCAATGACCTATTTCTTTAGAAGGACTAGAACCGGTCTGGCTTTGAAAGCGGTTGGAGAATCACCGGCTACAGCAGATGCTGCCGGCATAAGTGTTACAAAATATAGATATTTGGCTACTGTTATAGGTGGAGGTATTTCGGCTGTCGGGGGAATGGTATATACTATGACTATTGCCGGCTCTGTTTGGAATCACAGTGGCTTAGCCGGAGAAGGTTGGGTAGCAGTTGCTTTAGTTATATTCTGTTTATGGAAACCTATAAATTCTTTGTGGGGTTCAGTTCTGTTTGGAGGCTTGTTGATTTTGTATTTAAGATTACCGTTATCTTTCATACCAACTCAGATTTATAAGGTGGTACCATATATTGTAACAGCTCTAGTTTTAATCATAGTTTCTATGAGACAGAGAAAAGAAGATCAGCCACCGGCTGCATTAGGAGTTAATTACTTTAGAGAAGAACGCTAGAAAGTTATAGGCATTTTGAATAAAAAGTGGTCTGTATAATTTGTAGAAAGCTGATAGAAGAGAAAACAAATTATATAAAATGTTAAAGAATCTGAGTGTAAAAAAATATCTGGCAAAATTGAAAATACAAAAGGTTTGATGGTGATTTGATAGAAAGAGTATAAGCTATAAATAAATGATTACATATAATACTATATTTTAGATATTATAAAAGGGTAGAAGTTACAGGGTGAAAATTTCTTTTAATAAAAGGATTTTCACTATAAGGCTAAAGTAACTTCTACCCTTTCTTTCATATTAGGCTAATTATTGGTTATGATTTTTTACTTAAATATTCGTGTATGGAAGCAGCGCCTTTTTTACCTGCACCCATAGCTTTTATAACTGTGGCAGCACCCGTTACTGCATCTCCACCGGCGAAAATTTCAGGTCTGTTAGTCTTTGCATTCTCGTCTGCTCCGATGCCACCTTTCTTATTTGCATCTAGATTGTCGGTAGTATCTAAAATTAAGGTGTTAAGCTTAGTTCCTATAGACATGATTACCAGATCTACAGGAATTTGGAAATTTGAACCCTCTTTAGCAACAGGGCTTCTTCTTCCTGAAGCATCGGCTTCACCCAACTTCATTTCTACACATTCTATAGCAGTAACCTTGCCTGATTCATCACCTATGATTTTTACAGGATTAGTTAAAAATTTAAACTGAACTCCTTCTTCCATGGCGTGATGTACTTCTTCAAGACGGGCAGGAAGTTCTTCTTGACCTCTTCTATAGATGACATAAACTTCTTTAGCTCCGGTTCTTTTTGCACAACGACAAGCATCCATGGCTACATTACCGCCACCTACAACGGCGATTTTTTCAGCTTTCATCATAGGTGTATCATATTCAGGAAGGTATGCTTTCATGAGATTTATTCTTGTAAGATACTCATTTGCAGAGCAGACACCTATCAGATTTTCACCGGGTATGTTCATAAAAGCAGGAAGACCTGCACCGGTGCCGATAAATACAGCTTCGAAACCTTCTTCATCAATTAGTTCATCTATGAACATGGAGCGACCAATTACTGCATTTGTAACAAATTTTACACCTTGAGCTTCTAAAGCTTTGATTTCTCTATCTACTATTTCTTTAGGAAGTCTAAATTGAGGTATGCCATATATTAAAACTCCACCTTTTTTATGAAGGGCTTCAAATACAGTCACTTCATAACCTAGATTGATTAAATCTCCTGCACATGCCAAACCGGCAGGACCGGCACCTATAATAGCAACCTTGTGACCGTTACTTTCTACTGCCTCCGGAAGAATGTTTCCGTAGTGCTCTGCATACCAGTCAGACACAAATCTTTCTAATCGACCTATGGAAACGGGATCACCTTTTTTTCCTCTGACGCATTTACCTTGACATTGGGTTTCCTGAGGGCAAACTCTTCCACATATAGCAGGTAAAGAAGAAGTTTCTCTTATTACCTTATAGGCTGCCTCAAAATCTCCCTTGGCAACTTCATCTATAAATTCAGGGATGCGTATATTAACAGGACAGCCTGAAATACAAGGCTTATCGCGGCATTTCAAACAACGAAGCGCTTCATTTATAGCTGTTTCTTCTGTATAACCGATAGAAACCTCTAAAAAGTTTTTACTTCTTATGTCTGGTGCCTGCTCAGGCATCGGATTAGTTTCTCTAACTGTATTAAGCATGGTAACGAACACCTCCTGTTAACGTACATATATGAGCCTTAGCATTGGCTTCTTGTTTTGAATAATATTTGGAACGGTTGATTAAGTCTTCCCAATCTACTAAAGAACCATCAAATTCAGGACCGTCTACACATACGAACTTATCTTCTCCGCCGATTTTGATGCGGCAACCACCACACATTCCGGTTCCATCTACCATATAGGCTGTGAGGGAAGCAACGGAAGGGATACTGTGTTCTTTAGCTATTTGGCATACATATTTCATCATAATTGGTGGACCTACAGCTACGATTTCATCATAGCTGTTTCCTTGAGATAAAAGTTCTTTGACTTTATCTGTTGTAAAGCCTTTTTCTCCATAAGAACCATCATCAGTCACTACATACACATTGTCCAATTTAGATCTAAGTTCATCTTCTAAAATAACTAAATCTTTAGTTTTGAAACCTTCTATCATATCAACTTGGGCACCGGCATCTTTCATACCTATGGCTAAAGGATAGGCTAAAGCATTTCCTGTGCCGCCGCCTACAACTAGGACTTGTTTTAAGCCCTTAGTTTCCGTTGGATTTCCTAAAGGCCCCACTATATCTGCAAAACAATCTCCTTTTTCTAATTGATCCATTAAAAGAGTAGTTTTTCCTACTGCAGCATAGATTAAATCTATAGTTCCATCTTTTGAATCGTGACCTGCCATAGTTAACGGTATTCTTTCGCCGAATTCGTCAGTACGAAGGATAATAAATTGTCCGGGCTTCGCATGTTTTGCTACTAAGGGTGCATAAACCTTGAGCCAAACCATATTACTATTTAATCTTTTCTTATAAGTTATTTCAAAATCTTTCATTTTAGCGTCCCCTTATTTCATATAGCTTTCTTCTATGCGTTTTAAGGCAGCGAACCTTTCTAAAGCACCTTCCTCAGCTTTCTTAAATAGCTCTTCGGCTCTCTCAGGGAAGTTGAGAGTAAGGGCGTTATATCTTACTTCACCCATAATGAAATCTCGATAGGATTCTGTAGGTGGAGCACTATCGATGGACAGTGGATTTTCTCCCTTGGAGATTAAATCCGGATTGAATCTTAAAAGATTCCAGTAACCGGCTTTAACAGCATGTCTCATTTCTGCCATGGATTTATTCATTCCTGCCTTGACTCCGTGAGCGATACAAGGTGAATAACAAATTATAATGGAAGGTCCGTCATAGGCTTCGGCTTCTTTTATGGCTTTCAAGGTTTGCTCAGGGTTTGCTCCCATGGCAACCTGAGCCACATAAATATATCCGTATGCCATCATAATTTGCGCCATATCCTTTTTCTTAATAGCCTTACCGGAAGCTGCAAATTTTGCTACTGCACCTGTAGGTGTAGCTTTAGAGGATTGACCTCCTGTATTAGAGTAAACTTCTGTATCAAAGACTAGAATATTTACATTTTCGCCGGAAGCCAGTACATGATCCACACCACCATAACCTATATCGTAACACCAGCCGTCACCACCGAAAATCCATATAGAAGGCTTAATTAACATATCTTGATTTTCTACAACATACTTCGCATCTTCGTTTGAATCTTGGATTTCTTCACAGGCCTTAGCTAATATATCGCCGGTTTTTCTAGCAAAATCCGCTTGGTTCATGGATACCAACCATGCCTTAGCAGGAACTCCTAAAATTGGAACTAAGCGTTCTACAGCAGATTTAAGTTCTTTTCTTCTGGCTTTAACTGAAAGTGCCATACCTAAGCCGAACTCCGCATTATCTTCAAATAGAGAGTTGGCCCATGCAGGGCCTCTGCCTTCTTTGTTTACGGTGTAAGGTGTGGCAGGCGTTGAGGCACCCCAAATGGAGGAGCAACCTGTAGCATTGGCAATATACATTCTGTCACCGAATAACTGGGTAACCATTTTTGCATAAGGTGTTTCTCCACAACCGGGACAAGCTCCTGAGAATTCCAAAAGTGGCGTTTTAAATTGAGAATTTTTTAATGTAGTATCTTTAAAAGGAACTGCCTTATCATGTATATTTTCATATAGGTAATCAAACCTTGCTTGTTGTTCTTCAATGAAATCTTCTTTGGCAGGTTCCATTTCTATAGCCTTTATTCTGGCTTTACAGGAATCTGCACAGGAACCACAACCGGTACAATCCTTTAAGGACCATCCTAAAGTAAACTTAAGGTCATCAGCTCCTCTAAGGTCTAAGGTATCAGACACTTCTTTGGCTTCTTCTTCCGTTAAGGCGAAGGATCTAACTACAGCATGAGGACATACGGCTGAACACCAGGTACATTCGATACAGTTTTTAGGATTCCAGTGAGGAACTTCTGCTGCAATACTTCTTTTTTCAAAGGCAGCTGTACCTGCCGGCATCATTCCGTTGGCAGTAGTTAAGAACTGTGAAACAGGAATTTGGTCTGCTGTTAAGGAAGCAGTAGGTAGAAGGATGTTATTTAAGAAATCCGAATGTGCTTCATCCCTACCTTGTAGTTTCTTAGGGGAAACTTCATCTTCTAAGTTTTTCCAACTTTCCTTGGCATTTACCTTGTGAATATTAGTTAAACCTGCGTCTATAGCGGCACAGTTCATATCTACTATATCTTGACCCTTCTTAGCATAGGTTTTTACAACAGCTTCCTTCATATACCTGACGGCATCTTCTATTGGGATAATATCCGCTAGTTTGAAAAAGGCTGATTGCAATATAGAGTTAGTTCGTCTAGCTCCCAGACCGATGGATTTTGCGATAGATACTGCATCGCAGGTATAGAATTGAATGTTATTTTCTGCTATGTATCTTTTTACCTTGTTTGGCAAATATTGTTCTAATTCTTCATCTGACCAAGAGCAGTTTAATAAGAAATATCCATTAGGCTTCACATCATTTACCATCTCATATTTATATAAGTAGGAAGGATTGTGACACGCTACAAAATCTGCCTGTTTTATCAGATATGTAGATTTTATAGGAGAATCACCGAATCTCAGATGAGATACGGTTACACCGCCGGATTTTTTTGAATCATATTGGAAGTAGGCTTGAACTTTTTTATCTGTATAATCTCCTATGATTTTTACAGAGTTTTTATTGGCGCCTACTGTCCCATCCGCACCCAGACCCCAGAATTTACAAGCCTTAGTTCCCTTAGGTGCTAAATCCGGATTTTCTGAACCTACTAGAGAAAGATTCGTCACATCATCTGTAATGGATAGAGTAAATTCTTTCTTAGGGTTTTCAGACCAAAGGTTTTCATAAACGGCTAAAATATCGGCAGGTTGGACATCTTTAGAACCTAGACCGTATCTGCCTCCGCATATAAATGCTTTTTCAAAATCTGTACCTCTTAAAGCTGTGCAGATATCTAAGTAAAGTGGTTCACCTAAGCCACCCGGCTCTTTAGTTCTATCTAGAACTGCAATTTTATTTATAGTTTTAGGTAATACATTTAATAAATATTTTACAGAGAAAGGTCTGTATAGATGAACTTCTACGATTCCAACTTTTTTACCCTTAGAGTTTAAGTAATCTACGACCTCTTCAGTTGCTTCACAGATAGAGCCCATGGCAACAATAATTTCTGTAGCATCCTCTGCTCCATAATAGTTGAAAGGTTTGTAATTTGTGCCTATAAGGTTATTAATCTTTTCCATATAGGAATTTACAATATCCGGAGTTTCTAGGTATGCAGGGTTACATGCCTCTCTATGTTGGAAGAAGGTTTCGGGCTGTTCTGCTGTTCCCATAGTAACCGGGTGATTAGGATGTAAGGCATTAGCCTTAAACTTTTTGATAGCATCCCAGTCTACCAAGGATTTTAAATCTTCATAGTCCCAAACTTGAATTTTTTGATTTTCGTGGGAAGTTCTGAACCCATCAAAGAAGTGTAACATAGGAAGTCTGCCTCCTATGGCACTTAAATGAGCAACTGCTGCTAAATCCATTGATTGTTGAACGGAGTTGGAACAAAGCATTGCAAAACCTGTTTGACGGCAACCCATAACATCACTGTGGTCGCCGAATATATTTAAGGCGTGAGTAGCTATACAACGAGCTGCTACATGGAAAACAGTAGGTGTCTGTTCGCCTGCCATTTTATACATATTAGGTATCATTAAAAGCAAACCTTGAGATGCAGTGAAAGTGGAAGTTAAAGCACCGGCAGTTATGGAACCGTGAACAGCTCCTGCGGCACCGGCTTCGGACTGCATTTCTATTACATTTACTTTTTCTCCGAAAATATTTTTTCTGTCGTTAGAAACCCATTCATCCATGCTTTCCGCCATAGGAGAAGATGGTGTAATGGGGTATATGGCTGCGACTTCAGAGAAGGCATAGGCAACATGAGCAGCAGCTGTATTTCCGTCCATAGTTTTCAGTTTTCTCATTATGCGTCACCTCCTATATTATTTGCTTCTTCCCCTAAAGCATCTCTTTGAAGGAAGATATATTCAGGAACTTCCATTTCCTTGATGACATTTCTAGGGCAGATATATTGACAAACATTGCAGTCTCTACAGATTGCAGGGTCGATTACAGAATGGGCTCCATCTTCATAGATAGCAATATTAGGACAGTTGTCTTCACAATGGAAACAACCCATACAGCCTGTTGAACAAACTTTAGCCTTAGTTGCAGGATCGTCTACGGAGGAACAAGCAATCATTTTTTGACCTTGATAAGGCACTATGGTGATTAGATTTTGAGGGCAGGTGAAGGTACAATCCTTGCAGCCTACACATTTTTCGGGATCCACATAGGCAACACCCTTTACGAGACTTATAGCATTATAACGGCAAACAGCTGTGCAGGCACCTTGACCTAAACAACCGGTCTGACATAAATCCATAGATTTTAAATCTAACTTTGCCGCTTCTTGACAGGTTTGAATTCCTAATTCTTTTACCTTATTAGAAATTCTGCCATCACCTGAGCATCTTACAAAAGCCACATTTTCTTTAAGTGCTGTTAAGTCATGTAACTCATCAACGATAATTTTTTTCTTACATTTTATGGTGCAGGATACACAGCCTACACATTTATCATAATCAATTATTGCATGGTTATCTATTATTTGAACCGCACCTTCAGGGCAGTTTCGTTCACAAGCCCCACAACTTATACAGCCGAACCCGCAGGTGGCTCTAACGATTTCCGGATCTTCTTCTTTAGAGGAACAAGGGATGAAATTAGTAGCAGTATAAGGAATCATTCTTATTAGATTTTGTGGGCAAACGCCTTCTGCCGCACAATCACCACAGCCGGTGCATTTTTCCTTATCGATTATGACTTTACCGTCTACAAGGCTCATGGCTTTTTCTTTGCAAACTTCTATGCAGGAACCAACACCTACACAGCCATCCTTACATTCGGTACGGAGAAAACCTGACTTGCAAGCTTCTTGACAAGATGAGAAATGTTTTAGCCTATCATTTCCCGCAGCTTTTCCGGCACAAGCTATAAATGCTGTTAGCTTGTTTTCCAAAGCTGATGTTTTTTCAGTTAACATAACAATTAGCCTCCTTTGTTATTAAATGAATATATTTTAGAATATCTTAGGTTAGCCTAAAAACCTAAGAATATCTAAGGAATCAAAATAGATTATTGGTTTATAAAATTTAAAGTGCAGTTAAGTCTTATAAATAAAGTTGTTAAATTTTAAACTTTGAAGAAAAATTAACAATCTCACATCTATATTGTAGACCCTTAGTAAGTCAAAGTCAATGGATTTAGTTAATGTTCTTGAAAAAAACCAATTATGAATAGGTGGGAGATATATGGTGAGAAAAATGGGCTTGAGATATAATAGGGATACAGAGAAAAAAGCTTGATAATTCGGGGCTTTCAGCACTGTATCCCTATTTTTAAAACTATGATAAAATAAAAGAAAAAGGAAGTCTCATGATATATTGGAGAATATTTTAGCCTACTATATCAGAGATTCCTTTTATGAGGAAGGTGTAGAATAAATGAAGTGGATATTAAAGATAATTTTGTTTCCAGTGATATTACTTCTATCAATACTAATTTCTTTTCTAAAATTCATAATCAGTGTTAGTGGAATGATTTTAGGAATATTATCATTTTTGGTGGTATTAGGTTCAATTGCAGCACTTATACAAAAAGATATGACTACTTTTATTCAGGCACTTATAATAGCGTTTTTGATAAGCCCGTATGGATTACCTAAAATAGCATTATGGGTTACAGCATATATTGAATTTGCAAGAGATAGATTGAAAGAAATATAAAGAAACTAACGAGGCGATAGAGAAAATACTATCGTCTTTTTTCATGCCCAAAATTTAAAAGAAAGGAGGGGACGATGTGAGTATGTATTTATTTGACGAACAGCCGATTGTTGCAAATAAAGCATTGGCAAGAGCGTTAGGATTGAATGAAGCATTAGTATTGCAACAAATAAACTATTGGATTGAGATAAATAAGAAGTCCGGTAAAAACTATCATGACGAGAGATACTGGACATACAATTCTATAAGGGCATGGCAAGAAAATGATTTTGACTATATGAGTGTTGATACAGTGAAACGAACTTTTGCTAAGCTGGAAAAAGCGGGATATCTTTTAGTTGGGAACTATAATAAAGATCCAAGAGATAAAACGAAGTGGTACACGATAAATGATGAAAAATTAGAAGAATTGTATTTTGAGTTGAATAAGAAAAAACTGGAGCATGAAAGGGAAATTTTAGAGAAAGAAAGTCAAAACACTACGCACAATGCATTATGGCAAAATGCACCAATGGAAAAGTGCAAAATCCACCAATGCAATGACGCATATAGCACTGATGCATCTGATGAAAATCCACCAATGCATTATGGCAGCTTGCATGAACCATTACCAGAGATTACTGCAAAGAATTCATCAAAGAATACTTCATATATTTCTTCAGAGAATTTCTCCCACCTATCCATCCATGAAGATAAAGGCTTATGTATGATGGGCGGATTGGAGGGCGGTAATAAAAAAATAAAATCATATCAATCCTGTTTAGAAGAGCTTAGAGAAAGTACAGGATATAACGAACACATGGAATTGGGAAATAAGATTATTGCAAGAACATACGATGAAATTATTAGGGTTTTAGCCGATGTAATGGTATTAAATGCAGATGATACAGTTACTATCAATCAAACAAAGCTGCCTGCATATATAGTTCAAGAGAGATTTAGAAGTTTAGATTCATCGCACATGGAGTATCTTGTAAATGCTTTATCAGAGAATGAAGCTAAAATAAGAAATGTTAGAGCATTTATTTTAACAGCAGCGTATAATGCACCAAGTAATATGGATGCCTATTATACTGCACTTGTTAGTTATGATATGAGGGAAGGAGGACTTTGATGATAAATGAGGAAATTGCAAATAGAGTAGTAAATATTGAAATAAATGTTTTAAAAGCAACCTATCAGGAGATATTAAATAATATTAATAAATTACATCAACGATCAAAGCAATATGGAGGCTTAGGAAAATTAGTTAAAGCTGAAGGTAGTCAAGTAAAGCTCAAAGATATGGTTAAAAAGGGACAACTTGAAGAAATTCCGGTTGAAGAAGCGGAGCTGAAAGAACTGAAAAAGGAACTTAATCGGTATGGGGTAAAGTTTTCTGTGATGAAAAATAAAGAAAGTGGAAAATACTCAGTATTCTTTCAAGCTAAAGATATGAAAGTAATGGATAAAGCCTTTAAACACGCTCTTTCGGAATCGGAAAAGAAAACGGAAAGGAAAGAATCTATCCACAAGAATATTGAGAAGTTCAAAGAGATGGCTAAAAACTCTGTTTCTAAAGATAAAATCAAAAATAAACAAAAGGAGCAGAGCCTATGATAGATAAAATATTAAAGGAGATCAAAGGTTTATTTAAGGTGCAGGATAAGGCAAAATTTGCAAAGCATAACATTCCATATCTTGCATTTTTCTATTTAGGAAATATCTTTTCCCATCATGTAAGAAGCTATGTTGGAGGAGATGTGATAGATAAAATATTTCAGGGGATATTAGAACTTAATACAATGAGTTTTTTTCCAAGTGTCCACCCAATGGATATATTAACGGGAATTGCCATAGCTGCTTTAATAAAATGTATTGTCTATACTAAAGGCAAAAATGCAAAAAAGTTCAGACAGGGAAAAGAGTATGGCTCGGCAAGATGGGTTGCATAATATTAACTGAACAGGAGTGATATATAGACACAAAAAAGGAGGATAAAGCAATGATAGAATATGCAACCAAAATCACTGCACTATATTCTCGCCTTTCAGTTGGTGATGAGGACAGGGACGGTGGCGAAAGCAACAGTATTGTAAATCAAAAGGCATTTTTAGAGAGATATGCAAGACAGAACAAATTGATGAACATTCGCCACTATATCGACGATGATGAAAGCGGTAGGTTCTTTGACCGCTCCGCCTATACACAGATGATAAGAGATGTAGAAAGCGGAAAAATCGGCATTGTCATTATGAAAGATATGACAAGGTGGGGACGAGATTATCTTCAAGTAGGAAACGCTATGGAGATATTCAGACGAAATAATGTACGCTTTATTGCCATCAACAACGGTATCGACAGCCAAGACCAAAACACATTGGAATTTGCACCCTTTATCAATATCATGTCCGAGTGGTACGCAAGGGACATCAGCAAGAAAGTAACAACAGGTATTAAGACCAAAGGAGCAAGCGGAAAGCCTGTTGCAACAGAAGCCCCATACGGCTATATAAAAGACCCTGAGAACAAAGATTATTGGATAGTCGATAAAGAAGCTGCCGAAGTCGTAAAACTCATTTTTACGCTCTTTATGGAGGGCAAAAACCGCAATCAGATAGCCGTTTACTTGAAAGAGAAAGAAATACTAACCCCAACCTTTTATATGAAACAGCAAGACAGAGGAACGGCAAAAAACAGAAAGCTGAATGAAGAAAACCGCTATAACTGGAACAAAGCAACCTTGACACGCATACTGAAAAGGCAGGAGTATTGTGGCGATGTAGTCAACTTCAAAACCGAAAAGCATTATAGGGATAAGAGAAACCACTATGTAGATAAAAGCAAATGGCAGATTATAGATAATGTGCATGAGCCAATCATAAATAGAAACACCTATGAAAATGTACAGCGGATATTAAAAAACGCACCTGTAAAAAGACCGAACGGAGACGGAGAAATTCACGCATTATCGGGACTGATGTATTGCAAAGATTGCGGTACAAAAATGCACATACGCACCATACACAAAAACGGAAAAGTACAGCATGTAACCTATTGCAGTGAATATGCCAAAGGCAAAGCCAAACACCCCAAATGTAACTCCCCACATCGTATTGATGTTGATGATGTTATGGAAAATATCACAGAGGTTTTGCGAAAGATAGCTAAATTTTCATTAGAAAATAAAGAAGAATTTGAAGCCTTGATAAAAAATAGCCTTGCTAAAGAACAGACCGAAGAAATCAAGAAACAGAAAAAGCGTATTCCACAAATTACAGACAGAATGGAACAGATAGAAAGAGTGATGAATAAACTCTATGAAGATAATGCATTGGGAAATATTGAAACAAATCGCTATGAATTATTATCAAGAAAATATGCAGAAGAATATTACAGCTTAAAAGGTGAACAGGATAAAATAGAGAAACGCTTATCCGAATTTGAAAATGCAAACCAAAGAGCAAAGAACTTTATCAAACTTGCAGAAAGCTATTCAGATTTTGAAGAACTTACTCCTACCGCCATCAATGAGTTTATCAATAAAATCGTTGTGCATGAGCGAGATGTTAAAAGAGCAAAATATGCCGTTCAGCGTATCGAAGTCTATTTCAACTATATTGGAAGATTTGAAAATGAACTCACAAAACAGATAGAGCCGACAGAAGAGGAAATGATACAGATGAGGGAAGAAATCGAAGAAGCAAAGAAAGAAAAATCACGAGTATATCATAGAGCATATTCAAAAGAATACCGAGCTAAAAATATTGAAAAATTCAGAGAGTATGAACGGATAAAAGCACGAGAATACAGGGCAAGAAAGAAGCTACAAGCAACAACCTAAAACCAAATATCAACCAATATGAAAAGAGGTTTCCTAAGTACAGGAAATCTTTTTTTGTGCAAGTAGAAAGGAGGAACTAAATGGCAGAAAATGAGAAAACAGATATTAAAGAGATACAAACAGAAGAACAATCACAACACCAAAAGCCTGATGGTATTCTAACAAAAAAGATAAACGGAAAAACCTTTGTAACAGAGATATATTTTGATAAAAAAAGCAAAGAAACATTTCAAGATAAGTTGTTCAAGGTGATACATTCTAAGCAAGAAAAATGACCATAGAACAACTTATTCGCTGCTCAAAAACAGAAAGAGAGGAAAATAAAATGAAAAACATAGAAGAAAAAATCTTGATGGCAGATGAAGAAATCAAGCAGTTACAAAACAAAAGAAAAAAGCTCATTAGTCAGCAGAAAC
>CAMENZ010000012.1 GCA_945928865.1 uncultured Clostridia bacterium
TTTAACATTTTTTATGTTTTTTTAGAAGCTTTTTTCATCTTCTTTTTAAGTTCTTGACTGCTCTCATATTTTTGAGAGCTTTATTATATTATCACTTATTGCTCACTTAGTCAAGTACTTTTTTACATTTTTTCAAAATACTTTTTCAATGTCTTTTCTCTATCCATAAACCATTATGTGAGAAAAAGTTGCAATAAATTCGTCCGTTTTTAACGAACTTTGTTAGTTTATCACTTCCAACTATAAATGTCAATATCCTTTTTTCATTTTTTCAAAAATAATAAAAGTCATGCATTTCCTCTAGCCAAAATCAAAAGGCATATTATATATAATATAATGTAGCTTTTTTTGATAAATCCTTCGGAGCTTATGCCTATATACACTAATAAGTTAATATTTTTGCCCTTCCATATCTTCTGAACCCTTTATACAACCACTCCATGTCTTTTATTCACCTTTATGCATAAACCCTTTGTTGTTTATGCATAATCTATTTTTAACTACCTTATCCAAAGCCCTCTTTGTGTTGACAATACACATTTTGAGGCTTTAACGCTTTATTACGAAAAAATCATCCTGTCTTTGCTGATGGTTTCAAGGGTCTTATGATAATCATTTTTCTTTAAACTTCATAACATTTTATCTTTTACTACAGCTTTTAATCTTAGTTTTTTCAACATTTTCCCTGTTAAAACTTTGTTAATTTACTTATATTTATGTATATTCCATGAATTTTTTCTTCATATTTTATTGACAAAGCCCATATAAATATATATAATGTGATAAATGTTGAAAGACATTACTTTATTTATTTAACTTAATATTTAAGGAGGATTTTATTATGGGTAGAAAGATCCCTATGTGGCAGAGCATTTTAGTATTACTCTCCATGGTTGGCTTCCTAGTTTGGGGAATCGTTAAAGATTCCGGTGGAGAAGCTCACATCGCACTTATTTTAGCTGCTTGCGTAGCTGGGTTCATTTCAATAATCAATGGTTGGAAATGGGCTTATTTAGAACAAGGTATCCTGGCTGCAATTAACAGATCCATGCAGGCTTGCTTAATCTTAGCAATCGTTGGTGCTATGATAGCATCTTGGATGGCAGCAGGTACAATTCCTTCAATGATGTACTATGGTATCAAAATTATAGCTCCAGGCATATTCTTATTTACTGCTTGTCTTCTTTGTTCCATCGTTTCATTAGCAACCGGATCCTCTTGGTCCACTGCCGGTTCCATGGGTGTTGCTCTTATCGGTGTAGGTACAGCCTTAGGTTTCCCTGAAGCCATGACCGCCGGTGCTGTTGTTTCCGGAGCATATTTTGGAGATAAAATGTCCCCTCTTTCCGATACAACTAACTTAGCACCTGCAGTATCTGGAGCTACTTTATTCGACCATATAAAACATATGGTTTTCACTACCGGTGTTTCCATCGTAGTTGCTTTAGTCGCATATTTAGTAATGGGCTTTATGTACTCATCAAATTCTAGTGTAGACCTTTCAACTATCGATGAAATCTTAGGATTTATCGAAGGTTCTTCAAACATTAGCTTGTTAACCTTAATTCCGCCAGTATTCGTTATTTTAGCAGTAACACTTAAACTTCCTGCTATCCCTTCATTACTTGGTGGTGTATTCTTAGGCGTTCCTCTAATGTTTATGAACAATGCAGCTGTATCCACAGCTATCGATAAAGAAACTGTTACATACTCCGTATTTAACATTCTTAATAACGGTATTTCCATGGGTGTTGTACCGGATGATGCTTCACCTGTTATTAAAGAGTTAGCCGGACTTCTTGAATGTGAAGGGCTTCAAGGTATGTTCTGGACTATTTCCCTTATCATGTGTGCTATGTGCTTCGGTGGTATCGTAGATGTAACCGGTATCATGAGTAACATTGCCGGCGCTTTACTCAAGGTTGCTAAGGGTAGAGGCGGATTAGTATTAGTAACTGAATTCTCTTGTATCGTAGTAAATGCTATATGTTGTGACCAGTACTTATCAATCATACTTCCAGGCAGAATGTACAAAGAAGCTTTCGAAGATATGAAGCTTGCTCCAAAGAACTTATCCAGATGTTTGGAAGACTCCGGAACAATCACTTCAAACTTCTTCTCTTGGAACACTTGTGGTGCTACTATGAGAACATTCTTAGGTGTAGACTCCGGATATATTCCTTATGCTATACTTAACTGGTTAAACCCTATAGTTTCTATCTTATTCGGTTTCTTAGGTATTACAATGACTAAGATGACAGATGAAGAGTACGAAAGAGTTATCGCTGAAAGAGAAGCTGAAAAGCAAGCTGCTCTTAAGGCATTAGAAGCTTAAATTTTATAATCATAGGCTTAAATAAAATCAAATGAAATTATGGCGTAGTTGTAAAGATGCACTATTTTTACTTTTAATTTCATGAGTTGTAGAAGGCTATAAAATTAAAGAGCCTCCTACAAATTCTCCTAAAAAACCCCACCTTGAACTGACAAAGGCGGGGTTTTTGCTATACTGTATTGAATTTTTAGATTTTGAGATATTATCTAATTGAGTCCTTTTCATTTAATGGTACTTGGCTGACAGCATCCACCGGTTTATGGTGTGCCTTAACTAACTTTCTGAGTTCATTTAACTTGCCACTATCCATAGCAGGAACTCCCTTAAGCCTGTAAGTCAAGCCCATTTTAGCATATTTATTAACTGCCATAGTATGATAGCCTAACAGCTCCACTCGTTCTATATACTTTATGCCCTTTATAAACTCATTTAAAGCCGCTATATCTTCCGGCTTATCATTTATATCAGGAACTATAACTTGTCTAACCCAAACAGGCTTTTTATGCTCATTTATAACATCTATCAGCTTAAAAAGCTCATCCATAGGCTTAGCCGTTATGAATTTGAAGCCTTCTTCTGTAGTATGTTTAATATCTAATAACACTAAGTCACAGTTTTTAATTACTTCTTCAGTAAATTCATCAAAATATGTGCCGCTAGTATCTATGGCTACCTTAATATTCTCCCTATGTAAAGCGGCTATAGATTCTAATAAAAATTTGCCTTGCATCAAAGGTTCACCGCCACTAAAGGTCACGCCTCCATCTTTGCCATGATAAGTTTTCCCTCGCATAGCCCAATGAAGAATATCTTCCACCTCTAATAAGCCTTCTCCTTCGCCCTGTGGATCCCAAGAATCCGGATTATGACAATATATACATCTAGCAGGACAACCTTGTAAAAAAAATACTGTCCTTATACCTGGACCATCAACTGCTCCAAAGCTTTCTATTGAATGAACTCTACCTTTCATCGAAGCCTCCATAAATAATCATAACATATTTTAGACAAATCACTTGAATTCATTTAAAAAAGGGTGTCTTATCGACACCCCTATACTAACATATTTTGTTGTAAAAAGCCAGCCTTAAACTCTTTCATGGAAAGTTCTAGCAATAACTTCCTTCTGATGATTTTTAGATAAGGCGTTAAATCTTACCGCATATCCGGAAACTCTAACTGTAAGGTTAGGATATTTTTCAGGATTTTCATAAGCATCTTCTAATAAAGCTCTATTTAAAACATTTACATTCAAATGATGAGCTCCTCTTCCAAAGTATCCATCAAGAAGACCAACTAAAACATTCGCTCTGGTTTCAGGGTCTTTTCCCAATGTTTCAGGAGTAATAGAGAAGGTATTAGAAACACCATCCTGACAAGTTTCCCAACTAATCTTGGAAACAGAGTTAAGAGATGCAACAGCACCGTGTTTATCTCTTTCATGCATTGGGTTAGCACCAGGTGCAAATGGAGTGCCTGCTCTTCTTCCATCAGGAGTATTACCTGTTTTCTTACCATACATTACATTGGAAGTAATAGTAAGAACAGATAAAGTATGAACAGAATTTCTATAAGTAGGGTGCTTTCTTAATTCTTCAATAGTTCTTTCTGAAATCTTTACAGCAATTTCGTCAACTCTATCATCGTCATTACCATACTTAGGAAATTCTCCTTCAGTTCTGTAATCTACGATAACACCATTTTCATCTCTAATTGGATAAACCTTAGCATATTTAATAGCGGAAAGTGAGTCAGCAGCTACAGATAAGCCTGCAACACCAAACGCCATCAAACGCTTAACTTCGGAGTTTAAGAATGCCATCTGTGATCTTTCGAAGTCATACTTATCATGCATAAAGTGAATTGTATTCATAATGTTTACATAGAGTTCCATTAACCATTCTAAGTAAACATTGAATCTTCTCCAAGCTTCTTCAAAATCTATAGGTCCATCCGGAACCGGATCCATCTGAGGTCCTACCTTCTCACCTGTTCTTTCATCAATACCACCGTTTAAGCCTAATAATAAAATCTTAGCTAAGTTACATCTAGCACCAAAGAACTGCATCTGCTGTCCCATCTGAATAGCAGATACGCAGCAAGCGATAGAATAGTCTTCACCATAACAAGGTCTCATCTTATCATCATTTTCATACTGAATGGAGTCAGTATCGATAGAAACCTGTGCACAGAATTTTTTAAATGGTTCAGGTAACTTTTCTGACCATAATACAGTAAGGTTTGGTTCCGGTGCAGGGCCTAAGTTATATAAAGTCTGAAGGAATCTATATGAGTTCTTAGTAACCTTATGTCTTCCATCCAATCCAAGACCGGCGATACCTTCTGTAATCCACATAGGGTCTCCACCAAATAATTCATTATATTCAGTAGTTCTTAAGTGTCTTGCAACTCTTAATTTTAAAATATAGTCATCTATAAATTCCTGAATTTCAGATTCAGTATAAACTCCATTCGCTAAGTCTCTTTCAGCATAAATATCAATGAAAGTAGAAGTTCTACCGATGGACATAGCCGCACCGTTTTCTTCCTTGATTCCAGCTAAATATGCAAAATATGTCCACTGAATAGCTTCCTTAACATCCTTAGCAGGTTCTGAAATATCAAATCCATAGGATTCTGCCATCTTCTTAATTTCTTTAAGAGCAACAATCTGATTGAAAACTTCTTCAGCAGTTCTAATATTTTCTTCACTCATAACATGGCGTGATGCGATAGCTTCATGATCTTTTTTCTTTTCTTCAATTAAATAATCAATTCCATAAAGAGCAGCTCTTCTATAATCTCCTATAATTCTTCCACGACCATAGGCATCAGGTAATCCTGTAATAAGTCCTAAGTGTCTAACCTGCTTCATTTCCTTAGAATAAGCCTTGAAAACTCCGTCATTATGAGTTGTAATATATTCGAACATATTGTCAATTTCTTCAGGAAGTTTTTCACCAAATTCTTCAACTTCGGATCTAACCATCTTAATACCGCCGAAAGGACAAATACCTCTCTTAAGTGGTTCGTCTGTCTGAAGTCCTACGATAATATCTTTACCCGGAACGATATATCCAGGTCCGAAAGCATTTATTCTCATGATTCTAGATGCATCAACCTTTAATGTGCCGCCTGCTTTTCTTTCAGCAACTAGAAGTTCCTGTACTCTTTCAAAACATTCTTTAGTTCTTTCTGTAGCCCCTGCTAAGAAACTAGCATCTCCATCATAAGGATGATAGTTTAACTTAATAAATTCCTCTACATCGATTCCATTTGTCCAATTTCCCTGGACGAAACCTTCCCATTCTTTTCTCATTTTATGTCCTCCGTATAAAATAAAATAATATAATATAATTTCAGTGCCTTAGCACATTTATTCCTTTATTTTCTCAAAATCTCTAAATAAACTGCTTACATTTAATCTTGTATACAGTATAAGGCTAATCGTATTATATAGCAGCCCTCTATTATTTTCAAGCCTTTTTTTGAGAAAAATCGTATTTTTTCAAGAACAATTTAACTGGGGTAAGCCCTTGATATATGCCTATTTTTTAACGAAACTTAAAGCCCTTCCAACTACCCATTTCTTTAAACAACAGCTTTCTGATATTATTAAAAATACACCCTGATTAAAGCGGATTTTTCTGCAAAAATCTCTTTTATTTTTTTCCAGTCCACCTTTAATTCCTTTTTCCTAATAAGAGTTTTATGGCTAATATCATTGACTGATACTTCATATTTTGCTCCTTTTCTATCTATGAGTTCTTCATAATCCATTATATATTCTGTTGTCATTAACGGTATTTTTCCCACATCAAAGCTTACAGATTCTAAAGAGTCAACTCCTGTCTTTAATCCTAAAGATTTCAGTAATGCCTTAGTTTCATTGTTATAAACATTTAAGCCATAATCCCATAAAAGTTCTATTCCTCTGGATTTTGCTTTATCACTAAACATTTCCACCTGACCTAAGTTCCCCAGGTATAGCTTGCCTTCCAGCTTTTCAACAAAATCTAAAATTTCATCCCCTTTTCCCCTGAGCCAAAGATCCATCCTTCCCTTGGTTAAATTTTCAATATAAGGAATTATTTTTATATTTGAATTTTCTTTATAAAAAATTTGGCGATTTTCGCTTTGCATCAAATCGTAAATAGGCAATGCATATTGAATTTCCTCACTTTTTAGACCCGTAGCTTTTATCTTTTCTTCAAGTAATTTAACCGGTCTACTATGGAAATCTTCTAAGTCGGAAAACCAAAATTCTAACCCCTTTTCTTCTAAAAAGGCGTCTTTCTCTTCGTAGGTGGCTTTAATACCCCTTTCATATTTTTTAGAAAAGCTGATTTTAAGTTCACTAAGTTTTTCAAGCCCTTCTCTTCTTATTTTATTAAGGCTAGCCAAAGGTAAATAAAGATTTTCTCCTAAATCCACCTTGACTTTTTCCAAATAAAATGGGCTATCTCCCGTTTTCTCCAGTTGCTTTTTAACATCTGCCTCTGTTATAGGTCGATTTAGAGCCTCGCTACATATAATTTCTTCATCAGAAATATTTACCTGTAAATCCCCATCTATCAATGTGAGTTCAACCGGTAAATCTTTTGAAAGGTTAATTTCCATAGATATAGGTGCTTTTTTAAGTCCTCTGCCCTTATCAAAATCCGCCTCCCCAAAGGTTCTCCTAAGATCCTTCATCTGCTCTTCGGAAATCATACGATATATTTTATCACCGCGAAACACTTTTTCTTTTAAATCTCCGATTCGCAAAATCTTCCCATCTAAAGCTTTAATAAAAGTCACTTTAGTCGTAGTTCTAGGCTCTTCAGATTTTGAACGAATTTCTATAATATCGCCTTGTTCTATGGATTTTGAGGTTAGAGGCTTAATATCTATTAAGTTTTTTCTTGAATCGGATACTACGGTACCTGCCAACACCCCATTATTCTTGGAAATTTTGCCTGATAGAAAGTCCTTAGGATTTCCTTTCTTAAGAAAGGCTTCCGTGAAGCCATTTCTATTGAAAATTTGTAAAAGGTTCTGTCTATCCTCTTTAGTTATGGCATTTTCTTTGAAACCCTGAATTATCTTGTCCAGTTGTTTTCTATAGGTTGAAACTACCTGAGCTACATATTCCGGTGACTTCATCCGACCTTCAATTTTAAAAGATTTAACACCGGCTTTGACCAAATCATCAAGGTTGTCTATGAGTGCCATATCCTTGGGGCTTAGTAAAAAGCCTGCATCGGCAGATTTTGCTATTTCATAGGGAAGGCGGCAAGGCTGAGCACATACGCCCTTATTTCCCGAACGCCCACCTAAAATTCTGCTGAACTGACACTGCCCCGAATAGCAAAGGCATATAGCTCCATGTACAAAGGTTTCAATTTCAACATTCTCTTTAGTACAAGCTTTTATTTCTTCTAAACTCAACTCACGAGCTACAACCACACGCTCATACCCTAATTTTTTAGCAAGTCTGATGCCTTCAGCATTATATATGGTAGCCTGCGTAGATAAATGAAGTGGGAATTTAGGAAAATGTTTATGAATTAAATTTCCCAAACCTAAATCTTGAATTATTAAGGCATCCACACCTATTTCATAAAGATCTTTAGCGTAATGTAAGGCTTTATTCAGTTGATTATCCCCCATAAGAGTATTAAGTGTAACATAGGTTTTAACATTTCTCAGATGTCCGTAATCTATTGCCCTCTCCATTTCAGATAGGCTAAAATTGTCCGCTCCTATTCGGGCATTAAAAAAACTACCACCTAAATAAATGGCATCTGCACCATTTTCGACAGCGGCAATATATTGATTTTTCCCTCCTGCAGGAGCTAACAGTTCTATCTTATTATCTATATTCTTCATAGGTACATCATACTCTTTTTAAGCTTTTTTTGCAATATATCTTTTTATATTGATTTTAACATCTATATTTTGTAAATATCAAAATAACTTTTTTTAAAACACAATCCCTTATACGAAAACAACCCTTGAAAATTCAAGGGTTGTTTTACTATGTATATTGTTATGCAAATGTAATTACTGTACCTGTTTTTCCTTCAAGAGCATCGATTGCCTTATCAAGAGAAGTGATAATAGCCTTCTTAGTTGGGTTAGCTTTTACAAATTTCATAGCAGCTTGTACCTTTGGTAACATTGAACCAGGTGCGAACTGACCGTCTGCACAATGCTTTTCAGCTTCTGCATAAGTAAGCTTTCCTAAGTTTTCCTGGTTAGGCTTATTGAAGTTAATAGCAACCTGTTCAACTTCTGTAAGAATCATTAAAGCGTCAGCTTCAACATTTTCTGCTAAAAGTTCAGCTGCAAAATCCTTATCGATTACTGCTGCTACGCCTTCAAGAGTGCCATCTTCTGTACGAACTACAGGAATTCCGCCACCACCACAAGTGATAACGATTGTAGAATCCCATAATCTCTTTACAGAGTCAAGTTCTACGATTTCTGTAGGAATTGGGGAAGCAACTACTCTTCTCCAACCACGACCAGCGTCTTCCTTAACGGAATATCCCTTTTCTTCAACTAAAGCCTTAGCTTCTTCTTCGGAATAGAAAGGTCCAATTGGCTTAGTAGGATTCTGGAATCCAGGATCCTTACTATCAACAACCATCTGAGTTAAGAGAGTTGCTACCGGAGTTTTAATTCCTCTCTTCTGAAGAGCAACCTTTAAAGCCTGCTGTAAGTGATATCCAATATATCCCTGTGACATAGCACCACAAACGTCGAAAGGCATAGCTGGAGTTACAGCCTTAGCTGCTTCAGAAGCAAGAAGAATTCTTCCTACCTGAGGTCCATTTCCATGAACTACTCCTACTTCATATCCCTTTTCTGCAAGGTCTGCAATACGTTCACAAGTTTCTTTTACTACTGCTAACTGAGCTTCTGCAGTTGGTTCCATTTTACCTGATTGTAAAGCGTTACCACCGAGAGCTACAACGATTTTTTCTGCCATTTTGTATTTCTCCTAATTTTGTTTTAAAATATTACAGGTCAACTCTATGAACAGGACAAGACATACATCTTGGGCCACCTCTACCTCTGGAAAGCTCAGCTGAAGGCATTTCTAATACTTTGATACCCTTCTTATCAAGAACATCATTGGATACATAGTTTCTTTCGTATGTAATTACTGTTCCTGGAGCGATACATAAAGTGTTAGAACCGTCATTCCACTGTTCTCTCTGAGCTGCAAGAAGTTCTCCGCCACCACATCTGATTAAATCAACTGCAGGAAGCTTTAATTCTTTAGCTAAGATGTTCTGAAGTTCGTCCTTCATTGAATTGAAGTGAAGTTCCTTATTGTCGCCAAGAGTAATTTCATAAACGCCTAAAGGTCCTTCAATTTCTGGATGGATTGTGAACTTGTCATAATCTACCATTGTAAATACTGTGTCAAGGTGCATGAATGCTCTTGACTTAGGTATATCAAATGCTAAAACTTTCTTGAAATCTGAGTTTGGTAAAATGTTTCTAGCAAAGTTTTCGATACCTGCAGCTGTTGTTCTCTGAGAAAGTCCAACTGCTACTACATCTTTAGAAAGAACTAATACGTCTCCACCTTCGATAGAATAATCATCGTTTACATCGTACCACTGTTTGTCAGATTCTAAAGCGAATTCTTTGTTGTACATAAACATGTACTTTAATAAGAGAGCTTCTCTTCTTCTTGCAGGAGTATGCATGTGGTGAATGTTTAATCCATTACCAACGCAAGCACCTGGGTCTCTTGTAAAGTAAAGGTTTGGCATTGGATCAGATACGAACGGATAGTCGTCCTGAATTAAGTCCATTAAACCTGTAACTTTACCAGTTGAGATTTCATCTTTCTTAATACCTGCGATAAGCTTAGCAACCATAGTCTTTGGATCAAGACTCATTAAGAAAGCTGTAATGTTTTCTCTTAATCCCATAGCTGTTATGTTGCTAAGGTCTAAGAATTCTTTGATGAACTGCTCTCTTCTCTTAGCATCTTCAAGAGTTTTAGCTGTTTCATCTACATAGTAAATAGGTTCTGCACCGTTTTCCTTTAAGATTTCAACGAATCTGTCATGTTCAGCCTGTGCAACCTTTAAATATGGAATGTCATCAAATAAGAGTCTTTCCATTGTAGCAGGTGTAAGAGCTTCTAACTCTAAACCTGGTCTGTGTAATAATACTTTGTTGAGTTTTCCGATTTCCGAAAAGTTATGAATTCCAGAATACATATTATTCTCCCTTTCCGATTGAAAATTTAGGCCCTGCTCCTCAGCAGAGCCCTTTTCAATTCTACCATTTAGTTATAATTTTTTATGAGTTAATTAGCCCATTGTGGCTACCATAACTGCCTTAATTGTGTGCATTCTATTTTCAGCTTCATCAAATACTTTTGAATGTCTGGATAAGAATACTTCGTCGGTTACTTCACGAATATCGTAACCTAAATCCATCTGTTCTTTAGCCATTGTTGTATCGAAATCGTGGAATGAAGGTAAGCAGTGTAAGAAGATAACATCTTTGTTTTCTGTCTTATCAAGCATTTCCTTAGTTACCTTGAATGGAGTTAACATTCTAACTCTTTCAGGAATCTGATCTTCTTCACCCATGGAAGCCCAAATGTCAGTGTAAAGAACGTCTGCTCCCTTTAAGCAAGCTTCATCTGAGCTAACTTCAATGGAAGCGCCAGTGTATTCAGCAACTTCTCTTGCTCTCTTTAATACTTCAGGATCAACCTGATCTGCTAATTCCTTAGGACCGTAAGCTACGAAAGACATACCCATCTTAGCACATCCGTACATCCAAGCATAAGCCATGTTATTTCTAATGTCACCACAGAAAACAACTTTAATCTTGTTTAAAGGCTTAGCAACATGTTCTTCGATAGTTAATAAGTCAGCTAAAATCTGAGTTGGGTGGTCAACGTCTGTTAAACCGTTCCATACAGGTACGCCTGCACATGCAGCTAATTCTTCTACTACAGACTGCTTGTAACCTCTGTATTCGATACCATCATAGAATCTGCCAAGAACCTTAGCTGTATCTGCGATAGTTTCTTTCTTACCCATCTGGGATGACTTAGAGTCAAGGAAAGTTACGTTAGCACCTTCGTCGTATGCAGCAACTTCGAATGCACATCTTGTTCTTGTTGAAGTCTTTTCAAAGAGAAGAACGATATTCTTTCCCTTTAATACTTCATTGTGGATACCAGCTCTCTTCTTAGCCTTTAAATCGTGAGCTAAGTCAAGCATGTATCTGATTTCTTCCGGTGTGAAATCCATAAGTGTTAAAAAACTTCTTCCTTTTAAATTTACTGCCATTTTGTTTCTCCTTTTCTTGTTGTTACATTTGCTTAAATTTTCTACAACTTCATATTACTATATACGCTCTTTTTTTGAAGTACCAGTCTTGTCTATTTTTTCTGTACCAGACTCTCTAATATGGTTTCTTTAAAAATATTCATGCCTCTCTCTAGGCCTTGCAAGGCTTCAAAAGAATAATTTATCCTAACATGATCTCTGCCACCATTTTTCAAAGGATAAAAAATATGTCCTGGAATTAAAGAAAGACCTTTATTATATGCCTTATTTATAAACTCTTTACAATCTATTCCGTGAGGAAGTTTGCACCAGATATAAACTCCACCCTTAGGCTTAATATATTCCACGCCTAAATATGCCATCTCATCTAAGAGCTTGCAAACTAAATTCTGTTTTTCACGGTAGTTTTCTCTAAAAGCATCAAAAGCTTCATATTGGAATCCATTATCCAAATATCTGGCTAATAGTTTTTGAGAAATCCAATCTGTAGGAATCATTCTAACTGAAACAATGTAGCTAAAGCGCTTTATAAGCTCTCTATCTGCCACCACTAAAGCTAAACTCATTCCCGGTAAAAAGTTTAATGAAAAAGAATATATATATATAACATTTCCTGTTGTATCCATAGATTTAATCGGAGGTAATTTCTCCTCTGTGAAATAAAGCTCCGAAGCCGCATCTTCCTCAATTATCGGAACTCTATATTCGTTAGAAATTTCCATTATTCGTTTCCTTCGCTCCATAGAAAGAACTACTCCTGTAGGGTCATGGAAACTGGAATTCACATATATAAATCGAGGTCTTACCTTCTCAACAATGTCCGCTAAAATATCACATTTCATTCCTTCTTCATCCATAGGAATGGTAACTATCTTAGCTCCCGCCAACTCAAAAGCCCTAAATATATCCGGGTGAACAGGTTCCTCCATTATAACCGTATCTCCCTTTTTCAAAATCAGCGTAGAAATAAACTCTACTGCCTGATTCGTTTCTTGCAAAATCTGAATTTGTCCCGTTGATGCCTTTATACCCTTAGTACTTAAAAAAGATACGGCTTTCTGTCTTAAAAGCTTATCTCCTTTATAGGGACAGAAGAAATAATGGTTTTTCCCATCCCCTGCTATAATTTCTGCTATATCATTAGCCACCTTTCTCTGATCATAAATTTCATCAGATGAAACGCCACCTCCCATAGCACAAATATTTTTTTCTCTAGTTCTCTGAAAAAGGTTATCAAAAGTAACTTCCAAATCAAAATATTCATCCCTAATTTGATTTATCCAATTAACCTTCTTAGTTTTTCTTGTATCCTCAATCTTATTGCAGGGTTTATCATAATCTTCTTCATTATTTATGGTTACAATATAACCTACTCCCTGCTTGGAATTTATAAAATCTTCTGCCTTAAGTTCATTATAAGCCCTAACTATTGTATTTCTATGAACATCCAAAAGCTTAGCAAGAGTTCTCTCAGATGGTAAAACAGTACCATCAGCCACTTCTCCAGCCATTATTTGTTCTTTTATACTGTTAGCAATTTGAAGATATACAGGAGTTTTTAATTCCTTATCCACATTAAACTTCATCTGTGATTTTCCTTTTCTCAAGTTTGGGTTTTTCCCCATGAAATTGATAATAGCAAACTTCTATTCTACCATTAAATAATTTTCTTCGTCTATCTGCCGGTCTTCCAAAGGCCTTATTTTCAATAGTCTTATCGGATGTTACTACAAATAAGGACCAAGTTGGATTTTGAGTAAAAAATTTATTATAAGATTTATAAATTGAGTCTATCCCTGCCTTATCACCTATTCTTTCACCATAAGGCGGATTGGTAACTATAACTCCACCCTGACTTTTAGTAGCTAAGGCTGATACATCTGCCACATGGAAAACTATATCATAGGCGACCCCTGCTTCTTCTGCATGTAATTTTGCCGCCTTAATAGCATTAGGGTTTATATCTGAACCATAAATTTTTAGCTTCGATTCCGTATCCACCTGTTTAAAGGCAGCAGTTCTCTCTTCTTTCCATAGTTTTGCCGGAATAGCTTCCCAAGATTCACAGGTAAAGGTTCTGGATAAGCCGGGTGCCATATTTCGTCCAATCATAGCGGCTTCAATAGGAATAGTTCCCGAACCACAACAAGGATCCGCTAAAATTCTATCCTTATTCCAAAAGCTAAGTTGAACCAAAGCTGCTGCAATAGTTTCCTTAATAGGTGCTACAACATTTATTTTTCTATAGCCCCTCTTATGTAATCCCGGACCTGTAGTATCTAAGGTTACGGTAACCCTATCCTTTAACAAAGTTACCTTTATATCAAATATATTCCCTGTTTTTTCAAAATGTTCTCTGCCATAAACTTCCTTAAGTCTTTCGACTAAAGCTTTTTCAGATACTGATTGACAAGCAGGTACAGAGCTTAATTTAGATTTTACAGAAGATCCGTTTACTGTAAAATTACCATCTTCAGGAATCCAGTGTTCCCATGGAATACCTTTAATCTGTTGAAAAAGGTCTTCAAACTCCAAAGCCTGAAATTCAGCCATTTTTATCTGCACACGATCTGCTGTTCTCAGCCAAAGATTCGCTTTCACCACGCCTCTTTCATCACTTAAAAAAGTAACTTTACCGTCTTCCGTTTTTAATACTTTAAATCCTAAATTTTCCAATTCTCTTCTCACCACGGCTTCAAGCCCAAAAGTGGAAGTTGCAATAAGTTCCAGTCTCAATAATTTTCTCCTTAGTTAAAATGCCTTTATTAAAAACAATACAATTTTATAATACAATTATTATATTATTTTTAGGCTCTGTGTTAAATTAAAAAAGCGTCCCTAAGGACGCCATTTTTTATAGATAAGGTGCCCTCTTATTTAGTGCATTACTTTCCAGCCTGTCAAGCTGATCCAAAGCTTTACCTGTTCCTAAGGCAACGCACGATTTTGGGTCCTCTGCAATTTTTACTTCAATTCCTGTTCTATCCTGAATTCTCCTATCCATTCCATAAAGAAGTGCACCACCACCGGTTAATATAAGACCGGAATTGCTGATGTCTGCAGCTAATTCAGGAGGAGTTACCTCCAACACATTATGAACAGCTTCACATATAACGGTAAGAGGCTCTTCTAAGGCTTCAATCATTTCCTCTGAGGTAACCTGTACGCTCTTCGGTAAGCCGGAAACCATATCCCTACCTCTACATTCCATAGAAATGCTCTCCTCTCTAGGAAATGCCGTTCCTATAGTGAGCTTAAGCTCTTCTGCTGTACGCTCTCCAATATAAAGTTTATGAGCTTTTTTCATATACTTGATTATAGCTTCATCAAACTTATCTCCTGCCATCTTAACAGAAGTGCTGGCAACGATACCACCTAGCGAAATCACTGCGATATCCGTAGTTCCACCACCTATGTCTATGACCATAACTCCATCTGGTTTAGAAATGTCAATTCCCGCACCTATTGCCGCAGCTACAGGCTCTTCCATAAGGTATACATCCTTACCACCTGCTGCTTCTGCCGCCTCTCTTACAGCTCTCTTTTCAACCTCTGTAACACTGGAAGGCACGCAAATCATAATTTTCGGCTTAAAAAATCTTCCGGAACCACAAGTTTTGCGAATGAAATATTTTAAAAGCCTTTCTGTAATATCAAAATCCGAAATTACGCCATCTCTAAGAGGCTTAACCGCCACAATATTAGCAGGTGTACGACCTAACATCTGTCTAGCCTCTTCACCTACTGCTAAAATTTCATCTGTATCGCTGTTAATAGCCACTACTGCCGGCTCATTTAAAACAACGCCTTTTCCCTTTATATATACTAAAACGTTGGCTGTACCTAAGTCAATTCCAACTTCTGATGCAAATCCCATAACCAGTTCTCCTTCTTTGATTTCCTTCTTTGCTATTATATATGAAATTAGGAAGTTTTTCAATGTATTTTAGATGGATTTTAATATTTTTGATTCCTAACTAAGCCTTATTCCCCTTTATTCTCACTTACAAACCTTTTTATTTTTTTACCTGTAGTTTTTTCAAAATCTTCTAATCTAACATTTATTTTCTTAATACGCTTAAACAATGGTAAATCTTTGTTGATTTTATCAACTTCTTCCCATAAAAGAACTTCTATATCGGAAATTTGAATTTCCTCATCAGAAAGCTCATTCTCCGGAGATTTTGCTATAAGAGCTTCTTTAATTTCGTCCATATCCGGCTTAATAGTTGCCACAATGGAAATATCCTGACCTGTATCGCTCTCCGGTGCCCACACCATAGATTCACTCACATAAGGAACACGACCTAGGAAATATTCCAGCTCTTCAGGGAAAACATTTTTACCATTTTTAGTTATAATTACATTCTTTTTTCTTCCTGTAATATATACAAAGTTTTCATCATCTTTATAACCCAAATCTCCTGTGTAGAACCATCCGTCACGAAGAACTTTAGCTGTTTCCTCAGGCATATTATAATATCCCAACATTATATTAGGTCCCTTAAAACAGATTTCACCTACTCCCTCTTCATCAGGATTTTCAATCTTGACTTCCATTTCAGGCAAAACATGACCTACAGACTTATTTCTCATATACTTATGAATATCAGGATTTAAAGCAGCCATAGGTGAACATTCTGTTAAACCATAGCCTTGAACAGCTATGAATCCCAGATCATTGAAGAAACCTAAAATATCAGGGTCTATAGCAGCACCGCCGGAGATTAAAACTCTCATTCTGCCACCGAAAACCTTATATATGTCTTTTAAAAGCTTTTTATTTAAATCTATTCCTATCTTCTTAGTAACTCTGTTTATAGCAAGAACCTTTTTAACAATAGACTCTTTTCCCTGCTTTCTAATATTTTTCATAATGTTCTTATATAGACTTTCAAATATTAGAGGAACACCTAAAATCATAGTAGGACGAACTTCTTGCAGGTTCTTTTGGATATATTTCAAGCCTTCACAATAAGCAATAGATGCTCCCTTATATAAAGGCATTAAAAATCCGCAAGTACATTCGTAAGTATGATGAACAGGTAAAATTGAGAAGAAAACATCCCAAGTATTTACATTTAAGATGGTAGGTGCAGTCATCAAGTTTTCACAAATATTTCTATGGGAAAGCATAACCCCTTTAGAAATGCCGGTAGTTCCTGATGTGAAAAGAAGTATACTCATTTTATCTGAGTCTATTTCTGCATCTAAAAACTCTCTATTGCCTGCATTTATTAAAGTCTTTCCTTCTTCTATGAGCTTAGACCATGAAATGACTATTGCTTCATTATCTTCCAAAGAGCTATTACCATTTTCTACAGCACTTTCTGTATGACTTTCTGCATTGCATAGATGTTCAGCCCTGTTAAAATTAACCAAAGTCTCAATAGAAGTATCTCCTGATGCTTTCATCTCTAAGAACATTTCTTCATATTTATTAGAAAATAACACAGCTGCCGCTTCTGCCTCAATGACTAATTGCTTAAGATCACGGCTACTAAGCTCCTTATCTAAAGGAACCACTTCACCTACCCCGCACACAGCTGCTAAGTAAGAAGTAGCCCACTGATAACAGTTTTCACCAATTACAGCAATTCTTTTATCTTTAAGCCCTCTAAAGATCAGAGAAGTTCCTAAGCCGTTAATATCTGCAAAGGCTTCTTTATATGTAATTCCTTTAAAAGCTTCATTTTTCTTAAATTTCTGCCAGAAAGCCACATTATCGCCATAAAGATTGACACTAGATTCCAACATCTGTTTAAGATCCACTATAGCTCTGCTATGCTTATGATTTATGTAAGGATTCTTGCTACAATTAAGTCTATCGATGACTCCCTGAGCTCTTTCCATTTCTAAATTTTTCTTGCTTAAATAATCCATACTTAGTCCATCTCCCATTTCAATTTCATTTTTATGATAAAAAGATAAATTATATGTGTTCATATTACTACCAAAAAGTGAAAGTTTGTTGAAGTTTATAAGTGTTTATTAAGATTTTGTTAATTTTCTTGCGTGTTTTCCTCTTTCAAAGTTATAAGGTATGGACGGGTGGATTTTGCTAACATATATATAGATAAAATGAAAGCCAAAATTTCAGAAATAGGAAGTGCCCACCAAACTCCATTAATCCCCATAAATTTCGGAAGAATTAACAGAGCTGCCACTTGAATTACTAAGGTTCTCAAAAATGAAATCAAAGCTGATATCTTACCGTTTTGCAGGGAAGTAAAAAATCCGGAAGCAAAAATATTTACCCCACCGAATAAAACACTTAGAGCAATAATCCTAAAACCTGCCACTATTAAATTTGATAAAATAAGGTCTTGAGAGGCGAATATCAAGGCAATAGCTCCACTAAATATTTCGGCTAAAAGGGTCAGTGCCGCCGAAAAAACTAGGACAGTTCCCAAGGTAAGTTTAAATAATTTACCAATGTTTTTAGTGTTACCGGCTCCGTAATTATAGCTGAAAAGAGGCCCTACCCCTGATGAAAATCCAATAATTGTGGCTATAAATAAGAATTGAATATATAAAATAGCACTTATTGCCGCGACACCCTTCTCCCCTGCCAAAGCCATAGTTTGAACATTGAAAAGGGTAGTAGTTATAGCAGAAGATAAATTCACAACCATCTCCGAAGAACCATTCCCTAGAGTGTGGAGAAAATTCTGCCAAGTGCATTTCGGCCTAGCGAAATGAAGTAATGAAGACTTCTTCACAAAGGTAAAAATAGGCACAATGCCTCCGATTAAAATTCCAATCACAGATGCTAGAGCGGCTCCTGTAAGCCCCATCTTAAAATAGCCTACTAAGATTAAATCTAGAACTACATTACAAATTCCCCCGGCTATGGACAAGACTAAACTAAGCCTTGCTCTATCGGCAGTCACTAGGAAACTTTGGAACAAAATCTGCATAACCCAGATAGGCCCTACTAAAACGATAATCGTTCCGTATTCTCTACAATAGGGTAAGAGGGCTTCGTCTGCACCTAAGAATAGGAAGATTTTGTCCTCTAAAAACATAAAAATCACCACCATTAAAGTTGTAGCCACTACATTTATCATCAAAATCGCCGTCATAAAGCGATTCGCTTCTTCTTCCTTGCCCTCACCTAAAAATTTCCCAATTAAAGCAGTGGAACCCATAGCAAACATAAATGACACCGCCATACAAACATTTAATACGGGATAGACTATATTTATAGCCGCCAGTCCACTACTTCCAACAAAATTAGACACTACAATGCCATCAATTATAGTGTATAAAGAGATGAATACCAGCTTTATAGCCGTCGGTATGGCAAAGCCTAAGGTGTTTTTTAAGTTTATAGGCTTGTTGTATATTAAATTATCTTTGAAATCTTCTCTATTATCTTGAGTCATATCCTATATGGCTCTCCTTTCTGCATCTAACCCTTTCAATTTCGGCATTTTAATTCGTCTATACTTTGTTAAATGGTTTAATCCTAAGCTAATTTTCTTCCTATTATGACACCTATCAAACAACAAATCACACTTAAAAACATATATGCGCCTCCCTGAAAATATTCTCGATTCTCTATCAAAGTCATCGCTTCTAATGAAAATGTTGAAAAGGTTGTAAAGCCTCCACAAACTCCGACCTTCCAAAACAAGACTTTATAAGTGGAAAAATCTTCACTTTTGCTAACGGTGCCAATTATAAATCCTATTAAAATGGCACCCAAAATATTAGTAATTAAAGTTAATATAGGAAATGTAGTTTTAATTGGTATTAAGCTAATTGTATATCGACATATAGCGCCTATGGCTCCGCCTAAGCCAACCATTAGAAATGACAACATTGAAGCTCCTTTTCGATGTTTTTGGGGATTCGTTTCCTTTCCTTGATTATAAATTGTGGAGAAGATTTTTGCAATAGATGTTCTATGGATATTTAAGGTAGATAATGTAATGTTTAAGTAAGAAAGCGAACTCAAAAAGTCGCTTGTAGAATTTAGATGTGTATTTAAGGGTTATTAAGATTTAAGGGGTAGGTTGGTGTGAAATTTATGAATTTCAGTAATAACAGAAATTGGCAAAATTGGCAAAATTGGCGGAATCGTCGTGGAATCGGCGAACTTATTTATTGATTTTATAGACCTGACTTTTATTAGAGATTAAGTTATAATTCAGAAAACAAACCTTATTGTAAAGACTGTTGGCGAATTGGACGCCTTCACCCCTGACATAAGGTTTATTTTTTATGGATTTATTGGAATGTAGGCGAAAATGGTTTGGGAAATTAGGATGTATGTAATAAAATTTTATTTCATATTTGACAAATTCTGCAAACTCCCACACACCTGTGGGAAATGCTAAATATTGCCTTTAACACCCAATGCCTCTTTAATCGGATGCAATACCTATTTTACCGTCTTGGTCATTTTGCCCTCTATAAGCTATTTTAAGTACTTTAAAATAATCTGGAATTGAATTCTTCCTCACTTATATCTTCGGCATAGATATCTCCAATCAAAATTTTATCATAAAATTGAAAACATACCGTTCATTGTTTGTAATATATGTGATGTCTCTTATATTCACCGTCAGCCAATTTTACCTTTGTCATGCTTTTAAAAAGGTAAATGTATTTTTTATCTACTAGTTTTTTTCTGTCTATAAATACAATTTCTTCAAAATCTTAAAAGGCAGTGTCCCTCCATCTTCATCAGGAATACGATGGCTATAGCAGTAATTTCTATGATACCATTAGATCACCCCCGCATTCGCGGGGAGTACTTTGCTTAGCTCCTAAATTAGATCAAGCGGATAAGATCACCCCCGCATTCGCGGGGAGTACACTTTAAGGGCTTGACGGCTGAAAAAATGGTTAGGATCACCCCCGCATTCGCGGGGAGTACATCGTCATTTTTCACTTCCTGTTTTACTCCAAGGGATCACCCCCGCATTCGCGGGGAGTACACTTGGAACTTCTCCCTTATGCTTATCTGCCGAGGATCACCCCCGCATTCGCGGGGAGTACTATCGAATAGCTTTGATTTGTCGTTACTTCCAGGGATCACCCCCGCATTCGCGGGGAGTACATTACCATATCCAAAATATTAAGCATCGATGTAGGATCACCCCCGCATTCGCGGGGAGTACAAGTACCAAATCACTTGTTGGCCTAAAGTTAAAGGATCACCCCCGCATTCGCGGGGAGTACGCTTGCATTACACCGATGTTCTTTAGTTTTTCAGGATCACCCCCGCATTCGCGGGGAGTACCAAAATGAAAGGCTCAAGCCTTTCGTTTTACCAGGATCACCCCCGCATTCGCGGGGAGTACACTAAAAAATCCCTTAAAAATCAACAACCCAAAATTATTTAATCCCGTTTTTTTATTAGTTTAATTTAAGTCCAGCTTTCATTATAGCTATAAGCCCCTACACTATTTTTACAATTACTTCTTTTTGCCTCCGACTGAAGAGTGCTTTCTCCAACTTCTATTTCTTGACGCATTGCTAAATCCACGTTTTGTACCATATTCTCCCACTTTATCAGGATTAGGAACAAAGACCAATGGTATCCCGTCAACATCGACGACAAAACGTTCTGTGTTAAATGTATCGAAGCTGTAACCTATCTCATTCCTGCAATAATAGCTTATAGTTGCTTCTCCCTTTCCAACATTTGCTTTCACCCTATCCCACAGTTTTTCTCTGATTCTGCTATTGAAGTTTCCAACATAGACTCCGGTTGCAATTTCCTGCATCCATTTTGATAAATCACCACGAACTGATGGTGAAACATTTTTTACAGTAATTACAGCTAAAGGCATCTTTATATTTCCTCTCTATAACTTACACCATACTCTACAAGCTTGTCTTTATCATCCCATAGTCCAAAATGTTCAATACAAATCTCATCATTTTTATCTATGTCCATTAAATATTGCAAATCTGTAACAATCTTTTCGGCAATTTTACCATCTGCAAATGCATCTCTTACCCTTAATCTCGTTATGCTTCCAATATCATCACCCATCTGGCATGTTGATGCAACTTCAAATGCAATAGGTATTGTAAGCTCAGCTTTATATAAGTCGGCAATATCATATACAAATGATAAATCATGCCCTGTATGAACAAATCCAAGTCCGGGCGAAAGCCCTAGTGCGGAGATAATGCTATGAGCTAATCCATATAATGCTACATTTGCCGCAGAAAGCGCTTTATTCACTGCACTTCCTGCTTCAAAATCATCAATATTATACTCCCGCTTTGTCCATGGTACATTGAATTTTTCAGAGTATTTTCTATATATTTTTCGAACTCTAGCCCCCTCGCGACCTCTTAATTGCTGCATTGTAAAATGCGAAACATCCTCTCCGGGAAATCGCATTTGATACATTTTTTTTGCGACCTCAAGTCTTGTTCTGTTATTTGAAACTAATTTTGCTTGGCTCTCAAGAAATTTTGTAGAATGTGCCAATGCTCTTCCATGTGCATAGTTACGAACGCCTTGCTCTCCTACCCATATAATTGTGGTTCCAATTTCTCCAATCAGCTCGACAGCTCGATGGCTTATGTCTGTGCCCGGGCCAAGAAGTAACACGCCTATCATTGCTGCAGGTATTTTCACTATCCCTCTTGAGTCCGCTATCGTTATAGCGCCATCGTTTCTATTTATTTTCGCATGTTCTATATAGAAAAAACTTACCCTGTCACTAATTTTTGGCAATTCATTCAGTGATGTTTTATTTAAAATAAAATGGTCTCTCATATCATTTAGACAGCGGAATAACTGTCATCATACCAAACCCATAAGCCTTATGTTTTCCCATTCCTTTATACAGAAGCTCTCTAAATACTTCCGGATCTTTTATAGTTAAGTATCCCTCAAAGACTGCCTTAACAAACTTAATATTTGCCTTTCCTGTTTTCTTCAGTACTACTGTTCCTCTTTCTGAAAGTGTGAATTCATCAGTTTTTAAGCTAAAACCGTTTTTTTCTGACCGATTCATGAGATATTCAATTTGTTCTCTCGGATCTAAACAAGGCTTAATTTCACCTCTTTTATCAAGTCCACATGACTTACTGATAACAGGATTCAACGCTATTCTGAAAAACATTTTTTCACCTGATTTAATCGATTCCAAGAATGAATCATATTCTTTTATTGAGGTACTATTTTTAACACCGTATTTTTCAAGAAACTCTGTCTCAGGCTTGTTCTCGCTAACTACAAGAAGATATTTTCTATCGTTAATTTTATCTATTCTCCATAGTTTTCTTGTTCTGATTTTTTGTTTCTTCTCCTCGGGAAAGCTATCTTCAACCCAGCTATGGTAAGCTCCAACATGTGTTAAGTCCTTTATCTTTTCAAGATTCATTGTATCAATTTCAACCCTTGATATATACATACTATTCCTCCATGCTCGCATTAATTGAGACACTCAATACAGCTTCATATCTAAAATCAAACTTCCTTTCAATTTGTGAAAATGATTTTACTATATCTTTTCTCAAATTAACTGTATTTGAATGTGCCAGATTGCTGTCAATGTATATTTCCAAATTAACAGGTTCTGCCCCCATTCTCTTTTTATACCAATCAGCTGCCAACCATTCTAAGCTCGTTAAGTTTTCCAAGGCTCCATCTTCAAATATTCCAACAATAAAATCATACGGAACCGGAAGTGCACGTCTTCCCATAAACATTTGAAACCAAGGGTGTTTAAGTGCAGTATATATTTTTCTAATATATTCGTCATCCGAATGTGAGATTGCTACCGCAAAAACAGCATCCTCTATATAGTACCTGTTAGTTACATATGTTCTTTCTTCCGTGCCATCTTTTTTATATTTATGTGCTGTATGATAATCTCTGCATAGATTTCCAGGTTGATCCACTCTCACTGCAAAACCAAGTTCATTTAGTTTAGAAATTTTTTCATTCTCATATCTCCTATAGCCTAATGCCGCTGCAATTATTCCTATCACAGCACTCTTCGACGGATAGAAATCAGTGTGTCGTGTCTCAAAGTTAGATTTTGTGCCCCATGATTGAAGTGGTCCTGAGAATTTTAATATTATAGTTTTCATTTCAATCACCTACTAATGTTTTAAATAGCATCCGTTAGTTTGAAGTTAAGCTCATTTAGCAAGTCTCTTAAAGTTTCCTTTTTCTCGCCAATTGTTCCCAATCCTTCTACTTCCTCCACTGTTACATACATACTAGCCAACGGTTCATCAACAAATTTACTAGTATTATTATTCTCCTTAACCAAGCATTCAATTGATTTTTTAACATATCCATCGTTTCCCTTTACAGGAGTCTCGAATGCATTTACAAATGTTATAGGTCTGTCTTTTCTGATTGTTACTAAAACTAACTGCGGAAGTGTTTGATTAGCAAAAGTATTTATCTTTCCGGTTGGCATTGAATTAGCGAAGGACTCCACAAACAGTTTCACTGCATTCACAACAGCCTCTTTACTTCCCAGCTGTTCAGCAAATTCATGCAACGCAATATTAGCATATCTATATAGAGTTGCGGAGTTAAACTCCACATTACCTAGCATGCCTGCTCCGGAGGTTGAATCCGGTGAAAGGTCATCTACTGCAGTAAAAAAATCAAACTCATTCTGTATACCATGTGTTGAAATAGCATGTGCAACCTGCGCGGAAGCATCTTCGTTTAGTAATGGATTATCCGCTACCATTCTTCCGAATAATGCAATATCAATGGAAGGATTATCTTGTATTATCTTTTCTATTTCCGACTTATCCTTTATGTCATCAATTGCAGCTTGAGCTAACTTCTTAGCCTGTATATCGCCTAAGAAGAATAATGCCTTGGCTCTATCATCTTTTAATCCGATTTTCGCTATTTCGATTACACCTTTCGCTTTTTCCATTGCAATTTCTTCTGAAATTGAAGAATCAATTTCTGTTATTTTACTTGCAACATAGCGTACAATTTCAAGGGTTCTGACACCAACATTTCCCTCCATACCATGTTCATTGAAATATAACCTCATTGCTCGCTTCCAGGACTGTGAGCTGACTCTGGCTCTTCTTACACCTCCGAATTGTGCCGTCTTAGGGCTTCCTGTATCATCTCTATTAATATTTGAAGGTGGTATTGTTTGGATTACATGTACATCTAAAAATAATCTTTCATTATTATTTCTCATTTTTTTCTTCTCCTTTTTTACTAATTCTGTAATAGTCTCTTGCCCATCTTAGTGCAACTTCATCCTTACTTCCTTTTGCTATTTTAAATAAATCTTCGCTCAGCAATGCGAAGTCAATATCAACAGTATTTTCTCTTGACTTAAGCAATTTTATCAAATGTCTTAAATGGTTCTTAAACTCCTCTAAAGTAGTTGCTGTAATCATAGCATTGAATCTTCTGTCAGGTGATTTTGTATCCTCCGCATTTCTCAGAAAACTCAAGGCTATACCTATACTGTATCCACTTTCTTCCTGTTCTTTACTATCGCTCTTTCCCTGTTTATATAGTGCATATAGCTGTAATACACTAAGTACTGCATCTTCACCCCACGAAAGTCGACCCGTTCTGCCTGCAATTTCTTCCGGAATATTTTCAAAAAATATAGATAAAATGTTTTCATTTTCCGTAATTGCTCTACCGATAGAATTTCTCAACCCTGCTAAAATGGCTTTTCGTGATGATTCATCATACATATTCTTGATTTTATATATGATCGCTTTAGTTGTTGAGTATACTATTTTTTCTTCCGTTTTCCAATCCATTCTTTCCTCCCTCATTTCAAATCATTATTCAAAAAATATGCAAAGCGATTAAATACTGTAGCAATATTTTTTATCTGTTCATTTTCGACAATTCCGATAAAATCTCTATTGCTCCCGCTTTCATATATTCTTTTTGCTTCATGGTAAAGAAGTTTTTTTAACTTTGAATACCATTCTCCTGCTTTTAACGCCTGATCATCAGCTACATCAATGCCGGATAGCCACTGTCTAAATGACTTATCTATCACAAAATACACCTGTTCTATATTTTGTGATACAAAAGAGTCCCCATTTAACCGCCTTATATCTTTTATGTCTTTAAGATAATTCTTATAGGTAAACTCTACCACTTTTTTAGTATGATCAATGACATCATTTATTATATTTGTCCAACCGCCAGCCTTAACATCTGTTAATACAAAATCCTTAATTGAAAGAAAATCTACGATTTCATCAGTCGGTACCCAAGAAGTCGCATTACCATCATCTGCCATGCTCACTGAAACAATTCCCTGTATAAAATTATTTATTCCGAGTTTTTCCCTCCTTGAGATACAAGTTATCTCATTTAACCAATCTATAATACCGGGACACCTATATGATAGAGTATCTGAAGTTAAACTGTTTTTTGTAATCATACCAAATGATCTCCAAAGCGACTGATTTTGAATATGTTTTTTTGGAGTAAAACTATCCTTATTATCTCCATTCTTATTGTAGCTATAAATTGTCATAGGCTCCAAGAAGTTGTTTTTGTGGTTTATTTCCGGAAGCTTAACAATTCTACATGAAAACGGTTCATTAATGTCAAAATCCGGGTCAATATATACTGCTCTGCTCCATACAGTGTATAGCTCCGCAAGGCTATAAATATTATTGTCTTTTAGATAAAAGTTAATCTGCTCTTCCCCTGTTGTTTCCCAGCATGGTCTCTGTATATTTTCAAGATTTCCACCGGTACCGCAAGGAAGGTAACAGTTAAGCATGAGTGTCTCAAAAAGATTGCTTCCCTTTAAATATACTCCGCCTAAATCAAATAACCAACCTTTTGATGCCTTATATTTAGCCTTCCCGAAAATAACTTTATCCGATAGACCTATATATCCATGAAGTGTTATAAGCCATCTGGCAATTTCGGAAGCGGATAGGATTTCTTTATTTCGCTTTCCGTAAGCTTCATTCTTTGAGGCAAACAATGATAGTTTATTTTCACTTTCCGATATGAGTCTATTTATGGTTTTTCCCGAAATAGGTGACGGGGAGTCTTTAGATAAAACCCCACTTCTTACATCATCTTTTCTAACTTGCAAAAAAGGATATTTTTCATCAAAAAGATAAAATCTGTCGTGCCACTTGTTTAGATACTCACATACAATGTTCGGAAACTTTCCATTTTCCCAAATATTGACCCAAGTATCTTCTAAGTCCGCTTTATAATTCTCTAAATCGCATTCTTCTACGGATTTATTTGGAATGTACCTATCCCCTAATTCAAAATATTCGTAGCTATTCCCTTTCACATCAAACCTTGAAAAAACCGTATGTAGAACAGCAAGTAATATCCTTAGTACTGCAAAGTCCTGCGTTTTTGTATCTCCCGCAAGTTCCGAATATTTCGCTGCATTTTCGAAAAGTTCAAGCATAGATACATCTTTTGTGCTTCCCTTTTCATCACATACCACACTTATCCAAGGTTCATCCAATAAGTTAAATCGTCCCAAAAAATCACTTCCTTTCTATAAATATTCCGTATTTTTTGTCATAAATTAATCTGTAATCACCGAGTTCAAACTTATAAATATTGCTTTCTATATCCTCCTTTTCAAAAATGACTCCCAGAGCACCTTTTAGCCATTTTGACTCTTGCCAATCACTTAGGTATGTTATGTTATAGCCTTCAAGTGTTTCAATTGTTTCATCTATATTATAATTTTTTGTTAGAAGCCTTGGAAGGTTTATTGTATTTGATGCTATCTCCTTAGCCACATTATCGTCAAATATCTCATCAGATATATCTTCATCTTTGCCAATCAAAGAATATCCGTTGTCCATTTTCACTAATGCTATAACCTCAATCGTGTCATCGCTATCCCTTACCTGTGCGTATGCTCTTTCATCATTATCTTCAGGTATTGTTTTTTCAAGCCATCCAACTAAATCAGTTTTTTCTCGTCTTCCTTTTTTCTCAATTGGATTTCCGATACGAAAACCCTTCGCTCTTGTCTCTTTAGATTTAATAATGCTTTCATTTATAAGTTTAAAGTCTAAATACTTTTCTCTTAGAACGCCACCGATTTCCATCTCAACTTCTCCATATACATCCTGAACCAATGAGGAAATATCTGATGGTATATCTATATATCTTGGCAAAAAGCTCTGCGTCCTTGCTAAAAAATAGTTACCGTAAACATTAGAAGATCCACTATCAAATTCCATATTTTCATTGCATCCAAGTATATATAGTTTAGGTTCACTGAGCTTAGACGTTCTTAAGTTATCATGCCTATGTAGCCTTCCCATTCGTTGTAACAACAAATCCACAGGGGCAAGATCACTTATCATAACATCAAAATCTATGTCTAAGCTTTGTTCAATTACTTGTGTCCCTACAATTATTTTCTTGTACGGTCTTTCTCCATCTTTACCAATAGTATCAAGCAGTTCTTTCTCTTTTCTAACTCGTTCAGTTGCAATAAATCCCGAATGAAGTATTTCAACTACATCTTCACCAAACTTTTCAGACAACACATGTCCTATCTCCTGTGCCCTTTTAACAGTATTTAGAACTATTCCAAGTATGCCTCCATCTGAAAGTAAATCCTCCACTTGTTCTAATAGCTGCTCATCACTTATCTTAAGCACTGATATCCGTTTATCGTTTTCTATTATAAAATCATCAAATTGTTTGATTTCATTTCCATCACTATAGGTAATTAGCGGATAACTATGAGAGTTCAAAGTAATTGTTTCATTTTGCTGTGGATTTGCTCCCTCAATATATGCCGCTATCAGTTTTGTTCTTGATTCTTTCGGTAATGTTGCAGAGAGCAGTATAACAGGTATCCCGTAAGCTCCCATCCACTTTAATGATTGCAGCAAATATTGGTTCATATAGGCATCATACGCATGGACTTCATCAATCACGATGACTTTTTTACTAAATCCAAGATGCCTTAATGCCAGATGTTTTTGCTTTAATGCAGTCATTAAAAATTGATCCACGGTCCCTACTACAAACTCATCTAGTACTGCAGTCTTTCTGCCTGAGAACCACTGATTAATTGTAACATATTGTTTATCATCACCACGTGGATTACAATATGGTAAGTTATTAAGGTCCTCATTCAAATAAGCTTTTGAATGTGACAGTCTAAGGTTTGTGAATTTCCCTTCCTTACCTACGCTCTCTAACCAACTTACAATTCTAGGGAATATACCGTTTGAGGTAGCTTGTGTAGGTAAGCCAAAAAATAGCCCATTGCATCCAGACTTAAATGCCAGCTGCTCTGCACCTATAAGCGCTGCTTCGGTCTTACCTAGACCCATAGGTGCTTCCAGAATAAATATCCCCGGTCTATCTGCCTCTTCAATAAGCCTTGAAAATTCCTTTTGAACCTTCCTCGGCTGGAAACTAAATCGCTTCTCGTACAAATCATCAATACCGACATGAGACTTTGACTGCCAAGCCTCTTTTATCTCCCACTTTTGATAGCCTTTTATTCGCTCTTCCATATTTATAGCTTCATCACTATCAATCGGTATCAGCCCGAAAAAATCCTCTGAGCTTGCAATCCAGTCCGCCATTATAAGAAGTCCCATTAGAATCACCTGTGCAGGCCGTCCTATTCTAGGGATTTCTTTTACATCCTTAAAATTACATTCATTAAGAGCCCAATCGAAGATTTCTCTCTGACTTTCTTCCCACAATTTATGAACCTCACTGTTTTCATCTCTTACCTGATAGTAATTTTCAGGATAGCTTTTTTGACTCAAATAGTCATCTTCATCATCTGAGAAATCAAAGGTCTTATCAACAGGCTTCCCGTGATGTCCGCCTACAATTGTAGCTATATCTTCTGCTACACCAAACTTATTCAACAAATACTGACTTGCTATATTGTGTGGAGTTTTATCAGAAGATAGAAGTTTAAGTCCGCTTATGCCTCTAAAACCCGCTCTTTCCATGTTTTCCAATATTGCTTTATCTAAGTCTACTGAAGAGAAACTTTTTTTGATGGAAAAGGAGCTTGTTGCCTTGCCAAGATCATGTGTACAAGCGATAAAACAAGCTAAATCTCGCACTTTAGCTTTATCCCCCATATAAACAGAATCTTCTATAAGTTTCCTCTGTCCGGGACTCAGCCACCTGTCCCATAGCCTCTCAGCTACATTCTTCGTATCTTCAAGATGCTGGAGTAGTGGAAGCCACAATAAGCTTCCACCAGCACCAACTTTTTTCTTAGCCCATAAAGAGTATATACACTTGTTGATAAGCTCACCTCCCTTCATAATACAGTAACCTTACAATTTCGATAGTTTCCCCATGTATTTTTCTTATCAAAACTATAACGTTTTTACCCACCCCCGCATACGCGGGGAAAAAAGAATAGGTCTTTCATTATTACCCCTTTATCCTAAGGAGCACCCTCGCTTGCGCAAGAATTTTACACCTTTTTCCTAGTTCTATTTTTATTATACACCCATTTCCCAAAAAGTAAAGCAAAATTTTAATAAACTAAATAAGCTTCATAACTATTCTTATCATTTTCTTAATTTGTTTTAAATTTCATCCCCCTCTATCCAATCATCTCTTCTAACTTTTCCAATTCCCTCCTAGCAAAATTAACGAATTTCTCAACAGTTCCTTTTTTATACGAAGGCTCCATACCAATAGTTTTGAGCAACTCAGGATAAGATAAACTTCCACCCAATTTGCAAAATTCGTTATACTCCTTAACTGTCTTTTCCTTATTTTGACAAAATCTTTCATAAAACTGCATTGCACAAATCCATGACAAAGCATATCCAATTCCATAACAAGGAAACATATATAACAGCATATTTTTCAGAACATCTATTCCTTCATTATAAAAATGTTCCAATTCACTACCATCAAGCTTTAGCCAATACAAATTATTAAGTTCTCTAGCCTTTGCCGTAAGTTCATCAAAGGATATACCCTTATTAGATAATGTATAAGTTTCAAACTCATGGCTTTCACAAAAATAAACAACTTCCATAAGAGCAGTACAGAAATGAGCATATCTGTATTTATCTGCATTTTCTCCCACACTGTCATATTTATCTATTGCCAAAAGTATATCTTCCAGGGTCGCAGCTGATGCAACCTGTGCTATAGCCTCTTCAATTTCTTTCCTAGCCACCTCAAAATCTGTAGCCTCATACACTAATTCCGAAAATTTATAATCCTTTTTCATATGTTTGATACTTCATTTTATAGTATTTCTTATACTTTGCTCAATTATATCACAAGCCCTATATTCGCAACAGATATAAAATCCACTATACTTTTATACCAAAAAAAATCGAGCAAGGCCACTATGAGCCCTGCCCGATTTATAGTAAAACTGATAATTTCTACTGTTTATTTTTTCCTTTGTCGTATGAACATTATGCAACTTTATACTGTTTTTTAGAAGCTTTGCAACCCTTTAAACTTGTAGTAGTGACAACATTTCCTTTTCCATCACATACAACAATGCGGGCTTTATAATAGTAAGTCTTGTACTGATTAACTTTACTATCAGTAAACTTATTGCCTTTCTTAACGCCTATCAACTTAAACTTACCATTTTTATTTGAAGCTCTATAGTACTTATACTTAATCATATAACCATTATCCTTAAACTTCAAAATGGTTTCCTTATCAACCTTAGCAGTTATTCTTATAGACTTCTTAAGTAGCTTAGTTTTAACCTTAAGCTTAATAGCTTTAACTATAGACTTAACACTGTCCGTCGTCATAACCTCTGCAACTGTTATTCCTACTTCATCTGCATCGACTATTGCAAAATCCGAGAAATGTGATGTAGTAAATTCATAAAAGTTTTTACTACTCCCAACTATTCCCTTACCCTCTAAAACTTCAAATGGTTTATTTTCTGAAATATGTACTTCCGGAATATAAATCGCAGCTAAATTCTTGCCTATTAATCTATTCGGTATAAGCTTTCTTACAGTTATCTTTCCTTCGCCAAAGCTATGTATCACTACATCTCCCGATTTAACTGTGAGCCTGAATAATTCTGCGGCATTTCCTACTAACTTCTTCTGCTCGTCTGTAACATTCTTAACTTTCTCAACTTCGACGATGAGTTTATTTCCCTTAGCCTGAGCTATTATCTCCTTAAGAGCAGCCTGACTGAGTTTAACCTCAGCCTCAGGGAGTTTAACCGTTAAGTCAGCTTTAGTATCAGCTAAGATATTCTCAGCTACCTTCTTAGGAAGCTCTACTTTGATCTTATCCGCATTGACTTCAACTTTATCAGCATTAAGCACTATTTCAGATGACTTCATTTCCTTAGCCTGCTTAACCATCTCAGCAGCGTTCTCGTCCTTAACGGTTACAGTTGCAGTGCTGATGCTTCCGCTTGAACCGGTTTCACTACCTATGGTCACCTCTGTTTTAACGGTAGTTACTTCATTCTTACCGTCTTTAGCGGTTGTTACGTCTACCGATGAGCCTGTGCCTTCCACTCCCATTACATAGCCGCCTACGTCTCTTCCAAGGTCACGGGTATAAAGCCATTCTACATAATCTCCTGCCTTGACATTTTCATAAGCACATGAATGTCCCGGGAATACTCCGTTTACTCTGTAGAGCCATCCACTGTATTTTCCTCTGTCAAACTCCGAGAGTCCGTTGATTCCTCTTATATATACTCCATACTGAGTATTCTTATCTACATTAAGAGTTGCTCCTGACTTTTCAAGCAAACTATATGCGGTTTCACCCGGCTCTACATTAATACCTTTCTTAGCCATTTCTCCGGACCATGTTTCACCTACAGGCCCCTGGATTCTGATATATGCTTCTTTGGTTGTAGGTTTAGGATTCACAACAGGACCATCAGTTGACTTAACTACTACGTTAAACTCTATCTTTTCTTCTTGTCCACTGAGCTGAACCTTGGCAGTTAGTTTAACATTGACATCATCGTTCTTGGCTCTCTTAACCTGACCTATCTCATCAATTACAAGCAGCTTATCAGCCATCCATGTTACCGATGTGCCATAGATTCCGAAATCCGGAAGCTCTAAGTTTCCCGTTACCTCCATCTTGTCGTTTATGTTGCCGCCTATCTTAATGTACTCGGCAGCTTCACTTACAAGATGTCTGTTCAAGGTAGCCTCTTTTTCAAGTTTATCCGTATACTTGCAATATTTGAATACATAATTAGTATCCTCTTTTATCTGATACTGATTGAGCGGTTCAAGTACTCTCTCTCCGTCTCCTTGTTCATTTAGGGTGTATAGATACCATTTCCCCTTCTCATCTTTCTTAACGCCTGAAAGCTCGATGAGTTCATTTTCTTTAACTGTAATACTTATTCTGTTCTCTTTAGCAATCTTTTTGATTACTTCAAGAGCTGTTCCTTTTTCTTTCACGGATAAGCTATCAAGAACCTTACCCTGTTTCTCTGTACCGTAAACTGTGATAGTTAAAGTTCCTTTTTCTTTGAGGTTCTTCTTAGAGTCTCTGAGGTTAAAATATTCTCTTCCGAAATATCCAAGCCTCATGTTTTCCTTATCTTCACTCACCTTGCGTGCTGCATCATAAGCGGTCTTAAACTCAGCGTATGACTTATCAGAGTAACTTCCCTGACCTGCGTCAATAAGCGTTTTGGATTCACTTAGGAGAACCTTAAGGTTTTCCTCAGTTACTCCTACTCTTCTCCATATGCTGTCACCGTAATATACATCACCGAACTCAATGGCTATCTGTGTAGGAACTTTAACTTTCCCTTTAACCTCATAAGTATACATAGTATCCAGCGGTCCTTTTTTATTTGTTGCTGTTCCTGTCTTCCACTCATCAGAAAGTATGTCAAAGCCGGGCACCCCTGCCTTATTCATAGCAGCGAAACCACTCACTACGCAGCCTGTCGAAAGTGCATTTATGGCACCATCTACATGTCCCGTATTAAAATATGACTGCTCCATGCCTGATGTAGGCTGACTCTTTTTAAGCGCCGCCTTAAACTTATCCAGTTCAGGAGTTGACTCCGTCTGACCGTTTCTAATCATCTCGCTTGCCATAGGAATCAAGCTCCATCCCGCAAGGTCAGCTCCCCACTGGAGATCCTTTAGCTGTGCGAGAAAGAAGCCCTTAATGCGTTCCTTGTCATATTTATGACCTTCAGGACTTGCTTTTGCTGCGTCGAGGCCGAGCATCAGATATATAGGTTCTCCCCATGCACCCCAGCCATTGCTATCTACATAATCCTGAGCCTTCTTAACCCAGTCTATTCCGAGGTAGTTATATGGATTATCTCCCTGTGCCATTATCTGAAGTATTACTGCACCATGGTCGGTTCCCGCCCATTTGTTACCATTTTTATGGGTAGTTATATCATATATTTTGAATCCATACTTATCAAAATCATCTCCGAGTACCGACTTAGCAGCCCACACATCCCAGTATGAGCCTGCGAGGGTTCTATGGTCGTTATAGTATTCTCTTAGCTGAACTATTGCCTGATATACAGGGTCATTTGCACCCGGTGCTTTGATAAATACTCTTACTTGAAACTCTTTTTTCTTCTCAAAAACACCGTTCTTAAGAGTTGCAGTGAGTGTGACCTCTTTTTCTTCATCCCCTAAGGTTACTTTGCCGTCTAAGGATATTATATCAGGATCAGAACTCTCCCATTTAATCTCACTCCCGTGCTTTCCTACAGCCGGAAGTTCGATATCTTTAACAGTGAAAAGAGGGACATTTAGCTCGTTATAGTCCTCGTCTAAGTTCTGTTCTTCCTTATCCTTAGTAGGAACTACTTTTACATAGAAAGTCTCTACTCTCGTTTCATCCCCGTAGGTAAGTGTAGCAGTGAGAGTTACGAATACCTCTTCCTCTCCCATTTTAGGGTTCTTAACCTCTCCGGTCCCGGCATTTATTATTTCCGGGTTAGAGCTCTCCCATATAATCTTGCTTCCGTAAAATCCCTCTGACGGCAGATTAAGATTGTCTTTTACTTCTTCATCTATAGCTATATCTTCTGCATCTTTTCTAAGGTTTTCAGAAGCAGTGAAAAGCTTAGGGTCGAATGTTATCTCAGCTAAAGTTGAGCGATTATATAGATAGTCTCCAAGGGCAATAGGCATCATATGAGAATAGGCACTTTCGCCACTTGCCAAATGCTCTACAATATTCTTTATATGTGTTAGCGATAAGTACCTGCCATCAGACATTCGGCAATTTCTTATTTGATTTAAAATCTTGCTATCATCTAAAGCTTTTTTCTCGCCTGCAGCTATATATGCAGAAGTTATATATGCATATTCATCAACATTTGATAGTTTAGCATTTTCATTTGATAAACTTGCAAAGTATTTTACAGTTTTGAAGATACCTTTTATCTCTTTTCTTGCTAACTCTTTTAGCGGCTTCTTAATACCATTTACTTCTATGAGTGTTTCATCATTCTCCCATCTCTTTAGCAAAGATATTGCGATACAATCCGTTTGTGGTATATTGACTTTGCCAGAATCAAACACTCCAATGAGTGCTCCCACTGTTCTACAGCCTTCAATATCTGCTACATCTATTTGATTTTCATCAATCAGTTCCTTAACATTTTCGTCATCTTTTGTGTCTATGATATTAGATAGAAAGGCTTCAATCGCGCCAACTCTACCATATTTAGTTCCTGCCTTTTCGTTTCCCCAAGGCCTTCCACCAAAATATGCTTCAAGTTTCAATGTACAATCAATGTCAGTAGGTGGCGACCATTCTCCCAAATAAAGTCCATTCTCTTTCTGCAGCGACAATATTTCCCCAATAAAGTCTTTTGTTACTATTTCACCATTCACAGGATTAATCTTTTGAAATCTTCTAGGATCGGCTTTTGAGGCAATTAATTCTAGCAGATTATAGCTTTCATAAGAGCCTTGTGGTTTTGCAATTCCATCCTTAAAATCCCAGCCTCCTGCCAGAGCATATTTTGCTAAAGCACTCTCTTCTCCACAATTGGTATAATATTCTTTGGCCAGAAGTGCATTCTTTTCGGTTTTGAAATCCTTATCTTCGGGTTCTATGATGTATTGCTTGCTTTCAACAGGAACTACTATATTACCGTCTTCTAATAGTACATACAAGCTGACCTTCTCATCAGGTTCTCCGTCTCCAAGTGGTATAACCTCCTTCGCTTTAGCATCATATACTCTGGCATTACTGCTGAGTATTCGCTTATCGCTATATTTACTATCGATGATGCCGGCAAGTTCATCTAAGTTTTCAGCAGAAGCTAAAACAGGCTCAATTTCAGTAGCTTTATCAAATAGAGCCTTGGTCTTAGTCATTTCTTCTGCTCTATCCTGTTTATTAGCCTCTTTAATTCTGTTAAATACAGATTTCGCTGTATTATCTTCTTTAAATCTCTTACCATAGTCAAGTGCTATGGCTGCTAAAGCTGTAGCTTCTGCATTTTTTTCTTCATCGTCGGTATTAAGCCTATATGAGCCATCTTCAAGCTGATATTTCGCAAGGTCTGTCCATAAATCATCACTTATAGGTTGTTTAGCAATTAAATTTGCTATTATATGTGCAGAAAGGACTTCCGAATTTAACTTATATACAAGTGTTTTCCCCACTCTTTTACCAACTATCTTACCAACTAAATTACTTTTTACGCTATCCTCGATGCTGCCATCTGTGTCCAATGCAGGAATGAGCCAAAAAAGATTATACCATATTGTAGTATTGCGGTCTTTCGGTAGGCCTAAGTGATTTTTAGAAAAATTATCTATTTCAAATTGTGAGCTATTACTGAAAGAAAACATCTGACTATTAACCAATGTTAACATATGATCCATAGCAATTTTCTTGCTACTGCCATTGCCACATGCTTCCCATTCGCCTCCCCAAAATGCATCTAATGCAGTGATAGCAAGCCCATCTGTTGCTTTAGGGTAAAAATAAACATAATTCTGTGAATAGTTTGTAAACAAATGGTATTCCTCCCCCTCCCAGCTTTTTAATATATTTTGGGAAAGGATAAGTTCCTGTATATAGTTTCTTCCTTGGAAGTCAGACGGATTTAGTCCTGCTGCCATAAGGTCAAGCGACAGCGTTGCCATCCATATCTGAGGTCCGAGTCCATCAGTGCTCTCAGTAAAAATTAGGCGTTTAGCTTCGCCATCTTTTTCAGCTTCCCCCATCTCTCTATGCTTGAGGTAGTATAGTGATTCAGTCTCCTCTACGACAGGAAAAGCTGCTTCTGTAGGAGTTTCACCTATGGCAAATCTCGCCATTGCCTCAAACGGTGCCTCAATTTTAGCGTCCTTTCCTCTGTCCTGATAATATTTCGTAACTTTCGCAAGTTGATCTTCAAGTGTTACAGTTTCCTGAACCTGCGGCTCGGAAGCATTAGTTCCTGTAGCCGGCGCAGCTTCGTCAGCAAACGCAAGACTGAAGTTAAACTGTGTGAAAATCATTGCGATTATAAGTAATATTCCAATTTTCTTTTTCATAATTATCCTCATTATTTTAGGTGTATTTCAGAAAAAGAGGTCACACACTTAGTGTGTGGCCTCTTTTGAAATCCGTTTAAAACGTTATTTAACACTGCATATTTAAGTATCTTTTGCCATACTATCATATGCCACATTTGCTTACTTTTATTGGCTCGGTCCATCTATTGGCCAAGTATAGTCGTAGAACCTGAAGTCAAATCTCAGATAATCTCCCTCATTGACAGCAATGCTGCTGAGATATGAGGTCGCTCCAGCCTCAGTGCCTCCTGCCGGAGTTATATAACACTGCCAGCCCTCGCCTATGCTACGTCCATACCACTGTCCATTTTCCTGATACTCGCTGTATTGGTTCCAAGGTTGTAGTTCGCCAACTTCTTTAATAAATGCACCAGGGTTTCCGTACATAGGAGTAAGGTCCACTCCTGTTACTACAGTCTTCCTAAAGTATGATGAACGTGCTCCCTTAATTATAGCATCCATAACTGATGCTCTCCTATATAGCGGATTAATGTTAGCATTATTAAACTGCTCAAGTGTGAAATATGCCTTGTATGAAGTAGGCAGATTAACATCACCACCATTATATTCATAATTAGCATTTTCAGGTATTGACATGCTTTGTGGTGCTCCCCAAACATTGTATATCCCTTGTCCGTTCGCACCCGCCTTAGTAAAAGCAACTGTATAATGGATATTAGCTGCGAACGCAGTCGCACTCATTGCGAATACCATGACTAATGCCACAGTAATGACTAACAACTTTCTAAATTTAGTTTTCATTATATTTCCTCCTATTAAAATATCAAATACTGCTCTCCAACTTTTCTATTTCTCAGCTGAGAGCCATTAACCAAGAAATAGCTTGTATATCACTTTCATTAGCAGAATAAATTCATACAAGCAAACCTTTTATCTTTATGCTCCTTTTCTGCTAAAAGAGCGGCATTAGCCACATTGGTTTCACCTCCTTATGCAATTTTCTTATACAAAAGCTCCAATTCGCCTAAAGATTTTCATGACCCTAAGGCAAATATTTCAGAGCAACTTATACCTTCTCGTTCAACACATAAATACTATATTAACAAAAAACAGGCTACCATCAGATAGCCTGTTTGCTTATTTCTAGTCGTTACCCCTTGCCCATAGAAACATTCCCTCTGTTTCTACCGAAGATTTTTACAAGTAGGACAGGTATGTTATCATATCCATTTAACATGAAACATAAGGTTCTGCCGCTCTTATGGGCGATGCCATACTACCTAAGATTAGTGCATCAAAATCATAACTCGTCTCCCGACTTGTCCTTTTACTCATCAAGCTAATATCTATCAGAGCCTCGGCATTACGGTTACTTAGTATAGTAAGGGACTCTCACCCCACTTCCGTTAGTTAAGTTTCATATTTTTATTAAATTTATATTTACATATTACCATCCTGTATAATGTTTGTCAACATTTTTATAATACATCAACCGTACATCAACCAAACTAACTTTCTCTCTCATATTCATACACTTCCCTAACTGCTTTTCTTTTCATCCAAATTAGGAAAATACAAGCCAGCATAGCAATAAAGCCACATATAGTAACGCATATCCATAGTTTCATATAGCATATATACAAAGAATACAATTCCAAATTTTTTCTCCTTAGCTATTTTTACCCTGTATTGAAGTGCACTACCTATAGATCTGCCTACAAACTCAACCACAGAACCCAAGCAAGCTAAAAATATAGATATAACTAAATACCCTATATATGAAAAATCAAAAAATATCAACCACAATCCCATGGCTGTATAAATAATTCCATTGACAACATCTCCTACTACAAGAAAAGTTTTTCTAGGAAGCCTATCCATGAGTGGAGCTATAACTATTGGGATAAAAATATATGGAATAAGCCTTATCATTTACCGATAAAGTTATTCTTATTATTTTATATAATGTACGCCGCACGGCAGGACTGGAACAGGACGGCAGATATGGCGCTGGTTTCGGGAATTGCAGAAGCCAAAATCATAGAGGGCAAGAACGAGCACATCTACAACGAGGCCAGCCGCTTCGTTCAGAAGCACGGCTGGCTGCCGGGACTGTTCAAGGGTAAAGATCGTAAGGCCTTGCAGGAAAAGATTACAGGTATACAGCAGGAAATCGACCGTCGGATGGACCGGCTACCCGGTATCCTCAAAGAGGACGGTTATCCCGATGTGCAGACGTTAAAGCGGACGTATGACGATGCCACGGTCCTTGTGGAGCAGTACAACCGTGATCTGGCCACATGGGAGCGGCAGGTCCACGGATAGCAGCAACCCCAGCAGGGATCGCCTGAAAAAGAGAGCATTCGAAAGAAGCTCCGGGATATGGAAGCGGAGACCAAGCGCCGGAATGACGCACGGCTGCAGCAGACCCGCCCTCACAGCCATGATTATGACAGAGGACGCTAAGACAGAAGAATACACCTCAGGAGGCTCCTGCGGTTCATACATAGAAACGCCCTGCAAGTTTGAGGCTTGCAGGGCGTCAATATAAACTGAGGGTATATTTTTATGCTGTCTCTCCGACAAGAAGCTTTAGGTCTTCGTCCACAGTGCCGATACCGACGATGCCGAAGTTCTCGACCAGAACTTTCGCCACATTGGGAGAGAGGAAGCCCGGAAGCGTCGGGCCGAGATGAATGTTCTTCACGCCGAGGTAAAGAAGTGCGAGAAGCACGATGACCGCCTTCTGCTCATACCATGCGATATTGAATGCGATCGGCAGATCATTGATGTCATCCAGACCAAATACTTCTTTCAGCTTCAGAGCGATGAGTGCCAGCGAATAAGAGTCATTGCACTGCCCGGCATCAAGTACGCGAGGGATACCACCGATATCGCCCAGATCCAATTTGTTGTACTTATACTTGGCACATCCTGCCGTAAGAATCACCACGTCCTTCGGGAGTTTTTTGGCAAACTCGGTATAGTAGTCGCGGCTCTTCATCCTGCCGTCACAACCGCCCATGACAACGAATTTTCGAATCGCTCCGGACTTCACTGCATCGACCACCTTGTCCGCCAGTGCGAATACCTGCTCGTGCGCAAAACCGCCGATGATGCTTCCGGTTTCGATTTCCTGCGGCGGTGCACAAGTCTTAGCCTGTTCGATGATGGCAGAGAAGTCCTTGACGGTTCCATACTCGCCTTCGATGTGGCGGCATCCCGGATAACCTGCGGCACCGGTTGTCCACAGCCTCTCCTTATAGGAATCCGCAGGCGGCACGATGCAGTTTGTGGTCATGAGGATCGGGCCATTGAAGGTGGCAAACTCCTCCTTCTGTTTCCACCATGCGTTGCCATAGTTGCCTACGAAGTTGTCATACTTCTTGAAGGCCGGATAATAGTGCGCAGGAAGCATCTCGGAATGGGTATAAACATCCACGCCTGTACCTTTGGTCTGCTCCAGAAGCTGCTCCAGATCTTTCAGGTCATGTCCCGAAACCAGAATGCCGGGGTTGTTCCTCACGCCGATATTCACTTCGGTGATTTCCGGATTTCCATAAGCGCCCGTATTCGCTCCGTCAAGAAGCGCCATGCCGTCCACTCCGTATTTTCCCGTCTCCAGTGTGAGAGCCACGAGGTCATCCAAGCCCAGGCTGTCGTCCAGAAGCTTGGCAAGTGCGCTCTGGATAAATGCGTCCACCTCTTCATTATCTTGCATCAAGGCATTGGCGTGCTTGGAATAAGCAGCAAGACCTTTCAGTCCATATAAAATCATTTCGCGCAGGGAACGTACATCCTCGTTCTCCGTCGCAAGAACGCCCACCTCATCCGAATCCGCCTTCGAGTCAAACTCGTTCTCATTTCCGTTCCAGACAGCCGCTTCCGGAAGACCTGTCGGGTCGTCAAGTTTCGCACGCAGCTCCTCTTTGACTGCAAGCGTTTCCTTGATGCGTGCGATGATGGCATCACGGTCGAAGTTAGCGTTTGTGATCGTCGCGAAAAGATTGACTGTCACAAGATGATTGACATCTTTGCCAACCTCTTTTCC
>CAMENZ010000013.1 GCA_945928865.1 uncultured Clostridia bacterium
AGAATCTTTAGAGTCCCGCCTCATATGGTAGGTGACCTTGAGAAGTCTAGCTTTTCTAATATAGAGCAGCAATCTCTTGAGTTTGTAAAGTACACTCTTGATCCTTGGGTAGCAAGGTGGGAACAGTCTATTGTTCGTAGACTTTTTACGGATGAGGAAAAGAAAAAGTACTATGTGAAATTTAATGTAGACGGTTTACTTCGTGGAGATTACCAAAGCCGTATGAATGGATATGCTATCGGTAGGCAAAATGGCTGGATGAGTGCCAATGATATTAGAAAATTAGAAAACCTTGACCGTATTCCTAGTGAAGAAGGCGGGGATTTGTATTTAGTAAATGGAAATATGCTCCCTCTTAAAAACGCAGGAGCATTTGCAAGCGATGATGGAAAGGAGGAAACAGAAAATGAAGAAGTTTTGGAAGTGGAAGAATCAGATGATAAACCAAAGCGAAGAGGAAGTGACAGAACGCATCCTGTTCCTTAATGGTACGATAGCCGAAGATTCATGGTTTGATGATGATGTAACTCCACAACTTTTTAAGGAAGAGTTAAATTCAGGGAGTGGAAATATCACAGTTTGGATTAACTCTCCAGGAGGTGACTGCGTAGCGGCGGCACAAATATATAACATGCTGATGGAGTATAAAGGGGATGTCACAGTAAAAATTGATGGCATCGCAGCAAGTGCTGCATCAGTGATTGCAATGGCAGGTACAAAGGTACTCATGAGTCCAGTATCCATGTTGATGATTCATAACCCTATGACCATAGCCTTTGGCAATGCAGGGGAGATGGAAAAAGCTATAGCAATGCTTGATGAAGTGAAAGAATCCATCATCAATGCTTATGAAATTAAGACTGGGATGTCTAGAGCAAAGTTATCACACCTTATGGATGCAGAAACATGGATGGACGCAAATAAAGCCGTTGAACTTGGCTTTGCAGATGACATATTAAAAAGAAGTGAAACTACCAATATGGAAGTTCCACAGGTGAGTATGATGTATTCAAAAGCACAGGTGGTTAATTCGCTGATGGATAAATTAGCCACAAAATGCAGGATAGAAAACAAAGAAACAAATACTGGTGTTAAGGCGGACGATTTACTGGATCGTCTTTTTTTAATGAAAAATTGGAGGTAGAAAAATGAGTAAGATTTTAGAAATGATTGAAAAGAGAAATAAGGCTTGGGAAGGAGCTAAGGCTTTTCTTGAAAGTAAAAGAGATAAAGACGGCCTTATTTCTGAAGAAGATGCTAAAGCCTATGATGAAATGGAAGCAAAGGTTAAAAACTACAGTATAGAAATTGAAAGACTGCAGAAGATGGATGCTATTGAGGATGAGCTTTCTAAACCGATTAATTCAGCTATTGTATCTAAGCCTATAGCAGGACAAGTCAATGAGCCAGAGAAAAAAGGTAGGGCATCGGACGAATACAGAAAGGATATGCTTAAGGCGATCAGAAGTAACTTTAAGCAGGTTACTAATCTTTTGCAGGAAGGTGTGGATACCGATGGAGGATATCTTGTTCCGGAAGAATATGATAAGAGACTGATTGATGTATTAACGGAAAATAACATCATGAGAAGTCTTGGAACAAAGATTACCACATCCGGACTTCATAGAATTACAGTAACAGCAACAAAACCTGCTGCTCTTTGGGTTGAAGAGGGTGGCAAGATTCCATTTGATGATGCAACATTTGGTCAGATTACCATTGATGCCTTTAAACTTGCTGTGGGAGTCAAGATTACAAATGAACTCCTATATGACAGTATGTTCCCACTTGAAAGCTATATTATAGAGCAGTTTGGTAAGGCAATGGGAAATGCTGAGGAAGATGCCTTCCTTAATGGAGATGGTAAGAAAAAGCCTCTGGGAATCTTCCATAAGGATGGAGGAGCTATGAGTGATGTAACAACAGCAGGTGCAGCTATTTCTTCAGATGATATTATCAGTTTTGTGTATGCTCTTGGTAGACCGTATCGTCAAAAGGCAAAGTTCATCATGAACGACCAGACTATTGCCATTATAAGAAAATTAAAAGATGGAAACGGAAACTATATGTGGCAGCCGTCTATTAAAGAAGGAGAGCCTGATAGACTGCTTGGCTATCCGGTATTTACTTCTGCATATGCACCTCTTGTAGAAGCAGGAAAACCTGCTATTGCATTTGGTGATTTTTCTTATTACAACATTGCAGATAGAGGAACAAGGTCAATGCAGGAACTTACCGAACTTTATGCCGAAACGGATACGACAGGCTTTATTGCAAAAGAAAGAGTCGATGGGAAACTCATTCTTCCTGAAGCTGTTCATCTTTTAACTGTAAAAGCAAAATAAAGGAAAGGGGGTGCTAATTATGGTTGTAAGTCTTGATGAAATGAAAAACTATCTGAGGGTGGATACAAGTGAAGATGATGATTTAATTAGCACCCTTATAAAGTCGGCTGAGAAGATGTGCCTTGCTATAGCAAGAAAAGAGGAAGATGAAATCATAAAAGATAGTTTTGATGAGTATAAGGTGGCAGTTCTATATGGGACTGCCTATCTTTATGAACATAGGGAAGAAGCTGACCACCATGAACTGACGATTACTCTTAGGTCCATGCTATTTGGAGTAAGAAAGGCAGACTTCTAATGAAAATATCACTATTAAATGAACGCATTCTTATAGAAAAAAGCAAAGTAATCATTGATGCGATTGGCAATCACAGAAATGAATGGAGTAAATACTATTCCTGCTATGCAACAATTAGTAATGAAAGTCCACAAGAAGAGACTAGTAGTGGCGCTATATGGGATGAAAGCAAGATTGATTTTACTATTCGTTACAGTAAGGAGGTATCGGTCTTATCTTCTGTTGGATATAGGGTCATTTTTCATAATGATATTTATGAAATTGAGGGTATTGACCATATGAATTATAAGAAGAAAAGTATGAAACTGCACTGTAGGAGAGTGGAAAGATGAGCAAGGTAAAAATTGATAGTCTATCATCTGAAGTTATGAAAGAGCTTGAAAAATATGCAGATGTTACAACAGAAAAAGTAAAAAAGGCAGTTCAAAATGCTGGAAAGACTGTGCGTGATGAAATTAAAGCAAGTGCACCAAGTGATACAGGTAAGTATGGTAAAAGCTGGACGGTAAAAACTGTGAGAGAAACATCAAGCAGTCTAGAACTGGTCGTTCATTCTAAAAATAGATATCAGCTTACCCATCTTCTTGAGTTTGGTCATGCAAAGCGTGGTAGAGGCAGGGTGTCTGCTAGGCCTCATATAGCGAATGCCGAAGAAAAAGCTATAAAAGCATTTGAAAAAGAAATTAAGGAGGCAATCACTAATGGATAAGTTACTGGAAATTATAAAGGAAATTGGACTTCCGAGTGCTTATCACCACTTTGCAGAAGGGGAATCACTGGGGCCTCCCTTTCTTATATATCTGATGCCCTCCAGTGATAACTTTTCTGCAGATGGAAGAGTGTATTTTAAAGTAAATGAAGTTCATATTGAAGTCTATACGGATTACAAGAGTCCGGATATAGAAGAAAAGATAGAAGCTGTGCTCGATGAGCATGGCATTTTTTATAACAAATCAGAAATCTTTATAGAGTCTGAAAAGCTCTATGAAGTCTTATATATTTTTGAAATGGAGGTAAAGACAAATGGGAAATAAGGTAAAGTATAATCTTAAAAATGTTCATGCTGCAAAGCTTAAGAAAGATACAAGTGGTGCATTTACTTATGAAAATCCTAAGACAATACCGGGAGCTGTCAGTATCAGCCTTGATGCTGAAGGGGAGTCTAGCCCTTTTTACGCAGATGGTATTGTGTATTTTAGGTCTACTGCTAATAACGGATATAGTGGTGACCTTGAGATTGCACTGATTCCGGAATGGTTTAGAACAGAAATTCTAAAGGAAGAGTTGGATAAAAACGGAGTTCTTGTAGAAAAGGCAAATGTATCTGAAACAGAAAAGTTTGCTCTTTTATTTGAGTTTGATGGAGATATCAATGCAATCAGACACGTTCTATATAACTGCTCTGCATCTCGTCCATCAATCGAATCTGAAACGAAGGAAGATACGATTGAACCAGGAACAGAAACATTATCCCTTACAGCAGATCCAAGAGAAGATGGACTTGTAAAATCAAGAACTGGAGATACTACATCTGCTGATATCTATGCTAATTGGTATAAGAATGTGTATGTTCCACAGGCTAAAGGTGAAGCACCTAAACCTACAGGACATTAAGGAGGATTTTATGCTAGAAAAAACAGTAAGAGTAGGAGAGGTTGATGTAAAGTTTCGTTCGTCAGCTACTATTCCAAGATTATACAGAATTAAATTTAAGAGAGATATTTTCAAGGACCTATCAAAATTAGAAAAGACATTTAAGGCAAATGAGGGGTCTTTTGAAATTGATGACCTAGAAATCTTTGAAAATGTAGCCTATATCATGGCTTATCATGCAGATAGGAGTATTCCGGGGAATATTGATGATTGGCTAGACCAGTTTGAGATGTTTTCTATCTATGAAATCTTGCCTGAAATCCTTGAACTTTGGGGAGCAAATCTAGAAACGGAAGTTCAATCTAAAAAAAACTTCCAAAAAGTAGCAGGGAGATGACAACTGCTCTATTTCTACTAAGATGCGTGGAAATAGGGATAAACATATCTGAACTTGATTTACTTACAATTGGTATGGTACTTGATATTTGGACTGAGAAGTCAAATGACAGCGTAAAATACAGCAAGGTGGCAGGGCAGTCTGAGTTTGATAAATTCTAGGAGCAATAGCTATTTAGATAAAAATCTAAATAACTATTGCCTTTAATAATATCTCATAGTATAATTCTATTTAGATAAACTTCTAAATAGCATGGGAGGAGGTATGGTTAAAGTATGGCTTTTGCTGAAACATTTAAGGCGTTATCAGATCCAGAAAGAAGAAAAATTTTAGAGTTGTTAAAGACGGGAATAATGTCTGCAGGCGAAATAGCCTCACATTTTAATACAACCGGTGCTACTATTTCATATCATTTGAAAGTATTGAAAAAGGCTGATCTCATATTTGAGAGAAAAGAAAAAAATTATATCTATTACCAACTAAATGTATCTGTATTAGAAGATATTATGCTATGGATTGCAAATTTGAAGGAGGAGGGTACAAATGTTAAAGAAGAATAGAAAGACTTTAATTCTAACAAGTATTATTATTTTATTGCCTATTTTAGTAGGAATAGTATTGTGGAATAAACTCCCTGATACTATGGCAACTCATTTTGGAATTGATAACGAGGCAAATGGGTTTAGTAGTAAATTTTTTGGTGTTCTTGGATTACCACTTATTTTATTGGCAATTCATTTATTTAGCACAATAGTGACTGCTAAAGATCCTCGTAAACAAAACATCAGTAACAAGATGTACACGCTTTGCCTGTGGATAGGACCATGTATTTCTATATTTGTGTCAGCTTTTGTTTATCCATATAATTTAGGAATTAAATTAAATATTGGTTTATTTGCCAGCTTGTTTGTGGGGTTGATATTTATAATTATTGGAAATTATCTTCCTAAAATTAGACAAAATTATACAATTGGCATTAAATTACCTTGGACACTTGCGAATGAAGAAAATTGGAATAAAACACATCGCTTAGCCGGATGTATATATATTATATTAGGAATGTTTATAATTATGGCGGCTCTTATAGATGCGTTTAACTTTCTAATTGTTATGCTCATTGCTGTACTTATATCGGTTTTAATACCGAGTTTATACTCATTTATATTACATGTAAGAAAAGGATTATAAAGAGAGAAATAAATCTTATATAAATATACTATTAAGCTCAGAACAATCTGAGCTTTTTTTATGCCCATTTTTAGGAAAGGAGGGATACAAGTGGCAAATAGAATAAAGGGAATTACCGTTGAAATCGGCGGAGATACTACCGGTCTTGATAAAGCCTTAAAAGGTGTAAATTCTACCATTAAAAATACGCAGTCACAGCTTCGTGATGTAAACAGGCTACTTAAACTTGATCCTTCCAATGCTAAGTTACTTGCACAAAAACAGCAGTTACTGCAAAAGGAAATTTCTGAAACTAAAAGCAAACTGGATGCATTAAAAGAGGCAGATAAGCAGGCAAAAGTACAGCTTGAAAATGGAGAGCTTGGTCAAGATAAATATGATGCCCTTCAAAGAGAAATTATTGAAACGGAAAACAACCTAAAAGCACTTGAAGAAGAGGCAAAAAAAGTCCCATCAGCACTATCTGTTTCCATGAAAGAGACAGGAGATAAAATTAAAGCAGTTGGGGAAAAGACTACTGAAGTTGGTAAAGGCCTATCTACTCATGTAACAGCACCTATTGTAGCAATGGGTGCTGCTTCACTTGCTGCCTTTAATGAAGTCGATAAGGGAATGGATATCATCACGCAAAAGACAGGTGCATCCGGCAAAGCCTTAAAGGAAATGCAAGATAGCATGAAAAACCTTGCCACTTCCATTCCTACAGACTTTGAAACAGCAGGCGCAGCTATAGGAGAAGTAAACACTAGATTTGGGCTTACAGGAAAGAAACTAGAGGAGCTATCCGGTAAATTCATAAAGTTTGCCCAGCTTAATAATACGGATGTATCTACTGCTATTGATAATACCCAGAAGGTCATATCAGCCTTTGGACTAAAAGCAGAAGATGCAGGAGCCTTACTTGATACTATGAATGCTGTTGGACAAAGAACCGGTATCAGCATGGATACTCTTGCAAAGAGTATGGTGACAAACTCAGCATCACTTCAACAACTAGGATTTTCCGCATCGGATGCTGCTAATTTCTTAGGCAATGTTGAAATGTCAGGAGCAGATACCTCACAAGTTATGACGGGTTTATCTAAGGCACTTTCTAATGCAACAGCAAACGGAAAGCCTATGAAAGAGGCATTAAAAGACATCCAAGACAGCATGGCTAATGCAAAATCAGATACGGAAGGACTTGATGCAGCAATTGACCTATTTGGTAAAAAGGCAGGTCCTGCAATCTATCAGGCTTGTAAGAATGGATCACTTTCCTTTGAAGAACTTGGAACATCTCTAAAAGAGAATCTTGGAAATGTAGATAGCACTTTTAATGAAACTTTAGATCCTATTGATAAATTTAAGACTTCTATGAACAGTCTAAAGATTGTGGGTGCGGATGTTGGAAATTCTCTAATGACAGTTCTTCAGCCAATGCTTGAGAGATTTGCTAAAAGCATGAAGTCTTTAAGTGAAAAGTGGAATAGTCTATCTCCCGGTATGCAGCAGGCTATTGTAAAAATAGCACTTATTGCAGCAACAGTAGGACCTGTTTTAGTAGTAATTGGGAAAGTCATCACAGCAGTAGGAACAATTACATCAGCACTTGGGGGACTGATTGGTCTGCTTGGAGGAACCGCAACAGCAACTACAGCAGTAGGTGTTGCAGGAGGAGCAAGTGCAGCGGGAACAGCGGCTGCCGGTACTGCAGCAGGAGGTGCAGCTGTAGGTTTTGGAGCACTTAATGTTTCCCTTCTTCCAATCATAGCCATTATTGCAGCTATTATTGCAGCAGTTGTGGCCATCATTGCCATTATAAAAAATTGGGGTGCTATTACAGAGTGGTTTAAGGGCTTATGGGAAACAGTATCGACAGCCATCATGAGTATTTGGCAGAGCATCTCAGATTTCTTTAAAAGAATATGGGAAAGCTTGGTTAATATATTTACTACAGTTTGGGAAACTATCAAAAATGTACTAACTGTAGCACTCATGTTTATCGTAGAGCTAATTAAAGGATACTTTGAACTGATTACTTTGCCATTTAGGTTTATTTGGGAAAACTGCAAAGAAACTATTACGGCGATTTGGGCTGCTATCAAAACTGTTATTATGACGGTTTTAAATGCCATCAGTACCTTTATTTCCACTGTTATGAATGCCATAAAAAATGTAATTACTACAGTGTGGAATGCCATTAGTACTACGATTTCTACCGTTCTTAATGCCATAAAAACAGTTATTACTACGATTTTTAATGCTGTAAAAACAGTTGTAACAAATATTTGGAATGCAATCAAAAATGTAATAGGAACCGTTGTTGACGGAATAAAAAATAAGGTGAGTTCAGTCTTTAATGCAGTATCAAGCACAGTAAGCTCGGTGTTTAATGGAATAAAGAGTACAGCCACATCTATTTGGAACGGTATTAAGAGTGCTATCGTTACACCGATTGAAGCAGCGAAGGACAAAGTGAAATCCATGATTGATGCCATTAAGGGATTTTTCTCAGGACTATCTTTAAAGCTTCCTCACATCAAACTGCCTCATTTTAGCATTAGTGGACACTTTTCACTGGCACCACCATCCATACCTCATCTATCCATTGATTGGTATAAGGAAGGCGGTATTATGAATGGTCCTACCTTGTTTGGAATGAACGGAAGTAGCCTAATGGCAGGAGGGGAAGCAGGACCTGAAGCAATTCTGCCACTAACAGGTTTTTATACACAGCTTGAAAGGATGCTTACGGAAAAGCTAAATACTTCTGTTATGGAAAAATATCTGGCGATTATTGCAGATAATTCATCAAAGGGGATTTATCTTGAAGATGGAACGCTGGTAGGGCATCTTCTTCCGGCAATTGATAGTGGACTTGGAGAGATGGCCAAAAGAAAGATAAGGGGGTGGTAGTTTGAAATGCAGCGTAAGATTTGGAGATAAGGATTCATATAAAGACTATGGGCTTGTGGCAACCTCAAAACTCGTTGTAAATCCACCATCGCCTATATTTGAGTTTTTAGAAGTTCCCGGAAAAAATGGACAGATAGATATGTCCGATGTTCTTACAGGAGAAATTATCTATAGCAATCGCGTGGGTGACTTTGATTTTGTTGTTACTAAAGGAAATTTCGAAGAAACCTACTTAAGAGTATTAAATGAACTTCATGGAAGGAAGATGATGATTGTACTTTCAGAGGATCCTACATTTTATTACGAAGGTAGAATCAGTATAAATAATGTTAAGACAGATAAGAACTACAACTACATTTCTATCTCATATAACCTGCAACCTTTTAAGTTCTATTTTTCAGAAGAGGGGCTTTTGGAAGAAAGTATCAGTGTAGTGGCTACAGGAATAGATAAGACGGTTGTGATTAAAGGAGAAAGTAAAAATGTGATTGTACCAAACATTGATGTAATTGAGATAGGAGAGATAGGTTTTGGTGTAAGGTTTGATGGAGTTTCTTTCTCGCTTTCAAAAGGAATAAACCGCTTTGTTGATATAAGGCTGCAAGGAAGTAACGCTACTTTGGTGTTTTACGGGAAAGGAAGAGCAACCATTAGGTATAGAAGGGGGATTATATAATGTATTTCATAAAACTGGATGATAACTACCTATATTATCCTGGAGATGATAAGGCAGTCCTTGTGGACCCTGTCCTTGAACTTAGACTTGATAGTGCAGGAAAATTATCCTTTATCTGTCCAAAAGAAAATCCCTTATATGACAAACTATATAACAGAAAATCAATGGTAAGTGTCTATAGGGATAAGAAAGAAATCTTTTATGGAGAGGTTAGAAATCAAGAGAAGGACTTTTCAGGCAATAAGAAGGTATTGGTTGCGGGCGTGTTAAGTTTTTTATCAGACAGCGTGCAAAACCAAAATGAATATCATGGACTAAGTCCAAGAGCCTTTTTAACAAAACTTATTGATGCACATAATCTGCAGGTAGAAGATAAGAAAAAATTTCATGTGGGAATCGTTACGGTAACAGATCCCAACGATTCTTTGTATCGCTTTACCAATTATGAAACGACTTATCAGGCAATTACAGAAAAATTAGTGGATAGACTAGGAGGATACCTACGTGTTCGTCATGAAAAAGAGAAACTTTATCTTGATTATCTAGCCCTTAAAGATATAGGAAAGCTAAGTAAACAAATCATATCCTTTGGACTTAATCTTCTAGATTATACGGAAAGTATATCAGCAGAAAACATAGCAACGGCAGTGATTCCACTGGGAGTAGAAATTCAATCTGAAGGAAATGACATCTTAAGAAAGTATGTAGATATTACATCTGTAAATGATAAAAAGAACTATCTTGTAAATACGGAGGCACAAAAAAACTTTGGCTGGGTTTGTAGTGTGGTGCGTTTTGAGGATGTGAAAGTGCCGGAAAACTTAATGCGAAAGGGAAGGCAGTGGCTTTTGGAAAATCAGTTTGAAGAGGTAGTGCTTGATTTAACAGCAGTTGATTTATCCCTTCTTGGCTCTGATTATGAAAGTATTGATGTAGGAGATAAAGTAAGATGTATTGCAAAGCCGTATGGAATGGATAAAGTCTTTTCTATATTTAAAAAGAGCATCCCCTTATCAAAACCGGCAAGTGCAAAACTTACACTTGGAGAAAAATCATCTTCCTCTTTTACTTCTCATACAGCAAATACCTATAAAAGTATTGAAAAAGAAGTGGAAAATGCTCGTAAAATCCAAAATGAAAATCTAAAGAATGCAGTAGATAATCTAACCGCACAGATGATGCAGGGACACCAAGGCGGATATAAGCTAACAGAGTATGATGAAAGTGGCAGATGGCTAAGAGACTTATATATGGACACCATGGATAAGAAGACAGCAACAAAAGTCCTGCAAGTGAATATGCAGGGAATCGGTGGAAGCTCTAATGGATATAAGGGACCATATAATGTGGGCATGACACTTGATGGTCAAATTTATGGAGATAGGATACTGGCAGGCTCTATTACATCAGAAAAGCTATCCGTTTCTTACACTTCCCAAGTGGAAAAACAAATTCTTGACTCTAAGACGGAGGCAATATCTGATACAGATAGAAAACTAAAAAGATACTATACCATCGGTGAAGTGAATACAAGGTTTTTAGCTACAGATAGAAAAATTGAAGCAAGTGTAGAAACTGTAAATCAGAGGTTAGAGCAAAAGAACGGAAATTACTATGGAACGTATGAACCAAACTACGCCAGAGCACCGACAAATAGCTGGAATTCGGACGAAATCAGAAAAAGTCATGTAGGAGATTTTTTCTATGATACCACTACCGGCTATGCCTATAGATACATTATGAAAAAACAAGGACTGGAGCTAAAGTTTAATGAAAGTTCAAGAACAGAAAGTGAGCGTTATGACTGGGTGGAAATCTTCTATGAATTTGGTGGAAAGATTTATGCACTTCCAAGATGTGGTGGAACAAGTATAGGAGGGCAAACCGTATTTATTCCGTCCGATAAGTTTTGGCTTAACTGGAGGTGCGATGGTTCAGGACATGATTACTATGGATTTAAGATTGACTACATTAAAAAAGCGGATTCATATCAGGAAATGGTAGGAAGTGTATCTAGCCTTCCAACTGATGCAGGGGAGGTTATTAACTTTTCTGGAAGTAATTATCCTGAATCAGAACACTCGCCATACAAAGATGGTACGAGAATGCTGTGGAAATATTCATCGTTAGAGAGTATCAGCTCCTCTATATCTTTTGACTGGGTGAGAGTAAAGGATAAGGACATACAGGCAGCTAAAGAAAAAGCAGAAACAGCCATCTCAAAAATATCTGTAGTGGAAGGCTCTATTTCATCAATGGTTAAAAAGGGTGAGTTTGGAACATATATGAGGCAAAACTACTATAGTTTTATCCTTGGGTTTAACGAGTCTAGTAATTATGTTCAAATAACATCAGGCGAAATAGGTTTATATAATGGGTCAATAAATAATTCTCAGAAAAGAGCAGTCTTTGATGAAAACGGAAACCACTTTTATCGTGACGGAAAGTATATAGGGAAAATCGGTACAAATGTATGGAAAGACAACGATTCACATAAGGGGCTTGTTTTTGATTTGGATGTAGATGGTAAGTATATGGCTTTTTCTCAACAAGAACATTCATCGCAGTCCAGCTATTCAACTATGCTTTGTTTTTCCAGAGCAGGAAGTATTTATAGCCAGTATGGTATTCATCTTGGCTGTAACTTATATGCTCATGGTTTTAAGATTATTGATCCACAGTGGGAAACAGGATTTGGAGTGAATGCCACAATTAATTTTGTACAGGTACTTGATATGAATTCAGATGGAACAGTGGCCAGATGGGGTTCAAATGGTCGGATGACCTTTAAGGACGGAATACTAATGGACTTAAATTATTACGGATAGGAGAAAATAAAATGGCAGAACTAATTATCAACACGAATGAAGTCGTCATTAACGAAGGGATACTGAAAAAAGATGTAGTAAAAAAGCGGGAAGTAAAAGAAGATAAAAATACACTTCTTCTTGAAGAAATTAATCGAAAGCTGGATTTACTGCTTAAAGATAAGGAGGAAGAACATGGAGAAACCAACCATTAATTATGCTCTTGCCTATCAAAAGTTTAGGGGAGAATTAAACTCATATGTTGCAAACTTACAGCAGAAAATCCCCATTCCAACCTATATGGTAGAGGGGATACTCTCAAGTATACTTTCTGATGTGAGGTCTGCTACCATTACAGAAAATGCACTAGAATTGGATGCTTTTAGAGAAAGCCTGGATAAATACTATGAGGATCGAGAAAGAGAGTTTAATGATGAAATCCTAAAACTAAAGGCAAAAGATGAAGAAAAAGCATAGGGAGTGACCAATGCACAGAGGAACAACACCAATTCATATATTTCGGACAGATGTGGACTTAACAAATGCATCTGTCCTTTTTATTACCTACAAACAAAAGGGCAAGATCGTATTAGAAAAAAGCATCGAAGAAGTAACAATCCAAGGAGAGATAGTGACCGTAAGTTTATCACAAAAGGAAACACTCCTTTTTACTGAAGGGATTGTCACTATTCAGATAAGAGTAAAGTTTCCTGATGGCAGCACTATTGCCTCAAATCTAATACGAACAAGTGCTTATGAAATATTAAAGGAGGGTGAGATTTAATGGCAGAAATTAATGCAAGATTTAAAAGAGATGCACCGATGGAGGCGTCATTTGAAACCATTATTAGAGTGTCAGATGCATCAGCGTCTGATTACAATCGTCTAGTCAATCAGCCAAAGATAAATGAAGTAAAGCTGATTGGAAACAGAAGTCTTGAGGAACTCGGACTTAATTCAATTACAAATATTGAACTTGAAGAATTACTTAAATAACAGGAGGAAGAAAAATGGCAATAAAATATTTAGATAACAACGGACTTTTATATGTATGGAAGAAACTAAAGGATACCTTTGTAAAAAAGACAGAGCTTGATGAAGTAAAGACGGCTATTCCAAAGAATGTAACAGATCTATTAGATGCTGAAAACTATGCACTTAAATCAAGTGTTCCAAGTAAGGTAGAGAGCCTAGAAGATGCAGGTGATTATGCTAAGAAATCAGAAATTCCCCATAGAATTGATGGGTTGGAAGGTATTGAGGCTTATGCTAAAGTAGCGGCTATTCCTAAGAAAGTAGCAGAACTTGAGGACTATGCAGACTTTGTAAAAAAAGCAGAGCTTACTGAAGAAGTCAAAGGTCTTATTGGTAATGTAAAATCTATTGAGTTTTCTGTGGTAGAAGAACTTCCAGCTAGTGGTGAAAAGGCAACTATTTATCTTGTTTCAAATACTAAAGGCGATAATGATGCCTATGATGAATTTATCTGGCTGAATGATAAGTTTGAAAAGATTGGTACAACATCAGTAGATCTTAGTGGTTATCTTAAAGCGGTGGATATTAGTAGTATTACAAATGAAGAGATTGATGCTCTTTTTGTGTAGGTGTTCTGTATGGCTAAAAAGTTTTTAAGTAAGGAAGGGCTGGATAGGTTTTATGAAAAGATAAAGTCTAAATTTGCACTACTTGATAGTCCGGTATTCAAAGGAAGACCTATTGTAGAAACTCCGGAGTTTGAAAGAACAACGAAAAGTAAGGTTGTTGTGAATAAAGAGTACGTTTCAAAGATGTATGACCTTATCGTACAGTATATCGAATCGGAAAAGCCGGCATTTCACATACAGTTAAATATAAAGCCGAACGAATGGGAGAAATCAGAAGGTGTATTTAAGTGTAGTAGATTAAAAGAAAAAATGCAAAATGTCGAGCTTGATAAGGTATCTATATTTGTTCGTATAGATACTTTAAGGCTTGAGCCAAATAAATTAGCAGGCGTTCTAAAATATCCATTAGGTATAACAAATGAGCTAGTGATTTATACAACATCAGCACCGACTTATGAATTACCGATTATTATTGATTTATTTTTATCTACGGATATGACAATGTGGTTAGGAGGAAATTAACATGAAAGAATTTTGGAATATGATTCAGATTTTATTTACAGCTGTTGGAGGATGGCTGGGATATTTTTTAGGAGGGTGCGATGGACTAATCATTGCACTTCTTTTATTTGTAGCCATTGATTACATCACAGGTGTGATGTGTGCAGTAGCGGATAAAAAGTTATCCAGCGAAGTAGGTTTTAAGGGGATTTGCAGAAAGGTGCTTATCTTTATGATGGTAGGTATCTCCAATATCCTTGATACAAAGATTATAGGAAGCGGCAGCGTTCTAAGGAGTGCTGTCATTTTCTTTTATCTATCTAATGAAGGCATCAGCCTTTTAGAAAATGCAGGACACCTAGGGCTGCCAATTCCGGAAAAGCTAAAAGTGGTTTTAGAGCAGTTACATGATAAGGAAAGAGGGGGAAAGAATAATGAGTAACAGTAGTTTAGTAGATATGACAATTCTTAGTCCAAACCATAGCGGGAGACGAAATCAGCCGATTACAAAAATTGCAATCCATCATACAGCAGGAGCGATTAGTGCAGCAACCATTGGTAATATTTTTAAACCTACATCAAGGCAGGCTTCTTGTAATTATGGTATAGGTAATGATAACAAGATAGTACTTTGTGTTGATGAAGCTAATCGTTCTTGGTGTACATCATCTTCGTGGTGTGATAATAGAGCGATTACCATTGAAGTCGCTAATTCAAGTAATGGTGGAAACTGGCCAGTAAGTGATAGAGTTCTTGCAAAATTGATTGACTTAGTCACTGACATTTGTAAGAGAAATGGAATCAAAAATTGCACCTATACCGGTGGCAAAGATGGTGTACTTCAAAAGCATGAATGGTATGCCAATACCAATTGTCCGGGACCATATCTAGGCAGTAAATTCTCATATATTGCAAGTGAGGTAAATAAAAGACTTTCTGGAAATAGTTCATCTTCTAGTGCAGCAAACACTTCTTCTTTATACAGGGTAAGAAAATCATGGGGTGATGCTAAGAGTCAAAAGGGTGCATTTAGAAGTTTTGAAAATGCAAAAAAATGTGCAAATGTAAATTCAGGATACAAAGTATTCGATGCAAAGGGAAATGAAGTATATCCAAGGAAAAGTACTTCATCAAAAAGCATTGATGCCTTGGCCAGAGAAGTGATTGCAGGTAATTGGGGTAATGGAGGAGAAAGAGTAAACCGTCTTAAATCTGCAGGGTATGATTACAATGCTGTTCAAAATAGAGTCAATGAAATCTTATCCGGTAAAAGTAGTAGCTATGTTGGTGGAAAGTCTATTGATACACTGGCTCGTGAAGTTATACGAGGAGACTGGGGTAACGGACAAGATAGAAAAAACAGACTTGAAAGAGCCGGTTATGACTATAACGCTGTACAAAGAAGGGTAAATGAACTTTTATAACTGAATATCTAACTGTAAGCCTACTGGGGAGAAATCCTTGGTAGGCTTTATTTTTTTGCTTTTGGTTCTTAAACGAGGGATTTATGTCCGTTCACTATTAGAGAAGAAAAACTCAAGATGTGGAGGTGGATTTATGCAAGTAATAGAACTAAATGGTAAAAACATTGAAATTTCAAATCTGTCAAAACCTACAAATAAAGAACTTCAAAATGAATATAACTATATTTTTGCAGAAGAACTGACAAGAAAACTCTTTGATAAGGGATTTATTACAGATGAAGAATACGAGAAAATCATGATAAAAAACCGTCATGAATTTAAACCTTTTTTATCGAAGATTATGCCATAAATCACTTGATATATACAGCGGTTAGAGTGATATATGTAATACCGAAAAAGAAGGAGGTGAGACAATGAAACGGATAACAAAAATTGAACCGTCAAAGAAAACAGCAAATAAAAAACTAAAGGTGGCTGCTTATGCCAGAGTATCGACCAATAGAGATGACCAGCTTATCAGTCTGGATGCACAAAAAAATCATTATGAAAAATATATAAAAGCAAAACCGAATTGGGAGTATGCAGGACTTTATTTTGATGAAGGACTAAGCGGTACACATATGGAAAAGCGTAATGGTCTTTTGAAATTACTAGAAGATTGTGAAAGAGGAAAGATTGATTATATTATAGTAAAATCCATCAGTAGATTTTCCAGAAATACAATAGATAGCATTGAAACTATTAGAAGGCTTTGTGAAAAAGGTATTTATATCTTCTTTGAAAAGGAGAATATTGATACCGGGAAAATGGATAGTGAACTTTTACTTTCTATATTTTCCAGCCTTGCGGAAAGTGAATCAAAGTCTATTTCTGAAAATAACAAGTGGGGAATACAAAAAAGGTATCAAAATGGAACATTTAAAATAGGATATCCGCCATATGGATATCACAATATAGATGGTCAGATGGTAATAAATGAAAAAGAGGCTGAAATAGTAAAGTTGATTTTTTCAGAAGTGCTTTTAGGCAAAAGTCCGGGTCTTATTGCAAAAGAACTTAATGAAAAGAAGATTCCAACAAAACGAGGTAAGAACTGGAGCAGTGGTGTTATTCATGGAATGATCAGGAATGAAAAATATACCGGAGATGTAATTTTTCAAAAAACTTTTACAGATGAGAATTTTAATCGCCATATAAATTACGGAGAAAGAAATCAGTATTATGCTAAAGACCATCATGAACCTATCATAAGTCATGACATCTTTGAAAAAGCAAATAGTATAATCGAAAAAAATGGCAAAGAAAAAGGGATTGTAAAGTATGCAGGTAAATATCAAAATCGCTATGCCTTATCCGGAAAGGTTGTCTGTGACGAGTGCAAGGGCAAATTGAAGAGGGTGAAGTTAAGTAGTTACTTTGGATTTGCCTGTAACACTCATATTAAAAATAAAGAGTTGTGTAATATGAAGACGATACCGGAAGATTCAGTTAAATCAGCGTTTGCAACAATGATGAATAAGTTATCCATTGCTAGAGAGGTAATTTTAATACCATTTGAAAGGATGATGAAAAAAGGTAACTCACAAGAAAAATTAGAGAGATTAGATGAACTTGAAGTTTTACTTGAAAAAAATGATGAAAGAAGAAATCAAGTGATGGATTTTTTTACAAAAGGTTTGATTGATCCAGCCGTATATTCTGAAGAAACCATGAAGTTAGAGGAAGAAAAAGAAACTTTTATAAATGAACAAGCCTTGATTACAGAAAATCTAAACGGAAATTATGAAAAACAAAAGGCACTCGAGAATATTTTAAACTACACATCTGCTAAAAAGATTATTACGAAATTTGATGATGATTTATTTACAGAATATGTTGACCATATAGTAGTTTACAGTAGGACAGAAATTGGTTTTGCTATGAAATTTGGACCTGTTTTTAAAGAGAGGATTTAAGATGAAGCATACACCATATGGCTATACCATTGTCGATGGTAAGGCGGTAGTAAATGAAAAAGAGGCTAAAATATTACAAAAAATTTGTGATAATTATATTTTAGGAATGTCACTTATGGCATCGGCAAAATCAGTCGGTCTTAAAATACAGCATTCTGGGGTTAAAAGATTGATGCTTAATAGGAATTATCTGGGAGATGATTTTTATCCTGCAATTTTAACAGAAGAAATCATGAATAAGGTTGAAGAAGAAAGAGCTCGTCGTGAAAAAGCATTAGGAAGGGATAGGAGAAAACAAGGAAAACCTGTTAGGGGAGTAGTATATACAAAGTTTTCTATTCCAAAAATAGATGTGAAATATGAAAATCCTATGAAGCAAGCAGAATATGCATATAGTTTAATCGGAAATGAGGTGAGCACTTAATGAATCTTGCTAAAAATATTACCATGATTCCTGCAAGAAGAATGGTGGGTACGCAAAAGCCTGCAGAAAAGACACAAAAATTAAGAGTTGCAGCCTACGCTAGAGTATCTACAGACTTTGAGGAACAGGAATCAAGTTATGATGTGCAGGTAGAACATTATACATCTTATATTAATAGCAATCCGGAATGGAAACTGGTAGAAATCTATGCGGATGACGGTATTTCTGCAACCAGTACAACTAAGCGAGAGGCTTTTAACCGAATGATTCAGGATGCCAGAGATGGAAAAATCGATATGATACTGACAAAATCCATCAGTAGATTTTCCAGAAATACGGTAGATTGTTTGAGATATACTAGAGAGCTTAAAGCTCTCAACATCGCAGTATTTTTTGAAAAAGAAAACATCAACACATTAGATGCCAAAGGCGAAGTGCTGATGACCATTATGGCAGCACTTGCGCAGCAAGAATCAGAATCTCTTTCAGCTAATGTAAGGCTCGGTATTCAGTTTCGTAACCAGCAAGGGAAAGTACAGATAAATCATAATCGGTTTCTTGGATACACTAAGGATGAAGAAGGTAATCTTGTTATAGTTCCGGAAGAAGCGAAAATAGTAAGACGTATTTATGCGGAGTATATGGATGGGAGGAGTTTTCTGCAAATAAAAAGAAGTTTGGAAAAAGATGGTATCTTAAATGGAGCACATAATAAAAGATGGCATGAAAGCAATATAAGGCAGATCCTTACAAATGAAAAATATATAGGGGATGCACTTCTACAAAAAACATTTACACTTAATACTTTGGAAAAGAAAAGAGTAGCCAATAATGGGATTGTACCAAAATATTATGTTGAAGGCAGTCATGATGCAATTATTGACAGAGATGTGTTCTTAAGGGTACAAGCTGAAATTCGCAGAAGAGCAAATATATTAAACGGTGGTAAAAAGAGAATTTACAGTTCAAAATATGCTTTGTCCAGTATAGTCTTTTGTGGCCACTGCGGAGATATATTTCGTAGAATAAAATGGAACAACAGAGGATGCAAATCAACAGTATGGAGATGTGTAAGCAGGGTTTTGAAAAAAACGAGCGGAATTGATTGTCCCGCTAAGACTATCAGAGAAGAAGATTTGCAGGCGGCAGTACTTACTGCTGTAAATGATACATTTAACAAAAAGGATGAAATCACTCCTATACTGATGGAGATTATTCGGGAAGTTGTAAATGAAGATTCACAGGAAAGATTGGAAAAGTTAGATGTGAAGATAAAGGATCTGCAGATAAAACTTCTTGAGACAGGTAAGGAACAAAAAATAATTGATGAAATAGGAGAGGAAATTATATCCCTTAGAAAAGAGAAACATGATATTATGACTAAGGCTGCTAAAAATATAGAGCTTCAGGAAAGAATAAATGATATGTTTTCTTTTTTACAATAGCAAACACAAGCCATTATAGAGTATTCAGATACGCTGGTTAGAAGGCTTATTGAAAAAATAACTATATATGATAATAAAGCAGTTGTTGAATTTAAATCTGGACTTCAATCTGAAGTGGAGATATAGTGTGAATATTTTTTAGCCTGTAGGATAGAAACTACGGGCTTTTTTGTATTTTTATGCTAAAATATATGTAATGATATTTTTTCTATTACTATAATAGGTTTAGACATATTTTCATTTACTGTTGACATTCATAATGGTGTCTCAAGGCATGTGGAGACGGTAGTCTTGATTTCACGGGTTAAGGACTGACCGCCGAAAAAGTGCCGCATTTCCGGGCTTTTCGGGCATTTGACCGTCAGCGGCGAAGAACGAAAATGAGCGCAAAAAATGCTCCGTGGAAACATATCAAACGCTTCGGTCAGAGGGTTGAGTAGGCCATTTAGATGTCATAGGGTTGAGTGGCCGGTTTAGATATTTTTGTGATAGGGTTGAAGCTGTGATTTAGATGTCGGAGCGACAACTCTATCATATGGGGAGGTAGTGATTATGAATATAACGTTTAAGAATCCCGGTGTGGACTACATGATTCAACGGATAATAGAATTTCAAGTAGAAGGCGAATCTGATTTTTGGTCTGAACCGCTGTACCATTTTTATCCACAAATTGATAGAGACCGCGCCAAAAGTTTGCCCGTCAAGGAAAGAGAAGAATATATAGAAAGAACTTTGCGTGCTATCTATCCGGAGATAGAGGAAGTAATCAATCAAAAAGTTAAACTGTACTCTCAGTACTGGCTCAGCCACAAAGAACAAATATCAACCGCGTTATCTGATGCGTTTAAGGTTGATTGCAACATAATATTCAACGACATGTATTGTAATATCAGTATGAACCCTATTGAACCACGTTTTCTTAAAGAGAGATGCTTTGACATTTTCTATTTGAATAGTGAAAAGGGGGCCATAGGTGAGAGTATACATGAGATCATTCATTTTGTTTGGTTTTATGTTTGGAATCAATTATTCGGAGATAGTTACGATGAGTATGAGCGTCCATCTCTTAAATGGGTCTTAAGCGAAATGGTGGTTGAGTCAGTGATGAAAGATGAGCGACTGTGCTCAATCAATCCATATTTCCCAAGAGAGAATGGTGGATGTATCTACCCATATTTTTTTGATATGTCAGTTGAAGGTCGTCTAATATTAGAAACGCTGGATGAAATGTATAAGACGCAAAGCATAAAAGATTTTATGATAAACAGTTTTGCATATTGCCAGAAGCATGAAAAAGAAATTAGAAATCATATTCAGAAATCAGAGATGAGATAGTCTACAAAAATAAGGGATCATTTTCAGTTAATAAGATAAACCGAGGCTCCCACACTGCCATCATCTGCGGCGGGGAGCCTCGTTTTATGCCTCAATATCGATTGTGATGCCAGACTTAAATTCTACGGTGAAGTGGTCCTCGAATACTGTAATCTTCTCAATCAGGCGGCTGACCAGTGCCTCATCAAACTCCGTGATAGTGGCAGGCTGGTTCTTGACGAAATCCTGCAGGTCCCGGATCTGCTTCATCTGTTCATCCTTGATGACGCTGTCCACTTCAGCCTGCCTGCGCTGGTCCCGGAGCCGGAGAATCTCATCCGCTATAACGTCGTAGTCGTCTTTCTGGTTGACCTTCTTTAGAAGCTCTTTTTGCAGCTTGTTCAGGCGTTCATCAATGACCTCTGGCGAGAGGACATCACCCTGCAGAACCACCGTAGCGATGTTTGCCCGCAGCGTTTGTAGGAAATCGTCCTTCTGACAGAGCACTCGGTTGATGGCGTCGATCACCACCTGCTCCAGAAGTGTTTCATTGACCGTCCGGTTATGACAGGCGTGGCCGGTAGCTTCCAAGCGGCTGCAGCACCGCCAAACAATGGACTTGCAGCCTCGGTTGTTCCAGTGGACGCGCCGGTAAAACTCACCGCACTCGCCACAGAATACGATCTGTGCGAAACAATGCTTACAGGAGTAGCAGTGCCGTTTGCCGTTGTCGCTTGTATGGACCACGCGCCTGCGTACCAATTCTTCCTGTACTCGCATGTAAATCTCTCTTGGGATAATCGCTTCGTGGTTTCCTTCAACATAATATTGTGGAACGGTGCCAGTATTTTTAACTCTGGTCTTGTTAAGAAAATCGGTGGTGTAAGTCTTTTGAAGAAGGGCATCGTCGATGTATTTCTCGTTTCGGAGAATCTTGTTGATGGTGCTTGTATGCCATCGAGGTTTACCTGCGCCGGTAAGAATACCATCAGCTTCAAGTCCAGCTGCTATCTTATCCATGCTGTAACCTTCAAGGTACTCTCGATAGATTCGCTTTACAACTTCAGCCTGTTCAGGGTCAATGACAAGGTTGCCTTCTTCATCTTTAGTGTAGCCAAGGAATCGGTTGTGATTGACCTGCACTTGACCATTCTGGTAGCGGAACTGAAGTCCAAGCTTTACGTTCTGACTTATCCTTAAGCTGCATGATATACTTCAAGCAATCTAAGGTGTTTCTGGCAAATCGGCTGATTGATTTTGTGATAATCATGTCGATGGTGCCAGCTTCGCAATCTTCAATCATGCGGTTGAATTAGAACGGTATGCAAAACAGCATAAGCTGATGAACATTCGCCACTATATCGACGATGATGAAAGCGGAACAGGAAGAAATAGAAGAACGCTTATCCGAATTTGAAAATGCCAACCAAAGAGCAAAGAACTTTATTAAATTGGCAGAAAGCTATTCCAACTTTGAAGAACTTACCCCTACCGCCATCAATGAATTTATCAGCAAAATCATTGTGCATGAGCGAGATGTAAAAAGAGCAAAATATGCCGTTCAGCGAATAGAAGTGTATTTCAACTATATCGGAAAATTTGAAAATGAACTCACAAAAGATATAGAGCCTACAGAACAAGAAATGATACAGATGAGAGAAGAAATAGAAGAAGCAAAGAAAGAAAAATCACGAGCTTATCATAGGGCATATTCCAAAGAATACAGAGCCAAAAACATTGAAAAGTTCAGAGAGTACGAGCGGATAAAAGCAAGGGAATACAGAGCAAGAAAGAAGCTACAAGCCACAACCTAAAATCAAATATCAACCAATATGAAAAGAGGTTTCCTAAATACAGGAAATCTTTTTTTGTAAGTCGAAAGGAGGACTAAATGGCAGAAAATGAAAAAGTACAGAGCAGTGAAACACAGACCAACGAAGAACGAGCCACGCCACAAAAACCGAATGGCGTTATGATAAAAAAGATAAATGGAAAGACCTTTGTAACAGAGATATATTTTGATAAAAAGAGCAAGGATACATTTCAAGATAAGCTGTTAAAGGTAGTACAATCGGAACGGAAAGAATGAAAAATAGATTGCTTAGTATTAACATTTTCAATTTTTTCAATATCTAGTTCTATGCAACCCTTAATACGTTTGATGATATGTGTAAAACTATGAGTTGTAAAAGAAAAAATTACATGACAAAACCATGCAAAAATGTTATAATACTAAATAAAAACTTAAAAAAAGATAGGAGATGATAGAATGGGACTGTTTGGTTTATTTGGAGGCAAGAAAACGATTGAGTTAGATAAAGCAAAAAGCGATGAAAACAAAAATCGCATGAGAGAAATTTTTGATAATAAAGTAGATAATGGTTCGGAATATAAAATAGTTTACGCTTATTCAGAAGATATAGGCGGAGCAAATTTTGCAGTACTTCGTACTGTTTCCTATAAGTACAGAAGTTTTATACTGGGCTATAAGGAAAATGATTTAAGTTTAGTCTTTCTTGAAGTGAGCCCTGATTTAAATCAGGTTGGAGAAGCACTTTTGTATAAACCACAAGATGTAAAGAAAACCAATTTTACAAAGATGGTAGGTGCATATTATCTACAGTATGGAAGTTCATTCAAGAAAGAATTTTTCAACTTTTTTGTTCCTGAGACTATTGAGGATATAGTTAACCATGATTGGTATGACGAAGATACTTTTACCTACATTGACCAAAGAGAAGTACATGGTAGCTGGGTGGATTTTTGGAATAAATTTTGTAAATAAAAGGTGATTTATTATGAATATGTTACCAAATTATATTTTGGCTTTTATACTTACAGTATTCCTAATATATAGTTTTATAAATATAAAAGTTAAGAAAGCTAAGGTTAGCAACGGCTGTCTTTATGGCATAGGGGTTTTTATTGCAATATTATTACTTGGAATGTCTATTTATGGAATAATATTTAATATTCCATTAGGACAAGTGCAACTAATGATAGAAAATAGCTTCAAATAAGGAAATATAGATTTGAGAAACAGTAGATCGAAAGGTTTACTGTTTTTTTGTTGCTTAGAATTTGAAAGGGAGGAAAACAGAAAATGAAAAACATAGACGAAAAAATCTTAATGGCAGAAGAAGAAATCAAGCAGTTACAAAACAAAAGAAAAAAACTCATCAGTCAGCAGAAACAGGAAGAGAGAAAAAAGAGAGATAGACGGCTTTACGAAAAAGGAGCAGTCTTTGAAAGTATCTTTGCCGAAAGCAAAAATTTTACCAAAGATGAATTCTATCAGCTAATCACATTCCCAAATATCAAAGAAGCAGTCAATCAAAAAATCTTAAAAATTATAGAGAGCAGAGAAGAAAGTAAAAATCAAAATACAGAAATACAGGAAGAAGAAATGAACGCAGAGGAATAGTCCCTTGTTTACAAGGGCGCACATATACACCTTAACAGGTGCGTGCGTTCTCCGAAGGCTCTTAGCAGAGGGCATATCAGCTAACGCTGATACAGGAGAGCTACACTCCCCTACGGAAATACATTTCCTACCCCTTGTGTACTTCCCAAAAGAAATCGGATAAAAAGCTATCTGATTTTTTTAGGAAGTCTTATCCATCGCCACATCAAAGTATCAGAAAAACGAAAGGAGGTTTTTAGCTATGGCGATATATCATCTTTGCATAAAGATTATCTCAAGAGGTAAAGGCAAAAGTGCAGTAGTAGCTTCCGCCTATCGAAGTGGCGAAAAGATAAAAAATGAATATGACGGCATAGTCCATGACTTTACAAGAAAAGGCGGAATAGCCCATACCGAAATCATATTACCACAAAATGCACCTCAGGAATTTTCAGATAGAGGAACATTATGGAATAGTGTAGAGAAAATCGAAAAGAGTAAAAATTCACAGCTTGCAAGAGAAATAGAAATTGCATTACCTAAAGAATTAAGCAGAGAAAAACAAATAAATCTTGTAAGAGAATATGTAAAAGAAAATTTTGTAAAAGTAGGTATGTGTGCCGATATTGCCTTGCACGATAAAGGAGACGGAAACCCACACGCACATATCCTACTTACCATGCGACCGTTAAATGAAGATAAAACATGGGGGGCAAAATCAAAAAAGGAATATATTCTTGATGAAAATGGAGAAAAAGTAAAACTTAAAAATGGCAATTACAAAACAAAGAAAATCAATACAGTGGATTGGAACGAACAAGACAAAGCAGAGCATTGGCGAAGAGCATGGGCAGACATTACAAACAAATATTTGGAAGAAAATAGCATACAGGAAAAAGTGGATCACCGTTCTTATCAAAGACAGGGCATAGAACAAATACCTACTATTCATTTAGGAGTATCAGCTACCCAAATGGAAAAGAAAGGCATAGCCACCGACAGAGGAAATATCAACCGAGAAATCAAACATCAAAACATGATTTTAAGAGAAATTTCAAGACGAATAAAAGCCTTACTAAATTGGATAAGAGGAATTAGAAAAGAAGAAAAAATAGAAACTGATAATCTCAAATCCACCCTCCCATACAAAGAAAATTTACTATCCGTTTTTGAAAATCTTATCCGTAAAAATGCAGATAACCATAATACAGATTTAGAACAATACATTGAAAGCTATCAATTCTTAAAAGAAAAAAACATCATTTCCTTATCTGAACTGAAAGAAAGTATAGTTACTTTAAGAGATAAGAATTACAAGACCACAAGAGCTATTAAAGATACCGAAAAGAAAATAGATGATAGAGTGCAACTTATCGACCAAGCCGAGAAATATTTGAATCATAAAGACACTTACAAAGCCTATATCAAGCTAAAGAAAAACAAACAAGATACTTTCTACAATGAACATACCGCAGAGATTATTTTATTTGAAAGTGCCAAAAAATATCTGAAAGAGCATTTAGGAGAAAGTAATACCTTAGCCATCAGTAAATGGAAATTAGAAGTTGCCACTTTGAAGAAAGAAAAAGATACCCTATATTCTCAAATAATAGATATACGAAAAGAAGTGGAACAGGCTGAAAGTGTTAGAAGCTGTATAGATAAATTACTGCAAGAAAAGAGAGGATTAACACAGGTCAAGAAGCAAGAGTTAGGGCTGTAAAATTTAATAAAAATATGATATAATATTATAAATATCGAGTAAAACAAATTGGAAGTTGTGGAGGATGTATATATGGGTCACATTAAATATTATACTTTTATGATTGTAATAGTTTGTTTTGTAATGTTTCTTTCAGCTTGCAATAATTTGAATACCTCAAGTAATAATAAGAATGAAATAAAAACAGAAAATCATAATTCCATTAATTTTGCAAAAACCTCAGAAGAAAAAGAAGAGGTTGATTGGAAAGAAGTAAATGAAAATGGTGTTGATGAAGCTTTGCTCATAAAAAACATAGATGAAGAGACTCTCACATATATAGCTCAACAATTACAAGATGTATGTAAAGAAATTGATGAAAAGGGGCAAAAGGATAAAAACTACTGGTTGACAGGACAATGGTATAACGATGTAGTGAATTCTAAACAATATAATAATGTCGTATCATTGGGTGAAAAAGCAATGAAACCATTGTTCCTAATAATATATAAAAGCGAAAAGACTGGAATGTATGAATGGGTTTGTAGTAAAGCGTTAACTGAAATATCCGGGTTTGATTTCTCGGGAGAAAATGATGGTGCAGGATGGAGAAATTCGAAAGAATTTTTAGAGATGTTTATTGACAAAATTATTGAAAAGCGAAATTAAAAACTCCCAGTTTGTCTAATTGAATAGAACAATTTTAGAAACAGTAAATCACAAAGGTTTGCTGTTTTTTCTTATTTATTTTTTCAAAATAAAAGCGTCAATAAATCAAAAAAGGTACTTGACAAAACGCTTCCTGGGGAACGAAAAAAGATATAGATCCGTACATGGATGAAAAATTTCAAAACAATATCTTGCTTACTCAAACAGAACGATTAACCATGAATGGCAGACCGGCTATCTGAAAGTGAATCAATTAAAAAATTGAAATAGAGTAATAATATTTGGTATGATGATATTGCATTATGTAATTTAAATAAAAAATGTTTAAGCACAGATGGATATTCTGTAGACATTGCTAATAATGGATTAGATGGATATAAAAAAATCCGAAGTTCAAACAATCTGTGCTTGATTTTATTAGATATTATGCTCCCTGACTTTGATGGATTTCAAGTTTTGGAGATGATAAGAGAGGAATACACTGTTCCAGTTTTAATGTTGACTGCAAAGTCTGATGATGATTCGAAAATTTATGGACTTAAACAAGGTGCGGATGATTATCTAACTAAAGTAAAATTATAAAAAGCTTGATGTCTATTTTAGGATTTAAGATGTATAAAGAATGGGATAAAAAAAAATTTGAAGATTTTATTGAGAAATATGGATTTTCAGTAATTGAAATGAAATTAGTACATGGAGGTCTTGCACCGGTTGGTGTGATGATTGCTAACAGAGTAGCTTAAAAACTTTGCATGAAAAAATTTCATAAAAATAGTTACCAAAGGCGATAGAAGAAAAAACTATTGTCTTTTTTTTGTAGATTTTTAAGAAGGGAGGTGATTCTGTATGGATTTTGACTATTTCTATAATCGTGAAGCAGAGCGATTTAATTTCTTAAAAGTTTCAGAGATATTAGTTGATGGAGAAGAATTTAAAGGATTGTCGGCAGAAGCAATTATCCTATACTCCATGCTTCTTAAACGTAAAGGAATAGGCAGTAAGTTTTCATATATTGCAAGTGAAGTAAATAAAAGACTTTTCGGAAACGGTTCATCTTCTGGTGGAGCGAGCACTTCTTCTTTATACAGGGTAAGAAAATCATGGGGTGATGCAAAGAGCCAAAAGGGTGCTTTTAGAAGTTTTGAAAATGCAAAAAAATGTGCAAATGCAAATTTAGGATACAAAGTATTCGATGCAAAGGGAAAAGAAGTATATCCAATGAAAAGTACTTCATCAAAAAGTATTGACACATTAGCAAGAGAAGTGATTGCTGGTAACTGGGGAAATGGGAGTGATAGAGTAAACCGTCTTAGAACTGCAGGCTATGATTATGATGCTGTTCAAAACAGAGTCAATGAAATCTTATCCGGTAAAAGTAGCAGCCACTCAGGTGGAAAAGCCATTGATACTTTGGCAAGAGAGGTTATTAGAGGAGACTGGGGTAACGGACAAGATAGAAAAAACAGACTTGAAAGAGCCAGCTATGACTATAACGCTGTACAAAGAAGAGTGAATGAACTTTTATAACTAAATATCTAAGACAAGAGCCTACTGGGGAGAAATCCTTGGTGGGCCTTTTTTATTTATGAGATATGCGGTTAAAAAAGTAAAATATGTACTTTTTATAGAATAAGTATGAAAACGAATCATAACATGTACTTGACACGAGTACAAGTACATGCTATGATTTATATATAATTAATTTAAGAAAGGGATTGAGTATGGACACGAAATTTTCAATAGCACTTCATGTTTTAGTATATATATCAGAAACTACCGACATAGTTACATCAGAACTTCTGGCAAAAAGTGTTGGTACAAATGCCAGCCATATCAGAAAGATTATTGCCTTGTTAAAAGATGCAGATATTATTGATAGTAGCCAAGGAAAAAAAGGAATGATGTTGAAAACAAAAGCGGATGCGATAACTTTAGATAGTGTGTATTTTGCAATATATCCGGAAAAAGAACTTCTTCATGTGCATGATACAGCAAATCAGAATTGTCCTGTAGGAGAAAACATAAAAGAAGCACTATTACCGATTTTCGAAGAATCAGAAAAACAGCTAATATTAAACTTGCAGAGAAAATCTCTGAAGTCATTAATCGAAGATATGTATAAAATTTATAACAATAAAAACGAATTTAAGGAGAAAAAATGAAAGCAGCATTAGTAGAACAATACAATAAGAAAAATATTTCAGTAAGGCTAGCTAATCTAGACAAACCAACAATAGGACGCAAAGAGGTTTTAATAAAAATTTTGGCAGCGGGTGTAAACCCACTTGATAATATGATTTCTCGCGGTGAGGTAAAAATGATTGTCCCATATAAGTTACCGGTAGTTGCCGGTAATGAGTTTGTTGGTGTAATTGAAGAGGTTGGAGAAAAAGTTAAAAGATTCAAAGTAAAAGATCGTGTATTTGCAAGACTTCCTTTAGAGAAAATAGGAGCCTTTGCAGAATATGTATCTGTGGATGAAGATGCACTTGCAAAGGTTCCGGATTATCTTTCCGATATAGAAGCAGCGGCAGTACCGTTAACAGCACTTACAATTATGCAGGCGCTGGATGTTATGAAAGCAGAAAGTGAAAAAACCATTTTTATTTCAGGAGGAACAGGAAGTGTTGGAGCGATGGCGATTCCAATTGCCAAGGCAAAGGGATTAACTGTAATTACAAATGGTAGTGCGGAAAACAAAGAGCGAGTTTTAGAACTTGGAGCAAGCAAATTTATCGATTATAAAACGGAAGATTATGCAAAAACCTTGTCAGGTATTGACTATGTCTTAGATATCCTTGGCGGTAGTGAAACTGAAAAACAGATGAGGATTCTAAAAAGAGGAGGCAAATTAGTATCCTTAAGAGCAATGCCAAATGGGGCTTTTGCAAAGAGAATGAATTTACCGAAATGGAAGCAGATTGTACTTTGCATTGCCGGGCGTAAGTTTGATAAATTAGCAGAAAAATATGGTGTTTCTTATGATTTTATCTTTGTAGAATCAAATGGAAAACAGCTACAGGAAGTAGCGAATATATTTGATAGTCTTAAAATCAAAACGTCAATTGATACTTCTTATCCTTTTGAACAAGTGAATAAGGCATTAGATAAGGTAGCCAATGGACACTCTAAGGGTAAGACTGTCATCGTTATGGAAAGAAAATAAGCTAATAAAGGGAAAAATATAAATGGAATTTAAAGAAGTGAATCAACTGCCAATTGATGTTGAAAAAGCTATAAAAAAGCGGGTCAGTACCAGAAGTTTTGAAGCAAGATCATTAACTGACGAAGATAAAAAGAAGCTGATGGATTTTAGTAAAACTTTGACAAATCCATTCGGCATAGATGTTTATGTTCAATATATCAGCAAAAATACCGGTGCAAAGAATATTCAACTTGGAACATATGGTACAATAAAAGGGGCAAAAGACTTTCTTGCAATTACCGTAAAAGATGAACATTTTGCTATGGAGGCAGTAGGCTATCAATTTGAAAACTTAGTATTATATGCCACATATATGGATATTGGAACAGTATGGCTTGCTGCAACATTTAGTAGAAAGGATTTTGAAAATGCTATGGAGATATCTTCAGATGATTTGTTTCCGTGTATTTGCCCTGTTGGGTATCCATCTGAAAAACGCTCTATTATTGAAAAATTTACCAGAGCCAGTCTTGGATCTAAAAATAGAAAATCATGGGATAAATTATTTTATTTAGAAGATTTTAATCAGCCGTTATCATCAAAAGAAGCCGGAAAATATGAAAGTGCACTTGAAATGCTTAGACTGGCACCAAGCGCTACAAATGCTCAACCATGGGCTGTAGTTAAAGAGAGAAATAATTTTCATTTCTTTTGCAATTATAAGAATGGCATAAGTGAGGATATGAGGAAAATAAAACATTTAGATCTAGGCATAGCCTTATCACATTTTCAGCAGACTTCTATGAGTGAGGGGTTAAGCGGAAAGTTTGAAATCAAAAATATACATTTCTCAATTCCTGAACATATGCATTATGTTATATCTTATATATCGGAATAAAAGTTAAAATAGATACAACTGAAGATAGTTTTCGTTTAGCCTACTGGGGAGAAATCCTTGGTAAGCTTTATTTTTTATCCTAAAAACGTCCTTTTGTTGCTCTTCTCAACACTTGAATACATCGACAGAAGAATGGCAGAGTTGCAGGAAAAGTTGGTGCTTTGTGTAAATAAGAATGCTGAGTACGATGCTATTGCAAATGAGATTGATGCCTTTCGTGAAAAGAAGGCAGAAGTAGTAACCAAAGATGCCGAACAGGAAATGTTAAAAAAGCGAATCGAAGAGATGCGACAGTTCCTGCAGACACAGTCAAGCCGAGTGACTGAATATGATGAGCAGATGGTCAGAAGGCTTATCGAGAAGATTACTGTCTTTGATGACAAGCTTATCTTTGAATTCAAATCTAGCATGACGCTTGAACTTAAGAGATAATTGAATAAGAACTACGATTCGGACACCTTGTAAAAATGCAGGGTGTTTTTGTCGTTCATAGAAAATTTACAGAGTGTAACTGTGCCAGGATTGAAAACATCAACCAAATGGTTTATAATATAATAAGTTGAGGTGCGTTTTAGACATGGAGGATTATGATGAAGACATCCGATATGATTAAAGAATTATGTAATAAAAAGAATATAAGTCTTTAAGAACTTGCCAGACGGATAGGTCAGACTCCACAGAACTTTGGTAAGAAACTAAAACGAGATACTGTGACTCTTGAGGAGTTAAAGCTGATAGCCGATGTCATGGGTGTTACCTTTGAGCAATCATTTATCTTCCCGGATGGAGAACAGATAAAAACAAGTAATGAGTGAGGTATATTATGGCATACGAAAAGAAAAGCATTAGAGCAATAATAGATGATGTGAATAGCAGGAGAGTATACCTTCCTGCTATTCAAAGAAAATATGTGTGGGGAGATTCACAGATTACAAGATTAATGGATTCTATCATGCTTGGATATCCTATTGGAATTTTTCTTTTTTGGAAAGTTAAGAAGACTATTGTGAACCAAAAAGAGTATTCTATGTATGAGTTTATAAAGGATTACCATGACAGAGATATGTATAAGAATCCTGCAGCACCACAGCCGTTCCCAATTGGTAGTGGTGATGAAACAATCTGGGCAGTTTTAGATGGTCAGCAGAGATTGACTTCTTTGTATATAGCATTGCAAGGAAGCATGAGTAGAAAACTTCCAAATAAAAGATGGAAGAATGATGATGCATTCCCCAAAAAGGAACTATATTTTGATTTACATAGTGAAAAAACTGATGACGAGGATATTTCTTATGAATTCAAATTTTTAACAGCAGGTGAGGCTGCAAAGAATAAGGATGACAAGATTTGGTATTTAGTAAAAGATATCCTTAAGTATTCAGCTGAAGACTTATTAACAGAGATCATCATTCCAAATGGATGGGCAACCGATAAAGTTGCAACAAAGAATATTTCACTTTTACATACGAGACTCGTAACCGATGAAATCATCAACTATTTTGAAGTGGAAAAAGATTCGATTGACAGCGTATTGGATATTTTCGTTAGAGTTAATTCTGGTGGAACTGTTCTTTCAAAGAGTGACTTATTATTCTCGACAATTGTTTCTCATTGGGATAAGGCAAGGGATGAAATTGACAAGCTACTTTCAGAAATAAATAAGAAGGGCGAAGGCTTCAAGTTTTCCAATGACTTTATTATGCGTACTTGTTTGTATCTTTTAGATATGTCTGTAGCATTAAAAGTTGAAACTTTCAAGAAAGATAGCGTATTGAAAATAAAAGAAAACTGGGATGCAATCCGAAAAGCTATCAAGGATACCGTTGATTTGCTAAATGAATTCGGATTCAATTCAGAAAACATGATTTCTTATGTGGCTGTTTCGCCTATGGTTTACTACAGATACAAGGGTGGCAATTTCGATTCAAGTAGCAAAGCAGAATTAAGAAAGTATATTGTAATAGCACAGGTTAGACAAATTTTTGGTACTGCATCAAATTCTGCACTAACAAGCATTCGAGAGGCATTGAAAGCTGCTCCAACTAATTCGTTTAGCATGACAAATCTTAATGCTGTGAGATTTACGGGTGATAGATCTCTTCGTTATTCAGTTGAAGAGATTGATGCTATGTTCGATACATATGAGATTGGTGCCTATACATTTATGCTATTATCACTTCTGTATCCTAATTTGAAATATAGTCAGAAGGGATTTCATCAAGATCATATGCACCCACATACTGGTTTTGAAGAGAACAAAATCAAGGGTCTGGTATTGCCGGATGGAACTATGATTGATGATGCTACTAAAGAAGACTGGCGAAGAAGAAGGAATACTTTAGCAAACCTTCAATTACTTGAAGGACGTGAGAACGAAGTAAAGAATGCTACGCCATTAGTTGATTGGTTAAAAGTTCCTGAAAACAGTGAAAATGCAAAGTATCTTCCGGGAGATGTTTCATATGAACTTTCTAACTTTGAAGAGTTTATGGAGAAACGTCAGGAATTGATGAGCAAGGCATTAAAAGATATTCTTTTATAGATAATTCGCAAAATTCACAATGACTCTTATGGGAGGTAAAGTATGAAAGACAAAAAGAAAAAGGATAGATTTAGCAAAGTGGCATGGGTTGTTGCTGGCAGTGCATTAACAGTAGCAGGATTTATTTTCATTCCACCACTAATTCAAAAGTACGGAAATAAGGCATATAAACAATCGTTGAAGAATGATGAAATTGATTTCGATGAAATGGGACCTGAAATAGTGCCATTTAATGAAGAAACAAAGGAGGAAGAATAATGGCTGGAATTGACGCTGAAAAAATTGCTCAAGAAGCAATTAATGCAATAGCAGACAAAATAAAAAATCTAAATACACTTAATATTATTGTGGCAGGAAAGACTGGAGTTGGCAAGAGTACACTTATCAATGCAGTGTTTAAAGAACATTTAGCTGATACAGGAATGGGAAAGCCTGTAACAACGCATATGCGAAAAATCACGAAAAAAGGAGTTCCTCTTGCAATTTATGATACAAGAGGTTTTGAGTTAGGCAAAGAAGTTCAAGCTGAAGTTAAGAAAGAAGTAATGGAAACGATCAGTAAGGGACTTGCTACCCAAGATATAAATGAAGCTATTCATTGTATTTGGTACTGTATAAATACTGCATCTAACAGAATTGAACCTGAAGAGATTGAATGGTTAAGAGAACTCTCGATGGAAAATCAGATTACGCAGGTTCCTATCGTTGTTGTACTTACTCAGTCATTCTCAAAAAAGAAAGCACAGGAAATGAGACAAACTTTGCTTAATGAAAATTTGGATATTATCCAGGTTATTCCTGTTCTTGCAGAGGATTATGAAATTGAAGATTTGGGAATAGCTAAATCATATGGCCTTGAAGTGCTTATTAAAGTTATGGGGGAAGCTCTTCCTGATGAGTTAGTGGATACACTTCAACACGTTCAAATAGCTTGTTTAGAAGAAAAAAAGCGAAGAGCACAGGCAGCGGTAGCAACAGCAGCAGTTGCAGCGGCAGGTGAAGGAGCTGCACCTATACCGTTCGCTGACTGTGCATTACTAATTCCTACACAAGTGGGCATGATAGCTTCGATAACCGTTATATTTGGCTTTGATGTTAACAAGAGTATTATTACGGCACTATTGTCAGCTTCAATTGGTGCCGGTGGCGCTACTCTGCTTGGAAAGACAGTTGTTACAAATATCATTAAGTTTATTCCTGGTGCAGGTACTGTTATTGGTGGTGCTATTTCAGCAGGTACTGCCGGAGTGATTACAGCCGCTCTTGGTGAGGCATACATCGGGATTATGGAATTGGTATTCAAGGGAGAGATGAGCATTGATGATCTTGGTACCAAAAAAGGAAAAGATGCTATGTCAACGATGTTCACAGAGCAGTTAAAAATGAAAAAGTAAGAATAATTGAGATATTGCCCTGTTCTATGAATAGGGCAACTCAAGGTTTTAATCGGTTCAACCTACCGATTTTAAGGCAAAATAGGTGTTCCACGATTTCCCTTTACAGTGGGTATTGAGTAGGTTGTTCATTGGAGAACCGAGCCACGTTGAGACTGTCTGTTTGATGTCAAGAAAAGAGAAATAAATAGCGAAAAATAGCGTATTTCCGAGCTTTTTTGAGATTAGGCAATAGCTCAGGAGAGTCCGTATTTCTTATATTGAAACATATCTACTGTAAAAACAGTCAGAGGGTTTAGGCTGTGGATTAGATGTCGTGGGTTGTGGCACTAGGATAGATGTTATCTAGGGTGCAAACTCAATTTGAGTGAGTGATTTAGATGTTGTCTAATCTGGCAACTCGACTGTTGGCAATATAGCAGGCAGTGGATTAGATGTTATGGAAGGAGGAGTTATATGAAATTCAAAAATGATATTTTTACACTAGATAAACCATCAAGCGTAAAGTTTGAATTGGTCGGAGTAAAATTACCAAACAGTAATGATATATTTTTTCGTTCTAAGCAATATGAATTAGTAGAGCAGTATTCTGCTGCAAGAGTGTTTATGTATGAAACAGAGACTGATGATTGGAATCATTGGTTTAATCCCATTGATGATAAAAAGGCAGAAGAAGCCTTTCACTTAATATATAGGTCTCACTTCTATGAAACAGCTTTGTTTTATTATAATGCAGTAGTCGATATATCATGGACGCTGTGTTACGTGGCGGCGGAATTTGCCTGTAGTAAGAAGGGTATCCGCGTGGATATTTCAGGGATGAAGTCCATAGAAGAAGCGTGCGAATTATTACGAAGCGCAGAAAGGAATGTAACATCTCCAACAGCGGAAGAAAACCCTTTTGAATACTTAAAAAAGATGTGTCCTGACTTTGTGCCAGCGTTTGACCATATTATAGGTTTTTGGACTTCTTTTTCATCGACCGATGTTAGAAAAAGATATAATTTCTGTAAGCATAAAGGCCGTCCAGCGTATTCTGAAATCGAAGCTCTTAAACCGGGGAGAGTAATGGGTATTTATGTAGAAGACAAGTCATCGGGAGAAGTTACACAGATTGCTTCAGATATTACGGATGTCAAATATGAGTTTTCTTTAGAAGATGCAATTCAAGAATTACAAGAATTTGACGACGATGTTTTATATCCGTATTTGAAAAAGTTAATTGAAACGATAGAAGGAATATTAGGACCTTCTCCAATGGTGTTTTAAGGTCTGAAAGGAGGAAGAATATATGATTTCCGAAGAATTAAAATTGATTGTAGACAAATTCAATGAACAAGGGGAAATGAATTTTCTTGAAGAAACCACAGAAGAAAAGATATCAGAATTTGAGAAGGGGCATAGTGTAAAACTTCCTACAAAATTCAAGGAATGGTTGTTGTTTTCTGATGGTGGGGAGTTTTTCTTACCAGCAGGCATTCAGTTATATGGTATTGAGCATAAACCATTAATTTATGTAGATAACAATGACAGACCTAGTGAAGATTATATCGTCATCGGTGCTCTTGCATCGGGAGACCCTATTCTCTGTGAAAAAGCTGGTGAAAGAATCGCTATCTATAATCAGGAAGCTGGAAGAATTGAAGATGATGAAATCTATGATGACTTCATAGCATTTTTGAATGACTTGTATGATTTGCTTGGCATAGGAGGTTGATTCCATGTCGAGACGAACAGCAGAATCCAATAAAGCGATACTTGCTGCATGGAATAAGGAACAAGAACTTGTTCAGGAAGGTAAAGGAACAAGAGAGTGGACTCCAAAACAGCAGCAAGATATTCTTGAAAAAGGCAAAGCTTATGATGACGATGGCGTTGCATTTCAAGGCCAACATATGAAGAGCGCTGAAATGTATCCGGAATATCAAGGAGACCCCGGAAACATTCAGTTCCTTACAAGAGCTGAGCATTTAGAGGCTCATAACGGAAACTGGAGAAATCCAACAAACTGGTATTTCAATCCCGTAACTAAAGAAAAATTTGACTTTGGTGATGGCCCATTTATTCCATGTGAAGTAATCAAGTTACCTGAGCTGGTAGTTATTGTTCCTAAGGAAGATAGCAGCTTTAAAGAGCAAAAATCAGAAGAGAAAATTAAATCTGATAAATCTGAAGATGTATTAAATCAAAATAAAGAAGTAGATAAAATTACGGATAAAAAGCAAAATACGGTCGTACCTCCTAAAATTCAAACTCCGAAGAAAAACAATATGTTTGTTAGAGGGTTGAAGTCGGTTGGTAGATTTATTGTTGAGCATCCGGTTGAATCTCTTGAAATAGCAGGTGTTGTAATTGGCGGGGCGGCAAAAGCAATATCCTCTTTTAGAGGAAGTAGCTCTAGCAGTAGTGCTCACAGCACAATGCCTCAAAATGATTCAAATTCAACAGGTACTGGCATTGTTGAAAAAGTTGCGGATATAGTAGAAAAGGCTAATAGGTATATGCCTAGTGAGAATGATGTTTCAGGGCATAGACAACGATATCATACGAAGGATGGTGTTATTTGGAAGGATAAAGCACCGTACCATCGAGGTGGAAATAAAGACTGATAACAAAATAACCCTCTCAACCATCGTGGCTGGGAGGGTTTCGTGCGTCTATGCTTATTTTTCTACATCGACCTTGAGTCCGGATTTCAATTCAACGGTGCAAAGGTCGTCCCATATTGTGATTTGCTTCAGCCAGCGTTTTACAAGGGCTTCATCAAATACTGTAGGGTCGGAAGGCTGGTTTTTGATGAAATCCTGTAATTCAGTGATGCGCTGTAGCTGTTCATCACGCTGTACTGTATCCATTGAGGCTTGCTGGCGCTTTTTTCGAAGTGTGAAAATCTGGTCGGCAATCTCATCGTAAGCTTCTTTGTTGTTGGCCTTTTTAACAAGCTCCTGCCGAAGTTCCATCAGCTTCTCATCAATACCATCAGTGGTGATAACTGCAGAAGCTCTGATGACCGAGGCGATATTCTGCTGTAGCTGTTTCTGATATTTTGATTTATCACCAAGAAGCTCATTCAAGGCAGTGAGTACGATTTCCTGCAGGTCAAGCTCATTGATGGTTCTGGCATGGCATTCAAGGCCAGTAGGCTCCAGCCTACTGATGCAGCGCCAGACGATGGATTTGCAGCCGCGATTGTTCCAATGAATTCTTCTGAACATTTCACCGCAGTCGCCACAAATGATAATCTGCGAAAAGCAGTGCTTTGCAAGACTTAAAAGAAAAATTATCGGATAAAAGGCGGATAAAAAACGGAGTTGTTGCGGACTAATGACGGAGTACCTACGGATAATCATCGGACAAAGAGAGGACTCTAAGCGAACTTCATATATGTTAAAGTTTATATAGTGGGACGGAACTAATTTAATATCGAGGGCAAAGACCATAGGTGAAAAACTTATGGTCTTTTTTTACTTCCATTTTTAGGAGACTTATGAAAAGAATAAAAAGTCCTCCTCTTCCTTTTGGATTTTTACAAGCAAACAAATTCAAGAGAGCACGGAGGAAAAAATGGATAAGAAATACTATATTTTCGTTGGAGACGAAAAAATTGAGGTAGACAAAGAAGTCTATAAAAGCTACTGGCAAATTACAAATAGGGAAAGATATTTAGAGCGACTTGACAGACAAAACAAGTTGCTCTTTTTTTCTGACCTCAGCACGGAATATTCCTTTTAGGATACTATTGCCGATGAGAATTACGACTTGGAAAAAAAGATGCTTATTGACAGGGTTAGAGAAGCGATTGACTCATTAAATGATGAGGAAAGGGAAGTTATAGAAAGGTTTTACTATCAGGATGAGTCTACAAGGATAGCAGCTAAAGCACTTAATCTTCATAAGACATGCCAAAGAGCAAGTATATGCTGTTCACTTCTCTGTTAGAGATGACAACATAATCCGCAAGCTTGCTGCCTATGTAATCATAGGAATTAACTGCGACGGCATGAAGAATGTAATAAGCCTAGAAATTGGTGAAAATGAGAGCAGTAAGTATTGGCTTGGAGTTCTTAACAGCCTTAAAAACAGAGGCGTAAAGGATGTTATGATAATCTGCGCTGATGGCCTCTCCGGAATAAAAGAAGCCATTTATACAGCCTTTCCTAAGACGGAATACCAAAGGTGCATCGTTCATCAGGTGAGGAATACACTAAAATATGTTTCATACAAGGACATGAAGGAGTTTGCAGCAGACCTTAAGAAAATATACCTTGCTCCTGATGAGTCTAAGGGCAAGGAGCAATTAGAGCGTGTTACAGAGAAATGGAATTCCAAGTATCCTATCTAATAACTGCCATAGAAGGCTAGTTTACAGAAAAAATATCACACTCTCCAAGAGGATCTACTCTTCCTAAAACTGGAGACAGCTCTAATGTTTTATACTATGTAGCGGAAATACTATTTTCTCTTGCAGGCTTAACACTTTTATGTAAAAAAAATTTACAGAGAAGTAAATTGATTTCACATTAAATAAAAGATAGATGAATAAATCGAGCTTTTAAGTTAGCTTATTTGAGCTGATTCTAAGGCTCGATTTTTCTTAATTAAAATACTCACATTATGTAAAGGCTCTTTTACTTTGTTCCCTAAAAATAAAAAGTTTTCCATTATATTAAGCAAAAATTGTTCAAAAATGATCGAAACTCTTGCATAATGCGTGAAGAACAAGTATAATCTAAGTACCACTAAGAGTCTTGTGAACATCTTTTTGATTCACTTTACTATATGAGCTCTGGTTTGATATTTAAACTACATTGAACCAAAATTGTATGACATTTAAATCTTGGCTAGTTTATTCATTTACAGTTGGGTTGTGTATAGTTATAGGGCCGACAATAGTCCTATGTCATTTTTTCGGAAAACTTGCAGATCTTCCGAAAAGAGATGTGACCTATTTCTGAGTGGGAAAATAAGAGAAGGAGATGTAATATGAAAAAAAACGAAACGAAGCCAAAACTTACATCAAAGAAAAGCAGACACATAAGAAATCTACTGACACTGGTTCTCTGTGCGGTGATGTTTTTGGGACAAACGACAGTTTTTGCAGCAGGAAAGTGGACTGAAAATGAAGAGGTACTGAACAAGGAGGATGCTGCAAAAAGTGCAAGCATTGCCCAGGATGTACCACCTGTTCCGACTGAATAC
>CAMENZ010000014.1 GCA_945928865.1 uncultured Clostridia bacterium
TTGTCGAGCTGAATAAAATTAGATATTGAGGATATAGGGCGATAGAAAGTAAAACATCTATCGTCTTTTCTTATACAAAAAATTAAAAAGATAGGAGGTGTGAGAAGTGGAATTTGATTATTTTTTATAACAGTTAATAAGATAAGCAGCACTATCATGATTTGAAAAACATTTCATAACATGATAACAGATGTCAAGTTAAATATAATTTTTTATTAATTGCACATGAATATCTATTTGTTCTCCCTTATGTTTTGACACATTTCAACTTGTGCATACCAAAAAACCATAGCAGTCCATAAGTAAGCATCGCCCGTCCCCTCATTCATCATAAATAAACAAAAAAAGTACGGTAAACCGCAGCAAATGCTGCAGTTTACCGTATTAATCGTAATTTGGCGATATATCGAAAACTCTTTAAATTTGACGATAAATCGAAAGCTCTTTACATCTTTTCAGCCAAAAACTTATTTTTCTCCATACACCTTCATAATCTGTACAGATGCGGAAGCACCGATTCTGTCTGCACCGGCTTTAATCATTGCCATACAAGTATCATAATCTCTTATAGCTCCGGAAGCCTTAACTTCTAATCTATCTCCTACAGTTTCTCTCATAAGGCTGATATGTTCAGTTGTAGCACCGCCTGTATTAAATCCTGTGGAAGTCTTTACAAACTGTGCACCGGCTTCTTCAGAAAGCTTACAAGCCTCTACGATTTCATCATTGGATAGTAAGCAAGTTTCTAAGATAACCTTAACGATACCATCATACTTTTTAGCTGCTTCACAAACTGCCGCTATATCATCTCTAATAAAGTCATAGTCTCCGGATTTAAAAACTCCTACATTTAACACCATATCTACTTCTTTAGCACCATCTTTCATAGCCTCTTCAGTTTCAAATACTTTAGATGCTGTAGTACCTGCTCCTAAAGGGAAACCTACTACTGCTGCCACTTTAACATCTGTACCTTCTAAGTTTTTTACGCATCTATCTACATAGCAGCTATTTACACATACTGAGAAAAAGTCGTATTCCTTAGCTTCCTGACAAAGCTTGTCAATCTGCTCTTTAGCAGCCTCAGGTTTTAAAAGTGTGTGATCGAAATATTTATTTAATGGTTTCTTTAACATAATACGCTCCTTAAAATTTTAAAATTCAAACTTATTATTTCATTTTATTTAATTCTGCCCACTCACTGTGAGCCTCATTATTATATCATAAAATAAATGGAAAAGAAAGCCATTGCAAAGGTTGGAAAAAAAATATATAATAATATAATAAGTAAAGTTAAGAAGTAGGAGGTTCCTATGGGTATCAAGGTAGCAAAATTTGGTGGTTCATCTGTAGCTGATTGTATTCAGCTTGCCAAGTTGAAATCTATAGTAGAAAGTGACGAAGAGAGAAAATATATTGTAGTTTCTGCACCGGGAAAGCGTTTTGATGGTGATAATAAGATTACAGATTTACTGTATCTATGCAAAACTCATATTGAGCATAATTTACCTTATGATCAATTATTTCAGGTGGTAACGGACAGATATAGAGCGGTGGAGCTTAATTTAGGCATAGATGCAGATTTAGTAAAACATTTTGAAGGTATTAAAAAAAGACTTACAGAAAATCCGTCCGCAGACTATCTTGCATCCAGAGGCGAGTATCTAAATGCAGTTTTAATTGCCGCTTATTTAGGGTATGATTTTGTAGATACAGAGTCTTTAATAAAGTTTGATTCCAACGGAAAGTTGCTCATGGAAGAAACGGATAAGGCTTTGGGTGAAGAATTAGCAAAACATGCCGCCGCAGTCCTTCCGGGTTTTTACGGCTCTACTCCCGACGGCAAGGTTAAAACCTTCTCCCGTGGAGGTTCCGACATTACCGGCTCCTTAGTTGCGAGGGCGGTAAAAGCAAAGGTTTACGAAAATTGGACAGATGTATCAGGCTTTTTAATGGCTGACCCTAGAATTGTTCACAAACCTAAGCAGATAAGATCCATTTCCTATATGGAGCTTAGAGAACTTTCCTATGTGGGAGCCGGCGTTTTACACGAAGATGCTATTTATCCTGCCAGATTAGCGAACATTCCTATAAATATTAGAAATACCAATGAGCCTTTAGATGAGGGAACTATGATAACTTCCTTAGAAGAAGTAGTTAGGGATGAAAGTCAGGGAGTTATTACAGGTATAGCCGGCAGTAAAGATTTTACAGTTGTGGCTCTTTATAAGAACATGATGAGTTCTGAAAGGGGTTTCGTACGAAGAATTTTAGGTATTTTAGATGACTATAATATAGATTTTGAACATATACCTTCAGGCATTGATACGGTTTCCGTAGTCATGGCAAATAGCCAGTTGGAAGGACGATTAGAGGAAGTTATAGAAGAATTTAGGAGCAGATTAAGACCTGACTCCATAGATGTAATTGGAAATATAGCCTTGATTGCTACTGTAGGTCATCGAATGGCTTCCAGAAGAGGTACATCAGCTACTTTATTTAATGCCTTAGCTGAGGCAGGGGTTAATATTAGAATGATTGACCAAGGCTCATCAGAAATGAACATAATAGTAGGTGTTGAAAATAAAGACTTTGAGAAGGCTATAGATGCTATTTATAAGGCTTTTGTAAAGTATGAGGAGAGTTATGAAGAAGTTAATAACTATCAGTAGAGAATACGGTTCAGGCGGTAGAATCATAGGCAAGCTTTTGGCAGAAAAACTTAATATCCCTTTTTATGATAAAGAGATTATCGAAAAAACTGCTTGCGAGAGTGGATTTTGTCCTGAAATCATTGAATGTGCTGAACTTAAAGCAAAATCCGGCTTGGCATATACCTTATCAGCAGCGTTAAGTGTAGGAGATAATATTGCTATGGGAAATATGTCCATGAGCGACAAAATCTTCTTAGCTCAATTTCAAGCCATTAAGGAAATCGGTGAAAGTGGCGAAGGGGTTATAGTTGGAAGATGTGCTGATTATGTTTTGAAAGATATGCCGGGCGTTACCAATGTATTTATCTATGGCGAATATGATGATAGAATTTACAGAACGGAGCATGTTTATGGGGAAAGCCATGAAGAAGCTAAGAAGTTGGTGGATACATATGATAAGGCAAGACAGAATTATTACAGCTACCATACAGGTCAGAAATGGGGCGAATTTAAGAATTATAACTTAGCTATCAACTCTAGCTATATTAGTGAAGAAAAGGCTATGGAGCTAATAGCTGAATATGTTGAAACTAGAACTTATTAAGTTAAATATAGAATAAGATTGATATATAATAAAGAAGAGATAACAGAGGAGAAAGAAATGACAAATAACAAAGGAACTTATTACATTACTACACCTATTTACTATCCAAGCGCAAACTTACATGTAGGGCATACTTATTGCACAGTAATGGCAGATGCTATGGCTAGATTTAAGAGATTGAGTGGATATGATGTAAGGTTTTTAACCGGAACAGATGAGCATGGTCAGAAAATTCAGACCTTAGCTGAATCTAAGGGAGTTACACCTCAGGCCTATGTAGATGAGGTGGTAGATGGAATAAAGAAACTTTGGGAAACTATGGAAATTTCCTATGATGACTTTATAAGAACTACTGAAGAAAGACACATTAGCCGTGTTCAGAAAATCTTTATGAAGATGTATGAAAAGGGCGATATATACAAGGGTGAATATGAGGGTTTATACTGCACTCAGTGTGAAGCTTTCTGGACTGAATCTCAGCTTGTAAACGGAAACTGTCCGGACTGTGGCAGACCTGTTTCTAAGGCAAAGGAAGAAGCCTATTTCTTTAAGCTTTCTGAATATTCTCAGAAACTTTTAGACCTTTATGAAGAAAAACCGGAGTTTTTACAGCCGGAAACTAGAAGAAATGAAATGAAAGCCTTTATCGGTCAGGGATTAGAGGATCTTTGTATTAGCCGTTCAACTTTCGATTGGGGTATTCCGGTGCCTTTAGATGAAAAGCATGTAATTTATGTTTGGTTAGACGCTCTAACTAACTATATTACTGCATTGGGTTATCCGGATGAACCGGAGCTTTACGAAAGATATTGGCCGGCAAATGTTCATTTAGTAGGTAAGGAAATCGTAAGGTTCCACTCTATTATTTGGCCTGCAATGCTTATGAGTGCTGATTTACCACTTCCTAAACAGGTTTTAGGACATGGCTGGCTTCTTTTAGGTGGTGAAAAGGTAAGCAAGTCTAAGGCTTCTAAGGGTACTGATGTGGTGGACCCTGTAGTTTTAATTGAAAGATATGGCATAGATGCCTTAAAGTATTTTCTTTTAAGAGAATACACCTTTGGGCAAGACGGCTCTTTCACTAATGAAGTTCTACTTAAGAGGATTAACTTTGACTTGGCTAATGACTTGGGAAATCTAGTATCCAGAACTGTTACTATGATTGAAAAGTATTGTAAAGGTATAGTTCCACAGGCTACTACGGAAGATGATATTGATAGAGATTTAATCAATATAGCTATAGGGGCGGCTTCTAAGGTAGAAGAAGAAATGGACAAATTTGCATTTAATATGGCTTTAGAAGAAATTTGGACTGTAGTTAGAAGAGCTAATAAATATATAGACGAAAAAGAACCTTGGGTTTTAGCTAAGGACGAAAATAGGAAAGCTGAATTAAATACAGTTATGAAGAACTTAGCTGAATCTCTCAGAATTGTATCAATTTTAATCTATCCATTTATGCACTCTACTTCTGACAAAATCCGTAAACAATTAGGTCTTTGGTATGCAGATGTAGTTTGGGAAGACAGCACAGTATTCCACGTGATGTATGAAGAAAAGGTTAAGAGAGGAGATGCTCTTTTCCCAAGATTAGATATTGAAAAGGAATTAGGAGAACTTACTGAAGTGGCAGCGGAAATTGCCAGAAAGAAGGCTATGAAGGAAGTTACAGATCCTGTAGAAAAAGCCATTTTAGAAAGCGTTCCCTTAGAATTGAAAGAAGAAATTGTCTACGAAGATTTTGATAAAATAGACTTTAGAGTGGGAACTATTTTAAAGGCTGAAAAACACCCTAAGGCAGATAAACTTTTAGTGTTCCAAGTTAAGATGGGAACCGAAGTTAGACAGGTTATTTCAGGAGTTGCCGATGATTTTGCACCGGAAGAAATGGTTGGAAGAAAGGTAATCGTAGTTGCTAACCTTAAGCCTAGACAGCTTAGAGGTTTAGAATCTCACGGTATGCTTATGTTTGCTGATAACGGTGACAGATGTGAAATGGTTACAACCACTGCTCCTGATGGAGAATCTGTAAGCTAATATAGCAAAAAATGAAATTTATTTAGGTACTGGGAAAGATTAAAAATTCCCAGTACAATTTTTTAATTTTTGTATTTTGATTAAAGGGAGGGTAAAATGCTTTTTGATTCACACACACACTTGAATAATGAAACTTATACGGAAGAAGAAAGATTAGAATTAGTTGCTGAAATTGAAAATTCTCAAGTAGGAATAGTTGTAGATATAGGTTTTGACTGGGAATCTTCCCTTAGGACAGTTAAAAATACAGAGGAAATAGAATGGTGCTATGGAGCTGTCGGTGTACATCCTCACGATGCTAAAACTATGGATTTTGAAATGGCGGTTAAGCTGAGAACGTTGGCTAAAAGTCATAAAAAAATAAAGGCAATAGGAGAAATTGGTTTAGATTATCATTATGATCTTTCTCCTAGAGATGTTCAGAGAAAATGGTTTAGAGAGCAGATAAGATTAGCTTTAGACCTTGATTTGCCTATGGTTATACATTCCAGAGAGGCAGACATGGAAACACTGGAAATTCTTAAGGAAGAGGGGGCTTTCAGTCAGGAAAGAAAGGCTAAATTTCCTAAGAGACCGGTTCCTAAAGAGGCTACTGTTTATTATTTAGAACCTGCTGAAGAGGGTAAAGCACCTATGAAGAAAACAGTAGATTTTACTAAGGCTGACGGAGATGCCAGAGTGGATATTCATTGTTTTTCCGGTTCCAGAGAATTAGCCATAGAATATATAAAGTTAGGGGCAACCATAGGTGTAGATGGCCCTATAACTTATAAAAATAATAAGAAAACAGTGGCTGTGGTAGAGGCTATACCTTTGGAATTTATCATGGCAGAGACAGATGCACCTTATCTTACTCCTGTTCCCTTTAGAGGCAAGCCTAATAAATCTCCTTATGTAGAATATGTTATAAGGAAGATTGCTGAAATCAAGGGAATAGAGTATGAGGAAGCTGTAAAAATTACAGGCGAAAACGGGTTAAGATTTTTTAATATTGAGGAATAAAAAATGACTAAGGAAGTTAAAAAAACTGTTCTTAGGACAGTTGAAACTCACAACTTAATAGATAAAGATATGCATATTGTACTGGGACTGTCGGGCGGTGCCGATTCTTTGTGTCTATTTCATTTGTTAGATGATTTGTCTAAAGGAGAAAATTTTAACTTAAAGATTTATCCTGTGCATATAAATCATCAGCTTAGACCTGTAGATGCGGATAAGGATCAGGCCTTTGTAGAGATGACTTGCAGGGAGATGGGTTATAGGTGTGAAAGCTTCATCTTCGATTGTAACAAAATTGCAAAAGATGAAGGGCTTACTTCGGAAGAAGCGGGAAGAAAAGTTAGATACGAAGCCTTTAGAGCTGTTGCTAATACTATTGAAAAAAGTGGTATATCTAAGGAAAGAATAGTTATAGCCGTGGCGCAGAATGCTAATGATCAGGCTGAGACTATTTTATTTAGGATTTTAAGAGGTACGGGTATAGATGGTTTAAGCGGTATTCACTTTTGGAGATATGATGAAGCCGGATATAGGGTTATAAGACCTCTTTTAGAGGTTTCCAGAGAGGATATAGAGGCGTATTGTGAAAAACATGGTCTTAAACCTTGCGTGGATAAGACCAATGCTGAGCCTTTTTATACACGAAATAAAATTCGATTGAATTTGCTTCCCAATTTAGCAGAAAATTTTAATCCTAATATATATGAAACTCTTATAAGGCTGGGAGAAAGCGCAGCCTTAGATAGAAGTTTTTTAGAAGAAGAAACAGAAAAGTTATTTAATAAGATAAAGATAGAGGAAGATAGTAGGGTTTATGATGGAGTTTTTAATAAGGTTTTAGAAATTCATATTAAACCTTTAGAAAAGGTTCACCAAGCCCTTATTTTTAGAGTATACAATAGAGCATTAAGGGAGATAGGTTTATATGAAAATGTTACTCTATCTCACATTAAAGAAATAGAAAAGCTTAGGCTTTCAGAAAAGCCTTCTGCTGAAATTAGTCTGGTATCAGGCTATGGTGCATTTCGTTCTTACGGTAAATTGGTGTTTTTCCGAAGAGAAAAAGCCGTAAGTCTGGAGGAGCGAAAGGCTCAGTGGAAGATGAGAAGGCTGGGGCGGGCGGATTTTGAGGCATATAAAAAAGAGGCTGTAGAAAAAGAAATTGTTTACGGAGCTTTTTCGTTAAGGGAAATAGAAGATGTGAACAGATTGGAAATTCGCAGTCGTGAAAAAGGTGATTTAATAAGCTTAAAGGGAGGAAGAAAAAAACTCCAAGATTTGTTTGTGGACATGAAAGTCCCTAAAAAGCTTAGGGAAGATTGCTTAGTATTAGCCTTAGGAAATAGGGTTTTATGGGTGCTTCCTTCGGAAATTTTCACAAATTCTCAAAATCGGCTGAAAGGTAGATTTAGCATAGATTTTAAGGTGGATGAAGAGAAAGAAAATGATATATTAGTCCTTGAAAGAGTATGATTTTTGTGTTAAAATACAAAATACGCTTGTAAAGTATAGGACAAGTATAGAAAAGGAGAAGACGTGAAAAGATTTATAACAAATATTATTATTTATATAGTGCTTTTTGCTGTGGTTTTAACAGTAGCTTATGTTTACAAAAGTAGCTTAGGTGAAGAAGTAACTGTAAAGGAAGTGCCATTTTCTCAGGTGGTTCAGTTAGCAAAGGATGAAAAATTGCAAGAGGTGGAAATTAAGAATACCACTATAACTGCAAAGTTAGATAAAAAGAGTACAGTTTATGCTTATGCTCCTTCTGTAGGAGAGATTATGTGGCTTGACCAGACTTATTTAATGCCGCAGATAGAGGAAGGAAAACTGAAATATTCCAGCCCTAAACCTGATACAGGCTCTTTCTGGCTAAGCATAATTCCTAATGTTTTAATGGTAGGTGCTTTGATTTTCTTATTTTATATAATGATAAATCAAGGTGGAAACGGAAAAGCCTTTCAGTTTGGTAAATCTAAGGCTAAACTTTCAAAGGGAAATAAGAAGCTTACTTTTAAAGAGGTTGCGGGCTTAGAAGAAGAAAAGGTAGAGTTAGCAGAGATTGTAGATTTCTTACGCGACCCTAGAAAATATAAAAATTTAGGGGCTAGAATTCCTAAGGGCATTCTCTTAGTAGGGCCTCCGGGAACAGGTAAAACTTATATTTCTAAGGCTTGTGCAGGAGAAGCAGGGGTACCTTTCTTTACGATTTCAGGTTCTGATTTTGTGGAAATGTTCGTAGGTGTAGGTGCTTCCAGAGTAAGAGATTTATTTGATCAGGCTAAGAAAAATTCACCTTGTATTATTTTCATAGATGAAATTGATGCGGTAGGCCGTAAGAGAGGTTCCGGCATCGGTGGTGGACATGATGAAAGGGAACAGACTTTGAACCAGTTATTAGTAGAAATGGATGGTTTCGAAGAAAATTCCGGAATTATTATTTTGGCTGCAACTAACAGACCGGATGTATTAGACCCTGCCCTTTTAAGACCGGGTAGGTTTGACCGTCAGGTAGTTATCGGACTTCCGGATGTAAGAGGAAGAGAAGCGATTATAAATGTTCATGCTAAGAATAAACCTTTAGCTGAGGATGTTACCCCTTCTATTTTAGCTAGAAGAACTATGGGTTCTACTCCGGCTGATTTAGAGAATATTTTAAATGAGGCAGCTCTGATTACTGCTAGAAGAAATGGTAGATTAATTAGAATGGAAGAAATAGAAGAAGCTATTCGTAAGGTTGAAATGGGACCGGCTAAGAGATCAAAGGTTGTTTCAGATGAAGAAAAGAAACTTACTGCTTACCACGAAAGTGGTCATGCTATAGTAGCCAGATCCTTGCCTAATCACATGCCAATTCATGAAGTTACAATTATTCCTAGAGGAAGAGCCGGTGGATATACTATGTATCTTCCAAAGGATGATAATATGTTTGAAACCAGACAGTCTATGTATAACTATATAGTATCTTGTATGGGTGGTAGAGTAGCTGAAAAGTTAAAGTTAGATGATATTTCCATAGGAGCTTCCGGAGATATTAAACAGGCTACAGATGTGGCTAGAGAAATGATTACTAAGTATGGTTTCTCCGAAAAACTGGGTAATGTTAATTATGGTGGCGATGGAGAAGTGTTCTTAGGAAATGATTTCACACAGCATAAAAATTATTCCGAAGAAACTGCTAAGACTATAGATGAAGAAATTAGAAGAATTATTTCTGAAGCCTATGATTTGGCAACTAAGATTTTGACTGAAAAGGACGAAGTTTTAGAGCGAATGGCTAAGGCATTGCTTTTAGTTGAAACCATTGATGGCGAACAGTTTGAAGGTCTATATAGTGGAGAACTTACAGTAGAGGCTCTTAAGGAGAAGGTTGATGCCGAATTTGAAGAAAATCAGAAAAAGAATGAAGAAGAAGCTGCAGTAAATGAAAAAATTCTTCAAGAGGAGAGGGAACGCTTAGAGGCGGAACTTAAGAAGTTTGAAGAAGAGCTTTTAACTAATAACCCGGATGGTATCAATGCTAGGCTTTTAACTCCTGAAGAGGCTGAAATTGCAAGAAGACATGGTATGATTCACGATGCCAATGAAGATAGAGAAGAGGATGAAGATGAAAGTAACAGTTAGAGATTGTCTACAATTAGATATTTTTAGACAAACAGTAGTGGTGGGCGGAGAAGCGAAGCTTGACAATAGAATAAAGACTTTGACCATAATGGATGCAGCCACCAGTTCTGAAGCTGTGAAATTAAATGGAACTCCTGAAGCTATGGTGCTGACAAGTTTTGCAGGCATGAAAGATGATGTAAATGCACAGGTGGAAACTGTGGAAGCCTTAGCTCAGGCAGGAGTTTCTGCTATGGTTTTCTTTCAGAGAGATAAACTTTCAAAATCCGTAGATAAGGCGGTAACAGAAAAGGCTGACAGTTTAGGTTTACCTTTTATAGTGATGGCAGATGGAGCTAATGTGGACTATACTATGGTTATGTCTAAGGTTACAGAAGCTATAAATACGGGTAGCGATTTTAAAAACAGCCTTATTAGCAATACTATATTCCATCTTTTGAATTTTGAGAAACATTCCAATTTCCAGCAGGCTTTAAGAGAAGCCGCTATAAACAACGATTTCCAAGTTATTCTTTTAAGTGAAGAATTTAATCCTGTGTTTGTAGTAGAAACCAGATATCAGGCTACTATAAATGAGGCGATTATTCGCGGTAAGGAAATGGCTTTTAGCTTGACTAACAGCTATAGCTTAATAGATATAAATGGCGTTTTAACTTATTGGGGTATTGTTAATATCAATGAGGATAGATACTACCTTATTATTGTAGATAATGAGGATAATTATTCTGCTAATGAGGTGAGCAAATTGGCTGAAATCATCGAATTAGCTATGGGTATGTGGAAATTCACTCCTGAAAGAGATGCTAAGGCGGAATTGGTTAAAGCCTTAATGAGAGGAAATAAGTCTTTAGCATATTCCTTAAAGACAGAAGCTGCCATAAGGGCCAGAGATATAATTTCTATTTTTTACGCTAAGAATTTAGACACACGCCACGCTGATGATGTTATGAATAAGTTTTTAGCAGAAGGTTTAATAGATATTATTAAGGTGTCTGAAGAAAAGGAAACCTATGGAATAATTCTCAAGGGTCATGAATTGGCTAAAAAAGAAGAGAATATGGAAAAGGCTATATGTATAAATCTCTTTGATGGGCTTAAAGGGAATAAGGCTGTAAGACTTTTTCATGTAACGGGTCTAGATGGAATAGAAGGCGCAGCAGATGGTTTTAGGCTGATAGGAGAAACTTGGTCCTATGTAGAAAGCGTTTTCCCTTATAAGAGAGTTTTTTCAAAATATGAGTTAGCCTTAGTTTCTAACTGTATCAATATTCAGGTTCAAGGAGGATATTTAAAGAAAAACTATATGGACTTCTTAGAACCTTTTAGAAAGAATGGAGATAATAAGGCTAGACAACTTTTAGAAACTTTAGAAACTTTCATATTAGATGCAGGAATGAATTCAGCTAAAACCTCTGAATTTTTAGGCATACACACTAATACGGTACAATATAGATTAAAGAAAATCAACGAAATTTTAGGGGTTGAAATTACCGGAAACCGTGTAATACCGGGCTTGACAGTAGCATTAGCTCTTAAAAGGATGGAGGCATCTTTAAGATAAATATGGTAAAAGAATTAAAAATAGGGACTATAAAATTAAATAGTCCCTTTATATTAGCGCCCCTTGCAGGAATAACCGATGCACCTTTCAGAAAAATCTGCCACCGGTATGGTGCGGCTCTCACATATTCTGAAATGGTAAGTGCAAAGGGACTTTATTATGGTGATAAAAATACAGAAAATCTTCTTCAGATTTTGCCGGAAGAAGGTATGGTAGGTTACCAGATCTTTGGACATGAGCCTGAAATTATAGGCTTTGCGGCAAAGAAATTAGATGATAGAAAAAATGTTTTATTAGACATAAATATGGGCTGCCCCGTTCCGAAGATTGTAAAAAACTTTGAAGGCTCTTATTTGATGAAGAATCCGGACTTGGTATTTCAGGTGGTAGAAGCGGCAGTGAGAAACTCTTCTAAACCGGTTACGGTCAAAATCCGCTCCGGCTGGGACGACAACTCTATTAACGCACCTGAAGTAGCAAAGGCAATAGAAGCCGGTGGCGCATCGGCAGTGGCAGTTCACGGTAGAACCAGAGAACAGTTTTACTCCGGAAAAGCTGACTGGTCTGTAATCGCTGATGTAAAAAAAGGGGTGAAGATTCCCGTTATAGCTAATGGGGATGTGGTAGATGGAGAAAGCGGTAAGGCGTTGATGGAAGCAACCGGATGTGATTTTGTTATGATAGGTCGTGGAGCCTTAGGGAATCCTTGGATTTTTCAAGAATTAAATCGCATGTGGCTTAAGGAACCCCCTATGGAAAAGCCTACGGCAGAAGATAAGAAACAAATGATGCTTACTCATTTAGAGGGTGTTATGGAAATCAAAGGCGAGTATGTGGCAGTCAGAGAAATGAGAAAACATGTGGGCTGGTACTTAAAGGGCATACATGGAGCTGCAAAACTTAGAGGGGAAATCAATAAACTGAATAGCTACGAAGAGCTGAAAAAGGCGATTTTGGAATTGTAATTGGAAGTTGTAGTGGATAAAAAAATTAAATACATTCCGAATTTATAGTTGAAAAAAGGGCTGTTGCTAAGTGATGTAAAATCTCTCAGCGTGACAGCCCTTATTTTATTTAGATTATTTAATAGATTTAAAAAGCTTAAGCTTATTTACCGAAGTATCTCTTTAATAAGCCTTCAAATGCTGCACCGTGTCTAGCTTCATCCTTAGCCATTTCATGAACTGTATCATGGATAGCATCTAGGTTCTGCTGTTTAGCTCTGGTAGCTAAATCTTTCTTGCCGGCACAAGCACCAGCTTCAGCATCAACTCTCATCTTAAGGTTCTGTTCTGTGGAATCAGTAACAACTTCACCTAAAAGTTCAGCAAACTTAGCAGCGTGTTCAGCTTCTTCCCAAGCAGCCTTTTCCCAGTAAAGTCCGATTTCAGGATAACCTTCTCTGTGAGCAACTCTGGACATTGCTAAGTACATACCTACTTCACAACATTCTCCTTCAAAGTTAGCTCTTAAGTCAGCGATAATCTGAGGATCAACACCCTTAGCAACTCCAACTACATGCATATCAGCAAACTCTACTTTGCCGGTTGACTGTTTGATGAACTTATCAGCAGGTACTCCACAAACCGGGCAAGTACCGGGAGCTTCAGGTCCTTCGTGAGTGTATCCGCAAACGGAGCAAACCCATTTAGCAGATGCCTTTTCTTCAACTTTTTCTTCTACTTTTTCAAAATTTTCGGCGCCTACATGACATACAGGGCATTCAGTCGGTGCTGCATCTCCCTCATGAACATATCCGCAAACTTTACAAATCCATTTCATAATATCTTCCTCCTATATAATATATTTTTACGACACAGGAAAGCCATTTAAAACCTACCTTGATGGTCGTCTTCATACAGCTATATTCTACCACATTTAGTTTCAAATATATAGTATTTTTATAAAAACATACTAAATCTTCACACAATATGTACAATTAAGGTAGAGGAAAACTTGGCTGCTAGGATGTAAAGTTTGAAGTTATGACTGGGAGCTTATTTAGGAGCTGTACTGGCTGTTTTATTGGGAGTCGGAAGATTTTTAGGTACTAATGCTATAGGAATGTGTGCCTTTATAGGTGCTGTAGGCATTTCTATTTTAGTGCTATTAGTCGCCAATATAGGTGGAAAATCCAATTCTATCAGATTGATTTTGGCAGGATTGGCATTGAGTACAGTTTGTTCTGCCATTTCTAATTTTGTAATATATATATAAATATTATATGAAATTTTATTATCCTCATTGTTAGCATAAACTATCGTGTGGGTATGGGTAAAACAAAAGCACTTCGAGCAAACGCAAGGAGTGCTTTTTAGTATGGTGAATAGGATTAGTATCCTTGATATTTGCAAAAATTGCCTGAAATATTGATTACAGCAAAATTTATAGTGCCTATTTCTCTCGCATGGATTCTATTCTTTTAGTAGAAGTCTTTTTTCAACAAAAATTCAATAAAAGTTCAGACAAATAAATACAGCCTTAGTTGAAGAACTTCTTAATTTGTGGTATTATATAGGGTATTATAAATCCTGAAGGAGAAGTCTTATGAAGGAAAAGAGAGTATTAAAAAAAATAGTCCATAAATTATGGACTGTGAATGATATAAAATTTAATAAGGCGAAAAATGCAGCTAGGATTTTAGCTTTGACTATGATATTGGCTTTAGGGCTGACAGGTTGTACTACTTATAATAATTTTAAAAACGCTTGGCTACCTAAGGACAAGGTTGAGGAAGAGCGTACTATTAAAATAGGTGTATTTGAGCCTATGAGTGGTCAGTATAAGCAGCAGGGCATGGAAGAGGTTAGAGGTATAGAATTAGCCTATGAAAAAATGTCTAAGGTTTTAGATAAAAAAATCCAGTTAGTATACGGAGATAATAAATCCAATATGTATGACGGAGAGACTGCTTTGGAAGAACTGATGTCTAATTCACCTAATGTGGTTCTGGGTAGTTACGGGGAAGTACTTACTTTAACCGCTAGTGATTATATTAAGAGTAGAGATGTACCGGGAATAGCGATTTCCAGCAGAAATCCTCTTATTACAGGAAATAATCCTTATTATTTCACCGTGTCTTTTTCTGAAACTAAACAGGGTAATGCCTTGGCAGATTTTGCTTATAATTCTATGAAGAAGGATATAGGTGCTACTGTAAGGTTTGAAAATGATGATAGAGCTCAGGCCATAGACAAACGATTTAATTCCAGATTTAGGAAGCTCACAGAAAATCCTGATGCTATAGTTGGGAGTTTTCAGGTAAAGGCAGAGGAAACGGATTTTTCAGTAACGATTGAGAAAATTCGTAATTCCGGAGCGAAGGTAGTACTACTTGCCATGTCACCTGTAGGAGCGGAGCTTTTCTTAAAACAGTGTGTAGAGAAAAATATGACTCATATACTGTTTTTAGGTACTGATGAATGGAATGATTCAGCATTTTTGGACAAAATCCGCAATAGCGATAAACTTAGTATTGCCTATGTTGCTCATGAGCCGACAGTGGAGAAGAGTTTTGAAGCTAAGGAATTTATAGATGCTTACAAGAAGAAATATGGGGCTAATACAGAACCGACATTAAATACTGCTTTGGCTTATGATGCTTATATGTTAGCTCTTCAAGCTATGGAAAATGCTTATGTGAATGCAGCCGGTAAAAAGCCTGCTGACATAGATAAGGAAGCTGAAACGGTAGCCATAGCTACAGCTTTAAAGAAGGAAATTCAAACTATTAAGGATACGGGAATCCCAACAGGTAGATTTATAAGGGATGCTTTAAGTCAGATAGAAAATTACAAGGGAGTTTCCGGAATAATAAATTATAAAGGAAGTAATGAGCCGTCTAAGACCATAGATATAGCATCTATTATTAAGGGTAAAGATGGAAGCTTATTTACATCTAATTCATAATTGGTAATAATTTAATTTATTAAATATATATTTTAAGAGAGGAAATTAAAATGGAAGAAAAAATTATAGACGCTATTGGTCAAATCAGACCTTACCTTCAGAGAGATGGAGGAGATATTGAATTCGTAGAGCTTACAGAGGATAATATTGTAAAGGTTAGACTTCAGGGACACTGCGCAGGTTGTCCCGGTGCGCAGATGACTATTAAGGGTGTTGTAGAAAGACTTATTAAGGAAGCTTACCCTGAAATTAAGGGTGTAGAAGCAGTTTAAGAGGAGATTAAATGGAATACGAGAAGTATCTTTTAGAAAACCAGGAAGAAATGGTAAAGGCTCTCCAAGAAGCTTTACGCTATAACAGTGAGGGCGGCGATAGAGTGGAAACAGCAGACGGACAGGTTTATCCTTTTGGAGAAGGTGTTCAGAAGTGTTTCGAAGCTGTCCTAAAAATGGGACAGGACATGGGGTTTGAAGCTGTAAATGTAGATAATTACGGTGGGCACATAGATTTTGTGGGAACAGGTGAAGATGGCAAAGCTCCTAAAATTTTAGGAATTATAGGTCATTTAGATGTGGTTCCGGCAGGTTCAGGCTGGGATTTTGAGCCTTATGGAGCAGAAGTTAAAGATGGAATGGTATATGGTAGAGGAACTACTGATGATAAGGGACCTGTAATTTCTTGTCTTTATGCTATGAAGGCTTTAAAGGATTCAGGTTATGAACCTAAGAATACTATAAGATTGATTATAGGCTTAGATGAGGAAACTAATTGGAAGGGAATCGAATACTACTTCAACAAGGTGGAAAGACCGGATTTCGGATTTACACCGGATGGAGATTTCCCTATTATAAACGGAGAAAAGGGTATCTTAACCTTTGAATTGGCTAAAAAGTTTGAAAAAGTTCAGGAAAAGGGTTTAGAACTCCGCTCTTTCAGTGGTGGTACTGCTTCTAACAGTGTAGCTGATACTGCTAAGGCTGTAGTTAGATATTCTTACGAAGATAAGAAAGCTAATAAGGATGAAGAAGTAGCTAAACAGTATGACAGAATTAAGTCTCTAGCGGAAGCTTATAGAGAAAAAACCGGTTATAAATTAAGCGTAAAGGGTGCAGGAAAATCCTTAGAAATATCTTCCGTAGGTAAGGCGGCTCACGGAGCTAAGCCTGATGCGGGGCTAAATGCAGTATCTATATTGATGGAGTTTTTAGGACAGCTAAGCTTTGTTAACGAAGGACATAACGAATTTATTCACTTCTTTAATAAGCATATAGGTTTTGAATTAGATGGTAAATCTATGGGAATTGCTATGGAAGATGAGCCTTCCGGTAAACTTACTTTCAATGTAGGTATCGGATATATGGATGAAGAGGTAGGCAAGGTAGTAATCAATGTGAGATATCCGGTTACTGCAGATGACGAAGATATTTATAATCGTTTCAAGGGTATCTTAGAAGAATATGATTTAGGCATAATTAAGGAAAAGGCAAGCAAGCCTATCTTTAAGGATGTTGAAAATCCAATGATAAAAGACCTTATGGATATTTATCAGAAGCATACGGGAGATTATGAGAATAAACCTTTAGTAATAGGTGGGGGTACTTATGCCCGTGCTACAGATAATATTGTGGCTTACGGAGCTCTGTTCCCGGGAGATCCGGATGTTATGCATCAAAAAAATGAATGTCTCAGCCTAGAGAGATTTTATCAAATGACAAAAATTTATGCAGAAGCTATTTACAAATTGTCATCTGAGGATTATAATATGTAGCGTATATGTAATCTGTTTCAGGGCGAGGTGTAATTCCTCACCGGCAGTTAAAGTCTGCGACCGCATATTTTGAAATATAGATGTGCGTTGACAAGGTGTAATTCCTTGACCGACGGTTATAGTCCGGATGGGAGAAACAAGAAAGCTTAGGCACTGTTTTTAGTGTCCTTATAAGTTATTCCCGCTATATGAGCCTTGATGCATCGTAAGATATGTCAAGGCTTTATTTATTCCTGACAGATTCCTAAGTATGGGCTAAAAAGCCTAATTATAGAAAAGCGAGGGATTTGTTATGAACACACAAACACAATCAATTAAACTGGCAAAGATGTCAATGCTGGTAGCCATCTCAATTATTTTGGCATTCTTAATTCATTTTCCGATTTTTCCGGCAGCGGCATTTTTGGAATATGACCCGGCGGATATTCCTATTTTAATAGGAAACTTTGCCTTTGGACCTATTGCAGGACTTTTAATCACTGTAGCAACTTCTGTGTTACAGGGATTGACTGTATCATCTGCAAGCGGCCCTTATGGAATTATAATGCATATTATAGCTACAGGAACCTTAGTATTAGTTTCAGGTTTAATTTACAGGAAATTAAAAACTAAGAAAGCAGCTATTATAGGACTTACAGCCGGAACTTTAGCTATGGCTGTAGTTATGACAGGTGCTAATTTAGTTGTAACTCCATACTTTATGGGACTTCCCGTTAAGGCTGTAGTGCCATTATTACCTTATATTATTGCATTTAATATTGTAAAGGCAGGAATAAACAGTTTAGTTACCTTCTTATTATATAAGAGAATTTCAATCTTTTTACATAAGTAAAAAGCAGGAGCAAGTAAAAGTAAGTTTAAATTCAATTTAAGAATAATGTTGAAATAATTTAGAATTAAAGGAAAGAAAATGTCAGAAATCGTCAGAACTATAGAAATTAAAAATGAAAAAGATACGGAAAAATTTGGTTTAAGTCTGGCGAAAAGTCTTAAAGCAGGAGATGTGGTAGCTTTAATAGGTGACCTAGGTACAGGCAAAACAGCTCTTACATCCTATATTGCTAAAGGCTTAGACATAAAAAGAAGAATTAGCAGCCCTACCTTCACTATTGTTAAGGAATATGAGGAAGGTAGGCTACCTCTTTATCATTTCGATGTGTATAGAGTTTTCGATGAAGATGAACTTTTTAACATCGGCATAGAAGAATATTTTTATGGCAAGGGTGTTTGCCTAATTGAATGGGCAGATTTAATTATGAATATTTTGCCTGAAAACACCAAATATATTTATTTAGAGTATGGTAATAAGGAAGGAGAAAGGGTATATAAATGTACATTTTAGCTATTGAAACTACAGGACCTTTCTGTTCCGTAGCTATCATAAATGAAAAGAAACAGCTTATAGATAGCCTTAGGGCGACAGAAACTATGAGCCATTTAAGCGAGCTGATTCCTATGATAAGTCAGCTTTTAAATAAGAATAATATATCCAAAAAGGATTTAAATTATATAGCCTGTTCTATAGGACCCGGTTCTTTTACGGGCATTAGAATTGGAGTGGCTACGACTAGGGCGTTAGCTCAGACACTTGGCTGCAAGTGTATAGGAGTTTCAAGTTTAGAAGCTTTTATGGAAAATAAAAATATTGAAAAAGTTAGAGAAACTTATCTAAATCATAAGAAATCTGGTGCAAAATCTGCACCCCCTAAGGCTATGGTTCTTTTTAACGCCAGAAGGGGTCAGGTGTACGGCTTTATGGAGTCATATATACCTGCAGGACCTTATATGTTAAAGGAGTTTTTAGAAAAATTTGAAATAGAAGCCTTACCTAAGATTAATGAGTCAGGAGAATTTATTACTATTTATGGAGATGGTATAGATGCTTATGAAACTCAGATTTTAGAAAGCTTTAAGGCGATGGATTTTGAGGATTATATCTTAATTCCTGAGGAATTCAGGTATCAGTCAGGGGAAGCTGTGGCAATGAGAGGGGCGACACTGCTGGCGGAGGCGGATTTTGCTGTAAGCTATGAAAAACTTAAACCGGACTATATGAGAATGGCGGAAGCGGAGCAAAAACTTAGGGCAGGTGAGCTGCCTATTTGCAAGGGTCCAAAGCAAGAGTAACAGGATTTAGATTTATGAGTGATTTAATTGTTAGATTGGCAGATGAAAAGGATGTGGAAAGAATTGCCGAAATGGAACAGGTTTGCTTTCCGGAAGAACCTTGGAGTTTGGCGGCAGTTTGGGAAGATGTTATGCAGAATCAGCGTAGTTTTTATCTGGTAGGAGAAATCGAGGGCAGGATAATAGGCTATGCAGGTGTTTGGAAGATTTTAGAAGAGGGTCATATTACCAATGTGGCTGTGGATCCTGAATATAGGAGAAGGCATATAGGGGAAACTCTTATGAAAGTGCTTATAAGAGAAACTGAAAAGCTGGGCGTGGAGAAATGGACTTTAGAGGTTAGAAGGAGTAACGCCGGTGCCATTTCCATGTACGAAAATTTGGGCTTTAAAGTGGAAGGCATACGCCCTGAATATTATGAGAATAATGGGGAAGATGCACTGATTATGTGGAGATAAATTATTATGAAAGACGGTAAATTTTTAACTCTGGGAATAGAAACCAGCTGTGATGAAACTGCTATTTCAGTCGTTGCTGATGGCAGGCAAGTTTGGTCAAATGTTATTTCTTCTCAGATTGAAATTTTTAAAAATTATGGTGGTGTGGTGCCGGAAATTGCATCCAGACATCATTTAGAAAATATAAATAAGGTATTGGAAGAAGCCTTGAAGGTAGCCGATGTTACATTAGATGATATTGATTTAATAGGTGTTACAGAGGGACCGGGTCTTATCGGTGCGCTTTTAATGGGTGTGGCAACGGCTAAAGCTATAGCCTTTGCAAAGGACATTCCTTTAGTCGGGGTACATCATCTTTTCGGACATATCAGTGCCAATTTTTTAGAAGATGAAAATTTAGAACCTCCTTTTTTAGCTCTCATTACTTCCGGAGGACATACGGAGATAGTTCAGGTTAAAAGCTACACAGATTGCGAAATATTAGGCGGTACCAGAGACGATGCAGTAGGTGAGGCTTATGATAAGGTTGCCAGGGTTTTAGGACTAGGATATCCAGGTGGACCTAAGATTGATAAAATCGCAAAATCCGGTAATCCTGAGGCTGTGAATTTTACTAGGGTGCTGTTGGAAAAAGATAGTTACGATTTTAGTTTTAGTGGACTTAAGACCCAAGTGCTTAATTACATTAATACTGAAAAGCAGGCAGGGAGAGAAGTTTGCCGTGAAGATGTGGCAGCCAGTTTTCAGCAGGCAGTTATGGAAGTTGTAGTTAAAAAAACCATGAATGCTGTGAATTTAACAGGGGCTCTTAAGTTAGTTATGGCAGGCGGAGTTGCGGCTAATTCCAAACTTAGAAGTATGTTAGAAAGTGAAACTGAAAAAGCAGGAATAAAGTTGTATTGCCCTAAGCCGATTCTCTGTACTGATAACGGAGCTATGATAGGGTCTGCTGCTTATTATAAATACAAGGCTTTAGGAGAGGATGAACTTAATATGGATGCGTCATCTAACTTGCCTTTAGAGAGAAATTAAGAGGAAATTATGATAGTTTTATCAGCTAATAATTTAAGTAAAGCATATGGAACAGATGTTATTTTAGAAAAAGTAAGTTTCCATATAAATCAAGGGGATAGAGTGGGTATTATAGGCAGAAACGGTGCAGGAAAAACCACTCTTTTAAACCTTTTGACAGGTGAACTCTCCTCGGACGAAGGGGAGTTTTTTATAGGACAAAATTTAAAGGTTGGATATCTTAAACAGAGAGATAGTTTCAGCCCGGAGCTTACTATAGAAGAAGCTATAGATGGGCTTTTTTCTCATATACATAAATTGGAAAAAGAAATCGCCGAAGCATCTGATTTAGTTGCAGCCAATCCTACAGAGGAAAGATTAGTGCATAGGTTATATAATCTTCAGCAGGAATATGAAGTCAAGGGAGGCTACACCTATAAGTCTGAAATTTCAGGAGTTTTAACTTCTATGGCATTTGGAAAAGAGAGTAGAATTAAGAAAATAGGAAGCCTATCCGGTGGAGAAAAGACCCGCTTGGCTTTAGCTGCGTTGCTTTTAGAAAAACCGGATATTTTAATGCTGGATGAACCTACAAACCATTTGGATATAGGGACTTTGAAATGGCTGGAGCAGTACTTATCTCAGTATAAAGGAACTCTGGTTATCGTATCCCATGACAGATATTTTCTGGATCAGGTTGTTAATAGAATATTTGAGGTGGAACATCATCAGGTTACCTGTTATAAGGGCAAATATTCTCAGTATGCCGACCAAAAGCGTATAATGAGGGAAAGCCAGCTTAAAGCCTATAATGCTCAGCAGAAGGAAATTCGCCGTCAAGAAGATATGATTCGCATTATGAAAGAACATAATACGGAGCACCTGGTTAAGAGAGCAAAATCCAGAGAAAAAAGGCTGGATATGGTAAAGAGAATAGATAAACCCAGGGAGCTTCAATCTTCTATGAAGATAGATTTTAAGCAGGATTTTCAATCGGGAAATGATGTGATTCAGGGGAAGGCACTGTCCATGTCATTCGGCTCAGGGGCTAATAGGAGAGAATTATTTAGAAATGTAAATTTAGATATTAAAAGAGGGGATAAAATCTGTATAGTCGGACCTAACGGTGTAGGTAAAACTACTTTACTTCGCATGATTTTAGGTGAGTTAGCTCCTGTTTTAGGTAATCTAAAGGTAGGGCATAATGTGGCATTTGGCTATTATGACCAAGGTCAGTTGCTTTTAAATAATAGCAATACGGTATTTGAGGAAATGAAAGAATCTTACCGTCTTTATAATAATACGGAAATGCGTTCTATATTAGGTAGATTTTTGTTTAAGGGAGAAGATGTTTTTCTAAATGTGGGAAGTCTTTCCGGCGGAGAAAAAGCAAGGCTATCCTTAGCCAAACTTATGCTTTCGGGAGCTAATACATTGATATTAGATGAACCGACTAACCATTTAGATATAGAGTCTAAAGAAGTGTTTGAAGAGGCTCTAAAGGACTTTGACGGAACTGCCATAATCGTATCCCATGATAGATATTTCTTACAAAAAATACCTAATAAGATTTTAGAATTAAATTCTGATGGTATGGTAGAATACTTAGGTAAATACGATTATTATTTAGAAAAGCGTGAAGAAATAGCATCAGCAGGAAAGTATGTTTCTTCTTTGGCTAACTTAGGAGAAAATAAAAATTCGGAATTACCAAAATCTGAAGATAAGATGACAACTGAAAGAAATGAGCCTTTGGAGATGGATTCTCTAGAAGGCTTGTCTTCGGCTGAAATTAGAGCTATAAAGAAACAACAAGAGGCGGAAGAAAGAAGAAGGGCAAGGCTGATAGAAAGCCTTGAAAAAGAAATAGAGACTTTAGAGAGGCGTCTAAAAGAATTAGAAGTTGAAATGAGTAAAGAAGCTAATATGGCGGATTTTGAAGTTTTAGGGGAACTTAGCAGAGAACATGAAGATGTGGGAAATCGTCTGGAGGAGGTCTATGATCAGTGGGCTGAGGTGCAGGGTGGTATCTAAAATGAAGTGGCTGGCTGGGCGGATTTTGCTAGAAAATTCAATAAAAAATGTATAAAATTTCACAAAAACTACAAAAATAAGATGTATTTTTCTATTGCAAAGAAAAAGAAAAGAATTTATAATGGGATTTGTCTATATGGGGACAAATGTAAAAGGCAAATTATTAACTTAATTTAAAGTATGGAGGAATATAAAATGATTTTTGAAAAAATTAAGGAAATTATAATCGAACAGTTACAGGTAGAAGAAGACGAAATTTCAATGGACACTAATCTTATGAAGGATCTTTCTGCAGATTCATTAGATGCAGTAGAAATTATCATGGCTATTGAAGATGAGTTTGGTATTGAAATTCCTGATGAAGATGCAGAGCATATTCAGACTGTTGGCGATTTAGTTAGATATGTTGAAGAAAATAAATAATTTCAGATAACTAAAAATATAGTAAGGAGATTAGGTGAGAGAAATGGTGGGAATCAAGGAAAGAGCGGAAAGGCAAATATCTAAGGCTGTAATTAAAAGATTACCTAGATATAGAAGATACTTAGGGGATTTGCAGAAAAAAGGCGTTGAAAAGATTTCGTCTAAAGATTTAAGTGAGCTCATTGGCTACACCGCTTCCCAAATCCGTCAAGACCTGAATAATTTCGGGGGTTTTGGACAACAGGGGTATGGCTACAGCGTAGATTATCTTTATGAAGAAATCGGAAATATTCTAGGCTTAAATAAAACTTATAAAATGGTAATTGTAGGTTATGGTCGTTTAGGACAGGCTATGGCAAATTATATTACCAGTCATGAGCATAATTTTAAGATTGCAGGAATTTTCGATGTTAAACAAATCATACAGGATGTAGAGTTTAAGGGTGCTGAGATTTTGACTTGCGGAAGTTTGGCTAATTTCGTAGCCAAAGAAGGTATAGACATAGCAGTTATTACTGTACCTGCTGAAAAGGCACAGATAGTAGCCGATACGGTTACACGAGCAGGTATTAGAGGTATTTGGAACTTTACCGCTGTAGATTTAGATTTACCGGAAGGTGTAGCTTGCGAAGATGTTCATGTGAGCGACAGCCTTCATGCCCTAGCTTATTATATGCAGGATATGAAATAAAAATGTAAAAAATAGTGCTTCCCACAAGGTTAATTGTAGGAAGCACTTTTTGATTTAGAGTGATATAGCTAGTGGAAATAGCGGTTTGTAATAGTTTTATAGATTTATTGAAAAGTTGTCCGAAACAATGATTATAGCTAAATTGGGCAACTTTTTTTGATTTTTGTTGTCAGATTTTGATATTTTAGTAATTTTAGACAACTTTGGAAAGATTCTAAGGGTTTTTAAACGGAATCTAATTTATATATTCAACCTACTTACAGAAAGAAGTTACTAAGCTAAAATAAATATCCCTAACCAAATTATACTTAAAATAGATATACAAAGTCCGGCAACCGGTATGCCCCAATCTGTAAATCTGCTAGGCTTTAGCTTATCTACATCTTTATAGAAAAAGCCTAAAATAAATTTATCTAATAATATGATTGATTTTTTAAGAACTATTATTAAAATTCCTGCAACGAACAGTCCCAGACCTAAGAGTATATCACCTATTTTACCCATAAATTTGAAATCTGCCTTGCATAACATCATTTCTACCAAAGGGCTATTTTTGTGAGGGAACATAAAATTGAAATTGGTCTGCATATCTATACAAAAAGAATTAGATGGTGCTACTTCTCCATTGATTTCCTTTGTAGAATAGTTATAGGTAAATATCCATTCCTTTGCATCATCCGGTGTAATTAACTTAAGAGTGGTGAAATCTCCATTTTTTAATGTGCTTCTTTTCAAGTCTAAGCTATTCTGGGCTTCGTCAAATATTGCACATGTTTTCTTGTTCATATCTACTTGAACTACCGGCAATTCTTTTTGATAATAGGTCGTAACCTTCCCATCGCTTTTCATTTTCAGAAAAACATCATCACTCCATACGCCTTTGCTCATACCTGATATACCTACAACGATAGTGATTAAAACGAGCAGCAAAATTTGAATTCGGATTAACTTCTTCTCCATCTCATATCTCCTTTTGAAAATTCATATCCATACACAAAATCTAATTGTATTATAAATTATAGCATTTTTAACTATTTTTGGCAAGCGTATAAGGTAATCCTAGTTCTCACATGATACCATATACCTGTCGATAAAATTCGGCAAAATCCACATAAATTTCTTTCTTTGACTTATTGAATATTTCAAGGCTTTGGGGTATACTATAATGGAATATATTCAAAATTACTTTTGATGAAATTTTTAGTTCACGAAACTTGATTTTTTAGAATGTTTTAATATTTTTTCTAAAGAATTAAAAGGAAGGGATTAAAAAAATATTAAAGAGAGGAGGAAAAACAATGTTTAAGAATTTATTTAAATGGTTTTTTACGATTTTAGGTGCTTTAATAGGCTATGAGGTTTTTGAACTCATGGGTCTTATCCTAAGGAAAACATCAGATGCTGATATTACTAAGAGTTTAAGTAACAGTGAAAAAACAATGTTTGCCTTAATGTTTGTAATTATTTTTGCTATTATTTTCTATAAGATAGCACCGTCCTTTTCAAAGAAAAGCCGTAAACTAGCTGATAACATTGGACACGATTTACAAGAGGTTTCACCCTATACCATCATAGGTGGAGCTATCGGTATTTTATTAGGCTTAATTATTGCTTATTTGCTCAGTAATGTATATGTAAATTTAATTACTCAAAGGTCTCTATATTTTACCCTTACGATTATACTTTATTCCGTATTTGCCTTTTTCGGCAGTGTAGTAGGAAGTACTAAGGGTTCTGAATTTATAAGTAGTATGGCAGCCAATACTAAACTTCTAAATAAGGCACAGGAGGAGGCTGGTTATAGCTATAATGCTAAAGACAAGAAAACTCAGAGGATGCCTAAGATTTTAGATACAAGCGTTATTATAGACGGTAGAATTTTAGAAATTATGAAGACAGGATTTTTAGAAGGTCCCATAGTAATTCCTGAATTTGTATTAGTAGAGTTAAGACATATAGCCGATTCTTCTGACGGACTTAAGAGGAGCAAAGGCAGAAGAGGTTTGGATATTTTAAACAAAATCCAAGAAGAATATGGCATCGAAATTTACAATACGGATTCAGAAAAGAGCCTTAAGGAGATTCCGGAAGTAGATGTAAAACTTCTAAAATTAGGTCAGATTATGAAAGGGAAAGTTGTTACTAATGACTTTAACTTAAATAAGGTGGCAGTAATTAAGGGAGTTCAGGTCTTAAATATAAATGAATTAGCTAATGCCTTAAAACCTATGGTAATTCCCGGTGAAACCATGGTAGTTACTTTAATAAAACAAGGTAAGGATAGAGAACAGGCTATTGCCTATCTGGATGATGGAACTATGATAGTGGTAGAAGGTGGCAAGAAGCAAATCGGAAGTACCTTAGAAATCGAAGTTACCAGTGTAATTCAGACTGCAGCCGGTAGAATGATTTTTGGAAAGGTAAGATAGGAAAGGAAAACCAATGTACCAAGGAAAAAGCCTATCGGTGATTATAGCTGCCGGTGGGAGTGGTAAAAGACTAGGTGAAGCTGTACCGAAACAGTTTCTAAAAATTCAGGGCAAGACTATTTTGGAAAAATCCATAGAACCTTTTCAAAAATCGGTTTTGGTGGATGAGATTATACTGGTAGTGCCTGAAGATAATGTGATAGAAGCTAAAAAAATAGGGGCAAAATTTTCCAAGATAATTAATATTGTCTTAGGTGGTGCCGAAAGGCAGGTATCTGTGAAAAACGGGCTTGATGTTGTGAATACTGACTTGGTTTTGATTCATGATGGAGCCAGACCTTTTGTAGTAGAATCAGTTATTGAAAGAGTAGTTTTAGGAGCTTTTTTATACAAGGCAGTAGTCCCTGTAGTTCCTGTGAAAGATACTATAAGACAGGGTGATTTTGATGAAAGTATAACTCTAAAGAGAGAAGCACTTTGGGCAGTTCAAACACCTCAAGGTTTTAACACTGAGCTTATTAAGGAGGCACATAGCTTTGCTGAAAATTCGGGTTTTCAAGGGACAGATGATGCTAGCTTAGTTGAAAATTTAGGATTTAATATTACCTTAGTAGACGGAGATTTTGGAAATATAAAGATTACTGTTAAGGAAGATTTACAAAGGGAGGTTCCTATGACTTTTAGAGTGGGCTCAGGTTATGATGTTCATAAATTAGTTGAAGACAGAGAACTTTGGATTTGTGGAGTTAAAATTCCCTATGAAAAAGGACTTTTAGGTCATTCAGATGCAGATGTGGGACTTCATGCTTTGATGGACGCTCTGCTGGGAGCTGCTGCTTTAGGAGATATAGGTAGGCATTTCCCGGATACAGAATCTAAGTATAGAGGTGTTAGAAGCACTTTGCTTTTAGAAACAGTGAGGGCTATGCTTTTCGATGAGGGTTGGAAAATAGGTAATGTGGATGTTACCTTAATATGCCAGGAGCCTAAATTCAAATCACATATTGAGCGTATGAGGGAAGTAATAGCTGAAATTTTAGAAACGGATATAAGTCAGGTTAATGTAAAGGCTACCACTACAGAAAAACTGGGATTTACAGGTAGAGGTGAGGGTATCGCTGCTGAAGCCTGTGCAACTATTTTTAAGTAGTTTTAACAAAATCCAACAATAAAATTGTAAAATTTAAATTAATATAAATCAAGAATGAGGAGAACAAAGGATGAAATTATCTAAGGCGCATTTAAAAACCTTAAGAGAGGTTCCTAACGAAGCAGAAATTCCAAGTCATATTTTGCTTTTAAGAGCAGGTATGATTAGAAAAACAGTGGCAGGAATTTATACATATATGCCTATGGGATGGAGAACTGTTAGAAAAATTGAAAATATAGTTAGAGAAGAAATGGATAATAAAGGTTGTCAGGAAATTAGAACTTCTGTACTTCAACCTAGTGAACTTTGGCAGGAATCGGGAAGATGGAATGCTTATGGACCTGAAATGTGGAGAATTAAAGACAGAAATGGTAGAGATTTTTGTTTAGGACCTACTGCAGAAGAAATTTTCACTGACATAATTAAGAATGATGTAAATTCTTACAGACAGTTACCTTTAAATATTTATCAGATTTCTAACAAATTTAGAGATGAAGCCCGTCCTAGATTTGGAATGATGAGATCTAGAGATTTTATAATGAAGGATGCTTATTCCTTTGATAAAGATTCCGAAGGCATGGATGTAAGCTATGATGAAATGTATGAAGCCTACACTAATGTATTCACTCGTTGCGGATTGAAATTCAGATCGGTAGAGGCAGATACAGGAGCTATAGGCGGTTCTAATTCCCATGAGTTTACGGCTCTGTGTGAATATGGTGAATCGGAGATTGCTTATTGTGATAGCTGTGATTTAGCCGCTACGGTAGAAAAAGCAACTTGCGTAGATGCAGTGCCTGAAAAGGATATGGAAATGTTACCTTTAGAAAAGGTTTCAACACCTAATATGAAATCTATTGAAGAGGTTTCAAAGTTCTTAGGAATAGAAGAGAGCAAGACTATTAAGGCTTTACTTTTCGTAGTTTATGATGAAGAGGGTAAAGAAAAGGAATATGTGGCAGCGTTCTTAAGAGGAGATAGAGAGCTTAATATGACTAAGCTCATAAATGCTTTGGATATACCTGAACATGCCATAGCCTTTGCAGATGAAGAGAAGGTTGGACAGGTTACCGGAGCTGTTACAGGCTTTACAGGTCCTATGGGGCTGCATGACTGTAAGCTGATTGTAGATTCTGAACTTGTAGGGCTTAGAAATCTTTGTGCAGGTGGAGGAGAAAAAGATTACCATATTAAAAATGTAAACTATGGTAGAGATTACGAAGGAGATATGATTTGTGATCTTAAAACTTTAAAGGCAGGAGATCCTTGTCCTATATGTGGAGCACCTGTTAAACATGCCAGAGGTGTAGAAGTGGGTCAGGTTTTCAAACTTGGTCTTAAGTATTCTGAGCCTATGAAGGCTGTATATAAAGACGAAAACCAGCAGGATAAACCTATGTGGATGGGTTGTTATGGTATAGGTGTTTCCAGAACATTCCAAGCAATTATAGATATGGCAGATAATCATGATGATAACGGTATAATCTGGCCTATGAGTGTTGCACCTTATCATGTAATAATAACTCAGGTTAAGGTAGGAGATGAAGTTCAGGATAGAGTTTCTAAAGAAATATACGAAAGCTTAACTAAGGCAGGTGTTGAAGTACTTTGGGATGATAGAGACGAAAGGGTCGGAGTTAAATTTAAGGATGCAGATTTAATAGGAATACCTCTTAGAATAACTGTAGGTAAAGGGGCTCAGTCCGGTTTAGTTGAATATAAACTTAGAAGAGACTTAGATAAGGTTGAGCTTTTAGTAGCCGATGCCATCAATCAGGCAATAGAAATTGTAAATAAGGAAAAAGACGGTAGAAACTTCTTCTAAGGGAAAGTTTATGAAGAAGATTAAAAAGTTTTTATCACAAAATATATATGCCCAGCTTTTTATTGAATTCTTAACCTTAGGTTTGTTTACCATAGGCGGTGGTTTGGCAATGATAGGTTTAGTTAAGGAACGGATGTGCGATAAGAGAAATTGGCTAACAGAAGATGAGACCCTAGATGCTATAGCTGTAAGTCAGGGATTGCCGGGAGTAATCGCTATAAATATGTCTGTGTTTGTGGGCTATAAAGTAGGTAAAATTAAAGGGGCACTTATTTCCTGTTTCGCAATGTTATTACCCTCTTTCCTTATTATCTTAGGTATCGCAACCTTTCTTCAAGGAACTTACCATAACCCTTATGTGAAAGGTGCCTTAAGAGGTATAAGTGCGGCAGTGGCAGGTATAATAATTATGACTTGCTATAAGATGGGTAAACAGCTGTTTCAAAAGGATAAGGAATATAAAGGGATAGTAGTTTTTAACATATTGGTAATGGTGTCTACTTTTGCAGCTATTACCTTTTTCAAAATAGATGTATCCTGGATGATTTTAACCTCTATAGTTTTAGGAATAGTATTCTTTAATTTGGTTATAAATAGGGCTAAGAGAGGTGAGGGAAAATGATTACAGTCAGACTTTTTCTCACTTTTGCTAAAATAGGTGTTTTAGGTTTTGGTGGTGGGTTAGCCATTTTACCTTTGATTTATCAGGGAGTAAATGAGTTTCACTATATGAGCGAGGCGGATTTTGCTAATTTAGTAGCCATAGCTCAATCTACACCCGGACCTATAGCGGTGAATGCTGCAACTTATGTAGGCTATGAAACTGCAGGTTTTTTAGGAGCTTTAGGGGCTACGATAGGTGTCTCTGTTCCCTCTTTTATCTTAGTGATTTTAACCTTGAAAGCTATAAATAAATTCAAAGAAAGTACCTTAGTTAAGGGAATGCTTATAGGCGTTAAACCTGCGGCAGCCGGAATGGTAACTTCTGCCTTTGTATTTATAGCTGAAGGAGCTTTATTATATGGAGGAACGGGAGAGGGACTTAATTTTTTAGAGCTTTTGGGAGATATAGATCCTATAGCTGTAGGAATATGTATAGCTACTGTAATTTTAGGTAGCAAGCTTAAATTAGGATTTTTTAAGTTAATAATTATAATGGGATTTGTAGGGGCTGTATTAGGCTCCTAAGGAGGTAAAAGATGAAAAAATTTATTATTGAAATGGAAGATGGCGGTTTGATGAAGGGAGAACTTTACCCTGAATATGCACCGATTTCTGTAGATAATTTTGTGAAATTAGTAGAGGAAGGTTTCTATAATGGATTAACTTTCCATAGAGTTATTCCCGGTTTTATGATTCAGGGAGGCTGCCCTAAGGGTAATGGAACAGGAGGTCCTGGATACACTATTAAGGGTGAATTCAGAGCTAATGGAGTAGATAATGGTTTGCTTCATCACAGAGGAGTTCTTTCTATGGCTAGAGCTATGGATCCTAATTCAGCAGGTTCTCAGTTCTTTATTATGGTAGCAGATGCACCACATTTAGATGGACAGTATGCGGCTTTCGGCAGAGTTACAGAAGGATTAGACACAGCTGATTACATTGTTGCAGCTAAGAGAGACTATAGCGACAGACCTTTAACACCTCAGGTTATTAAGACTATAACTATTTCAGAAGAATAGTTTTAGGCGGATTTTGAGGGAAATTTATAAGAAGAAAATTATGAGGTAGAAAATGAAAAGATCTTTTAAATTATACAATTCTATGACTAGGAGCAAAGATATTTTTAAAACTCATGAAGAGGGAAAGGTGGGAATGTATACCTGTGGACCAACAGTTTATCATTTTGCCCACATAGGAAATCTTCGTTCTTATATCATGGAAGATGTTTTAGAAAAATATTTAAGATTTTATGGTTATGATGTTAAGAGAGTAATGAATATCACTGATGTGGGGCATCTGTCTTCTGATGCAGATACAGGCGAAGATAAGATGCTTAAGGGAGCAAAGCGTGAAGATAAGACGGTTTTAGAAATTGCTCAGTTTTATACAGACGCTTTCTTTGAAGATTGCAAGGCGCTAAACATTAAGAGGCCTGATGTGGTTGAACCTGCAACAAATCTCATACCGGAATATATAGAAATGGTAACTACTTTATTAGATAAGGGTCATGCCTATGAAGCCGGCGGAAATATATATTTTGATACATCTACTGTGGATAAATATTATGTTTTCAATGATCACGACGAGGAAGATTTACAGGTAGGCGTTAGAGAAGGTGTAGATCAGGATAATAATAAGAGAAATAAGGCGGATTTCGTACTTTGGTTTACAAAATCCAAGTTTGAAGATCAGGCGTTAAAATGGGAGTCTCCTTGGGGAGTCGGTTATCCGGGATGGCACTTGGAGTGTTCCTGTATATCAGTAAAGTATTTAGGTGAATACTGTGACCTTCACTGTGGAGGAATTGACAACGCATTCCCTCATCATACCAATGAAATCGCTCAGTCAGAGGCATATTTAGGACATAGCTGGTGTGACCAGTGGTTCCATGTGCTTCACTTAAATGATGAAACAGGTAAGATGAGTAAGTCTAAGGGAGAATTTTTAACTGTATCTCTCTTAAAAGAAAAGGGATATAATCCTGTAGTTTACAGATTTTTCTGTTTATTATCACACTATAGAAAATCCCTTACCTTTACTTTTGAGGGCTTAGATAATGCTACAGTAGCTTACGATAAGTTAATCAGCAAAATCGCCCAGCTCAAAGGCGGTGCAGAAGCTGTAGATGAAGCTGTGCTTCAGGACTTACATAATAAATTCGATAATGCTATGTGTAATGATTTGAACACTGCCAATGGTATATCGGTAATTTACGATGTGTTAAAGGCAAAGACCAATGATGAAACGAAGCTTAAGGCATTGGCAGATTTTGACCAAGTATTATCCTTGGATTTATTAGAAGCAGCTGAAAAATTTAATTTAGAAAAGGCAGAGAAAGAAGCTAACAAGTATGCCGATATTCCTGCTGAAATAGTAGCTTTGGCAGAAGAAAGAACAGAAGCTAAGAAGGCTAAGAATTTCCAGAGGGCAGATGAAATCCGTGATATTTTAAAAGATAAGGGATATAGTTTAAAGGACACAGCTGATGGAGTGGAGATAATAAAAATATGATAGATAAGGGTTTAGATTTTAGAGCTATAGCCGAAAAATTAGATGCAGTAGATAAACCTACGGGAAGTGAAAAATTCTTAGATTATGTAGGTTTTAATAAGGCGGTTGAGGAAACCATAGAACATATGACGGTGGCTATGTTTCCAAATTGCTTTGGAGATACTAATATAGTTTTAGGTGTAACTATGAAAAGGGAGAGGGAGCTTTTACAAGCATATAACAGCTTGACTAAGGCTCTGTCCTTTGTGCTTGAAAATCCTAAGAGGGTTAAAGAGGAAGCTACCATCCTTTTGAATAAGATGCCCGAAATTCAGAGTATACTTAAGACAGATATTTTAGCCGCTTATCAGGGAGACCCTGCTGCAAAATCCACAGATGAAATCATTTTGACCTATCCTGCCTTTACGGCAATAAGCATCTACAGAATTGCCCATGAACTTTATTTGCAAAAAGTGCCTCTATTGCCTAGAAAGATGACAGAGTATGCTCATACTTTGACAGGTATTGATATTCATCCTGGAGCAACTGTGGGAGAGTCTTTTTTCATCGACCATGGAACCGGTGTAGTTATTGGAGAAACCACTGTTATAGGTGCCAGAGTCAAACTTTATCAGCATGTAACTTTAGGAGCGAAGTCTTTCCAAGTAGGAGAAGATGGCAGTTTGATTAAGGATATTAAGCGACATCCTAATTTAGGAAATGATGTGGTGGTTTATGCAGGAGCTACAATTTTAGGTGGCGATACTTACATTGGAGATAATTGTGTAATAGGTTCCAGTGTATGGATTACTTCCAGTGTACCTTCCGGAGAAGTGGTTCTGAATACTCATCCTACGGAGATAAATGTATGATTAGTCCTAAGGAAATGAATACAGTTACCTTAGCTTATATGGGAGATGCGGTTTATGAGGTTTTCGTAAGAAAGCATATTATGGAAAAGGGCTTAGTGAAGGTGGATTTGTTACATAAATCGGCAATTACCTATGTAAGAGCAAAATCACAGGCTCTAGCTCTCAGATGCTTAATGGAAGGTTTTTTAAGTGAAGAGGAACAGTCTGTAGGCAGAAGAGGCAGAAACCATAAGGTGAATGCCTCTAAGAAAATTAAGAAAAATGCCAATCCTATGGAAGATAAGTGGGCTACAGGTTTTGAAGCTGTAATAGGCTATATTTATTTGACCGGTAATGAGGAAAGACTTAGGGAAGTTATATACAAGACCTTTGAGATAATAGAGAGTGAAGAGGAGAAGAAATTATGAGCAAGGCAGATGTACTTTTCGTTAATATGTGCGAGAAAATTCTAAAGGAAGGTTATTCTACGGAGGGGCAAAAAGTTCGTGCAAAGTGGGAGGACGGAACTCCTGCCCATACTATTAAAACTTTTGGAGTTGTAAACAGATACGATTTACAAGAGGAGTTTCCGGCACTTACCTTAAGACCTACGGCTATTAAGTCTGCTGTAGATGAAATGCTTTGGATTTGGCAGAAAAAGTCTAATAATATTAAGGATTTAAGTTCTCATATATGGGATGAATGGGCAGATGAAGATGGCTCCATAGGCAAGGCTTATGGCTATCAGATGGCTAAAAAATATAAGTTTGCACAGGGAGAAATGGATCAGGTGGATAATGTGCTTTGGCAATTAAAAAATCAACCTTATTCCAGAAGAATTATGACTAATATATATAATTTTGCGGATTTAAGTGAAATGAATTTAGAACCTTGTGCCTATAGTGTTACTTTTAATGTAACCGGTAACAAACTTAATGCTATTTTAAATCAGAGATCACAAGATATTCTGGCGGCTAATAACTGGAATGTAGTTCAGTATTCTGTTTTGGTTCACATGATGGCACAGGTATCCGGTTTGATTCCGGGAGAACTGGTTCATGTGATTTCAGATGCACACATTTATGATAGACACATACCTATTATTGAGGAATTGATAAAGAGACCTCAATTCAAGGCACCTAAGTTTAGTTTGAATCCTGAAATTAAAAATTTCTATGATTTTACTAAAGCAGATTTAATAATTGAAAACTACGAGAAAAACCCACAGATAACAGGTATTCCTATTGCTGTGTAGTGAAGTTGAAAATAAAATATTAGTTTAAGGTAGAGGGATTATTTAGTAAATGTCCTTAAAAGTAAAGCCTAAAGAGGCTTTAAAGGAGGTTCAAGATGAATTTAATTGTTGCAGTGGATAAAAACTGGGGAATAGGTAAAGATGGTGGCTTGCTCACTCATTTACCTCAGGACCTGAAATTTTTTAAGGAAAAAACTGTAGGTAAAGTAGTGGTAATGGGAAGATCCACCTTAGAAAGTTTACCTAATGGTAATCCTTTACCTAATAGAACTAATATCGTACTAACTCATAGGGAAGATTTTGAGAAGGAAGGGGTTACTGTTGTTCATAGTATGGAAGCTTTAATGGAATTATGTAATCAATATCCTTCGGAAGATGTTATGATAATAGGTGGTGCCAGCGTATATAATGAACTTATGGAAATCTGTGATGCCCTTTATATAACTAAAATGTACCATGAATTTGAAGCGGACACTTTCATAAAAAATGTAGATGCTTTACCTCAATTTAAGGTTGTTTGGGAAAGTGAAGTTGTAGAGGAAAATGGTATAAGTTACCAATGGTTTGAATATAGAAGAGTTAAACTAAAAGCGTAAGGGCGTATATGGTTTAAGAAAGAATGAGGAAATAATTTTGGCAAAAGTTAAAAATAGAAGAGATAATCATATTACTAAAAGACCTAAGAGTTCTGCCGGTTATGGTGATAGCTATGGCACTTCTCGACTTAGAAGTGAAAAGTCTTTCGGAGAGAAAGAGTCTAAGGCAAGAGGTGTGAAAAGGAGAGAGAGCAGGAGTTTAGAGAGAGTTATAGGCGGAGATTTTGAGCAGGAAAATACCGGCGTAATTGTTGGTAGAAATCCGGTTATGGAAGCTTTAAAAAGTGGCAGAGAAGTGGATAAACTTTTAGTTTCCTCTGTAGAAGGTTCTATGATTAAGATTTTAGCCTTGGCTAAGGAAGCGGGTGTGCCTGTGATGAATGTGGATAAGGTTGCCTTAGACAGAGTTTCAGCCGGCAAGAGTCATCAGGGTGTTGCAGCTTATATAAGTCCTTATGAGTATGGTCAGATGGAGGATATTTTTGCCTTAGCAGAGGAGAGAGTGGAAAAACCTTTCATAATCATTTTAGACAATTTGGAAGATCCACATAATCTGGGGGCTATTATGAGAACTGCTGAATGTGCAGGGGCTCATGGAATTATTATTCCTAAGAGAAGGGCTTGCGGTTTGACAGAAACGGTTGCGAAGGCTTCGGCGGGAGCTATCGAATATGTTCCCGTAGTTAAGGTTGGTAATATAGGCTATACCATAGATGAACTTAAGGAAAGAGGATTATGGATCGCTGCCTGTGATATGGGTGGTGCAGATTATTACAAGGCGGATTTGAAGGGAGCTATAGCTATAGTTATAGGTTCTGAAGGTTTCGGCATCAGTAAATTAGTTAAAGAAAAATGTGATTTTGTAGTTTCTATGCCTATGGTAGGAAAGATTACATCTCTTAATGCTTCCAATGCGGCGGCGGTTTTGATGTATGAAGTTAGAAAGCAGAGGGACAGTATTTAGTCTTTATGAATAGGTCAGAAGATAAAAAATATAATTTAGATGGCTTGCTGTCGGATGAGGAGCTTATAGAAATAGTTCAAGAAGGGGCGGCAGGATTTGAGGAAGCAGAAGAAATTATTTTAAACAGGTATAAGGGTTTAGTTAAAAGCAAAGCCCAGCTCTATTATATTTCCGGTGGGGAAATGGACGATTTAGTTCAAGAAGGCATGATAGGGCTTTTTAAAGCTGTCCGTTTTTATGGAAAGTCGGCACAGGAAGAAAAAAAAGTTAAGGCTTCTTTTAAGACCTTTGCATCTACTTGTATAAATAATCAGATTTTGACTGCTATCAAGAAATCCGAAAGTCAGAAAAATCAGATTTTGAATAAGGCGCTTCATTTAGAGTTGGGAGACTTTAATGAAGAGGAAACTAAGGCGATTTTTAATATTAAGAGTTCTTGGGAGAATGATCCTGAGAAGGTGGTTTTGATGAAAGAGGTGGTAGATTACCTGACCAGTGATGCTAAGGATTTATTTAGCCCCTTTGAGTGGAAAGTATTTAATGAAAAACTAAAGGGAAAAGAGGGAGCTGAAATTGGTAGAAGCCTTGGCAAATCAACAAAATCCATAGAAAATGCCCTTATAAGAATTAAGAAGAAAGTTGTTGCATATCTGGAGAAATAATGGTAAGATATATAGCGTGAATAATTTATTCAAATATGCTGCTGTGGCTCAGTCGGTAGAGCACTTCCTTGGTAAGGAAGAGGTCGGCGGTTCAAGTCCGCTCAGTAGCTCCAGGGTCCATAGGGACTCCATGTGGGGTCCGAGGACGCTCGGACCCATTCTCTAAAAGAATAACGTTATAATTAGGAGGAAATTAAAATGGCAAAACAGAAGTTTGAGAGAACTAAACCGCATATCAACATTGGAACAATCGGCCACGTTGACCACGGTAAAACAACATTAACAGCAGCTATTACAA
>CAMENZ010000015.1 GCA_945928865.1 uncultured Clostridia bacterium
AGGCTTACCTTTTTTGTTTTGGTCTGCTTTAGCTATGGTTCCGAAGGCAGAGTCTGAGGAACAAAGAACCACCGGCTATGCCGGTGGTTATGATTTCATAAGCCCTTTTAAAAATAACGGCAGCATGGTCTGAGAGTACTGGCATAAGGAGTAGTTTCCGTTGCATAGACACCAGTCGTACATCATACCTCTTTCAAAGACGGCATAGGCTTTCGTAATATCATTTATAGAAAGCTCATCTCTAAAAAGCCCCTGTTTCTGACCTTCCATGGTAATCTGCCTTAAGGATTTATAATAAGTTCTATCCGGCTCCAGCATGTGCCTTTCACCTTTGGTTAAAAGTTGGGATGAAAAAAGCCTGCAAAGCAGGGAAACGCTGACAGTGTTTTCAATCATCATAAATAATTCTTTGTTCATATAAATTAATTGTTCTATGGGAGATAAACTACCGTCATAACTCTCCATAAGTTCCTCATATTTTTCGTCAAATAGATAGGAAAGAGAGGATAGAAGTTGATCCTTGCCGTCAAAATAGTGATAAAATGAGCCTTTGGAAGTGTTTGCAGCCTCTACAATATCATCGATGGTGGTGTTATCATAACCGTATTTATAAAATAGAGTCCAGGCTTGAGAGACTATTCTGCCTTTGGTAGTTTTAGAACTTTTTTTCATTTTATTTTTACTCCTAAAATTAGTATATAATTTAGTCTAATATATAAATGGCTAAAAATCAATATATAAATTTATATAATCGGTATAAATTTTAGAAAAAAGTATAAAATCTATTCTGTATTTTGCCCTAGCGGATTTTGTGGTAGAATTAGCAATATAGTTTTTAAGAGTTATGGTTTTTAAGAGGGGAAAGTTTATATAGAGGTAAATAAATGTTTGAATTAGCAAAATATGTAGAACCTAATTTTCAAGAGGAGAAATTCATAAATGCACCTGATGTCACTTTGGTTAGGGCTGAAAAGAGAAAAGCGGCGCCGAAAAATTTCCACGCCACATCTATTTTTCCGGAATATTTTAAAATCGAAGGCAAGTGGCATTTAGCTAAAGACAGCAGAATGGATGCTGTACCGGTGTGGGACGGCGAAAAAATCAAAGTCGTGGAATTTAGGAATATTAGAGAAGGGGATATGGTGGTAGTCGGTAGATCTGAGGATTGCTCCGAAGGTATTTATGTTCACGCTCAGTGTTGGGAAAAGAAGAGGGAAGATAAGAAAAACCTTTTTGCTTTCAGACAAAGCCGATCCCGTGAAACCTCTTTTACTAAAGACTATGAGGAGCTCATAGAGCTTTTGAAATATGAAAAGGCTAATAATGGTTATGTGGTTTGGGTGTTAGGACCTGCTCTCAGTTTCGATATTGAGGCGAGAAGAATTATGGGGGAAATAATAGCACAAGGCTATTGTCAAGCTGTTCTTGCAGGAAATGCTTTAGCAACTCACGATTTGGAAGGCGGGTATCTGGGTACCGCATTAGGCTGTGGAATCAAGGATCAGGAGCAAGCATTTTTAGGACATTATAATCATTTAGATACTATAAATGCCATAAATACTTACGGCTCTATCAAGGGATTTATAGAGGGGGAAAATATTTCATCAGGCATAATTTACAACTGCGTTAAGCATGATGTTCCTTTCGTTTTGAATGGCTCTATTCGTGATGATGGCCCTTTGCCGGAAGTATACGAACACGCCTATGTAGGTCAAGATGCCATTCGCTCTCATGTGAGAAAGGCGACTACCGTAATAGGTATGGCAACTATGCTTCATACTATCGCTACGGGCAATATGACTCCGACTTACCGTTTGCTCTCTGACGGCAAAATCCGCCCGGTTCATTTTTATATGGTAGACGCATCGGAATTTGTAGCCAACAAACTAAGCGACAGAGGTTCTCTTGCAGCTAAAGGCATAGTTACTAATGTTCAAGATTTTATGAAAAATCTAAGCAGAGGCTTAGACTTATAAGTGGTTAAGATACTGAAAATCGAAGTAGATTCGACTTTCAGTATTTTTTATTGCCAGATAATATTCTATTATATTGACAAATTAAAACAGTAGTAGTAAGATTTATATAGTTAGCAAAAACTAACCTAATGAATATTAGAACTAGCAACCCATAGTGCAGGTCATTATATAAACAATATTAGGAGTGGTAAAAGTATGTATCTAGAATTGAAAAATGTAAAAAAGTCTTTCGGAGAAGGAGAGAATAAAAGTGAAGTATTAAAGGGAGTGGATTTTGAGGTGGAAAAGGGGCATATAGCAGTGCTTTTAGGTCCATCAGGTTCAGGAAAATCCACTTTGCTAAACATTATAGGTGGGATAGAAAAGGTGGATTCCGGAACTGTGTCTATAGGTGGAGAAGGCATGGAGCACCTTAAGGAACGACAGCTTTGCGAATATAGAAGAAAACATTTAGGTTATGTTTTTCAAGCTTATAATTTAATTCCTAACTTAACTGTTAAGGAAAATGTGGAAGTAGGAGCGTATTTGTCGGAAAATCCGTTGCCTGTTGATGAAGTACTTAAAACTTTGGGGCTTTGGGAACATAGACATAAGGTTCCTAATCAGCTTTCCGGCGGACAGCAACAGAGGACGGCTATCGGCAGGGCTATAGTGAAGAACCCTAGTGTTTTGCTATGTGATGAACCTACAGGGGCTTTAGATTATAAGACTTCTAAAGAGATTTTGGAATTGATTCAGCAGGTCAATGAAAAATTTGGTAATACGGTAATTATAGTTACCCATAATGATGCTATAAGTAATATGGCTGACCAAGTGATTCGCATTAAAGATGGCAGAGTAAGGAGTAAAGTTTACAATGAAACTAAGATTTCCGCTGCTGATTTGGATTGGTAGGTGAATTATGAGAAACCCTTTATTTAAACGCTTAGGACGAGAGCTTAAGCAAGATATGGGAAAGTTCATCGCCTTATTACTATTTATGACTTTGACCATAGGTTTGGTCTCAGCCATGATAGTTGCTGACGGCAGTATGAAAAAAACTTATGATGATAGTTTTGAAAAATACAATATTGAGGATGGACATTTTGTACTTGCAGAAAAAGCCGATAAAGCTACTTTAGAAAAAATTGAACAGGAAGGGGTTAAACTTTATCCTCTATTCTATAAAGACAGGGAAATTTCTAAGGTTGGTTCAAAATCCGCCCATAAAAACACTATTCGTATTTTCAAGAACAGAGAATCCATAAACCGTGTTTGCCTCATGGCAGGCGAACTTCCGTCTAAAAGAATGGAGATAGCTATAGATAGACTATTTGCTGAAAATAATCATATCGAAGTGGGTGAAGAGCTTCTCATAGATGATTTGAAATTTAAAGTTACGGGAACCGTAGCTTTATCAGACTATAGTGGACTTTTTAAGAGTAATAGAGATATGATGCTGGACGCAAACAAATTTGCCGTTTCAGTGGTGACTTCTGAAACCTTTGAAAAGGTTAAGGATGTAAATATGAAATATGCTTACGGATGGAAAAATTTAACAAGTGTAAAAGATGATAATGAAAGAAATGAGTTCTCAGAAAAGTTTAAGGATTCTATGGTGGAATATGCTAGACTTACGGATTTTGTGCCAAGGGAAGTAAATCAAGCTATAATTTTTTCCGGTAATGATTTAGGTAAGGACAAGGTCATGATGGAATTTTTGCTGTATATAATTATGGTGGTCTTAGCCTTTGCCTTTTCTGTGACCCTAAGGAGTACAGTGGAGAAGGAGGCTTCATCCATAGGCACTTTAAGGGCTATGGGCTATAGAAAATTAGAAATCATAAATCACTATTTAGCCCCCTTTGTTTTAGTGCTGATATTGGCCGGAATTTTAGGTAATGTGTTAGGATACACATTCCTTAAAGAAACTGTGGTTAAACTGTATTATCATAGCTATTCCCTTCCGAAATATGTTACAATTTGGAGTACAGAGGCTTTTCTAAAGACGACTTTGATTCCTTCGATTATTTTATGGGTCATAAGTTTGTTGATACTGTTCAGACTTTTAAGCCTATCTCCTTTGAAATTTATTAGAAATGACTTGAATAGGAGCGGTAATAAGAGAGCCTTAGGATTAAATTTTGGGAGTATAATGCTTAGATTTAAGCTGAGAATTATAGGTGGAAATAAGGGTACTTATTTAGCTCTGTTCTTAGGTATATTTTTCGCTTCCATAATGCTCTTATTTGGTACTATGTTTGCACCGCTTCTAAGTCATTTTAAGAGTGAAGTTACAAACTCTCAGCTGGCTAAATATCAGTATGTATTGAAAGCTCCTATAGAAACTGCTGTAGATGGAGCAGAAAAATATTCGGCTACGAAGCTACAATTTGATAAAAATGATTTAGAGGAAGAGATAACCATATATGGTATAAATGATAATTCTGAATATGTTCACATTAGAAAATTAGATAGATTCAAAAGTGGAAACAGCGTGCTTATTTCTGATGGTTATATGGAAAAATTCGGCATTAAAGTGGGAGATGAACTGACTCTTAAAGAAGAATTCGGTAGCAAAAGCTATAAGTTTAGAGTTTTAGGAACTCATAAATACCCGGCGACACTATCTATATTTATGGAGAGGCAGCAGTTTAATAGAATATTTGAACAGAAAGAAGATTACTTCACAGGCTATTTTTCTAATAGGGAAATAAAAGATATTGATGAAATGTATATAGCAACTAAGATTACTTTGGAGGATTTGGTGACTATTGCAAACCAGTTGGAAGATTCTATGGGGGATATTTTCTATATATTTTGGGTTTTCTCAGCCCTGTTATTTATGCTGGTAATGTATGTGCTTTCTAAGAATGTAATTGAAAAAAATTCCAAAAGAATTTCTATGATTAAAATTCTAGGTTATACAAACATAGAAGTGAGCAAACTTTACAATCGCGCGACTGCCTTAGTAGTAGTCTTTTCGCTTCTTATTTCCATACCTTTAGGAGAAAAGGTTACAGATATGATATACCATAAGATGATGCTCATAATTCCGGGCTGGCTTACTTATTATATGGCACCTAAAAACTATTTATTGGTTTTCGCTATCGGTATAGCTTGCTACGGATTAGTACATATTTTAGAAAGTCACAAAATCTCCAAAATCTCACTTTCACAAGCTCTGAAAGATGCCGATTGATGAAAAGTTGAAAATGGGTTATAAGCCTAAGTTTATCCTCGTAACTTAATTGATAGGTAGAAAACTACCAAAAACGACGACTGCCCACCTGAAAGGTGGGCAGTTTCAATACGCTTTTAATTTTAGATTTTGTTAAATCTTAAATCCAATTATGCTTCAACTGGAGCATCTACTGGACAAACGCCAGCGCAAGCACCACAGTCGATGCAAGCATCAGCATTGATTGTGTAGATATCGCCTTCAGCGATAGCTTCTACTGGACATTCAGGTGCACAAGCACCACAAGCGATACACGCGTCAGTAATTTTATAAGCCATTTTTAATCCTCCTATAAAAAAGATATATCTTTCGATACACAATTATAGCAGAATGATGTATAATAGTAAAGAGTTATTTTTAGAACATAACCGGGAGGTGGGCTATGGAAGTTTTTACTTTAGTTGGAAAGAGTGGTACGGGAAAAAGTTTTCATGCCATGAACCTTTGTAAAAAATTAAAGATAGACGGAATTATAGACGATGGACTTTTTATATATAAAAATACAGTAGTTGAGGGTGTTTCTGCTAAAAAAGCGGCTACTATGGTAGGAGCTATTAAGACGGCGATTTTTTTTAATGACGAAATTTGTGATAAAGTGAAAAATGCCATAAAAGAAAAACATCCTAAGCGAATTTTAATACTTGGAACAAGTGTGGGTATGGTAGAAAAAATTGCAGGCAGATTAGACTTGCCTATAGATTTATCAGACCCTACTAAGCATATAAATATAGAAGATATTACTACTTTAGAAGAAAGACACACTGCCAGAGAACAGAGAGATATTTATGGTAAACACGTAATCCCTGCCCCTGTTTTACAACTTAAGAGGAATTTCTCCGGCTATTTTATGGATCCGCTTAGGATTTTCAGGGGCAAGGATCAGGGAGCTGCAGCCGAAAGGACTGTTGTAAGACCTACTTTCAGCTATATGGGAGATTATTATGTAGCTGACAAGGTTATAGATGACATCGCTACTTTAGTGGGCGAAATGACGGAAGGCGTTAAAAAGGTTATATTTGTAGCCCAAACTCCAACGCCGGAGGCTTATGGCTTAGCCATTGCTGTTACTCTAAAAGCAGGGTATCCCCTTTGGGAAACGGCAGAGGCATATCAGAGTCAAGTTAAAGTTGTAATGGAAGAAATGACTGCCTTTCAGGCGGCAGAAGTAAATGTGGAAGTTAGAGGGATAGGATGATAAAAATTTCAGGGCTTAAGGATTTTAATTTAGAACATATTTTTGACTGCGGTCAGTGTTTTAGGTGGAATAAGCAGGAAGATGGAAGCTATGTAGGCATTGCCATGGGCAAGGTGGTAGGTATGCGCTATGAAGATGGGGCATTGACTATCGAAAATGCTGAGGAGGCGGATTTTGAGAGGATATGGAAGCCATATCTGGACTTAGATACGGACTATGGTGTTATTAAAAAAACTCTGGTCGAAGCAGATGAAAATGGCGTGATGGCTCAAGCTATAAAGGCGGGAGAGGGTATAAGGATTTTGAGGCAGGAGCTTTGGGAAACTATGGTTTCGTTTATAATTTCCCAAAACAATAATATCCCCAGAATTAAAGGCTGTATAGAAAATTTATCACAAATTCTAGGCACTTATGCAGGAGAGTTTAAGGGCAAAGATTATTATAATATACCTACTCCGGAAGTTTTAGCAAAATCCACCGAGCGGGATTTGTTGCCTGTAAAACTGGGGTATAGAAGCCGCTACCTTATCGAGACTGCTAGGGCAGTAGTCAGTGAAGGGGGGCTAATTAAAAAAGACTTGGCAAAATATACAGGAGTCGGACCTAAGGTTGCCAGCTGTATAGAGCTTTTTGGCAGACATAATTTGGCAGCCTTCCCTATAGATGTGTGGGTTAAGCGTGTAATGCATAAATTATATGGTTTTGAAGAAAAAGATGTTAAGGGCATGGCGGATTTTGCCGTAAATAAATTCGGCGAATTAGGCGGCGTGGCACAGCAATATCTTTTCTATTATATAAGGGAAAACGATGTGGACTTAACACTATAAGCAGGGGTAGAAAATGCAGATAAAGAAACTGAAGCTGCTAGAAAAGCTTTGTTAGATAATGATTATGTCAAGTATATGCTTGAAAATGTAAAGTTCTAAGAATTTTGTTGATGCATTTTTCTAACATATCGTAAAATTACGATTTATACGGTAAATCACTCCTTTTCGGGTGGTTTACCGTATTTTTTATGGCTCTTTGGTTTGATGGCAGAGGCTCGTTGCAGGCTGTAAATAGTGTTTGATACATATTTATGGAAAAGTTGTCAAAACTCTTTGTTTTTATAAAAACGGACAACTTTTTTTGGTTTTTTGTTGTCAGATTTTGATGTTTTATCAATTTCAGCTTCGATTAACATCTCGTACGACAAAATTCCTTCTCCGATTTACAGCCTCTTTATCCACATTTTTTATCCCATAAACCTATCCTTCCCTTTTCTGCACAAAATCTTCATATAAAAGCTTTTGAAAACTATTGACAAATTCTATAGTAGAGATATAATAATAATTGTTAGCACTCATACATATAGAGTGCCAAAATAAAAAGGTTACCTATATTATAATTTTTATAATATATAACTTTAGTATTTAGTAAATGAAAGGGCTAAGCCCTGAAAATTATACAAGTGGAGGAACTAAGATGATAGGAATTAAACCCTTAGGCGACAGAGTCGTTATTAAGAGAGTGGAAGCAGAAGAAAAAACTCAGGGAGGCTTAATTTTAGCCAGCACAGCTAAAGAACAGCCGCAGGTAGCAGAAGTTATGGCAGTAGGACCCGGAACTAAAGATGAAACTATGGAAGTTAAGACAGGTGATAGAGTTATTTTCGCAAAATATGCCGGCACCGAAGTTAAGTATGACGGCACAGTTTATACCATATTAAAGCAAAACGAAATATTAGCAATAGTAGAATAAATGCATATAAATTGTAGAATTTAATTATAGTAAAGATTTAGGAGAAAAAAGATGGCAAAAGATATTATTTATGGAGAAGACGCTAGACGCAAAATTCAGGCAGGCGTTGATAAATTAGCAGATACAGTTAAAATTACCTTAGGACCTAAGGGAAGAAATGTGCTTATCAGTAAGCAGTTCGGTTCACCCCTTATTACTAATGACGGTGTAACTATAGCTAGAGAAATAGAATTAGAAGATGCAACTGAAAACATGGGAGCTCAGATAGTTAAGGAAGTTGCGTCTAAGACTAATGATGTAGCAGGTGATGGTACTACTACGGCAACCCTTTTAGCACAGATTATCGTTAAAGAAGGTTTCAAGAATGTGGCAGCAGGCGCTAACCCTATGGAGCTTAAAAAGGGTATTCAGGGTGCAGTAGATGTGGCTGTAGGAGAAATTAAAAAACTATCTAAGCCGGTAGAAACTAAAGATGCTATCGCTCAGGTAGGAGGTATTTCCGCAGCAGATCCTAAAATTGGTGAACTTATTTCAGATGCTATGGATAAGGTAGGCAAAGATGGAGTTATCACTGTGGAAGAATCCAAGAGCTTAGGCACAACTTTAGATGTAGTTGAAGGAATGCAGTTTGACAGAGGATACCTATCAGCATATATGGTTTCTGACCCTGAAAAAATGGAAGCAGTTATGGAAAATCCATATATCTTAATTACAGATAAGAAGATTTCCAATATTCAGGATTTAGTACCTATTTTAGAACAGGTTATGCAGCAAGGAAGAAAGCTTCTTGTAATTGCAGAAGAAGTTGAAGGTGAAGCCTTAGCAACTTTAGTAGTTAATAAATTAAGAGGCGTTATAGATGTAGTAGCTGTAAAGGCTCCGGGCTATGGTGAAAGAAGAAAAGCCCTCTTGGAAGATATCGCTGTTTTAACCGGCGGAACAGTAATCGCAACAGACTTAGGCTATGAACTTAAGGAAATTACAGTAGATATGTTAGGTGCGGCTCAGACTGTAAAGGTAGACAAGGATAACACTGTAATAGTTGCAGGAGATGGCGCAAAATCTGATGTTCAGGGCAGAATCGCAAGTCTTAAACTTCAGATAGAAGCTGCAACCTCAGATTTTGATAGAGAAAAACTTCAGGAAAGATTAGCTAAACTTTCCGGTGGAGTAGCAGTGATTAAGGTCGGAGCTGCCACTGAAACAGAGCTTAAGGAAAGAAAACTTAGAATCGAAGATGCTCTAAATGCGACTAAGGCAGCTGTAGAAGAAGGTATCGTTTCCGGTGGTGGAGTTGCTTTAGTAAATGCAATTCCGGCAGTAGCAGAATATGTGGGAACCTTAACAGGTGATGTTAAGACCGGTGCTATGATTATAAAGAGAGCTTTAGAAGAACCGGTTCGTCAAATTGCTGAAAATGCGGGCTTAGAAGGCTCAGTAGTTGTGGCAGAAGTTATGAAGGCGCAGGTAGGCACAGGACTTAATGCAGCAACAGAAGAATATGTGGATATGATTGAAGCGGGAATCGTAGATCCGGCAAAGGTAACTCGTTCAGCTATTCAGAACGCAGCATCCGCATCTGCAATGCTTCTCACTACAGAGGCAGGTATTGTGGATATTAAAGAAGCTACACCTCCTGTAATGATGGGCGGCGGCGCTCCCGGCATGGGCGGAATGGGCGGCATGATGTAACCCATATATAATAATTATATACTAAAATCTTACAAGGCAAATTCTACTATATAGTGGAGTTTGCCTTTGTTGGTTTTTGGAGATAGTTTGGCTATTATAGTAAGGCTTTGGGACGGTAGATCAGGACAAATTATCGGATACCCCTTATGTTTTTGAGGTTTTGAAATTACACGGACTTCTGATTGTACGGTATATCATATTAAAACACTAAAAACCCCTTGGATTTTGCTTGATTTCCACTTGCATTTGGTAATTCTAAAAAATCAAATCAATACCCTGCATTTCAACTTTTTTAATTGACAAACCATTACCTATCAAGTACACTGAAATCACATAGAGTATTAAAAATAGAATATCAAAAATGTATTGCAATGAGAGGAGAAAGATTAAAATGGACAATGAAAATTTAAAAACTACAAATTTTGAGATTAAGGCAGAAACTCAGACAGAAACCAAACCGACACCTCAGCTGGAAACTCAGACTGAAACCCAGCCAACACCGGCACCTAAAAAAGACACTACAATCTTTACTGTTAAAAATGTGTTAGCAGCTATATTAGTAATAATAGTGCTGTTAGGTTTTTTACCAATCTGCGTTATAAGTGCCATGGGCATTAGCTATGGCATAAGTATTTACACATTAACTTTCGGTAATGCAGCATTGGAAATGTTAGGCGTTGAAGGGGAACCTACTAATTTAATTTTCTGGGCCTTCCCAATAGCAAGTTTGGTATGTTTGTTTATTAATAAAATTAAAAATAAGAACAAGGGTTTAATCATAATGATTTTATCTGTTTTAGAATTTATAGCCTTTGCATCTTACGGTGCATACATAAATCAGGAAATGGATGGTTGGATTAGCATTAACCTTTCATTCTGGCACTATCTTCACTTGGTTTTACTAATTGTTGTAATTGTAATGGGCTTTATGATTTTTAGAGCAAAACTTGCCCTGTCTAAAGATTTAACAGATAAAGTGGCTTCTGAATCCACTAAGGAAACTTTGAAAAACATTTCAAATTCCACAGTGAATATAGCGGGAAATGCTTCTGAAAGTCTTAAGAAGATGGTAGATAATATTAGCGAAAAGCCTCAGCATTGCCAACAATGCGGCGAGAGACTAGCTAAGGGCAGCAAATTCTGTATGAAGTGTGGAGCGAAGGTGGAAGAAATTAAACCTGAACCTACTGCTAATTTCTGCCAACAATGTGGAGAAAAACTTGATGGTGCAGCAGAGTTTTGTGAAAACTGTGGCACTAAAATAGAAAAATAAAATTATCTAAGAACATTTCTGAATTTCAGGAAGCCTACAATTATCCCAGTCCTCTCAGCTTGATAGAATATAATGCAAGCGTAGAATTAGATAAGACAGGTCAGCTTAAAAACGGAGAAGAAATTAGCTATAAGTGGACAGTGGATAAGTACCCTTTGACCTTCGTAGACTGTAAAGTCAAATATGATAACGGCACCTATAAAGTAAAAGACTTGGAAAAAGCCTAAACCTTCGATGCCTTCAAAGATTTAGAGATTAAATTCTTAGGTGCTAACGGTGACGGCGAGGCAAAGGTGGAGTATAAAGGAGACCTTTTAGAAGATTATTCTTTCTATATCGAAAATCAGTACGGACTTAAAAATGGAGATGAGGTTATAATAAGCCTTTCTAATACCGACTCGCTGAGCTATATAGACAAACTGGGAAAACTCCCTAAGGAAACTAAGAAAAAGTATAAAGTAGCCGGTTTAGGCGAATATATTGAAAAACTTAAGGATATTCCGGAAGACAGCCTTAAAGAACTGGAAGCTAAAGCAAAATCCGTCTATGATGACATAATCGAAAGATCTTGGGGCGACAGCGAAACCCTTAAAAGTTTCACCCATGTAGGGAACTGCCTGCTCACCGGAAAGCATGAAGGCTTCGCCATAAGTAAAAACAAACTCTTCCTAATATATAAGATGAGAGTTCGCAATGTGAGCCATAACAGCCATCAGTCCTATAGAAAGACCAATACAGTATATTGGTACATAGGCTTTAATGATGTAGTCCTTACTGCCGATTCCAAAATCCAAGCAGACCAAAACAACTACGACACCCCTTACGAAACAGTAACCATTGATTCCGGCGTAGACAAAGAATTCTTTGGTACATATTACTGGTATTATGATGGATACAAATCCGTAGACAAACTCCTAGAAAACTTTAAAGATAGTTATAACAACAACTATAATATAGAGAGCGATTTAGGGTAGAGGTGAGATATTTATAAAGCATTCTCTTTTTAGAGAGTGCTTTTTTAATTAAGTTGTTTAATATACATTTGAAATAGATATAAATCTACATTGAAAGGCTCAAAAATGAGAAAAAATAACAAAAATTAACTTTTTGTTGCAAATTATTGTAAATTATGATACGATAATGGCATAAAATGTTTTATTGAATAATTTATATTAAAAAAGGAGATGCGAAATGTTAATTCAATTTTGTGTGAGCAATTTTCGCTCAATAAAAGATTTAGTTACTTTGAATACATTGGCAGGAACTGGTAAAGAACATAATGAAATATTACTTAAGTATAATAAAACAAATGTTTTACCCACTATATCTATGTACGGGGCAAATGGCGCAGGAAAAAGTAGTATAATTCTTGCGATGAAAACAGCAATTAATTTAATTAAGAATTCAAACAATATGCAGGTAAATGGATTTATTCCGGATATAGTACCTTTTGCTTTTGATGAAGAAAGCAAGAAGCAACCTACAGAATTCGAGTTTACTTTTGTGACTAATGAAACAAAATACATATATGGGTTTAGTGCAGATAGTAAAAAAATTTATGAAGAGTATCTATATGTTTATAAATCTTCTAGAAAAAGTTTAATTTTTGAAAGAAGTGAAACTGATAAGTATAAATTTGCTAGAAATTTAAAACCTGAGTTGAGCTTATATACCAGTAAGAATACGGATAATAAATTGTTTTTAGCGACTGCCACTTCTTGGAATTGTAAACATACTAAAGAAGCATATATGTGGTTGGCAGAGTATATTTCTGTATATGAAAAACGCAATTTTAATCCAGAGGTTTTACCTGTGGAAATGTTGGAAAAAGATAAAGAAGAAATTAGCGAAACTATTAAATTTATAACTAAGATGATGCATAAAGCAGATATCAATATATCAGATTTTAGTATTAGAACTAAAGAAATATCACCTGAAGAATTTATAAAAACTTTTCCTAATGGTGTAAGCATACCATTCCCTATACCTGAGTTGTTAGCTCCGGAAAGCATTGTTCAGTATGAAATGGAAACTACCCATAAGGTTTCTGATAATAAAGAGTATAAGATACCTTTTATGTGGGAATCAGATGGTACAAAAGCTTTATTAAATTATGGAGTGGTATTAAAAGAAGCTTTAGAAAAGGGCAAAACTATCGTTGTGGATGAACTGGATAACAGTTTACATACTTTAATATTGGAAATGCTAATAAAAATTTTCCATGATAAGAATATAAATAAAAATGGAGCACAGTTAATATTCAATTCTCATGATGTAGCTCTAATGGAGCTTGATTTGTTTAGAAGAGATCAGATATATTTTGTAGAAAAAGATTATTTGACAGGAAGAACTGATTTGTATTCTTTGTATGATTTTACACCTAGAAAAGATGATAATATTAGAAAAGGATATATGTTAGGTAAATATGGAGCGATACCGGTTGTAGGGGGTGAGGATGTAAATTGGTAAAGAAAGAAAGGGGATGTGGAAACAGAAGGAGAGTTAATGAACGAAAAGAAAGACCCACAATATTAATTGGACTTGAAGGTAAAGGGGAAAGTGAGAAAAAATATTTTCAAGCATTGAACCAGAAATATAGAAATCATTATAATATAAGATTTGCTACGGGAAATGAAACAGACCCGATAGGAATAGTAAAGAATGTAGAAGATTCTATTCGTAATATGGGGTTGGATATTAAAAATGGAGATTTGTTTTTTTGCGTTATAGATGCTGACTATGACAGTAGTAAAGAGAGCGTTATAAATAAAGCGAAGCATAGAGCAAAAGATAAGGGAATAAAAGTTATAATATCTAATCCGTGTTTTGAACTTTGGTTGTTATTGCATTTTACTAAAACTACAAAGCTGATGAATTCTATTGAAGTAGAAAGGGAGTTAAAAACATATTTATCAAGATATAAAAAAGGACAATTAGATTTTTCTAAATTTGAATCTAAAATTGATGAAGCTGTGAAAAGAGCTAAGGAGATAAAGGAATATTGCGAACAATATAGAGATGGTGATGGAATTACCGGGTTGGCTCCAATTACTTTTATTTATGAGATAGTAGAACTTTTATGTGGAAACAAAGGTGATGGTTGATGAAGAAAATGCTGGAAAAGACAATAACAAAAAACTTTTTTTAAAAAAATAAAATTTTTTGTAACCTTTCGTTACCCAAGTTGTATTTAATTATGAAAGGTCACAAGGAAAGCATGGTTTTTAGGGGGCAAATCGGAGAATCTAAAAGATTTTTGATTTTGAACTAAAAAACACTTGCATTTCTAAGAACCTTTTGGTAAACTAATTTAGGATTATTTCATATTGTAAGTTGTAGGTCTATGTCCATTTTTCGCAACCTACAAGATGAGCAAAAATTAAAAGGGAGGAATTCTAAAATGAAAAAATTATTAACCACAGTGTTAATGGTAGCTATTGTTTTCACATTCAGCTTCACTTCTGCATTTGCTGTAAATACTGCAGGAACTCACTATACAGCTGATGAAGCGAAAGCAATTTTAGCTGCCGCACATGGAAAAGCTGCTACACTTGTAAAAGCTGTAGAAGTAAACTATGATACTATTGGAAAACAGGCTCACTTAGCAGATCCAACAGTATTTTCAATCGACAAGGCTCATGTTCAGAAGGGTATTGACAAGAAGTATGAGGAAGCATTAACTGCTATTAACGGAGATACAAATAGTATTCTTGGACAGGCCTTAACTCTTAATACAGAAGCTGATATTAATTTATTAGCAGATGTACTTGTTAAGAGTGCTGACACAGAAACTTATTTCAAGGCTGCATTTGATGCATATAAGGCTTACTTAACTGGTTTAGTTGACAAGGTTAACCTTGCTGATTACACAACTACAACTGCTGACCCTCTTTATACAGCAAAAGATGGTGAAAAGTATGACACAGCTGCTAAAGCTGCTGCTGCAGATGTTGCTTATGCAAAGAAGTTAATTGCTGAAACAACTGAAGAAGGAAAGACAGAAGATTCTTACAAGGCTGTTTATAACGCTGTTTTCGGACCGGTTATCAAGGTTGTAGAAAACAAGGATGATGTTATCTATACTACTGAAGTTTCATCTGTTGGATATGCTTTAGTTGGTGATTATGCAACTAAGTCCAGCGAAGCTGCTGCTGCTGCAACAGTATCTGCTGCACAGGCTGTAGCTAAGGCTAAATTAGCTGAAGCTGTTGCAAAGTTCCAGAATAGCTCAGATTATAAGGCAAAATTTGCTGAATCTGTTGCTGCTTATGTAAAAGCACAGACTTATATTATTGAAAATCATAAGGGAGCAACTAATGCTGCTACAATCGCAGAACTTGCTGCTATGGATTTCACAATCAATGCTCAAAATACAGATGCTGAAAAGGTTAACGGTGCTACTTATATCAAGAGAGTTGCTGATGCAGAAGCTGCTGATAAGAGAGCTGAATTCTTAAAAGCAGATAAAGACATGAATGGAAAAGATATTTATGATGGCGCTAAGATTGATGAAAATATAGCAAAAGCTAAGTACAACTTATACAAGGACGGTACAGCTATTACTGATAGTATGATTATCAAGGATGCTATTAACTACCTTCAGAACAGTGAAAAGATCACTCTTAAGGATGAAGCTGATGGCGTTGCTGGAACTGATAAAGAAAATCATGTGTTTACTGTAGATCAGCCAAACGCTAAAGATTTATTAAACTCTATCAATGGAAAGAAATATTATGCTAAGGAATGGGATGCTATTAAGGCTGCATTAGAAACTTATAAAGCTGCTGTAGACGCTGCTAAGACTTCTTCAGACGTTGATGAGGCTAAGGAAGCTTTAAAGAAGGCTGTAGCTAAACTTTCTAACCAGGATGCTGTAGATGCAAATATGACACCTGACAAGCTTAAGGACGTTGTAGATGCTGTTTCTAAGTATCACGCTTCAAAAGCTGCTGCTGCCGGAGATACAATCTATGTAACTTGGGATGGCGAAACTTATGATGATTCTTATGTAGAAGCAAACTTAATAAAATGGTATATCGAAAAGGGAGCAAGAAACGATAAGGAAGCTAAGGCTCTTTATGCAGAAGCTTGCAAGGTTATCGATGCTTATAAGACTAAAGATGCACTTAAGGCTGAAGCTGCTAAGGTAGTTGAACAGATTAAGGCTCTTCCTACTACTGTAACTCTTGCTGATAAGGAAGCTGTAGCTGCTGCTAAGAAGGCTTTCGATGCGTTACCTGCAGGAGTTCAGGGATATGTTACAAACATTAAGACTTTAAACGATGATATCGCTACAGTAGAAAAAGCTGAAGGTTATGATGTTGCTAAGCTTGTAAATGCTCTTCCAACAGTATCTAAGGTAACTCCTGCTGATAAGGAAGCTGTACTTGCTGCTAAAAAGGCTGCTAACGCGTACAAAGATTCATTTAAAACAACATATAAGGGAGTAACTCCTACATATGCTGCAGGACAGGACGGAACAGTTCAGACTAAGATTAAAGACTTAATGAATGCTATTAAGAAAGCTGAATTAGACGCTATTAACAATGCTGTAAAACTTCTTAGTCACAAATACCATATCAACGGTAAGTTAACTGAAGAGGATTTACCGGCTGTTAAGGCTGCACAGGCTTTAATTGATCAGTTTGGTAAAGATTATCCAGCTGATGCTATTAAAGCTGCACCTGCTGAAAAAGAGTTATCTCAGATGACTGGTAAGGTTATGGATTTAGCTAAAGAAGGCGAAATCAAGGCTGTAGAAGGTATCCAGTTAAAGGCTAGATCTGTAGCTAAGAAGGGATACATCAAGGTTACTTGGAGATTCGTAAATGGCGAAGCTAAGGATGCTCAGTACTTCGAAGTTTACAGATCAACTAAGAGAAACAGCGGATTCAAGAAAGTATTCACAACTAAGGACAACACTAAGTTAACTTATAAGAATACTAAGGGTCTTAAGAAAGGTGTTACATACTACTATAAAGTAAGAGCTGTCAAAGTTGTTGATGGTAAGAAGTTAACTTCTGACTGGTCAAACAAGGCTTACAGAGCAGCAAAATAATTAATCACTTTTCATAAGAAAATTGAATAAACGATAAAAAAATTAAGCCGTCAGGAACTGATCACCTGGCGGCTTGTTTATGTTAAAAATGTTGAAATTTACTAAAAAAAGGGGAATTTTTAGTAGACTAAAGCAGTACTATGTAGTATAATAAACTAGATAGATATAAATAAATATCGATTGAGATTATGAAAATTAGAAAGGAAGAAAAGATGAAAAAATTATTAGTTTTTATCATTAGCATCGCTATGGTAATGAGCCTTATACCTATGACTGCCTTTGCAGAAACAGGTTTAACAGCGAGAGCATTGGGAAATACCACTGTTTATACAGGTAACAAACAGGATTTTACTAAGTTTATAGAAGTAAAATATAATGGCTCTAATGTAGAAGAGGGCAAGTATGAACTTAAATGGACTGACCCGGAGGGCAAACCTTGTACACAAGCAGAGCTTCCAGGAACTTATACCGGAACTATTAAACATACTCCGGAGGGCGGAACAGAGCAGACTACTACTATTGAGTATAAAGTAGACAAAGTTAATATGGCAGCTACAGATTTTAAGGTAGAGTATAAAGGCCCTACTGATATGACAGATACTTTTAAGGGAATTAAGCTTTATGCTGATGCGAGTGCTGTATTTAATAAAGATTATTTAAACATAACTCAAAATGGGGTTAAGATCGACAATAAGTTATTTAATGCAACTGCAATTAAGAAGAATGATTATCAGTTTGAAGTAACATTGACTAGCCTTAGCCAATACGTATATTCATCATCTAAAACATTGATGGTGTCTATGACTACTGTATTTAGTGATGCTAAATTTAAAATTGTTGGAGGCGTTTATAATTCTGATGATATTGCTAATGTAGTGTATAACGGTGCTGAGCAGAAGCCTTATGTATATGTAGTTCCTGCAAATAATGCAGTTGGTAGTAAGTCAGGTGCTTTAAGATTAGACTACGATTATAAATTAAAGTATACAAGTAACATAAAAGCTGGAACAGCAACAGTAGAGGCTACTTCAAAAGATGGTAGTCCTTATGGAAAGGGAACCATATCTAAGATTTTCACTATAGAACCTAAGGATATTAAATATGCTAGCATTAGCTTCCCTGCTAATTCCATTTCAGGAGAAAAACCTCTGTTTACAGTAAGGGATGGAAGCAATGTCTTGGCTGAAGGTTCGGATTTTACTGTAAAGAGCCATACAAATGTTGCAGGTAGTACTACACAGGGTGAATTAGTTGTTGAGGGCATAGGTAATTATAAGGGAAGCCTTTCAGGAAGATATACAATGGCTACAAATAATATCGCTGGGGCTGATGTAGTTCAATGGGCTGATGCCAATACTCAATTTACAGGTTCTACTATTTATCCACCAATGCCTAAATTGACTTATGGAACAGGTTCAACTTTAAAAACTTTATATCTTAATTCCGATTATACTTTAGAATATAGATATGATGGCAATATGGCTACTACAACACCTAAGGATGCTAAGGTATATGATGTATATGCTTTAGGTAGAGGCTCCTTTGGTGGAGAAAAAAAGGTTGGTAATTTCACTATCGCCAAGATTCCATTTGTTGAAATTTCAGGGGTGACAGTATCGGTTACTCAGGGAGCAGCTCAAACAAAACCTACAGTTGTTATTAAGACTAAGGCAGGAGCAACTCTAGTGGAAGGAGCAGATAAGGATTATACATTTACATATAATTTTTATAAGGAATTAGGCAGAGGAAAGGTAACTATTACATCAACAGGAAGAGGCAATGTATTAGGAGGTACTATTGTTAAGGATTATGTAGTGGCTTCAAAATCTCTTCCGTATGCATATTTTTATGAATATTCAGCAGGAGCATATAGAACAACTACTTCTAAGACGGTAACATGGAATGGTATGACAGTATCTGTTCCTACTATTCGTGTAATGGACGGCACTAGTTTGCTTACTGAGGGTTTACATTACACTACAACTGTGAAGGATGCTGCAGGTCGTGTTGTTGGTTTAATTAAAGACACAGGTACATATTATGTAACCGTAACAGGTATAGGTATGTACACCGGTACACAGACATTAACTATTACTGTTTTAGGACAATCCATTACAGGCTACACTGTAACTCTTAAAGAAGATGTGGTAAAACATGACGGATTAGCTAAATATCCTAATATTATAGCAGTAAAGAGCGGCACTAAGATTTTGACATCTTCTGATTACACTGTATCTTATCAGGATCAAGCAGGTAAGCCGGTTACAACTTTAAGAGATGCAGGAATTTATAAAGTAATTCTTACAGGTAAGGGTGGCTATCAGGATACTACTTCTGTAGATTTTAGAATTAAAGGTTTAGACCAGACTATTTCCGGAATTAAGTCTTCTTATAAAACTAAGACTTTAGGTGACACTATCACTTTATCACCAACTGCAAATGGTGATGGTAAGGGCTTCACTTATGCATCCAGCGATACTACTGTTGCAACAGTAAGCACTACAGGTGTAGTAACACCAGGTAAGATGGGCAGAGCAGTGGTTACTATTTCTACTACAGGAACTTCTAAGTATGATCCGGCTGCTACTAAGGTTATAATCAAGGTTTTCCCTAAAAAGTCTTATCTTACTAAAAAACCTTGGTCAGTATCCAATGGTAAGATTAAGGTTAGATGGGACAAGCAGGACGGAACTACTAAGTATCAGATTAGATATTCCAGAACAGCTAACTTCCAGACTGGCAACTATGCAACTAAGACTGTAAAAGCTGCTATGAACAGCTATACAACTCAGTCAACTTCTGTTAGAGGGTTAGTCCCTGGAAAGAGATACTATATTCAGGTGAGAGCCGTTAAGGAAGTACAAAACGAAGCAGGTAAAATTATGAATTACAATGGACTATGGTCACACTGGAAAACTGTAGTTGTAAGATAATAAACTAATAAAAGAACCCTTCGGGGTTCTTTTTTTAAGAGGTAAATATGTTAAAAAATAAAAAGAAAATTAATAAATTTCTGGCTTTATCAATGGCAACCTTAATGCTTCTAGGAGGGATAGGTTTAAAACAGGCGGATTTTGCGAAAGCTGAAACAGTAAAGGCAGGGCAGGTTCAAACAGAGGGAGCAATATTTGAAAAGGGCTTAGTCAAAGTCGGAAAATCCGGTAGCATCAAAAGCTATAGCTCTTTACCGGACAGAGGCACCCAGTTAAAATTGACCTTAGACAACTATTTCGTGCTAGCTACAGGCGAGGCAATAACTCCGAAAGTGTTAGAAGTGAAAGCCAAGACTTCAAAAGGCACTTGGGAAAAATTCACTGATAGATACCAGCTACAATTCTTCAAAGTAATCTCCAAGCGAGGCGATTTTTATGAGAAGCGAGCAGAGGTTACAGAAATGGTAACACCGGGTGAATATAGAGTTACTGTAACCAGTTTCACCACTGACGGCAAAACCACACTAGCTTATGGCACTGCTTTGTTCACTATTTTAGGCAAATCCCAAAAACTAGAATCTGAGAAATCTAAATACAACCTTAAAATCGGCGATTCGGACTTCGACCTTAAGGTAACTACAGATGGCGACGGCAAAGGCTTCACTTACTTGGCGACTAACCCAAAAGTATTAAATGTCTCCGCTGCCGGCAGAGTTCACCTCAAAGCTCCGGGCAAATCTAAAATTTTAATATCCACCTTCGGCGATAATCTCTACCAAAGAGGCAATTTAGAAATAACAGTTGTGGTGAAAGAGGCGTAGATTAGTATTTGGTGGAGTGCTGAGTAAATAGGATTCACAAATTTAATATAAGGATAATATATTAAGCAATTAATAGAGACTAAAAAAGACGGTAGAAAAGTGGAATCTATCGTCTTTTTACATTAAAGTATTGATTCATAAATAGTTTTTGGCTTATAATGTAATTAATGGGAAATAATGAAAATAGTAAGAAGATGATTTTGCTCAAATGATATTGCTATTATTCTAGAATAAGAATATAATCTATACATAAATATTAAAAATTAAGAGGTTGTTATGGAATATATGTCTGCAAATGAAATTGCTAATAAATGGGGGATATCTCAGCGAAGAGTGGCTGTTCTTTGTTCTGAAGGAAGAATTGAGAAAGCTAGAATTATGGGCAATATGTGGCTGATACCGGCTAATGCTAAAAAGCCGATAGACGCACGAAGTTTAAGGTATAAAGGAAAAGAAAATGATTTAGCCAAGCCGTTTCTAAAATGGGTTGGAGGGAAAACTCAGTTATTAAAAGAAATTGAAAGCTATTATCCTTTTTTGGGGCGGATATCACGCATATTTTTCTGATTTAGATGGATATTATTGGGAAGTTGCATGGGGTTCGAATTTTAAGTTTGACGAAAATGGATTGCTGAAATTTTGAGGATAAATAGGGAAAGAGTATGGCTTCAAGTAAAGAATATTTAGATTTTATTTTAGAACAACTATCCGATTTGGAAGAAATATCATATAGGTCAATGATGGGTGAATATATAATTTATTATCGTGGAAAAATTGTTGGTGGAATTTATGATGATAGATTTTTAGTTAAGCCTGTTAAATCTGCAATAGCATATATGCCAAATGCAAAGTATGAGTTACCCTATGATGGAGCAAAGGAAATGCTGTTGGTAGATGATGTTGACAATAAAGATTTTTTAACTGGTTTATTCAATTCAATGTATGATGAGCTACCAACACCTAACCCCAAGAAAAAGAAATAGTAAAATTAGAATTTATGGAGGAGAAAATGATTTTAGAAACGGAAAGGCTGATTCTTCGCCCATGGGAAGAAAGAGACGCAGATGATTTATTTAAATATGCCAGTAATCCAGAGGTTGGTCCGATTGCAGGCTGGTCTGTACATACCAGTATTGATGACAGCAAAGGGATTATAAAAAGTGTTCTTTCCTCACCTGAGACATACGCCATGGTTTTAAAAGAAACAATGAAGCCAGTGGGTAGCATAGGGTTGATGATAGGCTCTGTAAGTAATATAGGTATTCCTGATACTGAGGGGGAGATTGGTTACTGGATAGGAGTTCCGTATTGGGGGAGAGGTCTTACACCAGAAGCGGTTCGTGAGATTATGAGACATGGATTTGATGACCTGAATCTGGAGAAAATGTGGTGTGGTTATTTTGACGGCAATACAAAGTCAAAGAGGGTTCAGGAAAAATGTGGTTTTCGTTATAATCATACAAAAGAGAATGTTCCATGTGCATTGGAAGGTGTTTTTCGCACAGAACACATAACCTGTCTATCAAAAGCAGAGTGGATTTTATTTAAGTAAATCCCAGCTTGTCGAGCTGAATAAAATTAGATATTGAGGATATAGGGCGATAGAAAGTAAAAC
>CAMENZ010000016.1 GCA_945928865.1 uncultured Clostridia bacterium
TTGTAATAGCTGCTGTTAATGTTGTTTTACCGTGGTCAACGTGGCCGATTGTTCCGATGTTGATATGCGGTTTAGTTCTCTCAAACTTCTGTTTTGCCATTGTTATTTTCTCCTTATAAAATCTCTAATATCAAGGTTTTTATTTATTAATTTTTTCTACTAAGCTATCCGGTAACTTTTCAAAGTGGTCCATCTGCATAACATAAACTCCACGACCCTGAGTCTTGGATCTTAAGTCAGTTGCATAACCGAACATTTCTGAAAGCGGAACTAAAGATCTAATAGCTACAGCTCCCATGTTCATATCAGAACCTTCAATTCTACCTCTTCTTGAGGAAATATCTCCGATTACATCTCCCATATATTCTTCAGGAACTGTAACTTCAACCTTCATGATAGGTTCTAAGAGTACTGGATTTGCTTTCTTAGCTGCTTCTCTAAACGCCATGGATGCAGCGATTTTGAACGCCATTTCAGATGAGTCAACTTCGTGGTAAGAACCGTCATAAAGTTCAATACCGATATCTACTACCTGGAATCCAGCCATTGGACCATTTTCCATAGCTTCTACGATACCTTCTTCAATCTTAGGTATGTATTCCTTAGGAATAGCACCACCAACGATAGAGTTCTTAAATTCAAAGCCTTCTCCAGCTTCTCTTGGATATACTCTAATCTTAACATGACCGTACTGTCCTCTACCACCTGACTGCTTAGCATATTTATGGTCAACATCAGCATTTCCTGTAAGAGTTTCCTTATAGGATACCTGAGGCTTACCTACATTTGCTTCTACCTTAAATTCACGAAGTAATCTGTCAACGATAATTTCAAGGTGAAGTTCGCCCATGCCAGCGATAATTGTTTGTCCTGTATCTGTGTTTGTATAAGTCTTAAATGTTGGGTCTTCTTCTGCTAACTTAGCAAGAGCGATACCCATCTTTTCTTGACCTGCCTTAGTCTTAGGCTCAATAGCAATTTCGATTACAGGCTCTGGGAATTCCATGGATTCAAGGATAATTTCGTGCTTATCGTCACAAAGTGTATCTCCTGTAGTTGTATCCTTAAGACCTACTGCAGCTGCAATATCTCCTGAGTATACTTCCTGGATTTCTTCCCTCTTATTAGCGTGCATCTGTAAAATTCTTCCGATTCTTTCTCTCTTACCCTTTGTTGAGTTAAGAACATAAGAACCTGATTCTAACTTACCGGAATACACTCTAAAGAATGCAAGTTTTCCTACGAATGGATCCGCCATAATCTTAAATGCTAATGCGGAGAAAGGTCCGTTATCATCAGAAACTCTTTCTTCTTCCTCATCTGTTCCAGGGACAATACCCTTAATAGGTGGAATATCAATTGGGGAAGGCATATAGTCAATTACTGCGTCAAGCATCATCTGAACGCCCTTGTTTCTATATGCAGAACCACAAAGCATAGGAATCATTCTTCCTGCTATAGTTTCTTTTCTAATAGTATCCTTAAGCTCCTTAGCACTAAACTCTTCGCCTTCTAAGAACTTCATCATAAGTTCTTCGTCAGTTTCAGCTACGGATTCTATTAACTTTTCTCTCCATTCTTTTGCGGTTTCGAGCATGTCTTCAGGAATATCAATAATGTTGAATACCTTTCCTAATTCATCCTCATAAACCTCTGCCTTCATTTCTACTAAATCGATAATTCCTATGAAACTATCTTCAGCACCAATTGGGAGCTGTACAGGTACAGCATTTGCCTTAAGTCTATCCTTAACCATTCTTACTACTCTGAAGAAGTCGGCTCCCATAATATCCATTTTGTTTACAAATATCATTCTTGGAACACCATACTTTTCAGCCTGTCTCCAAACAGTTTCAGACTGAGGCTCTACACCCCCTTTGGCACAAAGAACTGTTACTGCTCCGTCAAGAACTCTTAAAGATCTCTCAACTTCTACTGTAAAGTCCACATGACCCGGAGTATCGATTATATTAATTCTATGATTTTTCCATTGTGCTGTAGTAGCTGCAGAGGTTATTGTGATACCACGCTCCTGCTCCTGTTCCATCCAGTCCATAGTAGCTCCACCTTCGTGAGTTTCGCCTAACTTATGAGTTTTACCTGTATAGAATAAGATTCTTTCTGTTGTTGTTGTCTTACCGGCATCTATGTGCGCCATAATACCGATGTTTCTTGTTTTTTCTAAAGAAAAACTTCTTGGCATCTAATATATCCTCCCTTCTACCATATTTCTAAAATTTTTACTCGCATAAAATTACCATCTGAAATGTGCAAATGCCTTATTAGCTTCTGCCATCTTATGTGTATCTTCTTTCTTCTTAACAGATGCACCTGTTGAATTTGCTGCATCCATAAGTTCCTTTGCGAGTCTTTCAGCCATAGTTCTTTCTCCTCTAAGTCTTGTATACTTAGTGAGCCATCTTAAACCTAATGTCTGACGTCTTGCTTTTCTTACTTCTACCGGAACCTGATAGTTTGCACCACCGATTCTCTTAGCTTTTACTTCTAATACAGGCATGATGTTATTCATTGCCTTTTCAAATACTTCCAGAGGTTCCTCTCCAGTCTGTGTCTTAATGATGTCAAATGCACCATAAACGATAGACTGAGCTGTTCCCTTCTTACCGTCAAGCATGATGCTGTTAATTAACTTAGCAACAACAACGCTTCCGTATACTGGATCTGGAAGTACATCTCTCTTTGGTACGTTACCTTTTCTTGGCACTTCTCTTCCCTCCTCGCTCAATAGCTTTGATTCTGTCTTATCTAGTACAAAGCTACTTGCAAAATTCAAATTTTTAATTGCATCAACTTCGTCCCTCATTCAATTATGAAATCAAATATTAGGATTACTCTGACCTTAGCCATGCAATTATTCGACTAGGTCAGTCTTGGATTGGGTACTCGATTATTTTCAAAATAACCGTGAGCGTCTTTTATTTAATAAAAGGGCTCTACTATTCCCACATCTTACTTTTTCGCTTTAGGTCTCTTCGCACCATATTTGGAACGAGCCTGAAGTCTGTTGTTTACTCCGGCAGTATCGAGTGTTCCTCTAACGATGTGGTATCTAACACCTGGAAGGTCTTTAACTCTTCCGCCTCTGATAAGTACAACACTGTGTTCCTGAAGATTGTGTCCAATTCCAGGGATATATGCTGTTACTTCAATACCGTTAGTAAGACGAACTCTGGCAACTTTTCTTAATGCAGAGTTTGGTTTCTTAGGTGTAACTGTCTTTACAGATGTGCAAACGCCTCTCTTCTGTGGTGAATGAGTGTTAGTTGCTTTTCTCTTTAAAGAGTTCATTCCCTTGTTAAGTGCAGGAGCTGTTGATTTTTTAACAGCACTTGTTCTGCCTTCGCGTACTAATTGATTTATAGTAGGCATCCTTTTTCTCCTTTCTTCCGAAATGCATTTATTTATTTCAAGCCAAATGACCTAAAATATTTCATTTTAGGTCAATTTGGTTCAAAACTAAATTTAATTTTACCACACTGAGCGTATTAATGTCAATGAAAATTCTAATCCATTTCAACTAATTCCACTTTTTCCTCCTGTGATAATGAGGCTTCATCAACTTCATCTGCTAAGGTGACTTCTGAAATCCTTTCTCCATCTCCTTCAGCAAAATCTGCCGCTTCAGACTCCTCATAAGATGTAAAGGCTTCTCCTTCGGAATAACTGTTTCTGTCATAGAAACCTTCTTCATCTTCTACTTCTCTTTCTTCATCAGTTAGATGCATAAGTCTTGCATTAGCTTCTGCTTCTAATCTTAATCTTTCCTGTTCTCTCTCATATTCTTCTATGATAGAAGCATTGATACCGTAATCTAAACTTACATTCTTGTATCTCTTCATACCGGTACCTGCAGGAATAAGCTTACCGATGATTACATTTTCCTTTAAGCCCTGAAGCTTATCGTTTTTACCCTTAATAGCTGCATCTGTAAGAACTCTTGTAGTTTCTTGGAAGGATGCTGCTGATAAGAAGGAGTTTGTAGCTAAGGAAGCCTTAGTGATACCTAAGAGAGTTCTCTTACCTACGCAAGGTTCTCCACCATTGCTGATGGCAACTTCATTAGCAGCTTCCATTTCCTGTTTGCTATATAAAGCGCCCGGTAACAAATCTGTATCGCCCGGATCTTCAATCTTAAACTTAGAAAGCATCTGGCTTGCAATAACTTCGATATGTTTATCGTTAATATCTACACCCTGATTCTTGTATACTCTCTGAACTTCTTTAAGAAGATATTCGTATACGCCTTCAACACCGTTAAGTCTTAATTTGTCATGTGGATTAAGAGGTCCTGCTGTAATATTTTCACCGGCTAATACCTTCTGTCCAACCTTAACATTTATTCTTGCTCCATAAGGGATTACATAGGTTCTATCTTCCTCACCTAAAACTCTTACTTCTGTCTTATTATCTTTTCTAGCTTCGATAGAAATAACTTCACCGTCAGATTCACAAATTTCTGCTAAACCCTTAGGTTTTCTAGCTTCGAAAAGTTCTTCTACTCTTGGAAGACCCTGAGTAATATCGCCACCTGCTACACCACCGGAGTGGAATGTTCTCATTGTAAGCTGTGTACCCGGTTCACCGATAGACTGTGCTGCGATGATACCAACAGATTCTCCAATGTTAACTTCTTCTCCTGTAGCCAAGTTACGACCATAACATTTTGCACAAATTCCTGTTTTTGCATGGCAAGTCATAGCTGAACGGATTGCTACAGATTCTATTCCGCAAGCTTCAATTCTATCAGCTTGATCTTCCATAATTTCAGAGTTTTGTTCTACTATAAGTTCTCCGGTAGTTGGGTCAAATATGTCATTTAAAGCTGTACGGCCTACTATTCTTTGTCTAAGTGGTTCGATAATTTCTTTACCATCTTTAAAAGCCTTAACTTCTACACCTTCATCAGTGCCACAGTCCATTTCTCTAACAATAATGTTATGAGATACGTCTACCAATCTTCTGGTTAAGTAACCTGAGTCGGCTGTACGAAGAGCTGTATCGGCTAGACCTTTACGAGCACCGTTAGATGAAATGAAGTACTCTAATACTGAAAGTCCTTCACGGAAGTTCGCTTTAATAGGGATTTCTACAGTTTTACCTGTTGCGTTAGCCATAAGTCCACGCATACCACCTACCTGACGAATCTGGCTCTTATTACCTCTGGCTCCGGAGTTCGCCATGATATAAAGGTTATTTAAAGTTCCTAAGGAAGCCATAAGTGCATCCGCTACATCATCTGTAGCCTTTGCCCAGATTTTAATAACCTGTTCATATCTTTCTTGGTTGGATAAAAGACCCATTCTATAAGCTTTTTCATACTTATCTACTTCTTTTTCAGCTGCTGCTACTATACCTGCTTTTTCTTCAGGAATTTCCATGTCGGATACAGAAATAGTCACGGCTGCCTTTGTAGAATACTTATAACCTGTAGCTTTAATATAGTCAAGCATGATTACAGTACCTGTATTTCCATGCTTTTTATAGCATTTATCGATGATTTTTCCTAAAGATTTTTTGTCGCAGACAAACTGAACTTCAAGTCCATAAGGGTCTTGCGTTCTATCTACAAAACCTAAATCCTGTGGAATACCCTGGTTAAATATGAATCTACCTACTGTGGACTCTACTAATTTGCCCCTAGTATCATTTTCATCTAAAAATCTTCTCACTTTAACATTAGCATGAATTCCTACCGCTCCATTTTGGTAAGCCATAAGCATTTCATCCATGTCAGTAAATACTTTTCCATCACCCTTCTCAGCGTAAGTATCTCTATTTTCTGAACCTTGATGAGTCAAATAATAGGAACCTAGTATCATATCCTGAGTAGGAGTTGTAATAGGAGAACCGTCCTTAGGTGCTAAAATGTTATTTATAGATAACATAAGGAATCTTGCTTCTGCCTGAGCCTCTACTGAAAGAGGTACATGGACAGCCATCTGGTCTCCGTCAAAGTCCGCATTGAACGCTGTACATGCTAAAGGATGAAGCTTAATAGCCTTACCTTCTACTAAAACAGGTTCAAATGCCTGAATTCCCAAGCGGTGGAGGGTAGGCGCACGGTTAAGCATAACTGGATGTTCCTTAATTACACCCTCAAGTACATCCCAAACTTCCGGTCTAACCTTTTCAACCATTCTCTTAGCAGATTTAATATTATGAGCATATTTCTGTTCTACTAATTCTTTCATAATGAAAGGTTTGAAAAGTTCAAGAGCCATCTTCTTAGGAAGTCCACACTGGTAGAACTTTAACTCAGGGCCTACTACGATTACAGAACGACCTGAGTAGTCTACACGCTTACCTAAAAGGTTTTGTCTAAATCTACCCTGCTTACCCTTTAACATATCGGATAAGGACTTAAGAGGTCTGGATCCCGGACCTGTAACAGCCCTGCCTCTTCTACCATTATCTATTAAGGAGTCAACTGCTTCCTGAAGCATTCTCTTTTCATTTCTGATGATAATGTCAGGTGCTGTTAATTCCATAAGTCTATTAAGACGATTATTTCTATTTATAACCCTTCTATAAAGGTCATTTAAGTCAGATGTTGCGAATCTGCCACCATCCAGTTGAACCATAGGTCTGATGTCAGGTGGAATTACCGGTATAACATCTAAAATCATCCATTCAGGTCTGTTACCGGAAAGTCTTAAAGCTTCGATAACTTCTAATCTTCTAACGATTCTGATTTTCTTCTGACCGGAAGCATCCTTAAGTTTGCTTCTTAAATCCCGTGAAAGTTCATCTAAATCTATAGAAGCTAGAAGTTCCTTAACAGCTTCAGCTCCGATAGCAGCTCTAAAGTTAGGGCCAAATTTATCCCTAGCATCTATATACTGCTGTTCAGTAATAATCTCATGTTTTCCAAATAATGGAGTTTCAGGATCTAACTGTTCACCTGGATTTATAACAATATAAGCAGCAAAATACAGGATTTTTTCTAAGTTTCTTGGTGTAATATCCAGGCATAATCCCATTCTTGATGGAATTCCCTTGAAATACCAAATGTGAGAAACAGGGGCAGCTAATTCAATATGTCCCATTCTTTCTCTTCTAACCTTTGCTTTAGTAATTTCTACTCCACAACGGTCACACACGATTCCCTTGTATCTAATTCTCTTATATTTACCGCAGTGACATTCCCAGTCCTTCATAGGTCCGAAAATCTTTTCACAAAACAGCCCATCTCTTTCAGGTTTTAAAGTTCTGTAGTTGATGGTTTCAGGCTTAGTTACTTCACCTCTTGACCACTCTCTTATTTTTTCAGGAGATGCTAAATTAATCTGTATAGATTCAAAGTTATTTAATTCTTGTTCATAATTTATATTATTCAAGGAGTCCCTCCCCTTTCTTTAATTACTTAAGCATTACTCATTTTCATTTTCATCAACTTCAGTGAAACCGGAATTCAATATTTCCTCATCATCCTTTGCGATTTCAGTTTCCATAATGGATTCTACATTAGCATAGTCTTCTTCATATTCAGAAGAATCCTTAATTGCAATTTCTTCATTAGTTTCAGAAAGCACCTTTACATCTAAACCTAGAGCCTGCATTTCCTTAATCAGTACTTTGAAGGATTCAGGTATTCCCGGTGTGGAAATATTTTCTCCCTTAACGATAGCTTCATATGTTTTAACTCTACCTACAATATCGTCAGACTTAACTGTCAAAATTTCTTGTAAGGTGTAAGCTGCACCATAAGCCTCTAAAGCCCATACTTCCATTTCTCCGAAACGCTGTCCACCGAACTGAGCTTTACCACCTAGTGGCTGCTGAGTTACTAATGAATAAGGACCTGTACTTCTAGCGTGGATTTTGTCATCTACTAAGTGGTGAAGTTTGAGCATATACATATAACCTACTGTAACAGGGTTATCAAAATATTCTCCCGTACGGCCATCTCTTAAATGAAGTTTACCTGTTTCCGGATAACCTTCTTCCTTAAGCATGTCCATAATGTCCCACTCATTAGCTCCATCAAATACAGGAGTAGAAATGTACCAACCTCTCTTTTTAGCTGCTAAACCTAAATGCACTTCAAGTACCTGACCTACATTCATTCGGGAAGGTACGCCCAGTGGGTTAAGCATGACCTGAAGAGGACGACCGTTTTCCATGAAAGGCATATCTTCTTCCGGTAAAATCCTAGAAATTACACCCTTGTTACCATGTCTACCGGACATCTTGTCTCCTACATTGATTTTTCTCTTAGTTGCGATATAACATCTTACTAATTTATTAACTCCCGGAGGTAATTCATCTCCGTTCTCTCTAGTGAACACCTTAACATCAACGATAATTCCTGTTTCACCATGAGGAACTCTAAGGGAAGTATCTCTTACTTCTCTTGCCTTTTCTCCAAAGATTGCTCTTAATAATCTTTCCTCAGATGTAAGCTCAGTTTCTCCCTTAGGAGTAACCTTTCCTACTAATATATCTGAAGAATCAACTTCGGCACCAATTCTTATGATACCTTCTTCATCTAAATCTCTAAGGGCATCTTCACTAACATTAGGAATATCTCTTGTAATTTCTTCAGAACCTAACTTAGTTTCACGCGCTTCGGATTCATATTCTTCAATATGGAGAGATGTAAGCACATCATCCATTAAAAGTCTTTCATTTAATATTATAGCATCCTCGTAATTGTAACCTTCCCAAGTCATGAAGCCTATTAAAAGGTTCTTACCTAAGGAAATTTCTCCTAGGCTGGTAGATGGACCATCTGCTATAACTTCACCTTTTTCAACAACCTCACCCTTAGAAACTATAGGTCTTTGGTTTATGCAAGTACCCTGGTTAGAACGTTTAAACTTAAGAAGTTTATATTCGTCTATGCCATTGTCCTCACTTCTTCTTACTATAATATTTTCTGCATCTACAAATTCTACTGTACCTGCAGATTTTGCTAAAATAACTACACCGGAATCTCTAGCTGCTTTGTATTCCATACCGGTTCCTACGATAGGAGCCTCTGTCACTAAAAGCGGCACCGCCTGACGCTGCATGTTAGAACCCATTAGGGCACGGTTTGCGTCGTCGTTTTCAAGGAACGGAATCATAGCTGTTGCAACTGATACAACCTGCTTAGGAGATACGTCCATGTAATCAATTTGGGCACGAGGCATCAAGGCAATTTCTCCATGCTCTGAACGAGCAGCAACCTTAGCATTTACGAATCTACCTTCGCTGTCTAAAGGTTCATTTGCCTGAGCAATTACCATCATCTCTTCCTCATCTGCTGTAAGGTAATGAATGGTTTCTGTAACCCTTCCTGTTTCCTTGTCAACTAATCTATATGGGGTCTCTATGAAACCATACTTATTAATAAGTCCATAAGTTGTAAGGGAACCGATAAGTCCAATGTTTGGACCTTCCGGAGTTTCAATAGGGCACATTCTTCCGTAGTGGGAATGGTGTACATCTCGAACTTCGAAACCGGCTCTTTCTCTAGATAAACCTCCCGGTCCTAAAGCAGAAAGTCTTCTCTTATGAGTAAGCTCTGCCAATGGGTTGTTCTGGTCCATAAACTGAGAAAGCTGAGAACTTCCAAAGAATTCTTTAATTGCAGCAGTTACAGGCCTTATATTCATTAAAGCCTGAGGTGTTGTAATTTCAGTATCTTGAATAGTCATTCTTTCCTTAACAACTCTTTCCATTCTTGCAAGACCTATTCTAAACTGATTTTGAAGAAGTTCTCCTACAGTTCTAAGTCTTCTATTTCCAAGATGGTCAATATCATCTACTAAACCTATACCATAGTTTAAGTTTAATAAATAGCTGATGGATGCAATAATATCTTCAGTCAAAATATGCTTAGGTGAAAGTTCATTCTTTCTTTCAACTAATAATCTCTTAATTTCATCTTCAGATTCTGCATCTCTTAAAATTTCCATTAAAACAGGGTAAAACACCTTGTCAGCAGTTCTAATTTCGGATATGTCAAAATCGACATATTGCTGAAGGTCCACGAAACGGTTTCCGATAACCTTAGTAATTTGCCCCTCTTTATCCTTATCAGCTGCATATACATACACATATTCTATACCTGCATTTTCTATAGCCAATGCAAGTTCTCTATTTATTTTTTCACCGGCTTCAACTAAAATTTCACCAGTTTCAGGATTCATAACATCTTCAGCTGCCACTACACCGTTGATTCTGTTAGATAATCCTAATTTTTTATTATATTTGTATCTACCAACCTTAGCTAAATCATATCTCTTTGGATCAAAGAAAAGAGAATTAAATAAAGCTTTCGCACTTTCTACACTTGGTGGTTCAGTAGGTCTTAACTTTTTATAAATTTCTTGGATACCTTCTTCATAACTTGTAGATGCATCCTTTTCAAAAGTCTTAACAAGTCTTGGATCTTCTCCAAAAATTTCTAAGATTTCTTCATTGCTACCAAAGCCTAAGGCTCTTAAAAGAGTTGTAATCGGCTGTTTTCTGGTACGGTCAACTCTAACTGAAAGAATTTCGTTAGAATCTGTTTCGTACTCAAGCCAAGCTCCTCTGTTTGGTATAATAGTTGTAGCGAATAATTTGTTATTTGATTTGTCAACAGAAACCTCATAGTAAGGTCCCGGGGAACGAACTAATTGAGTTACAACAACACGCTCTGCACCGTTGTAAATAAAGGTTCCCTTTTCAGTCATAAGAGGAAAATCTCCCATGAAAACTTCCTGTTCCTTGACTTCACCTGTTTCCTTGTTAATCAATCTGACTTTAACTTTTAATGGAGCAGCGTATGTAACATCTCTCTCCTTGCACTCCTCTTGCTCATATTTCGGAGAATCGGAAAGTGAATAATCAATAAAATCCAGTACTAGATTATCTGCATAATCCTTAATTGGGGATATATCCTCAAAGACTTCTTTAAGGCCTTCTTCTATGAACCATTTATACGAATCCGTTTGAATTTGTATTAGGTTCGGCATTTCGCAGACTTCATTGATTTTCGCAAATGTCATACGTTCTTTTCTACCTACTTGTATAGGTTTTGGCATCTTCATCACTCCTTATATTCTTAAACAAATTACTTTGTGTGGCAGTCTAATATTATATCTCATCTTCGTCAACAGGTCAAGTGGTTTTTGAAATAAATAGGAAGCCCCCTATAAAATCACTGTATGAAATCCACAAAATGTTCTAAATAACGCTACTGCTGCCAGTAAGCGTTTTGTCAAGTACCTTTTCTTATTTATTGACGTTTTTATTTTGAAAAACAAATAAGAAAAAACAGCAAACCTTTATGATTTACTGTTTCTAAAATTGTTTTATTCAATTAGACAAACTGGAAGTTGTCTTATTTAAGCATATCTAATATAGGCTCAATATACTTTCTATCTGTCCAATCACAAGGAGTTTCGCCAGCCTCCATAAGTGCCTTTTCCCAAATTTCACATTCAGATAAATTCTTTTTAGCTGTTACTTTCTGTAGCATTTTGCATAGATTTTTGTCTATAATTCCCATTTTATCCATATTCCACGAGCCTCTACAGTAAACCAAAGGGATTTCTGCAAGTTCACTTTTCATATTATGTGACTTCAGTTCTTGATATGCTTTTTCTTCAAATGGTGAAGCACCATCGCAAAATACAATGATTTTTTTATCTTTAAGTTGTCCTATATTTTTCTTTAGAAAAGAAAGTCCAGCTATACCAGAGGCGTATATTCCACCGCCTAAAATAACTACATCATATTTTTTTACTTCTGAAATTTTTGCCTTGTTTGTTTCTATACACTCATAGCCTGTAGCTTCAACTAACCATTCTGCATATTTTTGTGTTGCTCCGTATTTAGATTTATATAAAATAATACCTTTCATATATCCTCCACAAATTCTAATTTGTCTTGCTCAATATTTGTAATATTATATCATATTCAAAATCAATTTTACAGCTTCGGAATCATCACAATTCCAAATTTCTAAATCACATACAAAAATAATTATAGGACAAAATATGTTGATAAATAGATGGTACAGTTTTGGGGGTTAGATTTTGCCGTGTGAGATGTTTGAGCATAACTGGAAATTTATGGTAAAGGTTGCCTGATTTATCAAATACAGCCATTTCAGACAACAAAATCTCCTTAAACTGAGAGATTTCAAAATCCGTTTATATAAGTTTTATCGACACATACAAAAAGAGCAGGCATACGCCTGCTCTCGATTTTGCTTTTAGCTAATTCTTATTTAAGAACTACCTGTGCGCCAACTTCTTCTAACTGAGTCTTAATTGCTTCAGCTTCAGCCTTGTCAACGCCTTCCTTAAGAGTCTTAGGAGCTCCATCAACTAATTCCTTAGCTTCCTTAAGTCCTAAACCTGTAAGTTCCCTTACAGCCTTAATAACCTTAATCTTTTCTGCACCAGCAGATTCAAGAACTACAGTGAATTCTGTCTGTTCTTCTTCTGCACCACCTGCAGCTGCTCCTGCTACTGCTACTGGAGCTGCAGCGGATACTCCGAATTCTTCTTCACATGCTTTAACTAATTCGTTTAATTCTAAAACTGTCATCGCTTTTATAGCTTCGATAATCTGTTCTTTGTTCATTTTTATTTCTCCTTTTAAAATTTTCTCTGAAATTGAGATATATTATTTTTATTATTTTGCGTCGGCAACTGCCTGGAATGTTCTTACTAACTGAGATACCGGACTCTGAATTGAACCCATGAACTTCGCAATGAGAACATCTCTTGATGGAATATCTGCAATCTGCTGAATTCCACTCTTATCAAAGAGCTTACCTTCAACAACACCTGCTTTAAATTCCATTTTCTTGAAGTCTTTAATAACTTCGTTTAACACTCTTGCCGGAGCAGTAGCATCTTCCTTAGAAATTGCAACTGCACTTGGTCCGTCTAAAACTTCTGCTAAGCCTTCGAACTCAGTTCCTGCGATAGCTCTCTTTACAAGAGTATTCTTATATACAGTGTAGTCTACATTAGCTTCTCTTAGTTTCTTTCTCATAGCATCTGCCTGCGCAACTGTGATTCCCATGTAATCAATTACTACTGCTGACTGTGCACCGTTTAATTTTTCTTTAATCTCATCGATTATAATCTGTTTAGCCTGTTTTGCTTCTACTGACATTTCATTCTCCTTTCTTGCCTATAGGCAGGATATGGTACTCCATAAAAAAACCTCGTCTAAGCGAGGTCAATATTTTATATTGTACCTCGGCAGGAAATTAAGCTTTCGCACCTGCTGTCTTCGGTTAATTTTCAATTTTATTTTAGAACTGGATTGTTGCAGGATTTACCTTAACTCCAGGTCCCATTGTTGTAGCTACAGTAACACTCTTAAGATACTGTCCCTTTGCAGCTGCCGGTTTAGCCTTTACAACTGCTTCAAGAAGAGCATTAAAGTTGTCCTTAAGCTTTTCTGCTCCGAAGGAAGCCTTTCCTATTGGAGTGTGAATAATGTTAGTCTTGTCAAGTCTGTACTCAACTTTACCGGCTTTAATTTCTTCTAAAGCTTTAGTAACATCCATTGTTACAGTACCTGATTTAGGGTTTGGCATTAATCCCTTAGGTCCTAAAATTTTACCTAATCTACCAACAACACCCATCATGTCAGGAGTAGCAACTACTACGTCAAAATCAAACCAGTTTTCATTTTTGATTTTGTCTGCTAATTCTTCTGCTCCTACATAATCAGCTCCTGCTGCTTCTGCTTCCTGTGCCTTAGGTCCCTTAGCGAAAACTAAAGCCTTTTTAGTTTTACCTGTTCCGTGAGGAAGAACTATTGCACCTCTAACCTGCTGGTCAGCGTGTCTTCCGTCAACACCAAGTCTGATGTGTACTTCAACTGTTTCGTCAAATTTTGCTTTTGCTGTTGCAACAACATTTTCTAAAGCTTCCGGAGCTTCATAAACTGCCGTCTTATCAAATTTTGCAACTGCTTCTTGATACTTTTTACCTCTTTTAGGCATTTTTACCTCCTCGTGGTACTAACGATCTTAATCTCCCACTTAATATTAATCTTCTACAACGATTCCCATACTTCTTGCTGTTCCCTTTATCATCTCTGTAGCAGAGTCGATATTAGCTGCATTTAAGTCCGGCATTTTAGTTTTAGCAATTTCTTCTGCTTGAGCTCTTGTAAGTGTAGCTACCTTTTTCTTATTAGGTTCGCCTGAAGCACTGTCAAGACCTGCTGCTTTCTTAAGAAGAACTGCTGCTGGTGGTGTCTTAGTAACAAAAGTAAATGATCTGTCTGCATAAACTGTAATTACTACAGGAATAACCATACCTGGCTGATCTGCTGTTCTTGCATTGAACTGTTTGCAGAAATCCATAATGTTAACACCCTTTTGACCTAAAGCTGGTCCAACTGGAGGTGCTGGAGTTGCTGCCCCTGCGGCAATCTGAAGCTTAATATATCCTTCAATCTTTTTTGCCATTTAATCTTCCTCCTTTCTTATTATATTCTCGCTAATCTATTAGCATTTATTCAGAGATTTTTCTAATCTGAGTGAACTCAAGTTCAACCAGTGTATCTCTGCCAAACATAGAAACTCTGACTTTAAGCGTCTGTTTATCATGATGGATTTCCTCTACCTGTCCTAAAAAGCTTTCGAGAGGTCCACTGATTACCTTCACTGTTTCGCCGACTTCTACATCTAGGTCAATTTTAATCTTTTCTATTCCCATTCTTGCTACTTCTTCATCAGTAAGGGAAATAGGGTTGGAGCCATGACCTACGAAACCTGTAACTCCCTGTGTATTTCTCACAAGGTACCAGGACTCATTGGTTACAATCATCTTTACAATTACATAGCTTGGAAATAATTTCCTAGTTTTAATCTTTCGCTGTCCGCCTTTAACTTCAACGATATCCTCTGTAGGTACAACGATGTCCATGATTAAGTCCTGCATACCACGGTTTTCAACCAGTTTTTCTATATTCGCTTTTACCTTATTCTCATGACCGGAATAAGTATGGACTGCATACCATTTAGCCTGTCCATCTCCTCTTATGCCTTCTCCCTCTAATGGAGAAACGCTTTTTACTTCCATTTCAGACATATCGTACCTGTTCTCCTTTTTAGTATCTTAGTCTTCTAACAAATATAAGTTACTAATTTAAAGTTATGTTTAATAGGGACTTTAAAGCTGCTAATGCTCCCGTGTCAATGAGCCAAAATCCAAGTGCAAACACTGCACAAGTTGCGATTACTATCGCTGTGTATGAAACCACTTCTTGTTTAGTTGGCCACACAACCTTTTTCATTTCGATTCTTACGCCGTTAAAATATTCTTTAAAACCGGCTTTCTTCTTCCCATCTTTAATATTTGCCATATCTTACTCCTTATTTTGTTTCCTTATGAAGAGTATGCTTCTTGCAGAACTTGCAATATTTCTGCATTTCAATACGGTCAGGGTCGTTCTTCTTATTCTTCATTGTGTTATAGTTTCTTTGCTTACACTCTGTACATGCTAATGTAACCTTAACTCTCATTTGATTGTCCTCCGTTTAACTCAAAATTCAGAGCCTCAAAAGAAGCTCTGTTCTTTAATAATCATAAAGTTGCCTATTTATTATAAATCAGCCCTTTATCAATGTCAAGCCGAAATTTTATTTATTTATTTTATCTGATGTCATGGTCTTTACTATTCCATCCACAACCTTAGCATTAGCTTCTAAATTTTGATTAACTATGCTGGCATTAGTGTTCAAGGCAAAGCAGAAATCAAAACCCGGAGTTCCTCTTATAGCCTGTTTTTCAATATCCCACTTAGGCATATTTCTAAGTTGCTCCTTAATTATAATGCTCATTTCATCTTTACTCATATTAGTTTTAAGATTGTATTTAATAGCCTTAAGCAAATCTGTATAGGAAGTAAGAATAGTTGTACTCGAAGTAGCCTTTTCAATAATCCCCTTCATTACCAGCTGCTGGTTTTCATTTCTCTGTAAATCCCCATCTACGAAGGAATGTCTCTCTCTGGAGAAAGCTAAAGCCCCTTTACCATCCAGATGATTTATCCCCTTTACAAAATGATGCCCATTTAAAAGACCCATTCCGCTAGTAGAAAAATCATTAGGAGAATTTACATCTATACCACCTATAGCATCCACAAGTTTTGTTACTGTGGAATAATTAACTCTAACATAGTAGTTTATATCTATTCCCAGCAAATCTTCAACAGCTCCCACTGTTTCCTGAATTCCGAAGAGACTGGAATGCGTTAACTTATCCTTTGCCTTTTTAGACGGAAGATTTATATAGTAGTCTCTAGGGATGGAGGTTAACATAACTTTATGTGTTACAGGATTAACTGTCGCCAACATATTTACATCAGTACGGGTATTTCCCGTAATAGCCCCTCTGGCATCTATTCCACTTATTAGAATATTAAATGCTTCCTTCTTAACATCCACTTTAGAAGTATGCTCTTTTTCTTCAATTTCCACTTCAACAGTTTTCAGCACCTTAGTTCCCGCACTAAGCTCTTTCTTTTCTTTTAAAAGGTTTTTATACTGAATATGGCTTAAAAACACAGCCTTATATTTGCCATCTTTTAAGGCAAACATCATATTGTCCATATTTTCTTCATAGCCATATTCTACAGGCACCTTTTCCTGCAAAACAGCCTTAGCCTCAGAGTAAACAAAGTCATCGGACATATATGTACCTACAACTTCACCTTTTATTTCTTTTAATTCCTTATAAGTGCTTCCCTCTGCTACGACTACATCGTATTTTTCAACCACCTTATTAGTTATTTTAGTAATATTTCCTAAAAAATCCAATGTATCCGCCACATACCAAGTACCCACTCCAAAAGTTCCTATCATTACTACAGCTATAAAGCTTGCAAAAATTCGGCGACCCCTCCTGCCTTTTTTGCTAAACATTACAGGAACTATAAATAAGGATACGAGCGCTAAGACTCCTACACCACCATAGAAATACTTTTCCGGCAGCATATTTAACTTCCATATCATATATACAAAAGCTATGGCCGCTAAAGTATATATTATGGAAACAGTTCTAAAAAACTTATTCCCCTTTGTTCTTTTTTCAGTCCTTCTTTCAGCCTCCATCTGTGCTGCAATTTCTTTTTTTCTATCACTTCTCATAAATCCAATTACCTGTCTTTCCAAAAGTTTTGAAAATTAAAAAAGCCCTCAGGCTAGAGGTTATTATATATTATTTTCTATTATATTTCAATATAGATTCCATCAAGTTTTTGTGATAGAATGTATACATCTAATTATTAAAATTTAAAAGAAAGGCTATGGTAATTAAATTATGGACTTAATTCAAGGTATTAAAGAAAGAAGAAGTATTAGAAAATTCAAGGCAGATACAGTTCCTCAAAGCTTGTTAGAAGAAGTTGTGGAAGTTGCACGCTTTGCACCATCTTGGAAAAATACACAAATCGCCAGATATATTGTAGTTACAGATAAAGATAAAATCGCAAAACTTGCCTCCCCTGAATGTACCTTAGGTTTCACCTATAACACTAAAACTATGTTAAATGCTCCTGCCATAGTGCTTTTAACTTATAAAAAGGGAAGATCCGGTTTTGAAAAAGACGGTTCCTTCACCACCCCTAAGGAAAATGGTTGGGAAATGTTCGATGCGGGTATAGCAGCTCAAACTTTCTGCTTAGCCGCCCATGAAAAAGGCTTAGGCACAGTAATAATGGGTATTTTTGATGAAAATCAAGTAGGCGAAATCATAGAGATTCCCGAAGACGAAGCCTTAGGTGCTATAATTCCTATAGGCTTCCCTGAAAATATTGAGGTTGCTGCACCGCCTAGAAAAGAAGTAGAACAACTTTTAAAATTTGACTAAAAAAGGGCTTAACCGCCCTTTTTATATTCCTCAATTAAATTACTGTTTTCTCAAAAGTTCTCTAACTTCTTCCAAACTAATGTCCAGTTCCCTTGCAATCTCAGCTAAATCGTCAAATTCCAATTTAACTTTTCTCATGTTCTTTATATTAGATTTTGAGCCATCTTCCACTTCAAAATCTCCTAATAAATAACTTTCTTTTATATTTACCTTTACATCTTCCTTAAAGCCTCCGCCTTCCAAAGTCTTTTCTATAACGCTAAAGTCCCTCTCCATAACAAGGCGTTCACACCTATATAGCCTTATGCCGATGGTGGAAGTATGCTTAAAAATAACTGCTGCCATAGATTCTAATTGGTCTTCTTTAATTAAAACAAGCAATTTGTATCCAGGTCTACCTTTTTTCATAAATACAGGTTCAGCGCAAACATCTAAAGCTCCCTTTTCCATTATTCGTTCCATAGCAAAGGCTAAATCTTCGCCTGTCATATCGTCAATATTGGCAGCAATTTCCACCACTTCATCTCTATTATATTTCATATCTTATTTACTCCTTAAAAGTCATAATTATATATACAATTCATATAATCTGTAGTCTCAAATTTCCTTTACCCCATTATCCTAAAATCTTACCCTAGTGTCAATAGCAATAGCTTTATAAATTTAATCTCATATTACAAAAAAGTCGGTAAAATTTTTATTAACCTTAAAATTATTAGGCTTTATAGAGAAATCAACTATTGTAAATGAAATGCAAGCTGAAATCATCTTAAAAGTAAGGGAAAACTTTATAATATGTTTTTTCTACCTTATGTTTTGGCACTTTTCACCTTGCAAGCAATATTTATAGGCTTATAAACCTAAACCAAAATAGCCCTCCCCCTCATTTTAGGCATAACAAAAGCCACAGTCTCCTGTGGCT
>CAMENZ010000017.1 GCA_945928865.1 uncultured Clostridia bacterium
AGCCACAGGAGACTGTGGCTTTTGTTATGCCTAAAATGAGGGGGAGGGCTATTTTACAGGTTGACATTTTTAGAATATGGGGATAGAATTTGATTAGAATGTTAGTGTGAGATCGTATTTGTGAAAAGGAGAGAGTTATGTGTATTTTGAAAAAAGAAAAAATTTGTTTGGTATTGGCAGTGATTATGATGGTTGGCTTATTTACAGGATGCAGTTTAACTGTGGGAAGTAATAAGGAAAATGAAGAATTAAAAATTGAAGTTAAGGTAGATAAAGAGTTACCTGAGTCAGTGGTGAATTATGCTTTAGATAAAACTCAAAGTGATTTGGACTATTTTACTAAAGAATTAGGATACAAAATGGTTAAGGCAGAGCTTTTAGATATTGAACAGATTATGACAGGAACTACTTCTGAGGTTTTGGCAATTAATTTATATAAAATTAAATATAGATTCAAGCCGGAAAATCCTGAAGATATACAGCTATCGGGAGATATGTTTTTAACAGAGGATTATTTGACATCTGATGGAACGGGACATGGTGATATATACATAATTTTATATAAGAAAACTTCAAGTGAGCAAAAGGATTGGGAACCGGTATGCGTAACTAATGAAGTTACTATGACAGAAGAATATTTCAGACCCGGAATAGTAGAAAAATATGAAGATATGTATTCGGCAGCTGCTATGATGAATTATGAAAAGCATATTAAAGAGAAAAATGCTGAAAAAGATGAAAATACAGGAAAATAAGAAAAAAATTAAAGGTATATTTTGACATAAAGCCTTTGCAGTGATAAAATAAAGTGATATGGTTTTTTTGAAAATCATAGGCTTAGTATTAATTTTAAAGTTAAAGAAGAGAGTAGTTAAATGGGAATTTTTAGGAAAAAAGAAGAAGATAAGAAGAATAGAAAGAGACCGGATATATGCCTCTCTCTTCCAAATGATACTTTAGAAGGCATTGCTATGGAAATTAGAGAATTCGGTGAGGATTGTCAAATTGTGGAGTGGTGCGTAGATGGCTTTTTAGGGGTGGAAAGTTTAACCAGAGAAGATTTTGTGGAAAAATTGATGCAGGTTAAAAAAATGGCTCAAGGCAAAAAGTTGATTGTTGATTTTAAGGGTGACGAAGTTACGGGAAATAGAATTTTGAGATGGTCTATGGAGCTTGCCGATATGGTGGACATAGATATTAATAATGGTCAGATTGAAAGACTGATTCGCGAAGCTAAGAGAAAACACACAAAGGTCATTCTTTCTTATCATAATTTTGAAAATATGCTTACTAAGGAAGAAATTTCTGAAACTTTCTTAAGGTTAGAAAGAAAGGGTGGGGATATACTCAAGGTGGCATGTTTTGCTAAAGATGAGATGGATACCTATTGCCTTTTAGAAGGTTCGGCACATTACACCCAGCTTACCAGACATAAACCTATCGTGGCTATAGCCATGGGGGAAGAAGGTCAGGTGAGCAGAATTTGTGCAGGAGACTTCGGTTCCGTTATGAGCTATGCTTCGGGCAGCCAGCCTACAGCTCCCGGTCAGTTTAATGTTAAGCAGTTAAAAAAATATATGGATAAATACTACAAGGATAAAAAATAGTGGAAAATATTATTACAATAGAAAATTTAGTGTTTCAGTATTTAAGAGATGAAGATGGAGATACAGTTCAGGCTCTTAAGGGAGTAAATTTAGAAATAAAGAAAGGTTCTTTTACAGCTATCATCGGCAAAAATGGTAGCGGAAAATCTACCTTGGCAAAGAATTTGAACGGCCTGCTTCTTCCTACAGAAGGGGTCGTTTATGTAAATGGCTACGATACTAAGGATTATGACCATGTTTGGGATATAAGACAGACTGCAGGGATGGTTTTTCAAAATCCGGATAACCAGTTGGTCTCTGCCATAGTAGAAGATGATGTGGCATTCGGACCTGAAAATTTAGGTATAGAACCTGAAGAAATTAGAAGAAGGGTTAATAAGGCTCTGAAAGATGTAAATATGGGGCAGTTTAAGAAGAAGGCGCCTCATTTTTTATCCGGAGGACAAAAACAGAGGGTTGCTATTGCAGGAGTTGTTGCAATGAAACCGGAGTGCATTATATTTGATGAACCTACTGCCATGTTAGACCCGAAGGGGCGAAAAGAAATAATGGCAATTATAGATGAGCTTCATAGTGAAGGCATAACAGTAATTTTAATTACTCATTTTATGGAGGAAGCAGTTAGGGCAGATAGGGTTATCATCATGCATGAGGGTCATGTGCTTTTAGATGGAGAACCGGAAAATGTGTTTGAAGAGGAAGAATTAATCAGATCGGTTAATTTGGATGTGCCGCTAATGGTGCAGATAGGAGCTAAACTTAGAGCTAAGGGGATAAATGTTCCTCTTAATATTATTACTGAAGAGGAAATGGTTGATTTTATATGTCAATACAAGTAAAGAATTTAAAACATATATATGAAAAAGGTATGCCTACAGAACAAATAGCCTTAGATAATATTAGTTTTGATATTAAAGATGGGGAGTTAGTGGGCATTATAGGGCATACAGGTTCAGGAAAATCCACCTTGCTCCAACATTTAAACGGATTATTAAAGGCAGACGAGGGTAATATTATAATAGGCGATATAGATATTACTAAACCCGGTGTTTCTATGGTTCAAATTAGAAAGCGTATAGGATTAGTTTTTCAATATCCGGAATATCAGTTGTTTGAAGAAACGGTAGCTAAAGATGTAGCTTTTGGTCCTAAGAATTTAGGTTTATCAGAAAAAGAAATAGATGAGAGAGTGAGAGAAGCCATAGACTTAGTAGGTTTGGATTTTGAGGAAATAGGTGAGAGGTCACCTTTTGAACTTTCCGGAGGTCAGAAGCGAAGAGTGGCTATAGCAGGAGTTGTGGCTATGAGACCGGAGGTTCTGATTTTGGACGAACCTACAGCCGGCTTAGACCCTAAGGCTCATAAGGATGTGCTTAAGATGGTAAGGGATGTTCACGAAAAAACCGGGAATATTACGATTTTAGTTTCTCATAACATGGCAGATATAGCTAATTTATCAGATAAGGTAATTGTAATAGATAGTGGTAAGTTGGTTACCTTAGGAACTCCTAAGGAAGTTTTTTCTAAGAAAGAGGTTTTAAGAGGGGTAGGCTTAGAGCTTCCGCCGATTACAGCTTTTACAGAGGAACTCAGGGAGAGAGGGCTTCAGATATCGGATACGATTTTAGATGTAGACGAAGCCGTGACAGAAATTTCAAAATATTTAGCTAAGGAAGAATAGATGATTAGAGATATTACACTGGGTCAGTATTTTTCAGGGGAATCCCTTATACACAAACTGGACCCAAGAGTTAAGATAATTGGAACGATGCTCTTTATTATAGAGCTTTTTATAGTGGATAATTTTTTAGGCTTTTTAGTAGCGGCAGTGGCTTTAGGTACTGTTATAGCTATTTCTAAAGTACCTCTTTCCTATATTGTGAGAGGTTTGAAGCCTATTTTGTTTATATTATTTTTCACCTTTGCCCTTAATATATTTATGATTCAGGGAGAGGTGATTTGGCAGTGGAAGTTTTTGCATATAACTAAAGAGGGAATAAATGTGGCTGTTTTTATGGCGATTAGGTTATTTTTACTTATTATCGGTTCCTCTCTTTTAACTTTATGCACTAGACCGATAAGTCTTACAGATGGAATTGAAAGACTCTTATCACCTTTTAAAAAGATAGGTTTACCTTCCCATGAAATTGCTATGATGATGACGATTGCCCTTCGTTTCATACCGACTCTATTAGAAGAGACGGATAAAATAATGAAGGCGCAGCAGGCTAGAGGAGCAGATTTTGAGTCAGGAAATTTAATTCAAAGGGCAAAAAGTTTGATTCCTATATTAGTGCCACTTTTCATAAGTGCTTTTAGAATTGCTCAAGACTTGGCTATGGCTATGGAAGCAAGATGCTATAGAGGTGGCGAAAACAGAACCAGAATGAATGAGATGAAGTTTAAGAGGAGAGATTATATGGCTTTTGCTTTACAAACTTTATTTTTAGGGATAATTATTTTAGAGGCTAGGTTGTTTTAGTGAGGCAGAGAAATATTAAAAATTTAGAAGCGAAAATAGAGGAAAATTCCAGCTTCTTAGTGAGAGAACCTGAACTTTTGAAAGGTAAGTGGAAAGAAAACTTTGGAAATTCAGGAGATATATATTTAGAAATCGGTTGCGGCAAAGGAAATTTTATTCTAAAGAGAGCGGATGCTAATTTAGATAAAAATTTTATAGCCGTTGAGGGTCAGAGCAATGTGGTGTTGAGAGCCTTAGAAAAAGCAGAAAATGCGGAACTTTCTAATGTTAGGTTTTTCATAGGCTTTGTAAATGACTTAAAAGATTATTTTAATGAGGGTGAGTTAAAGGGAATATATCTGAATTTTAGTGACCCTTGGCCTAAGGCTAGGCATGATAAGAGAAGACTTACCTATCATTTAAGGTTAAAGAATTACAAAGAGGTTTTAAGTCAGGGTGGTTTTATAGAATTTAAGACGGACAATGAACCTTTGTTTAGATTTACTATAGACGAAATAAATCAAATGGGTTATGAGATTTTGGAATTTTCAGAGGATCTACATGATAGTTCATTTGAATCTAAGGATTACACCACTGAGTATGAGGAAAAATTCAAAAGTCAGGGTAAAAAGATTTTTTATGTGAAATTTTAATAGGGAGAACCAATTATATGATATTTGTGGAAGAAAACGGAAGAACTATTCCGAAAGAAGATAAAATCTTTGGCATAAATAATCGTGCCAAAGCTATGATAAAAGAAAAAGGCAAAGATAAGGTTGTAAATGGAACTATAGGAGCTCTTTTGGATGATGATGGTGAGCTTATGATTTTAAGTTCCGTATCAGAAGTGTTTAAAAATTTAGAGCCGAAGGATTTTGCGGAATATGCTCCTATCAGTGGAACTTTGGAATTTAGAAAAGCTATAATTAAAGATGCTTTCGGCAAGTATGAGCCTAAGTCCTTTGTGGAAGCTGTAGCGACTCCGGGAGGAACAGGAGCTATTAGAAATACTATTTCTAATTTCACAAAACTTGCAGATAAAATTTTAGTTGCCGATTGGCACTGGGCACCATATAAGACTATTGCTAATGAACTGGGAAGGGATATAGAAACCTTTAGATTGTTTAATGAAGCCAGAAAATTTGATTTAGCAAGTTTTGAATTTAAAGTTAGGGAACTTGTAAATAAGCAGGATAAGTTAGTAATAATTTTAAATACCCCTGCCCATAATCCTACAGGTTATGCCTTGACTTTGGAAGACTGGGCTGGTGTGAAAGAAATTTTCAAAAGCTTGGAAGGTGGCAAACATGTGGTATTATTAGCAGATGTTGCATATATAGATTTTGCAGGTGATGAAGAGGAAAGCAGGGAGTTTTTAAAGGTCTTAGATGAAATGTCGAAAAATGTTCTGCCTGTAATCGCTCACAGCCTTTCTAAAGCCTACACTTTATATGGTTTAAGATGTGGGGCGATGATTTGCTTAGCAAAATCAGCAGCTGTAGCGGAAGAATTTAAAAATGCCTGTGAATATTCCTCTAGAGGTTCTTGGTCCAATTCGCCTAGAGCACCCCAGGTGATGTTGAGCAAAATCTATGGAGATGATGTTTTACTAGGAAAGGTAGATGAGGAGAGAAAAGCTTTAAGAGATATGCTTTTAAAGAGAGGAAAGGCCTTTGAAGAGGCTGCCTTAAAATGTGGCTTAGAAATGGTTCCTTTTAATGGAGGGTTTTTCGCATCTATTCCGTGTGAAAGAGCAGAGGCTGTATGTAGCAAGCTAGAGGCGGAAGGTATTTTTTTAGTGCCTTTAGCTAAGGGAATTAGAGTATCGATAGCTTCTGTATCAGAAGACTTATGCAAAATATTACCTGAAAGAATTTTAGCAGCTATGAAGTAGAGATAGGCTAAGGGAATATAGTATAAGGGGAAATCGAAAAAATATATATTAAATATCAAAGTACGGTAGATTGACTGGGGCTAGTCGGTTTACTGTACTTTTTTTGGTTATTGGAATGTAGGGAAGCTTTATTTTGGCTTATTGTAAACCGCGTGGCAAAATGTGTGTTAATTTGGAGACAATTCGTGATAGTTTTTATTGTACATGGGTCTATATGGCGATATACTTCTTTTATACGGAGGATATTTATGATTTTGATTAATGGTACTAAAGTAAGAATAGGGGTTCACATTGCACAGGCTTATTTGTGGGATGAAAATAGTGTCATCCGACAGATTTTGTGTATTTCACACTACAAAACCAATCTATACAAAACTTGAAATAGTGTTACCTAGCATATTTGATGGATTTACCACAAATTAAATAGTGTGCTTTTTCACAAAATCTCTAACACACACTATTTGCAATATTTATAGACCACATAAAATAGTGCAGTTTCTCACAAAATCTAAAAGCTACACTATCTTCAAATTTTTCCCTTAACAGATATTATAAACTTGAAATCGGGGGTTGGAAAAGGTATAATTACAGTATGACTTAAGAGCATTACATTCAGGGATTAAAAATAATAAATAGTGTTTAGGGGTACTGAAATGTATATAGAATTAAAAAAGGATTTGAAGTCGGATTTTGAGCAAATAGAGGTGGAGTCTGGAATAAAAGTTGAAGCTTTGGCTGAAAGATATAGGGAGCAAGTTCCTTATAGGATTTTGGCAGCTAAGGTGGATAACAAGTTTGAAGGGCTTAACCATGTTTTAGATGAGCCTTGTATGGTAGAACTTTTAGATATGAGAACTCAGGTGGCTAATATTATATATCAAAACAGCCTTATCTTGATTTATCTAAAGAGTGTTAGTGATGTATTAGGAACTACAGAGGTAGATATAGAAAATGCACTTAATAAGGGGCTATATACTACTATAAAAGCCAATGTATCTGAAGAAGATGTTGCTAATATAGAGAATCGTATGAGGGAGCTGGTAGCTTTAGACTTGCCTATTTTAAAAGAAAAGGTGAGTCCGGATGAGGCTAAGAATATATTTAGAAATTTGGGAGCGTTAGAAAACCTGTCTTTGATTACAGAGGGAAGAAAGAGAAGGGTTGCATTTTATTCCTTAGATGGTTTCAAAGGCTTTTTCTATAGCGAAATGGTTTCTTCGACATCATATATAGAACATTTTCAGCTTAGGAAGTATAGAAATGGAGTTTTATTAAGATTTCCTCACCCGTCTAAGCCTGATGAGATTTTGCCTTATGTAGATGAGAAAGTTTTATATAAGACTTTTGGTGAGCAAAATCGATGGGGCAAGCTGATGGGTATAAGATATGTTTCAGATTTGAATAAAAAAATCGAAGAAGGCAAGGCAAAGGAACTGATTCAGCTTTCAGAAGCTTTGCATGAACAGAAGATAATAGAAATTGCAGAGACGATTTTTAATGAAGGCAAGAGGATAATTTTGATTGCCGGTCCATCTTCTTCGGGAAAGACTACTTTTGCTCAAAGATTATGTATTCAGCTTAGGGTTAAGGGGTTAGAACCTCTATACTTGGGCACTGATGACTATTTTGTGGAGAGGGAAGATACTCCTTTAGACGAAAATGGTAATAAAAATTTTGAAGATATAGAAGCTGTAGACTTGGAACTCTTTAATAGAAATATGAAGGAACTTCTATCCGGCAAAAAGGCTGATTTACCTACATTTGACTTTATGACAGGTCATAAAGCTTTCGGCAAGAGATTTACTTCCATAGGTAAAAATCAACCTATCGTTATAGAAGGAATTCATGGATTAAATGAAAAGCTTACTAAGGATTTACCGGAGGAAGCTAAGTTCAAAATCTACATAAGCCCTCTTACTTCGTTGAATTTAGACAGCCATAACAGGATTGTTACAACGGATCATAGAATGTTAAGGCGTATGGTTAGAGATTTTAAATATAGAGGGCACAGTGCAGAAAACACTATTGCTACATGGGCTAGTGTTAGAAAAGGAGAAGATAAAAATATTTTTCCTTATTCTAATGAAGCAGATGTTATGTTTAATTCAGTACATCTTTATGAAATTTGCGTTTTGAAGAAATATGCACAGCCTCTTTTAAGAACTATTTCAAAAGATTGTCCTGAATATGGAGATGCTTTTAGGATGTTAGAATTTTTAGACTTCTTTAGAACCATAGAGGAAGATGAATATATAGCTAATAATTCTATTTTGAGAGAATTTATAGGCGGCAGCATTTTCGTGGATTAAGAAGCCGAAATTTCTAAATAAAAAAATAAATTGTATAGAGGTAATATGTCAAAAATTACAGTTATAGGTGGAATCAACATAGATATAGAGGGCTCACCTTTTAATGAACTTAAGTGTCAGGATTCTAATCCTGGCAAAATCTCCCTTTCCTACGGTGGCGTAGGCAGGAATATAGTTGAGAATATCGCCAGACTTGGTGGAGAGGCGGCTATGCTATCGGTTATAGGTAGTGACCATTTAGGAAAGGCAGCTAAGGAAGAACTTAAGAACCTAGGGGTAGAGGTTTCTATGGTTGAGGAAAAGGAAGGCAGAGAAACTTCAATGTATCTTTCTATTTTAGATGAAAAAGGGGATATGGAAGTAGCTATAAGTGATATGGGAATTATAGATGAAATTTCCCGGTCGACTTTAGAAAAACACATGGATAGATTGTTGGAATCAAAGGCGATAGCTTTAGACGGCAATTTAAGTGTGGAGCTTTTAGATTTTGCAACAGAAAAATTGGGACACATTCCGCTTTTTTATGATCCGGTGTCCTATGCTAAAGCGGGTAGATGTAAGGCTTGCATGGGCAGATTTTGGAGTATTAAGCCGAATATTATGGAGGCAGAAGCTCTTTTGGATATGAAGATTACTGACAGTAAAGATGTGGAAAGAGCGGCGGAGCTGTTTATTGAAAAAGGCGTAAAGCAGGTCTTTATTACTTTAAATAAGGACGGGGTTTTTTATATGGATAAGACGGATAGAGGTTTTATCCGCCCTAAGAATAACTTGAAGCTAATTAGTGCTACAGGGGCAGGCGACAGCTTTTCGGCAGTAATTCTACTAGGAATGGCTGAGGGTAAGTCTGCTAAAGAGATTGCTAAACTAGGTATGTGTGCGGCTGAAATAACTATGGAAGATAAGAGTGCCGTAAATAAAAATATAAGTATAGAAGAAGTTTATAGGAGGATTAAATAAATGTATGAAGAATTTTTAGAAATTAAACCGGAGGTTCAGAAGGCTTTAGATGAGGGGATTCCGGTAATTGCCTTAGAATCAACTATTATTTCTCATGGGATGCCTTATCCTAAAAATGTGCAAACTGCTTTAGCAGTAGAGAAGGTTATAAGAGATGGTGGGGCTATGCCTGCAACTATCGGTATTATAGAAGGTAAGATTAAAATCGGACTTACAGAAGATGAAGTGGAATTTATGGCTAAGGCTACAGATGTTATGAAGGTTTCCAGAAGAGATTTTCCTTTAGTAATAGCAGAAAAGGGAAATGGAGCGACTACAGTTGCGGGAACTATGATAGCGGCTCACATGGCAGGCATTAAGCTTTTTGTTACAGGAGGCATAGGTGGCGTTCATAGAGGAGCGGGAGAAAGCTTTGATATTTCTGCTGACTTAGAAGAACTTAAGATGACAGATGTTACTGTAATTTGTGCAGGAGCTAAGTCTATTTTAGATATAGGTTGTACTTTAGAGTATTTAGAAACTGCAGGAGTGCCTGTAATAACTTGTGGTGGAGATGAATTCCCTGCTTTTTATTCAAGAAAGAGTGGCTTCCCTGCTGATTGTAGAATTGATGATCCTGCTAAGATTGCAAAGCTTCTTAAGGCTAAGGAATCTTTAGGTCTTAGAGGTGGCGTTTTAGTTGCTTGTCCTATTAATCCGGAAGATGAAATCCCTTATGAAAAGATGGATGGAGTGATTCAGGCGGCATTAAAGGAATGTGAGGAAGCAGGGGTTAAGGGTAAGAAGATTACACCTTTCATTTTAAGCAAGGTAAAGGACTTAACAGAAGGAAAAAGCTTAGAAGCTAACATTAAATTAGTGCTTCACAATGCAGAAATAGGAACTAAAATCGCTATCAATATGTAATTTTGAACTTTTGGGTTTTAGTTTAGGGGGTAAAAGATGAAAAAGATTTACAAGAGATTATCTTTGATTTTGGTTTTTTCTTTGGTGTTTACATTGGCTCCACTTAATATAGGTGAAGCTAAAGGGGCTAGTGAGGATATAGTTATCATTTATACAGGGGATATGGGTGGTAACATAAGCCATAATTTAGGTTTGGCTTCAGTGGTTGCTTATGCTAATGAAAAACGCAAAGAATCATATAATGTGGCATTGGTCAATGTGGGAAATACCTTTACCGGTTATCCTTTAGCAGAGCTTTCTAAGGGAGCATATGTGGTTAAAGGTATGAATGCCGCAAAATATGCCTTATCTACTGTTGGTAAATATGATTTAGACTTAGGCTCAGCCTACTTAAGAGATGAAGTAGCCGGCTTAAGTGATTTTGAATTACTGGGTTTAGAAGAGAATAATTTATATTCTTACAAGATTATGTCCTACGGGGGCAGTTTATTGGGATATATAGGCATAACAGAAAGTTCGGAAGTAGATAAACAGACGGTTTTTTCTAAAATGCAGAGCACAGTTAAACTTTTAAAAGATGTAGGAATTAAATATGTAGTAGTTTTAGGCAGTTTAGAAGGTAAAAACAGTGTAACCCCTAAAGAAATTCTGGAGAATACAGAGGGGATAAATCTGTTTATAAATAGTAATTCCGGAAAAGTAGACAAGGGCACTCAGGTTAAGACTAAGTCAGGAGCTTTGGCGCTGTTAACCAGTCCCGGAAGTGGGTTGGAATCTTTCGGTGTGGCTACGATTAAACCGGGTGATAGAATTTCAGCACAAATTATATCTTCTTATAATTTGAGAGATATAGGTATGCAGACTACTTTGGAAAAACTGGAGCAGGAATATAAACCTCTTTTAAAGGCGGATTTTGGAGAGGCTAAAGTTTCTTTAGAGGCTACCAATGGTAAGGGTATTCGCAAAATCGAAGGTGAAGAGACTAATTTAGGCGATTTAGTGGCAGATAGTTATAAAAGGGCTATGAATGCGGATATAGCTTTAGTTGAAAGTACTGATATCAGAAGAGATATTCCCCGTGGCAAGATTAGTTATGATCAAATAGTCGATGTACTGCCTAAGGGGAACGGCATAAGAGCTGTGAAGGTAACTGGGGAAGATATTTTAGATGCTTTGGAAATGTCAGTAATGAAGTATCCTGACAGGAGCAGGAAGCTGCTGCAAGTTTCAGGGCTTACTTTTGATGTTATGGAGGACACACCATCTAGTGTGGAGCTGGACAGCAAAGGTGCTTTCAAGGAGGTAAATGGAGCCTATAGGGTAACTAATGTAAAGGTGAATGGCAAGGAATTAAGCCTTTTGGCAGAATATAAGGTGGCGGCTAGCGAAAACTTTTTAAGAGGTGACAGCGGCTATGTTATGTTTGCTGATAAAACTAGGAAGTGTACTAGGTATATTTCAGACAATATGGCTTTGATAAATTATATTTCTAAGGATTTGGAAAATGTGGTAGGCAGTGATTATGAAAAATCCCAACTTAGGATGGATTCAATAAAGCTGGTAAGAAAAAGTGAACTTGAAAAGATGATAGATGCTCTGGTTGATGAGCGTTTGGAAAAGTATAAAAAAGAATACGGTTCTATCGAAAAACAGATGGCAGACAGTAGGGCTTCTCTTAAAATGCAGGAAATGGCAGTTAAGATTAAAAATATGAAGTTGAGATTTAAAGAAGATGTGCCAAGAATTAGTTTTGATTGGGTGACTTCATTGGATTTAACAGATGTTAAATATCAGGTTTGGCGTTCTACTAAGAAAAATAGTGGGTTTAAAAAGCTATTTACCACAGATAAAAAAACTTTTTTGAATAAGAGTAATTTAGTTAAGGGTCAAAAATATTACTATAAGGTTAGAGCTTTTAAGACTATAGATGGTAAGGCTGTATATTCTGCATGGTCACATAAGGAGTATGTGGAAGTGGGGAGAAAATAATTTTAGGATAGAAGTCTGCCGGCTGGGCGGATTTTGAGATTAAAATGATATGGGCAGCTGAGGCTGTTTATATATAGAGTAATGCTTTTTTTAGAAAAGGAGAAGAAAAATGAAGCAAAGAAAAATTTTATCAGTTATCATTGCGATTTGTGTGATTATCGCTATGATGCCTACATTTGCTTTTGCAGCTGATACTGCAAAGTCAGAAGATATTATCATTCTTGGAACATCTGATGTTCATTGTGGAATCGACAAAAATATTGGTTATGACGGATTAGTTGCATACAAGAAGGCAATGTTGGAGCAAAATCAGTTCGTGACTCTTGTGGATGCAGGTGATGCAATTCAGGGAGAAGCAATCGGAACTATTTCTAAGGGGGAACATATCGTAGAACTTTTAAATCAGGTTGGTTATGATGTGCTTGTTCCAGGAAACCACGAGTTCGATTACGGCATGGATCAATTTTTAAACTCTATAGCAAAGAAAGTTAAGACACCTTATATCGCTTGTAACTTCATAACTTTAGCTGACAAAAAGCCTGTTTTTGAAGGTTATAAGATGATGACTTATGGAGATAAGAAGGTTGCTTATGTGGGTATTACTACACCTGAAACTTTAACTAAATCCACCCCTACTGCTTTCCAAGATGCTAAGGGAAATTGGAAGTATGATTTCTGTAATGATGCTACAGGAAAAGCTCTTTATGATCAGGTTCAGGCTACTGTAGATGCTGCTAAAAAGGCAGGCGCTAACTATGTAGTAGCTGTAGCTCACTTAGGAGATGATCCGGACACAGCTGTTTGGAAAGCTTCCGATGTAATTAAGGCTACTAATGGAATAGATGCTTTAATTGATGGTCATGCACACCAGACTCATGTTAAGGAAACAGCTAATAAGGATGGAAAACTTGTTAAATGCGTTGCAACAGGAACAAAATTAGAAAATATCGGTAAACTTGTAATTAAAAAAGATGGTACTATTACTGCAGAAAATATTGATGTAAAGATTGCAGATAAGAAAGATGCAGATACTACAAAACTTATTAAGGACATTAAGGCTAAGAGCGAAGCGCTTCTTAAGAAGGTTGTAGCAAAGACTAATGTAGAGCTTACTATCAATGGAGCTGATGGTAAGCGTGCTGTTAGAATGACAGAAACTAACTTAGGAGACCTTTGCGCAGATGCTTATAAATTTGCAGGTAAAGCTGATATTGCCGTAGTTAATGGCGGTGGAATCAGAACTAGCATTCCTGCAGGAGACATCACTTATGAACAGATTATATCTGTACATCCTTTCGGCAATATGCTTTGCGTAATCGAAGCTACAGGACAGGAAATTTTAGACGCTCTTGAATTAGGTTCAAAATCTGCAGGTGCAGGTGAATCCGGTGGATTCCTTCACGTTTCCGGTTTAACTTATGATATCAATACATTTATCCCTACAAGTGTTAAAACAGATGAAAAGGGTATGTTTGAAAAAGTTGACGGTGCTTACAGAGTATCTAATGTTATGGTAGGTGGAAAGAAGTTAGACCTTAATAAAACTTATACTTTAGCTACACATAACTATATGATTAAGCAAGCCGGTGATGGATATACAATGTTTAAGAACAATAAATTGCTTCAGGATGAAGTGATGATCGATAATCAGGTTCTTATTAGCTATATCACAGATGAACTTAAGGGCGTTGTAGGTGAAACTTACGCTAAGCCACAGGGTAGAATTAATATTGTTACTGAAGCTACAGCTGAAAATAAGGCTAAGGTAGTATCTCAGGATAATCTTACTCTTCAGGCTAAGCAGGTTAAACTTAAAAATGGCAAGAAGGGCATTAAGCTTACTTGGGAAAATAAGAGCGGCATCGAATTAGATGGAGTTCAGATTTTCAGATCTCTTAAAAAGAATTCCGGTTATGGAAAGAAACCTTTATACACAACTACAAAGACTTCTTATAATAACTCTAAAGTTAAGAAGGGAACTAAATATTTCTATAAGGTTCGTGGTTTTTTAAAGAACGAAGAAGGCAAGATGGTATATACTACTTATACAGCTAAAGTTTCTGTAAAGGTTGCTTAGGTTAAAAAATATTTAATTATAAAAGAGGGTTATCGTAAAGTGGTGAATATCACTGAGGGGTACCCCTCTTTTTATGATTGCAAGGCTTATTGGAAGGTTGTCCGAAATATTTGTTTATGATTTGGATAGAAGTACTGTGAAATGGGGATTTTGTTTTTTCACAGTATAGTTTTTGCGAAATGATACTGTGAAAATAAAGAGGTTTTAAAAGCACAGTATAAAATGAGCTATAAAAACTTTAAATAAAGAAAATCTGCGATAAAATGTACTGTGATTTTTATTTTTTTACAAATTAGCTTTTTTAGCATATAATGTGCACCATGATAAAACAAACGCGAATATAAGTGTAAAGCACTGAATCCTATAGATATTGAAATCATCTGATTTAATTATAAAAAAAGTGAAAAAAATTATAAAAAAAGGCTTGCATATTTTGGAAAAGTAGGATATACTAAAAAAGCTTGCTTAAGGCGATGAAACGGGAAGTTGCAGTGCTATCTGGGAATTTCCGTGGAGAATTGTCCGAACTTGATTCGGGCGAAGGGATTCGCCTTGATTTTTGCTGTGATTACAAAACTAAGAAACACACAGCAGCGTGTAAGGATTCAAGCAAAGCCTTATATCGTTGGAAATTAGGGCATTAACCCCTGTACAAAGCATAGCGAAAACAGTACAAAATTTTTTAGGAGGATTAAAATGAGCGAATTAAAGAAAATCAGAATTAAGCTCAAAGCATACGATCATGCATTACTTGATCAATGTGCGGCTAAAATCGTCGAAACAGCTAAAAAGACCGGCGCAGATGTTAGCGGACCTATTCCACTACCAACTGAAAAAGAAGTTATCACTATTTTAAGAGCGGTTCACAAGTATAAAGACTCCCGTGAACAGTTCGAACAGAGAACTCACAAGAGATTAATCGACATCACAAATGCAACACTTAAGACAACTGATGCCATCACTAAGATGGAATTACCTGCAGGCGTAGATTTCGAAATCAAGCTATAATACTATCGTATAGTAGCTAAAGACAGTTAAGGGTCACTCCCTTAGTAAGAACTCACGAGAGGGTATGGATTTCCGACCTGTGTAGGAAACCATGATGCAAACCAAACCGGAGAGTTCCAATGTAAGATTATGGAGGAAAAAATATGAAAGCAATCTTAGGAAAAAAGATGGGCATGACTCAGATCTTCGATGAAAATGGAAATGTAATTCCTGTAACAGTAATCGAAGCTGGTCCAGAAGTTGTAACTCAAATTAAGACAGTTGAAACTGATGGTTACAACGCAGTGCAAGTAGGTTTCGAAGAACAGAAACCTCAGAGAGTAAACAAGCCACTCACAGGACATTTTGCAAAAGCCGGTGTTACTACTAAAAAGCATTTAGCAGAATTCAGAGTTGAAGAAGGCGAAACTTACGAATTAGGACAAGTTATTACAGTAGCAGATTTTGAGGTTGGTGCAAAATTAGATATAACCGGAACTTCCAAGGGTAAAGGAACTCAGGGTAACATTAAGAGACACCACCACAGAAGAGGACCTATGACTCACGGTTCAAAGCACAAGAGATTACCTGGTGGCTTAGCAGCTGCAACATATCCTTCAAGGGTATTTAAGGGTAACGACGGTCCTGGTAGAACAGGTAGAGATACTGTTACAGTTCAGAACGTAATACTTGCTAAAGTTATTGAAGACAGAAACCTTATGCTGGTTAAGGGTGCTGTTCCAGGAAACAAAGGTGGATTGGTTCGCATTCAGTACGCAGTTAAAGGTCAGGACAAATAATTAGGGTGAAAGGAGGATTTAGAAATGGCAAAAGTAACAATGCTTAACATGGCAGGAGCAGAAGCTGGTGTAATCGAATTAAAAGATGAAATCTTCGCTATCACTCCTAATGAATTTGCTGTTCACGCAGTAGTAAAGAATTACTTAGCTAACCAAAGACAAGGTACTCAGTCTGCAAAGACAAGAGGCGAAGTTAGAGGAGGCGGTAAAAAGCCTTTCAGACAGAAGGGAACTGGTCGTCACAGACAGGGACATTCAACAGACCCATCACAGATCGGTGGAGGTGTTGTATTCGCACCAAAGCCAAGGGACTACAGATATACATTACCTAAGAAAGTTAGAAGATTGGCTATGAAGTCAGTTCTTTCTGCAAAGGTAACTGATAAGGAATTTATTGTTCTTGACGCATTAAAGTTTGATGCACCTAAGACTAAAGAAATGGTTAAGGTGTTAGAGAATGTTAAGGCAGGTAAGAAAGCTCTAATCGTTATGGCTGAAAAGGATGAAAATGTTATCAGATCCGCAGCTAATATTCCGGGAGTTAGAACAGCCTTAGTTGGAACAATGAACGTTTACGAAATCGTAAACCATGACAGCTTTATCGTAACTCAGGAAGCTGTTAAGAAAATTGAGGAGGTATACATCTAATGAGAACAGCATATGATATCATTTTAAAGCCTGTTATTTCAGAGCAGAGTATGGATGTGGCAGCTGATAAGAAGTACACCTTCAAGGTTGCAACAGATGCTAACAAAACCCAAGTAAAGAAAGCCGTTGAAGAAATTTTCGGCGTTGAAGTAGCAAAGGTAAACATCATGAATTATGATGGTAAAGTAAAGAGAATGGGAAGAACAGTTGGAAGAACTCCTGCATATAAGAAAGCAATCGTTACACTTACAGCAGGTAGCAAAGAAATTGAATTCTTCCAGGGACTTTAATTAGGAGGTAGCGAATAATGGGAATTAGAAAATATAAACCAACTACTCCTGGTCTGAGAGGTATGACAGTTTCTACTTTCGAAGAAATTACAGCAAAATCACCTGAAAAGTCATTGACTGTAACTCTTAAGAAACATTCAGGAAGAAATAACCGTGGTAAAATCACAGTTAGACATAAAGGCGGCGGTACTAGACCTAAGTACAGAATTATCGACTTTAAGAGAAATAAAGACGGTATTCCTGGAACAGTAACTACTATCGAATACGATCCAAACAGAAGTGCAAACATCGCTTTAATCGTTTATGCAGACGGTGAAAAGAGATATATTATAGCTCCGGAACATTTAGAAATCGGACAGAAGATTTTCTCAGGTGTAGATGCGGACATTGTAGTAGGAAACGCACTTCCACTAGCAAACATTCCAGTAGGTACAATGATTCACAATGTTGAACTTAAGCCTGGTAAGGGTGCACAGCTTGCAAGATCTGCAGGTAATGGAGCACAGCTTATGGCTAAGGAAGGTGCTTATGCACAAGTAAGACTTCCTTCCGGAGAAGTAAGAAAAGTATCTATGAGATGTAGAGCTACAATCGGTGAAGTTGGTAATGGAGATCATGCTAACATCCAGATTGGTAAAGCAGGTAGAAAGAGACACATGGGTATCAGACCTACAGTAAGAGGTTCTGTAATGAACCCTAACGATCACC
>CAMENZ010000018.1 GCA_945928865.1 uncultured Clostridia bacterium
ATCTCATACCAAATAAGATTTGCTGTTTTTTGAAACTGTGATGACATCTGAATAAATGGCGAAGCAATTACTCCACCTGTTGTTGGATGCTTTCCAAGCATTCCATACCTGCTAATAGCATCCTCGCATTGAATATATCTGGCAAAGGCCTGTGAATATGACTCAAGCAATCTTTTATTTACTAACTTTTCGCATTTTCTCTCCTTTAGCCACAGCCATGTTTCTTTATATATTTCATCAGCACCTAGTGGAATACCATCCTTTTGTTTTGCAGATAGGTAATCACCAGGTTTTGGCATATCTATTCCATCAAGTTCTACACCATCAGGTAAATCTACAGAATCAAGTTCTGCATAGTACATATCCGGTATATCATTTGCAAGCAGTTTTACTTTTTCTCCATTTTGTATTTTTTCAGCTATTGGCCTTGGTTTATCTCCTGCTTTTACTCTTCTGCCACCTCTATATGTTCCGTCTTTGGCCACACTCATCACTTCCTTTCCATTCATATTTTTTAGTTTTCTTTAATACCCTCTTTGAACCTGCGTTTTTGTGCGTGAGACCCTTCGCCCGTTCCCCAAGGGATAGATTAGTAGAGATTTTACTCCCCCTACCCCTTATTTTTATTCCATCTATCACCACGACTTGCATGTATTCTTGCATGACAGGATTTACATAAAGAAATCAAATTACTTTTATTATGATTTCCACCTTCAGAAAGAGGTTTGATGTGATGAACTTCTTCTACAGGAACTATAATCCCTTTCTTAAAGCACTCCTCACAAAATGGATGCTCCCTAACATAGGCATCTCTTACTCTTTTCCAAACCCTGCCATACCTACGACGTACAGCAGGATTCCTGTCGTACTTCTCGTAGCGTTTATTCTCTTCCTTTTGGTGCTTCTCACAAAACCTACCCTCAGTTAGGTTAGGACATCTCGGATAAGAACACGGACGCTTTGGTTTTCTTGGCAATCCTTCCACCTCCTTTCGGGCATAAGAAAAGCCCTGAAGGTTTTCCTCCAAGGCTTAACTCTTTATACTTTTTGCTGATTATATAATATCACATTTAGCCATAGGTTCGCACCATACCAAACCGTACCAAAACGTACCATTTTTCCCTAAATTCATAACCATATAGGATTTTCTGGTAAAACAACATTCTTAATTGCCTTTTCATGCCATCTAATAATAGTAGTTTTCCCTGCATGGAGTTCTCTTCCTATTTCTTCCCAAGTCATGTTTTTTAAGTACCTATACCTAAGAACCATTTGTTCATCCATATTTTCTAGCTCAGAAATCATTTCAAGCATTTGTTCTTTTAAACTTATTAAAAGCGTTAACTCCTCATTTATCTTTGCCTCTAAATCCATGATTTTAGTAAGTGATCTCACAAATGGAGCCTCAAGATTTCTACTTGTTTGTACTCTATCTATATCAAACCTTGGAGATGAAACACTAGATGCCAAAGCACGAAGATTTTCAACATCCTCTAAATCAGCCTTTATTTTCTTATCAAGGCGATACGCTTGATTTAAATATGCTTTTGGTGTCATTATCATAACCTCCGATTTTATAAATCTCGGATTGTCACTTTTTGACTCTGATTGTCTTAGATTTTCATATTTACCTTTACCGCATCTATAAGGGATGCTTGGCTAGTGTCTTTTTCTGATAAAGCGTTCATAATTTTTTCATCCACAGTATTTTTTGTAAGTATATGAATGACACTAACTGTTTTATTATTCTGTCCTTGTCTCCAAAGTCTAGCTACTGTTTGCTGATATAGTTCTAAACTCCATGTAATACCAAACCAGACTAAAATAGAACCACCATCTTGAAGATTTAGACCATGACCTACTGATGCTGGATGGATAAGTGCAACCGGAATATCTCCTTTATTCCATCTTGTTATACTTTCATCTGTATCTAGCTGTTCAAATTCTATTTTTTTACTTCTTAATCTTTCCGATATTCTTTTAAGATCATGCTTATACCAGTAAGCTACTAATACAGAATTTCCATTTGCAGATTCAATTATATCCTCCAAAGCATCAAGCTTTCTCTCATGAAATTCTGTAACTTCCTCATTATCTGCATACACTGCACCATTAGCCATTTGTGATAATTTTCCTGATAAACTTGCTGCATTTGCTGCTGTAATTTCTCCATCAGGAAGGGATAATATCAAATCATTTTTTAATGCCTTATACTTTTTTTCTTCTTTCTCTGATAAATAGACCATGTATTTTGAACTTACTAGTTCTGGCATTTTAAGATGATCTACTGCTTTCATGGAAATGGTGATATCAGAGATTTTTTCATAAATACTCTCTTTTGCTCCTTCAATTGGTTTATAGCTATAAACAATATGACCGTTCATTTTATCTGGTCTAAAATAAGCAGTTCTATACTGACCTATAAATCTACCAAGCCTTTCTCCCATATCAAGCACCTTGTACTCTCCAAATAAATCCATTAGCCCATTTGGTGATGGAGTACCAGTAAGTCCAATCATCCTTTTTACCTTTGGCCTTACTTTCATAAAATATTTAGACCTTTGGGACTTATGATTTTTGAAGGAACTAAGTTCATCAATTACTACAGTATCAAAATCAAATTTAACTTTTGATTTTTCTATAAGCCACTGAATATTTTCTCTGTTTATCACATAGATATCTGCCTTACTTTCAAGTGCTGATATTCTTTCCTTTTCAGTACCAACAACTATGGAAAACTGTAAGTCTTTTAGATGCTCCCACTTTTTTATTTCAGATGACCATGTATTTCTTGCAACTCTAAGAGGTGCAATCACTAAAATTTTATGTGCTTCAAAATAGTCAAACAGTAGATTATTTAAAGCTGTAAGTGTAATGCTCGTTTTTCCAAGACCACAGTCTAAAAATACTGCAGATATTTTATGAGACTCAATATATTCTCTCGCATAATTTTGGTAATCATGAGGCTTATATATCATCAAGCACACCTCCTATCTGGTCTGGATTATCAATTATATAAACCTTAAATCCAAGATTTCTTAAAAGTCTATGCCTTGATAACTGAAGAGGTCTTGGTTTTCTACCTTTTGCTTTTAACTCTGCAAAGGCAATTCTTCCTTTTGGCATTAATATAATTCTGTCTGGCATACCATCGAACCCTGGTGTTGCGAATTTTGGACATAACCCACCTTGCTTTTTTACTGCTAAAACCAGCTTTTTTTCTATAAATTTTTCTCTCATTTTTAATCCTCTCTGGAACAAGGTAACAAGTAGAACAAGTTTTTCTATATTCCTATACGCGCGTATATACGTAATAACAAGCTACTATTAGGCTATATATTAACTAAAATAATTATATAGGTATTTCTTGATCCACTTGTTCCCAACCTCTATAACTATTGAATTTACTAACTCTACTGATGGAACAAGTTTTGGAACAACCATAGAACAAGCTCATTTCTTGTTCCTTATCTTTGTAACAAGCTATTAAGTTCGAATGTAAACTCGTTGCTTACCATAAAAGGCTACCGCCTTCATATTTGCCTTACTCCACCCCTCAATTTTTTGCATGATACCACCTAATTCATAGGAGTCGGATTTCTTCATAACAGATGCATCTTTACCAAAACACTCACACCATATTTCCATATTACAAACACTGGTCCTTCTAACAGTTCCTTTTTTTGATATACCAGATACTCCGCTATCGCTAAGAAAGTGTCTTCTTTCATATAGATCCATATCATCCCAGTCATCTGGAAGCATAGTATCTAGATACTCACGAACAAGACCTTCTCTTTCATCAGATTCCATAGCATCTGCTTGCTTAGATCTAGCAAGTACTGCCGTATCGCCTTCAAGATATAGCTTTTCATCTTTATTATAAAAATGAACAGCTTCTGCCCATATCTGCTCCACTTCATCCTTTGTCATTTGCCATGATTTTTTCTTTGATTTACCATTAACACTAACTGGCCAAAATCTACGGTTACCTGTAATATCACGAAGAAAACCTGTCTCTGAATTTGTTGAGCCTACTATGATGCACTGTCTTGGATGGCTTTCTACAACTTTTCCATAAGATGGTCTGTACTCGTCATCTGTACGGCTAATGAATGATTTCACTGACTCAATGTCAGCTTTTTTCATGCCGGCAAGTTCTCCAAGTTCTAGTATCCAGTAACCTTGTAGTTTTTCTGCTCCAGACTTATCCTTCATATCTGTTAAGGTCAAACTGTCAGAGAACCAATCTCCCGCAAGCTTTGAAAAGAAGGTGGATTTACCTATCCCTTGAGCACCATTTAGAATTAGAACACTATCAAATTTAGTACCTGGTTTATATATTCTTGCTACAGCTGCAACAAGTGTTTTTCTACTAACTTCCCTTGTATAATTTGTGTTTTCTGCACCAAAATAATCGATAAGGATAGTATCAATCCTTGAAACTCCGTCCCATTCAGGAAGATTGTTCAGATAATCCCTTATAGGATGAAATCTTCTATCGTCTGCGACTTTTGTAAAAGCAACATCATGATTTCTAGTAGAAAAAGTCACATACTTTACATCAATCAAAGCTTTCATCTGAGCTGTATCAGCATCCCTCCAAAATTTATTGTCTCTTGGTCTTTCCCAAGGTACTGCTCCAGTTACCTGTATTCTACTTGCCATTTCGTTATATCCAAAGTTTAAAAAGTCAGGATCATTGTTTAATATAAGCATTTCATTCCAGACGCTATTTTCTAAAATCTTACTTCTAGGCTGTAGTTTTAATTTTAATCTCCAGTCCCCATCTTCTTCATCTAAACTTTTGAAATCATCTTCCGCTTGCTTTTTCTTTTCATCTGCTATCTGAAGTTTCACACTATCTAAAGTAATAGCAAACTTGGACATAGCATTAAAAGATTTTTTCGGATCATCATCATAAAATTTATGGATTCTAACAAGATCAAAGGCACTTAAAAGCTTAAGATAGGCTGGATCTTTTGCATGATGGCTATAGGCAAACTTCCCTTCATGAATTAAAAGACCGGGCTGACTTTGTGATTCAAAATACCTATACCTATTTTCCATATCAGATGTTTCATAAATATCAGAAAGCAGTTCCTCAATTACAGTGTTTATGGGATAAAAAGCCCTATTAAAAGCACCTACTATTCCCTCTTTTTCAAGTGGGTCTGCCTGCTTTTTATCGCTAATGCCTCTTGCTACACTTTCTCTAGAAGATGTTGGTAAAAGCGTTGGATCAGTCCATTCTGGATGAGCTAATAAAATATCATCTGGATTTAGAATAGTCCCATCTACTTTTTCAAACACAAAATCACCATTAGAGGGTGTGGTCGGCCAATACATAAGTTGTTGTGGTCTATAGGAGCATTCATCAAACATATCTATCTCCCAGTCACTTGCAAAATATCTTGATACCGCTACATACTCTTCTGGTGTAATATTTCTAGATAAGGGCACAATTATTCTAAGCCTTGGCTTTTCTTTTGTATGGCTATGGGTTGTATAAAGACAGCAGGTAAAAGAACAAAGCATGGTAAATCTATCAATAAAGTCAACATCAGCTTGGTCAACATCTAGTGTAAGCATAGATCGACATTCTACATTTTCACCCTTTCTGCTACTACCTTTAAGGCTTCCTCCAACAAATCCACCTTTATCCTTAACCCTATCCTTTTCACTTTTAGGAAGTTTAGGGTATTCTTCTTTTGTTTCAGAGGTATAAATCGTTGTAGAAAGCCTTTTACATAAATCATCAAAGCTTATCTCTTTATTGGTCCACTTCTTAGCAAAGCAGCTACTTCCATATGCAATTTTTAATTTCTGCACTGTTTTCTACCTCCTTAAGCTCTTCTGAAAAATATCTAATTTTATACTTTCTTTTAATTGCCCTCTTTATTTCACACTCCATTCCTTTTGATATATGCTCTCCAAAAACCCAAACTTCCCTACACTTATCCATCAATACGTTTCCGAATTTAAGACCAAGCTTTCTGTCTTTTGGAATGCTATCATCAAGAAACTGAGGAAACAAAAGATGAGGAGCAATGGGAATGTATCCTTCATTTACGACAAACCTTGAATACTTTCTTGCAGACAAAATATTTTTATGTGTGTCTCCGGCAAAGGAAGAACACACATATACAAGTGGCATGAATTTCTTACTTTTCTTCATAGGACATCTCTCCTATCATTTTCTTACTGCACTCCTCACAAAATACGGCCGTACTACAAAGGTCACCTTCTCCATCAGATATAACATCTTCAAGGTTTACCTGAACTTCTCTACCGCATTTAGGGCATATGCAAAATACATTCTCATCGTTAATTTCAATCTTTGTTTCTGCTGTATCGCTTATTTTTTCTTTTACATAAAACATACTATTTATCCTCCCTTATCTTAGTTGCTTCCATATGAGGCTTATATTTTTTTGTATTAACTCTTTCATAAAAAATATAAAAGTAGGGCTTTGCCCTCTAATAGTGAAAGGACAAAACCCTAGCTTTTAAGAACCAATAGGTCTAATCTTTTTTATAAAATTTACATTCATAGCCATCTGCTCTAAGAAGGAGTCCATCTATCCACGGAGGAGTTTCTCCCATCTTCTTACAAATATTGTCTACTGATACCCCCTTACTCGCTTCAATAATGATTTCATCATGCACATGAGCACATATAAAGCAGTAGTATAAATTATTCAAAGCATAAGCTAAAATGTCACGACTTATTGCCTGAACAATATTCTCTACAAACTTAGGTCCATAGCTTTCTATCCTGCCCCACTTTTTCCCTGTAGTTATACCCTCATAAGTAACACTTTCTCCTCCGAACCTATTTTCACCTATTCTTGGTTTCACATAGGAAAGCCTCCTGCCACTTGGAAGTTCAATAAAAAGCATGGCACTTTGATATATGAATTTTATATTTCTAGTTTCAGTAGTAGTCTTTTCTTTTATAGAAGTCTTTATGCATTTATCTACCTCCCACCAAAACCTAACAATATTAGAATTTGCTGCTCTCCAAGAATCTACAAGTGGCTGAAGTTCCTCTTCTAAAAGTCCCATTTCAAGAGCTCCCATTGAAGTTAGTGCTCCAGTACCTCCACCGTATCCAAGAGCAAGTTCAGCAATTTTCCCTTTTTGCCTAAGTTCTGCATTTATCCCATGCTTTTCTACAGGAACTCCAAACATGGCTGATGCAGATGCACAGTAAATATCTCCATTATTTTCAAATACTTCACTTCTCCATTTTTCCTTAGCTAAAAAGGATAGGACTCTTGCTTCTATAGCAGAAAAATCAGCTACGATAAATTTCATGCCTTCTCTTGGGATGAAAGCAGTTCTAATAAGTTGTGATAAGGTATCTGGAATATCTTCATATAGCATGGTCATTGCTTCATAATCTCCCATGTCCACTAAGTCTCTAGCTTCTTTTAAATCTGGCAAATGGTTCTGTGGTAAGTTCTGGAGCTGAATGAGCCTACCTGCCCATCTTCCACTACGACTTGCTCCATAGAATCGAAACATTCCCCTTGCTCTTTGGTCCTTACATACTGCATTTTCCATAGCCTGATACTTTTTAACCGATGACTTTGCTAATTTTTGCCTAATTTCTAAGACCTCTTTTATATTCTTAGGTACTGTTTCAAGTAGACTAGCTACAGATTTTTTATCTAAACTTTCTGCTAGAATTCCTTGTTCTTTTAGCCACTCTTTCATCTGCATCACACTATTGGGATTATCAAGACCTGTTATACTTTTTAGTTTTGAAATAAGAGTATGCCTAGTAGATGAATCAAAGGCTATGGCATTTTTTGCCATGTTAAGGTCAAGTTTAATTCCTCTATCATTTATCTCTTGGTCTAGGTAAAACTCATTCCAGACAAATTCTGGAACTGGAAACTTTTTTAATCTAGTTTGAATTTCCATCTCAGCTTTAACATCACGGACATTATATTTTATAAATCTATACCATTTTTCCCTAGCATCACATGGTAAATTTCTATCTCTATAACCATTAGTATTTGTAGGCTTACAAGGCACGCAAAAATATTTTATTAAATCCTTTCCCTCTTTTAGCTTCTGCTCTTCAAGCCCTAGTACTGCCCCAGCATTTTCTAATGATAGAGGTAAACCCATATAAGCACACCAAGTCATCGTGCATTTCCAAGACCTTGGAGCTAAATATCTTGATGCACTATCTTCAGATACGCTAGACTCTACAAATTTTTCAGGGTAGTTTCTTCTTAGATATTCTGATAGGCATATTCTTTCAAACTGACTGTTAAATGCCCATTTTGTAATGTCTTCACTTCTTAGTGCATCTACTAATTCTTCAGGAATCATCTCTCCATTTGCTATATCAACTACTGTTACTTCTCCTCCATTTACAGAATATCCAAATAAAAGAATTTCAAATAAAGGTGACTCTACATATCTATAGACACCGCATTTTGAAAGGTCTATGTCTGAGAATGTTTCTATATCAATTGATAGTTCTGTTATTTTCATAAATATTTTCCCTCCCAAAAATACAGCGGAGGACTTAGCATACTTTGCTTCATCCTCCGCCACCTTTTACCTATATTCTTTCATTCGTAAATTATGATACTCTAAGTCTCTTTTATCTCTTTCAATTTCTCTTTTCTCACGTTTTCTATCGTAAATAAAGTTTTGAATGCTGGAAACCAAGAAAGATGCTCCTAAACACGCCCAAGTAAATACTGCTAAAATTATCATAATCATCTCTAATGATTTCATAATTGTCCTACCTTTCCTATTCTAAAAAATCGTCTTCATCTACATCTTCAAAGTCATCTTCTGCTCTAGACTTTCCACCAAGAGGTTCTCCATCAGAAATCTTCTGCAGATTATTAAGCCCTACTGCTATACCCTTGTTTCCATTGGAATTGAAGGCATAAAAGTTGATACTTGCACGTCCATACACACCACTATATACTTCGCTACGGTCAATGATTTCTTCACGGTTGGCATCTACAATTCCAGGTGCAGTTGCACTATTAGCATTAATAAAATAGCTATCTTTATATGCCTCATCATCTGGTCTTTCTAAATCTCCATCCCTAAGTGGAGTTTTAATGGCCTTCAGCGCAGGTACGCTCTTTCCGTTACCTTTAAGCTTAGATTCTCCCTCCTCATAAGCTGCCTTAATTGCCGCTTCAATCTTTGCAACTGTCTTAGTATCAGACTTTGGTATAATAAGGCTTACACTGTATTTTGGTGTGCCACCATTAATGGATTTTGGATCCCATACATTTGCATAGCTCCATCTTGTATTTGGTCCTGTGATAACTTTTGTTGGGTTCTTATAGTTCATTGTCATATTTTTATTCCTCCATAAAATCTTCTTTTGCTGAATTAAGTTCTAATCTTTTGTCTGTTCTTTTCACAAGAGTTGGTTTACCTTGAGGTTTCTTTACTAACTCTGAAAGCAATCTTTCAAATCTTGTCTTTCCAAGTAACTTTGTCATAGCTGTGATTCCAAGAACCTTTTTCTCATATGGATCAAAGCCAGCTTCTTCTACTTTTTCTGCAACTTTCTTTTCATCAATATATTTTCTAGTTGCTCTTCCTTCTACTACTTTCCAATCATTCCACTTTTTGCCTTCCACTGCTTTCTTTAGTGCGTATTCCTTAATGTCACCTGCCCAAGATACCAGTTCATCTACTTTTTCTAGGATGATTTCAATTTCATCATCTTCAAGATTCTCCGGAACCTTGAAATCATACTTTGCAAGAAAAAGATTATATTCTGCTCGTTTTCTACATGTAGCTTTCACCTTACAAAACTGACAGTGCTCTCCGGATTTAAATTCACCCTCACCAATAGCTGCAAGTTTTGCCTGTGGCATTAGAGTTTTCTCTGCCCAAGAAAGAAGAGCCTCTTTTGAGATGGTATATGTGCTTATATGCTCTCTTCTTGGCTGGAAGATAGTCATAGTAATTTCTTTGATGTCATAAATTCCATCAAATATAGCTAATGCTCCTAGGGCATAGCACATCATTTGAGAGTTATTATTTGCATCTACAAGGATTCCTAGACCATATTTTAGGTCAATTACAGTCAACTTCTCATCAGAAACAATGATGCAGTCTCCTGTTCCAAAACCATCCGGAACCCATTTAGAAAAGTCTAGGTGCTGCTCAATTAATATGATTGAATCTTTACATAAATTTTTAGCCTCTTCATACTGGCACGCTACATAGCTCGCATACTCTTCTGATGATTCTTCCATTTCTTCATCATAATAATCTAGGTTATCCTTTGGATTTTTAACCTTTTCTCCAAGTATTTTCCTAAGCTTATATTCACTTAAGCTATGTGCATCAGTTCCCTGCCTAGCATATTCACTTGGAATATCATTTATCTCTTTGCAAAGAAGTGCTGATGGTGGGCATTCAATCCACCTTGCTGAAGATGATGCAGAAAGCACTGCATGTTTATCCGGCATTTCCTATTACCTCCACCTCTTTCAATAGCTGAGAATATTCTTTAGGATCTACTTCAGATAATTTATTTGCTCCGTGTTTTTCCAGAATTTCTTTAATTTCTTTTGTAAATCCATTACGTGATTTTTCAGCTAATACAGCTCTTACATCTTCTAAGGTTAGTTCTTTCTCTGCCTTAGTTTCTACAGTTTCAGTTTTAGATTCCAAGTTCTCTCTTAACTTTTCTGAAATTACTTTTAGAATGTCACCGCACTTATGAAGTTCATCTGCAAGAGCACATAGTTCTTTGTCTTTTACCATATGGACCATCTCCTTTCCTTTGACTTAAGTTTCTTGTGATTTTCTCTGTAACTATCTGAATGGCAAAAAGCGTATCTACGATTTCTCTATCAATATCACTTACGCATTTTCTAGTTTCAGATCTACATTTGTTTGTCATTTTTGACCTCCTATCCGAGTGGCTTTCTTGCCCCTCTGCTAGTAAAAGGACATGAGTAAATTCTTTAAGTACCAAAGTTATAAAAAAATCTGCACCACTTTTTTTATGATGCAGAAATCTTGCTTATTTATATGGTATAAGCCTATCTTTTAGTTTTAAGAAAATCTTTTGTTTCCTTTTATTAACACCCTTTTGGCTCATACCTATCTCGCTACCAATGGCTGATTCTGAATACCCTTCTCCAAATAACTTCACAATTTTCCTATCAATTTCTTCCAAGGTACTAAGTTCTTTTCTTAAGGCCTCCAGGAGCTCTCTTTTCATTAAATCTTCTTCAATGTCATATGAATCGGCGAACTCAAATTCATTGTTATCATAAAGTGAATCAAGCGAAATATCTCCCTCTCCTCTCATTCTCTTCTCAAGCTGCCTCTGTTCTTTCTTATTTTCCCTCCATAAAGGGCGCATATATTCATAATACTGCTCCTTTGTAGCAGGTATCATAATTACTCTGACAGGTTTGTTCCCTATTTTTTTCCACACCACATCCTCACGATTAATCCCAAAGGCATCCATTGTCTCCTTTGTTACTTCCATTGGAATAAAATACTGCTTATCACTGTTTTTCTTATCTTTGTCTAAATTTGTCATCATGCAGACCCTCCTTCGGTCTAAAAACCGAAGTGAGAATCCACACGAGACTTTCCCTAATATTGGCCATAAGAATGAATCCTCACTTCTTAACTGGCCAACCGTCCCAGTGGGTTGACTTTATTTTGTTGTTTATGTCTCAAAGCTCTGGGCATCGTTAGCTAGACGATGAACCTTAAGACAAATTTTAATTATCAAATACAATTTATAAAAAAAGAGCCTAAGTAGTTTCATCAATGGACTTCTCCAATGGTTAAACTACTCAGGCTCCCTCTGCTATGGTTTCCACACCACACGGTTTGCTCTTAAGTATTCGCATATATTAAATTTTCCTTTACTGATTTCCTCTGATTTACCAATATGATTATGGACTGCAATCTTGCATTCCAGCATAGGTTTCTTCGGTGGAATAATCCGAATAGGTCGTATGGCCATATTGCAGGGATTTCTAGTATCATCTGTTATCGTGTTTTCTTAAATTTACCACGATTTTTATTAGCAATTGATGGATTATATACCTGTTTTAGAAAATTAGATATTGTTAATCTTTTTCCTTTCGGACCTTCAATAACAGGATCTCCATCTTCGCCTTGATAGCGCATACAAAATTTAGTGCCGTCATCAGCATAAATTGGATAATCAGTCTTTGTCATGAATAACCCTCCTCTCTTAAAAAAGTCTAAAGTTAAATAAAATAACTTTTCATTTGAACATATTTATATTACTCTTTAAACTGCTCCAGCCATTGCAAAAAACTTTCGGTTGTGACAATTCCATTTTTCATTTTTTCCCTCCATATCTTAACTTCAGACGTAAGATATGAAAGCTTTTCTTTTGCATCACGATTCTGTGGATGTCTTATTGTTATCATCTTATATTTCATATAAACTTTTCTGTATTCTTTAGTTGCAATATCATTCTTTTCCTTATTTGCTCGTGTAACCTGTGCCCCTATATCTCTGCATAACCTCTTTGGATCTTGCGGAGATGGATAACCACAATAAATTGCATCTATCCTACCTTCAGGAACAAAGTACTCTCCACAGTTGGCACATTTCGTAAACTTTACATCATTGTCCATACAATGTGCTGCTTCAAATAAAAGCAATGACATTGATGATTTGATTGTATATAGAGAATGAAACTTTCCTTCATAATTTGCTATACGAAAATCAATGTGCTGAAAATTTATATTTTCGCTAAACATAGACCAAAATGCATTTACTTGATCTTCATCATATTCGGCTTCACTGGCAAGCATCAAAAAGCTGTGTTTAAATGCAACATATGACTGTGCATACCAGTAATATGCAGAAAGCAATGCCTGCTTATTCGTGGATTTTCCCAATTTACTATATCCACTACCTTCAAATATAAACTTTCCTATAGAATCTTCTTCCTTTATTTCTATGAAAAATTCATCAGGATTTGACATTTCTTTCTTACACATGTCTGCAACTAAATCCATGAATTCAAAAGTAATAATAACTGCTGCAACTATTCCAATTTTTTCTTTTAGTTTATCAACAAACCAAGGAAAAAACTCTGCTAGTGTCTTCTCCGACGGTTTTTCCTCTAAGTGAGAATACTCCAATATAACTTCTTTTAATTCTGTAGGATGTAATCTGGCATATTCAGCAATCATGCCTCCAATTGGATATTCTTTTATCCCACGATACATAACAACATTCTTTTCTCCGTCAAAATCTACGATTAATCCATCCATCTCCATAGTATTAACCTCCTGTTATCAATTGATATTTTACTTTTTATTCTACAACTCGTTAACAATAATTGTTTGTATTTTATATTGATAACATTATACCCTATAATCTGTAACAGTACAACAATTGAAATTCAACTTTATTGATTGATAACAGGGCTAGTTCATATTAACTTTCAAAATTAAAAAGGACAGATCCCGCTTCACTTTATAAAGGAAAATCCGCCCTCACATACAGAGTATTTTCTACAATAATTTTTCTAAAATCTCTTTGAGCTTTCTTAAAATTCTATCCTTTCTCCATTGTATAGTCTGATAAGTTACGCCCTTATCTCTCGCAACATTCGATAAAGTTTCATCATTGAAATATAGTCGTTCAATAATGTCTCTTTCTTCATCGTTAAGTTTTGATATAGCTTTCCTGACTGCCTCAATCATCATCTGAGTTTCAACAATCTTTTCTACATCAACACTTTCATCAACTATATTGTCTACATAATGTCCGTCATGATCCAATGACGAAAAAAAGAGCAAGTGGTTTTTCTTGTCCACCTGCTCTAAATACTTCTCGTGTTCTCGTTCTCGCCAGTAGACTTTGTATATATCTTCACTGACTTTCACCTTTTGTCCTCCGACATAAAGGTAATACTCTTTTGCCATAAATTTTCCTCCATTCTTTTTCTGTCTGCTCGTTTTTCAGACAAAAAAAGGAGGACTTCTGCATCTTTGCATAAGAAGTCCTCTAAAATGAAAGAAGCCTGTTCTTTCCTTAACTTTATTTAA
>CAMENZ010000019.1 GCA_945928865.1 uncultured Clostridia bacterium
TTATTCAGATGTCATCACAGTTTCAAAAAACAGCAAATCTTATTTGGTATGAGATTTATGACATTGTAAAACAAAACTGTACAGAAATTTATGAAGAAGATAGCGATGACCTTATGGAGCAGCTATTAAGAAGAAGGAGATAAGAAAAATGATAGAAAAAGTAAATCCGAGCCATCCGGATAAAATAGCAGATAGGATAGCGGGTGCTATTGTAGATTTAGCATATAGACTATGTGAAAGTCCTAAAGTTGCAGTGGAAGTCTTAATCGGTCATGGTGTTTGTCATGTAATTGTGGAAACGACAGAAAGACTCTATCAGGAGCCAATTGAAAAAATCATTCATCGCATTGCAGGGAATGTAAAAGCAGATATTGTAATTGTCTCTCAAGATAAGCATCTATCAGATAATCAGAAAGGAAAGGTGCGATGTGGAGATAATGGTATCTTTAAGGGAATGCCACTTACAGATGAGCAGATAGCAATGTCAAAAATAGCAAGAGAAATTTATGATAAATATCCTTTTGATGGAAAGTATATCTTAGATGAAACAAGGCTCATTATCTGTCAGAGCAATGCAGATACCAAGATACTCAAACAGGAATATCCTTATGCAGAAGTAAATCCACTAGGAGATTGGACTGGTGGAACTGATGTAGATACAGGGGCAACCAATAGAAAACTTGGATCAGATATGGCAGACTCTGTTACAGGTGGAGGACTTCATGGTAAAGATTTATCCAAAGCAGATGTATCTGTAAACATCTATGCATATCTTAAAGCGCAAGAAACAGGAGAAGAAGTTAAACTTTGCTGTGCGATTGGAGATAGAGAAATTGATGGTAAGCCTTATGAAGAAATTGTAAGACTAGCAAAAGACTATATAGACTCCGTTGGCGGATTTGAAAAGTTTGCCGAATGGGGTCTTTTTTAATGGGAGGAGCTTATGGAAAAAGAAATGCAGTATTATCTAGCAAATGTAAGTGACCTCATTCCATACATCAGAAATGCCCGTACACATTCAGAGAGCCAAATTGCACAGATTGCTGCAAGCATAAAAGAGTTTGGATTTTTATCTCCTATACTCATAGCGGAAGATAATACAATTTTAGCAGGGCATGGCAGACTTGCTGCAGCTAGGAAACTTGGGCTAACGAAAGTACCATGTGTTAAGGAAAGTCACTTAACTGAAACTCAAAGACGGGCATATATTATTGCAGATAATAAGCTATCACTTAACGCTGGCTGGGATGAAGATATACTTGCGATTGAACTTTCTGAATTACAAGGAGTAGATTTCGATTTAGACCTTTTAGGTTTTGATGAAGCTGAGCTTGCTAGTATCTTTGAAGATGAGAAAGAAGTTAAGGACGATGATTTTGATGTAGAAAAAGAACTGGAAAAGCCGACATTTTCTAAAACGGGTGATATATGGACACTTGGAAGACACAGGCTCATTTGCGGGGATTCTACTAAAGAGGAAACATATAGGATTTTGATGGAAGGAAAGAAAGCTAATCTTGTAGTGACAGACCCTCCATACAATGTCAACTATGAAGGAAGTGCCGGGAAGATTAAAAATGATAACATGGCTAATGATAAGTTCTATAACTTCCTATTTAATGCTTTTTCTAATATGGAAAAAGTGATGGCGGATGATGCATCTATTTATGTGTTTCATGCAGATACAGAAGGCTTGAATTTTAGAAAAGCTTTTAATGATGCAGGTTTTTATCTATCCGGATGCTGTATATGGAAAAAGCCATCTCTTGTACTTGGAAGAAGTCCATATCAGTGGCAGCATGAACCTTGTCTATATGGGTGGAAGAAGAAAGGGAAACATCAGTGGTATTCAGGAAGAAAAGAAACAACCATATGGGAGTTTGAAAAAACTAAGAAAAATACTGAACATCCAACTATGAAACCAATTCCCTTACTCGCCTATCCGATTACCAACTCAAGTATGAGTAATACCCTTATACTTGATCCATTTGGAGGAAGTGGAAGTACACTTATTGCCTGTGAACAAACAGACCGTTCTTGTTACACCATAGAACTTGATGAGAAATTCTGTGATGTTATCGTAAAAAGATATATAGAGCAGGTCGGCTCTGATAAGGACATATCCGTATTAAGAAATGGAAAAGAATATTCATATAGTGAGGTGACTGCTGATGAGTAAGGAATTAACTCTTGGCAGTCTTTTTGATGGGAGTGGAGGATTTCCACTTGGCGCAAAGCTAACAGGCATTAAGCCTATTTGGAGTTCAGAAATTGAACCGTTTCCCATTAGAGTGACCACAAAAAGAATGCCGGAAGTAAAGCATCTAGGTGATGTAACAAGAATTAAAGGGGATGAGATAGAGCCGGTGGATATCATAACTTTTGGAAGTCCATGTCAGGATATGTCCATTGCGGGGAAAAGAGCGGGGCTTAACGGTTCACGCTCTAATTTATTTTATGAAGCAATCAGAATTATTAAAGAAATGAGGGAGAAAACAAATGGAAAAAAACCAAGATATGCAGTATGGGAAAATGTCCCAGGGGCATTCTCCTCAAATAAAGGAGAGGACTTCTTCTCAGTTCTTAAAGAAATCTGCCAAATTAAAGGACATAAAATTGATGAGGCTAGACCTAGCAAATGGCAAACGTCCGGACTTATCATGGCAGATGATTTCAGTATCGCATGGAGGGTATTTGATGCTCAGTACTGGGGAGTCCCCCAGAGAAGAAGACGCATCTACCTTGTCGCAGATTTTAATGGAAAAAGTGCCGGAAAAATACTATTTGAGTCCGAAGGCTTGCCAGGGGATATTATCAAGAGCCAAAAGTCGTGGAAAGAAATTGCCGGATATTTTGGAACTGGCATTAAAACAACAGGCAGGACTATCTGCTTAAATGACCAAGGCGGTCAGAGAATAGATGTTCATGAAAATAAGTGCGGAACGATTACGGCAAGCGTAGGTAATCATCCGCCACTAGTATTTGAAAATCATGGACAAGACAGCAGGTTTAGTGGTCCTCTTGATGTCAGTAATACACTAGGAGCAAGTCTTGGAACAGGAGGAAATAATCATCCGTTTGTAGTTGAGGAAACAAGATGTTTTGATATAAGGATTACATCGAAAAATACGAAAAATCATAGGGCAAATGTCTATGAAACTGATGTGGCAAGAACAATAAACACAGGGCAAAATTCTCCTGATGCCAATCAAGGTGGACTTGCGGTAGTATATTCAACAAGCAAGAATTCTCACCACACAGTCGCTCTAAAGGATAAGGCGAACACCTTAGTTGCTAGTGACTATAAGGATCCTCCGGTTATAAATGATATAGATGGTAAAAGATATATTGTAAGAAGGCTAACTCCAAAGGAATGCGGAAGACTGCAGGGGTTTTCTGACGGTTGGTGTGATAACTTGGAAACTGAAAATCCGACAGATGAAGAGATGGAATTTTGGAAGGATGTCTTTGAAACCTATCGAAAGATAGTAACAAAAGCAAGTAAACCAAGAAGTGAAAAACAGATTAGAAAATGGCTTAAAAGTCCGCATACAGATTCAGCTGAATATAAGATGTGGGGAAATGGTGTGGCACTTCCAAATGTATGCTTTGTGCTTGCAGGAATAGTTTATTTTTCATCAGAAAACTTACAGAAATGACTTGCTATTTACAGCCTTTAGAGTGATATATGTACTACCAAAACAAAGGAGGTAGATAGCATGAAAGTTGAATTTAACAGAAAAGGAGCAGAAAGAAAAGCTCTGGTTACAGCTATTTCTGAAATTCTTGAAATAAAGCCAAAGTATCTAGGCATGCCAAGTACGGCTTATGACTTTGGAGGACTTATCATCGATAAGATTGGAGCTTTAGAATTTTACGATAATGTTTTTCCTAAAGACATCAGTGACCTTTTGAATAAGCTTGCTGAAAGAGGGTTTACAGGAGAATGCAAGGAAGAACCAAGCGAATCCAAGAAAGGCGAACAGGGCACAAATCTAGGGCTTACAGTGGCGATTCCAAGGGACAAGGTACAATTATACAACCTTGCGAAGATACTCGAAAATAAGGGCGATTTAATCAAAAAAGCACTTGGAGTTACAAACCTTGAAGTTCAGGATGATGAAGAAAAAATAAGTTTTCCTTGGTTTGTAGATATCGATGAAGAATATCTAATGGTTTATACAAGGTTTATTGAAAAACTTTGTAAAATGAGTATTTCTGCTAAGAGAATCAACGATACTTCAAAAGTGGTTGTCAATGAAAAGTATGCTTTTAGATGCTTTCTTTTAAGGCTTGGGTTTATCGGGGATGAGTACAAAAAAGACCGCAAGATTCTTCTTGAAAAGTTGACTGGTTCATCAGCCTTTAGAAACGTAGGTCATAAAGATGAGATTTCCAAGTAAAGAAATTGTAGAAAACTTGAGAAAAAAGTATCCTGTTGGAACTAGGGTAGAACTTATTTTTATGGACGATATTCAGGCACCAGCTGTTGGCACAAAAGGAACGGTAAGAGGGGTTGATGATATAGGTTCTATTATGGTTTTTTGGGATAATGGAAGTAGCCTAAGCCTTGCTTATGGAGTGGATTCTTGCAGGAGGATTTTAGATGAATCAGACGATTAAAGAGCAGATACTTGCAATTAGAAAAACGGGTCTAACAAATATGTTCGATGTAAGAGCAGTTCAGAGGATTGCCTATGAAAGGGACTTCTATGAGCTGGTTGATTTTTTGGAAGAAAATAAAAAAGCCTATGTTCATTTCATTATGCATGGAGATGAAGAATAACCTTACTATGAAATTTACATTATTTATGTAATTTTCATTTATGGAAAACATCATAATTCACTTGAAAAAATACTACACTTTTCTTTAAAAATGACTTGCTATTATGTGCTTTTAGAGTGATATATAGTACTACCAAAAGCAAAGGAGAAACGAACATGACAAAACAAGAAATTTTTAAGGAATCAATGGCAAAGCTAAAGAATAAGCAGGATGAACTTTATAAAAGAGAACCGGAAAGAAAACTTTACGATGAAGGCAAAATTACATGGACAGAATACCTTAAAAGAGCAAAGAAAAGAGAAGAAGAACTAAGAAAAAAATACGCAGGAAATGAAGCCTTTGAACTTTACGATGCAGGACTTATTACCCTTGATGAATTCTTAAGCTTGGAGGGGAAGTAAAATGACAAGTTTTGAAAAAGATTACCAAGATGCCAAAGAAGGAAATGGAATAGAGGTTTTAAAGAAAAGAAAAAAGGAACTTCAGGAACTGAATGAAAAACTAAGATCTTGCAGGAATGGATTTAGAGCAAAATGCATTGTACAGGAGATAGAAAGAAAGCAAAAAGAGTACCGAAAAATAGACGATTTATTCTAAAAAAGTTATATTAGAGTTTCAGAGCTTAGGCTCTGTTTCTCGTAGTTTAATTGACGCATGGTAGCGTCTTTTTTTATTGGAAGGAGGGGATGGCATTGGCAAAGTATAAGACTACAAAATTTAAAGCAAAAGACTCCAAATATAGTAAAGTACATGCTGATTATGCAGTAAACTTCATTGAATGTCTATCCCATACTAAAGGCACATGGGCAGGTAAGCCGTTTAAGTTACTTCCCTGGCAGGAGCAGATTATTAGAGATTTATTTGGTGTGATTAAGCCAAATGGCTATAGGCAGTTTAATACTGCATACATTGAAATTCCAAAGAAAATGGGAAAGAGTGAACTTGCAGCAGCAGTAGCTCTCCTTCTTTGCTGTGGGGATAATGAAGAAAGAGCAGAAGTATATGGATGTGCTGCTGATAGACAGCAGGCAACGATTGTATTTGATGTAGCTGCCGATATGGTTCGTATGTGTCCGGCATTAAATAGAAGAGTTAAGATACTGGCATCGCAAAAGAGAATCATATTTCAGCCAACGAATAGTTTTTATCAAGTGCTATCTGCAGAAGCCTATTCCAAGCATGGCTTTAATATTCATGGGGTAGTATTTGATGAACTTCATACCCAGCCAAATAGAAAACTTTTTGATGTTATGACTAAAGGTTCAGGGGATGCAAGAACTCAGCCTTTATATTTTCTTATAACAACAGCAGGTACAGATACGCATTCTATTTGCTATGAAACACATCAAAAAGCTAAGGATATTTTAGAGGGAAGAAAAATAGATCCTACTTTTTATCCTGTGATTTATGGTGCTGATGAAGAAGATGACTGGACTGATCCAAAAGTATGGAAGAAAGCAAATCCATCACTTGGAGTAACGGTTGGAATAGATAAAGTAAAGGCAGCCTGTGAATCAGCAAAGCAAAATCCGGGAGAAGAAAACTCCTTCAGACAGCTAAGACTTAACCAGTGGGTAAAACAAGCTATCAGATGGATGCCTATGGAAAAATGGGATGCTTGCTCCTTTGTTGTAAATGAAGAGGAGCTTGAAGGTAGAGTTTGTTACGGAGGACTTGACCTTTCATCAACAACAGATATCACAGCCTTCGTTTTGGTCTTTCCACCGGAAGATGAGGATGATAAATTTGTGATATTGCCATACTTTTGGATACCGGAGGAAACGCTGGATTTAAGAGTAAAGCGTGACCATGTACCTTATGATGTTTGGGAAAGACAAGGATATATTCAAACAACAGAAGGTAATGTTGTTCACTATGGCTATATTGAAAAATTCATAGAGGAGCTTGGAGAAAAATATAACATCAGAGAAATTGCATTTGACCGTTGGGGTGCTGTTCAGATGGTGCAAAATTTAGAGAACATGGGTTTTACCGTAGTTCCCTTTGGACAAGGCTTTAAGGATATGAGTCCACCAACCAAAGAACTGATGAAACTGACACTGGAAGAGAAACTTGCTCATGGTGGTCATCCTGTACTTAGGTGGAATATGGATAACATATTTATTAGAACAGACCCTGCTGGAAATATAAAAGCAGATAAAGAAAAATCCACAGAAAAGATTGATGGTGCTATCGCTACAATTATGGCACTTGATAGAGCAATCAGATGTGGAAATCAAAATACAGAGAGTGTGTATGATAGCAGAGGGATTTTATTTATGTAGATATATAATTTTAGCAATTAATTGGGGAACAAATATAATAAAATAACATATAAAATGTTCCCTACAAGTCATTGAATTTTGGGGAACAAAATGGTATAATTTTAATAGAAATATTCCCCAAAAGGAGTGAAAACAATGGCTATAAACTATAACGGAATACAAGAATTACTCAGAAGTCGTGCTGATCTTCACGCCAGATTGAATTTAATGCCATATGATGGGACACCTGAAATTAAAGAGCGTGGCGATGGAAAATATTTATATGTTAGAAAACGTGTTGCTGGCAAACTGACATCAACATATGTAGGAGTATATACCGAAGAACTTTATAACTTACTGCTTCGTAATGCTAGAGAAATTAGAACAATAAGAAAAGAATTACGCCATATAGAAAAGGAACTTGCAGGTGCAGGATATTCGGAAAACGAATTATCAGCAGATGTTCTTAATAATATAGCATTTGCTAGAGCAAATATGAAAATGAATATCTACGATCAGGCAGTTTTAGAGGGTGTAGCTACATCTTTTCCACAAACGGAAGAAATTATAGATAATGGAAAAGTTACCGGCATGACAGCAACTGATGTACAGAAAATCTTAAATCTAAAACATGCATGGGAGTTTATTTTGGATAAAGATGTAGTAGCGAGCAAATCAGACTATTACATGCTTAGCCATATTGCAAGGCTTGTTAATGAAGGTTTTTTTGTTGAAGGAGGTCGCATACGTGGAGTACCAGTTACGATTGGAGGTTCCTCTTATGTGCCACCATTACCAAATGAAATAGATGTGAAAGACAAAATACGAGAGATTACGGAGGAAAATGATGATGCGATTGATGTTGCAATCAAGTTATGTTTATATTGTATGAAAACGCAAATATTCCTTGATGGGAATAAGAGAGCATCTGTTATTTTTGCTAACCACTATTTAATATCTCATGGATGTGGATTTTTGGTTATTCCTGAAAAAGAAGTTCCGGAATTTAAAAATCTGCTTGTGAAGTATTATGAAGGAGAAGATATAACTATTATTTCTGATTTTATGAAAAATAATTGTTGGAAAACAATGTAATACAAAAATCACTATTGGGGAACTTTATGCATGGTAATATATAAATTTGTTCCCCAAATATAAAAGCATCTACTAATTACAGTAGGTGCTTTTTCTATGTAAAAAATTAGGAGGAATATATGGGGATATTAAGTGATTTATTTACCTTAAAGGGCACACGCAAAAGTAGAGATAAGCCTACAAATAGAACAAACGGAAGTGCATACAGCTTTTTGATGGGTGGTTCATCTTCCGGAAGAAGAGTAAATGAACGCTCAGCTATGCAGATGACAGCTGTATATAGCTGTGTCCGTATTTTATCTGAAGCAGTCGCAAGCCTTCCACTTCATGTATATCTACGGACAGATACAGGAACTGAAAAAGCAATAGACCATCCGCTATATAAAGTTCTTCATGATGAACCAAATCCTGAAATGACAAGTTTTGTATTCAGGGAAACCATGATGACACATCTACTTTTATGGGGCAATGCCTATGCACAGGTTATCAGAAATGGTAAAGGTGAGGTATTAGGTCTTTATCCACTTATGCCTGACAGAATGAAAGTAGATAGGGATGAAAGAGGACAGATATATTATGAATATCATGTCAGTGATGAGGATGCATCCTCTACTAAACAAGGGACAGTAAAACTTAAGCCTTCCGATGTGCTTCATATTCCGGGACTTGGTTTTGATGGGCTTGTTGGCTATTCACCTATTGCAATGGCTAAAAATGCTATTGGTATGGCGATTGCCACAGAAGAATACGGGGCAAGTTTCTTCGCTAATGGAGCAACACCTAGTGGAATATTAGAATATCCGGGAACGGTAAAAGACCCACAGGCAATGAGGGATAGTTGGTCTAAAGGGTTTTCAGGAAGTAATTCACACAAGGTAGCAATCTTGGAAGAAGGAATGAAGTATACTCCGATTTCTATTTCTCCCAATGAAGCACAGTTTTTAGAAACAAGAAAATTTCAAATCAATGAGATAGCTAGAATCTTTAGAGTCCCGCCTCATATGGTAGGTGACCTTGAGAAGTCGAGCTTTTCTAATATTGAGCAGCAGTCAC